>NZ_BGOW01000020.1 GCF_003851125.1 Sulfuriferula multivorans | reverse complement strand
TTCAGACGAACTTCTCACCGCAACTGCTTGCGCCACTGCCAGTGCCTCCAAGGAAAATATATGCAAAAAGATTCTAACCGAACAGTATTGAGACTTGTCCTTGGCACAACTGGGACGGGACTTGTAGTGCCTTGACGCAAATCACCCAGTCTAAGCATCAGCGCAAACCAAAATTTCCAACAGAAAAAAATTCGGTTCTGCATTCCGCCTTTGGACTTGACCCATTTCCACGGACAGTTTGAGCTTCTTCATTGAAGCTCATGGATTAACTGGTTTTCGGTGTTGGTGGATTTTTGCTGATGTTTCCTTTCAAAGTTATTGGGTGACTGGTAATTCAATCCTGAATGCCACCTGCGCGGGTTGTACCAACTCTCAATCCAGGTAAACACCGCCAGGCGTGCCTCGGTCTTGGTCTTCCAGCTACGCCGGGCAATGAGTTCACATTCCAGGCTGGCAAAGAAGCTCTCCGCCATGGCGTTGTCATACGCATCACCCACGCTTCCCATCGAGGGACGTACCCCCATTTCCTTGCAGCGGTTGCCAAACGCAATGCTGGTGTACTGGCTGCCTTGATCAGAGTGGTGAATCACCGACTCGGGCTTTCTGGTCATCAAGGCCATGTTGAGCGCCAGGATCACCAGGTCTGCGGTCATGCGCTCCCCAAACGCCCAGCCCACTACCTTGCGGCTGTATACGTCGATGACCATGGACAAGTACAGGAAACCTGTCCACGACGGCAGGTAGGTCATGTCCGCCACCCACAGCTGGTTGATGTTGGTCGCCACAAATATCCGATTCACCAGATCCGGTGCCGGGCGATGGCGCACATCGCGTTCCGTGGTCACGCAGAAGCTGCGCCTGCGGCTCACGCCACGCATTTGCCCCTCACGCATCAGACGGGCAATGCGCTTGCGGCTGGCGTTCACGCCTGCGTCTTGCTGCTCGGCGCGGATGCGCGGCATGCCATAGGTTTCATCGCTGGCGATAAACGCTGCGCGAATCTGCGCCGTCAGCACGACGTTGGCTTGCTGACGTGGGGACACGGAACGTTGCAGCCAGCCGTAGAAGCCGCTGGCCGAGACCTTGAGGGTTTTGCACATCGCGCGCACCGGCAGTTCGGCCTGGTTGGCTGCAATCTGCGCGTAGACGGGGTGAACGTCTTGTCGCCGTTGTGGGCAAACCAGGCCGTAGCCTTTGCCAGGATGTCGCGCTCCATCTGAACTTGACGCAGCTTGCGGCGTAGCTCGATGAGTTCCTGGCGCTCGTTGGCACTCAACGCACCGGCCTCTCCAGGGGCAACGCCGCTGGACGCATCGGCCTGGCGCATCCAGTTCAGGATGCTGGTGGCATGGCAGCCAAACTCCTTGGCCAGTTCGCCGGGCTTGCGTCCGGCACGAACCAGTTCAATCATTTGCTCACGAAATTGCGCCGGATAAGGCGGCTTGGGGGTATGCGGTTTGCTCACTTCGGACTCCTTCTGCAAGAACAATAAGGTGTCCGTGAAATGGGGTCAACTTCAAGGAGGTCAATCAACAAATTGCGGAACAACTCGTACTTAATATTGAGTTCTCCGCAATAAGCCTTCAGCAGTTCTCGTCCTTTGCACTTCGCAAGCCATGTATCATCAGCGAGTGCTTTCTCCAAATACTGGCTCACCTCTTCCTTAAATTCTAAATCACTTGTTCGCACCATTCCCGCGCGCCGCTGTACCTCCCTTTTCGCTGCCCATCTAACAAACGGCATTAAAGCCAATTGATAGACATCAATGCATCCATTCGCATTTTCATGGAAATGTATTTGTAAGTCGCTACCGTCACTACAGCTTACATATGACATGATTCATCCTTGGTGCGGGTTGCTATAGGGTGGTGCACGTCCTGGGTGATATTTTGGATGGCAACGGTATGCATAAAAGCATTAACCATACAAAACATAACATTGAATTATTTCTTCTGTCTGGCACAAGGCTTGCTTTTCGCTCTCCAGTAGTGTTTGTCAAACCGTATCAACTTTTAGGGGAAAAACATGTCTGAACAGTTTCGTGGGGAAAAATTTGCCGATGTTTTAGCTGCCGGGATGAATCGCCACAGATTCATGAAACTGATGGGGGACAAAGGTGGTGTTTTCTGGCGTTTACGCCAGGTTGCTATCAGCGCCACTTTCCTCGCGGCATTCGTAGTCTCCGGGCAAGCCCAGTCAGCCGTGCCGACGGCACCGGGAGCATGCATGGCCTTGCAGAAGAAGTTTCCTCAGTTCAAGGGCAAAACGCTCGTCAACGCGATCAACCCACACACCCCCGGCTACGAAACCATCGATCCCAACGACCCGGACAAATACATCGGCTTCGACATTGATCTGGGCGAGGCCATCGGCAGCTGTCTCGGCTTCACAATGACTTATAAACCGGTCGCGTTCGCGGCCCTGCTGACCACGCTGCAAAGTGGTCAGGCCGACATCGTTATCTCCGACATCTATGCCACCGAGGAGCGCGCCAAGGCCGCCGACTTCATCACCTATTCCAAGGTGTTCGATGGTGTACTGGTGGCCAAGGGCAATCCCAAGAAGATCACTGGTATCGACAAGTCCTTGTGCGGCGCGACGGCAGCCGAAAACACCGGCTACGTCGAGGTGCCGCTGATCCAGAATCTCGCATCGTCGTGCAAAGCAGCCGGCAAAGCAGAGCCTGCGCTTCAACTGTACGACAACAATGCCAACTGTATCCAAGCCATCCTGGCAGGTCGCGCCGATACGTACATCAACGACGTCAACACCGTCGATCAGGCGGTCAAGGCCTATCCGGACAAACTCGGGAAGGCCGCCACCCTGGCGCTGCCTTACTCAGTCGGCATCGCGGTGCCCAAGGGTAAGAAAGAGTTCCGTGACGCCGTCATGGCAGCACTGATCGAGATCCAAAAGGCTGGCCTGCAGACCAAAATGCTACAGAAGTGGTCCATCCCTGTTGAAAACATGGAAGCTCCCCGACTCGTGATAGCGAAGTAAATGGACCTCTTCCTCCACTATCTGACCCTGCCTTATCTACTCAAGGGAATAGGCTTTACGTTGGCAGTAACCGGGTTGGGCCTGGCAGGCGGGTTGGTGGTGGGAATGGTTCTGGCCAGCATGCAGCTCAGCCGCTTTGCTCCGCTGGCTACGGCTGCGCGCGGTTACTCGATCATTTTTCGTGGTACCCCGCTCATCCTCCAGATGGTCTTTGCGTACAACGCTCTTCCCCTCATCGGAATCAAGCTGACGGCGATTGCTGCGGGTGGCCTCGCCCTGGCCCTGAATGAGGCGCCGTTCATCGCCGAGATGCTGCGATCCGGGGTGCTCGGAGTGGACAGGGGGCAGGTCACGGCGGGACAGGCCCTTGGCATGACGCCTGGGGTGTTGATGCGCCGCGTGATCGCGCCCCAGGCGATCCGGACCATGGTGCCGGCGCTCGGCAGCGAATCGATCAGTGCATTGAAGAACTCTTCGCTGGCCTCGGTGATCTCCGTCCAGGAACTGACCTTGCGCAGCACACAGCTCGCATCCTCCACCTTCGATTTCTTTTCTGTCTTCCTTGCTTCGGGCCTGATTTATCTGGCACTGACCGGCGGTATCAGCCTGATCCAGCTGCTCGTCGAAGATGGGCTCGATCTGGACAGGCAGGTATCGAAGAGCCGTTTCGCTCGTCTGCTCCCGTGGCGCCGAGGCCGAGTGAAACAGGCCGCGACGAAGGTACGGGCCGCGCCGGAAGATCCATCGGAAACACCTTCGCCCGATACAGCAGGCCACGCGATGGAGGTGTCTGCCAAAGCAGCGATTTCGGCTGGGGAGAGATCCATCTCGCTCGCCAGCCATGAGGAGGCGGTGCGCGTCACTGGATTGTCCAAACGCTACGACGAGCAATCTGTGCTTGATGGGCTCAACCTCATCGTCCGTACCGGGGAAGTGGTGGCGCTGCTGGGTCCGAGCGGGTCTGGCAAGAGCACGCTTCTGCGATGCATCAGTCACCTGGATGGCTGGGATTTGGGTCAGATCCACGTGGGTGGAAAACGCCTTGGCTATCTCCCGAGTGGTCAACTGATGACCCAGCATGACTTGGCAAACGAGCGTGCCAGCGTCGGCGTTGGCATGGTGTTCCAACAATTCAACCTGTTCAGCCATCTGACGGCACTGGAGAACATTGCCGGGCCATTGCGCTGGGTGCATGGCATGTCGCAAGAGGATGCCGACCGGCGCGCGCGCGAACTGCTGGAGCGCGTGGGGCTGAGTCATCGTGTTGACGCTCTGCCTCGGCACATGTCCGGCGGACAACAGCAGCGTGTCGCGATTGCTCGGGCGCTGGCGCCCAATCCCAGCGTGCTGCTGCTTGACGAGCCTACTTCTGCGTTGGATCCAGAACTGATCAACGAAGTGCTGGATGTCATCCGGCGGCTCGCTGTCGAAGATGGTTTGACCATGATCATTTCCACCCACCAGTTGCGATTCGCCGAAGAAGTGGCGGACCGCGTCGTCTTCCTCAGCGGTGGTTCGGTCGTCGAAGAAGGCCCGGCGCACGAAGTGCTGACGCAGCCTCGCCATCCGTTGACAGCCAAGTTCCTCAGTGTCATGGGTGCTAATACCGAATCAACCCATCAGCCGATCCACGAGGTCAAAGCGTGAAACATCACATTCTTCCTGTATCTCCCTCCACCGTAAATTGGGGCTATTTCAGCAAGGTGGTTGCGCCGGCCCTGACCCTGAAGTCGGGCGACCGTGCCACCATCGAAACACTCACGCACCATGCGAACGATGACCATGAACGCATGATTGAGGGTGATCCTGGCGCAGAAAGCGTATTTAAATGGACGCGCGAACACAAAGCCATACCGCGTCGCGGAGCCGGCCCCACGGAAGGACCGTTCAAGCTGGGCTCAGGGGAAGGGGTCGGCGTGCATTTGTTGACCGGCCCGGTGGCAATTGAAGGCGCTGAGCCTGGCGACGTACTGGAGGTTCGGATCCTGGATGTGCGGCCTCGCCCGAGTTGCAGCGCCTGCCATGCCGGACGTTGCTTTGGATCCAACGTGGCTGCCTCATGGGGCTTTCATTACCACGACCTGATCGAGGAGCCGAAGCCGCGCGAAGTCGTCACCATCTTCGAACTCGACACCTCCGGAGAACCCTTCGCTCGCGCTGTCTACAACTACGTCTGGACGCCGCAGACCGATCCAGATGGCATCGTTCATTCGACGATCGACTATCCCGGTGTCAAAGTGGATCATTCGCTGATCCGCAAGCGCGAGAACATCCTGCAGAACGTCAAAGTACCTGCGCGCCTGCATTTCGGCACTATGGGCCTGGCACCTTCGGAGTCTGACTACGTCAGCTCAATCCCACCGAGCTACACCGGCGGCAACATCGACGACTGGCGCATTGGCAAGGGCGCACGCATATACTACCCCGTTGCCGTCGACGGGGCCTTCTTCTCTGTGGGTGATCCGCATGCAGCACAAGGTGACAGCGAGTTGGGTGGCACGGCGATCGAGACCTCGCTTACGGGGGACTTTGAGTTCATCCTGCACAAGAAAAATGACCTGGGTGGAACAATCCTGGAGGGGTTGACCCACCCCCTGCTCGAAACCGATTCGCAATGGTCCGTCTACGGCTTCACGTTCCCCAACTACCTAGTCGAACTGGGCGTCAATGCACAAACCGAGGTGGCGAACCACTCCAGCCTGGACAAGGCCATGCGCGACGCCTTCCGTAAGCTGCGACGATTTTTGATGACTGTGCATCACCTGAGCGAAGATGAAGCAATCTCGCTGCTGTCGGTGGCGGCGGACTTCGGTGTGACCCAGGTCGTCGATGCCAACTGGGGTGTACACGGCTCAATCCGAAAGAACGTTTTCGTCGGCCGTTAAGCTGGTATGGGAGGTTCGGATACTGGATGTACTGCCGTGTTTGTCCTTTAATAGAAGATATGAGGGCCGCGCATTTGGAAGCAATGCCTCTGCCTAGTGGGGGGTATCCGGCGATTTACTCACGAAACCCAAGCAGCGCGAAGTGGTCACCATCTACGAAATCGACTGCAGCCAAGGCATGGACTGCGCACACGCTGTCTACAATTTCCGGTGGACGCCGCAGCATCATCAAGCCACGGTGTGCTGAAGAACGTGAAGATCCCCATACGGCCACAGATGTGATCCACAAGCAGACTTGTTCCAACGATGCCGTGAATTCTACCGTTGATTGAGATGGGGCACTGAGCTATGACAACGATTTTTCACATGATTTCTGGGGCACCCGACCCGGTCGCGCCATTCAGCCACGCCGTCGAAAGGGATGGATGGTTATTCGTGACGGGGCAAATGCCTTTTATCGATACCTCGCTGGAAGCACCCTACCCGGAGGGCATAGAAGCGCAGACGCACCAAGTCATGAAGAACCTAGAGACTGTCCTGTCCGGATGCGGATGCACTTTGCACGATGTGCTGTCAGTGAGGATTTTCCTTACGCACTTCGAAGATGACTACGAAGCGATGAACGTTGTCTATGCAAGCTATTTCCCAGTCGGGCGGCGACCGGCGCGCACCTGCGTTGGCGTGTCCGGACTAGCGAAAAGTGCACTTGTTGAGATTGACCTCATTGCGCGCCGCGCTTAGATACGGACCCCTCTAATCTCGAATTCTGGCAGCCCTGATGAGGCGCGCTTACAGATGAAGGCGATAGTCCAACCGTCCGGGAATCGGTGGAAGCCCAGGTTTAGCCTTATGGCTTGGCGTTTTCAGCGGCATTTCGCAATCAAATTATCGGCGGCATCTGTGGCAGCAAAGGTTGTGCCGCAGCAGAATCGGATGGATTCGACTGGAGTCTTATTTTGAGAAGATCGATCGGCTGCTAAGGGTTGATTCTGTTGAAAAAGTCATTTTTGGTGGAGTAGAAAAAATTCTAGGGCATTATGGTGTGTGCGTCGGTCATAGATATGGGGGCTACGGAAATTGCTCTCGAATTTAACCAAGATCACCTACACACATCTATGCATACCTATTGAATTTTGGCAGAAATTCAGGACACCGAAAATTTGAGTTTTTCAACAGAACCGGTTGGGAGTATGTATTCGCCGAAGATGTAAGCGGCTATTAAGCGCATTTCTAGCCAATGGCCAGTGTGCATAGCTGTCATACGCAGTACGCCAACGACGGCTCTGGCCAAGGAACAGACGATCACTGGGTTGGCCTGATAGACCGTCACAAATTAATTTGAGGCAATCATCGACCTGCAAAGATACGCTGGCGTATGCTCGCTGACATCTCAAAAATCGGTGTAGCTCATGCGCTAGGAAAGCTTGCCCAAGAAATCCTGTTTGCCGATTTCCACCCCGTTATGCCGAAGAATCGCATAGGTGGTTGTGACATGGAAATAGATATTGGGGAGCACATACTCGAGCAAGTAGGGCATGCCCTTAAAGGTAAGCGTCTTATCGTGCATAGGCAGCGAAATGGTTTTATCCTCCGAACCATCGATCTGTTCTGGATTGAATGTTTGAAGCAAGGCAATCGTCTTGTCGATTCTAGCCATCAGTTCCTGAAAGGTGGTTTCGTTGTCTTCGTACTTCGGTGGTTCCATACCGGCAAGACGCGAAGCGGCGCCCTTGGCATTGTCTGTCGCAATCAGAACCTGACGCACGAGTGGAAGCATATCCGGAAAGATGCGTGCGTTGACCAGAACCGCTGGGTCGATCTTCCTGGCCTCGGCGTGTGCAGCGGCTTTTTCGAGAATCGCGCGCAAGTTAGTCAGTGCACGGAGAATGGGCGGGACTGATGCCAGATACATGGATATGGACATGATGGTTTCTCCTGAAAATAGAATTCAGTGACTCATTTGATTGTCGACGGATAGCGTCAAAGTGTTCGCGCTTTACAAGCGGGGATGGGTAAATTTTTACAGGACTTCATCGCGACGCACTTTGCATTGTTTGCAAATCCAGCGTTGATGCAATTTATCCTCCGAGACTATTTGCATACCTCCGATTGATGCGCAGAAATCCTTGCACTGGGTACAGAATCGGTCACCCGACTGCGGGTGTATCCATCGTTCCGGGATTTTAGTCAAGGTTAGCCTAACAGGACGCTGGAGTTTCCATCATAGGCTTCGCATCTGTAAACGGCCAGGGGTTCTCATCTCGCTGAAAGGATACTGCTAGACCCAGGATGAATTGTCTCTGGGTTCACGTTGAGCTTCAATGTTCTGCGTTAGATATGGCCGAGCAGGAGACCTCCATGGTCATAATGTTAACTGCCTCAGCATACTTGGAACTTGCAGTGCCTAGACGCAACTCACCAAGTCTAAGCATCAGCGCAAACCAAAATTTTCCAACAGCAAAAATATTCGGTTCTGCATTCCGCCTTTGTCTATTTCACCGGGTTAAAACACACGCGATCGATTGCTGCCCTGATTGCATAATTATGCAAACGCAGAGATGTGGATTTGAAAGTGCGAGGCACTATAACGCAGCGTCGTGTGCGCCAGTTTTGTGCATCGCATCCTTTGAAAGCGCTGAATATCGAGCTTTAGGCGGGAAAATCGCGAATTTTTGTTGGCATGGGAAGTGCTTTACAACGTAAAAGCTGACCATTTGGTCAAGATTATATTGTTGATCATTTTTGATTCGCTTTTGTTTCTGTGAAGCACTGCATTTGACGATTTCGAGTTTGGAGACTTAAGCATGTCTGACCATATTGTTCTGACGTCACATCATTCCCAAAGCAGCAAGGAACAGCCTTCCAACGAAATCCATTGGGGCGCCGAGAGCCCGGAAATCCGTGGCCCGATTATCGCCAGTCTGACTACCCCGCAGCATCGCAATGCGATCGGTACCCATTCCGGTGCCTATGCAATTTACCGTGCGCTTGCGGTCGCGTCCGGCACGCTTGACCGGGATCATCGTCCCGACTTCACCAATACCGCGCCGGCAGAACTGATCGGTCCGCATCCGCAATGGGGTGACCCGGACAAGATTGTGTCGTTCGATCCCTATGGGCACATGGCACCGGCTGTATTCGCAAAGCAGTCGGCGGCTGGGATAGATATCCGCCCCTCCATCGCTGTTACTAAAGCCCATATTAATATGCCGGAACTGAAGGAGGCGATGAGCGCGGGCAGGCTGAAGCCAGATGGCGAGATTCTGTTCGAGAACGGCGATGTGCGTGTGACGAAGGCAGCGATTGATCCGGTCTGGTATCTACCCGGGCTGGCGAAGCGTTTCAACATTAATGAAAGCGCATTAAGGCGCCACTTGTTCGAGCAAACCGGTGGCATGTTCCCAGAATTGGTCACGCGCTTCGATCTCAAGGTTTTCCTGCCGCCGATCGGCGGCATGACGCTGTACTGTTTTGGGGAGATCAGCGCACTCGGCAAGGAGGTCACCCGCGTCGCCTGCCGTGTGCATGATGAATGCAATGGTTCTGACGTGTTCGGCTCTGACATCTGCACCTGTCGTCCTTATCTTGCGCATGGCATCGAGGTCTGCATCGAGATGGCGCAACAAGGCGGCGTCGGGCTGGTTGTGTATAACCGCAAAGAGGGCAGGGCGCTGGGCGAGGTGACCAAGTTTCTCGTTTATAACGCACGTAAGCGTCAGGTCGGTGGCGACCGTGCGGAAACCTATTTTGCGCGTACCGAATGTGTGGCTGGGGTGCAGGATATGCGCTTCCAGGAACTGATGCCGGATGTGTTTCATTGGCTCGGCATCAAGCGCATTGATCGCTGGGCCTCGATGAGCAACATGAAGCACGGTGCGCTGACCGCGCAGGGAATCGAGGTGGTGGAACGTGTGCCGATCCCTGACGAACTGATTCCGGCCGATGCCCGGGTCGAAATGGATGCCAAAGTTGCAGCCGGCTACTTTGCGGCGGGTGCACCAGTCTCAATCGAGGAACTGGCGATGGCCAAGGGGCGGGAGTTAGGCGTATAACAATGAGCGATCAGTTGAACATTGAAGCTGAGTTGAACTGGCACACGCCGGTTCCAGCCGCGCATCCTGCAGCGGCGCTTTTAACGGCGGAAGCTGTGCGCAGCCATTGCGCGCAGATCATGGCGCTGGCGGAGCAGGGTACTGCCGCTTATTTCACCTGGCACCCCGAACAACTCGACATCACGGCAGCCTATGTCGTAGACACGATTATCCAGCGTTACCCAACTCTGCAAGTGCCCTATCACAGCCGCTGGCGGCATTACGAGGTTGGTGGTATTGACCGCTGGGCGCAGCTTTCCGCCAACTCCATTTGGCAGAGCGCGGAGCGCGCCCGTACCCGGATTGATCTGGTGATATCCAGTGTGTTGCTGGATGCGGGGGCTGGCCCTGACTGGCGTTACGTGGATCATCCGCATGAAATGATACTGGCGCGCTCGGAGGGTTTAGGTGTCGCCAGTCTGACGCTCTTTGCAAGTGGGGCGCTATCAGCCGACTCAACGCAACCGCTGCGCGCCGATGCGTCTGCGCTGGCGCAGCTGGACCCGCTAACGTTAGCTCAGGTGTTCCAGGTTGATAATGACAATCCGCTGGTCGGACTGTCGGGTCGCACGCAACTGCTGCAGCGTCTCGGTACGGTGGTGGCGGCTACGCCGGCCGTATTCGGCAGCCCGGCCCGGCTCGGCAATCTGTATGACTATCTGGCCGCGCATGCTGTTGGCAATCAGATCGACGCGGCCTTTGTGCTGGAAACGTTGTTGCGCGCGTTGGGCCCTGTATGGCCGGGGCGTATCTCGCTTGATGGTGTATCACTGGGAGACTGCTGGCGGCATTCCGGTACCCGCGATGGCTTGCTGCCGTTCCACAAACTCAGCCAGTGGCTCACCTATTCACTGCTCGAACCACTGGAAGAAAGTGGATTGAAAGTCGTCGGTCTGGACCAGTTAACGGGGCTGCCTGAATATCGGAATGGCGGCTTGTTATTGGATTTCGGTTTGCTGGAGCCCCGCAATCCGGAGTTTTTTATCGACAGCATGATGGTCGACGATCCTGCTGTGGTGGAATGGCGCGCACTGACGGTGATCGCACTCGACCATTTGGCGGACGCGGTACGTGCCAAGTTAGGACTGGATGCAGCCGCGTTTCCGCTGGCACGCATATTGGAAGGCGGCACTTGGGCGGCGGGTCGCCGGATCGCTGCGGAACGCAGGCCTGGTGGCGCCCCTCCGGTACAAATCGCCAGCGATGGCACTGTTTTTTGACCCCCCTGAGAATCGAGAAAATGTGATGACAAAAATGTTTAACCTGATCAGCCATCCTCTGATCCAGCACAAATTGACCTTCATGCGGAATGAGGAGACGAATACCGATAATTTTCGCAGGCTGCTACGTGAAATTAGTCAGATGCTTGTCTACGAGGCTACTCGTGATTTGCCCACTGAAATGGCCACGATCAAGACGCCGCTGACGGTTATGTCGTCGCCGATAATCAGTGGCAAGAAGTTGTGCCTGGTGTCGATCCTGCGCGCCGGCAACGGCATGCTAGACGGCATGCTGGATGTGTTGCCAGCCGCGCGTGTCGGCCATATCGGCCTGTACCGCGATCCGCAAACGCTGGAGCCAGTCGAGTATTACATGAAGGTGCCGGACGACATCAGCGAGCGTCTGGTCATTGTGGTCGATCCGATGCTGGCGACAGGTAATTCAGCCATTGCTGCATTGAACCGACTGAAGGAATGCGGCGCGAGCGCGATCAAGTATGTGTGTTTGCTGGCGGCACCCGAAGGTCTGGCTGCCTTGCAGGCGGCTCATCCAGACGTGTCGGTGACTACTGCTGCGCTGGATGAACGCCTGAACGATCATGGCTACATCGTACCCGGACTGGGAGATGCCGGCGACCGGATGTTCGGTACCAAGTGAGATAGTTATGGAAGGCGATAGCAAGAGTCGCATTCGTTTGAGCAATGAGGCTAATATTTTGCGTGCGGCGGAACATGTTTTCGCGCGCGCAGGATTCGTCGGGGCAACGATGGCGGAAATCGCCGAGTGCGCCCACATCCCGAAGTCCAACCTGCATTATTACTTCAAAAGCAAGAAAGCGATCTACCGTGCGGTGTTGGCAAACATCCTTTCATTGTGGCTCGCGCAGACCGACAGCATTCACGAGGACAATGATCCGCGCACCGCGCTGACTGATTACATTCGGGCCAAGATGCAGCTTTCCGTCACCCACCCGGATGCGTCGCGCGTGTTTGCCAATGAAATTCTGCACGGCGCGCCCGAGATCGGCGACTATTTACGCGAGGATCTGCGTCAGTTGGTCGAGCGTAAGGCAGAGGTGATCGAACACTGGATCGCGCAAGGCAAAATGATGCCGGTCGATCCGAAATATCTTTTTTTTACCATCTGGGCCGCGACGCAAACGTATGCTGACTTCGATACACAGATCTGCGCGGTGCTCGGAGTGCAAGCGTTAGATGCACAGCAGATGCACAAAGCGACTGAGCACCTGACAGAATTGTTGCTGTGCGGTTGCGGCATTGCGCACTGAAAATGGAGTTTTTAAAACTGGACTACGCATATGCTTGATCTTCTTCTTCGCAACTGCACGCTGGCCGATGGCCGTACCGGCCTTGATATTGGCATGGAAGGGGATCGAATAGTCGCGATCCAGCCGGCGCTCGCCGCCGATGCTGCACAAACCATCGATGCTGTCGGTCAGCTGGTGACAGCACCGTTTGTAGATGCCCACTTCCATATGGACTCGACCTTGTCTTTCGGGCTGCCGCGAGTCAATCGCTCCGGTACCTTGCTTGAAGGTATCGCGCTATGGGGCGAGCTCAAACCACTGTTGACGCAAGAAGCGCTGGTTGAGCGTGCACTTGCCTATTGCGACTGGGCTGTCGCGAAGGGGTTGTTGGCCATTCGTTCTCATGTTGACATCTGTGATCCGCGCCTGCTGGCGGTTGATGCGCTGCTATATGTACGTGAGCGCGTAAAACCCTATCTTGATCTGCAATTAGTGGCGTTTCCACAGGATGGCTTGCTGCGTGCGCCCGATGCACTCGATAACCTCAAGCGCGCGCTCGACAAGGGTGTGGACGTAGTGGGCGGCATTCCGCATTTTGAACGTACGATGGCTGATGGCGCAGAATCTGTACGTATTTTGTGCGAACTTGCGGCCGAACGTGGGCTGCGGGTCGATATGCATTGCGACGAATCCGACGATCCTCTGTCGCGCCACATCGAAACCCTCACGTACCACACACAACGGCTTGGCTTGCAGGGCCGGGTAGCTGGCTCACATTTGACATCGATGCACTCGATGGACAACTACTACGTCTCAAAACTGATCCCGCTTATTCAGGAAGCCGGAGTTGCCGTCATCGCAAATCCGCTGATCAACATCACGCTGCAGGGTCGGCACGATACCTACCCGAAGCGGCGTGGCATGACGCGCGTGCCAGAATTGCTCGCCGCAGGTATCGATGTCGCCTTCGGCCATGACTGCGTGATGGACCCGTGGTATAGCCTCGGCAGTGGTGACATGCTGGAGGTCGCGCACATGGGCTTGCATGTCGCCCAGATGACCGGGCAGGACGCGATACACGCCTGCTTCGAGGCAGTCACCAATGTACCGGCAAAGATACTCGGGCTGGATGGCTACGGCGTCGCCGTCGGTTGCCGAGCCAATCTGGTACTGCTGCAGGCACACAATCCGGTTGAGGCGATCCGACTGCGTGCTACTCGCCTGGCGGTAATTCGGGCAGGGCGTATCATCGCCAGTACGGCACCGGCTATCGCGATGCTGAAATTACCGGGGCGGCCTGGAGAGGTCAATTTTCAACTTTAGTGTAAATAAGCCTGATGGGTTCCATATTTTGAATGGGCCCAGGAATGGTGAGGATAGCCATGAGTAATACTAACGAAGCCGTAAATATTGTGAGCGAATTTCTGGCTGCATCCATGGTGCCAGACCCGGAGAAGGCCGCCACTTTTCTGGCCGACGGTGTGCAGATCACCTTCACCGGACGTCGATTAATGCCTGATGCACAGGCGATAACGATGTTCAACAAGGCTCGCTATGCCTGGGTCAAAAAAGCCTTCGGTCATTTTGACTGGATGGAACGCGATGACCATACCATCGTCTATTCCAACGGCACACTGTATGGAGAATGGCCGGATGGACGCAGTTTTTCCGGGAACCGCTATCTCGACCGCTTCGAGGTTCGCGATAAAAAAATCACCCGTATGGACGTCTGGAACGATAGTGCGGAATGGATACTCGATCCTGCAATAAATCGAGACTGAAATGTTTCAAGTTGTGGATAGACTCAAGTATGAAGTGCAGCCAGTGAGCCGTTGTCCATTGCTTCTTTCCATGGTCACCCCAGTCAGGCATTCGCCAGTTCGACCAATGTGGCCAGTAGAACTCGCGCCCCGGCAACAAGGTCATCAGGTGCCGCGTTTTCCGCCGGATTGTGGCTGATCCCCTTTTCGCAGGGCACGAACACCATTCCCGTCGGGCATATCTCGTGCATAAAAAGCGCATCATGGAACGCTCCCGACGGCATCCTCATGGAGGGTAGCCCGAGCCTTGCAGCCGCCTCTTCCACCGAGTCCACCATACTCGGGTTGAAGACGCAGGGCGAACGCGTGGCAATCTCGGTGACCTTCACTGCGCACCTGATGCAGGCTGTGCGACAAGTCGCTTCCACCAGATCCCCCACCCGCTCCAGAACCACCTGATCCGGGTGCCGAAGGTCTATGGAAAAAGCAGCTCTGCAGGGTACCGTATTGGGTGTATTCGGGGTGACGTCCAGCCGCCCGATGGTGAATCGCAGCGTGTCCGTTTCTTCCCGAATCAAGGCGTTCAGCGCGGATATACACGCTACCGCTGTCTGAAGCGCGTCCCGGCGCAGGGAAATCGGTGTGGTACCCGCGTGTGCTGCTTCGCCGGTCACCTCCACGTTGAACCAGCGGAATCCCTGGATGCCTGTGACGACACCGATGGTCGAGCCTGATTGCTCCAACAGCGGCCCCTGTTCGATATGTGCTTCCACATAAGCAGCAACAGGGGTCGCAAATTCGTGGGAAGCGCAGTTCGGTATGGCCGCGATGGTGTCGGCCAGCGCATCGCTCAGAGTGATGCCATTCTGATCTTTTACCCCCAAAAAATCGTCCAGAGGACGGGATCCGGTGAAAACCATGGAGCCCATGGCGCCGGGCGCAAACCGGCTGCCCTCTTCGTTGGTCCAGGCCACCAAATCGATGGGTCGCCGGGTCTGCACGCCAGCCTCGTCCAAAGCTTCCATGATTTCCAGCCCGGCCAGGACGCCGTATATACCGTCGAAACGGCCCCCCATCGGCTGACTGTCCATGTGGCTACCGGTCATCACCGGGGCCAGCTCTGGTTCGTTTCCGGTGCGGCGGACGAACAGGTTGCCGATGCCGTCCATAGCGATTTCGTAATGCCGTGCCGCTGCCCAGGAGATCAATAATTTTCGAGCTGCGATATCTTCGAGAGACAACGCCTGCCGGTTCACCCCATTGCCGGGAATCGCACCGATCGCGGCCATTTCCATGTGACGGTTCCAGAGGCGGTTCTTGTCGACAAAACGGCTGGCGCGTACGCTGTCGGAACATTTAGTAGACTGTTGTGAGTTACCGTTCACTATCGAATTCCAGGATGAGATTAAAAGTAAGCAACGCTAATTGCTTGGGTGGCAAGTCTCTTGTTTCTAAACCTCGAAAACCTTCCGAGGCTGAAATTTTCCATTCCCCGGCTGGCCGAGAAATGTTTCCCCGTCGACCACCAACTCTCCCCGCACCCACACCTTTTGCGGCACGCCTTTCACGACATGCCCCTCGTAAAGCGTGTAGTCCACCGCCGAATGCAAGTTCTCCTTTGAGAGGGTCGCGTGAGCCTTGAAGTCCCACAACACAAGATCGGCATCGTAGCCGGCTGCAATTGATCCCTTGCGTCCTTCCAGGCCGAACAGCCTGGCGGGATTGGTGGCCGTCAGTGCGACCAGTTGGTTAAGGCTGAAGCGATTGTCGTTGACGCCGCCTTGATGCATCACCATCATGCGCTCTTCAATGCCCGGTACGCCGTTGGGTATCTTGGAAAAGTCGTCGCGCCCCAGACTCTTTTGTCCGTCGAACTTGAATGCGCAGTGGTCTGTGGAAACGACACTGAGGGTGCCGTTGCGCAGAGCCTTCCAGATTGCCTCCTGGTCTTTTTTCTCCCTGAATGGCGGCGAACACACCCATTTGGCTCCTTCAAAGTCCGGTCGGTCCAGATCGTGCAGGGTGAAAAACATGTAGTGGGTGCAACTTTCTCCGTAAATCTTCGCGCCCCGATCCTGGGCTGCGCGTAATTGTCCCAACGATTCTTCGCAGGTCATGTGCACGATGAACAGCGGACTACCGGCAACTTCCGCCAGAGCAATAGCACGTCCCGTAGCTTCCCCCTCCAATTTTGCTGGCCGTGAAAGTGCATGGTAAATGGGGTCGGAATGCCCCTTCGCCAGTTCGTGCTTAACCAGCACGTCGATCGCGCAGCCATTTTCTGCGTGCACCATGGGCAGCACGCCGACATCCCGGCACATTTCAAAGGCTTTGAACAAAGTATCGTCGTCTACTTGCAGGATGCCTTTGTAGGCCATGAACATCTTGATTGAGGTTACCCCCTGAGCTGGCAGCTCGGCAATTTCAGCCAGCACCTGGTCGTTCAGTTCTGTCACGATGACATGGAAGCCATAGTCGATCACCGCTTTGTCCCGAGCTTTTTCGTGCCAGATGTTCAGGGCATCCTTAAGGCCACCACCTTTTGGCTGGATGGCAAAATCAATATGGGTCGTTGTTCCGCCAAATGCGGCCGCAACATGACCGGTATAAAAGTCGTCGCAAGTCTTCGTGCCGCCGAATGGCATATCGAGATGAGTATGAACATCTATCCCGCCCGGTAGCAAATATTTTCCTTCGCCGTCAACGATGGTCGCATCCCGTACGTCCAGTTCGACGCCGACGGCGGATATCGTTTCGTTGTCGATCAATACATCAGCTATGAACGTGTCGCTAGCAGTGACGATAGTAGGATTGCGGATAATGGTTTTCATTTTTTCTTTCCGGAAATACAAGTTGCTTTTTACAAGTGCGCTGGGCTGGCCAAGCAGGTTAAGCTGTCTTGACGGCATCAGACCCGTGCCGAGCCCGTCTACGTTTGAGAAAGATTGCCAGCGCCAAAGCTAGCCCGATGACTGTAAATGAAAGCAGAGTGGTGAGTGTGCCGAGGGCATAAATTACAGGTGTAGTGGCGTTGGTCTGCATTGCTTGTAATTCCAGGGGCAGGGTATTGAGTGCTCCGGCAGCTTGAGAGGTTCTGGACAATTCGTCATAGGACAAGGTGAAACCAAACAGGGCGACTCCGAGCAGGCTGGGAGCGAGGATGGGCAGCACAATTTCCCAGATTACCCTTAAGCTACTGGCCCCCAGGCCTCTTGCAGCCTCTTCATAGGATTTATTGAAGCGATTGAAGGCCGCAAACATGATCAATAGACCGAAGGGTAGGGTCCAAGTCAGCTGCGCACCAAGCGCCGATGTGATCCACGTGCGATCTATCTTCAGGAGTTCGAACATGGCGCCAATACCCAAGCTGATGACGACTGACGGTACGATCAAACTGGCAATTGCAATATAAAAAATCGCGCTCGCGCCTTTGAATCGACTACGAAAGCCGAGGCCTGCCAGGAAGGAAGCTATGGTGGTAATCACCATCACGACCAAACCCAGTTTGAGTGAACGGCCGAATGCGCCTGAAATATCCCCTATGGATTGCCCGGCGAATAACTGGTGGAACCAATGAGTGGAAAAACCGTGCATGGGGAAAGTCAAGCCGCCCTCTGGCCCCTGGAATGAAAGCACAGCAATGACTATCACTGGTCCATACAGAAATAACACGAATAGGCCGAATAAAATGGCAAGCCAATAGAAGGCTGGCGAACGTTTCCCATGCGCCATATTTTCACAGTTCCTTTCTGATATCGACGATTTTCACCAGCGCCGCAATCAGTATGATGACAAAAGCCAGCAGCACCATGGATTCAGCTGCTGCGGGGGGAAATTGCAGGGACGACAAGTCTGTGACGATCACCTTGCCGATAGAGGCGACTTGACCACCGCCGAGCACGTTGACGGTGACAAAATCTCCCATCACGATGGATATTACGAAGATGGAGCCGATGGCGAGTCCCGATTTGGATAGCGGCAGAATGATATTCAGCACCACTTGCCATCCTTTGGCTCCAGAGTCCACGGCCGCTTCGATCAGTGACTTGTCGATGCGCATCATGGAGTTGAAAATCGGCACGATCATGAACACTGTGTAGAGGTGTACATAACCCAGCACCACCGCGAATTTGGAATACAGCAACCATTCCAGCGGTTGTTTCACGATCCCCATGGTCTGTAGAACGGTGTTTACCACACCATCACGTCCCAGCAGCGGTATCCATGAAATCATTCGAATTTCGTTGGATGTCCAAAACGGAATGGTGCACAGAAGGAGTAATACCACTTGTCGACTTCGGCTACGGACATGGAACGCGAGAAAATATGAAAGCGTGAAGCCAAGTACCAGGGTGACTGCCCAGACGATCAGGCTGAGCTTGGCTGTAGTCCAATATGTTTCATAGGTGACCGAGGACGAAAAAACGTCCTGGTAGTTCATTAGGGTGAAATCCGGTATTAGGATGTCGTAGGTCTGATAATCGAAAAAG
Source organism: Sulfuriferula multivorans (assembly GCF_003851125.1). GTDB lineage: Bacteria > Pseudomonadota > Gammaproteobacteria > Burkholderiales > Sulfuriferulaceae > Sulfuriferula > Sulfuriferula multivorans. The sequence continues at coordinate 112,398 of NZ_BGOW01000020.1, read as the reverse complement.
CTGATGACGACGACCAGTATCACTGGAATCAGGAAGAAAACCAGAAAGACCGCGGTGATCGGCATTACCTGTAAATAGGGTGCGATCCGTGGTGTGGATAGCACGGACCAAAAAGGACCGGAAACCCGACGTCGGGTTTCCGGCGTTGCCATGGTGTTGTTCAGATCAGGCTGCGACAAAGTCGTTCCACTTGCGTACAAGATAGCGGTCTTCGTCCATTACCGTATTCCAGCAGGCTACAGCGCCCATTCTTTGGTCGAAGGAGCCCCCGTCGCGAACGCTTCCTGGTGCGTCCACTTTTTGTCCCGTCGGGCTCAGAATATTGCTCTTTGCGGGCTTTCCATCCATCCAGTAACCCCATTCGTCTGCGCTCATGAATTGTTTAGCGGTTTTCGGAACCGCTGTGTAATACCCTTGACGGTTGAGGAACGCGCCTGCCCAGCCAGACAGATACCAATTGATGAATTCGTAGGCGGCATCCAAAGTTTTCCCCTTCACGTGCGACGGGATACCAAGGCCGATGCCCCAACCGCGATAGCCTTCCTTGAGGGGTTGGTATTTGCAGGCGATGCCCATTTCGCGAACCTTGCTGACCGCCGGCGACCACATCGACTGGAGTACGACTTCGCCGGAGGCCATCAGGTTTACGGATTCATTGAAATCCTTCCAGAATGCGCGGAACTGTCCCTGCTTCTTGGCCGCAGTGAGTATCTCCATGGTCTTGTCGATTTCCCCCCGGGTCATGTTGCCCTTGTCGTGGTAGCGCATTTTTCCCATCGCCTCAATGGCCATGGCTGCATCCATAATGCCAATGGATGGCACGTCGATAATGGCGGTTTTTCCCTTGAAATCCGGGCTCAATAAATCAGCCCAGGAAGTAACCGGGCGATGGATAAGATCCGGGCGTATCCCCAAAGTATCGGCGTTGTAGACTGTGGGGACCACGGTCATCCATTCCGTAGGTTTGGCCGAAAACTTGCGCCCGAATTCTCCGTCCAGGTAGCTGACCTCAAACGGTGCTGTACCCTGACTTGAAACCATCTTGCCGTTGAGCTTGCCGGAGGTGAAAATTGACACGATGTCTTCATAGTGCTTTATACGTTTAACATCCATGCCTCGCAGATTTCCGGAGGGAATGATTTTCTTCAGAGCAAAATATTCGCTATCCAGGAGGTCGTAGGATGTTGGTTGCGTAATGGCGCGTTTTACTGCGTCATCGGAATTCAACGTCGTGAACTCGATGGTGATGCCCAAGTCCTTCTTGGCCTGGTCGGCGATTTCCTTGTAGTGGGTCACTCCAGTGCCGAGGAGGCGCAGAACTACTGGTTCGGAGGCATACACGGAAGGTATGCCGTTGATACCTCCAATCGCTGCCGCACCGCCCGCCACTGCCAGCCCCTTTAAAAAACCTCGGCGCGATAGGCCGCCGTGTTCGTTACTATCGTTTTTGCGATTGTCGTCAGACATGTAAAACCTCCTGGTTGAATTGCGTATGATTAGGGTTGCCGCTTTCCTGGGTCTGATAAGGCCCAACGCAATGGGCGTCCCCCACTTCCCACTTTGCAGTGATCCGATCTCCTATCGAGACCGGCCTTTCCGAAAACTCCCGATCACTTACCACGATCGAGAACTCGTCAGCCTCCTGGCATTCAAGTCCTATCCGCACCTGTGTTCCCTGGTATTCGACGGCGCGTACGGTCGCACTGAGCGCGTTGGACGATCCTGGGTCAGCTGCCTCCAAACCCATGGAGACCCTGTCGGCCCGGACGGAAAAAAATACCTCGCTTCCCGCTGGTGCATTTACGTGAGGAACAATAAATTGGTACTCTCCCGCCGTCAGCAGCGTGTTGGCCATTTCCACGCGGGTCACGCGTCCGCTCATGACGTTGTGCCCTCCGATGAATCTGGCCACGAATTCCGTTTTCGGGCGATTGAACACTTCCCACGGTGATCCCGTTTGCTCTACGCGGCCGCCGTTCATGACCACTACCAGGTCCGCTAGGGCCATGGCCTCTTCCTGACTATGGGTGACGTGGATGAATGTCAAACCCAACTCCCGGTGAATGCGTTTTAGCTCTGCCCGCATCTTCACTCTCAAAAATGGGTCCAGGGCGGACAAAGGTTCGTCCAGAAGCAGTACTTCAGGCTTGGTAATCAGTGCCCGAGCCAGGGCCACTCGCTGCTGCTGGCCACCGGATAGCTGGTCGGGTCGACGATCCTTGTATGCGTCCATTTGCACCAGTCGCAGCATTTCCAGAGCCTGTGCGCGTCTTTCAGCCTTGGGTACGCCGCGCATCTTGAGTCCAAAAGCTACGTTGTCTTCACAGGATAAATGAGGAAAGAGTGCATAGTTTTGGAACATCAGCGCGGTTCCGCGTAGGGAGGGATGTCGCAGGGTCACGTTCTTATTGGCGATCAGGACATCACCTTCCGTCACCGACTCGTGGCCGGCAATTATTCGTAAGGTACTTGTTTTGCCGCAGCCGCTTGGGCCCAGTAGGCAGCAGTAAGAGCCGGCGGCAACCTTGAGATTCACACCGTCAACAGCCACCGCTTCACCATAATGCTTGGTTACCGCGATCAGTTCCACCGCGCCCCGTTTTTCCTTTGTCATTTCGAGTCTTTGTCCCTGAGCATATACATATTATTTTGGCCATTTCTTCTATGGTGCCGCCCAAACCTGCGGTGAACACCGCCTCAGTTAGCCTGCCCGGGGATGAGCAACAATTAATGCAACGTTGCATTCAATGAAAAGCAGTAATCGTGCCAGCATTGGATGCTTTTACTGGCCTTAACGTTTTCCATCTTTAGTGGCACGTCTTGTGCCTGTTATGGCGGGCTGGCAATGGAGATTTGCAGCCTTAACTTACTCCCGCCCATGTGTCCGAATTAGCCTGAATATCCACTTGTGATGCGCCATAATTCCTCATAATGGGGCGCTTTGTATAAACCCCACCCCTTTTGGTGCAGAGCGGCAGCAATGTGCTCCGATATCAAAATTGGAGCGCATATTAAGTACCCCAGGCCGCAGAGGAAACAAACACAGGCAGTACTTTGCTACGCTTCGCCTGGAACTGTCAGCGCATCCATATGGGCCGCGATGGCACCGGGCCGAGTTATCCACGCCCGGCCATCCGCCACAATATGGCCTAGCGCCCGGCGAAGATGACGTAGCCGATGGGGGTGCCCCACGATATACGGGTGAAGGGCGATGCCCATCACCAACGGTTGAGCCTCGCTTTGCACGATCATTTCATCGTAGGTATCCACAATCATGTTCCCGAATTCTTCGCCGCTGGTGTAGCGCGCCATAATCGCGGGAATATCGTTGAGCTCCTGAGGATAGGGAATGGACCAAAGGCCGCCTCGGCGGGTTACGAAACGAACCGGTTGGTCGTCCTGGCACCAGTTCAGTGAGTAGGTGTATCCCGCTTCATGGAGTAAATCCGGGGTGTGGAGGCTTTCCGAGATCCAGGGACTCAACCAACCTTTCGGTGCTGTGCGTTCTTCCTGAGTTAGGCGGCTGGTGCAACATTCGATCAGTCGTTTTTCTTCTTCTTCCGGCAGATCGCCTTGACGCTCAGAATTGGTATGGCCATGCCCGATGATTTCATCGCTGCGATTTCTAAAAGCCGTCGCGACCTCCGGACAATAGTCGTAAATGCTGGTGTTCAGCAGGACGCCCAATGGAAGCTTGAGGCTGTCGAACATTTCCAGCAGCCGCCAGACGCCGACGCGGTTGCCGTAGTCCCGCCACGAATAGTTGAGTACATCCGGTTGCGGGCTGGCGGACGTCAGGCTTGCACCCAAGCCTTGGCCGAAGGCAAAATGTTCCAGGTTCAATCCTATATACACGGCAAGGCGTTTGCCCTCCGGCCAATCGTAGTCGGTTCGCTGGGTAATCGCCGAATATGCATAGCGACCGTGTGTGGGTAAGACATGGGACATTTTCATCTCAATATTCAAGTAACAAAGCGACAGCTGGTGCTAGTGCAATTACCAGGCTGTAACTGTTTATGTTCTAAGACTTCGCCGGGAACGACCTTAAACCTGATACCCCGGGTCGGGCATCCCACAGAATGATGGCAACGCTATCCTCGCGGTTAAAGTCGATTGCCTTGTTGTCTGCATCCTTCAACTCCAAAATTCACCCGCTGACGTAGCTGCTTTCCTGCTTTGAAATAGGGCAAGGTTTTCTCCGGCACGGCTACTCGTTCACCGGTCCGCGGATTGCGCCCGGCTCGTGCGGGCCGATAGTTAACGCCGAAACAGCCGAACCCTCGAATCTCGATACGCCTTTTCTGCGCCAGGCTGTTTACCAAAGCCTCCATGATCGCTGTAACGGCCACTACAGTATCCTTCGAGCTTAACCACGGATAACTGGCTGCCAGCCGGTCGATCAGTTCCGATTTCGTCATGATTCCCCTAACTAATATCAATAAATATTTTGGCACCCACTTTAGGAGGCAAGGCATCCGATCAGTCGTCACCTACTTACTATGGAGACATCGCCATAAAACTTGATTGCTGGCTAAATCCCCGGCCAGCTTTGATGTTTCCAACATAGCCTTTTTCGCATTAGAAAAAGGAAGGCGGCATCACTGAATGTGGTGTTGCATGAAAGCAAAAGGCATACCCATGAAGATTTTTACGATCTACCAACATGGCACTTGTGGTGTTTCCGGGCATATAGCATATGTGTTGGCAAGGCTTATCTGGCATTGCACTTAGTGTGGTTGCGGTTCATCAGCGCAAAAGATTGGTTCCACAGTGTAGTGAAACCGGAAAATTAGTTGAGGAAGGAAAGGATAAGCAGGGGAGGCTGAAACACCTTGACCTGTCAAAACGCCTGTTTATTTTGCACTCAAAAAAATCATGAATTCCATTCTTTTAAGTGCTCGAATTTCCCATATGTAGATCTAGGCCCGCACTAGTCTAGGGCGAAAATTTAACCTGAAATATGTCTCCTCCTGTCCAGGTGGACTAAATGACGACTATGTCTAATGGATTGTTTTCGTTCTACTGCCAATCGCTTGTCAAATGATAGCTTGCACACCTGATTAGACTTAAATGTTAAGTGCACAGTTCTGGGAGCTGATGCACCAAGAATGTATACATTGTTAAAGACATAGGTAGTCAGAATATTTATTGTTTGATTCAACATACTGATCTAAAAAGCAAAACATCTATGGCATGTAAATTGCTAATTGTTCTTCAATATTGAGGAGGTGACTGTTTCAGAGATGGATATCCAATCTATCTAATAGCCTATTGTGTGGTTACACAAAGCGTCACCAGGCAGAGGAAGTTTTCGGATCAATAGCAGAGCCAACTCGTTTCGATGCTTAGTGACTTCCAGTATTGGTTGCATAGTTCGTGAAATTGCGGGGCATCTTAAGTTCTTGGTTTTTTCCAATCCGGAAACGAATTTTTTCAGGAGTAATTAATAAAGATGAGTGGATTGGGCGGGCTTAATAAATCGTCAGACGGATTGGTTCTGGGTCTGGTGCAGTTCCAGTTGCCTGTCGTGGAAAACCCCGAGGATGTAACGCGAACTACCGAGCAAATATGCGAGGTGGTACGTAATACGAAACGGGGCATGCCAACGCTAGATTTAATTGTGTTTCCGGAATACAGCTTGCATGGTCTGAGTATGAGTATGGCTCCGGAGTTGATGTGTCGCCTGGACGGTCCGGAGATATCTGCATTTAAGCAAGTTTGCAGGGAAATGGCGGTGTGGGGCTGTTTTTCGCTGATGGAGTTCAATCCCGAGGGAAACCCATGGAACAGCGGCATCATTATCAACGGTGCCGGAGAGATCGCGCTCTATTACCGCAAGTTGCATCCGTGGGTTCCGGTGGAGCCATGGCAGCCAGGAGATCTGGGCATCCCTGTATGCGACGGGCCGGCAGGGTCGAAGATAGCGCTGATTATCTGCCATGACGGGATGTTCCCGGAGATGGCGAGAGAGGCCGCGTACAAGGGAGCCAACGTGTTGCTGCGCACTGCCGGTTATACCGCGCCGATCCGGCACTCTTGGCGTATCAGCAATCAGCTCAATGCATTCGGGAATCTTATGTACACCGCATCAGTATGTCTCGCCGGCAGCGACGGGATGTTCCGATCCATGGGCGAAGGAATGATCTGTAACTTCGACGGCGAAACTCTGGTTCAGGGGAGCAGCTTCCCAATGGAGATCATTACCGGGGAGGTCGTACCGAAACTGGCCGATCAGGCCCGCGAGCATTGGGGTGTGGAAAACAATATCTATCAGTTAGGGCATCGTGGCTATGTGGCCAAAAAAGGCGGTGCTCAGGATTGCCCGTATACCTACATGAAAGACATGGTTGCCGGAAATTATACGCTTCCGTGGGAGAAGAAGGTTCTAATCAAGGACGGCACCAGTTGCGGATTCTCAATTCCGGACCATTAGGCCAATGGGCGGTTGAGTTGCTCTGAAAGGACGCTAGGAATGAGTTGGTTTTCAGCAGCATCGTGCTTTGACTATATCCCATGCAAATCGAGCATCTGGTGCCCCAGATGGACGTCCGCAGTATTCTCGTAACGTGTGCGTATCGAACGCTTGAGTGACGTCTCTATTGAGGCCCGTCATGTTTCGATCAAGAAGCATAAAAACTTGGGCAGGTCGCCTTCGGCCCGAGATTTGGCACGGTAGCGTGCTGGACCTCTCTGACGGTAACACGGGACATTGCGCCCATGGGTAATATGCCCTGCTGTGAATAGTTGACTATCTTGGCAGATGCCGCGAAGGCGGGCTGAAAGCCCGCTAATAACGCACGTCGATGAGGCCCCCTTTGCAGGCTTCTTGGTGGGTGGCCAAACCTTCTTCTTGAGATTAAAGAAGATAGTCTACAATATTATTGGTACAAATCTCTGGTACAAAACATAAATATGTGTATGATATAACAAAATGTTAAATATAGTTATATGTTAGTTGGTATAGTATCCCGCCCTCTCCGCCAAATCACAAGTTATTTCTGAATCAAGTTAAATAACTTCGTCGCAGAAAAATTCACTGGATATTCAGATTACTCCGATTTGCCGGCATTTTCTTCTATAGAAACTTGTCTTGAAGGTGAAACTGTCGAAATGGCATGCTTGAAGATTGCCTGGCTGACATTGTCATGCCCTTTGAGCATTACCATGTACTGATCGAATGATTCGATCTTGCCTACCAGTTTGATACCATTCACCAGAAACACGGATACAGGCATGTGTTCCTTGCGTAGCGCATTCAGGAACTGGTCCTGCAGATTTAGTCTGTCTTTGTCACTCATTGCTGCCTCACAATCATTTACCTAAAGAACTCTAGCTTGCGCGTTAAATCAACGTGTATTCAGCATAGTCGCTTCAATAATTTTTGCATCTGAATTTTATTTGGTGATCATGGAACAAAAAAGCGCGGCACAAGCCGCGCTTCCTCATCCAAATGGCAAAAATTATTCTACTTTGGCGCTGGCACGCATATCGGTAATTTCTTTTTTAACCATTTCCTGTTCCATTTGCCCGCGCAATTGATCTTTTACTTCATTGAAAGGTGGTAGTTTCAGATCGCGGATATTGTCTACGCGGATAACATGCCATCCAAATTGGGTATGCACTGGAGTTTTGGTGTATTCACCTTTTTTCAGTTGCACCATGGCATCGGAAAACTCTTTCACCAGATTGCCTGGGGCTGCCCAACCAATCAGACCGCCTTTGGCTGCCGAGGAATCCTTGGAATATTTCTTGGCCAAATCTTCGAACTTGGCTTTTTTGCTGTTGAGTTCAGCGATGATTTTCTTGGCCTCAGCTTCATTGTCTACCAGTATGTGGCTGACCTCATATTCCTTGCTACCCATCTGAGCCTTGACCTTGTCGTATTGGGCTTTCAGATCAGCTTCGCTTATAGGATGGGTTTTGACGTAATTGGCCAGAAAAGCTTTGGCCAGCATTTCGGTTTTGAGCAGATCCAGGCGGGTTTGCATGGTGGGGTCTTTATCCAGCCCCATTTTGGTGGCTTGTTGCGCAAGTATCTGGGCGTTGATCAGGCTGTCACGTAATGCGGCGGCAGTCTGTTCGTTGTCTGGCTGGCCTTGCTGAATGCGATCCTGTTTGAGCAGAATATACTGGCTCTGCGGGATCGCTACGCCATTTACGATGGCAACGGGTTTGGAGGAAGTAGCTGTAGAGGAAACTTTTGCATCCGGCTTAGCGGTGGTTTCAGCTGCATTACAGCCGGTCAGTGCGGTAAGGCCTAAAACACAAACGGTAGCGGCAGTAATTTTTTTCAATAGCATCTGTTGATCCTTTAGTTAAATTAATCAGGGCGACTATAGTTCTTCTGGTGTGTGCGCAGTAATGCTTAAAGCGTGTATATGATGATGCATTAAGTCACCTAGCGCATCGTATACCATACGATGGCGTGCTAGGGTTGTTTTTCCATTAAACGCTGCAGAAACAATATGCAGCCTGTAATGCCCACCCCCGCTTCTAGCACCTGCGTGCCCCGCATGTTGTGCACTTTCATCTTCAATATCAAGATGCTCTACTTGCATTAAGGCTAAGCGGTCGCGCATAAGTTCAATCGTGTTCATGAAGGCAGGACTTTTTTGAACGGTTTGACCATAATTCGAGCGTAAACCCCTGCAATGACATAGGGATCGTCATCGGCCCAAATATTTGCTGCTTCAAGCGAATCAAATTCCGCAACAATCAAACTGCCGGAAAAACCCGCGGAACCCGGATCGATGTTGTCGATCGCCGGAAAAGGTCCAGCCAAAAGCAAACGGCCCTCATTCTGCAGCGCTTTTAAACGTTCCAGATGAGCAGGCCGGGCAGCCATGCGTTGCGCCAGGCTGTCATTGTTGTCTTCGCTCATGATTGCATACCACACGCTATCTATTCCTCGTTATTCATATGTTTGGACAGGATGAGGCTCTGTGCAATGACAAACACCAGCATCATGGCGGTACTGCCGAACAGCTTGAAATCCACCCATACATCGGTGGAAAAACTGTACGCCACATACAAATTCGTTGCACCCATGACGATGAAAAATCCCGCCCAGCTCAGATTGAGTTTATTCCATACCGGGTCAGGCAGACTGATTTGCTTGGCCATCATCGTACGCATGATGTTTTTTTTGAAAAACCAGGAGCCGCCCAACAAAACCACCGCAAACAGCCAGTAGAGCACAGTTGGCTTCCATTTAATGAAGGTTTCATTGTGCAACAATAGCGTTGCACCGCCGAACACGACAATAATCGCCAGGCTGATCCACATCATGGGTTCGACCTTTTTGCCGCGCGCCATCACCCAGCCAATTTGTACAAAGCTGGCCGCAATGGCAACGCCCGTTGCAACGTATATACCCCCAAATTTATAAGCGATGAAAAAAAGCAGGATAGGGAAAAAATCAAACAGGAATTTCATGGTTCAATGCCTAGTAGCCCAGCGTTTAAAGTAATCTTGCATCAATTCGCGTACTTCCGCGCCATATACTTCTTTTTGGGCCTGTTGCAGCCCTTGCTCGAAAAATTCCGGGCAATCCTCAGGTAAATTTCGTCCCAGTGTATCGAAGGCTTTTGCCATTAATGCTTTATCCTGGGTGCGTGTGGCAACAATAGCGTAATTGAAATTGAGAATGCGCCAGGGGCGGGCCGTATCGTTTTTTTCCAGATCGCTTTTGATAGCAGGCGCGGCATGTTCGATTACATCACCAATTACTTCACACATGGCTTTGAGCGTAGGCACGTCCTGCGTCAGATTGGCGCTGGCAGCCAGGCTGTTGACGAGTGGTTCCAGCGTGCGCAATTCACCATCATGGCGGATTACCCAGTGAGCCACGGCCAGCGCCGTTTTTTCCAGGTCCATTTTCGATTTGGGCAGTCTTAATCGTTCCGCCCAGTAAGCTAGGTCCATCAAAAATCCGATGGCGTGATCCCCAAGCTGGCTCACGTCATCATAGGGTAGCGAGCCGGTTTCACCATATTCATTATCCAGTTTATCGAACACATACAGGAATTGTTCGATCGCTTCACCCAATTGATCGGGAGTCACTTGACTGCCTGCCTGAATGCCGGATTCGGAAAAGGATTGCAGCACGAGATTGTTTGCCTCAGCAAAACTGGTGCGGATTTCCGCAGGGATAGGCATAGATAAGGAGGTATCGGGATAGTGGGGGAGTGCGTATTTTGCTATGATTTGCCTGTATTTCACAAGTCACCTGCCATGCCTGAACAAAATTTCGATTTGCATTGCCATTCCAATGTCTCTGATGGCATGTTGCCGCCGGCCGAGTTGGTCGCGCGCGCGGCCGCCCAGGGTGTGACGGTATTGTCGCTCACTGATCATGATGACGTTGCCGGCCTTGAAGCAGCACGCGCGGCGGCGCTGGAGCATGGTATCCAACTGGTGAACGGTGTGGAAATTTCCGTGACCTGGGGTAGTCATACCCTGCACATCGTCGGGCTAAATATCGATCCGGCTCATCCCGTACTGAGTACCGGGCTCGAAGGCATACGTCACGGACGTGGCGAACGCGCCGCAAAAATGGCTGCTCAACTTGATAAAGCGGGGATCAAGGACAGCTTGCAAGGTGCTTATCAACATGCGGGCAACAAAAATTTGATTGGCCGTATGCATTTTGCGCGCTATCTGGTGGCGCAAGGCATCGTCAAGGATGTGCGTACCGTATTCAAGAAGTATCTGGTAAAGGGCAAGCCGGGCTATGTCAGCCACCAATGGGCAAGCCTGGCAGAAGCGGTAGGCTGGATTGTGGCGAGCGGTGGTCAAGCTGTCATTGCGCACCCGGGCCGCTATCAGATGGGTAGCGGTAAAATGCATGAACTTCTGGAAGAATTCAAGAATCTGGGTGGGGTAGGCATAGAGGTGGTGACCGGCAGCCACACGCCAGAGCAATATCCGCAATATGCCAATCTTGCGCAAAAATTCGGGTTATTGTCCTCGCGCGGCTCGGATTTCCATGCGCCGGGTGAAGGTTATCGTGACATTGGGCGCCTCCCCGCATTACCTGAGTTGTGTACACCTATCTGGCATGACTGGGCGGCCTGTTAAGCGATGGCGCAATATTTCACGTTGCACCCGGATACTCCTCAGCCACGCCTGCTCAAACAAGCAGCGGCAATTTTGCGTGATGGCGGCGTGATCGCTTTGCCTACCGACTCCAGCTACGCGCTGGGTTGCCACTTGGGTGACAAGGCTGCGCAGGACCGTATCCGCGCCATTCGTGAAGTAGATGACAAACATCATTTCACTCTGATGTGCCGGGATTTGTCCGAGATTGCGCGTTATGCCCAGGTGGATAACCCCCAGTTTCGTCTGCTAAAGGCAAATACTCCAGGCAGTTACACCTTTATACTTGAGGCGACGCGCGAGGTGCCGAAACGCCTGCAACATCCCAAACGCAATACGATAGGTCTGCGCGTGCCGGAACATTTGGTTACCCTGGCACTGCTGGAAGAGTTGGGCGAGCCTATTATCAGCATGACGCTGATCCTGCCGGGTGACGAACTACCCATGCACGAGGCCGAAGATATCCGTGAACGTTTGGAAAAACGCCTGGATCTAATCGTGGACGCCGGCGCCTGTGATGTGGAATTCACTACAGTAATTGACCTTACTGGCGATGCACCCGTATTAGTGCGCGCCGGACGCGGTGACCTGCAACCTTTTGGATTGAATTAATGGAACTTAACCTGATACAAAAAATAAGCGTCTGGATCATTCCGGTCATTTTCGCCATTACCCTGCATGAAGCTGCGCACGGTTATGTCGCCAAGTTTTTCGGTGACTCGACTGCCTGGATGCTGGGACGCGTCACGCTCAATCCTTTCAAGCATATCGATCCGGTGGGTACCATCCTGGTACCGTTGAGCATCCTGTTGCTGAGTAAAGTGCTGGGTGGCGGCTTCATTCTGTTCGGTTGGGCCAAACCGGTGCCGGTCAATTTTGGCGCGCTGCGTAATCCCAAGCGCGACATGTTGTGGGTAGCCATAGCAGGACCCGCAGCCAATTTGTTCATGGCCATATTATGGGCGCTGATCATCAAGCTGGGAATATCGCTGGGCGATAGTTATACCCAACCCTTGGCGCTGATGGGCGCAGCAGGCATTTTCATCAATGCAGTGTTGATGGCGTTGAATCTGCTGCCACTGCCGCCGCTGGACGGCGGACGTATTGCCGTGAGCTTACTGCCAGGACCTTATGCATACCGCTTTGCGCAAATCGAGCCGTACGGGTTTTATATTCTTCTCGCGCTGATGTTTATTGGCTGGCTCGGGTTGATACTCAGCCCGTTATTAATGCTGGTCATCGTTATTACGGGTGCTTTCTCCGGCCTGGGTCATGCCGAGATCGCTACCCTCATTCAAATTATCACCAACTAAATACAATCATGTACGCAAACCGCGTTTTATCCGGCATGCGCCCTACCGGCAGCCTACACCTGGGCCATTATCATGGCGTATTGAAAAACTGGGTTAATCTCCAGCACGAATATGAATGCCTGTTTTTCGTAGCAGACTGGCATGCACTGACCACCCATTACGACACACCCGAGGTGATTCAGGACAACGTATGGGAAATGGTGATTGACTGGCTTGCTGCGGGCGTCGATCCGTCCCAGGCTACGTTGTTTATCCAGTCGCAGGTGCCGGAGCATGCCGAATTGCATCTGCTGTTGTCGATGATTACACCGCTTGGCTGGCTGGAACGGGTGCCTACTTACAAGGACCAGCAGGAAAAGTTGAGCGAAAAAGACCTGTCCACCTATGGTTTTCTGGGTTACCCGCTGCTGCAAAGTGCGGACATACTGATCTACCGTGCCAATCAGGTGCCGGTGGGCGAAGACCAGGTGCCACACATCGAGTTCACGCGTGAAATGGCGCGCCGTTTCAACCACCTGTATGGGCGTGAGCCTGGCTTCGAGCAAAAGGCCGCAGCTGCAGTCAAAAAAATGGGCAGCAAAAAAGCACGCTTATACGAAGAATTGCGCACCCGCTATCAGGAACAGGGCGACGACGAAGCACTGGAATCTGCCAAGGCCTTACTCAACGAACAGCAGAATCTGTCGCTGGGCGACCGTGAACGCCTGTTTGGTTATCTCGAAGGCGGTGGCAAAATGATCCTGGCCGAACCGCAGGCGCTGCTCACCGCTGCATCCAGAATGCCCGGCCTGGACGGACAAAAAATGTCCAAGTCGTACAACAACACCATTTCGTTGCGTGAAGACGCGGCAAGCGTAACCAAAAAAATTCGCACCATGCCCACCGATCCGGCACGCGTACGGCGCACAGATCCCGGGTCGCCGGAAAAATGCCCGGTGTGGCAGTTGCATCTGGTGTATTCCGGCGAGGATGTGCAAACCTGGGTACGTGCGGGCTGTACCAGCGCAGGCATTGGTTGCCTGGAATGCAAACAGCCTGTCATCGAAGGTGTGTTGAAAGAGCAAGAGCCGATGCGCGAACGTGCCCGGATGTACCAGGAAAGTCCGTCGTTAGTACGTAATCTCATCGCGGATGGTTGCGAAAAAGCTCGTGACCTCGCGCGCGAGACGATGCGTGACGTGCGCGAGGTGATGGGGCTGGGTTACGATTGACAGGGATCAGCCTCGATTAAGCCTTAATCGTCATCGTCGCGTTCGTGATGGCGACCATGCCCGCGGCCATGCCAACGTCCGCGATCATGCCAGTCGCCATATCCACGATCATAATAGACGGGGCGCGGCGGCCCATAATAGACCTGAGGCGGCGGCGTATAAACATAAGCGGGCGGCCCATAATAAACAGGGGCACCTATCGAGAAGTTGATGCCAAGACGCCCCCCATCATTATCATGAGCCTGGGCCAGGCTAGGGAGGCCAATAAGCAGGCCTGCGCTCACCAGTAAAGCTGTAATCAATCGATTTGATCTGTTCATGATGTGTCTCCTAGTTAAGTGGCTTGAAACATGCGGTTCACTGAAGTAGCTGAAAGCTACCTGATCCGCGTGCATGTCTGGGCACAACTGCAGATTAGCCGTCCAAGCCGGGAGTAGGGGTGTCAATTTGTAACGAAATGTAACGCTGCCGGGAAATTGCCAGGCCGGGATCAACAATTCAGTCGACAGCTCCGCCTTCCATATAAATTGGCTCGACCCGCAGCCAGATCGTGAATGTTGCGCCTTTACCCGGTTCACTAGACACCGTGATGCGATTGCCATAGCGCTCCAGTAATCCATAGCTGACCGACAATCCCAGTCCACTGCCATGCTGTTTGCGGGTAGTAAAAAATGGGTCAAAAATACGTGGCAATACTTCAGGCGCAATGCCTGCTCCAGTATCAGACACGCTGATGCTGACGCCGGTGTTTTCCCAGTCGCGCGTAACCAGCGTTAATGTTCCTCCCTCAGGCATGGCGTGGATGGCGTTGACCATCAAATTGACGATGACCTGCTGCAGTTCATTGCGGTTCATCGCGATGTGGTGTGTTGCGCGATAATCCTGAGTAACGGCGATACGCGTTTTGCCAAGCTGGTGTCTGACCAATACCAGGCAATCCGACAGCAACGGGTTTACATCCAGTGGCTCGACATAACCGGCGAATTCCGCCGGACGTGCGAATTGCAACAGGTTGGTGACTATCAGGCGGATGCGCTGTATTTGCTGGTTGATAAGGCGAATTTCCTCGCGCACCGGGTTGGCATGTGCACCGATCAGTTCAACCAGCAAATCGAGATTGCCCTGGATGACTGCTGTAGGGTTGTTGATCTCGTGCGCCACGCCCGCGGTGAGTTCACCGATAGCCGCCAGCTTTTCCGACATCACCAATTGTTTTTGGGTGTCTATCAGGCGTTGATTGGCTAACTCCAGTGCGATAGTGCGCTCTACGACTTTTCCGTCCAGTTCATCTGCCCATTTTTTGAGCTCGCGATTCTGAGTCTGGAGTTTTTCCAGCAACTGGTCGAAATGTCGCGCCAATTGGCCGATTTCATCCTGGCTTGCCAGTGTGCCGGTGCGCGCTGACAGATCGCCGGTTTCCACCGCACTCATGGTCTGGTTCATTTTCTCCAGCGGCAGAAAAATGGCGCGTGCCCATTTCAGCGAGATAAAACCACCTACGGCACTCACCAGCACAATCACCAGGATTATCCCCGCCAGTGCCACCGTTTTGGCGGTATCGAATGGCGCTTCAAGGAAACCCACGTAGAGCATGCCGACGCGCTTTCCGAAGCTGTCCTGAATGGGCTCATAGCCAGACACATACCAGTCGTTGACCACGAAAGCACGTTGCAGCCAGCTGGCACCGCGCCCCAGCACCGTGTCACGCACCGCACGCGAGACGCGGGTACCGAGTGCGCGTTTTCCCTCGAACAGGCGTACGTTGGTGGCAATGCGTACGTCATCCAGAAACAGCGTGGCCGTGCCTTTGGAACCAAACGGTAGCGAGCCTTCCTTGTAAACCAGGTTATTGATGGTGTCGACGAAATCCAGATTGTGGTTGAGCAGCACGCCGCCTTCCAGCACTCCCGCGAGTTGCCCCTGCGTGTCATAGACTGGCGTCGCGGTGTGTATCATCATGCCGCGAGTTTCCATGCGCTGAGATGAGGTTGCCGCATTGCGCGTGGGGACGATCTCGATCAGGGCGCGTCGGGCCAATGCCGGGTCAATCGCAGACAGTTGCGCGGGTGTGAAAATGTCGATGGCAGTAGATGATTCCCCCTGTAGCGCCTGCTTCACTACCGGCCATGCAGCGGCATCGAAGCGACTGGCTGGCGCGATAATGCGGCCGTGGGTATCAAGCAGATACAAGAAATCCAGCTTGTGTTCATCACGTGTCCACATCAGCCAGTTGGTCTTGTCTGCCTGAGTATGTTGCCCCAACAGGCTAACCAGGCTGTAGGAGCGTGCCAGACCGCCGACTTCCTGCCCTAGATGATCGGTGACGTTGGTAAAATATTGATGGGCGACGGCCAGATCGCTGTTGACCTTGAAAATCAGCAGGCGGTCGTAGTAGGTATTGGCCCAGTATGAGGTGAGCCCTATCAGGATTGGAAGCACCACCAACAGGGGCAGCAGCACCAGAAACAGCAGCTTGGAACGGACAGAAAACTGCAGCCTGGATTTCAGAGACCTCAACTGCACGATATCGGAATCAGATTTGCCAGGCGTTGCACTTGCGTTCCAGCGTCTTGCGCGAAATATCGAGTAGGCGGGCGGCTTCCGACTTGTTGCCGGACACGCTATCGAGCACACGCAGGATATGTTGCTTTTCCACTTCCTCAAGCGTAACCGGTGCCTGACCGGGAAGGGCAGGCGCGTTGACCGGACTCACGCAGCCAATGGGAAATTTTCCCAGGATGAGCGAACGCTCGATCAGGTTTCTGAGTTCACGCGCATTGCCGGGCCAGGTATAAACGCGCATGGCTTGCATGATATCGTCGCAGATAGTGATGGGTGGTACGCCGAGCTGAGCAGATAGTTGCCCCATGAAATGCCGCGCCAATGGCAGGACATCGTCACGCCGTTCACGTAGAGGTGGAATAAGAATACTCATCACGTCCAGACGATAGAACAGATCCGCCCGAAAATGCCCGCTATGAACCGCGCTGGAAAGCTTGCGATTGGTGGCAGCGAGGATGCGTACATCGACAGGAATTTCGCGTTCTGAGCCTACCGGTCGTATCCTTTTTTCCTCTAATACGCGCAGCAGCTTGGTCTGCATGGCAAGTGGCAGTTCACCCACCTCGTCGAGGAACAGGGTGCCGCCCTGAGCGTAGAAAAACAGCCCCTTGCGTTCACCGATGGAGCCGGTGAAGGCGCCCTTGACATGACCGAACAGCTCACTTTCGATCAGTTCCGCTGCAATGGCGCCGCAGTTGACGGGTACAAAAGGCTGGCTGGCGCGCGGGCTATGGTTGTGCAAGGCACGTGCCACAACTTCCTTGCCGGTTCCGGATTCGCCACTGATCAGAACTGTGGTGGGTAATGGCGCCAGGCGGTTGATCATGGCGCGCATTTCAGCCATGGCGGAGGATTCTCCCACCAGTTCCGTTACCTCGGACAGCTCTGCCATGGCGCGGCGTAGCACAAAATTTTCCCGCGCCAGATGCGCGCGGTCGAAACAGCGGCCGATGGCGTTAAGCAACTGGTCGATACGAAATGGTTTCAGGATGAAATCGGTAGCGCCTGCGCGCAATGCACCGATGGCGGTTTCCATGTCGGCGAAGGCAGTAATCAGGATGACGTCGCCGTAGAAGCCGGTATGGCGCAATTCGTGCAGCCACTCGATGCCGGATTTACCGGGCAGGGAAACGTCGAGGATGATCAGATCGAAGTGTTGTTCCTCTACCAGGCGCGCGCCATCTTCTGCGCTGGCGGCTGTCTTGACCGCGCCGCAGCGGCTACTTAGTGCCCGGCCAAGAAAATTACGCATGCCGCCTTCGTCGTCTATTACCAGTATGGCGTACTGCTGCCATGAACCGAATTCGGACGACGCAGTCGGCATGCCGGATGCATCCACCTGGCCAAGGTAAGGTGAAGTACTCATTGCAAACTCCTGCCGCATTATTTAATTTTTTTGGTCTACTCTTTAAAGTGTGATGCTTCCAGGCCCATGTCGCAAGCATGGTGTTGGTGATAGCACTAAATCGCTCATCGGAGTTGGGACATTCTGTCTTGCGAATGGGTATTTTTGTCCATGCTCATGAATGAAATATTAACCAACAATATGTTTATTAAAGTGTTTTTATGGCGGCATATTTATTGCTCGTATTTTTGCAGTTGTTAATATCCCAATAATCATTTCATCCATTGGAGGAAGCGATGCAAGTCAACCGTAGGCAGTTTTTTAAAATCTGTGCTGCAGGCATGGGCGGATCCAGTCTTGCCGTAATGGGTTTTTCACCCGCAGTCGCACTGGCGGAAGTGCGCGAATTCAAATTGCTACGCAGCACCGAAACGCGCAACACCTGCCCCTACTGTTCGGTAAGCTGCGGCCTGCTGATGTACAGCTTGGGCGACAAGGCCAAAAACGCGAAACTGAATATTATCCATATCGAAGGCGATCCGGATCATCCGGTGAATCGCGGTACCTTGTGTCCCAAGGGTGCTGGCCTGCTGGATTTCGTTCACAGCCCGAATCGGTTGCAGTTTCCCGAATACCGCGCAGCGGGTTCCACCGAGTGGAAGCGCATTTCCTGGAATGATGCCTTCAGCCGCATCGCCCGGCTGGTGAAGGACGATCGGGACAAAAACTTTATCGCCAAGAATGCCGAAGGCGCAACGGTGAATCGCTGGCTCACGACGGGTTTTCTCGCGGCGTCCGCTTCGTCCAACGAAAGCGGTTACCTGACCCACAAGGTGGTTCGCAGTTTAGGGATGCTCGCATTCGACAATCAAGCACGTGTTTGACACGGACCTACGGTGGCAAGTCTTGCCCCTACGTTCGGTCGCGGCGCGATGACCAACCATTGGGTTGACATCAAGAACGCAAATCTGGTGTTGATCATGGGCGGCAATGCCGCCGAGGCACACCCGTGCGGCTTCAAATGGGTAACGGAAGCGAAGGCCCACAACAAGGCCAAGCTGGTGGTGGTGGATCCCCGCTTCAACCGCTCGGCGGCGGTGGCCGACTATTACGCACCGATCCGTACCGGCACGGATATCGCTTTCCTGGGCGGCCTGATCAACTATTTGCTGGCCCACGACAAGATCCAGCACGAGTACGTCAAGAAATACACCAATGCCACCTTCCTGATCAATGGCGACTACCAGTTCGAGGAAGGCCTGTTCTCAGGCTACGATGCCGCTAAACGCAGCTACGACAAAAGCACATGGTCTTATGTGATCGGCGCGGATGGCTTTGCCGAGGTTGACGAAACGCTCGCCAATCCGCGCTGCGCGTTCAATCTGATGAAGCAGCACTACGCCCGCTACACGCCGGATGTGGTGAGCAACATCTGCGGCACACCCAAGGAGCAGTTCCTCAAGGTGTGCGAGATGATTGCGGAAACCAGCGCACCCAACAAGACCATGACCATCATGTACGCGCTGGGCTGGACCCAGCATAGCGTCGGATCGCAGATGATCCGCACCGCTGCCATGGTGCAGCTCTTGCTCGGCAATGTGGGCATGGCTGGCGGCGGGGTAAACGCGCTACGCGGCCATTCCAACATTCAGGGCCTCACCGACCTGGGCCTGCTTTCCAACATGCTGCCGGGCTATCTGACGCTGCCGGGTGAAAAGGAAACGGACTACCCGACGTTTATCGAAAAGCGTACGCCGAAAGCGCTGCGTCCTGGGCAACTCAACTACTGGCAAAATTATCCCAAATTTCACGTGAGTCTGATGAAAGCCTGGTTTGGGGATGCGGCGACCCAGGAAAACAACTGGGCCTACGACTACCTGCCCAAGCTGGACAAGGTACATGATGTCCTGCAGGTGTTCGAGGATATGCATAACGGCAAAATGAACGGCTATTTCTGCCAGGGCTTCAATCCGCTGGCGGCTTTTCCCAACAAGGCGAAAATCGGCGGCGCGCTGGCCAAGCTCAAGTACCTCGTCATCATCGACCCACTAGCGACGGAAACCTCCGAGTTCTGGAAGAATTTCGGCGAATACAATGATGTGGATTCCAGCCGGATTCAGACCGAGGTATTTCGCCTGCCCTCCTCCTGCTTCGCGGAAGAGGACGGAGCCTTGGTGAATAGCAGCCGCTGGATGCAATGGCACTGGAAAGGCGCTGAGCCGCCTGGAGAAGCCAAAGGCGACCCGGAGATCATGGCAGGCATCTTTAGCCGCCTACGAGATATGTATAAGAAAGAAGGCGGTGCCTTCCCGGATCCTGTCCTCAATCTGACCTGGAATTACGCTATTCCCGATCTGCCCGGCCCGGAGGAACTGGCCAGGGAATACAACGGCAAGGCGCTGGCTGATATTGCAGATCCGAAGGATGCGACCAAGGTGCTGGTCAAGGCCGGACAACAGCTGGATAGCTTCGCCCTGTTACAGGACAACGGCTCCACCGCCAGCGGCTGCTGGATATTTACCGGTGCCTGGACCGAAAAGGGCAACATGATGGCGCGCCGGGACAATGCTGATCCGAGCGGATTGGGGGAGACCCTGGGCTGGGCCTTCGCCTGGCCCGCCAACCGGCGCATTCTCTATAACCGCGCTTCCTGCGACCCGGCGGGTAAGCCTTGGGATCCCAAGCGCAGCATCATCCACTGGAACGGCAGCAAATGGGTGGGGTTCGACGTGCCCGACTTCAAACCGGATTCCGCACCCGATCAGGGCATGGAACCTTTCATCATGCAGCCGGAGGGTGTGGCGCGATTGTTTGCGCTCGACAAGATGGTGGAAGGGCCATTCCCGGAACACTACGAGCCGTTTGAAACGCCCATCGGCACCAACCCCTTGCATCCTAAAGTGGTGAGCAATCCGGCGGCGCGGGTATTCAAGGGCGATCTGGAGCAGTTTGGCACCGCCAAGGATTTCCCTTACGCGGGAACCACCTACCGGCTCACCGAGCACTTCCATTATTGGACCAAGCACGCAGTCATCAATTCCGTGCTCCAGCCCCAGCAATTCGTCGAATTGGGTGAAGAGCTGGCCAAGGAGAAAGGGATCGCGAATGGCAGCATGGTGACGGTGCGCTCCAACCGCGGCCACATCAAGGCGGTAGCGGTGGTCACCAAACGCCTCAAGGCGCTCACAGTGAATGGCAAGACGGTGCACACCGTCGGTATCCCGATCCACTGGGGATTCAAGGGGGTGGCGAAGAATGGCTATCTGGCGAACACCCTTACACCCTACGTGGGCGATGCGAATACCCAGACGCCTGAGTTCAAATCGTTCCTGGTGGACATCGAGAAAGCTTGAGGAGATAAGACATGGCATTGCAATCCCTGGATATTCAACGCCGCTCCGCGACCACGACGCCTTCACCGGATGTCCGGCAGACCATGCCGGTGGCCAAGCTCATCGATGTGTCGAAGTGCATCGGCTGCAAGGCCTGCCAGTCAGCGTGCATGGAGTGGAACGACGTACGTGACGAGATCGGCACCTGTGTTGGGGTATATGACAACCCGCCCAACTTATCGGCGGATTCCTGGACCGTGATGCGCTTTTCGGAAGTCGAGGTGGAGCAGGGCAAACTGGAATGGCTGATCCGCAAAGATGGCTGCATGCACTGTGCGGATCCCGGTTGCCTCAAGGCCTGCCCTTCACCCGGCGCCATCATTCAGTACGCCAATGGCATCGTGGATTTTCACGAGGAAAACTGCATCGGTTGCGGTTACTGCATCACCGGTTGTCCCTTCAATGTCCCGCGCATTTCCCAGAAGGATAACAAGGCCTACAAGTGCACGCTCTGTTCCGACCGGGTTGCGGTCGGCATGGAACCCGCGTGCATCAAGGCGTGTCCGACAGGGGCACTGGTGTTCGGCAGCAAGGACGACATGATTCACCATGCGGAGGGGCGCATTACCGACCTCAAGGAGCGCGGCTATCAGAACGCCGGGCTGTATGATCCGCAAGGGGTGGGCGGCACCCATGTC
Source organism: Sulfuriferula multivorans (assembly GCF_003851125.1). Taxonomy (GTDB): domain Bacteria; phylum Pseudomonadota; class Gammaproteobacteria; order Burkholderiales; family Sulfuriferulaceae; genus Sulfuriferula; species Sulfuriferula multivorans. Next base: position 90,840 of record NZ_BGOW01000020.1, on the reverse strand, counting down.
ATGTATGTTTTGCAACACGCCGACAAGCCTGAGCTCTACCATGACCTGCCCAAGGATCCCCAGATCAGTCCGCTGGTCTCGCTATGGAAAGGGATCACTAAACCGCTGCTGTCGGCTGGTCTGGGATTGGCCGCACTAGTTGGTTTCTTCCACTACGTGACCGTAGGGCCGAACGAGGTCAAGGAGGAAGAAGCGGAGCATGTGGAGAAAGAGGATATTTAATTCTGATTCAGCGCATTACTTATGCCCGCATTTCGCGTGAGCAATTTTTAATGGAGTCATCATGTCCAAACGGCCTTACTTGATAGAGCGCTATCCTCCATCCGACCGGTTCAATCACTGGTTTGTGGCAATCACTTTTATTCTGGTGGCACTGAGCGGTCTTGCGTTGTTTCATCCAGCATTTTTCTTTCTCTCTCACCTATTGGGCGGCGGTCCGTGGACCCGCATCCTGCATCCTTTTATCGGTGTCGTCATGTTCGTTGCATTCCTGGCCCTCGCGCTCCGTTTCTGGGGCCATAATTTCCTTACCGGCAATGACCGTCAATGGCTACGGCAAATGGATGACGTTGTCACAAATCAAGAGGAAAAACTGCCGGCGGTAGGACGTTACAATGCCGGCCAGAAATTATTTTTCTGGACCATGGTAATTAGCATCCTGCTTCTATTGATTACCGGAATATTGATCTGGCAGCCGTATTTCGCGCCTTACGTGCCCATTGTCTTAATACGAGTGGCGGTATTGGTGCATGCCCTCAGTGCTTTTGTTGCGATTACCGGGCTGATAATCCATATTTACGCGGCAATCTGGGTCAAGGGATCGGTGGGTGCCATGACGCGGGGTACTGTGACCGAGGCCTGGACGCGCCAGCACCACCTGGACTGGTATCGAAAAATAAAAAAGGGAGAAATACGTGGCCACGACCATTATTGAACCGGGTTTTATCCAGCCACCCTCCATTGAGCCGCCGTTCCTGCGCCAGCCAAATGCCAGCGTATTGTTCGGCGAGCGTTCACGGCGCTTGATGAGCCTCGCTGAGGGGCACGCCATGGCCGACTTCCTGCGTTTTATGGGGCATCTGGCCGAGGCACAGCACCACGCCCTGAATAACCTGGGCACACCCAAACTGCCGGATGCCGAGCAGATCATGCTATGCAAAACCCACGGCATGCCACCTCTGGGCACCCAAACGCTGCTGCGCGACGCCAGTTGGCGCGAGGGTCTGAGCACCATCCTGAAACAAGTGTCGGGGCAGGCAAACGCTGCTACGCAAGCTGCAATAGCCCGTATCCAGGCGTTGTCAGAGACGGAGCTGGATATCTTTGCCGACCGTTTGCTAAGCGGCGATTATGCTGGACTGGATCTGGCCGCGGCCCCGTTGATCGGTGCTGCGCTGCAGGTGTATTGGGTGCGTCTGGCCTCTGCCCTTGAACCGGGCGACTTTCCCCGGCCCGACGTGCATACCCTGTGCCCGGCGTGCGGTTCTCTGCCCACCGCCAGCGTGGTACGTATCGGCGGGGTCGAACAAGGGCTGCGCTACCTGCACTGTTCCCTGTGCGAAAGCGAATGGAACATGGTGCGGATCAAATGCAGCCATTGCGAGTCCACCAAGGGCATTGCCTATTTCAATATCGACGGCGGCGATGAAGCGGTGAAGGCGGAAATCTGCGACGAGTGCAACAGCTACCTGAAAATCCTCTACATGGAAAAAAACATGGCTGTTGATCCCGTCGCCGACGATCTGGCGAGCCTGGCGCTGGACATTCTCATGGATGAGGCGGGCTATCAGCGCAGCGGTCCCAACCTGCTGCTGTTCCCGGGGTCACACGACGCATGAGCTTGTCTCCCCACGCGGCCGACGGAACGGCGCCTGCCACACCGTTGCCCACGATTCCCTCTGTCGATCGCGTGCTGAACCTGCCTTCGGTACGCGCTTTGACGGAAACCTATGGCCGCGCAGTCACCACTGCTGCAGTACGCCAATGGCTCGCAGAGCTGCGCGAGCGCCTGGCTGGCAACCTGGCGTTGCCCGCCGATGCCTTTGCTGAAATCAAACTCGCCGAGATGCTTGAACAGCGCCTGGCTGCTGCGCGTCAACCGCATTTGCGCCAGGTGCTCAACCTGACCGGCACCGTACTGCACACCAACCTGGGACGCGCGCGCCTCCCGGACGAAGCAGTGGCCGCAGTGGTGATGGCCGCCTCACAATCCTGCAACCTGGAATACGACCTTGCCAGCGGCACACGCGGCGACCGCGATGAGCTGATCGAACCGCTATTGTGCGAAATTACCGGCGCGGAAGCAGCCACTGTGGTCAACAACAACGCCGCTGCGGTGTTCCTCGCGCTCAACAGCCTGGGCCTGCGCAAACAGGTGATCGTGTCGCGCGGCGAGCTGGTGGAAATTGGCGGCGCGTTCCGCGTGCCGGACATCATGGCGCGGGCGGGCTGCCGCTTGAAGGAGGTCGGCACCACCAACCGCACCCATCTGAAGGATTTCGCCGAAGCCATCGACGCCAAAACCGCCCTGCTGCTCAAGGTGCACACCAGCAACTATGCCATCCAGGGCTTTACCGCCACGGTCGAGGAAGCCGCACTGGCGCAACTTGCACATAAGCACAACTTGCCTTTCATGGTGGATCTGGGCAGCGGTACCCTGGTCAACCTGCGCGACTTCGGCCTGCCCCAGGAGCCCACCCCGATGGATTCGCTCGTCGCCGGTGCCGATCTAGTCACCTTCAGCGGCGACAAGTTGCTGGGCGGGCCGCAGGCAGGCATCCTGGTCGGACGCCGTGACCTGATCGCCAGAATCAAGAAAAACCCGCTCAAACGCGCCCTGCGCGTGGACAAAATGACGCTGGCCGCACTGGAGGCCGTGCTGCAGCTCTACCGCGACCCGGATCGCCTGGCTGCGCGCTTGCCCACGCTGCGCCTGCTGACCCGCGCTGTGGCCGACATCGAACGCACTGCCCAGACCCTGTTGCCCGCCATGGGCGCCGCGCTGGCGGGCGTGGCACAGGTTGAGGTGCGCGCCTGCCACAGCCAGATCGGTAGCGGCTCGTTGCCGATCGACCGCCTGCCCAGCTTCTGTCTGGCGCTAACGCCCGTTGTGCGTGGCAAGGGTGAAGGCACAGCGCTGAAAAAAATTGAGCACGCCTTCCGCAATCTGCCGGTTCCGGTCATTGGCCGCGTAAGTGAAGGCGCATTCTGCATGGATTTGCGCTGCCTGGAGCAGGCAGACATGCTGCAATCCCAACTCGGTTCTTTGCGCTTTTGATCATCGGCACTGCAGGTCACATCGACCACGGCAAGACCGCACTGGTCAAAGCCCTGACCGGCGTGGACGCGGACCGCCTCAAGGAAGAGAAGGCGCGCGGCATCACCATCGACTTGGGCTACGCCTATACACCCCTGCCCAACGGCGATGTACTCGGCTTCGTCGACGTACCGGGTCACGAAAAATTCATCCATAACATGCTGGCGGGTGCCACCGGCATCGATTTTGTGCTGCTGGTGGTGGCGGCCGACGACGGCCCCATGCCGCAGACGCGCGAACACCTGCACATCCTCGACCTGCTTGGGCTGCAACACGGCGTGGTGGCGTTGACCAAAGCAGACCGGGTATCCGCCGATCGTTTGGAAGCCGTACGCGCCGACATCGCTGCCTTGCTGCTGGGCACTGGCCTGCAAGGCAGCGACATTTATCCCGTTTCGGCCTTGACTGGCAGCGGCATTCCCGCGTTGCGCGCGCACCTGGAAGCGGAAGCGCAGGCGCTGCAGCAACGCCCGGCCAGCGGCCATTTCCGCCTGGCGGTAGACCGCTGCTTCACGTTGTCTGGCATTGGCACGGTGGTGACCGGCACGGTATTTTCCGGCGTCGTGACTGTAGGCGACAAGCTGGTCATGTCACCTTCCAATATCCCGGTGCGGGTACGCAGCATCCACGCCCAGGACCGCCCGGCGCAAACCGGGGTGGCCGGGCAGCGTTGCGCACTCAACCTGGTCGGGCCGGGTCTGGACAAAGCATCCGTAGCACGGGGCGACTGGGTACTGGCCGAGCTGCTACACGCACCGGTGACGCGGCTGGATGCACGACTGCGCGTGCTGGCCAGCGAGGACAAGCCCCTGCGCCACTGGACGCCGGTGCACGTCCACCTGGGCGCAACGGATGTCTCCGGGCGTGTGTCGGTGCTGGAAGGCGAGGTGGTGGCACCCGGCATGGACGCCTTGGTGCAACTGGTGCTGGACAAACCCGTAGGTGCGCTGCACGGTGACCGTTTCATCGTGCGCGACCAGTCTGCCAGCCGAACCCTTGGTGGTGGCCGCGTGCTGGACAGTTTTCCGCCCGCGCGCGGACGACGCACGCCGTCCAGAATCGCACTGCTGCGCGCGCTGGAAACCGGCGCGCCTGCCGATGCCATGCAGGCGATGCTGCAAGCGAGCACCAACGGTGTGGATTTGCGCCGCTTTGCACTGAACTGGAATCTGCGCGAAGACGAAGCGAGCAGCGTATGGGCCTCACTGGCTATGCGCAGGGTGGAGGAAGGGGAGACAGCCATCGGCTTTTCCCCAACCGTGTGGGAAGCGCTCAGGCAGCGCCTGCTGGATACGTTGACGGCTGAGCATGCCCGCGTGCCGGATATGCTGGGCGTGGACCGCGAGCGTTTGCGCCGGATGACTGCGCCGATGCTGTCGCGCTCAGCTTTTCTGGCGCTTACTGATGAATCGCTGGCCATTGGCAACATCAAAGCCAGCGGATTGTGGCTGCATTTACCGGGTCACAGTGTGGCCCTGTTGGCACACGAGGAAAAACTCTGGGCCAAAGTGCACCCATTGCTGGATGCCGCGCCTTACCAGCCGCCCAGAGTGCGGGATATCGCGAAGGTCCTGGATGTGGACGAATCTGCCATGCGTCTGCTATTGCAGCGATTGGCACGTTTGGGGGATGTGTTTCAGGTGGCACACGACCATTTTTTCACGCGTGGATCGGTCACGGCACTCGCTACCATCGCCCACCAACTGGCACAGGACGATCTGCTCGAAGCTGCTGTTTTCCGCGATCGTATCGGCGTAGGACGCAAACTGGCGATCCAGATTCTGGAATTCTTTGACCGGGTGGGCTTCACCCGGCGTACGCGTGATCGGCACAAACTGCGCCACGCAGATTTGTTTACAGGCTAGCTGCTGTTGTACCCTTGCTTGCTGTGCAAGCTTGTCGTTTATGGAAGAGATTCGTTCCCCGGTGGGGCGGCCGGACTTCAAATCCGGTAAGGGTCGTCAGACGATCCTTGGTGGGTTCGACTCCCACTCTCTTCCGCCAATTCCATCTGACATGACACTGGATTTGTTTAACGCCTGACTATAGCCCAAACCGCTCTGACTCAGGCAAAATGCATGGATGTCAGAAATAATAGATACCCAGCCGCTGGCCCTGGTGAATGGCGAGCCATTCACCGACTTGCCGCAGGATTTGTACATTCCGCCGGATGCCTTGGCGGTATATCTCAATGCGTTTGAAGGTCCGCTCGATCTGCTGCTATATCTTATCCGCCGCCACAATCTGGATGTGCTGGATATTCCGATGGCCGATATCACGCGCCAGTACATGGATTATGTAGAATTGATGCGTAGCAGCCGGCTGGATCTGGCGGCGGAATACTTGCTGATGGCGGCCCTGCTGATCGAAATCAAGTCGCGCATGTTGTTGCCGCGTCGGCTGCAAGAGGATGAAACCGGGGAGGTGGAAGATCCACGCGCCGAACTGGTACGGCGCCTGCTCGAATACGAGCAGATGAAAATTGCTGCACAAACGGTCGAAAACAAGCCACGTGAAGGCCGTGATTTCGAGGTGATTGCGATATGGGGTGAAGAGGCAGGTAAATTGTTGCCTCATGTCGAACCGGGAGATTTGCGCGCCGCCTGGCTTGGTCTTGTTGCACGCGCCGGTGCGCACCGTCGCCATACTGTGGGCCGTCAGGAACTGTCGGTACGCGAGGCAATGGGGCAGATACTGGATGCCTTGCAGACCGGTGATTTCCTTGAGTTTGCCTGCTTGTTTGACCCCGGTAAGGGCATCCCGCATCTGGTGGTAACGTTTCTCGCCATCCTCGAACTTGCGCGCGAACGCATGGTTGAAATCACTCAGAGCGCCGCCTTTTCACCCATTTATATCCGTTTATCACATGCCGATCAATAATATTTCAGAACTCAAAATCGTCCTGGAAACCGCGCTACTTTCCTCGAGAGAGCCATTGTTAATCAATGATATGCAGCGTCTTTTTGAAGAGGAATTGAGTATCGAGTTTTTGCGTCGCGCACTCGATGAGTTGCGTGATGACTGGCAGGGAAGGGGGGTGGAGCTGGCGCTGGTGGCATCCGGCTGGCGTTTTCAGACGCGTCCCGAATATCAACATTTTATCAACCGTCTCAACCCGGAAAAGCCTCCAAAATATTCGCGTGCCGTGATGGAAACCCTCGCCATCATTGCCTATAAGCAGCCCGTGACACGTGGCGATATTGAAGAAATTCGGGGTGTGACGGTGAACACCCAGATTATTAAAACACTGGAAGAGCGCGACTGGATCAAGGTCGTCGGTCACCGTGATGTACCGGGACGGCCTGCCCTGTATGCGACGACCAAACAATTCCTGAGTGACCTCAATCTGCGTGCGCTGGATGAATTGCCGCCATTGGTCGAATTGGGATCTCTGGTGGATCCCAATCCGCATAGTGGTGAACTCAATCTGGCTGAGCTAATAGAACAGGCAAGCGACGATTCGCCGGTATAATTAGCGCATAGCTGCGTTCCTGCTGCACTTCCGGACTACACTCTCATGCCATCTTCCCCGATTCGTCCACCTAAAAAATCCCGTGCAAAGCCTGCGTCGCCGATCCGCCGTCCCCTGGCGCCGGAGCCGGTCAAACCACGTGTGCAGAAACCAAGCACTGTGCCTGAAATCAGCGCAGAACCCGAAAACGACGCGCCTGCATCGCAAAAGCTGCAAAAAGTGTTGGCAGGTTCCGGGTTGGGATCACGCCGCGATATGGAGACATGGATTGAAGCGGGACGAGTTTCGGTCAACGGTACTGTGGCCACGCTCGGCCGTCGGGTATCGCCGGGCGATCGTATCCTGGTGGATAACCGGCCAGTCAAGCTGAATCTGGAAGACGAACTGCCGCGCGTGTTGATCTATCACAAACGCGAAGGCGAAATCGTCAGCCGCGACGACCCGCAGGCGCGCACCACGGTATTCGAGGAATTGCCGCGCGTGCGTAATGGCAAGTGGATCGCCATAGGCCGACTGGATTTCAATACCGAAGGCCTGCTTATTTTTACCACCAGTGGCGATCTGGCCAATCGCTTGATGCATCCCAGCTTTGAAGTGGAACGTGAATATTCGGTGCGTATCATGGGCGAGCTCAGTCAGGAGCAAATGCGCAGCATGACCGCCGGAATCCAGTTGGATGATGGACCTGCCCACTTTGAGCGCATCGCCGAACAGGGGGGAGAAAGTTCCAACCGCTGGTATCAGGTGATCATCAAGGAAGGCCGCAATCGCGAAGTGCGACGCATGTTCGAAGCCATGGGGATGATGGTAAGCCGTTTGATCCGGGTGCGTTTCGGCATGGTCAACCTTCCGCCGCGGGTAAAGCGCGGCCAGATGCTGGAATTGGAATCGCAGCAGGTCGCAGCAATCCTGAAATGGACGGATTTACCTGTTCCGGAAATGCTGCCGCAGAATCGCCCGCAAGACAAGAAACGCTAGAACCTTGATTTTGGCCACCCGGTAATATTTCCGGTATGGGCTGAGGATACGCGCTGAAGCTATTTGCGCTTTTGCGTCATGCGCGCAATCACGCCTGCCGCCCAATCGCGTCCACCCAAGCCAAATGCCAGTGCAAATGCCAGCCCTACGGCACCAAAACCAATAATAAATGCGGCTGTGAGCAATTCGCGGCCGATATTGAGTTGTTCCAGGGCAACAAAAAATACAAAAATCAGCGTTGCATATTCTGAAATGGTGCTGATGGTCAACGCCCCCTGTACACCTATGTTGCTAAGATAGGCAAAGATCAGGCGATTGATGAAGCGCGACAAGATTGCCCCAAGTACCAGGACGAATATGGCAACGATGATATTGGGTATATACAGAACGATACGGTTGAACAGCTCTGCTACGATATGCAGGCCCAGGCTATTGGATACCGTGACAATGACAATCAGGATAATCAGCCAATACATTAATCCCGCCAGTAGTCCGCCGAGAGATACCTCGAGCTGACCTTGTTTGAGAAAAGCTTCGATACCCGAACGTTCTGATAGCTTGTCAAACTGCAGTACGTGGAGCAGCTTGACCATCCCCGCGCGCACCAGCTTGGCCACCAGCCAGCCTACAAACATTAACACCAGGGCAGCCATTAACTGCGGTACAAAGGCTGCCAGTTGTGTCCAGAATGAAGTGATGGAAGCGAGAAAAATATCAAGCTGTTGCATGGCAACTCCTTAAAAAATGATCTGACATTTTACAAATTGTTCTGTGTGCAATTTGTAAAATAAATGAGGGTTCAGAGATGGGTTACTTGTTTACTCTACCAGCTGGTTCTTGATGGCGTAATGGGTTAATTCGGCATTATTGTGCAGTTTCATTTTTAATAATAAACGTGAACGATACATGCTGATCGTCTTGACTGAAAGCGTTAGCTCATTCGCAATGTCGCTGACCGTTTTGCCCGATGCGATCATCGTTAAAGTCTGATATTCACGATCGGAAAGTAGTTCGTGCGGGGGTGTTTCCTGTGCGTCATCGAAGTGATTCGCCAGTTCCTGGGCGAGTTCGGCAGTGATATATTTTTTACCGGCAGCAACCTGGCGGATGGCATTGACCAGTTCCGCAGGAGCGCTTTGTTTATTGAGATAGCCCGATGCGCCGGCTTTGAGCGAGCGGATGGCGTATTGATCCTCGCGGTGCATGGATAACATGAGCACAGCAATACCTGGGGATTCCTTTTTTATCTGCTTTAATACTTCGATGCCGCTGCGGTCAGGCATGGAGATATCCAGTAACAGCACATGACAGCCGCTTTTTCGGGTCGACCGGATGGCATCCAGACCGTTTTCTGCCTCGCCTGCCACGATGATGTCTTTGGTGTCGGCGAGTATCTGTTTCAAACCTTCACGTACGATTGCGTGATCGTCCGCGATAAACACCTTGATTGCTTTCGTTACTGTCATAAGGCTACCTGGCTAGTACTCGAAGTCAAATCCTGTTGATTCTTTCTCTTTGAGATTATCCCGCATTCTCTCATGTTGTGGATAACGGGATTTTGATGCGTACCAGACTCCCGCCTGCAGCAATCGGACTTATATGGAGTTTCCCGCCCAGTGCATTGGCACGTTCCACCATGCCGCGTATACCAAAGGATTTCGGCTTCATTCGGTCGGCTGTGTTGATGCCTCGTCCATTATCGGCTACTTCCAGGTCAACGCAGCGTTTGCTCAAGGCGAGCTTGACGGTCACTCGGCTGGCATGCGCGTGTTTGGCAATATTGGTCAAGGCCTCCTGAAAAATCCGGAACAGAGCTGTAGCCTGGTCAGGATCGAGTTGAATTTCTTCGCAGTTCGAAGAAAAACTGCAGGGTATGCCAGCTTGTTTCTCGAACTCCTTGGCGTGCCACTCTAGCGCAGCTACGATGCCAAAGTCCAGCACGCTGGGACGCAAATCTGCTGCAATGCGATGCGCAGATTCTATACTGCGATCCGCCAGTGCCTCCACGTAATGGGCTTTTTCAAGCAATTCAGGCGTCTCGGGCAGGCGCCGGATCAGTAAAGCCATTGCCATTTTAATGGCAGTCAGGTTGCCGCCCAGATCATCATGAATTTCGCGGGCGATACGAGTGCGTTCCTGTTCCTTGACCAGTTCGATATGTGCAGACAATTCGGCAAGTTGTTCTCGGGAACTGCGGATTTCGTGTTTTTCCAGTCTGCTTTGAGTGATATTGGTCATTACGCCATCCCATGCAACGCCTGGGCGTTCATGCGACTGATCGATGGTGCGGGGAGTGGCTCGCAAGTTGATCCATTTGGTGTCCTTCCATTTTTCAATCCAGATTCTGCCCTCCCAGTTCCACGCTGAAAGGGTGCGTGCCGAAGCCATCATTGAATCAATGTAGGAAGGCATATCTTCCGGCAGAATCAAATCGGCAAATAGCGTGGGATCACTACGTAACTGACTGGGAGTAACGCCAAGCAGCGCGTGACAGCCGTCGCTGAGATAAGGAAAAGAAATTTCTCCATTGTGTTGGCGCACGAACTGATAAACCAGGCCAGGCATGTTTGACACGATTGCACGAAAGCGCGATTCGCTTAGTCCCAAAGCCTGGGCAGAGGCAATTGAGGCAGTCTGGTCATTGCCAATCGCAATAATCATCGAATGCGATAGAAACACTCGAAAACTGATGGGGTAGGTAGTACCATCGCGGCGTACCAGTGTTAACTCAAGCGGGACGTATTCAGCATTGCTTGTACGCAAGGGCTGTAATGCTTCGGTCAGCTTTTTTTCAGATAGGCCGCGGGTTACATTAAGCATGGTCATGCCTGCCAATTCAGCGGCACAGTACTGTAGATTGAGATATGCGGCGTCATTTGCGTGAACCAAATACAGCGTGTCACAATCCATTACATAAATCTCGCTGAGCGAGCCATTCATGAGAATGGGCAGCCAACGAGGGTCTGGTATGTCTATGAATGTATTATTGTTCATACGGAATGAATTTTAGAAAGCTCAAGTCCTAGTTAGGTACGGTATTGTTCGATTGTCAGTATAAACGCTTGTCATCCGTGATGGTCCGGTTAACCCTTTTCTATTTAGAAAGTATCTATGAAACTGATTGCATCCTTGACCAGCCCTTTTGCCCGAAAAGTACGCGTGGTGCTGGCGGAAAAACATATTGAATGCGAATTGGTGGTGGATATTCCATGGAACGAGGATAGCCACGTCCCCGATTACAATCCACTTGGGAAAATCCCTGTGCTGCTACTGGATGACGGCACCGCTCTCTTTGATTCAAGGGTGATTGTGGAATATCTGGATAACGTTTCACCCGTGGGACGTATGTTTCCTCAGGATGCGCACAGTCGCATACTGGTGAAACGTTGGGAGGCCCTGGCAGATGGCATCTGTGATGCAGCCGCAGCAATTTTTATCGAAAAAAAGCGTGCACAGGATCAGCAAAATCCTGAATGGATAATCCGGCAGGAGGGAAAGATTTTTCGCGGTCTGGAAACTTTGGCGGAATATTTGGGAGAGAAGCCCTGGTGCATGGAAACGGGATTTTCCCTAGCCGATATTGCCGTGGGGTGTGCTTTGGGCTATCTGGATTTACGCTTCGCCGAGAAGATAAAATGGCGCGAGGGTTACCCAAACTTGGCTCGGCTCGCAACAAAGTTAAGTAGCCGTGCTTCATTTAATAGTACAGAGCCGCCAGTTTAAATGAAATCCTCCCCGACTGGGGAGGATAGGTTTGCCGCACAAAGAGGAATTACGATCTCATCACGCTTAAGCCGCTGTGTTGAGTCGATTCCAGGCGAATCTCAAGGCTTGATATAGTTGTAGCCATGCTGCTGGAGTTGCATGATTCGAATGATGCCGCCTGGGACGATCACTGATTCCGGAGCCAATTCAGGAACATGTCCCAATTTTTTTGCCATACCTTGCAAGGTGACATTGCAGGCATCAAATTCCACACCTTGTGCATCAAGGGTCTGCAGGCGCTTGGCTACCGGGGAGTCCTTCAACAGCATTTTAAGACCAGGACCGTAAGCCACGACAACGATCTGTACTTTATCCTCGCCGAAATATTGGAGCATGTTGGTGGCATTGTTCAGTGTCAGATTCCATAATTCAGGATCATCCTGGCTTACCTGCAGTACAGCATGGTGCTTGGCGAAAGGCAGGTCATGTATGAGTTTCGGGTGATCATAGGAATATCCTTGCAGAAGGGACTGAGTAGCGCCAGCGCCCAAGGAGAAAAACAGCGTGGTTGCGAATAGGGCGATTTTCACTTTATTCAAGTTCATTGCGGTGCCTTTCGATATGTCAGGTTAATATTGCAAATGGGGATATCCCTGTTTCGACTGCGATGTGTTGCCTCGTGCTACTGAATGCGTGTCTCACTCAGTCTTTTGCTGATTTTGGATCGAGTAGAAGACGCATGCTTGTTGCTAGGGCTTGATATACTGCCACCCCTGTTTTTGTCTGTTTACAATATGGACGGCGCCAAATGGTACCACGGTGATGTTAGGTGCCAAATCACTATCCTTCAAGTGTTCTGACTTGAGGGATCTTCCGCAGGCAATAACTTTAATTCCTTCGCTTTGTACTTTCTGGATTAGCGGCACCTCGTTGCTAAAAGCAGTAAGGAGTTTCACGCTGGGCCCATAGACCACAATCTCGAATTTTGCCTTGGTCAGGACTTCATGCATGTTGGAGGCGAGTATCAGGGCACGTTTGAAATCGGCGGCATCATTGCCATTTGCCTGGACCACTACCCCTTCGGAAACAGGGCCGTCATGTGCAAATAGCGCATTACTCAGACCAAAAAACAGCAGCAGTGCAAATATGACTTTCTTCATCTCCAACTCCTTTTTTATTTTGTTCTAAAAGCATTAATGATTGATACGAGCAATCATACATCTTTGCTATATGGCCTAATATAGACAAATTGCACTATAGAAATATTCCATGGCAAAAGGAATATTTCTGGAATGGAATAGATTGATAGGATCCAACGTCTACTTAGTTATGAAGCACTTCAATACAAACATTACTGGTCTTTTCAGGGTATGAGTTTATTATCTTTGCTGATTGGCGATGGAAGTTTGCGCGTTCAACTCAAGGAACGGCGCACGCGTTTATATCGTGTTGCCTACTCCTGGTGCCATGATCGTTCATTGGCCGATGATTTGGTGCAAGAGGCGCTCACTCGCGGATTGGCCCGGCTACATCAGTTGCGCGACCCGGCTCAGCTTGACAGTTGGCTGTTCAAAATTTTGCATAACTGCTGGCGCGATTGCTTCAGGTGTCAAAAAACCTTTCAGGATGTTGACGAACTGGAAGACCATCACTATGCCCATGACGAAACCCCCGAGCATATCCATTCACGTAGCCAGATAGTTGATCGGGTACGCGCCGCGGTTGCGCAATTGCCGATAGGCCAGCGTCAAGTTCTGACGCTGATTGATCTGGAAGGGTTCAGCTACAACCAGGTGGCCGAAATCCTTGAAATTCCGGTAGGTACAGTGATGAGTCGCTTATGCCGTGGACGCCAGTCCTTGAAAGCGAAACTGGTTGAGTTGTCACCCCAGATAAAAACGGGGACGCTGAGGAGCGTAAAATGAAGCCGGAAATCTCCCAGGAGCAATTGAATGCGTTTATTGACGGCGAACTGGATCTGGTTGAAAAAGATAGGCTGTTTGTTGCGTTGGAGAAGGATCCGGAACTCGCTCACCAGCTATGTGCATTACGTGCCGTCAAGGAAATGGTCAGTCACGGTTATGCAGAACCGCCTCCCGCATACCAGAAAAACAGGGCACGCCAATTTGGTGCATCGCACTATTTGGCAACTGGCATGGTGCTTGTGTTAGGGCTTGCCATAGGCTGGTTTGGGCGCGACTGGAATAATCCACAGCGACCAGCACAACCCGCCCTGAATCAGGCCGGAATGCAGCGCCCGGTCAGCTTGGCGGGCATCAAGGCAGACACCCGAAAAATTGTTTTGCACGTAGATTCTGATCAGCCAGTCAAATTAAAAACTTTGCTGGATGATGTGGACTATCTGCTTCAGCACGAGAGAATTATTGGGCAGCCTGTTCAGGTCGAAGTGATTGCCAATAGTTATGGCCTCGACCTTTTGCGTGCCGACGCCACTCCCTATGCCGCTCGAATCGAGAAGCTTGCGCGTCAGCATACCAACATCAGTTTTGTTGCTTGCGGACAAACCATGCGCCGCTTGAGTAAAGAGGGCGTTAAAGTCAAATTGCTTCCCGAGACCCGTGTTGCACCGACCGCCGTTGGAGAAATCATCAACCGTCTGCAGCATGGTTGGACCTATATCAAGGTTTAACCCACTTATATTTTCTTTATCCGGTTGTATTGTCGCTTTTAGCCAACTAGCATAAAGCCATGTGTGTTTAGCAGCATGTATGGAGTCGACGTCAATCGGAGAGAAGTGAATGAAGCAGATCGGGATGCTGGGGTTGGGGAAAATGGGTGCCAATATGGCGCGGCGCCTGGCGCGTGGAGGCACGGTTGTCCATGCCTGGAATCGCAGTCACGATGTTGCGCTGAATCTTGCGCAGGAACACCCCAATGTCTTGGCACAGGGTTCTCTGGCTGATCTGGTGGCTGGACTCGCAGCGCCGCGTCTGGTCTGGTTGATGTTGCCTGCCGGGCGGCCAACGGAAGACGCGCTTGAGGTATTGTTGCCACTCTTGTCACCCGGCGACACCGTAGTGGACGGCGCCAACGCTTATTACAAAGATTCCCAACGCCATGCAGCGCAATTGACGCAAGCAGGCTTGCATTTTATGGATGCAGGCGTCTCCGGCGGCATATGGGGACTGCAGAACGGCTACGCCTTGATGGTGGGGGGCAGCGCAGAAGCGCTTGCTGCTGCAGAGCCTTTCATTAAAATTCTTGCCCCGGCACCCGATGCCGGTTGGCTGCATTGCGGTGCTGCGGGAAGTGGTCATTTTGTCAAAATGGTACATAACGGCATCGAATACGGAATGATGCAGGCACTGGCCGAAGGGCTGGCTTTGATGAAAGGCAAGCGCGAATTCGATATTGATCTGGCTGCGGTGGCTGAAATGTGGCGCCATGGCAGTGTGGTGCGCTCGTGGCTGCTGGATCTGGCTGCCGAATTTTTGCAACGTGATCAAGCTCTCGATGATATTCAGCCGTATGTTGCCGATTCGGGTGAAGGGCGTTGGACGGTGCTCGAATCGGTTGAGCAGGGCACGCCGGCACCGGTAATGTCGATGGCATTGATGATGCGCTTTGCATCGCAAGGGCAAGGCGACTACGCCAACAAGCTACTGGCGATGATGCGCATGGGATTTGGTGGCCATGCGGTGAAGGAAGGTGATGCATGAGCGAGACCGTAATGTATCCGTGTAATTTTGTCATTTTTGGTGCCACTGGAAACCTTGCCTCGAACAAACTGATACCCGCGCTGTATCGATTGGAACAGGCGAAACGTTTGCCCGAGAATCTTACGTTTATTGCTTTTGGCCGACGCGTTTGGGACGACAAAATGTGGCGCGAACACGTCATGGCACTGTTGCATGACAAAATCCTGGATCGCGGCGCTGAGGATGTTTGCGCGCGTTTTGTGGCGCGTTTCAATTATCTGCAAGGTGAGTTGGGTGAAGTGGAATCCTACCAGCGCCTCAAGGAGGATCTGGGTAAACCCAAGGCAGGCGTGTGTTCCAATGTGATATTTTATCTCGCAATCAAACCCACCGATTTTTCCTCAGTAATCAAAAACCTGGATAAATCCGGTCTCAGCAAACCGCGCGGAATGCATCGAATCGTGGTGGAAAAACCCTTTGGCGAGGATATCGAGTCTGCTCAGTATCTCAACGAGTTATTGCATCGCCATTTTGACGAACAGCAGATTTTCCGCATTGACCACTATCTGGGTAAGGAAACTGTACAGAACCTGCTGGTGTTCCGCTTTGCCAATACGCTTATCGAGCCATTATGGAACCGCAATTTTATCGATCATGTGCAAATTACGGTGGCGGAAACGGTAGGAATCGAAAATCGCGCCGATTATTATGATAAGTCAGGTGCTTTGCGAGACATGCTGCAAAATCACTTGATGCAATTGCTAACAGTGGTGGCGATGGAACCACCGCCGGCGCTGGAAGCGGATGCGTTGCGTGATGAAAAAGTCAAAGTGCTGCGCTCCATCCGCCCAATACCCCGGCGTTCTGTGCATGCCCATGCTTTCCGGGCACAGTATGCGCCGGGCGCTATTGAAGGTGCTGCAGTACAGGGTTATCAGCAGGAGTCCGGCGTCGAACCAAATTCGATTACTGAAACATTTGTTGCGGCCAAATTCTACATCGATAACTGGCGTTGGCGTGGTGTGCCGTTTTATCTGCGCACAGGTAAACGACTTGCGGATCAAACATCCATGATCGCGCTGCGTTTTCGACATCCGCCTCAGCAACTGTTCCGCGAAACTCCGCTAGAGACCATAGACCCGAATTGGATCGTACTTTCTATCCAGCCGGAAGAAAGCATGCGCATGGAAATCCAGGTCAAGCAGCCCGGTCTGGATATGGATACGCGCATGATGCAACTCAATGCCAGCTATCGGCAGACCCATGAGGCGCCGCTGGATGCCTACGAAACCCTGTTACTCGATGTGATCGAAGGCGACCGTACGCTGTTTATTCGTTTTGACGAGGTAGAGTGGGCGTGGCGCGTGGTCGACCCTATTATCAAATACTGGGCGCAGGAACGTGATTTCATTCACACCTATCGTGCAGGCAGTTGGGGGCCGCAGGAAGCCAACCGTCTGTTCGATTCGGAAGATCAGGAATGGCGCAACGCGCTTTGATTTAAATCGCTGAACAGCTATTGCTCATCATCGACAGGTTGCTCGATTTTGGGGCGCTTGTTGATATTGACTGTGGCAACGATTTCTTTCGTCTTGCGCAGCAGTTTCAATTGAGCCGTTTGACCAGGCGTTTGCGCCGCAATCAATTGCAACAGTGAAGTGGAATCCTTTACAGGTTTGCCGTTGACGTCAATCAAGACATCCCCTGGTTTGATACCCGCCAAATCTGCAGGGCCGCCTTTGAGTATCCCGGCGATAAGCGCGCCATCGGTGCTTGGCAATTTGAATGATTCGGCCAGTTCTGGCGTCAAATCCTGGACTTCAACCCCGATCCAGCCGCGCGTCACAGATCCATGTTTGATAATCTGGTCCATGATCTGGACAACCAGACTGACCGGAATGGCAAAACCGATACCTTGTGAGCCGCCGGTACGTGTATAGATAGCACTATTGATACCAATAAGATTGCCTTGCGCATTGACCAGCGCGCCACCTGAATTGCCGGGGTTGATGGCGGCGTCAGTCTGGATGAAGTTTTCAAAAGTATTGATGCCAAGGTGCGTGCGTTCGAGCGCACTGATAATACCCATCGTGACAGTCTGACCGACACCGAACGGATCACCAATAGCCAATACAAAATCGCCGACATTGCCTTTATCCGGCTGGGCGAAACTGATGGCAGGCAATCCGGTAAGATTGACCTTGAGGACCGCAAGATCAGTCTCTGGATCAGAGCCCACTACCTTGGCAAGTACCGTACGTCCGTCATGCAGCGCAACCTGAATTTCATCCGCAGCTTCGACAACGTGATGATTGGTAAGGATATAACCATCCGAGCTGACGATAACACCCGAGCCGAGATTGTTGACTCGCTGCGAACGTGATGTGGGGTGGTCGCCAAAAAAACGTTTGAAGACGGGGTCGTCAGCCAGTGGATTACGGGGTAAACGCACTTCCTTGCTGGTAAAAACATTCACCACAGATGGAATGGCTTTTTTGGCTGCCGCACTTAACGAATCGATCTGTGCGCCGCCACTGCTCGGCGCCGCTACTTCGCGAATGGTGATTCCCGGGCCATTATTTACGTTACGCCAGGTGAGCCAGTCAGACCTGAAAATAACGACTACAAAAAGCACGCCGAGCGCGATGGTGGTGCTCTGAGCAAAAACTAGCCAAAACTTCCGCATTATCAAATACACCTATGGATTAAAACAGATTACTGAAAATTATACAGGACAGATAAGGACGGAATTTCAGGCCAAAAATTTAAATTGTCGTTTAAATGCGGGCAGGGGCTTTATGTTTCAAGCCAGTTTTGGTTAAAATAGCGGTTTTGCAAGTCTGTAGTCACCTAAACAGGGATCGTTTATGAGCAATCAGCAAGTGGATCGTAGCAAGCGGCGCTTCCTTATCGCTGCCACTACTGCCGTTGGTGGAGTGGCAGGTGTCGCCGTGATGGTGCCTTTTGTCATGAGTATGCTACCGAGCGAGCGTGCCAAGGCAGCTGGTGCACCGGTCGATGTAGACATCAGCAAGTTGGAGTCTGGTATGTTGCTGGCAGTCGCATGGCAGGGCAAACCGGTGTGGGTAGTCAACCGCACCAAGGAAATGCTGGCCAGACTGCCTAAAAATGACTCGTTTTTGCTGGATCCAAAGTCAGAACAGCCGCAACAACCCGAATACTGCAAAAACGAATGGCGCTCCATCAAGCCCGAATTTTTGGTGGTGGTTGGCATCTGCACTCACCTTGGTTGCTCTCCTACCTTCCGTAAAGAAGTGGGTGCCGCGGATCTGGGCGCGGATTGGCCCGGTGGCTGGCTCTGTCCTTGTCACGGTTCCAAGTATGACCTTGCAGCTCGGGTGTTCAAAGATGTGCCGGCGCCCCTGAATATGGATATCCCACCATACAAATTTGTCAACGACAACCTGATCCTGGTTGGTGATGACAGTAAAGGAGCGTAACGAATGAGTACCATGCAAAAATTTGTTGGCTGGATAGATGAGCGATTTCCATTAACAGCCAACTGGAAAACGCATTTGTCCGAGTACTACGCACCGAAGAATTTCAATTTCTGGTACTTCTTTGGTTCGCTGGCACTGTTGGTATTGGTGATGCAGATCGTTACCGGCATTTTCCTCACCATGAACTACAAACCTGATGCTGCCCTGGCATTCATGTCGGTCGAGTACATCATGCGTGACGTGGACTGGGGCTGGCTGATCCGCTACATGCACTCCACCGGCGCTTCGATGTTCTTCGTGGTGGTGTACCTGCATATGTTCCGTGGCCTGATGTATGGCTCATACCGCAAACCACGCGAATTGATCTGGGTGTTCGGCATGTTCCTCTACCTCGCATTAATGGCCGAAGCATTCATGGGCTACTTGCTGCCATGGGGCCAGATGTCGTACTGGGGTGCGCAGGTGATTATTTCCCTGTTTGGCGCAATTCCAGTAATTGGTAATGACCTGTCACTGTGGATACGCGGCGACTTCGTGGTGTCTGATGCCACACTGAACCGCTTCTTTGCTTTCCACGTGATTGCGCTACCGCTGGTGCTGGTAGGTCTGGTCGCTGCCCACATCATCGCCTTGCATGAGGTGGGCTCGAACAATCCGGACGGTATCGAAATCAAGAAGCACAAAGACCCTGTCACCCACATTCCGCTTGATGGCATTCCTTTCCATCCGTATTACACGGTGAAGGACATCATGGGGGTGGTGGTGTTTCTGATGATATTTTCGGCGATTGTCTTCTTTGCGCCAACATTCGGTGGCTGGTTCATTGAAGCAAATAACTTCATTCCTGCAAACCCACTGAAAACGCCTCCGCATATTGAGCCGGTATGGTATTTCACCCCGTTCTACGCCATTTTGCGCGCCGTGCCGGATAAATTCCTTGGTGTTGTGGCGATGGGTGCATCAGTGGTGATCATGTTCTTCCTGCCATGGCTAGATCGTTCCAAAGTTAAATCAATCCGTTATCGTGGCACTTTATACAAGAGCTTCCTGACCGTGTTTGTTATCAGCTTTATTGCACTGGGTTATCTTGGCACACAAGGTGTTACCGTGCTTACCACGAATCTGGCGCGGGGATTTAGCGTGATTTATTTCGCCTTCTTCCTGTTAATGCCCTGGTATACCAAGATTGACAAGACCAAACCTGAACCGGAAAGGGTGACTGGATAATGAAGAAGTTTCTGTTTGCGCTACTGTTTGTGCCTCTGCTTGCCTTTGGATCGGAGGAGAGCGTCCATCTGGATAAAGCGCCAGTCAACCTCGAAGACTACGCGTCACTGCAACGTGGCGCGCGCATCTTCACCAACTATTGCCTGAGTTGTCACAGTGCCAATGCCATGCGCTATTCGCGTCTGGAAGATATTGGTCTGACCAAAGATCAGATCAAGAATAATCTGATGTTTGCGAGTGCCAACGTGGGCGATACCATGAGCATTAGCATGAGCCCTGTAAATGCCCAGGAATGGTTCGGCGCCGCTCCTCCGGATCTTTCCGTTGAGGCGCGAGCTCGCACCCCGGACTGGTTGTACACTTATCTGCGCAGCTTCTACCTTGACGATACCCGCCCCACCGGCTGGAACAATACGGTATTCGAAAAAGTGGGGATGCCGAATGTCCTCTGGAGTTTGCAGGGTGAGCAGGTACTTAAAAAGAGTGCCGACGCTCATGATGAGAATGCTGCCCCAGAATTCGAACTGGTCAAGCCGGGCAAGATGAGTCAAGTCGAGTACAACGCCATGGTTGGCGATCTGGTCAATTATTTGACCTGGATGGGTGAACCCATACGGACCACCCGTCAGGAGTTAGGAATAGTGGTGATGCTGTTCCTCGGGGTATTCTTTATTCTGGCTTACTACCTGAAGAAAGAGTTCTGGAAGGATATTCACTAAGCTCCACCATACATTCCATCATTGTTTTCACGGCCGGCGGTACTCCGCCGGCCATGTCATTTTCAGGGTAAAGCATCATGATGACTTTGTATTCCGGCAATACCTGCCCTTATAGCCAGCGCTGCCGTATCGTTCTATTCGAAAAAGGCATGGATTTTGAAATCATCGACGTGGACTTGCACAACAAGCCCGAAGATCTGGCGCTGATGAATCCCTACAATCGTGTTCCAGTATTGGTCGAACGCGATCTTATTCTGTATGAAGCGAATATCATCAACGAATACATCGATGAGCGCTTTCCGCATCCGCAACTCATGCCGGCCGACCCGGTAATGCGCGCACGGGCACGCCTGTTCCTGTTTAATTTTGAACAGGATCTTTTCAGCCATGTGCATGCAATAGAGCACGGCAGCCAGAAAGCAGCGGAAAAAGGGCGTGCGATGGTGCGCGACAGCCTGACCCAGATAGCCCCGATTTTCGCCAAGCAGAAATACATGCTGAATGATGATTTCTCCATGCTTGACGTAGCCATTGCTCCCTTGCTGTGGCGGCTGGATCATTACGACGTCCAGCTACCGCGGCAAGCCGCCAATCTGCTTAAATATGCCGAACGAATTTTTAGCCGGCCTGCATTTATTGAAGCACTGACACCTAACGAAAAAGCGATGCGCAAGTAATGCCATCCACCACGACCAAGCCTTACTTGATCCGTGCCATTTACGAATGGTGCGTGGACAATGGCTTTACTCCCCATCTCTCGGTTGCAGTTGACCAGAATACGCGAGTGCCAATGGAGTTTGTCAAGGAAGGCCAGATCGTGCTTAACCTGTCTGCCAGCGCGACCCGAAATCTCACCATGGACAATGACTGGGTGCAGTTTTCCGCCCGGTTTGGCGGAGTTTCGCGCGAGCTGCACATTCCCATATCGGCAGTGGTTGGTATTTTTGCCCGGGAAAATGGGGAAGGTATGGGTTTCGCCGTAGAAAAACAAACCGATATATCAAGTCCGCCCGAAACAGACCCACCAAAACCCACCAAGCCAAGTCTTAAAATCGTCAAATAAGTGGCGGTTTGCAGCCTGTTGTTTATTGTCCCAGCAATTGTTCTCGCGTCACCAGAAACACATATTCATCGCTGTCGCCGGTATCCAGCCAGGTGAGCGACAGATTCGGAAATTCTCCCTCCAGCGCGTCACGATTATGGCCGATTTCAGCAACCAGAATTCCTCCTGGATTAAGGTGGGCCGGTGCGGCGCCGAGTATGGCGCGGATATGTTCCAGACCATCAGATCCGCTGGCTAGTGCAAGCTGCGGTTCTGCCAGATATTCAGCAGGCAGCAGCGCCATACTGGTTGCGTTGACGTAAGGGGGGTTGCTTACGATAACGTCGTAGGTGCGGCCGGATAGCTGGCTGAACAAATCGGATTTTAGGGTGTGTACTTGCGCCTGCAACTGATAGTCGACGATATTACGCTGAGCAACCGACAGCGCATCAACGGATATATCCACCGCGTCGATTGCAGCATTGGGGAAGGCATGCGCCATCAAAATGGCCAGACAGCCAGAGCCCGTGCACATATCCAATCCGGTTTGCACCGACTCAGGATCTTTTACCCATGGATCCAGCTGTTCACGCAATAATTCGGCAATGAACGAGCGCGGAATAATCACTCGCTCATCGACATAAAAAGCGAATTCTCCCAGCCAGGCCTGATGCGTGATGTAAGCCGAAGGGATGCGTTGCTTCACGCGTTTCTCGAATACCAGTTTCAGATCTTCGCGCTCCACTTCGGTGAGGCAGGCATCGAGAAACGGATCCAGCCGGTCCAGTGGCAGGTGCAGGCTGTGCAGGATAAGGTAAGCGGCTTCATCGAAGGCATTCGTCGTGCCGTGTCCGAAAAACACACCGGCCTCATTCATGCGGCTCACCCCGAAGCGCAGCCAGTCGCGCACCGTAATCAGCGCATCGGTATCGTGAAAATAATCGTGACTCATCGGCTTAGCAGTTTTTCCAGGGTTTTTTGGTAGATTGCGCGCAGTGGTTCCAGTGCGGCAACTGGCACATTTTCATTGAGCTTGTGGATACTGGCGTTCATTGGACCGAACTCCACCACCTGTGCACAGATGTCGGCAATAAAACGTCCGTCCGAAGTGCCACCAGTAGTGGAGAGCTCGGTATCCAGCCCCGTGACCTCCTTGATTGCTGCACTGATCGCATCCACCAGGCTGCCGCGCGGCGTGAGGTAGGGATTGCCAGATTCCTCCCAATCGAGATCGTATTCAAGACCGTGTCGGTCAAGTACTTCGTGTACTCGAACTTTCAAATCATCTTTGGTGCTGGCCGTGGAATGGCGAAAATTGAAGCGGATTTCCACTGTGCCGGGCACTACGTTGGTGGCGCCGGTGCCACCGTGGATATTGGAGATTTGCCAACTGGTCGGCGGGAAATATTCGTTGCCTTTATCCCATTCGATCGCGGCCAGCTCGGCGATGACCGGGGCGGCCTGGTGGATGGGGTTCCTGACCAGGTGTGGATAGGCAATGTGCCCCTGTATGCCTTTTACCGTAAGGCGCCCGGACAGGGAACCGCGCCGGCCATTTTTGATGGTATCGCCCAGTTGCGACACGCAGGTGGGTTCGCCTACGATGCAGCAGTCAATTTTTTCGCCGCGCGCAGCCAACATTTCGACAACTTTTACAGTGCCGTCGGTGGCGATCCCTTCCTCATCCGAGGTGATCAGCAGCGCAATCGAGCCGATGTGGTCTGGATGCTGGGTGACAAAGCCTTCTATCGAAGTCACAAACGCCGCCAGTGAGGCTTTCATGTCCGATGCGCCGCGTCCGTACAAAATACCATCGCGTATCGTGGGGGTGAACGGGTCGGAATACCATTGATCCAGCGGCCCGGTTGGCACCACATCGGTATGCCCGGCAAAGCATACCACCGGGCTGGTGTCGCCCCGGCGCGCCCACAAGTTGATAACGCCGTTAGAGGAGATGGTTTCAAAACGAAAACCCAATGGCGCCAGGCGTTCCTGCATTAAAGCCTGACAACCGGCGTCATCAGGGGTGTTGGAGCGGCGCGAGATGAGCTGCTGAGTGAGTGCGAGGGTATCGGTCATGTTGATTTATTTTCTGGCAGCTACGAAGGAATGGATAATTTCTGTTCGAGTGTGCGTGTTGCGGCCTTAGCGGGATTACCGACTATTGATGCTGGAATTATCAGCATCGCTACAACAAAAGCATTTGTTCTCATGTCACGCTCCCAGGACAGCAGCATATTCCGCGGGGTTAAATCCGATTACTATTTGGTGCGCATGTTCCAGCACCGGGCGTTTGATCACACTGGTTTTTTCCATCATCAGCGCAAACGCGGCTTCCTGGGTGGTGATGCTGGTTTTTATCGCGTCTGGCAGCTGGCGCCAGGTCATGCCCTGACGGTTAAGCAATTTTTCCCAGCCCACCTGTTGCGCCCATGTGTTCAGCAACGCGACATTGACGCCGGATTTCTTGAAATCATGAAATTCGTAAGTCTGGCCGTGTTCATCCAGCCAGGCCAAGGCTTTTTTGACCGTAGTGCAATTGGAAATACCGTAAATGCGCATGGTGCCGATAGAATAGTAATAATTCGCCCATTTTAATCGAGAACTGCTCATGCGTCGCTTCGCTTCTGATGGCGGCCAGCCTGGCACTGCCGACTGGCGCACTATCCGCCTGCTGTTGCCCTATCTGTGGGAATACAAATGGCGCGTCGCCATTGCGCTGAGTTTCCTGATCGGCGCCAAACTCGCCGTAGTGGGCGTCCCGCTGATATTGAAGCGGGTCGTGGATTCGCTCAACCAGCCCAAGGCAGCCTTGGTCGTACCGGTGGCTCTGTTGTTGGGCTACGGAGTATTGCGGCTGGCCAGCACGGTGTTTTCCGATCTGCGCGACATCGTGTTCGCCAAAGTGACTCAGCACGCCATCCGCCGCGTAGGGCTGGAGGTATTCCGTCACCTGCATAATCTCTCGCTGCGCTTTCATCTGGAACGCCAGACTGGTGGGGTGTCGCGCGACATAGAGCGGGGCGCGCGCGGCATTTCCTCGCTGATCAATTTCACCCTGTTTTCCATCCTGCCCACGCTGATTGAAATCAGTCTGGTGGCGGGAATACTGTTTGCCAAATTCGACTGGATATTCGCCGCCATCACCCTGGCGGTGCTTGTGGTGTATATCGCACTCACCATCACCATTACAGAATGGCGTACCCATATTCGCCGTGAAATGAACGAACTCGACTCGCAGGCCAATACCAAGGCCATCGACAGCCTGCTGAATTATGAGACGGTGAAATACTTCGGCAATGAGGATTTCGAGGCCAGACGTTACGACGTCAGCCTGCAGAGCTGGGAAAAAGTCGCGGTCAAGAACCAGACATCGCTGGGTCTGCTCAATGCAGCGCAGGCGATAATTATTGCCACCGGCGTGACGATCATGCTGCTGCGCGCTTCCGCTGGTGTGGTTGCGGGCAAGCTCACCATTGGCGATCTGGTGATGATCAACGCCTTCCTGATCCAGATGTTCATTCCGCTGAATTTCCTGGGCGTGATGTATCGCTCGATCAAACAGTCTCTCACCGATATCGAGCGGCTGTTCAAGCTGCTTCACGTCAACCGCGAAATCCAGGACGCCCCGGCTGCCAGACCGCTGCAGCTCAAGGGCGGTGTGGTGCGCTTCGAAGATGTGCGTTTCGGCTACGATGCGGACCGCAAGATATTGCATGGCGTGAGTTTTGACATCCCCGCCGGGCACAACATAGCGGTGGTCGGCACCAGCGGAGCCGGCAAATCCACACTGGCGCGGCTGCTGTTCCGCTTCTACGACGTGACCGGCGGACGCATCAGCATCGATGGCCAGGACATCCGCAGCGTCACCCAGCACAGCCTGCGTGCCGCGATTGGCATCGTGCCGCAGGATACCGTGCTGTTCAACGACAGCATCTACTACAACATCGCTTACGGTCGCCCCGAGGCCAGCCGAGAAGAAATCGTCGAGGCAGCGCGCGCCGCTCACATCCTGCATTTTATCGAGTCGCTCCCCAAAGGCTGGGAAACCACCGTGGGCGAACGCGGCCTCAAACTTTCGGGAGGTGAAAAGCAGCGCGTGGCGATTGCGCGTACCTTGCTCAAAAATCCGGCCATCCTGATCCTGGACGAAGCCACTTCCGCACTCGACACAACGACCGAAAAAATTATCCAGGCCGAACTCAAGGAAATCGCCAAATCGCGTACCACGCTGACCATTGCCCACCGTCTGTCCACCATCATCGACGCAGATCAAATATTGGTGATGGAGCAGGGCGAAATCGTGGAGCGCGGCAGCCATCGCGAATTACTGGCGCAAAACGGCGTGTATGCGCGGTTGTGGGCAATGCAGCAGGAAGAAGCCACAGAAAGGATAGAAGCCGCATGATCCTGCATGTCGCCACGGTAAGCTGGGCGCAACAATCCGACACATTGGCAAGCCTGCGTCGCACTGTTTTTATCGAGGAGCAGGGCGTGCCGGAAGCGCTGGAATGGGATGGGCTGGACGCCGCTGCGACCCATTTCATTGCACTAGACCATGGCAGCGCGGTCGGTTGCGCCCGTTTGCTTGCCGATGGACACATCGGCCGTATGGCGGTGCTGCCAGCCTGGCGCGGCAAAGGCGCAGGGCGCGCATTGCTGAATGCCGTGTTGCATGCCGCACGCCAGCAGCATCTGGGCTGGCTGTATCTGAATGCCCAGACCCATGCCGCGGGATTTTATGCCCGTTTCGGTTTTCAACCCGTTGGCGCGGAATTTCCCGACGCCGATATTCCTCACCTACGTATGGAGCTTGTTATGCCACAACACACCGATACTCTCAACCAGCAGTTTGCCATTGCCGGCAAGCTTGAATTTGTCGATGCCGCAGCGGGGTTGCCGGTAGTCGAAATTACCACGCCGCATGCAAGCGCACGCATTGCAGTACAGGGTGCGCAAGTGCTGGAATGGCAGCCAAGCGGGCAGCTGCCGGTGCTGTGGGTAAGCCGCGCTGCGGTATATCAACCAGGTAAAGGCGTGCGCGGCGGCGTACCGGTATGCTGGCCGTGGTTCGGCGCGGGCGAGGCGGGCAAGCCTGCGCATGGTTTTGTGCGCACGCGCATGTGGGAAGTGCGCGAAACCGGCCAGGGCATGGCCGACAGCGTATTTATCCGGTTCAGCATGAAAGATGACGAATCCACCCGCGCGCTGTGGAATTACGCTTTTGACCTGGAGCTGATTGTCACCGTGGGGGCGGCGCTCAAGATGGAACTGGTGACGCGTAATAAGGGCGCGACAGCATTTGAGATCAGCGAAGGATTGCATACTTATTTTCATGTAGGGAACATCCATCAAACGCAGGTACTGGGTCTGGAAAATACCGAGTATCTGGATAAAGTGCGGGATTTCGCCCGTGACACCCAAATCGGAGCAGTCAGTTTCAGTGGAGAAACCGATCGCGTATATATCGACACCATTACCGATTGCGTGATCGATGACGCAAAACTGAACCGAAAAATTCGTGTAGCAAAATCGGGCAGTACTTCCACAGTGGTGTGGAATCCCTGGATAGAAAAAGAGAAAGGTTTTGCTGATATGGCTGCGGACGAGTATCAGGAAATGCTGTGTGTAGAAACGGTCAATGCGGGTGATGCGTGCGTAACCATTGCGGCGGATACCTCACATAGCATGGTCGCTTTCATCGGACTGGAAACAGGCGGCTAAATAAGCACAGTACTCAATCAGTAAGGAACCAAAGGCAGATTCGACTTATCTGTACCTTTGGTTTCGTTGTCATTCCTGCGGTGAGATTCCATGCAAACCCTGGTATTCATAGGCTTTGTCATATTTGTTGGCCTCGTATTGGCGATGCAATTGTCGGCTTACTGGCGCGCCCGGCGCATTGTGGGCAGTGCCGCGCCCGATACCAGTAGCGTGGATGGGATCGCCGCCAGTGAACGCCGCCGTGTTTATTATTTCTTCGCCGAGAATTGTGGGCCGTGCCGGGCCATGGCACCGCTGGTCGCTCGATTGCAGCAAACGCATCGCAATCTGGTGAAGGTGGATGTGGCGCAATCCATGGTCCTGGCACGGGCGTTTGGGATAGCTGCTACGCCCAGTTTCGTTTTGGTGGAAGACAATACGATACGTCAGGTGCATCTGGGAGGTCTGAACGAAACGCGCCTCAAGCGTATGCTGGAGGCAAACTGAGACACTGATGCGCGGGTGACAAACGGGGCAAGCGGCTTGAATAATTGCATATTGAATGCAGGTATTTGCGCAAAAGGCCATAAAGCTAATATGATCCGGTTATGAAAGTGCTACGTCAGCTGCTTATTCTGCTTTTTAGCCTCACATTGCCGTTAAACGGCTATGCGGCGCTGGCGGCTGTGCTTCCCTCTTGCTCCTGCCCCATGTCGCAAGATCAGAATATGGCTTCGATGTCGAATGATCAGTCATGTTGCTGCCACTGCAACGATAGCGGAGACAAGCACAGTGCACCAGGCAAATGCGACCAAAACCAATGTGCACAAATGTACAAAACGGCCAATCCATTTCCGGCACTGTCCGTGAAATTTGTTCCTTTCGCCTTACCCCAGTGGCTATCCTTGCCACCACTATCTGCCCGCATCATTTCCTCCGACGCATCCGGCGTCTGGCGTCCGCCACGCTTGCTTTGATTCTCTGATCTGGTTGTTCCCTCACCTGGTGTGAGGGGTTGTGCGCCTATGAGCGCGCTCATCCTGGGAGTTTTGAGCATGAATACATTCCTGTTGCCTACATGGCAGCGAAATGTGCTGGCTATTACCGTGGCAATTATTGCCGTGCCCGCCGTCGCCGCACCTCTGAGTTTTGAAAAGGCCCTGCAACTGGCCGAGCGTACCGCGCCTTCGCTAGCCGTGGACAACGCACGGATCGAAGCGGCGCGTCAGGCCGCCATTCCTGCCGGAGAACTGCCCGACCCGAAACTGATGCTCGGTATCGACAATTTACCCATCAATGGACCGGATCGCTTTAACCTCAACCGTGATTTCATGACCATGCGGCGCATCGGGGTCAGTCAGGAAGTGCCCAATTCAGACAAGCGTCAGGCACGTGTCGACGTGGCGCAGAGCAGCATAGCGGTGGCCGTCGCCGAGCGCCGCATCGAACGGCTCAAGGTGCGGCGCGAAGTCGCACTGGCCTGGATCGCCCGCTACACCGCGGAACGCAAGCTGGCATTGTTCGACGAGTTATATCGCGAAAACCGGTTGCTGGCGGAGGCGGTGCGCTCCCGCATTGCCGCCGGCCGCGGCCTGGCAATGGACGCTATCCTGCCACGCCAGGAAACGGCTGCACTGGCGGATCGCCACGACCAGCTGGAGCGCGAACGCAGCGATGCCGAAGCCGCCCTCAAGCGCTGGATAGGTCCGGAGGGAGGAGAGCCGCTGATGGGCGAAGCGCCGACCTGGCCGATTATGCCAACCACGCTCGCAGACCATCTGCATCACCACCCCGAACTCGCTGTTTATGACTCGAAGACGAATCAGGCCGAAGCCGAAGTGCGCGAAGCCGAATCCATGAAAAAACCCGACTGGGCAGTGGAGCTCGCCTACCAGCAGCGCGGTCCGGACTTCAGCAACATGGCCTCCATCCAGTTCACCTTTGACTTGCCGGTGTTTGCCTCACGCCGCCAGGATCCACAAATTGCCGCCAAACGTGCAGAGCTGGTACGTATAGACGCCGAGCGCGAAAACACTCTGCGTGAGCACGCACAGATGCTGGCGACTGACCTGGCTGCCTATCAGCAACTCGACCGTGCCGTGCAGCGCCAGCACGATAGCCTGATGCCACTGGCGCAGGAGAAGGTCCAATTGGCGCTCGCGGCCTACCGTGGCGGCCAAACCGATCTGGCGACGGTGATTGCCGCACGCAGCGAATGGATTGATGCCCGCCTCAAGGCCATCGATCTTGAAGGCCAGCGCGCACTGGTCGCCGCACGCCTCCACTATGCCTACGGGGAGAATAAATAATGAATGCAAAACACCTGAAACTGGCCGTGCTGATGCTGATAATTTTGGCCGCCGGTGCGGCGGGTGGCTATTGGTGGGCAAACCATGCCCAGATAAGCCCAGGCCCGGCAATGACAACGTCTTCGCAAGCCCCGGCCGAGCGCAAGCCGCTGTACTGGTATGACCCGATGGTGCCCCAGCAGCATTTCGACAAGCCGGGTAAATCGCCGTTCATGGACATGGCGCTGGTACCGAAATATGCCGATGACAGTGGCAACAAAGCGGAGGCCGGGTCGGTCAAGATCGATCCGCGAGTCGTGCAAAATCTGGGCATGCGCACCGCCAGCGTAACCCGGGGTAATTTGACGCCGAAGCTGGAAGCCACCGGTGTGCTGGCTTTCAACGAGCGCGATGTGTCTATCGTGCAGGCGCGTGCGGCAGGGTTCGTGGAACGGGTATTCGCTCGGGCGCCGGGTGATGTGGTCGCTGCGGGCAGCCCGCTGGTCAGCCTGCTGGTGCCGGAATGGAGTGGCGCTCAACAGGAATTTCTGGTTCTGAAAAAAAGCGGCGATGCGGGACTGATGGACGTCGCACGGCAACGCATGCAAGTGCTGGGTATGCCGTCCCAACTGATCCAGCAGGTGGAGCGCAGCGGCGTGCCGCATCCGGTGGTGACCGTGAGCTTCCCGATGAGTGGCGTGATCCGCGAGCTCGATGTGCGCGCCGGCATGACGGTAACCAGCGGCCAGACCCTGGCCAAGGTGAATGGCCTAGGCACGGTCTGGCTCGATGTGGCGGTGCCCGAGGCACTGGCCCAGCAGATACAGGTCGGACAAAGCGCGCAGGCGCGGCTGCCTGCACTGCCGGGAGAAGTCATTCAGGGACGCGTGACGGATATCCTGCCGGAGGCCAACCTCGATACCCGCACCCTGAAGGTGCGAGTGGAGCTGCCGAATAAACATGGCCATCTGCGCCCGGGGCTGACTGCACAGGTACAACTGGCAGAAAGCGACAAGCAAAGCATGCTGCTGGTACCGACCGAGGCGATTATTCGCACCGGCAAGGGCGCCATGGTCATGGTGGCCGAAAGCGGCGGCCATTACCGGCCGGTGGAAGTGCAAACCGGTGCCGAGGCAGGCGGACAAACAGCGGTGCTGAACGGTTTGAGTGAAGGCCAGAAGGTGGTCACTTCCGGCCAGTTCCTGATCGATTCGGATGCGAGTCTGCAGGGTATTTTCGCCGCTGCCGACGCACCTGACACCAGCACCGGCGCCGCACCAGCACCAGCACCAGCACCAGTGGCGCTGCACGAGGCGGAAGGCCGTATCATCAGCTTCGGTAAAGGCGAAGTTACCATCGCCAGCGGCCCGCTCATGGGCATGCCCGCCATGACCATGGACTTTGCACTGGCACGCCCGCAACTCGTCCAGGGTATCAAGGTAGGCGACAAGGTACGCATCGGCGAGCGCCAAACCGATAGCAGCCTGGTGATCGAACGCCTCGAAAAAATCGGAGGCACCAAATGATCCGGCGCGTCATCGAATGGTCGGTCAACAACCGCTTCCTGGTGCTGCTGGCAACCCTGTTTGCCACAGCCTGGGGGGTGTGGGCGGTGATGAGCACGCCCATCGACGCGCTGCCGGATTTATCCGATGTGCAGGTAATCATCCGCACGCCTTACGCGGGACAAGCGCCGCAGATCGTGGAAAACCAGGTGACCTATCCATTGGCGACCACGATGATGTCGGTACCCGGCGCGAAGACGGTACGCGGCTATTCGTTTTTCGGCGACTCCTTCGTCTATGTGCTGTTCGAGGATGGTACCGATCTGTACTGGGCACGCTCGCGGGTGCTCGAATATCTCAGCCAGTTACAGGGCAAGCTGCCGGCTGGCGCCAAGCCGTCGCTCGGCCCGGACGCGACCGGGGTGGGCTGGATTTACGAATATGCGCTGGTGGATCGCACCGGCCAGCATGATCTCGCCCAGCTACGCGCCCTGCAGGACTGGTTTCTCAAGTACGAGCTGAAAAGCCTGCCCAACGTTGCCGAGGTCGCCACCATCGGCGGCATGGTCAAGCAGTATCAGGTGGTTCTCGATCCGGTGAAGCTGGCCAGCTTTGGCGTGACGCACCAGCAGGTCATCGACGCCATCCGCAACGCGAATCAGGAAACCGGTGGCGGTGTGGTGGACATGTCGGAATCCGAATACATGGTGCGGGCCTCGGGTTATCTGAAAACGCTGGATGACTTCCGCGAAATACCACTGAAAGTGGGGCAGGGCGGCGTGCCGATCACCTTGGGCGAGGTGGCGCATATTCAGCTCGGCCCGGAAATGCGCCGCGGCGTTGCCGAGCTCGACGGGCAGGGTGAAGTCGTCGGCGGTGTGGTGATTTTGCGCTCAGGTAAAAACGCGCGCACCACGATTGAGGCAGTCAAAGCCAAGCTGGCGGAATTGAAAAAAAGCCTGCCGCCGGGAGTGGAGATCGTTCCCACCTATGATCGCAGCCAGCTCATCGACAGCGCAGTGGAGAACCTCAGCCACAAGCTGATCGAGGAATTCATCGTCGTCGCGCTGGTATGCGCGATATTCCTCTGGCATCTGCGCTCCTCGCTGGTGGCCATCGTGTCGTTGCCGTTGGGGGTGCTGATCGCCTTTATCGTCATGCGCCATCAGGGGATTAACGCCAACATCATGTCGCTGGGCGGTATTGCCATCGCCATCGGTGCGATGGTCGACGCTGCCGTGGTGATGATCGAGAACGCGCACAAGAAGATCGAGGCCTGGCAGCATGGGCATCCGGGCGAGACGTTACAGGGCGAGGCGCACTGGCAAGTGATTACTGCAGCTGCCGTTGAGGTCGGCCCGGCGCTGTTTTTCAGCCTTCTGGTGATTACCCTGTCGTTCATTCCGGTGTTCACGCTCGAGGCGCAGGAGGGGCGGCTGTTCGGCCCGCTGGCCTTTACCAAGAGCTACGCCATGGCGGCCGCGGCTGGTCTGTCGGTCACGCTGGTGCCGGTGCTGATGGGGTACTGGATACGCGGGCGCATTCCCGACGAGCGCAGCAACCCGCTCAACCGCCTGCTGATCGGTCTTTACCGGCCAGCGCTAAATGCGGTGCTGCGCCGGCCCAAATTGACCTTGCTGATTGCATTTCTGGTCTTCCTCACCAGCGCCTGGCCGGTGAGCCAGCTGGGTGGCGAGTTTTTGCCGGCCATGGACGAAGGCGACCTGTTGTATATGCCGACTGCGTTGCCCGGCTTGTCTGTACAGAAAGCCACGCAGCTGTTGCAGCAGACTGACCGCATGATTAAATCCGTGCCCGAAGTCGCAAGTGTATTCGGCAAGGCGGGACGGGCCGAGACTGCGACCGATCCGGCACCGCTGGAAATGTTTGAAACTACCATCCAGTTCAAGCCCCGCGATCAATGGCGTCCCGGCATGACACCCGAATTGCTGGTCAAGGCGCTGGATAAAGCAGTCCAGGTACCGGGGCTGACCAATTTATGGGTACCGCCCATTCGCAATCGCATCGACATGCTCGCCACCGGCATCAAAAGCCCGATCGGGGTGAAAGTGGCTGGCAACAATCTGGAGCAGATCGACCGGGTTACCCAGGCGATTGAACGGGTTGCCAAAACCGTGCCGGGGATCAGTTCTGCATTGGCGGAGCGCCTCACGGGCGGGCGCTATATCAATGTCGACATTGATCGCCGCGCCGCTGCCCGCTATGGCTTGAATGTGAACGACGTGCAGTCGGTGGTGGCGAGTCTGATCGGCGGCGAGAATGTCGGAGAGACGGTGGAAGGGCTGGCGCGTTTCCCGATCAACGTGCGCTACGACCGTTCCTGGCGCAGTTCGCCCGAGGCGCTTACGCGTTTGCCCATCCTCACCCCCACCGGTGAGCAAATCACCCTGGGCACCGTGGCCAAAGTCAGTATCAGCGACGGCCCGCCCATGCTCAAGAGCGAAAATGCGCGCCCCACCGGCTGGGTCTATGTGGACGTCAAGGGCCGCGACCTAGCCTCGACCGTGGCCGATCTGCGCCAGGCGGTGGCACGTCAGGTCAAGCTGGAACCCGGCATGAGCGTGGCATACAGCGGCCAGTTCGAGTATCTGGAACGCGCCAACGCACGCCTCAAGCTGGTGGTGCCGGCGACCTTGCTGATCATCTTTGTGCTGCTTTATTTCATCTTCAAGCGTTTTGATGAAGCCGGTTTAATTATGGTCACGTTGCCGTTTGCACTCACCGGTGGTCTGTGGTTTCTCTATCTGATGGGCTACAACCTGTCGGTGGCAACCGGCGTGGGGTTCATCGCGCTGGCCGGCGTGTCTGCCGAATTCGGCGTGATCATGCTGCTCTACCTGAAGAACGCCTGGGATGCCCGGCGTGAGGCAGGGCAAGGCGATGACGTCGGGTTGCTCGATGCAATCCGCGAAGGTGCGGTATTGCGCATACGCCCCAAAGCCATGACGGTGGCAGTCATCATAGCCGGCCTGTTGCCCATACTTCTGGCTACCGGCACGGGTAGCGAGATCATGAGCCGTATCGCCGCGCCCATGCTGGGCGGGATGGTGACTGCCCCGCTGTTGTCCCTGTTCGTCATCCCCGCGGCATACAGCCTGATGCGCCGTCGCCGTAGCAAGCCTTGATCCGGATAGGGGTGTTCGTGCATGTTTGCTGTACTGGTGTACCTGTTGTAGAAAGAAGAAAATGAAGCGCTTGGGTTTTAAAGTTCATTCACTCAAAAGGAAATCATCATGAAAAAACTGCATTTCATACTCGTTCCTGCTGCATTGGCCGCATTGATCACGATGCCAGCGGTTGCCGCCGATAAACCCAATATGGCCGGCATGAAGATGGATGCACCTCCAGCCACCGCTGGCAAAGCCCATAAAGCCAAAGGCATAGTAAACAGCGTGGATATAAAAGAAGCCAAGGTAAACCTGTCCCATGAAGCAATACCCAGCCTCAACTGGCCCAGGATGACCATGAGCTTCAAGGTCAGCGACAAGCAGGGCCTGGCGATGCTAAAACCGGGACAGCATGTCGACTTCGAACTATCCGAGAGCAACAAAGGGCAGTACGTCATTACCAAGATAACGCCCGCCAAATAATTGGTTAAGACACAAGAAAGCCGCATGGAATTGCGGCTTTAGCCATGGCTTGACCTTTCCAAGGTTTATATTGGCTACGGGGAATGGAGAGTCTCATGTACACCATCGGTAAAGTGGCCAAATAAATTGGCTTCAGCGTCGACACGCTGCGTTACTATGAAAAAGAAAGTTTAATCACGCCGGCAGCTAAAACCCCTGCAGGATATCGGCTTTATAACGACAGCGCCTTGCAGCGTATTCGTTTCATCAAACATGCTCACTGGGTTTGATGTGGCCGGATGGATCAAACTCCCTTTTCCAGCGATCACCCTGGGCGCTTGGGAGATCGGTTGGCTGGAGAGCCTGAAATCGTTGCGCCAGTCCCAGCATGCATTCGAGATCGTGGGGGCTGCATTGTTAATCCTCTCCGGTATTTATATGCTTAACGCCTACTTTGCCTTCATTCCTGAACTGGCAGCGTAAAAATCTTTGCCAAAATGTAGCCTCAGTGTCATGCCGGGATCGGGATATACATAATGCGGTAAGCCATCGCGCTGATTTGTTCCGCCACAACCGGACACCAGCCATTCTCGCAATCTTTCATCGCGGATATACCAGCCCCCTTACCTGAGCATGACTAAATCACATGATTAGCAGGGCGATGCGATACAATTCGGGGAGATGAATAGCAAGCCAGGTTAAACCATGAACACTTCCTCCCCGGCATCCGTCAGGTGTACTTCAGATTGCGATGTACTGGTCATCGGCGGTGGTCCGGCGGGCTCGACAGCCGCTGCACTGCTGGCCGAGCGCGGCCATCGCGTGACCCTGCTGGAAAAGGCGCACCATCCGCGTTTCCACATCGGTGAATCACTCCTGCCTGCCAATTTGCCGCTGCTGGAAAAGCTGGGCGTGGCCGATGCGGTGAAGGCCATCGGCATGGAAAAATGGGGCGCGGAATTCGTCTCGCCCTGGCATGACCACAAGCAGACTTTCGAATTCGCCGATGCCATGGACAAATCCATGCCCATGGCTTACCAGGTAAGGCGTGCCGAGTTTGACGAAATCCTGATCCGCAACGCCAGCAGCAAAAACGCCCGGGTGGTGGAAGGCTGCCAGGTGGAGGACGTCGATTTCCTGCCTGATAACGCAGGTGCGCTGATACAGGCACGCCATGATGACGGCAGTGTTGAAACCGTGCATGCGCGTTTTGTGCTGGATGCATCGGGCCGCGATACCTTTCTCGGCAATCGCTTCAAAGCCAAGCAGCGCAACAAGAAACACAACAGTACTGCGATTTACGGCTACTTTTCAGGCGCCGAGCGCAACGCTGGCAAGGCAGAGGGCAATATCACCATTTTCTGGTTCGAGCATGGCTGGTTCTGGTTTATTCCGCTGGCCGACGGCACGACCAGCGTCGGTGCGGTGACCTGGCCGTATTATCTGAAAACCCGCAACAAAAAACCGCTCGAACAGTTTTTGCAGGAAACCATCGCCCTGTGTGCGCCGTTAAGCGAGCGGCTGCAACACGCGCAGCTAACCTCGCCGGTTGAAGCCACGGGCAATTTTTCCTACGTATGTGACCATACCCACGGCAGCAATTATCTGCTGCTCGGCGATGCCTACACCTTTATCGACCCGGTGTTTTCTTCCGGCGTGATGCTGGCCATGCACAGCGCCTTTGTCGGTGCCGATACCGTGGACACCTGCCTGCGCCATCCGCGGCAGGCGGCGGCTGCATTGAAGAAATTCGACCGCACGATGCGGATTGGTCCGCAGGCGTTTTCCTGGTTTATTTACCGGGTGACCAACCCCACCATGCGCAATATGTTCATGGGGCCGCGCAACATTTTCCGCGTAAAGGAAGCGCTGCTCTCGGTGCTGGCCGGCGACGTGTTTGGCAAGACCCCGATTCATGGCCCGTTGCTGATCTTCAAGGGACTGTATTACACGGCATCCTTGCTCAATTTCAGGCGCACGTTGCATGCATGGCGGATGCGCAAACACAATATCCGGGCGATGGATGAAACTGGTGCAGTGGTGAACTGATGCGCGATACGGTATCGCCCCTGCATGGCGCAAACCTGTCCATTGCAGCGTTTTTGAAACAACCGGCACAGTGGAAAAACAGCGTGCTGGGCGCGCTCTGCTTTTCTGCGGATGCTGGCGAGAGCCCAATGCAAGCGGGCATGGATGTTCCATGCATGCGCGTACCCATGCAGAGACTGGATGACGGCGATTCCATCTGCGAAGTCTGGCACGGCAGCGGTCAGCTGACCCAGGGCCAATGTGGCGCCATCCATTATCGCCACGACGATGATGTGTTGTTCGGCGTGATTGTTTTGCCCGAAACCATGTTTGCAACCGGCGCTGACAAAACGCCGCTGCAGCAGGCCACCGAGTCGGCCTATCGCCAGGTGTTTGCGCTGCTCGACACGCTGCGTTACCCGTATCTGTTTCGCTTCTGGAATTACATTGCCGACATCAACGCCCACAGCTTCGGGCTGGAGCGCTATCGCCAGTTCAACCAGGGACGGCAGGATGCTTTCCTGGCTCACGGACGCGATGTGGTGGGGAATGTTCCTGCCGCGTGTGCGCTGGGTTCGGCGCAGGGACCGTTGACCATCGCCTTTTTGGCCGGACGCGTGGCGCCGCTGAACATTGAAAACCCGCGCCAGATCAGCGCCTATCAATATCCGCAGGAATATGGCCCGCGCAGCCCGACATTCTCGCGTGCCAGTCTGGTACGGCTGGGACAAGCCGAGGTGTTGTTTGTATCCGGCACCGCCAGCATTGTCGGCCATGCCACCCTGCACCCTACCGATGTCGTGGCACAAACCCGCGAAACCATGGCCAATATCGAGGCCGTGCTGGCGCAGGCCAACCGTCGTGCGAGCCAGCCGAAGTTCGATCTGGCCAGCCTACATTACAAGGTATATGTACGCCACGCCGCCGACCTGGCGCAGATTCGCAACGAACTTGAGCGCATAGTCGGTACTGCACCCCATGCAATCTACCTGCAGGCTGATGTCTGCCGCCAGGATCTGCTGGTGGAAATCGAGGCCACGGCAGGGCATCCGTTTGTGTTCATGCCCGGCAACCGGGACTGATCATGCGCGCCGTATTGCGTGTGTTGCTGAATGCCTACGATTACCTGGTGCTGTATCTCGGTCTGGCCTGGCTGGGGGTGGTGTGTCTGGCATGGACACCTATAGCGATAATTGTTTACCCATTACTGTCTGCGCGCAGAGGCCAGGCGCTGGGGCGTTACGTCATCATGGCAGGATTTCGCTTGTATCTTGCCAGTCTGAGCGTGTCGCGCCGCTGCAGCTTCGACCTGGAGGCGCTGGATGCGCTGCGCGATGAACCGTCGCTGATTATTGCGCCCAATCATCCGTGCCTGCTGGACGCGGTGATGGTGATTTCGCGCTTGCCGAATGTCGCCTGCGTGCTTAAGGCCGATCTGATGAACAATATTTTTCTCGGCGCAGGTGCACGGCTGGCGCGCTACATCCGCAATGAGCCGGTGCGGCGCATGGTGCAGCAGGCAGTGCAGGACTTTGACAGCGGCAGCCATCTGCTGCTGTTCCCGGAAGGTACCCGCACCATCTCGTGCCCGGTCAATCCGCTCAAGGGTAGTATCGGCCTGATCGCGCATCATGCACAGGTGCCCGTACAGACGGTATTGATAGAAACCGATTCGGCGTATCTGAGCAAAGGCTGGCCGCTGTTCCGCAAACCGCCGATGCCGATCCATTACCGGGTGCGCCTGGGGCGGCGCTTTGATCCACCGCAGCATACCCAGAATTTCATGGCTGAACTGGAACACTACTTTGCGCATGAGCTGGTACAAGGCTCGGCGTTTTACCCGACCAACTCGCTGCCCGCGCAGGCTGACCGTAAGCTCTAATCCTAAAAATTACAGATGCAAGCCACGGAGTTCACAGAGAACACAGAGAGAATACTGGTTCTGCGTATTTTTGCGAGTTGGGCGATAAAACTGCCCATCCCTGCCTACCCCGTTTCCCGATCACCGGATGGGTAAGGCTGATATTTACGGTAGCCGATTTTTTCCCTCTGTGAACTCTGTGTTCTCTGTGGCTGACTTTTTCTAGGTTTATTCGCCGCCATGATTGCTGCCTCGACCACGCATCTCGTCCTCATTCCCAGTTATAACCCCGGTGCCAAAGTCTATGAAACCGTGCGCGCGGCACGCCAATACTGGACCCCGGTGTGGGTGGTGGTGGATGGCAGCAACGATGGCAGCGCCGAGGGATTGCTGGCGATGGCAGCAGCGGATGCCGGCCTGCACGTGATCATTTTGCCGCGCAACCAGGGCAAGGGCGCGGCGGTGCTGCATGGCCTGGAGCAGGCGGCTGCGGCGGGATTCAGTCACGTATTAACCATGGATTCGGACGGCCAGCATCCGCCCGAGCGTATCCCGGCGTTCATGGCGGAATCCGCGCGCCAGCCAGCCGCGATGATATTGGGCGTGCCGGTATTCGATGCCAGTGCACCGGGCTTGCGTGTGAAAGGGCGGCGTGTTTCCAACTGGTGGGCCAATCTGGAAACGCTGTGGGCAGGCATTGGCGACTCGCTGTTCGGGTTTCGCGTGTATCCGGTTGCAGCATTGCGGCAGGTGATGCGCCATCAGCCATGGATGCGCCACTTCGACTTTGATCCCGAGGCGGTGGTGCGCTTATGCTGGCGTGGGGTCAGGCCGGTTAATCTGCCTGCCCCGGTGCGCTACTACCGCGCGGAGGAGGGCGGCGTGTCGCATTTCCGCTACCTGCGCGACAACGTATTATTGAGTTGGATGCACACGCGACTGTTTCTGGGCTTCGTGCTGCGCTTACCCGTGTTGCTCATGCGCCGTGCGCTCGGCCGCATTTGAACGCGATGGCACCGGGATACCGATACGCGGCAGCCAGCGCCGCAATAGCGGGCTGGTAATCACGGTACTGAAAATCGCCATGATCACCAGTATGGTGAACATCTGCTGCGAGATCACCCCGAGGTCGTAGCCGACGTTAATCACGATCAATTCCATCAGCGCGCGGGTGTTCATCATGATGCCCATGACTTTGCCTTCCTGATGACTCATCCCCGCTATACGTGCTGCCAGGTAGGCGCCGCCGTACTTGCCCAGCGTGGCGAGGAACACGATGAGCGCGCACCAGCCCCAGGCCGCTGCGCTGTCGAGGCTGCCGATATTGGTGCGCAGGCCGGTATAGGTAAAAAAGATGGGCAGGAAAAACACCATCACGAACGGGCTGATGCGCGCCTTCCAGGTGCGTACAAAAGCGTGTTCGTCATGCAGCAACACACCCATCATGAACCCGCCAAAGATGGCGAAAATGCCGAGCTGGTAAGTGGTCATCGCCGACAGGAAAATGGCCGCCAGCACGATGCCGAGCAGGTTGTGCGAGAGCGCGCCCGAGCGTGCATCGCAGCGATGCAGGATGCGCTTCATGATCGGGCGTACGCCAAACCAGCTGAGCAGGAAAAATCCCAGTACCAGTACCACTTTGAGGGCAAAACTGGCAGCAACGAAATCGGACAGTGTGAGTGTGGTGATGAGCGCCAGCAGCAGCCAGCCGATGACGTCGTTGATCGCCGCCGCGCTGATGGCGATAACGCCAATCGGTGTGCGCGTCATGTCGAATTCCATCATGATGCGCCCGAGTATCGGCAGTGCCGTGATAGAGAAAGCTGTCGCTACAAACAGCGCAGACCCCAACGCATGTGCGCCGGGGGACAGTATCGGCGCGCTGATCTGGCCGACCGCAAAACCCAGGGCAAACGGTGCAACCAGGCTGGCGCCCGCCACCCACATCACGGCGCTGCGGTTGCGGCTTTCGCCCAGGTGCGAAAAATCGAATTCCAGGCCGATCTGAAACATCAGCAGCACCAGGCCGATTTGCGACAGCATCTGCATCGGCTCCGGTGCGCCGGAGTGAAATACATACTGAAATACGTCGGGTGCAAGCAGCCCGAACAGCGAAGGCCCGAGCAGGATGCCGATCACGATTTCACCGACCACCGCTGATTGCCCGATGCGCAACGCAATGCCACCGCCGATGCGCGCAGCGAGCACGATCACGGTGAGTTGCAGCAGGGTGAAAAACAACAGTGCTTCGGTTTTATGCGCGGCGATGTGAGCGGCTGTCGTCATGGTTTTTGCGGGCAATCAGCCAGGCTGGCCGGGATTGATCTTGATCGCCTGATATTCTGAAAATATGCCGACCTCCAGATGGCGCTTAACCTGGGTCAGTCCTGCCGCGCTTAGCGTTGCCATGACTTGTTCGGGGGGAACGCAGGCTTCGATGCTATCCCAGTAATAACGCCAGATCGTCGCGGTATCCTTCTGTCTGGAAATGAATCGCGTGAGCAGCGGTATTACGCCGCGCATGTAGGTTTTGAGCAGCCATTGCCCAACACGGCTTTGCGCCTGGGTGATTTCGAGCAGGCATAGACGGCCACCCGGCTTCAGTACCCGTTCAAACTCCGTAAACGCTACGCCCAGGTCGCTGATATGGCGCAGTGCATAGCCCATGCTCAGGAAATCAAAATGATTGTCGGGAAAAGGCAGGGATTCCGCCCGGCCTTCCATCAGCACCATGGTCTTGGGCAGCTTGCTGGCTGCCATCATGCCGGGGCTGGGATCGACTCCGGTAACCAGGGCGGGATCACCGGCCAGCATACAGGCTTGTGCTGCAACCAGGCCGGTGCCGACGCCGACGTCGAGCACCCTCATGCCGGGCTTCAAGCCGCCGCGAATCAGCGCCTGGCGCCGGTAGCGGGAACCGGAACCCCACGCCAGCATCGCCTCGATACGGTCGTAATCCGGCGCGGTGTTGTCAAAAATCTGGCGCAGATAAGCTTGCCGGTCCTGCTCGGTCTGGTAGTAATCGGTGAGCGGGATGTGCGGTGCATGCACCGGGGCTGGGGTGGGTGTATTCATGTCGTCATTCACCGTTAAATCATGCCGCCGTTGATGGAGATAATCTGCCCGGTGATATAAGCCGCCTGCGTCGTGGCGAGAAAGCCGATCAGGTCGGCAACTTCGTCGGGGGTACCCGCGCGTTTCATCGGCACCAGGCGTGCGATGTCCTGGGCGTCGAACGCGGATTCGCTCATCGGGGTGTCGATAATACCGGGAGCCACCGCGTTGACGGTGATGCCGCGGCTGGCGACTTCCCGGGCCAGCGATTTGGTCGCCGAATTCAGCGCGCCCTTGGCGGCAGAATAGTTGACCTGGCCCGCGTTGCCGGTCAGCGCGGCGATGGAAGATACATTGATAATGCGTCCCCAGCGGCTGCGGATCATCGGCATCATCAGCGGCTGGGTGACGTTGAAAAAACCGTTGACGGATACGTCGATCACCCGGTGCCACTGCTCGGCGCGCATGCCGGGGAACACGGCGTCGTCATGGATGCCGGCATTGTTGACCAGAATCTGGATCGGCTGGTGTTCGACGAGCGGGGTCAGTACATCGGCTACCGCTGTGCTGTCAGTCACATCAAATGCCAGCGCCTGAGCACTGCCACCGCCGGCACAAATGTCATCGGCCAGCATCTGTGCGGCTTGCAGTCCATGATGGGCATGAATGTAGACATGGCAGCCATCGGCAGCGAGGCGGCGGCAGATGGCCGCGCCTATGCCGCCGCTGCCGCCGGTAACCAGAGCGTTTTTCATGGTACATCTCCTGAAGTGGATGTGAGTGCGTCAGCATCGAGTACGACGGCGGCGCGCCCATCCAGCAGCAGGCGGCCTGCTGCGCTGACGCTGAATTGGTAAAGAATATTGTTTTCGCTGCGCGTGATGCAGGTGGCCTCCACCCACAGATCGGCGGCGATGTCGTCCAGCCGCGGCACATACAACTGTGTGCCGCGCACGCTGACCAGATAGCCGGCCCGCGCGCGGCTGCTGTCTGGCGGCGCCAGCAAGACACCGTGTACGGCCATGGCCTGGGCCGCGTATTCGATACCGCAAGCGGCACCGAGCTGGCCCTCAGCACGCAACGGATTGTCGGCAGCGCGATGGCTAAAGGCGCGGCACTGAATACGCTGCTGATCCCATGCCTCCACGCAATCCAGCAGGCACATGCTGCCCTGGTGCGGAATATGGCTGGCAATCCAGGCGTGGTCCAGGACTTGATTCAGCATAAGGTAATTGCCACGTCGAGGCGCGTGTTATCGAGGTAATCTAGCACTACATGCCGGTCTTGCCCTAATGCGATAGCGCGCAACAGTGGCAAGCCACGCGCGGCGGGAATGGCTCTGCGCAGGCTTTCAAGCGCGGCGTCGTCGAGCCGGTCTGCGCTGGCATCCGTCAGGCTGACGCTGATTTGCGCCAATGCCTGTGCGCTGCGTTGCGGCGCCAGCACCAGTGCAATGCCAAATGCATCGGGGATGGGGCGGGCGCTGTACAGCGGCTCCGGGTAAGAGGTGTCACACGCCAGCAAAACGCTGTGCGTGTTATCCACCACCACCTGGGTGATCGCCTCCAGCAGGCCCGCGCCGAAGCAGGCATCGAAAGCGCACAGCACCGATGAGGTGGTCATCGCACCGGTGGCGATACTCCAGTACCCGGCCGCAGCGTTATGCACCGAATTATGAAAGCGCGTCGGGGAGATTTGCCGATCATCCGAGGCGAGCATCTCGCAGATGGCGTGGCAGTTTTCCCCATCGCCGCCCGATGAAGAAAACACGCTGGGCAGACTGGCCGCATCAAGACCAGCGGCTGAGATCGCTTCCAGTCCGGTCGCCAGGGTAAGTTTGACAATCGCACCGCTGCGCCGGCGTTCTGCCGCCGGCAGCAAAGCAGGGGGTGGCAGGACTGTCTTGTGCGGCTGATAGGGAGCTTGCCCGGCCAACACAGCCTGACTGTCTGGCCAGTTGTCCAGGCCAGGGCCGAGCAGGCCGATACCTTCGATGTATGCAGTCAGTATCATGAATTGTCCGCCCGACCAAAAATCAGGCTGCAATTGGTGCCACCGAATCCAAACGAATTGCTGAGCACATGCTTCACCGGCTGCTCACGATTCTCCAGCAGGTAATCGAGATCCAGCGTGGGATCGAGTTGCCGGGTGTTCAACCCGGCGGGCAGCAAGCCGTGTTGCAACGCCAGCGCACAAATCACCGCCTCCACGCCGCCGGCAGCGCCCAGGGTGTGGCCGGTTGCACCCTTGGTGGAACTGCACAGCGTGCCCGCGCCGAATATGGCAGTCACAGCCTTGCCTTCCGCAGCATCATTGCTTTGGGTCGCGGTGCCGTGCAGATTGATATAGTCGATGTCAGCCGGTTTCAAACCCGCCATTTTCAGCGCATCCTGCATCGCCATGCGCGCGCCCAGACCCTCCGGGTGCGGTGACGACATGTGATAGGCATCGCTGGATTCGCCTGTTC
Source organism: Sulfuriferula multivorans (assembly GCF_003851125.1). Taxonomy (GTDB): domain Bacteria; phylum Pseudomonadota; class Gammaproteobacteria; order Burkholderiales; family Sulfuriferulaceae; genus Sulfuriferula; species Sulfuriferula multivorans. Next base: position 46,765 of record NZ_BGOW01000020.1, on the reverse strand, counting down.
CGAGCAGCAGCACAGCATCGGCATCCAGATATTCCGGGGTGCGCTCCAGAAGCGCGAAGGCAGCCGCTTCGCCAATCGAGATGCCATTGCGTTGCGCATCGAATGGGCGACATGCCTGTTCGGAAATCAGGCCGAGCGAGTTGAAGCCATACAGCGTTGTCAGGCATAACGAATCCACACCGCCCACAAGCGCTGCATCGATCAGCCCGGCTGCCATCATGCGGCGCGCCGATGCAAATACTTTGGCACTCGACGAACACGCCGATGACACCACCACCGCCGGGCCGGACAAGCCAAAATAATGGCGCGTGAAATCGGCAACGGAAAAGGTATTGTGCGTCGTGCCATAAATAAAATCAGCGGGGAATGCACCGGTCGTCGCATCGCGATGCCGGTAAGCCAGTTCGGTTTGCAGAATGCCGGAAGTGCTGGTGCCGAGAAACACGCCAATGCGTTGCGCGCCGTATTTTGCGATGGCAGCATGCACCGCATCGGCAAAGCCGTCCTGCATCAATCCCAGCAACGCGAGGCGGTTGTTGCGGCAATCATAGTCAGCCAGGTGCGCGGGAAGTTGTACTTCATCCACGCCCGCGACCTCGCCAATGAATGTCTCCAGATCCACCGTATCAAAAGCGCACGGCGTCAGTCCGGCGCGGCGCTGGTGCAGCGCGGCGAGTGTCTGGCCGAGGCCACGACCGATGCTGCTGGTCGCGGTGAAATGGGAAAGCCAAAGCGAGTTCAATGAAAAATAAGCCTATCGTAAGTAAAGCAAGCTGTTAACAAAAAAAGTTGAAGGTGGGAGCTTGGGGCGTTGGGGGTAAAAACCTTCACTCCAACGACTAGTTGCGGCCTCTTGCGGACGGTGACTGTTGCTAACAGCAGACGCCCAGCTTTCGAATTGTGGTTGGCTCGCCGGTTCAGACAAATCTAGGCACTGGCAATTCCAAATTTCTATTTGACTTATCATATACCCGAGGGAAACGTTCAATTGCTCAGGGGAAAGCCAAGCAAGTCTTCCGAAAGCGAATAGCAAATACAGAACCGCTTAATGAGTACGACAAACGTCACTTGGTTTCGCTATTTTTGGCCAGTAGGTCGCTGAGAAGACTATTGATAGCACGCCAATTTTCAGACGGTTTCAATCGCATTTCGTTCATGACTCGGATTTTGAACTTTTTTGGCCCCATTTTTGGTTGAACTTTCTGACAAATCTCGTTAAAAAGTCTTTTTCCATCACACTCGTTCAACCACTTGGCCTCCCAAACAGAGGTCAAGTTTTGACGTTCTTCTGAACATTTTTTTAGAAAGTCGCTCGTCCAATTGCTCTCATCAATTGTCGAGTATTGGTTCATTATTTTAAGCAGACGCTCATGAAGTAACTCGGCGATATTGTTCAAACTTTTCCCTTGGATTTCCGTTGCACGGATACCAGGATCAATATATTGGTATCTCGAATAAATCTGCTTGGCGACGAAATCATCTAGCTGCCCAAATGCCAATTCGCGAAGCTTTTTTTGTACTTCGCCTAAGTTATTTAGTGGGTTCTTAACGACTTCACTATTCATAAATAAATCAGTAAGTATGTCGATGTCGAGTAAATAATTTTCTAAACATCTACGCTCCCATTGAAGTATCTTTGTTGACTTGGTGTTTTTGAGATCAGTTGGTAATTCGTCTCGATCAAAAATAAAATAGCGAGATGATAATTCTGTGCCCCTATTCTCAGCATCTTGAAGCTGTTTAATTTCCTTCTCGATCTCGCGCCGTCCACCAAGATCCTTAATTTTATACCTGCGTAGAATAGAGCTGAATCCAGCCTCTAATAGGCTTACGTCATCGATTCCTTCGACGAAAATTGTGCCGTTAAATAAAAGCCCTTCGCTTTCTGAAGTCCCTAGACGTCGCAGTGCTTCGGCAATTACTGTGTGATCTTGACGACGGACCTTAGTGAGCATCAGCTCAGATTCAAGGTGGTAAAGCGAACATTCGTCATTATCGAAAGCTCCTGCCAGAATTTCTGGCGAATGAGAGCACACAAACACCTGTAAATTCTTCCGAACTGCATAACCATCAACGAGGAAAGATAAAAGGTCCTTACATACCGCAGGGTTAAGGTGCAATTCCGGCTCATCTAGTAATATCAAGCCGTCTTGAGCAACCGATCTTTCGATGAGAAGAAAGGTGAGGATAAGGCCTTTTTCTCCACTACTCATTCCATCGATCTCAAAGGTCCGGCCTGTTTCAGTATCTTCGACCAGTATAGAAAGTAAGCCAATATGATTAAGCCCAAATCCTTTGAGGCGCCGCCCCTTTAAAATGCCCTGAAATATGCGTTCAAATTCCGCAGTCAGCTCTTCTCGCCCACTTTCACTCATAATCATCGCGCTAAATATTGTATTCTTTAGCCTTGTATATTTCGTTTGCGGCTGAGAACTATGAGATTCCAATTGTGCTTGAGCATCCGCCATGCCTAATTGGACGGGCTGCTCACCTTGGGGTAATGCTCTGTCGGCGGGAAAGTAGCTAAAACTAGTCAAACCCGGCGGATGGCGCTGATCGAGCATAGCTAAGAGCGTTGGCCAAACGGGGTTATCAGTCGACTGTGGACCTGTCATTGGCGAGATCGTTAATTCAACTCGACATTGTCTACCATCGTTTTTGGAATCGTTTATTGCTGAATTTACTTCCTTTTGCGCCGCCTCTATTGCCTGTTGCCCTTGAGGAGTTCCAAGGAAGTTAATCAGCGTCGTTGGGTTTGAGAAGGCTTGTCCCATCCTTCCTTGAATAATTCCTCTTGCAATTATGGGGACAGAGTTTTCTAGCCACGTGATTTCGTCTTTGCTCAATTCAAATCGAATACTAATTACTACTGGAGTACTTGGATTCCGAGCCAAGGCTGGAATTGTGATCTGTTGAGGAAGGTGTGGCGAGGCTGCACCTAGAGCGAAAAGTGCTTGCATGCTTTCGTTCTGAGTACGTGGGAAAAGTAATGCTTTGACTAATCTAATTGCCTCTAAGACAGTTGTCTTTCCTACGGCATTTGGTCCGACAATGATATTTACACGGTTATCGAAATCGACATTTATATCTTCGATTGCGCGGAAATTTTTTATGTGTAACGCTTTTATGTGCATGTCGACCTCGATATCATCGTTATTTTTCTTCGAAAACCACTCTCAGCCTATTAGGTAATATCCACCCGTTCATGTAACACGGGGCAACGGATACATGGGTTAGCAATCTATCAGCAAGTAAAGGAGGATTTTAACAAATTTCAGTGGTTGGTTCGGATCAAATGGATGGGCGGCTGACTTTACCGATGACGCCCGCGTCCGCGCGCTGTCGCAATGACAGGTAAGCAGCCAGCACCCCCAGCGCAAGTCCGGCCAACACATCCACCGCCACATGCTGGCGCGTGGCCATGGTGGAATAGACAATGCCGATACACCATATCCAGTTGATGCTGAGTACCCACAGCGGTGCGCCAAAGCGGCGCAACAGGTGATGAAGCCAGATACCCGAAAAAACCGCAGTGGTGACGTGCAGCGAAGGGCAGGCATTGCCCGCAGCATCCATGCTTTTAAGGAAATCCACGTCGGGATAGCGGGCCCAGTCGATATTGGCCGCGGGCACTGCCGTGGGCCAGAAATAGAAAACGATCAGCCCGGCAAGGCAGGTTGCGGCCATCGCCATGCCGTAACCATACAGTTCGCGCCGCGTTGCCAGGAATGCCGGGGGGATGGAAACATACACCCACAGTGATATATACACGGACAAAGTCCCGGGCTGAAAGGGAATCAGCTGATCCAGCCAGATGACGGGCATTACCGTGGTTGGGTAGGCCGGATCTTTGAGCAGATAGAAATAAGCGCCGAAAAACACGCCGATGAAAAGCGTCGTTCCGATAGCTTTGAGAAATGCATGCCTGGGGAAAACCGCTGCCGCCTGGCGGTACCAGGGCATCTGCTTACTTGCGCTCAAGGTTTGTTCTCCATCGGCTGCTCCAATATGGGCGCGATTCATGCAAGCGCTTTGCGCAAGGTGACAAAACGCAGATTGGCAGCTGCGGCGGTAGCCACGACAGCGGGAAGCACTGCAAGAATAACAGGGACGCCATCGGATGTGTGTGCAGCGTTGCCATCGTGCACCAGTAAAATAGCACCCGCACGCAGACCGCGTGATAGCTTGTTTTTAACGCGCTCGATGTCGCTGATCCGGGTGTCGAAACCCCGTGCCGACCAGCTGGCAAGACGCAGCTCCAACCGGGCAAGCACCGGGTCGAGAAATGGATTGCGCAAGCCAGCTGGCGCGCGGAAGAACAGTGGGCGCTGGCCGGTAATCGTGGTGAGCGTATCCTGCGCGGCCTGCAATTCACGCGTGAAACCGGAACGCCCCAGCAGCGCAAAGTGATGACGGTGATGCTGGCTGTGGTTTTCCACAGCATGGCCGCGCCGCACGATATCCCGGCACAAGTCCGGGTAGAGTGTGGCTTTTTCTCCGACGCAGAAAAAAGTGGCCTGGATGGCATAGCGATCCAGCATGTCCAGTACCTGCGGCGTGACGACCGGATCGGGGCCGTCGTCGATGGTCAAGGCAATTTCATTTCTGGCCATGGCGGCGGCAGGCAGCCGTGTCCAGTTCTGCCCCAGCCAGTGGCTGCGCGGCCACAACCCGAGCAGCGTAAGCAGCGCGTGATTGGCCAGTACGGCTCCCAACGCCCAGCGCCATTGGCCCGGTTCCACAAGCACTGCCAGCAGGGCCAGCGCATGCAGCACGAGGGTCGCGCGGATCAGTGGTGTCGGGCGCCAGCGTGTATCAGGCATGGGCTTTCCTGGCAAAAATCGCGGAGTAGATCAGCGCAAGGATGACGCCCGGCGCCACGGTTGCACCCATGGCTTGCAATATCGACACGTTGGAAAACGCCAGCAGGCCGAAGCCTGCGACGGTAGTCAGGTTGGCGAACAACATCGAGGCAAGGGTGCGCGGCGAGATGGTGTGGGTTATCGGTTGTTCAGACGAGGCACCCGTCTGCGCAGGAAGCGGGTCATCGGGCCGGTCAAAAAACAGGGCGTAATTGGAGCCGACCGCAACCACCAGCAGCAACCCCACCAGATGCAGAATAATCAGCTGCTGACCCAGTACGGCCAATCCCGCCGTGACGGTGATGACTGCGGCCGCCAGCGGAACGATGATGCGCAACACGCGCATGGGCGAGCGGAAAACAAATAGCAGCAGTCCGATAATGGCGACCAGACCGCCGAGCGATAACAGGATGGCTTCATGCAGATAGCCGGAATACAGGCGGTCGGACTCGGCTTTCATGTCCACAAACAGGACATTGGGCAAGCCGGTGGCGGCCAGCGCGGCGCGAATTCGGTCGGCATTGATGCCGGTATCCTTGGCTGCAGTAAGCGGCAATAAGGCACTCCAGTGGCGGTCCTGGCGAATGAGCAGGGCATCCACCGCCATGGCCATCGAGGTGTGTTCAAGATCGGACGCTTGCAGCAAAGGCTGGCTGCGCGCGGCTGCGACATCGGCAAGAAACGGCGCAAACAGTTGCGCATGCACCGGTAATCCCTGAACTGCCTGGGCAAGGCGCGTTTCCAGCACGGCAGAGGCGGGCAGGCTGGCCTGTCGCGCACGTTGCGTTGCCGTGCTGGGCAGATAGCGGCTGGGGCTTTCAAATCCGGCGAGAGCGCCTTGATCGACCTGCTTTTGCAGCACGGTGGAAACCTGTTCGGCGGAGCGCAATACAGCTTCGCGGCTCGCGCCGGACACCACCACCAGATATCGCACATCGGGTGCACCCATGTCGGCGCGCAGGCTGGCATCCAGCGCCACATCGGCTTGCGATACCGGGCTTAACGCGGATATTTTGTCATTCCATAAACTGTTGTGGTGCGCAAAGAGAACGGCACAGGCAACCAGAAGCAGTAGCACGGCCGGCCAGCGCAGTGCAGCGGCACGCTGTACCAGACGGGACAGGCCGACGCCGATGGCCGATACATCATGGATGCGAAAGTTTTTCGGCAGCAGATGCGGCAACACGAAACGGGTCACCGTAGCGGCCGCGATCAGACCGGCTATCGCATACAGGCCGAGTTGTGCCAGACCCGGAAAGCCGGACAGCAACAGCGAAGCAAAGCCGAATATCGAAGTCAGCACGCCGAGACGGATGGTGGGCCAGAAACGCTTGATCCAGTCCTGCTGGCCGGAACCGCCCCGTTCTGATTGCACAAACAGATAGATGGAATAATCCACCGCCTCACCGATCAGGGCGGTACCAAATCCCAGGGTGATGCCGTGCACCGTTCCGAAGCCCAGGCTGACGGCAGCGATGCCTGCCAGCGCGCCGCTGATGACAGGCAAAAAGCCCAGTGCCAGCGCGGTGAAAGAACGATAGACCAGTAACAGCAGCGTCGCGATTAGCACGACGCTGATGATGGACAGACGGGTGACCTGGCTTTTGATGGTATCGCGCGACGTGACCGAAAATACGCCAGGCCCGGTCATCAGCAATCTGGCGGCCGGGGTTGCGCTGGGCGCCGCGTCAAACGCCTGGCGGATGGCGGCCATGTCGCGTTGCTGTGCATCGGTATCGGAACCCGAAGCGCGCGTTTGCATCAGCAGCAGGGCACGTTTCCCGTCACGGGATGCCCATGCCCCATCGACCAGTTGAGGATGCGTGCCGCTGTTGAGCTGGTCGAGCAATTGCACCATTTCACCGGTCGGGTCGCGCGGCAATATGGATTTGACCAGCAAGCCTGCGGGCGAAGCGAGCAGGTCGATGCTGTCGCTCAGCGCGGCATGCAGGCCTTCCACGCTGAAGCGCGCGGGCGTCACGGCCGGGCTCAGCAGGTAGCGATGGTTGAACAGATAAGCCCGGTCGCGCTCGGCGCTGACCGGCTCGCCGTTATTGACGCTGACAAAGGCAGGATCAGCGCGCAGACGCTGCGCGATCTGTTTGGAAAGCCGGGCACGGGTGGGCGCATCGGCACCTTCAATGCCCACCAGAATCAGGCGCGAGGCGAGGCCGTCACGTATCTGCTCCAGCAGCAATTGTTGTTCCGGGGTGGGACTGCGCGGCAAAAATGCCGATAGATCGGTGGTGAACTGGGTGCGGCTGATGATGATGCCGCAGGCGAGGATAAACGCCAGCCACAGGGCTATTGCTATCCGCGTGCGCTTCACGGCGTAGCCATTTTTTCGATCAGCATCTGCGAGCTGTCGCCGTCGGCCTGGGTGATTTCCATGCTGCGCACTGCGTCCCGCACCCCGGCGATCTGGATGCGTTTTACCACTGCCTGCATTTTTTCATCGATGGGTACAAGTTGCAGCGTCCAGTGTTCGGCAGTGCCGTCCAGGCTGAGTCGATAATTACGCTCCAGCGCCTTGCGGTCACCCGCCAGCGTGCCGCGTATGCTGTCGATAAAAGCAGCCAGCTCAGGGTAATCCTCCAGTTGCAGGCGATATTTCTTTTGTCCGCGTTCGATGACGAGCTTGCCGCCATCCACAATCATGGATTCAGGTTTGGGTTTGAGGGTGCGTTTTTCCAGATGGTCAGGCGCCCTGTAAAACAGTTCGCCGGACGATTCCACCGGCCGGTCGAGCATGGCGATGGTTTTCTTTTCGACAAAACTGGCCTGGCCGGTGCGAATTTGCGCCAACCCCTGCATCAGTTGGTCGATATCCCAGTTGGCGGCGTGACTTATCGCAGGCAATAACATCATGGCCAGCACCACGAGCAGGCGAGTGGAGGCAGTCAGTGAAAGGGAGGAGGGCGGTGTTGTAATCATGATGACTTTGGAGGCATGGTTGTGGGTGCGGTCTGCCAGAAATCGAAAAAGTTAAACCAGTTATAGGGAGTCTTGCGGCAATATTGATCGAGCAGTGCTGCGTAACGACAGATGGCCGTCTGTAGGGCAGCGTCCCGTTGACCTCGAGGAACGTCCGAAAAATCCGCCAGCGTATCGAAATGGATGGCGTAACGGTTGCCGCCCAGATACAGGCCGGTCATGAAGACCACCGGCCGTTGCAGCAACGCCGCCATGCGAAACGGTCCGATGGGCAAGTTTGCGCGGGCGCCGAGAATATTCACCGGGTACAGGGTGTCATTGCCTGGAGTGCGATCGGCGAGCATGCCGACGACACAGCCTTCATCCAGCCGCTCGCGCACCTGGAGCATGGAATCGATGTGGCCCAGGCCGATGATATCCTGTACCGCTTCAGGGTTGATAGCCGCCAGCATGGCATTGATTTTTTGGGCGTTATCTTCGTGCATGACCATGGCGACGCGCAAATCCGTATCTTTCCGGCCAAGCGCGCGGATCACTTCAAAGCTGCCCAGGTGTGCCCCCATCAGGAACACGCCATTGCCGTCGGCGATCAGGCGACGCAGCGTGTCTTCGCCATGCACCTCAAAATCGAACAGGTCGAAGCGGCGGTTGACCAGATAGACGCGGTCATGGATGGTGGCGGCAAAAGTAAAAAAATGCCGGTACATATCCGTCCAGCGGACCGGGCGGTCGAGTGCGCGCTGCAGGTAATTCCTGGAAGCGCGCCGACTGCCGGGGGAAAACAGCACAAAATAGCTGGCGATCAGGTGCAATACCCCGCGTGCAATACGCCGCCCCAGCCGCAGGGAAATCCACGTCATGATCCGCAGCATCAGCATATTGCTGCGCTCCGGTGTGTGCGCCCAGGTCGTGTGGTCGGTAGTCGAGCGAGTGGTCATGCAGACGATTTTGCCACAATACTTCCGCTGGCTATTTTGCGTGTACCGGCGGCGATTTCGAAACGGATGACGCCGCCGGCTGAAACGATGTGCTGGAGCACCAGCTCATCGCCCGGATTTGCTGGGCTTAGAAATTTGACCAAGCTGATCTCGCAATCATTTAATTCGATTCCACTCGTCTCAGAAATGGCGTGCAGCGCTGTGTCCAGCAGCACCACGCCGGGCAGGATGGGCGTACCTGGAAAATGGCCGGCAAAGGCGGGATGATCGAGCGGGACGGTCCAGTGAATGGCGTTATTCATGCGGATTTTTGTGCGGCATGTGCCTGAAACAGAGCCTGCAATGCTGCGCGCGGCAGTTTCCCGGTGCGGTTGCGCGGCAATTCCTCGACAAACAATAATGGCCGCGGCAGGAAAACCGGGTCGATATGTTCGCGCAAGGCTGCGAGTAGACGGGGCGCCTGCAGCCCCGGCGCCACCACGAAAGCCGCCAGCCGCGTAATGTGGCCATTGCCGGATTCATCCGGCATGTAAAAGGCGCCGTCCACGACACCGGGAATGGAATTGAGCAGGTGATTGAGGCTGGTCAGCGAATGGCGTTTGCCGGCGATATTGACCAGATCGGCCAGGCGCCCGTGCAGTAAAAAATGCTCGTCCGAGACCGGTTCCAGCATGTCGCCCATCGCAATCATGGTCTCGATGTGACCCCCGCAAGCGCACACGCTGTCGCCATCCGCAATCAATTTTATGCCGGGAAGCAGGCGCCATTCCTCGCTTTGGGCAGGGCGGCGGGTGGCAATCAGGCCGGTTTCGGTGCTGCCATAGATTTCCATGAGCGGCGCATGGCAACGCGCCTCGACGTCCTGCGCCAGCTGGGCAGACAGCGGAGCAGTGGCGGATACCACCAGTGCCAGCTCCGGCAATGCCAACTCCGCATCCAGCAAGGCGCGCAGATGCACGGGCGAAGAGACCAGCACGCGCGGTGTGGGCACAGCCGCCAGCGCCTGACAAATGTCGGCCGGGTAAAACGGCTGCGCATGGCTGAGGGCGTTGCCGCTATGCCATGCCATCAGTACCGTGGATTCAAATCCGTACATGTGTTGCGGCGGTACGGTACCAATCAGTGTGTGAGGGATATTGTGCAGCAGTCCCAGTCGCGCTGCCTCGGCCTGCACGCTGCTGACCAGCGCACCCCAGGTTTTGGGATGCGGTTGCGGCGTACCGGTGGAGCCTGAAGTGAATACCACCGCAATGCGCTGGCTGGCGTCAATTTGCGGAATGGCAAATGCTTCAGCCTGACTCCCGCTCATGACCGGGTAGCGCAGTAACGGCAGGTCCACCGTGCAGAGATCGCTATCCGTCAAACAAAACACATCCGGGGCAAAAACCTTGATCTGGCGCACGGTTTCCGGTGTGTGGGTTGACGGCAACAGACTGACTTTGCCGGTCACAATAGCGGCCGCCAGACCCACGCTGAAGCGGTAACGGTCGCTGCACATATTGAGCAGATGCCCCCTCGCGGGAAACCGGGCGGCAAGCTGGCTGACTTCGGTGAGGAACTGCCGCAGCGTGACGGCACCCTCGGTGCGCCAGGCGATAATGCTGTCAGGGGAGACGTGAGATACCAGCGGAAATCGTGACATGATCAAGGCTACGTCAGACTAGCGTGGGCGCGCCGAGTGATTCCGGAATGCACGCACCGCATCAAGGATGCGCATATTCTGAGAATCGGGTAATACCCATCTGCGCACCCAGTATTCGGCAATGAACATCAACGCAACCAGCGGGATGGTCAGAAAATTGGAAAAAACCGACCATACGGCCAGCGGCGCCAGAAAAAACAGCAAAGTCGAAATCAACGCCATCATGGCAAAAAACAGGGTCCAGGCTACGGTCACCTGGCGTGCATAATTTTCGTGCTGTGGGGTCAAGGGCGCATGCACGGCTTCTGCAAAACGGGTACACAGCGGTTGACGTCCGGCAATCAAAGTGCGGGCAAAAGTCATGAACAGGATGAGCTGCATAGCCATATATTGCAGCCAGTAAACCAGGCCGAAATGGTGTTCCAGCGTCGACCAGCCAAACCACAACGCGGCACACGCCAGTACCAGCACGCCCAGCATCACGATACGCCGAGATGAGCGCCAGGCCAGGATCAGTGCAATCAAGGCTACCGGAGCAATGGCTACCAATGCACCCAAATTAGGGTTGCTTGCGGATTCATTGGTGTAATGAGCCAATACCGAATAGCCGATCACCAGCGCAGCAATGCCCAGCCAGCGCAGGACGCGGAACATCATTTAGCGGGTTCTCTGCGTTGCGATATAGTCTGCAAGACTGCGCAGCGAGCTGAAAATATGCTGATTGTCGGCACTGTCAGCACGCAGCTGGAGACCATAACGCTTGGATACCATCAGCGCGACTTCCAGCACGTCAATGGAGTCCAGACCCAGGCCCTCACCGTACAAGGGGGCATCAGCGGAGATTTGATCTGCAGCGACTTCAAGGTTCAAGCATTCAATCATCAGTTCAGCAACTTCATGTTGCAACTCGGCGGTACTGGATACAGGTGGTTTATGATTATCTTGCATAGTATTAAGAATCGTAATGTGTAAGTGTCGGAAGCAGTAGAGCAGACAGGTGTTTGGGGGGGGACATATCATTTGAAACAAAAGTGGGAAGACTAGGGATAAGCCGGGATGTCCGTGGATATTGAGTTCAGCCCAAGGTAAGCGCATTTTAAGGTTTGAAACATTTTAGCGGTTTTCGGTTAAATAGTCAGACGGTATGAAACAAAAAATAGCATGAAAATGGTAGCTTGCTGCTATTGGTTGTGCCAAATACCCCACAAAGAGTGACCGTTAAGCACGGCTGGCGGTTCGCCTGGCTATGCAATGACATATTCGACCACCACGCAAACAACCACCTGGTGCAACTCTCAGCCTGCTGCCAATTGGACCGCTTCTTCAATGATCTTCTGATCGACCTTGCCGCTGGCCTTGAAGGCGCGATAGAGCATTACAACGGCATGGGCTTTCTTCGCTGGCACCATCGCCAGCCCCGCCCTTAGCAATGCCGTTTCCAGCCCTTCTAGTAATGCCAGGAGCAAAGGCCAGTCTATATCCGCTGGTGTCTGTGCAATAGGAAGGCCGTGCTTAATCGGGTTTTTCGGACATTCATCGCACGCCTTCCACCATCGAACGGCCATAGGTGAGCTTGTTAAACCTTCCCCCGCCGCATGATCCCGGCAATGTTGTAGCGTAAAAACGTATTGCAAATCAAGATGCTGTTCCTGAACAAACGGACAATCCACAGGCGTTTCTGGATTTGGAATACCGAATATAACGTAATCAATATCAATGCCAAGATTTCCGGCCGCTTCAAGGTAATCCACATCCGGGGAGCGCTTCCCGGACTCGTAAGTTGTTTGAGCTGTCCTTTTAATTCCGCAAGCTTCAGCAAACATTGCTTGGCTGAAGCCAAGGCGCAGCCTCTCTTGCCTTAGCCGTTTACCAAAATCAGGCATAAAAACCTCTTGACCGAATGTGCGCATATGCGTACATTTCGTACATAATGTACGCATATGCGTATTATGTGATTACCCATCATAACAGGAGGCTATATGGAAACGAAACAGCTTAAAACCCGCGAAGACGTGCTGGCAGATTTCGCCAGCAAAGGAATTAGCATTTCAAAGTGGTCGAAAGATCACGGCTTACCGCCTAGCGTGGTTTACGGAGTGCTAAACGATCGGCGGAAAGCGCGCATTGGTGTTAGTCACAAAGCCGCAGTTTTGCTGGGTATCAAACATGGCGAGATTGTCGAGGGGCCGCAATCATGAGCCGCGCCGAAGCAATTGTGGATGCCGCCCTTGCTCATGGAGACAAGCGAAGCATCGTGTATCGCCAGGGGGCTATTGACGTGTTGCTGTTCAAGATTGAAGGCCGCCGTATCCACGTTCCTTACCGGGCTGGGACAGTCGAATTCGATGCCTATTTTTCAGGCAATGATCGCGGTTGGCAAATTTGGCGACGCTTCAACGAGGGGAAAACAGAAGCCGGAAAAGCATGCCACGACGTGAGGCGACTTGAGGCGAAATCCACAACCCTAATGTCGCCTCAATCGCCTCAGTGAGGCGACATACAAAAAAACACAATGAATCATATGGATAACGCAAATATTCAGGGTAATGAGGTTTGGCTTGCCACAAGTGAAGTCGCCTCACTTTCTGGCATTTCCAAGAAAACTCTACAACGTCACGTCAAAGCCGGCAAATACACCGCCAGAAAAGACGAGTCCGACGGGCGCGGCAGTTACCAAATCCTCCTTTCCAGTCTGACCAAAAAAGCGCAACAGGAATGGGCAAAACAACAGGCCAGCACGCCCAGCCAGGCAATCGAAGCTTTGAAGGTCAATCCTTTTATCAATCCGAACAGCATAGTTTCGTTGCAATCTGGCCCGGTGGCCACGCTGGTGAGGAAGCAAACCCACCGTAACCCGAACATCGTCGAGTCTGCCGAGGAATACAGCCTGTTGTGGGCTGCCTACGAAAAGCACGGCAGCAAGATTAAGCGCCGCGCCGAAGCAGCACTGGCTGCCGTTGACTCATTTTATGAAATGCGTGATTCAGGGGTTTCCGTTGAAATGGCGGTAGCTTCAATCAAGGCGCAATTCGGCGCGTCCAAGGCCACGCTTTGGCGCTATCGCGTCCGGGTTGATGGGCATCCGCGTGAAAACTGGTTGCCGCTGTTGGCCCCGCGCTATGTGGGGCAGGGTAAGGACGCGGAATTCACCGAGGAGGCTTACGAATGGATTCTGGCACGGCACCTGACAACGAGCGAAACCAAAACCTCTGTTCTTGTCCGCCTAGCGCGCAAGGAAGGCGAGGGTAAGGGGTGGATGATCCCCAGTAACAAAACGGTATCGCGCCGCTTGGCAGCCGAACCGGCCCCGCTGGTGATCCTGGGCAGGCAGGGACCAAAGGCGCTAGAGGCGAGTTTTCCGACGGTAGAGCGGGATTACAGCAGCCTTGCGTTGCATGAAATGTGGGAATCGGACGGTCGCCGGATGGACGTAAGGTGTGAATGGCCAGATGGCAGCACAGGCCGCCCGTTTGTCGTGGTATGGCGGGAGGTGCGAACCCGTTTGGTGCTATCGGCCAAGGGCTACAAAGACCCGTGCGGTGAACTAGTAATGGCCTGCTTCCGCGATGCGGTTGAAAACTGCGGCGCCGTGCCGAGAAAATGTAAGATCGACAACGGCCGGGAGTATGCGAACAAGACTTTTACCGGTCAACAGAAAACCCGCTATCGCTGGGGCGTGAAACCGTTTGAGCCTGTGGGCGTGGCAACACAAATGGGCGTAAAAATGGAATGGTCGCCACCGGGCAGGGGGCGAGATAAGCCGATTGAATCATTTTGGAGGTGGGTTGCCGACAATCTCGACAAGCGCCAGGAGTTTCAAGGCACTTACGTTGGCAAGGACACGGTTTCCAAACCGGAAGACTGCAACGGGAAAAAGCCCGCGCCGATTGCGCTGCTTGGTGCCTTGCTGGCAGAGGCGCTCCACCACTTCAACATGGAAAAGAAGCACCGTGGCAACGGCATGAACAATCGCACCCCGGCCGAAGTTTACGCGGAAATGCTGCCGACCGCCGATATCCGCAAGCCCGATCCTGCCCATATGCGCCTGCTGTTGATGGCCGTCAAGATGGTGAAACCGGACAAGGCCGAAGCGACATTTGAATTCCAGATTGAGGGATACGGGAAGAAGCGATTTTGGAGCGAGCAATTCGCGGCCCTGTCTCTGGCTGCTCGTGATAAAAAATATGCTGTCTGGTATCACCCGGATAACCCCGCTGCACAGGTCTCCGTGTATGACGGCGATGTCCATGTATGTGACTGCAAGCCGATTGATGCCCTACCGTTTACCGGGGCAAGCGAGCAAGCGGCAGCGCACGTTCAGGCAAAAAATGGGTACATGAAACCCGTCAAGGGCACCCTAAAGGCCATCAATGCCGCATCGCCACTGGCACTTCCCGCGCCTGGATCAGCATTTAACCCCTTGGGTATCCCGCAGTCCGCACCGTTGATCGAAGCCCGGCGCGCGCCTCCTGAGCTGAAAGGCGCCGGGCCGGATGCCGCGACTTCGGAACGTCGGGAAGCCTTGGCGCGCGCTGTAGCGGAAAGGCGCGAAGCCGCGGAAAAGGAGGCGTCGCGCAAGCGTGAAGCCGAGAAAGGCCGCCGCGAAGAGTTGCAACGGATCAAGGAAGAAAACGATGCAAGAAAGGAGGAAGGCGAGAGAAAACGCCGTACAGGCTGAAACCTGGACGGCGTTGGCAGTGCTTTTTGGTGCGTTTTGCGGGACGGAAACCCGCTGGCGCTGGTGAAACAGAGAGGAGTTCAAATGCTATCTGAAATAGATGATCCGATCAAACAGGAAATTGACCTTGAACGATGGGAGCGGCTTAAAAACCGCATGATTGATGAAATATCAAACGGCTTCACGCTGGAACGGATCGCGAATGAAGCCGGGCCAGCATTTGTGGCAGGACACTTGGAAAAATGGGCAGCCAATCCCGAATGGTGGCGCGATGGCAGTCGCGGACGCATTGGCGATCAGTCTATGGCAGACAAAATAGAAAGCGTCCTGGAAACATACTTTGCAGGGCTTGATGCAGATCGCATGGAAGAAAAAAAACGTAATCCGGGTCGAGTCGAAACTAGTGTCATGCAATCAGTTTTCAAGGGTTTCAAGATGGCGCGCCGCGTACCGGCGATGGTCGATATATGCGTACCGGCTGGCGCGGGTAAAACACAGGCGTTGGATGAATATATAAACCGCTGTCGCAAGGAGGAAGGATTGGATTGCCCTGTCTGGTCTGTTGGGTTGAGTGAATTCGGGCTGACGACCAGGGCTGTTTTGTCGATGATTGCTGCAAATGTGGATAGTCAGTACCGCCATGACAAGTCAAGGAATGACTTCGAGATCGATTTCCACATAGAAGAAAAGACGCGCGGCCTAGGCGGAATACTGATTATTGATGAAGCACAACATCTCGCGGACGCCAAGCTCGAGCACGGCATTCGTATCGTGAATGGGTTGCGCCGCTATGTGGACAAGGGGTTATTCGGCATTGCCTTACTCAACAATGGCGAGGTGTACCGGCGCATATCAGGCGGCAAACACGATCAGCTATTGAGCCGCATGAAGGAATGGCGCGTGGAGGTCAAAAGCGTTACCGAACACGACATTGATCTTGTCATGGCAGCCTGGGGTGTATCGGGCAAGGAAGAGCGTGAATGGTGCGTGGAACGTGGAACGGGGCCCGGCCAGTTGCGCGCTATGGTATCCGGCTTTAAGCGCTCGCTACTTGATTTCGACGTTATCGACATATCAACCTTGAGGGGCTGGTGATGCCACCAGTTAAATTTTCGGCATTAATCGATAAGAGAAAAGGTTAGGGGGGCGTAAGCATGCGGACAAATGGAATGAAACGAACCGGGAAAAACCGCCTGATCCAGCTTATCAAAATCGGCCAAAAGCGCCTTGGCTGGGAGGATGATCTATACCGCGCCTGGCTGGAAAGGCACACCGGCAAGCGCAGCTGCAAGGATTGCAGCGAGGCTGAACTATCCGCCCTTGCTGATGAATTGCGCGACCTGGGCGCACTGGATCAAGCCGGGGCTGTCACCTCGCCGCCAGGCGGCAGCGGCCCGGATCGGCCCACCCGAAGGCAATGGAGCGCCGCCCTGGGGCTGGCGAAAAAATGCGGCTTGACCGGCAAGCCCGATGATCCCGCCTTTGTCACCTTCTGCAAGAGAATCGCCAAGGTGGAAAACCCGCGTTTTCTCACGCGTGACGGCATTTCGAACATCATGAACGGACTGGAAAGGTGGCTGAGATACAAGCAAAACAAGCGCGAAAAGTAAAAGCGTGTCATTGCAGCATTGGGTAACTGGATTGAACGAAAAAACGAACGTGCAACCAAGGAGAAATAAGATGAGTGAAGTAAAGCGTAACGAAGTATCCATCAACAGCGAACTGTTCTATAGCATGGAAAACGCCACTGCTGGGCTGGCCGCACTGGGCGACCTAATGCGCAACGTTGACAAAGATCATCTCGATGAGAGCACCTTCGACGGGATCGCGCAACTGCTGGAAATCCTCAGCAAGCCCTTTTTTGATGCCGTGTTAGATGGCCATGGTTTGGGTGCTGACAAGGAAATAGCCAGACCAAGGCAAGAGGCCAATAAAACACCGCATTAGACGCAATTTAACGGGTGGTTAACGGGGGTGTTTTTACAGGTTGAGGCCGAGATGGTCTGGAACAGTAAAAACGCTTTAATGGGCTTTTCTGGCGTTTTTAACGCAACAGGCGAGGAAGGTCTGTATCCGGTCTACCCAACCTACACGGTTCCGTTCACCCGTTTTATAGCGTGAAGCGGAAAATACAACCACTTACCAGGTAAATATCCATGACTGACCGTACCACCACAACGCCCGAAACAGACGCCCCAGTTTATTCTGCCAGCCAATCTCCAGAATGCATTACAGATGCTGGTGACAAATGCAGCCGCAACCACCGTACCGGGTTGGCTGACCTGCTGGAATTCAAGCAGCGAGCCAAATCAATCCAGCCCAGCGCAATACCGGACGGAGATCCCGCAGCGCGACAAGATCTTCTTGAGATACTGGTCGAGATGAATTCAGAAGCCGACCTGGAGTGGCAGGAACGCAAAAAAATGCAGGAAAGCTCTGATAGACGCCATATTGACGCCATTGATGCAGCCCATGAAACTCACCGCGCGATGAATGCCATCAAGGGCCTGCTTGTCCCGACCGCGTACGTGCCAGCTAATGAGTCGGGTCTGGACATGGTTAATCGGGATGATTTATATGCGCTGCTGGCAATTGTGAACGGCCATCTTGGGCGTGCCCTGGAAATGGCAAGTGACAGTGATGGGAAGCGGTGACCCCCCGGCGGGGGGGATTGCTTGATATTCTGATTGATGACCAGTAAATCTAACGAAGCAGTAGCCCCGCCAAACCAGCCTTTGAGAAGGCGCGCCGTTGACGGTTCTGCCTCCGGGAAGGGTAGGTGGTAGACAGAAACACGGCGCGCCAGTCCTCATTCTCTTCCCGATCCTCCCCGCCTCAATAGGCGGAAATCCTTCCCGGTAGGATTTCCGCCTTAACCCAACGCCCTCATGCGGAAACAATACCGCCATGAATCGAAGCGATGGGAACGGCATGCGAAGTTTTGTTTTACCCCGAGCCCGGGCAGTTAATTACATTGGCGTCTTTCAGGACGTTTGTCAGCTTATCGGCGAAGAAGCCACCGCCAAGCTGGTTACGCAATACGGCGGAACACGCCTGTACCTACCGGCCACGATCAAGCCAGAACATCCCTTGTGCCAATTGCTGGGGCAGGAAATCGCGCAAAAATTGGCAGGGGAATTTAGCGGTTTGTCCGTGGAAATTCCCCGTGGCGTCAAGCTGCTTATCCGGCAGCGTAACACGCTGATTTTTGCTGATCGCGCGTTGGGCATATCGCACCGCCAACTTGCCCTCAAGTATCGGCTGACAGAAAGAAGCATCCGAGAGATTTTAAATCAATCACCAAAATGAGAATCCCCATGAACATGACACCGAAAACGGCCGGGAATAACGGCCAGAAAGCCACCAGCAAGCAGCCCGAGCTTTCCCTGCTGCTGGCTCACCAGGTAGATATCGAATGCCTGGGCAACACCATCATCAACCTCGAAGACTTGATCGCCACCAAGCAGCGAGAAGTCCGCGAAGCGGCGGCCGCTGTGCCGAGCATCGAGCATCTCTCCCGCACCCGTGAAGACCTATTGGCTGCCGTAGCTGTCGGCCAGGCAACTCACGGCGAGGTACAGGCTTTCGATACGAAGAGCGAGGCCGAGAAAAAGGCTCACCAAGAAGCTTTGGCAACAGCAAAGCGCATTGCGAATGAAGCGTCGCAAGCGGTTGCCGGCCTCCAGCGCAAATTGGCAGAAGCCCAGGGGAAATTGCATGCCCTGCATAGCAGGGATACGAGCCTTCTTCGCGCCGTGGTGATGAACCAGGCTGAAACCACTTGCCGTGAATATGTTAAGGCAGCGCTTGCGGTAAAAGCGGCTTATCTGCGCCTGACCGCGCTGGATGGGCTGCTCAAGAGCAAGGGCTTGAAACCGGCAGGAATCATCAGTGGCGGCGTGCCAATCAACCTGCCTGTGTTTCAGCTTCCCGCTTGTGAGGGGCAATTCAATCCGAACTGGCCGGATTCCATTTTTAGCGACTCCCTGGCATACGTCAGCGGCGCGACCAACCAAGCCGCTGATGACTTGCTGGAAGAGTTGCGGGCAAGCGGCGTTACGCTGATTTAAGGAGTGGATCATGGTCTTGACCTTTGCCCAGCCGACCCAGCAGAAGAAACTCACGGCAGGCCAGCATGCAGACAAACTCGGTGCCCTGGCTGACAAGCTGGCCTCCGTACAACGCCGTTCGCCAAGCGAAATCGACGCGGCATGGGAACGTGACAGAGCCATTGGAAGGGCCTTTGGCCGCTCCAGGAACATGAGCACCGTGAAGTTGCCCGATGGTGTTGTACTCACGCCGGAAGAACTTGAATTGGCGGAGTGGGTTTACGAATATGCGGCGCATGAAAAATTGCCAGTGAAAGAGGCGATGGGACACATATTCGATTACCTCAAGCGGAATCCTGATCATATGGCCGAATACACGAAAGGGGACGCCAGTTTCTCTGAATCTCTCGCGGGCATGAATGGGCCGACTGACCAGGCACAGCAGCATGAATGGCAAGCCTGCCAAAACGCTTTGGGGCATCTCCGACGCATCCACCTTTATCAAACCGTGGCTGGGTGCAGCTTCTGTGAAGCAGTGGGTGCTGTCGCATGAACAGCACCCGTAGACTGCACCTGGAGCTCGCGGCGGTTGGTCAACTCGGAAAGCAGCTGTCCGAGCTTGGGAACCCCACGTTATCAAAGTTTCTATATGGCGATGGGCCCAGCTTGGCTGATCGTCTTGCGGCGTCTGTGGAGCATTCCAAGGCCACTCGCTGTGAAATCATCAACAAGGTAAGCGAGGCTTTAACTATGAAGAAATTTACGATTCGCCCGGCTGGGCTACGCGAGGTGATTGAATGATTACGGTCAATGGTTCGCTGAATTTTGGAGTAGAGCGCGACGGCGTTACGCATCGCGATTTTGTGATGCGTGCCCCGACGATTGCCGACGCTATTGAAGCTATCGAAACCGCCGGACCCGAATCATCCAATTTGCGCTTGCGTATGTTCAAGGCGGCCGCACAGATTGAATCGCTCGGTACGCTGGAAAAGCAAGAGATTACAGGCGAGTTGTTGCTGGCGTTGCCAGAAGATGACATCGAACCGATCTTCGCCGCGCAGGATGAGGTTGGAAAAAAGCAGAAAGGCTTGAGTCAAAGCTCAAGCCTTACACCGAGTTAGAGATGGTGCTGCGTCATCATGGATATCCCGATCCACACCTGTTAACCGAGGCTCACGCGGCAGCGATCATAGACGTGCTGTCGGGCCCGCGCAGCAATCCGTCATCAGACGGAAATACTAAAACCTACACCAGTACAAGGCGGAAAAAGCGTGTCAAATAACCTGGAATTGCAGCTATTGCTCAAGCTCAATGACCAGATGAGCGTGGGCTTGAAGTCCGCCATGAAATCCGTGCAGCAGGAATCCAGCAACGTGGCGAAATCCATGGATAGGATTGCTAACGCCACGAGGCGGATCAAACCCACCGCGATCGAGCGTATGACAGCAGCCTTGCGTTCCATGCAGGGCGCTGCCAAGGCATCTATTTCGGTGTTACAAAAAGTGGGCCAGGTTGGTGCTGCTGCATTCGCAGGCGGCTATGTACTGAAAAGCGCCGCTGAACGTCCGATGGCTTATGACCGTCGCCTGGCGATTATGGCCAATACTGCTTATTCCGACCGTGATGTGGCTGGCAGGATTGCTGGTAAATCCAAAATGGATGCGGCCATTCGCAGTGCTGTGAAGCAAGGTGGCGGGACGCCCGAACAGGCGGCGGAAACACTGAATGAATTGATCGGTTCGGGCGCGATGGGTCAGGGCCAGGCTGGCATTAACAGCTCGCTTAGCCTGCTGCCAACGCTGCAAAAATACGCTACTGGAACAGGGGCCGATCCCCAGGACCTTGCCAAGATCGTGATTGCTGCCAAGCAGAGCATGGGAATTACAGATGCGCAAATTCCAGCGATGTTATCAAAGGCAATCAAGGGCGGGCAGGAGGGCGGATTCGAGCTCAATGACATGGCCAAATGGCTGCCTCAAGAGATGGCATTGGCTGGCGGTCAGGGCATGAAGGGGATGAAGGGATTTGAAGCACTTGTTTCTGCCAATCAAGTATCGCGCATCACTGCGGGTAGTGCTGATGAGGCGGGCAATAATTTGGTTAATCTGCTGGCCAAGATCAACTCCCAAGATACTTCCAAAGATTTTAAAAAACTCGGGATTGATCTATCCGGCAGCTTGGCTGCTGCACGTGCGAAAGGAATGAACCCACTCGACGCATTTGTCGCGTTAGTCAGTACCGTTGGTGAAAAAGACAAGAAATATCTGGAGCTTCGGGCTAAATCCGAAAAGCAAACGGGGACAGAGCAAGGCGATACTTATGGTGCGATGGCCGATCTCATGATGGCAAAAGGTATTGGTAACACCGTGCAGGATCGCCAGGCGCTTATGGCCTTGATCGCCATGATTCAGCAAAAAGACAAGTATGGACAGATCAAAAAAACGGTAACGGCTGAAAATGGCAAGGAAGGGGAAACCAGTTTTGGCACGGTTGCCGACACCCTGGATTACAAAGCCGAGCAGGTAGGCAATAAGAAAGCTTTGGCGGCGATGGATACATTGGGCGCACTCGATAAGCCGCTTGGTTTTTTACTGGACGGCGTTAACAAAGGCGCTGAAGCCTTCCCTGGATTCACTGCTGCGCTGTATGCCGCAACTGTTGCAGTTGGCGCATTCACAGCGGCGGCTGGCATAGGGCGGCTATTTTCGGGGCCGAAGCCCGCCGGCGTACCTGCGATTCCAGGCGTGCCTGGCGGCAGCGGTACAGCAACCAAGGCGGCCAAAGCGCTGCCATTGGTGGCCGCTGGCCTACCCGTTGCGGTTGCAGCGACGGTCGCCTATTCTGCCTATCAGGCACATGAGGCATACCAGCGCTTGTCCAAGCTCCAGGAGCAGCAGCGCATGGATGACGAGGCACGCAAAGCGAAGCGTGCCGAGATCGACAAGCAGCTGCGCGCGTTTGGCGGGGATTCGCTGGTGAATGCCACCAAGGGCTATGATTTTCAGCAGCTCAAGCAAGTGCTCGATGGCATTGCGCACGCCAAGCAAACCATCAATATCCACATCGACGGCAAGCAGGTCGCTACCGTGGTCAACGGCCACAACGCCAGCCAGGCAAAGCGGCATTGATTGTTAAACCGATACCAATGATTCGAATTTAAGCGGACTGGGGTCCGCTGGGCTATGCAATCAAGGCGAGAAGTGCGCCATAACCTTGGATGCGCCCGCAATATGGCACACATGGGGAAACCGCAAACCACGGCCACAGAGCCGCGCAGGCGGTAGCAGTAAAACAAAGGCCGAGTATCTCTCGGCCTTGTTATTTGCGCGCTATTTGGCACAGGGTGTTAAGTAGCTTTGCACATGGACAGACGGTTTGGAATGTTTCATTCCATGTGTCCCGATGTTTCAGACCATGTGTCCGCCGTCACGCATTTTACTCGCTGGATCCACATCGCTTCAATAAATTACATTATTTAACATAATATACATTATGCGAAGTTATGGATGGCGAACAGGGCGGCTTTTTCCTGGCTCGTCTGCGCTCAACAATACCGCCAATGCTTGTCTCAGCATATTAAAATTCGTTTGCGAAACTTTTGGCAAGCTTATCTTTTTAAGTCGGCGTGATCTGTGCGTTACCGCACCTTGTACCGCTGCTTGTCACACCTTGCGCTTGAAAATGGATGTTGCATCGCGCTGAGCTTGATCCTGGTTGCGCAGCGCCGGGACTTCATCGTGCTGGACGAAAAAATCATCCGCCTGAGCCTGCATGACCAGCTTGATCGCCGCATCATCACTCAGGCCGAACAATTCAGTAATCAGCGTGGTGACTTCGTCCAGGTACTCTTCATAGGTCATGCGTCAATTCCATAGGGTGGTCAAGCGGCGGCGAGATTGGCAGCCTGTTCCAGATCCACGGTCACTGTGCGCGAAACACCGGATTCCTGCATGGTGACGCCGATCAACTGGTGCGCGGCTTCCATGGTGATGCGGTTATGCGTGATGAACAGGAACTGCACGTGCTCGGACATCTGCTTGACCAGGCGGGCGTAACGCTCCGTATTGCTGTCGTCCAGCGGGGCATCCACTTCGTCCAGCAGGCAGAATGGCGCCGGAGTGAGCTTGAACAGGGCGAACACCAGCGACAGCGCAGTCAGGGCTTTTTCGCCGCCCGACAAAAGGTGTATCGAGCTGTTTTTCTTGCCGGGCGGCTGGGCAAACACCTGCACGCCGGCGTCGAGCAATTCTTCTCCGGTCAAAATCAGTTGCGCCTGGCCGCCGCCGAATAGCGTGGTAAATAACTCGGACATGGACTGGTTGACGGTATCAAACGTGGTTTTGAGCAATTCGCGCGTCTCAGCGTCGATTTTCTGGATGGCTGATTCCAGAGTAGCGATGGCCTGGTTCAGATCGTCACCTTGCGCTATCAGATAGGTTTCGCGCTCCTGCGCGTGTTGTAGTTCATCCAGTGCAGCCAGATTGACAGCGCCCAGATCTTCGATCGCGCTGCCCAGTCGCGCAATTTCTGCATTCAGTCCGCTGACTTTGGCACCCTTTTCCAGACTGGCAAGCAGGCTGGCTTCATCTGCCTGCAAAGCGCTCAGTTGTTCTTCACATTGCACTTCAAGTAGTCGTGACTCTTGCTCATTTAAACGCAATTCCTCCATGCGGTTACGCAAGGGAGTTAAGCCTTGTTCGAGGCGCATGCGCGCTTCTTCCAGCGTGCGCAATTGGGCGGTGGCGGCTTCCAGTTCATTGCGGCGCGAGGCCAGCGCATGTTCTTGTGCCTGGCGCTCGGCAATAGCTTGTTGCAGGGCTGCTTGCTGGTCCGATTCGTCGATGCGGGCTTGCTCGATACCAAGCTGAGCCAGTTGTTCGCTGAGTCGGTTTTTGTTCTCTGAATTAAGTTTAATTGCGTTATTCAGGTCATTGATTTTGTTGTCACATGATTGCAGCGTAAAGCGAATTTCCTGCAATTTACGATCGCTTAAACGCTGCGCTTCGCGTTTCTGGTTGAGCAGGTTTTCAGCATCACTGCGCGCGCGTCGCGCATCATCCAGATGCTCGCGTACAAAGCCAGCCTGGGTGCGGTGCTCGTGTAAGCGTTCGCTGGCGGCCTGCTGTTCAATACGCTCCTGTTCCATCAGTGCTTCTACTTCGGCCAGTTCGGCGGTAATTTGTGCGCTGCGCTGGGTGACGCGCTCCAGCGCCTGTTGCGCGCGCATTGTGTCCATCTGCAATTGATGCTGGCGTTGCTGGGTCTGGTTGAACTGGTTGCGCAAGACGCTGAGATTTTGTTGCGCATGGCGCAACGCATCTTCGCTTTGTGCCAGTTGTTCAGCCAGTGCTTCCTTTTGCAGCGCCGATTCTTCCGTCTCGACGGTTAGCCGTTCGATATCCTTCTGTCTTGCCAGCACCCCTTGCACGGCGGACTGTTCGGCATGAAAGCTCAGCGTATGACGCGTGAATATGTGGCCTTCCGGGCATACCAGCTGAGCATGGGCAGGCAATTGATCGCGTAACGCCAGCGCTGCCGCTGCGGTGTCGGCCACATAAACTTCGCCTATCCAGTCCGCCAGTGCCCCGCCCTGCCCTGTTTTCCATCGCACTTTATCCACAAGTGTGGGCAGCAGGGTACTGGCGGAAGTGGCTGGCACTGTGTGCGGATCATAAAAACTCACGCGGCTGGGAGGAATGTCATTGAGGACACTGGATACATTCGAGCCGGGTTCCGCCAGTGCATTGATGCGTTCCCGCAGAACCGCTTCCAGAGCGGTTTCCCAGCCGGTTTCCACCTCGATTTGTTGCCACAGACGCGGCAGCGAGGCGAGCTGGTGTCGATTGAGCCAACCATCCAATTTGGTATCGGCATCCAGATGCGCCTGAATCTTGTTGAGGCCGGCAAGTTGGCCTTCGGCCTGATGCAGGCGGCGCGTGACATTTTCCAGTTGCGCGCGCAGTTGCTGGCGCTGAGCTTCCAGCGCTGGAAGATGCTGCTGGGCCGCGTCAGTCTGTTCGCGCAGATTTTCCAATGTCTCGGTAATGGTTTCGAGCTCAGCCTCGGCGGTGCCCAGCGCCACGCGGTCGGGCTCAGGCAGGCCGCGCTGCTCGTGAGTCAGGCGAGTATGGCGCGATTCCAGCTGCTGCAGGGTTTTTGCGCTGTGCTGGTGATGAGTTTCGTCGATCTGGTGCGATTGTTCGCTGAGCGATAGTTCGCGCTGCAAATCGGCAACACGCCGTTGGGTATCGGCAAGCAGGCTTTCCACCTCGGGCAGCGTGTTGCTGGCCTCGGCAGATTCGATTTCGGCGTCTGCCAGCGCGGCGTCCGTGTCCTGCAAACGTTGTTGCCATTGCGTCAGGCTGGCAGCCATGTCGTTGTGCTGTTTTTCCAGGCTGTCGCGCTGTTCGGTGAGATGATGGATTTGGGCAGCCAGGCGCGCACGCGTGTCGGCGAGATGGCGCAAATTTTGCTCCAGTCGCGAGACTTCCGCAGACGCAGCGTAAAAATCACCCTGCGCGGTGTTCAGTGCATCGGTGGCGGCATAGTGCGCGGTGCGGGTTTCCTCGATTTGCAGCTCGGTCTGGCGCAATTGCGCAGTTTGCGCCTCGATTTGCCTGCCCGTCTCCTCGATCTGGCGCGTAAAGCGTTCGCGCGCGGCCTGCGCGTCGCGTTTTTTGACCAGCCACAGCATTTGCTGCGCGTTTTTCAGTTCGGTTTGCAGTGCAAGGTATTGCTGCGCCACCAGCGCCTGCGTCTGCAGACGGACTATCTGTTCGGTGAGTTCGCGCCGGATGTCATCCACGCGCAGCAGGTTTTCGCGTGTGTCCTTCAGCCGGGATTCGGTCTCGCGGCGGCGTTCCTTGTATTTGGAGATGCCTGCCGCTTCTTCCAGAAAGCCGCGCAACTCATCCGGCTTGGCTTCGATGATGCGCGAAATCATGCCTTGCTCGATAATGGCGTAGGAAGTCTTGGTGCCGAGGCCGGTGCCGAGGAAAATATCGGTCAGGTCGCGGCGCCGCACATGCTGGTTATTGACGTAGTAACTGGAATCGCCGTTGCGGTTCAACACGCGCTTGACCGATATTTCGGCATACTGCGTCCATTGTCCGGCCGCGCGCCCCAAGCTGTTGTCGAACACCAGTTCAACGGACGCCCGCGACACCGGCTTGCGCGTGCCGGAGCCGTTGAAAATCACGTCCTGCATGGATTCGCCGCGCAACTGCTTGGCCTGCGATTCACCCAGCACCCAGCGTACCGCGTCGATCACATTGGATTTGCCGCAGCCATTCGGTCCCACCACACCGACCATCTGGCCGACAATGGGGATGTGAGTGGGGTCAACAAAGGATTTGAACCCGGCAAGTTTGATGGCGGTTAAACGCAATTTTTACGAAGTGATGCGAGAATGGTTTTTATATTTTTGTAATTTTACCTGAATCGGACGCGATTGATGTTTTACCTTGGACTGGATTTTGGCACATCGGGTGCGCGAGCCTGTGTCATCAATGCTGCCGGCGGCGTGGCTTTCGAGGCAAGCGTCAAATATGTTGTTCCGCAACAACAGGATACTGCTGACTGGCGCGCAGCCCTGTTCGATCTGCTGGCGCAAATACCACGTGCGCAACGGGCAGCGCTGGCCGCCATTGCCGTAGATGGCACCTCCGGCACCGTGCTGCTGGCCGATGACGCACTGGAGCCGCTGGCACCGGCTTTGCTCTATAACGATACGCGTGCCAGTGCGGGGACGGATGGCGTGCCATTACCAGGCAGCCTCGCCAAAGGCATGTGGCTGATGCAACAGGCAGGCACGGTTCACGCACGCTATTTCCTGCACCAGGCCGACTGGCTGGCCGCGCTGTTGACTGGCGTTGGCGGCATGAGCGATTACCATAACGCACTCAAAACCGGTTTTGACCCGTGCACCCTGGACTGGCCGGCCTGGATACAGGCGCTGCCGATAGCGCAACTGTTGCCGCGCGTGGTCCCACCCGGCACCCCGCTAGCCCGCATCAACCGCCACCCGGCACGCCATTTCAATGTCAATCCTGCCTGCATCGTGCGCGCAGGCACCACCGACAGCATTGCCGCCTTCATTGCCACTGGCGTTGCACAACCCGGTGACGCCGTCACTTCGCTGGGCACCACCCTGGTACTGAAGCTGCTCTCGACGACGCGGGTCGAATCCGTCGAATATGGGGTATACAGCCACCGCTTCGGCAATTTATGGCTGGCGGGCGGCGCATCCAATAGCGGCGGTGGTGTGTTGCGCCAATTTTTCACCGATGCCGCTCTGGTAGAACTGAGCATGAAAATCCATCCCGACCAGCCAAGCGGGCTCGACTACTATCCCTTGCCCCGGCCCGGCGAGCGCTTTCCCGTTCACGCCCCGGCGTTGCTGCCGCGCCTGGAACCGCGCCCGGTGGACGACGTGCGATTCCTGCACGGCATGCTGGAAGGCATCGCACGCATCGAAGCCCTGGGCTATGCCAGACTGGCCGAATTGGGTGCAACGCCATTGCGGCGCGTGATCAGCGCCGGGGGTGGTAGCAAAAATGAAGTCTGGCGCCACATCCGCGAAAAGCAGCTGGGAGTGCCCGTCGAAACGGCTCAACAGGGTGAGGCCGCATTCGGCGCGGCCAGGCTGGCCCAGGCAGGCGTAAAATCCTTCCCATGATCCACATTACCCGCACACTCTCGATCCCTGACAGCGAAATCCAGGAACAATTTATCCGCGCCTCCGGCCCGGGCGGTCAGAACGTCAATAAAGTATCGTCGGCGGTACAGTTGCGCTTCGATGTCGCTCGTTCCCCTTCTCTGCCCGAGGCGGTGCGCGCCCGGCTGACCGTGCTGGCTGGCCGGCGCATCAATCAGGAAGGCATACTCACCATCGAAGCCCAGCGTTTTCGCACTCAGGGCCGCAACCGCGACGACGCACGGGTGCGCCTGGTTGAACTCATCCGTCGCGCCACCGAAGTCCCCGAACTGCGCCGCGCAACCAAGCCGACCCGGGCTTCGCAAAGACGCCGGCTGGAAAGCAAGCAGAAGCACGGCGATACTAAAAAACAACGCAGGTCAGTGGGACCATCGGATGGGTGATCATCGGATCTGTTAACCGGCCTCTTCAATAATTAACAGGCGGATTTGACGCTGCTAAGCTGTCGCTAATAAATAGAATCAGGTCGAGGCGAAAAATGATACTTGCCCTACAGAATGCGGTTCGGTTGCATAACCAAGGCTCACTGATATGGCAGAGACGCAGTTTGATGCTGTTCGGGTTCATGTTAGCGATGCTGCTGACTGGGACAGGAGTTTGGATGACGCGCGCAAATGCGGCGCCGACAGCATCGCCGTCACCCACTACCCCCGCTGTAACGTTTGACGGCAAGACCTATACCAACTGCCTGATCCACAGCCGTGATCCGTATCTGCTGCTGCACGCGCACAATCCGGTGGATTGGTACCCGTGGGGGCCGGATGCGCTGGAAGCAGCCCGGCGCGAGAACAAGCCGATCTTCGTCTCTATCGGCTATTCCACCTGCTACTGGTGCCATGTGGCCGAGCGTGAAATCTATTCCAACCCGGAGATCGCCAAACTGATGAATCAATGGTTCATCAACATCAAGGTGGATCGCGAGCAGCGTCCGGACATCGACCGCATCTACATGCTGGCTACTCAGATCATGACCGGTGGCGGCGGGTGGCCCAATAATGTATTTCTCACCCCGGATCTCAAGCCCTTCTATGCGGGCAGCTATTTCCCGCCGCAGGATCAGGGCAAGCTGCCCGGGTTCCCGGCGCTATTGAAAAGCATGCACCATGCCTGGATTGAAGATCACGCCGAAGTTGTGGCACTGGCAGATCAGGTTTATCTGGCTTTGCAGCAAACCGAGCGCGGTTCCGCTACGGCAGGCTCGGTAGCCCTGGCGCCGCAGCAATGGCGGGATAGGGCGATTGCCGAGGCCGCAAGCAACTTCGATGTATTTGATGCGGGTGTCGGCGTGCGTGCCAGCAAGTTCCCGCAATCGCCGCTGCTGTCGATGCTATTGAGTACCGGCACGCTCAATCGTGATGCCAAAGTGCAAGGCATGGCCACGCAGACGCTGGAGGCCATGGCTGAAGGCGGCGTCATGGATCAGCTGGGAGGCGGCTTCCATCGCTACAGCATCGAGCCGAGCTGGTCCATTCCGCATTTCGAGAAAATGCTCTACGACAATGCGCAGCTACTCGGTCTGTATGCACACGCCTATGCAATCACCAAAAACCCGCTGTACCGGCAGGTTGCGTTGCGCACCGCACACTACATGACAACTGAGATGCAAGCACCGGGCGGCGGATTTTATAGCGCGCAGGATGCCGAAGTAGATGGCAGCGAAGGCGCCAGTTACATATGGACGCATCAGCAGATCGAAGCGATACTGGGGGTCGCTGATACGCAGCGTTTCCTGACGCTGTATCAGTTGGTCCCGATGCCGCCGGCGCCAGCAGGACATAAGCAGCCCGAGGGTAACGTGCTGCGCCTGCAACGCGACCAGGCTCAGAAATTGGCACAAAAAAACCAATTGGCAACGGCCATCGAAATGTTACGGCCACTGCGGGACAAGCTGCTGAGCGCGCGCCAGAAACGTACTCAACCCGCCCGCGACGAAAAGATCGTCACCGCCATCAATGCGCTGGCAATCATCGGTTTTGCCCAAGCCGGTCACTGGCTGCACGATCCTGCGCTGACCAAGGTTGCACAGCACAATGCCGACTGGCTTTGGCAACACACTTTCGATCCGGCAACAGGCGATCTCAAGCATCAATTCTTTGCAGGCCGCCCCGGCGGCAGCGGCTTCCTGGACGACTACGCCTTGCTAGGACAGGCCTGCCTGACGCTGCACCAGCAAACCGGCGATGCCGTGTGGCTGGCACGTTCCCGCCAGATTGCCGATGCCATGCTGCAACGCTTTGCCCGGCCCGATGGCCAGTTTGTAGAAACCCAGGATCAGAGCGATTTACTGCTCTCTCCTCCGGCGGAGGGGGATTCAGTGCTGCCGTCGGGGCAGTCTTCTTCCATCGTGCTGCTACTGGAGTTGTCCATCGCCACCGGCGATGCTCGTTATGCAGGTGCCGCGCGCCGGGAACTCTCATCGCTGTCGGCGCAAGTCGCTGCGGATCCCTTCAATTGGGGCGCTCTACTGGCTCCGCTAAACCAGCCGCCGTTGATTACTGCGCTGCAGAAAACGGCTTCGTCAGATACAGCCAAAACAGCGACGCCGGGGTTTCCGAATTCCGCCGATCATGTAAGCACCACGGCGCGTCTTGTGCCATCCAGTACCGGCGCCGATCTGATTGTGACCATTGATATCGAAGCGGGCTATCACATCAATGCCAATCCGGCTTCCGACCCCAATCTGATCCCCACGCAATTTTTGCTCGCGGAATATCCGGAGCTGAAAATAAAATACCCGGCAGCGCAGATGTTCAAGGCCCCGTTTGCGCCGCAAGGTATCGCGGTGTACGAGGGTCGTATCACGCTATTCGGACAATTGCCGCAAAAAGCGCTTCGACAACCAGTTAGCGCAAGCCTGCGTATCCAGGCCTGCAACGACAAGGTGTGCCTGGCTCCGGCAACCGTGGCGGTACCGGTCCAGTGAAAAGAATGGGCTTGCCATGATCATGAGCCATGCGACAAAAGACTCAACGCCAGCTGAACATTTTGGCGATGCTGGCATGACCGGCGAACTGATGCCATAAGGCTATGATCACGTGGCCATACAGATAAATCCACATGACGGTTGCCAGGGTCGAATGAACTTCCATCATAGTGTGCACATTGGGGGTCACGACATCATCAGGCCATAAGCCGATGTAAAGGATGCTGCCGGTGACTGCCATGGCCGTGGCAATCAACAGTCCCAGACCGTGTATCGTTCCGGCCAGCGGCCCGGTATCCGCCAGTGCTTTCCATTTCAACGTCAGAAAATGGCCGGTTTCGGTCGTCAACGCCTTGCGACCTGCAGCATTCGTCCATGGAAACAGCTGTCCTTGTCCTTCGCGTTTGAAATTCGCCAGCCGGTAAATCCAGCTCACCAGCAAGACGGCCATTGCAGCCAGACCCACCCATTCATGCCATTCGAACCAGAATGCGCCGGCCTGACTCATCGGTCGCTTGTTTGCCGGATGTTCCATCACCAGGCTGACAATAAGCTGAAAGGTAATGGTCAGAGCGATCAATGAATGCAGAATGCGTGTTGTGCGGCTGTAAGTCATGCGTACTCCTGATTGATAGATTGGTGTTTTCGATTTTCATTCAAATGAATGAGCGGGGAGTTACATGCTGGGTGGCATCGAAATCCAGATGTTACGCCACAACGATTTTCTCCAGCCCCTCTGCAGCTTTCGGATATTCCATTTTCAGACCTTCCAGCGTATCGCAAATCACATTGGAAATAACCAGATTGCGCTGCAATTTCGAATTGGCAGGCACGATAAACCACGGCGCGTGCCTGGTGCTGGTGGCGGAGATAGCATCGGTATAGGCATCCATATAGTCACCCCACTGGGCTCGGCTGGCGAGGTCGCTGGGATTGAACTTCCATTGTTTGCTCGGCGTATCGCGGCGCTCGATCAGGCGTTGTTTCTGTTCATCCTTGGATATATGCAGATAAAACTTCAGTATCGTGGTGCCATTTTCGACAAGATATTTTTCGAACTCATTGATCTGTTGATAACGCGCCTTGCAGGTATCGGCGTCAATCCAGCCGTTGACGCGGGTAATCAGCACGTCTTCATAGTGGCTGCGATTAAAAATGACGATTTCGCCCCTGGCGGGTGTTTTTGCGTGGATGCGCCACAAAAAGTCATGCGCCAGCTCCTCCGCTGTAGGTGCTTTGAAACTGGCGACTTTGACACCTTGCGGATTGACGCCATCGAACACCATGCGAATAGTGGAATCCTTGCCTGCGGTGTCCATTGCCTGCAACACGATGAGCAACTTGTGTTTGCTTTCCGCGTAAAGCAATTCCTGCAGGGATTCGAGCCTGACGCGCAAGGCTTCCAGCTCTTCCCTGGCGTTATCCTTGTCGCCATTGATGAGCGACTTGTCGTCGGATTCGAACTGACTCAGCTTGAATTTGTTGCCGGGTTTTATTTCGTAGAGTTTGGTGTTCATTTGTGAGTGTCTTTTAAAATTCTGCTTCGCCTGAATATCCCAATAATAGCCATAAATATGGACTTTGAGCTTTTTAACGGCAATCGAATTGCATCGAGGTTACGGAACTATCTAAAAACTCGTGAGTCCTGCTATCCATAGCATCCACCACCAAATTGGACACCATTGCCATGTCGGGAAATTCACTTGCTCACCAGGCGTTTCAGTCACTGCAACAACATGTTTCGCAACACATCATCGGTCAGGAAATCCTGGTGGAACGGCTGCTGATAGCGCTGCTCGCCGATGGTCACCTATTGGTCGAAGGTGCACCCGGTCTTGCCAAAACGCGCGCCATTAAAGTCCTGAGTGAAGGGATTGAGGCTGACTTTCATCGCGTGCAATTCACGCCCGATCTGTTACCCGCCGATCTCACCGGCACCGATATTTTTCGCCCGCAGGATGGTTCGTTCCAGTTTCAGCGCGGTCCGCTGTTCCACAATCTGGTGCTGGCCGACGAGGTGAACCGGGCGCCGGCAAAGGTGCAATCGGCGCTGCTGGAAGCCATGGCGGAGCGGCAAATCACCGTGGGTACCACGACCTATCCGTTGCCCACACTTTTTTTGGTCATGGCCACCCAGAATCCCATCGAGCAGGAAGGCACCTACCCGCTGCCGGAAGCGCAACTCGACCGTTTCCTGCTGCATGTGAAGGTCGATTATCCAAAGGCCGAAGCCGAACGACAGATACTGCAACTGGCGCGCGCTGAAGCAGTGCAACAACTGCGCAAGACAGCGCCTCCGGTGACCAGACTCAGTCAGCAAACCCTGCTCGCTGCGCGCCAGGAGGTGCTAGAGGTTTACATGGCCGACAATCTGGAACGTTATCTGGTCGAGATTATTCTGGCCACCCGCAACCCTTCATCCTACAGCGCCGACCTGGGCAGCTGGGTGCAGTGGGGGGCCAGTCCGCGCGCCACGATCGCCCTCGACCGATGCGCGCGCGCCCATGCGTGGCTGGCGGGACGCACCTATGTGGGGCCCGAAGATATCCAGGCGCTGGCTTTCGATGTGCTGCGCCATCGCGTTTTATTGAGCTATGAGGCAGAGGCCGACGGTCACACCCCCGATCACTTTATCGAGAAACTGATCGACCTGATTCCGGTACCATGATTCCCGCGTTCGGGCGCCACCAGCCCGCCTTTGCTGATCGGTCTTCCATTCCTGCAGGCACGCCAAGTCCAGACGATGGCGTGGTACGGGTCAGCCTGTCTTCCCTGATTGCCCTGCATCACGATGCAGAATCCCTAGTGCTCCAGCCCGGGCGGATTCGTTCCCCAGTCAGCGGCGGCTACCGTTCACCATTCAAGGGACGCGGCATGGAGTTCGATGAGGTGCGCCCCTACATGCAGGGCGACGATGTGAGGATACTCGATTGGCGCGTCACCGCTCGTACCGGCCGCCCGCATACCAAGCTGTTTCGCGAAGAACGCGAGCGTGCCGTGCTGCTCTGGGTTGACTTGCGCCACACCATGTTTTTTGCCACCCAGGGCGCATTCAAGGCGGTGCGCGCTGCCCAGGCGGCGGCCCTGCTGGGGTGGCGTGCCGTGAGCCAGGGCGACCGGCTCGGCGCCCTGCTGTTCTCCGAAACAACGCATATCGAACTGCGCCCCAAGCGCGGCAAAGCTGCCCTGCTGCACGTGCTGAGCCAGATTGCCAAGCATGCCGCCTGGCAACAGCGCGCTGCTCCCAATGATGCACTGTCGGCTGCCAATGCCCTGAACCAGACGCTGGTGCGGCTGCGCCGGGTAGCGCAGCCGGGCAGCCTGATTATCCTGATCAGTGACTTTGCTCGCCTCAATGGACAGGGAAGCGCGCATCTGGCCCGGCTATCCCGACATAGCGATCTCATTCTCGCCGACATCCACGATCCGCTGGAGGCCGAGCTGCCGCCGCCCGGACATTACCGGGTGAGCGATGGCGAGCGTTTCCTGGCCCTGGCAACCGAGGATACGCAGTTGCGCGAGCGCTACCGTGAGGGTTTTATCCAGCAACAGGCTGTGCTGCAACAGCTATGCCGCCGCTATGGCATGACCCTGCTGTCGCTGACCACCGCCGAAAACCCGCTGGCAGCACTTCGAGGCGGATTGGGGATGCGCAGATGAATCCGGCATTGAGCCAGCTGCATGATATTCATCTGCCCGCGCGCATCTCCTGGTGGCCGCCGGCACCGGGATGGTGGCTGCTGCTTGCGATTGTCCTGCTGGTGACGGGTATTTTATATGCCGTGCATCGGCTGCGTAACCGCAACCACTGGCGCCGTTTTGCATTGATGGAACTGACCCGCCTGCGTGAACAGCATGCGTCGCAACAATCCACGCATCGAGCCGTGGTGAGCGAACTGTCTATCCTGCTGCGCCGTGTAGCGGTGAGCCGGTTTCCCCGCGCAGAGGTGGCGGCACTCAGCGGTGATGCATGGCTTGTCTTCCTAGATCGCGGCCTGGGTGAAAACGCCGCGTTTCAATCGGACGCCGGGTGTCTGTTAACCAGCATTCCGTATCGCCCGGAAATGGCTATCGATTCGGGCACGCTGAGCGCCTTGTTTGCGCTGGCCGAGCGCTGGCTGAAGAAGCTGCCGAGAGGCAAGAAATGATCAGCTTCGAATGGCCGTGGCTTTTTCTCGTTTTACCGCTGCCGCTTTTGGTGCGTTTTCTGCTGCCGCGCGCCGATGCAGTCAAGGAAGCCGCACTGCGCGTACCCGGGCTTGATCCGTTTGCCCTGGAAAGCGCTTCAAAACCGGCCAGGCTGGCGCTGTGGCGCGGCCGTGCATGGATCGGCGCCTTGGCCTGGTTGCTGCTGGTGACAGCTGCAGCGCGGCCGGTATGGGTGGGCGACCCCATCGACTTGCCAGTCGGCGGACGCGACCTGATGCTGGCGGTGGACCTCTCCGGCAGCATGCAAACCCCAGATTTCGCCATTAACGGGCAGCGCGTCAGCCGCCTCGATGCCATCAAGGAGATCGCCGGCGACTTCATAGACCGGCGCGTCGGCGACCGCATCGGATTGATCCTGTTCGGCACCCAAGCGTATTTGCAAACCCCGCTGACTTTCGACCGCAAGACGGTGCACGACATGCTTGACGAGGCCGCCATCGGTCTGGCCGGCGAGCAAACGGCGATCGGCGATGCCATCGGCCTGGCGGTAAAACGCCTGCGCGAACTGCAGCAGGGCAACAAGGTGCTGATCCTGCTCACCGACGGCGTCAGCAACACGGGCGAATTGACACCGCTCAAGGCGGCAGAATTGGCTGCCAAGGAAGGCGTCACGATCTATACCATCGGCATCGGTGCCAGTGAGATGCAGGTGCCTTCGTTGTTCGGCATGCAAAGCGTCAACCCGTCCAGCGACCTCGATGAAGATACGCTGCGCGCTATCGCCAAGGAAACCGGCGGGCGCTATTTTCGTGCCCGCGACACCGAACAGCTGAACCAGATCTACAGCATCCTGGATAAGCTGCAACCGCTCGATCAGCAGAAGCAGACTTTCCGTCCGCACAAGACATTGTTCTACTGGCCTCTGGCCTTCAGCCTATTGCTGGCCGGATTGCTCGTGCTGCCAATTGCGCGAAGGAGATGAAGCCATGGAAATGATTTCGGCATTTCACTTTTTGCGTCCCCTGTGGCTGCTCGCCCTGCTTCCCTTGATCCTGTTGCTTTGGCTGATGTGGCGTCGGCGCCTGGTCAGCCGCAGCTGGCAGCGTGTGGTCGATCCGCGTTTGCTGGCGCATCTGCTGATCGGGAAAAATGCCCGGCAAGGCCCATGGGCCATGGTTGCTGTCGGCCTCGGCGGCGTGCTGGCGATTGTTGCGCTGGCCGGTCCGGCATGGCAGAAACTGGCGCAACCGGTATTCCGCCAGCAGTCGGCGCTGGTGCTGGTGCTCGACTTGTCGCGCTCGATGGACGCCACCGATATCAAACCCAGCCGCCTGGAACGCGCAAAACTGAAATTGCGCGATATTCTCAACCAGCAAAAGGAAGGTGAAACGGCGCTGATCGTCTATGCAGCCGCGCCGTTTGTGGTCAGCCCGCTGACCACCGATGCACAGACCATCGTCAGCCAGCTGGAGGTCCTCACCCCCGCGTTGATGCCGGCACAGGGCTCTCACCCCGGTCGTGCAATCGGCCTGGCGCAGAAACTGTTGAAGCAGGCCGGCGTTGCCCACGGCGGTGTGCTGCTGATTACGGATGGCCTCAACGGCAGCGAATCCGATTCGCTCAAAACTGCCATCAGCCATCTGGTCGAGGCCGGGCACCGGCTGTCGGTATTGGGTGTCGGCACCCCTACTGGCGCGCCGATCCCGAATCCTGCGGGTGGATTTGTGACCAACGACAGCGGTGCCATAGTCATTCCCCGGCTGGACGATGCCCGCCTGGCCACGCTTGCACACCAGGGCCACGGCGCCTACCGGCGTCTGAGTCCCGACGACAGCGATTTTCACGCATTACTGGCGCCATTCAAGCTCCCACTAGGCCAGCAGCAAGATATCAAGGTCCACGGCTTGATGAGCGATCAGTGGCGCGACGAAGGCCCGTGGCTGCTGCTGCCGCTACTGCTGCTCGGCGCGCTGGCTTTCCGCCGTGGCTATCTCGTTGTGTTGCTGCTGATCATCCTGCCGCAGACGCACCCGGTTTATGCGTCTGGATGGAGCAGCCTGTGGCAGCGCGACGATCAGCGCGGGCAGCAGGCCATGGATGCCAAACAACCGCAACTTGCCGCCAAACTTTTCCATGATCCTCAGTGGCGTGCGGCGGCCGATTATCGCGCCGGCAATTACCAGGCTGCGCTGGATAGCCTGAAAGGCATCGACACCGCCGAAGCTGATTACAATCGCGGCAATGCGCTGGCGCAGCTGGGGCGCCTGCCCGAGGCGCTGCAAGCTTATGATGCAGCCTTGAAACGCGACCCCAAGCTGGGCGATGCCAGCTACAACCGCAATCTGGTTGAAAAATTATTGAAAACACAACAACAAAAAAACCAACAGAAAAACCAGCAACAGAGTCAGCAAAACGCCGGTAATCCGCAGCACTCTTCGCAGAACGGACAGCAAGGAAAATCCTCAGGCCAATCGCCGCAATCGGCGCAGGGCAATCAGCAGTCTAAAAATGAATCTGGTCAGTCCGGACAGAATCAGGGCAACACGGACAAACAGAAGCCAGGTGCCGGGCAGCAGCAGAACAATACATCCGGGCAGACAGGAACACAGCGCCCGGACCAGGCCGCACCGGCACAGGCTCAGGGTCAGGCACAGCCATTGCCGCAGGCGGCGGACCAGAACCCGGCGTCTTCCGGCAATGCGCAAGTCGCGACCGATGCGCAGCAACGCAAGCAATTGCAACAGGCAGACGAACAATGGCTGCGGCGTATCCCGGATGACCCAGGCGGCTTGTGGCGGCGCAAGTTTCTTTATCAGTACAAACAGCACCAGCAATTTCAACAGAGTGAAAAACAGCCATGGTAAAAGCTCGTTTTAATCAGTTTCTGATTTTCCTGATCGCAGCATTGTGTGTGCTGTCCTGCACACCGGCATCGGCTTCATTACAGGCCCAGGTGGACCGCAATCCGGTCGCCATGAATGAATCGTTCAACCTCACGCTAAGCAGTGACAGCAGTAGCGGAGAACCCGATCTGAGCGCATTGAAGCGCGACTTCGATGTGCTCGGGCAAAGTAAAAGCAGCAGTTTTCAGATCATCAATGGCCAGATCTCTCACAATACCCAGTGGCAGATCAGCCTCGTGGCGAAACATGCCGGACAGCTACAGATTCCGGCGATCCCCATCGGGGGACAATCCAGTGCACCGATCAATCTCACTGTCTCCGCCGCCAATCAGGCTGGCACCGCACAACAGAGCAGAGATCTGTTTCTGGAAGTCAGCGCAACCCCGCAGACGGTGCATGTGCAGCAACAGATCATCTTTACCGTACGACTGTATAGCGCCCTCAGTCTGGGGGAAGGCAGCAGCCTGAGCGACCCCACCTTCCCGAACATGGATGCGGTGGTCGAACGACTGGGCGCCGACCATCCGTTTGAGGTGATGCGTAATGGTCAGGCCTATTCGGTGATTGAACGGCGTTACGCTGTTTTTCCGCAAAAGAGCGGGCAATTCAGCAGTGCTCCAATCGTCTTTGACGGCAGTGTCGTCGAAGCGAATCAGAATGGCGGCGGCTTCATGTTCAACCCTTTCAGCCAGAGCACGCGCCAGCTGCGCCTGGATTCCAAATCCGTCGCGTTCACGGTGAAACCGGTTCCTCCCGGCTACGACATTCGCCAATGGCTGCCGGCCAGCAATCTGCAACTGACCGAGCAATGGTCGGAAAATCCGCCCAAATTTACCGTGGGCGAGCCGATCACACGCACGCTGACGATTACAGCGAACGGCCTGACCGCGACACAATTGCCGGCAATGGATAGCGGAAAAATTGACGGCCTCAAGCTCTACCCGGATCAACCCACACTGAAAAACGGTCAGGATGGCAACGGCATCATCGGCACGCGCGAGCAGAAAATCGCCTACATTCCCACGCGTGCCGGCAATGTCACCCTGCCGGCCATCGAAATCAAATGGTGGAACGTCAATACCAATCAAGCGGAGGTGGCACGTTTGCCTGCGCGCAGCATCACCGTTCTCCCCGGCAGCCCGAATCAGGTATCCGCGCCGCCGCCCTCCCCGGCTCCCCTCGTGACTCAAGCACCTGCATCAACGACTTTATCCAGCAATGTCCCTCGATCTTCCGGCGCGCTCGTCAGCGGTTCTCAGCGCTGGTGGCCGTGGCTGGCATTGTTGCTCGGTTTGGGCTGGCTGATCACACTGCTCGCTTGGTGGTGGCGGGCGCACCAGAAAACGCCTTCAGCCGGGGCCGATGCGGCATCGGAAGAAACGCTCGGCAAGCTGGAAAAACAATTCAGGAAAGCCTGCATGGAGAACAATGCAGCGCAGGCGAAAACGCAATTGCTCGCCTGGGCAAAACAGCGCTGGCGCCAGGCGCCACCCGCCAGTCTGACCGCCCTGGCACGCCTGTGCGAGCCTGAACTGGCCGATGCCATTACCCAACTGGATGGTGCGCTATATGCGAAAACGCAGGCGCAGTGGCATGGGGATGTCTTGTGGAGTTTATTTAACCAGCACAAACCGGGCGGTAAACCGGTTAAAACAAAAAACACCGATTCTCTGGAGCCGCTATACAGAAATTCATAATGAGGGGTTAACGTAGCCAGTAATTCGTGCCCGGACTATGAATAACAATATGAAAACCAGGTTCATCATTGCCATGTTTTGCTTGTCTGGCATGGCGTCTCCGGCCCTTGCCAGCGACGCCAGCCTGATGAACGCCATTGACGCGCTGAGTCATGGTTGGGCCAAAGTCAATTATCAAACGCCGAAAAAGGCACGGGCAGCCGCATTCCAGCCGCTGATCAGTCAGGCAAACAGCCTGCTCGAGACCTATCCCGATGCACCCGAAGCCATGATCATGGACGCACTGATCCTGTCCAGCACAGCCGCAGTCGAAGGCGGTGTGGATGCGCTGATCAAAGTGAGGCAAGCGCGTGAATTGCTGCTGCATGCAGAAAAAATCAACCCGCAGGCACTGGATGGCGCTGTTTACACATGTATGGGCAGTTTGTACGCCAAGGTACCGGGTTGGCCAATTTCCTTCGGCGACAAGGCTAAAGCCCGCAAGTACCTGAAAAAGGCATTAAAAATTGATCCGGGCAGCATCGATGCGAATTATTTCTACGCCGATTTTTTGGCCGATCAAGGCGAATATGCCCAGGCCATTTCTCATCTGCATCTGGTTTTGCAAACCCCGCCGCGCACGGGCCGTGAAGATGCCGATAGCGGGCGTCGCGATGAAGCAACCAAACTGCTGGCCAAAATCAATATGGCGCATAAACAGGAAATCGCCGCGCACTGAAACTCAGCTCTCGACAAATTCCAGCGCATTGCCATCCGGGTCGCGGCAAAACAGCGCGGACCGGCCGGACTGACTGGTGGTGTAGGCCACACCGGCATTGTCGAGACGTGCCTTGAGTTGGGAAATATCTGTGACGGCAAGCGCGATGTGGCGGTCGC
Organism: Sulfuriferula multivorans; assembly: GCF_003851125.1. Classification (GTDB taxonomy): domain Bacteria; phylum Pseudomonadota; class Gammaproteobacteria; order Burkholderiales; family Sulfuriferulaceae; genus Sulfuriferula; species Sulfuriferula multivorans. The sequence goes on along the minus strand of NZ_BGOW01000020.1, from coordinate 6,398 downwards.
GCCCGCCATGTTCGGGGCGCGTCAGACCCGTCTCAGGGTTGGGCAGGCAGATTAAATGTATCTGACATGCACCGATGTCGTACCAGACCCCTGTAAAACTCATTTCCGGACGCTGAGGACTGGCGCTCAACCCCAGCACACCTTCGTAAAAATTCCGAGCGTCGCTCAGGTCATCGACCAGTAGCGACGCATGCAGCAAGCGCGTAACAATCGTCATACCGTTTCTTCCTTGTGTTCCATGTGGCCGGAAAACAGGCTGGCGACCACAATCATCGCGGCGCCCAGCCATTCCTTGCCGTGCAGCAATTCGCCCGCCAGAAAATAGGCAGACAGCGCCGCTACCACCAGTTCAAACAGCAGTATCACAATGGCGCGGTTGGCTGCCACGTGCATCAATCCATACTGAATCAACAACGTGACGCCCAGCATGGCAAAAGCCACCAGCACCAGGCCGCCCCAGATCATCGGGCCCAAGTGCGTCAAGCCTGCAAAAGAATCCGGCTTGAGCAACAGCAACGGCAACGAAATCAGGGTTGCACCCAGCCATACACCGAGCGATTTGGCCTCGATGCTGATATGGCTGGCGCGGCGCGACAACACGTTGGTCAGAGCAAAACTGAAACCGGCGGAGAGCCCCATCCATTCTGCCCAATTCGCCGGCAGCGGCAAACGCCCGTCCGGCTGCCAGAGCATGATCACGGCACCCCCCAGCGACAGCAGCATGATCAGGTAACCCACGCGCCCCAGACGCTCGCCCAGAATCAACCGTGAGAATACGATGGTCCACAATGGCGCCAGGTAAAACAGCAGCATCACGCGCATGATCTCGCCGTCGATGACTGCCAGCACATACGCGATATTGGTCCAGCCCGAACTGAACACAATCGCCAGCCATAACCCCATGCTGCCGCGCAAGGTACGCAAGGCCTTGAAATAAAATGGCACACCGATCAGCAGCGCCAGCCCGTAAGTGATGAAGGACGCCATCAGGCCGGACACCCCCGCCTCGCTCAGCAGGCGGTAGGGGTACCAGATCAATCCCCACAAAGTGGCGCTGGCAAGCAACGCGAGAACGGGTAAAAACGAGTTTTTGTTTGAGTGCTTGGTTGTGTGCTGCATTATAATTACGCTTTTTCCATCGTTTGCGGCCATGAACCCATACCTCGACCGCCTCCAGCCTTATCCGTTCCAGAAATTACGCGAGCTGTTCAACGGCATCACGCCGAACCCGCAATATACGCCGGTCAATCTTTCCATCGGCGAGCCCAAGCATGCCACGCCGCAGTTTATCAAGGATGCGCTGATTGCCAACCTGGACGGACTGGCGAGCTACCCGCTCACCGCGGGCGTGGAAGCCTTGCGTCACGCGATTTCCGCCTGGATTGCCCGTCGTTACGGCATTCCCGCACCCGATGCCAGCACCCAGATATTGCCGGTGAACGGCAGCCGCGAGGCGCTGTTTGCGTTTGCGCAGACGGTGATCAACCCGTGCTTCGCCAGCCCGGTGGTAATTTCGCCCAACCCGTTTTATCAGATTTACGAAGGCGCGGCATTGCTGGCCGGCGCGCAACCGCATTATCTGCCGACACTACCGGAAAATGGTTACCGCATGGACTTCGCCAGCGTGCCGGAAACCGTGCTGGCACGCACCCAGCTGGTTTATGTGTGTTCGCCCGACAACCCGACCGGCCGGGTAATGGACCTGGACGATTGGCGCGAACTGTTCGAATTGTCCGACCGCCACGGTTTCATTATCGCCGCCGACGAGTGTTATTCGGAAATCTACTTTGACGAAACCCTGCCCCCGCTGGGCGCGCTCCAGGCCGCGCAGCAACTGGGGCGCAGCGACTACAAAAATCTGGTGGTGTTCTCCAGCCTATCCAAGCGCTCCAACGTGCCGGGCATGCGTTCCGGCTTTGTCGCGGGCGATGCGGCGCTGCTCGCCAAATTCCTGCTCTACCGCACCTACCACGGCTCGGCGATGTCGCCGACCATCCAGATGGCCAGCGTGGCTGCGTGGAACGATGAGGCGCATGTGATCGAGAACCGCCGCCTGTACGCGGAAAAATTTGCCGCCGTGCAACCGTTGCTGGCGCAAGTGATGCCGGCGCCGATGCCCGATGCTGCGTTCTACCTGTGGGCACAGGTGCCGGGTGGCGACGACACCGCCTTCGCCCGCAGCCTGTACCGCGATTACCACGTCACCGTGCTGCCGGGTTCATACCTGGCGCGCGACTTTGCCGGGGTAAATCCGGGCAAGGGTTTCATCCGCATTGCCCTGGTCGCCCCGCTGGCCGAGTGCATTGACGCTGCACAAAGAATTTATCAACTACTCGAACAACACACTTCAACCAATTAAAAGGAAACAAAAATGACCGAAATCCAGCAACTCATTGAAGAAGCCTTCGAGCGCCGCGCCGACATCAACCCGCGCAACGCCGATGCCAAACTCAAGGACGCCGTCGCCCACGTCATCGAAGAACTCGACAAGGGGCACCTGCGCGTTGCGTCCAAGGAAAACGGCGAATGGGTCACCCACCAGTGGCTGAAAAAAGCCGTGCTGCTGTCGTTCCGCCTGGAAGACAATTACTTCATCAAGGGCGGTTTCACCAATTATTTCGACAAAGTGCCGTCCAAGTTCGCCGACTACAACAGCCGCGATTTCCGTGACGGCGGCTTCCGCGTGGTGCCCCCCGCCGCTGCGCGGCGCGGCTCATTCATCGGCAAAAACGTCGTGCTGATGCCGTCCTACATCAACATCGGCGCGTATGTCGATGAAGGCACCATGGTCGACACCTGGGCCACCGTCGGCTCCTGCGCCCAGATCGGCAAGAACGTCCACCTGTCCGGCGGCGTCGGCATCGGCGGCGTACTTGAACCGGTGCAGGCCAACCCCACCATCATCGGCGACAACTGCTTCATCGGTGCGCGCTCCGAAGTGGTCGAAGGCGTCATCGTCGAAGACAACGTGGTGATTTCCATGGGCGTCTACATCGGCCAGAGCACCAAGATCTACGACCGCGAAACCGGCGAAGTCATGTACGGCCGCGTCCCCGCCGGCTCCGTCGTGGTCAGCGGCAACCTGCCTTCCAAGGATGGCAGCTACAGCCTCTACTGCGCGGTGATTGTGAAGAAAGTGGATGAAAAGACGCGCAGCAAGGTGGGGATTAATGAGTTGCTGCGGGGGATTTAAGGCTGATTTTGGTTGAAGGGTTGGGGGCGATTATCGGAAGAAGTTAATCGTGCCTGAGCCCGTTCATTGATTCAGTCCACATGCGAATGCTGTAGTGTTTCACCCGCAGCTTGCCTCGAACTTGATCAAGCAGTCGAGGTGGCTGACCTGTGGTGTTTTTATCGACAGAATTAGGGGGCGGAATTATTTTAATCTATTTAAAAACAAATATTTGCAATAATTTTTTTGAATTACACACCGCTCGCTGCGCTCCCGGCTAACGCCCCTTCGGGGTGTCGCTCAACTCGAACACGTTAGAGCTTTTGAGGAAGTTACGAATGGTTGAGAAAATTGGAACAATACGAAACCCTCTGACTATCATTGCAATATTTGCGGCGATCGCAGAGATAAGCGGTACAGCCGTATTGCCGTTCATCACAGATGCGAATCAAGGAACTTACGTTTGGTTCCTCATGATCTTTCCACTACTGTTGATAGTTCTGTTTTTTGTCACCTTAAATTTCAATCACAAGGTTTTGTACGCACCCTCCGACTTTAAGAACGAGGAAAACTTCTTTAAATCGCTTAGCAATGCATCGCCCACAGAGAAGGCTGAGAAACTCAGGAATGAAGTTCGTGAGATTGAGAACGAATCCGCACAAGAAACAAAAGATGCTGCACCATTGCTCCCAGAGCGAGATGCCGCAGCAATCTCCACAAATGCACAGCGCGACATTCGCGGTCGCTACCTGTTGGCTGAGGAGTTAGTACTTAACAAACTTTCCAAAGAGTTCGGGCAGTCAGTGCGCCGAGATGTGAGGTTCCCCACCCCTGGCCGTACTTTCATATTTGATGGCGTTGTAATGAACGACGAGAAAGTCACTGCCATCGAGGTCAAGTACTTCAGAAGTGCCCGCTCCATCTCACCAAGATTTAGAGAGGTATTTCATAGCATCCTTGATGCTGCAGAGCGTCTGCCGGATTCGGTGCGCAATAACTTCACATTAGTTTTAGCAGTGGCTACCGATGCACCAAGTTCTGATTACGATGAACTCGTCAAACGATTGCACTCGCTCATTGGAATCACCCCATTCCCAGTTGAGGTTCGAATTTTCAGTCTTGAAGAGTTGGAAAAGGAGTTCAATCTTGTCGCCTAGCTCTAACCTGTCAGTCAAGCGGGACTGCGCAAAAGCGCGCAGCCCCTTACTTTTACGTTGGGCATAACAGAATGCATCAAGGTTTTATCAGTTATCTCGTTGCATTTAACATCGTTTATTTTGGAACCAATGGTTACCTCGATCTAAAAATGCCAGAACTTGATCAGACATGGATATTGTGGTCTCTGCCAAGCATTCCTCTGTTTCTGCGTCTTATTATGCTTTGGTGGTTTTATGAGTTTTGGTCCGAAGTACTTTCTGAGGGGGAAAGGGACACTGAGTCTGGAAGGATTCTCAGCCTTACACTCTGTGGATTTTCTGTTTCTGCATTCTTTGTGCTGATTGCCACAAACCCTACATTCGTAGATAAGCATATAGATATCGAATTGCCGACATATTTCATGCTAATCAGCTCTGTCGGATTATTCGGGGCATTCTCTATCGAGGCCTACAAACACAGGCGGTGGCAGCAGCAATTGTGTTTAGGCTTAGAGGAAGCTGGTCGTTTCAGTTTATTGGCATCTATCGCTACGCTTATGTGGGTATCTCAATTCTCAGATCGCCTTAAGTTTATCGTAATTGCCGTCTGTACTCTGATGTGGAGTATAGATTTTCTTCATCGAATGAGTATGTGGGTTGAGTTTCTTTCATCTAAGAGGAGATATAAAAATGGCCACCAATGAAGACAATAAAGGGAAAGGTAATGCACCAACCGACATCAAGAAACGCCCTGAGCGACTCATTGAAAGTCGAGATACATTTATGTTGTGCTCTACTCACAACATACGGTACCCGAAAGGAGCAGCTTGTCCTGCCTGTGTGAGCGAAATCAAAAAACGCTAGTCATATCAGATTTATGCCCAACAAATCATTCAACCCGGACTGGCGCAAAAGCGCGCCAGCCGGTTAATTCAAACTACAGCAACGCCATATGGCACAGGCAGGCACCGCAGGGTCAGGCCTTGACTTTTGCCTTAACCATAAGCCAGCGAACGGCGTTGTCAGGTCTAACATTCCAACAAATTAACCATCCTAATCGGCCCGGTCAGCCCGAATGGCTACTGCGATTACTTCTCGCCGAAATCCTGATTTAGATAACAGGTACAAAAAAATGGGCGTTTAGCCTCTTTTTAATGTGTGCTGATGGCTGCGGGTAGGCCGCGTTTACAGGTGTCATTGTCGAAGTAATAGCATTTGCTGCACGAGTTGCCATCCGGTGAATCGCTGCGCAGCCCGAAATGTAGTGTTTGCTCAGGTAAGGCATCCGGTCTGTCGGTTGCTTGCTTTACTCCGCCGCGTTTCCTTGTGATTTCGTATCAATAATGGTACATTTTCGTATGAGCCAAAAACCCAGCCTCGACGTCCGGTTCTTCAGAACTGAAGCCGGTACGGAGCCCGTCCGGGATTGGTTGCGAACACTTTCAGCCACGGGCAAAAAAGCGATTGGCGAGGACATCAAGACGGTGCAGTTTGGCTGGACACTCGGGATGCCTTTGGTAGCTCATGTGGAAGGTGGCATTTGGGAAGTGCGAACGCGCCTGGATGGCAGAATTGCCAGAACGCTGTTCGTGACAGAAGGCGGGATGATGATCCTGCTGCACGCTTTCATCAAAAAGCAGCAGAAAACACCCAAGCCAGAGTTGAACCTCGCACAAGAGCGATTGAAACAGTTAAGGGAGACAGAAATGAGTAATGCACACGTCGGTAGCGCCTTCGATGACTTCCTTGCCGAAGAGGCGATGCTTGATGAAGCGACGGCAGTCGCCGTGAAGCGGGTAATCGCCTGGCAAATCGCGCAGGAGATGGCCGCTCAGAAACTGACCAAAACGGCGATGGCCAAAAAAATGCACACCAGCCGGGCTGCACTGAATCGCTTACTGGATGAAACGGACACCAGCCTCACGCTCACCACACTGGCGAGCGCAGCAGCGGCTTTGGGTAAACAGATGCGCTTCGAACTGAGCGGGACTTAACCAGAGGGTGTAAATAATTTTGTGTAAACGGTCATTAGGCAGGAGACTGCCACCTCCAAAGGAAAACCATGACCAAACGCAAAGTAGTACAGCCCG
>NZ_BGOW01000019.1 GCF_003851125.1 Sulfuriferula multivorans | reverse complement strand
ACTATGGAAATTTCTTCACCGTTAACAGCGCCTAAATTGCTGGATCAAGTGGGGGGAAAAATCCGCTTCAAGCATTGCAGTATCCGCACGGAAAGGCAATATCTGCAATGGATCAAGTGCTTGATCCGGTTTTAGCTGCCGCTTATATCGTCGTGTGTGTTCGGCGCACAGGTGTTTTTGAACGGCGAATGTTCATTCAATTCTCCGATGTAATGCGCGACACCCAGCGCTTCGCGTTCCAGGAAGGTTTCCACTGCCTGGGCAAAGCGCGGGTGCGCCAGCCAGTGGGCAGAGGTGGTTTCCATCGGCAAAAATCCGCGCGCCAGTTTGTGTTCTCCTTGCGCGCCGCCTTCAAATAGTCGGATGCCGCGCGCGATGCAGAATTCGATGGCCTGGTAGTAACAAGTCTCGAAATGCAGCGCGGGCGAGTAAGCATGTGTGCCCCAATAGCGCCCATACAAGGTGGTGTCGTCATGGAAATTGAGCGCGGCGGCAATGTCGTGCCCTGCCTGGCTGGCGACGATCATCAGCACGTTGTCCGGCAGCGTATCGCCTACGCGCTGAAAAAAATCCACATTGAGGTAGGGGGTGGAGCGATGTTGAAGATAGGTGTTGTCATAGCAACCGGTGAAAAACGCCCAGTCCTCGGCTTTGATGTCGTTGCCGGTCAACTGGCGGAAGCTGATACCCGCTTCACTCACTCTGCGCCGCTCCTGTTTGATTTTCTTGCGTTTGTCGTGGCTCATCGCGGCGAGGTACGCGTCAAAACTGGTAAAGTTCTGGTTGAGCCAATGAAACTGAACCCCGCGTCGGATCATCAGTCCTGCGTTCTGCAATACGGAACTGTCTTGTGGGTCCGGAAACAGACAATGAAAGGATGACGCGCCAATAGATTGCGCATGTTCGATGGCAGCGTGAGCCAGGAGCGCCCGGTGGACGTCGTTTTCAGCCAGCAGACGGGGTCCGGTAACTGGCGTGAAGGGGATCGCCGACAATAATTTTGGATAGTAGGTCAGACCATTGCGCTGATAGGCTTCTGCCCATGCCCAGTCGAATACGTATTCGCCGTAGGAATGGTTTTTGGCGTAGAGGGGCAGCGCGGCGACCAGGCGTTCGCCTTCCCATAGTGTCAGGTGTTGCGGTAGCCAGCCGGTTTCATCGCCCACGCAGCCGCTGGCTTCCAGCGCATGCAGGAAGGCGTGGGAGAGGAAGGGCTGGTTGCCGGCAAGTCGATTCCAGGCTGCGGGTGTGACTTCATGCATGCCTGCCAGTACGCGCAACTGCGGAGGTTGTGGCGTGTTCATGGGTTTTCCGACACAATTCGGTTTTTGCTAAAAAACATTTCGAGCATGAATTTACACGAATATCAGGCCAAGCAGTTATTACGCGAGTTCAACATCATTACTCCGCGCGGGATTGTGGTGGAAGATCCGACTCACGCCGAACTCGCCGCGACCGGCTATCTGGGCGGCGACGCCTGGGTGGTGAAGGCGCAAATTCACGCCGGTGGCCGCGGCAAGGCCGGTGGCGTGCGGCTGGTGAAATCCATCGATGCCTTGCTGGAAGCCGCGCAGGCGTTGTTGGGTAACCCGTTGGTGACTTACCAGAATGCCCCGGACGGGCAATTGGTGAGCAAGCTGCTGGTGGAAGAAACCCTGCCGATTGCACGCGAAATGTACCTGAGTCTGCTGGTGGACCGGGAAACCGAGCGTGTGGCAGTAGTGGCCTCGGTTGCGGGTGGCATGGAGATCGAAGAAGTCGCGCAAACCCAGCCGGACAAGATTCTGCGTGAGCTATGCGATCCGCTGCTCGGCCTGCAGGAGTTCCAGTGCCGCAATCTGGCGTTTGGCCTGGGTCTCACCGGCAGCCATATTGGCGACCTGACGCGCATGTTGCGCGCCCTGTACAAGCTGTTCATCGAATCCGATCTGAGCCTGCTGGAAATCAACCCGCTGGTGATTACCGAAGACGGACGCATGGTCGCACTGGACTGCAAGATGGGTGTGGACGACAACGCGCTGGGGCGGCAGAAAAAGTTCGCCGACCTGCGCGACGACACGCAAATCGACGCCAGGGAAGTCGCCGCACAGGAGGCCGGACTCAATTACATCGCGCTGGCTGGCAACATCGGCTGCATGGTGAACGGCGCCGGGCTGGCGATGGCGACCATGGATCTGATCAAGCTGCATGGCGGCGAACCGGCCAATTTCCTCGACGTGGGCGGCGGCGCAACGGCTGAAACCGTCGCCAAGGCATTCAAGATCATCCTTTCCGACAGCAAGGTGCGCGCGGTGCTGGTGAATATTTTCGGCGGCATCATGCGCTGCGACATCATCGCCGACGGCATTATCCAGGCAGTCAAGGAAGTGGGCGTGCAAGTGCCGGTGGTGGTGCGGCTGGAAGGCACCAACGTCGAACTGGGCAAGCAAAAGCTGGCCGACAGCGGCTTGTCCATCATCACCGCCGACGGCTTGACCGATGCGGCGCAACGCGCGGTTGCCGCGGTACAAGGTTCCTGACATGAGCATACTGATTAACAAAAACACCAAAGTCCTGTGCCAGGGTTTCACCGGCAAGCAGGGCACGTTTCATTCCGAACAGGCGCTGGCTTATGGCACGCGAATGGTGGGCGGCGTAACGCCCGGCAAGGGCGGACAAACCCACCTTGATCTGCCGGTATTCAATACCGTGCGCGAGGCGGTGCGGCAAACCGGCGCCGATGCCAGCGTGATTTACGTACCGGCGAATTATGCGGCGGATTCCATCATGGAGGCCGCGGATGCGGGGATAGCGGTCATTGTCTGCATCACCGAGGGCATCCCGGTGCTGGACATGCTCAACGTGAAAGCCGCGCTGCGCGCCAACGGTGCCAAATTGATCGGCCCCAATTGCCCCGGCATCATCACTCCGGACGAATGCAAGATCGGCATCATGCCCGGCTTTATCCATCAGCGCGGCAAGGTGGGCATCGTCTCGCGCTCCGGCACGCTGACCTATGAGGCGGTGCACCAGACCACCCGGCTCGGGCTGGGGCAGACCACTTGCGTGGGCATCGGCGGTGACCCCATCAAGGGGCTGGATTTCATCGATTGCCTGCAAATGTTCCAGGCCGATCCGGAAACCGAAGCCATCATTCTGGTGGGCGAAATCGGCGGCACCCGCGAGGAAGAAGCCGCCGACTATATCCGGCAGCACATCACCAAGCCTGTGGCTGCCTACATTGCCGGGCGTACCGCGCCCAAAGGCAAGCGCATGGGGCATGCCGGGGCGATCATCGCCGGCGGTAGCGGTACCGCGGAAGCCAAGATGCGCGCGTTGGAAGCTGCCGGTGCAGTGGTAGCACAATCCCCGGCGGAAATGGGCGCGGCGGTACAGACGGCCATGCAGCGATGAAAATCGCACTGGCGCAGATCAATTGCACGGTCGGCGATCTGGTCGGCAACGCGGCCAGGATACGTGCCGCGACGGCACGTGCCAAGGCAGCAGGCGCGACGATCCTGCTGGCACCGGAGTTGGCGTTGTCGGGCTATCCACCGGAAGATTTATTGTTGCGCGATGATTTTTATGTTCAGTCTGCTGCTGCATTAAACAGCCTGCTGGATGCGGCGCAGGGCATCACGCTGGTGGTCGGGCATCCGCTCAAGGAGGGGTCAAATCGCTACAACGCGGCTTCGGTGCTGCGCGATGGCAAGATCGAAGCGGTTTACCGCAAGCAGCGCTTGCCCAACGACACGGTATTCGACGAAGTGCGCTACTTCACGCCGGGCACGCAAGCCTGCGTGTTCGAGCAGGATAGCGTGCGCTTTGGCGTGAATATCTGCGCCGACGTGTGGGAACAAGGTGCGGCCTGTGGCGCCGCCCAGGCCGGGGCGGAAGTGCTGCTGGTGCTCAACGCCTCGCCGTTTCATGTCGGCAAGCAGCAGGAACGTTATCAGGTAGCGCGCGAACGCATCCGAGAAAGTGGCCTGCCCATGCTGTATTGCAATTTGCTGGGCGGGCAGGATGAGCTGATCTTCGACGGCGGATCCTTCGCGATGAATGCCAACGGCGAGCTCACCAGCCAGTTCCCGGCGCTGGTTGAAGATATCTATCTGGTCGAAATGAAAGGTGTTTCGCCCGTACCCGGCGCGATTGCGCTGCCCTTAAGCACCGAAGCATCCGTATATGAGGCACTCAAGCTGGGTGTGCGTGACTATATTGGCAAGAATGGTTTTTCCGGCGTGTTGCTGGGTTTGTCAGGTGGAATCGATTCGGCACTGACGCTGGCAGTGGCGGTCGACGCACTGGGTGCCGACAAGGTCCATGCGGTGATGATGCCGTCCGAATTCACCGCCGCCATCAGTCTGGAAGACGCCCGCGCCATGGCGACAACGCTGGGCGTGAAATACAGCGAGTTGCCCATCAAGAGCGTGTACGACAGCTTCCTCGGCAGCCTCGCCGGCGAATTCAACAATTTGCCGTTTGACCTGGCCGAGGAAAACATCCAGGCGCGTGTCCGCGGCACGCTGTTGATGGCGCTCTCCAACAAGTTTGGCGGGATTGTTCTGACCACCGGCAATAAATCCGAAATGGCGGTTGGCTATGCTACGCTGTATGGCGATATGGCGGGAGGTTTCGCGGTGTTGCGCGACGTACCTAAAACCCTGGTGTACCGGCTGTCCAACTATCGCAATGGCATTGCGCCGGTGATACCGTCACGGATCATTGAGCGCGCGCCCTCCGCAGAACTGCGGGCAGACCAGACCGACCAGGATTCGCTGCCGCCCTATGATATTCTCGATGCGATTATTGAACGCTATGTCGAGCATGACCAGACACCTGCTGAAATTATCGCTGCAGGCTACAATGAGATCGAGGTTGCACGTGTGATTCGCATGATAGACCGCAGTGAATACAAACGCCGCCAGGCACCTGTTGGCATCCGCATTACGCCGCGTGCATTTGGCAAGGATCGCCGTTATCCGATCACTTCCCGGTTCAAGCCGGGTTGATTATTTAAGCAAAGGGTATGAAATGAAAAAAATAGAAGCCATCATCAAACCGTTCAAACTCGATGAAGTCCGCGAGGCACTCTCGGAAATCGGCGTCACCGGGCTGACCGTTACCGAGGTCAAGGGCTTCGGCCGCCAGAAAGGGCATACCGAACTTTACCGCGGCGCGGAATACGTGGTGGATTTTTTGCCCAAGGTGAAAATCGAAATTGTAGTGTCGGACAATCTCGTCGACCAGGCGGTTGAAGCGATTGTGAATGCCGCACGCACCGGCAAGATCGGCGACGGCAAGATTTTTGTTACGGATGTGGAGCAGGTGGTGCGGATTCGTACCGGCGAGACCGGCGATACTGCGATTTGATCTGGCTGGTAGCGGCTTGTTAGCTCAAGCTGCGCTACCAGTTACGGTTTGCAAAGGTTTAGAGTTGCCAGAAACGCCACCAGGGTTTGCTCTTGTCAAAATTTCCCGACACATATTTACTGTTCGGGAAGTTTTTCTGTAACACCCGCAAGGCGTCATCGCGCAAGTCATTGATACCCATTTTATCGTAGGATTTAACAAGGATTGCCAGCGCCTGTTCGATAGCCGGGGCATTCGGATAATGCTCGATGGCATACTGGGCGCGTTTGCTGGCAGCCACATAGGCGCCGCGTTTATAGTAATACAGGGCGACGTGCACTTCATGCGAGGCCAGCGAATCCACCAGGTATTTCATGCGCGCCAGCGCATCCGGGGCATATTTGCTGTTTGAAAAACGCGTAACCAGTTGCTGAAACGAATCAAAAGACTCGCTTGCAGCCTTGGGATCGCGTTCGGTCATATCCTGATCGCCAATCCTCCCCAACAGCCCCTGGTCTTCGGTAAAGTTGGCCAGCCCCCTCAGGTAGTAGGCATAATCCACATTGGGATGCTCGGGATGCAGCTTGATAAAGCGGTCGCAGGCGGCGATGGCGGAAACCGGCTCATTGTCCTTGTAATAAGCATAGGCAACTTCCAGTTGCGCTTGCTGGGCATAGCGTCCGTAGGGGTAGCGCGCTTCCAGCGTCTCGAAGTATTTGATGGCTTTTTCATAGCCACCCGAATCGAGCTGATCCTTGGCTTCTGCGTAGAGTCTTTGTGCCGACCAGCCCTGGGTTTCATCAACCGTCTTCGGTAACAAACCACATCCAGCCAGCAGTACCACCAACAAAACAAGTAAACTTCGTTTCATGACATCGTCCGTAAAACAGTTGCCAGATTATACTCCAAACACTTCTGCCGAAGCCGTAATCATGATGGAAATCCCCGTCGCCAGTGCCGGTCAACGGCTGGATCAGGCTCTCGCCGCGTTACTGCCCGACTACTCGCGCAGTCGCATCCAGGATTGGATCAAGCATGAACGCGTGACCGTCAATGGCCGTTTTCTGGGGGTCAAGGACAAGGTGTGGGGGGGTGAGAAAGTACAAGTCTTGCCCGAAACGCATCCGGCCGAAGTGCCGGCGATGCCTGAGGATATCGCGCTGGCGATAGTCTACGAGGATGACGCCTTGCTGGTGGTCAACAAGCCGGCCGGGCTGGTGGTGCATCCGGGTAGCGGCAACTGGCAGGGAACCATGCTGAATGCGCTGCTCCACCACGCGCCTCAACTGGCCGGGGTGCCGCGCGCGGGCATCGTGCACCGGCTCGACAAGGACACCAGCGGCCTGCTGGTGGTGGCGAAAACACTTACCGCACAAACCAATCTGGTGCGTCAGTTGCAGGCGCGTAGCGTCAAGCGTGAATATCTGGCTGTGGCGCACGGGCTGATCGCGCAAGACGGCAAGGTCGACGCGCGCATCGGGCGTCACCCCAGCCAGCGCACCAAAATGGCAGTCGTTCATTCCGGCCGCGAAGCCGTCACGCACTACACCGTGCTCGAGCATCTAGGCCGCTACACCCTGATTCGCTGTGTGCTGGAAACCGGCCGCACCCATCAGATTCGCGTGCACCTGCAGTCCATCGGCCATGCGCTGGTGGGTGATCCGGTATATGGCCGCGCCAGCCAGATAGCAGCGCTGCCCGATTTCAAACGCCAGGCCTTGCACGCTACCCGGCTTGGATTGCTGCATCCGGTCAGCGGCGTCCATCTGGAATGGCAAGTGGAACCGCCTGCGGATTTTCAGGCCTTACTTGATCATTTAAGGATGGAGATCACATGAACCCGGACTGGATCATTCCCGACTGGCCGGCGCCGGAGCAGGTCAGCGCGCTGGTGACAACGCGTGCCGGCGGCGTCAGTGTGGCACCCTATGCCGGGCTGAATCTGGGTGGTCATGTGGGCGATGATCCCGCCAGCGTGGCGCAAAACCGTGCCATTTTGCGCGCCGCGTTGCCTGCTGAACCGATCTGGCTTACCCAGGTACACGGCAGCGCGGTGTTTGACGCAGATGGCCGCAATGCTTCGACAGAAGCGGATGCCAGCATGACGCGTCAGGCGGGCCGAGTATGCGCCGTACTGACCGCCGATTGCCTGCCGGTGCTGTTTTGCGACCGTCAGGGCAGCGTGGTGGCGGCCGCCCATGCAGGCTGGCGCGGGCTGGCAGGCGGCATGCTGGAAGCTGCGGTTGCCGCCATGCAGGTGCCCGCAGATGGCGTAATGGCCTGGCTGGGCCCGGCTATCGGCGCACAGGCGTTCGAGGTGGGCGACGAGGTGCGAGAGGCGTTTGTCGCCATGCAGCCGCAAGCCTCCGCAGCTTTTGTTGCGCAACGGCGCGGCAAATGGCTCGCGGATATTTATGCCCTGGCACGGCTGCGGCTGCATCGTATTGGCGTCACCCGGATATACGGCGGCGGCGCTTGTACCTACAACGAATCCGCACGATTTTATTCGTATCGGCGTGATGGTGCGACGGGACGCATGGCCAGCCTGATCTGGTTGCGACACGATGGATCAAAGGTTGGCGATTAAAGGGCTTTCACGCCGGGGCGCCGTCAGATTCCGGAGCGTCTTGCTGGTGCTGGCGTGCATGCTGATGAGTATGGCGCTGCCGGTTTTTTCGGCAGGGCTGGACTACCGGGTTGAACTGGATGTGCCTCAGGCTTATCGCGATTTGCTGGAAAAGAACCTCGACATCAACCGCTGGCACAATAATCCAATGCTGGACACTGCGCAGTTGCAAAGCCTGTATCAAGCTGCGCCGGACAATATCCGCACCCTGCTTGCCACCGAGGGGTTTTATTCCCCGGAAATCACCGCTTCGATTTCATTGCAGGACCAGCCGATCCTGATACGTTTTGTCATCGCCCCTGGCCCGCCCACACAGGTGGCGCAGCTCGATCTTTCCTTGCAGGGGGCAGTCGCGCAGATGCCCGAAGAGCGGGACCGACTGCTGGCCCAGCTGCGTCAGGCGTGGCAACTGCCGAGCGGTAGTGTGTTCCGTCAGACGACCTGGGAATCGGCCAAACGCAATGCATTGAAAACCTTGCTGACCGGGCGCTTTCCCACTGCCCGTATTGCCTCCAGCCAGGCAGTGGTGAATCCGCAAACACGTCAGGCGACGCTGAGCGTGACACTGGATAGCGGTCCCGCGTTCAGCTTCGGCGCGCTGCATATCAGCGGCTTGCAGCGTTACCCGGCCAGCGTCGTCGAACGGCTCAACCCGATCCAGCCCGGCGCAGCCTATTCACAGACCAGTCTGCTGGAATTCCAGGCGCGTTTGCAGGATACGGGTTATTTCCGCACGGTGAGCGTGTCCGCGGACACCGATCCGGCCCACCCGGACAATGTGCCGGTGCAGGTCAATGTGGTGGAAAACCCGTCCAGCAAGCTCGGCTTCGGTATCGGTGTCAGCACCGATAGCGGATTGCGCGGGCAGATCGAGTATCAGGACCTGAACGTGATGCGGCGCGGCTGGCGTTTCAAGAGCCTGCTCAAACTCGAAACCAGCCTGCAATCCCTGAATGCCGAATTGCAGTTGCCGCGCAATGAACTGGGCTACCAGGACAGCATCAACGCCTTTCACGAACGTGCCGATATCAAGGGTGTGACCAGCGTGCGCACCGGCACCGGCGTCAAGCGCACACGCACCAAAGGCCGGATTGAAACCACGCTGGCGACGCAGTTCCAGACCGAGCACCAGTCCATCGCGGGTGGTGTCGGGAATAAGCTTCAGGCGCTCACTCTCAATTACATCTGGACCTATCACAATGTGAACAATCCGCTGTTCCCGACGCGCGGCTATGTGTTCAGTGCCCAGCTGGGCGGGGCAGCGCGCGCGCTATTGTCGGATCAGGATTTCGTGCGCGGCTATACCCGTGTGGTGTATTACCTGCCGCTGGGCCAGCGCGATGGCTTGATTCTGCGTGGCGAGTTGGGTGGCGTGCTGGCTACCAGCAGCAACGGGATTCCTTCGGATTTCCTGTTTCGTACCGGCGGCGACCAGTCGGTGCGCGGCTATCCCTATCTGAGCCTGGGCGTGAAACAGGCGGATGCGATTGTGGGCGGTCGCTATCTGGCCGTGGGCAGCGTGGAGTACGACCACTGGCTGACCGAGCGCTGGGGCGCCGCGGTGTTTTATGACGTGGGCGATGCCGCCGATACCCTGCCCAATCTGCATCTGGTGCAGGGCTACGGCGTAGGTGCGCGCTGGAAGAGTCCGGTCGGCCCGCTCAACCTGGATCTGGCCTATGGTCAGGCAGTGCATGCATTGCGGGTGCATTTCAGCATCGGGGTGTCGTTCTGATACGGGGACGTCGGCTGGCGCTGCGCTGGGCAGGCAGGCTGATGTTGTGGCTGGGCCTGCTGCTGGTGCTGATCGCGGGGCTGGTCTGGCTGGCCGGGCGCGAGCCGACACTGCATATCGGCGCACAGATTGCCACGCGTCTGGCTGGCGGCCAACTCAGCTTCGAAGGCGTGAGCGGCTCGCTGTACGGGCCGCTTAAATTCTCCCGCGTGCGTCTCGATACGCCGGAGCGGCACATTGAAGCGCGCGATGTCGTGCTCGATTGGTCGCCGCACGCACTGCTGTATGACCATCAGTTGCTGATCCGGAAGCTGACGCTGGCCAGCCTCGACATCACCCTGATCAAACCCAGCCCCGAGCCGCCCAAGCTGCCTGTGACGCTACGGCTGCCCTACGCGCTGAATATCCCGGACGCCCGCATCGAGCATCTGACGGTACACCAGGGCGCGCACAGCTGGCCGCTATCGCAGCTGCGCCTGGCGCTGACCAATCCGGGTGACGCCTACCACGCCAGGCTCAGCGTGCGGAGTCCGTGGGGTGCGGGGCAGGCCAGCGCGCGTCTCGCTGCAGATGCGCCGTTTGCCCTCAACGGCACGCTGGATTTCGCCCGCAACGACGGCCTGCATGACTACACCGCGCACACCGCAGTGAGCGGTACGCTGGGGCAGCTGGAGGTGCAGGGGACAGGCAGTTCGGGCGCGGCCAGCGGTCGCTGGCAGGCAAGCCTGACACCATTCCAACCGGTGCCGCTGCAACAGGCGAGTGTAGTCGTGCGCCAGCTCGATCTGCGTCGTCTGGGCGCCGGATTGCCGCAGACCGACATGGATGCGGACCTTACGCTGCAGGCGCGTACGGCGACCATATTCAGTGGTGAGTTGCGCCTCGCCAACCGCTTGCCGGGCGCGTTGGATGCCGGTCGCATTCCGCTCAAGTCCGCACATACCCGATTCAGCGCTAGCCCGGATCAGTTCGCCTTGCATGCGCTGGCGCTCGATCTGGGCAGCGCTGGCCAGTTCAACGGAGAAGGCAGTCTGCAGCACGGCCTGCTGGCATTGAATCTGAGCACGGCCAACCTGAATTTGCATGACCTGTACAATCCGCTGCGCCCCACGCGCCTGGCGGGCAAGATCGCATTGGGTGTAGAGCAGAGCGGGCAAACACTGTCCGCCGAGTTGAGCCAGGCGGGCTACCGTATTGCGCTCAATGCCCGCCGCGCAGGCGAGCAATTGGTCATCGACAACGCACGGCTGGCCGCGGGCGGCGGCGAATTCAATTTCAGTGCCAGACTGGCACTGGCCGGCACGCGCGCGTTCAGCGCACAGGGTCAGTTGCGGCGCTTCGACCCGTCGCGCTTTGGCGGCTATCCGGCGGCAACCATCAACGCCACTGCCACAGCGCACGGCCAGCTCGACCCACAGCTTGCTGCCAGTGTTGCGCTGAACGTGGCAAACAGCCGCTATCGCGGCCAGCAGCTGTCCGGAAAAGGTGCATTCAAACTGGCCGCAAAGCGCGTCTGGGACAGCGATATTGCATTGCGCCTGGGGGCTAACCGGCTTGAAGCCAAAGGCGCGTTTGGTGCTGCCAATGACCGCCTGGACTGGCGCCTGGACGCGCCCGATGTGGCTGCATTCGGTCAGGGATTCGGTGGGCGCATGACGGCACAGGGCAGCCTTGGCGGCAGTCTGGTGCAGCCCTCGGCCAGCGTGAAACTGGAAGGGCAGGCGCTGGCGTGGCAGGGCATCCGTCTCGACAGCGTGTCGGCAACCGGTCAGTTGCAACACGGGATCAATGGCGCATTGAATCTGTCTGCACGCCTGCGCGGCTATCGCAGCGCGGATTTTGCGCTCGCCAGCGCCGCGCTCGATATGCATGGCACACGTGCTGCACACACCATCAATCTTGCCGCGCGCAATCCGCAGATTGACGCACGCGCCACGCTGAGCGGCGGCTGGCGCGATGGTCAGGGCTGGAACGGGCGCATCCTGCGCCTGGAAAACACTGGCCGTTATCCGGTAGTGCTCAACGCGCCAGCCCGGCTTGCGTTGGGTGCAGGCCATATCGAACTCAGCCAGGCTGACTTAGCCCTGGCGCGCGGCAGTGTACGCGTGGACGAATTTGCGCTGCAAAGCGGGCGCATTTCCAGCCAGGGCAGCATGAGCGGGCTGGACAGCGCGTATTTGCTGCGGCTGGCCAATATCAACCCGGATGTGGAGAGCACGCTGGTCGTGGGCGGCAAATGGCAGTTCGCAGCCGCTCGTCAGGTCAATGGCAGCATCCAGCTGTGGCGCGAACGCGGCGATGTCACACTGCCGGGCCAATCCGGAACCGCATTGGGCATCCAGCGCCTCGTCCTCACAGTGCAGGCGATCGATAACCGCATCCACAGCGAACTGGACGCGCAGGGTAACAAACTCGGCGTAGTCAGCGTGCTTGCCGATACCGCGCTGGCGCAGCGCAACGGTCAATGGGGCGTGTCGGGCAATGCCCCGTTAAGCGTCGCCGCCCGGGTCAATACGCCGTCGCTGGCCTGGGTGAGTCCCTTGCTTGGTGAGCCAATCACGCTGGATGGGTCAGTACAGGCGCAGGTCAGCGCCGGCGGTACGGTCAATGCGCCGCTGCTGAGCGGCACAGTGAGCGCCGACAAGCTGCTCTTCACTTACCCGGAACAGGGCATCGCGTTCACCGATGGCAGCCTGCGCGCCAGTCTGCGCGGTGACACCTTGACGCTGGACAGCCTGCACCTGCGCGCGGGCAGCGGCAGTCTTACCGGTACCGGGACGGCGCTGTTGCGCGATGGAAAACCCACCATGCAGATTGCTTTGCTGGCGGACAAACTCGCGCTGCTGCAGCGTCCGGACCGGCAGTTGACGGTGAGTGGCAAGGCCGATGTCAGCCTGGCGCCGCGCCTGCTTCGCGTTACGGCCAAAATTAACGCCGATCACGCCCTGATCGAATTGCCGCGCGGTGATGCGCCGACCTTGAGTTCGGACGTGATCGTATTGGGACGGCAAAAACCGCCATCCGCCAAGCGCCTGCCTACGGCACTCGACTTCGACCTGGATTTCGACCTGGGCGACCAGTTTTACCTGAAAGGGCGCGGTATGGATGCGCGTCTGACCGGTCTGGTCAAACTGCATGCCCGCGATGGCGGGCTGCCCACCGCTGTTGGCAGCGTGCAGGTCGCTGAAGGCACCTACAGCGCCTACGGCCAGCGCCTGAACATCGAGCGCGGCGTGGTGAATTTTTCCGGGCCGGTGGATAACCCCGGGCTGAATATTCTTGCCTTGCGTAAAAATCAGACCGTCGAGGCGGGCGTGGCGATTACCGGCAGTGCGCTGGCGCCGGTGGTCAAGCTGGTGTCCATCCCGGATGTGCCGGACACCGAAAAACTGTCGTGGCTGGTGCTGGGGCACGGCACGGAAAAGAGCAGCGCCGCCGAGTTCAGCGCACTCCAGACTGCGGCGGGCGTCCTGCTGGGGATGGGTGATTCGGTCAGTCTGCAAGCCAGGCTGGCCGAGGCCACCGGCTTGAGCGAGGTGAATCTGGCCGGCGGCGGCTCGCTGCAAAACAGCATTCTGGTGCTGGGAAAACGTTTATCGAAAAACGTCTATCTGAGTTATGAACAAGGCTTGGCTGGCACCACCAGCCTGGTCAAGATTAATTACACCCTGTCCAGGCGCGTGTCAGTGCGGGCGCAAACCGGCAGCCAGAGTGCGGTGGATGTGTTCTATACCTTCAGCTTCCACTGAATCAAACAGCCCACTCGAAGCGCATGGACAGATCCACAGCCTGAATGTGTTTGGTCAGGCCGCCCACCGAGATGCGCTGTACACCTGTTTCGGCAACGCTGCGGATGGTGTCGAGACTGATATTGCCGGAGGCTTCCAGCACTGCGCGGCCGGCGGTTACCCTGACTGCCTCGCGGAGCGCGTCGAGGGTAAAGTTATCCAGCAGGATCAGGCGCGCTCCGGCTTCCAGCGCCTGTTTCAGTTCGTCCATGTTTTCGACTTCAATCTGCACCGGCACGCCGCCTGCCATCCGGTCTGCGGCCGCCAGGACCTGAGCTATGCCACCCGCTGCCGAGATATGGTTTTCCTTGATCAGAATGCCATCATAGAGCCCGATACGCTGATTTTCGCCGCCACCGGTCAACACCGCGTATTTTTGCGCCCGGCGCAGGCCGGGCAGTGTTTTACGCGTATCCATCACCATCGCGCCGGTACCCGCAATTGCATCGGCATAGCGCCGCGTGATGGTGGCGGTGGCAGACAGTGTCTGTAAAAAATTAAGTGCGGAGCGCTCGGCGGTCAGCAATGCCCGTGCATTGCCGTGAATTTCGCACAGCATCTGATCGACGCCAATACAACTCCCATCACGCGTGTACCAGTGAATTTTTATGGAAGGGTCAATCTGATGAAAGCACGCTTCAAACCACGCCTGGCCGCACAAAATTGCTTTTTCGCGGCAGATTACTGCAGCACTGGCAGTGGCCTGTTCTGGAATGAGCGCAGCGGTGAGGTCGCCGCTGCCGATATCTTCGGCGAGAGCGGCAGACGCGTTGGCACGAACAACGTCTGCCAGTTTGGCAGGCAGGGAGACGGCATGTGAGAGCATGGGAAGAACGTTAGCAAGAATTGGAAGCCTGACATTTTGCGGGGTAAGGCAGGCAGGAGCAAATATAAATCCGGATATCAGCCAAAAGAAAAACTTGAATCATCCGGTGTGGATAGAAAGCGTTTTCGCGTATCCGATAGCTCCCATAGAATCGTATCGAGCAGCATTAATTCCTCCGCCACATCGGAAGGAAACCCTTGGCGTGAGCCGCGATGGTCTACCATGAGGTTAGCGAGGTAGGGCTCTACATCGGGTGTGCCCCATTTCTCGGATAATTTCTGGGCGATGTGTGGAAATTGGTTTTCCAGGTGGCTGCGGGTTTGGGTAGATGCATCATTTATCATGATTATTCTCCTCCTGGCGACATCGGCTGGTTGAAATTACGAACAGTCTCTCCATCTTATGGATAGTCCAAATAATCAAGGAAAACAAGCCATGCGTTTTGATAAATTGACCACGCAGTTCCAGCAAGCGCTTTCCGATGCCCAGAGTATGGCTGTAGGTCAGGATAACCAGTTCATCGAGCCGCTGCATCTGCTGGCGGCTTTGATCGATCAGACCGAGGGCGGCAGCACGTCGTTGCTGGCACGCGCCGGCGGCAACGTGCGCGCGCTGCGTGCGGCTTTGCAGGAGGCCATCGGGCGGCTGCCCAAGGTAGAAGGGCACGGCGGCGAGGTGCAAATCTCGCGCGATCTCAACAATTTGTTCAATCTCACCGACAAGGAAGCACAAAAGCGTGGCGACCAGTTTATCGCCAGCGAGCTGTTCCTGCTGGCTGCCTGCGACGACAAGGGTGAAGTGGGGCGGCAGCTCAAGCAGCATGGCGTCGCGCGTCAGGCGCTGGATGCGGCGATCAGCCAGGTACGCGGCGGCGAGAACGTGGCTAGCGCCGATGCGGAAGGCCAGCGCGAAGCACTCAACAAATACACGTTGGACCTCACTGAACGCGCGCGTCTGGGTAAGCTCGACCCGGTGATTGGCCGCGACGACGAGATTCGCCGCGCCATCCAGGTGCTGCAGCGCCGAACCAAGAACAACCCGGTGCTGATCGGCGAGCCGGGTGTGGGCAAGACTGCCATCGTGGAAGGTCTGGCGCAGCGCATTGTGAATGGTGAGGTGCCGGAGACGCTGAAAGGCAAGCGCGTGCTGGTGCTGGATATGGCGGGGCTGCTGGCCGGCGCCAAGTACCGGGGCGAGTTCGAGGAGCGCCTGAAATCGGTACTGAAGGAAGTCGCCCAGGACGAGGGTCGCATCATCCTGTTTATCGACGAGTTGCACACCATGGTGGGTGCGGGCAAGGCAGAAGGCGCAATGGATGCGGGCAATATGCTGAAACCGGCACTGGCGCGCGGCGAATTGCACTGCGTCGGCGCGACCACGTTGGACGAATACCGCAAATACATCGAGAAAGACGCCGCGCTGGAGCGGCGTTTCCAGAAGGTGCTGGTAGACGAGCCATCGGTAGAGGACACCATTGCCATTTTGCGGGGCTTGAAGGAAAAATACGAAGTGCATCATGGTGTCGAGATTACCGACCCGGCCATCGTCGCGGCGGCTGAATTATCGCACCGCTACATCACCGATCGCTTTTTGCCGGATAAGGCAATTGACCTGATTGATGAAGCAGCCTCGCGCGTGAAAATGGAAATGGATTCCACACCGGAAGTCATGGACAGGATGGGGCGGCGCATGATTCAGCTCAAGATCGAGCATGAGGCAGTCAAGCGAGAGAAAGATGAAGCCTCAATCAAGCGCCTGGAACTGATTAAGGATGAGTTGCTGCGTCTGCAGCGCGAATACAATGATCTAGAGGAAATCCTGAAATCTGAGAAGGCCATGTTGACAGGTGCGCAGCATGTCAGAGAGGAAATTGAGCGGCTGCGTACAGAGATGGCAGACCTGCAGCGCCAGGGCAAACTCGACAAAGTCGCCGAGATTCAATATGGCAAGCTGCCCCAACTCGAGGCACAGCTTAAGCAAGCCGAGGCGGGCGAAGGAAAGCACGAATTCAAGCTTTTGCGTCGTGAAGTTGGTACCGAAGAAATCGCCGAGGTCGTGTCGCGCGCGACCGGTATTCCGGTATCCAAAATGCTGTCAGGCGAGCGCGATAAATTGCTGCAGATGGAAGACGCACTGCACCAGCGCGTGGTGGGTCAGGATGAAGCGGTGCGCCTGGTGTCCGACGCCATCCGCCGTTCACGTTCCGGTTTGTCCGACCCTAATCGGCCATATGGTTCATTCCTGTTCCTCGGACCCACCGGCGTGGGCAAGACCGAATTATGCAAGACGTTGGCGGGATTTCTGTTCGATTCGGAAGATCACATGATCCGTATCGACATGAGCGAGTTCATGGAAAAACATAGCGTGTCACGGTTGATCGGCGCGCCGCCGGGGTATGTCGGCTATGAGGAAGGTGGCACGCTCACCGAAGCAGTGCGGCGCAAGCCCTACAGTGTGATCCTGCTGGACGAGGTGGAAAAGGCGCATCCGGACGTGTTCAACGTACTGCTGCAAGTGCTGGACGACGGGCGTCTAACCGACGGCCAGGGGCGCACGGTGGATTTCAAGAACACCGTTATCGTGATGACTTCCAACCTGGGCAGCCAGATGATCCAGCAGATGTCGGGCGACGATTATCAGGTCATCAAACTGGCGGTGATGGGCGAGGTTAAAACTTATTTCCGCCCCGAATTCATCAACCGTATCGACGAGGTGGTCGTGTTCCACGCTTTGGGCGAGGCACATATCCTCTCCATCGCACGCATTCAGGTGCAGTATCTGGCGAAGCGCCTGGCAGCCATGGGCATGGGATTCGAGATCACCGATGCGGCGCTGGCGGAATTGGCCGCGGTCGGCTTCGACCCGATATTCGGCGCGCGGCCTCTGAAACGAGCGATTCAGTCGCAACTGGAAAATCCGCTGGCGAAGGAAATCCTGTCCGGGCATTTTGCCGAGAAAGATACTATCCGGGTGGATTTTCGCGCTGGGGAAATGGTATTCGAAAAGGCTTGACCGGCGCGTCTGCAAGCATGTCCCGCTTCGTTGACTCGGACGGAGCGGGACTGTTTTCGAGTTGGTTCTGATAGTGGATACGCGCAATCAGCCAGCCTGAAGTTCCGCTTATTGAATGTTTCCCATCAGCCATTACAGGGTATTGCCAAACGCGCGTAATCCATCAAATCAGGCTGGCGAAAATATTCACACTCAATGCCAGCACGGCAACATTGAAGCCAAATGAAAGCAGACCGTGTGCCAGCGTGATTCGGCGCATGACACGCGAAGTCACGGCCACGTCGGACACTTGTGAAGTCATGCCGATGACGAAGGAAAAATAAGCGAAATCGAGATAATCAGGGTCACGATCGCCGGGAAAATTCAGTCCTCCGGTATGTGCAGCGCGTGCGCCCCTGCCGCCAATGTAGTAGCGATGTGCATAGTGGAAGGCGAAACGGGTGTGTATCAGCAGCCAGGCAAATCCCAACGCCAGAAACGAAAGCGCGACGTGCAGCATTTTTTTCCATACCGGCAAACCGTGGCCGCTTTTGTACATGAATGCGAGCGCGGCAACACTGATGCAGGCCGCACCCAGCACGATGAGCAATATCGTCAGGCTACTTTGCCTGTTGCGGGTGCTGATGCGGGTGGCTTCTGCATCGGCGCCGGCTATGGTGGTCCATGCCAATGACAGATATATCCCCGAAGCTGCGTCCCAACTGGCAATGGCGCGAGTGTCGAGCAATGCTATGGGAAGCATAAAAAACACGGCGATACCTGTCAGGCCGGCTATAGCCAGTCGATGATGCGCGTTTAGCCGTTCTATCCATTGTTTCAAGTGGGCGCCCATTTTTGCTTTTTATAAACCGTAAGTTGTTTCAGGGTGAATGATTTCTGTTCTGTTGAGAGAATACCCATTGCAACGCTGTCATGCTGAAGAATATTGCCAGTTCTGCCGTATTCTCATGCTAACCAATGCCGTTTGCGAGAGTCAATGCGGTTTTGACGGGTGACGAACAGGCAGGTAAGCTTCTGCGCCTGTCTTTCCGGAGTAATAATTGTGTCCGACAAGCTAGTAATGATGCTGTTGACCATCAGTCCTGACCAGCCGCACTTATGCGGAACCCCTTTTTTCCAGGCGGCCGCAGCGGCTGCAATGGATGCCGAGGTCGAAATATATTTCGCCAGCAGTGCTACCCGGCTGCTGGTGCGGGGCATTGCGGATGGAATCCATCCTTCCGACAATAAGGCAAAATCAGTATATGGTTTCATGCAGGATGCGGCGCAGTTGGGAGTGAAGTTTTTTGCTTGCGGTGGCGCGCTGGAGGCCTATGCCATTACGTCTGAATTATTGATTCCAGAATGTACTGGGATAGCTGGCGCCGCAGCATACATCTGCCGGGTAATGGATGATGACTGGAAATCCATCGCTTACTGATTTGCTGCTTCACGGTTGCCGACAAATAGTTGCACTCTGATAAAAGCCGCCTCCAGGTCATCAAACATATTACCCGCTTCGTCCCAACTTTCTGCCTTGATGGTCTGTTCGATCATGTCGGCCAGATGCTGCACTTCGGTAGCCGCAATATAAGCGGATGCGCCCTTGATCTCGTGTGCGGCACGAGCACATGTGACTGATTGCGCCTGTATCCCGCTACCTAATTCAATGAGTAGCGCCGCAGTGCTGGAGCAATACAGATTAAGCAGTTCCGAGACCAGGGCTGCGTCCTGTCGGCAATTTTTTTCCAGAGCCGGCATGTCAATCGGGTTGCTGTTTTCGACAGTTTCAGTCTGGCTAACGCGGGCTTGCTGGATGGGTGCATGTTTAAGCCAGCGTGACAACATATTGACCAGATCTTCTTCCTGAACCGGCTTGCTTAGGTAATCATTCATCCCCGCTGCCAGGCATTGTTCCCGCGCGCCCTGCATGGCATTGGCTGTCATGGCAATGATGGGTCCGGCATTGGGAACACTATTGCGAATAAGTGAGGTTGCCTGGTAGCCGTCCATTTCCGGCATCTGGCAATCCATCAGGGTCAGGTCATAGACTCCGGTTTGCGCAAGTGCGACTGCTTCGTGGCCATTCGCTGCGATGTCCACTTGCGCGCCCAGGTGGCGTAATAAGTGCAGTATGACTTTCTGGTTAACGATATTGTCCTCTGCCACCAGTATTCGTTTTCCCATGAATTTGGTGTGGTCTGGAGGGGATGGTAAAGGCGCGTGAGTGGCTAAAGCTGTAGATTCGGAACGGATCAATGGCAGGGTCAAGTGAAATGAGCTGCCGCGTCCTGAGACGCTGTCTACGCTGATGTGGCCACCCATCATTTCCGCCAATTGTTTGCAAATCGCCAGTCCGAGGCCGGTACCACCGTATTTGCGCGTGGTAGAACCATCTGCCTGGGAGAATGAGTGGAACAGGCGGCTCTGTGTTTCGGCTGAAATGCCGATACCACTGTCTTCTACCGTAAACAGGATCCAGCAAGTTGAATCGGATACATGGTCAGGTGCCAGGGCGACTGTAATATATACAGCTCCAGCATGGGTAAATTTAAGCGCATTGTCCACCAGATTGGAGAGTATCTGGCGCAACCTGTTGGGGTCACCGCGCACTTGTTCGGGGACATCCGGATTGAAGCTGCAATTAAAACCCAGTCCCATTTCTTCGGCTCTATTCACGAAGAGGCTCGCTATTTCCAGGACGGTTTCGTGTAGATTGAAGTCGATCGATTCGAGGTTGAGTTTACCGGCGTCGATTTTGGAGAAATCCAGAATGTCGTTGATGATCGTCAGCAGGCTTTTTCCCGAGCTGTATATGGCTTGAGCATATTCCCGCTGTTGCGGACTCAAAGTGGTTTTGAGCATGAGATTGGCCATTCCGATAACGCCGTTCATCGGCGTGCGGATTTCGTGACTGACATTGGCAACAAACTCGGCTTTGAGGCGTGCGGCTTCCACTGCCGCATCGTGCGCTTCCTTGAGGTTTTTCTCGGCCAGTTTTCGTTCGGTGATATCCCGCATGATGGCCTGTATCACACGCTTGTCATCCAGCGT
Organism: Sulfuriferula multivorans; assembly: GCF_003851125.1. Lineage (GTDB taxonomy): Bacteria > Pseudomonadota > Gammaproteobacteria > Burkholderiales > Sulfuriferulaceae > Sulfuriferula > Sulfuriferula multivorans. Next base: position 19,527 of record NZ_BGOW01000019.1, on the reverse strand, counting down.
CATCGCATGCAATGCGATTTCCGCGGGAAATTCGCTACCGTCATCCCGCAGGCCCTGCCATTCCAGGAAACAATAGCCTTCCGCACGCGCGCGCGCTACACAATCGCTGGAGAATTGTGCGGCGGTGCGCCCATCCGTCTGAATGGGCGCGCCTAATTGATAGGGGCGACGCGCGATGAAATCCTGTACTGAATCAATGCCAAACATTTTCAGTGCGGCCGGATTACAGTCGGTGAAGCCTTTCTCGTCCATAATCACAATGGCATCGGAGTTGGTTTCGAACAGGGTCTGATACTTGAGCTTCTGCTTTTGAAGTTCGCTGGTTTGGAATGTAGTGCGGCGTACCGCGACAAAAGCGATCAAAGCGCCAATCAGCCCCGCCAGGCTACCCATGACAATCATTTGCGAACGGGTTTCGTTATAAGCGTCAGAGGCATCCACCGCTGCATTTGCATTGGCGTCACGCTGCAGTTTAAGTAAGGCCTTTAACTCATTCACCAGCTCTTTTTGGGCGGGAATAGCCTCGTCCTGTAGCAGTTTTAGTGCGGTTCCATTTTTTTTATCCAGCGCCAGATCGACTGTGTGTATCACAATGGGTTGAGCGATGGCTGCCGACTTGCGGACGTGCACTAAAATCTCTTTTTCTTCGTTGCTGAGTTTGGCGAGGGAGATCGCCTGCAAGGCCTGGGAAAAACGAGCGCCGTAATTATGGAAATCGTAGAGTTCGTTATTCTGCTCAAACGGTGCGGAGTCGAGTACAAGCGAATGCATGGTGATGATGCGATCCAGTAACGCATCGCGCATGATGCTGGCAAGCTCGGTTTTGTAGTCGTTGACGGTGACGATTGTCACCAGGCGGTTATTGATCGCCTCCATCTGAGTCAACCCGAGCAGGGTAATCCCTACCATCAGGCTCAATATCAGGGCGAAGCCCAGACCCAGGCCGTACTTGATGCCGCGCAGGTTCACGTGGTTACGCCAGGTCTGGCTAACACGAGTGAAGTAGGACGCGAGCTTATGCATTACCGCGTGCAGTATTAATCAGCGATGGCCTGTCAGTGGAAAAGTGAGGAGGCGGCGCGCTCCTTCAAAGCGTTGCGACCAGTATTCTTCTTTCATGTCAGAAATCATGATGCTGCCGGTCCGACTGCTTGGCGCATGGATGAAGCGATGTTCGCCCAGATAAATGCCGACATGCGAAAACGCGCGCTTCATGGTATGGAAAAATACCAGGTCGCCTGGACGCAAATCCTGCTCGTCTATGCTTTCGCCCGTCTTGCTGATTTCGTCTGCACTTCGAGGTAAGTGCAGGCCGGCCACATTGCTGAATACATAACGCACGAAACCACTGCAATCCATGCCGGTTTGCGGTGAATTTCCGCCGTATTTGTAAGCGGTGCCTATCAGACTCACGGCATAGAAAAGCAAATCAGCGCGCTCGCCACTTATGGCGGTGTGTGCAGATACTGTCTCGCCGTCAGTGTCATCCGCATATACCGGATGGAACGCGGACAACGATAAACTGACTAATATGAAGAAAATAATGCGCATGGATATGAAATTTAATGAATTTTCCCACCCAGGTAAAGAAAAAAATCAACCCGATTGATTAACGGCTAATATCAAATTGTATTTAGACCATCGTAAGGAGCGCGTCATGGATGAGCACACTATCCCTATGGAAACTCTGGAAACCATCAAGCAGGAGGCCCGGCAGGCGGGAGCAGACGGAATGGATATCAGCGCACGCATACATGACATTACAGTGCGGGCGATCGAACAAAGAACATTGAATGTAGCCGAAATCAAGGCCGTATTGGCGTCAGTCAGTGCCGGTGTTAATCTTGGGTTGGCTGAACGCGGCGGCGATATCGCGCAATCACTGCGTGCCGCGGTGAGTGGCATGGATCAAGCCTTGATCAAGTTTGCCCAATCTACACAACTGATGATTGAAGAAATGCTCACCAGTGGCAGGGAATCCCACGTAGACGAGTTGAAACAATCGCTTCAAACCTTGCGCGATCTGGAACATTTACTGATTGATGCCATCCGCCAGACTGCCCGCACCAGTACGGGGATGCTTGTGATGGAAGCGAACCGGGTCGCTAGCCATCTCAAAACAAGCGGGTCGGACTCTGGTGGTCAGATGAGGGATGCGCTCACTCAGCTGACCACCGGAGTACGGATTGCCATACATTCTGGTAAGGTCAGTGCCGAATTGGGCACCCGCGAGATAGCCAGTCGCATGGCTCTAGTCGCCAGTGGATTGTTGACGGGGGCAGGTGAGGCGTTGCGCAACAAGGTAAAGTAATCAACTTAACTGATCAATAACGATAATTATGCTTTGGGAGACTATCGGCGTCGTTCGCGACTTGCCGAGATTGCACGAAATCGCCACCATCATGATCCGCTATGGCTGGGGAGATATGGTGCGCGCACTTGGAATTGGCACGGCACTTGAACGCGCCGGGCGTATTCTTCATTGGCAAAGCACGTCTGAAACCAGCCAGCTGGAACCCGCAGTGCGGATTCGGTTGGCTATGGAAGAACTGGGTCCAACCTTTGTCAAACTCGGTCAGTTGTTTGCCACGCGTGTCGATGTCTTCCCGCCGAGCTGGATTGCGGAATTCGAAAAGCTGCAATCGAAAGTGCCTCCCGTACCATTCGCAGAACTGGCACCGCATCTGGAAACGGCACTCGGTCTTCCTGCCACCGAGATTTTTCTTGAACTGGATATCGACGCTTTTGCTGCTGCTTCAGTGGCGCAAGTGCATCGGGCAAAATTGCAGGACGGCACACCGGTCATCCTCAAGATCCGTCGCCCCGGGATCGAAAAAAAGATCGAAGCCGATTTGCGCATCATGCAGCACATCGCCCGTCTGGCTGAAAAAGAGATACCCGACGCGCACCGCTACCAGCCGGTGATGATGCTGGCGCAGTTCCGGCGTTCATTGCGGCGCGAGCTTGACCTGCTGATGGAAGCCCACAATATCGAACGTTTTCGCACCAATTTTACAGGTGATGAAACCGTACATATCCCCAGGGTATACTGGGATTACACCAGTGAAATTCTCAATGTGCAGGAGGAGCTGATAGGAATCCATGGCACGCATCTGGCTGAGGTTCGTGCTGCGGGAATGGATTTGCCTGTGCTGGCCACGCGCGGTGCCGATGCGGTGTTGAAAATGATTTTGGTACATGGTTATTTTCATGCCGATCCGCATCCCGGAAATGTTATCTACTTGCCCGGCAATCGTGTCGGCATGATCGATTTTGGCATGGTGGGGCGGCTCACCGAATACCGCCGTAACCAGATTGTGAATTTGCTCGACGCGATGGCGCGCAAGGATGAGGAGGGGATGCTGGCCGTATTGCTGGATTGGACCGGTGATGGCGAAGTGGACGAGGCCAAGCTTGGTTACGATGTGTCGGAGTTGGTATTCAGCTATGACAACCTGCAACTCAAGGATGTAAAAATTGGTCCCTTGCTTACCGACATCACCGCTATCATCCGCGAGAATGGTCTCGTGCTTCCTGCAGACCTGACGCTGCTATTCAAGGCATTGATTACCCTGGAAGGACTCGGTCAGCAGCTTGATCCGCATTTTCATATGGTGGATCATCTCACTCCCTTCGTGCGAGGGGTCATCGCCGAGCGCTACCAGCCCGCTGCACTGATCAAACGCGGCCGAAAAAATCTTAAAGAAGCCCTGGAGGTTGTCTCCGGCTTGCCGCGGGATATGGCAAAGTTATTGCGCGAGGCACGCCGCGGGCATCTGCGTATTGACCTCGACCTGAAACGTCTTGACCAGTTTGGGCACCAGCTCGATCGTGCCAGCAGCCGCATCACCATGGGCATCCTCACCGCCGCCCTGATTATCGGCTCATCCATCGTCATGACTGTCCCGGGTTGGCGATTCCTGGGTATCGTAGGTTTTTTGCTGGCGTTTTTAAACAGCATCTGGGTGATATTTTCAATTTGGCGTTCAGGCAAACACTGATCGAGAAATTTACCGTTTACCAATGGCGCCATACCCCCTATAATTCGCGCCTACGCCGGCATAGCTCAGTTGGTAGAGCAGTTGATTTGTAATCATCAGGTCAGGGGTTCGACTCCTCTTGCCGGCACCAGTTAAATTTAAAAATCATTAACTTGGTTTGTGTGATCCTACTGACTGAATCAGTGGAAAGACGGCAATTAAAAGGAGGTTGAATGAAACCGCTCTATTTTGTTCTGATTCCACTGCTTCTTGCTGGTTGTGCTGTGGTCAACGAGGCGCCAGGCACCCCATCCCCTACCCAAGCGCAGCAATCTGCGATCATTCAGCAGCGTAATCGGGAACTCATGGTTTACGTGCAGCAAATCAACAACATTGTTGCGCACTCTGTTCGAGTGATACGCGTCGCGCAAGAGCAGCAGGCTATGAAAAAAGCCGGGCATCCAGTTCCCCTGGATACAGGCTGGTGCAGTGCAGTGGTTGCAATTAATGCTGACGGCACTCTCAAGCAGACCAACATCTCAGGTTGCGCATCAGATAACCTGGAAAAAGTGGAACTGGAGGCAATCAAGAGAGCCGCTCCTTTCCCGCCTATGGGTGGCCCTTTTAACGTTGTGGTACATACCTGGGCACCCGTGGCGACGCCTGGCGTAAATGGCAATTGAATCCATTGGTTGATGGCAGGTTTCAGCTTGATTTAATCAGCTGAAACCTGCTATAGGGCAAGACCTGGATCAAGCTTCCAGAATAGGGGTTGGCTATGTATTTTCGGCTTGTGCCTTGGCCGGAAACCATCGCTTCTGGATCCAGCGCAGCGAGCAGACAGTCAGGCAGGCAATCAAAGCACCGCCCAACACATCTACGGGGAAGTGTGCCCCCAAAGCGGGACGCGATACGCAAACCAGCAAGGCAAAACTCCACAATCCCCAACGCAATGGTCGTGCAGCCTGATAGGCCAGGCTGGTCGCCAGCAACACTGCAAAGGTGGCATGTCCGGAGGGAAAGCTGTGATGGAATTCAGGCCGTCCAACCACGTGCACCCATTGTTCGCCCAATGCCAGTAATGGACGCGGGAAGTCCAGCAAGGGTTTGATCTGCATTACGATCAATCCGGTAATCACATATCCAACACCGAATATCAGCACGTTATTTCTTGGCAACCAAAGTGGACGCCACGCGCTGAGTAGCAAGGCGAGAGCCATATAAAGCGGGTAGTTGGCGTGATCCCCGAGCGCTGTCATGGTCAGCATTAGCGCATCCCAATAGGGGCTATGAACTCCATTAATCCACATAAACATCAGGCGATTCAATCCGCCCCAGGCATATAGCGGGTTATCTGGCGATATGTTCACAGCATCGTCAATCCATAACCCCACAGACCAATACCGATGATTGCGCAGATGGATGCAATGCTCATCAGCCAGGCACGTTTGGTCAATGCAGTCACGGATGCCAGCGCAACGGCAATCTGGAACAGGATGAGTGCCAGCGACATTTTTTCATGCGGTGTGCTCAATAGTGCAGCTTCCGCATTGGCTTTGGCGGAGGCCTGTTCGTATTTATCCGCATCGGCCTTGATTCCGGTTTTTTGCGCTTTGTATTTGGTGATCTCGGATTCAAATCCACTGGTTTTGTCTGCGGGTGCCAAAGTTTTAGCAAGCTCCATCAGATGCATTTTTGTGCTCACCGCCTGATAGTAATTCCATTGATCGGTAGCATGCGCCTTCATCAATACGGCCTCGTTTTTTTGCAGCAGCACGTCATTCATCAAATGACTTCCCTGATAACTCAGAACGGCGCCCAGGGCTGCCAGGATCGCAGTGAATATGGCCACCCACTGGTCCAGGGAATTGGCTTCGTGACCATGATGTGCAGGATGGGGAATATGAATGCCTGTGTCGCTCATGATGAAAGTCCGGTTCTATTAAAGCAGGATGGGTGCGTATTCTGAATTGATTGGAACTTTGCATCAAGCAATTTGCGTCACCAAAATTTAAGTGTTGTTAACAGGTCAGCACGTAGCGCCTGGCTTGAGCATTAAAGGTTTCCGCATAAATTCCGATAAGTAATAGTGGCGAGGATGAAATCCTGGATTGTGATGGCAAGTGTAAGACTCAATCTTATTTTGCTGCCCACAGCCCATGATCAAATAAAATAAGGCTTTATCTATGAAAACAGCGATTAAGCTGTTCGCGCACAACTCCAAATACGCAATTGTTATCGGCTTTGGTCTGGTATTGCTGCTCATGGTCACAATTACGGTGATCGGACTGACGCGCATGCACTCAATCAATAAACAGATGGAGTCAATCGTCAGGGAACGCGATGCTAAAAGCGAACTGGTGATGAATCTGCGTTCCTTGTCACGGGAACGTGCTGTCACTATCTATAGCATGTTGCTGATGAAAGATCCGTTTCAACTGGATGCTGCGGTGCAGCACTTCAGCCAGCTTGCCAGCGAATTTATACTCACCCGGGATAAGCTGCTTCAGATGCAGCTCAATCCAGTGGAGCGTGCGACCTTGCAGGCTTCACAAGTAAAAACCAGAATTTCCACCCAATCCATGGAGAGGGTTGTCGAGCTGATTCAAGCTGGCAAGCTGACTGACGCGCAGGAGCTTCTGCAAACGCAGGCTATTCCGGCACAAAAAGATGTATTCGGGCTATTCAATGAATTAATCGAAATGCAACGGCGGTCAACACATGTGGCCGTTGATAGGGCTTCGCATGAATACAGGTCGTCCGTCTGGACGATCGGTATATTGGGGGCTGCCGCCTTCCTGCTGGGTGTTGGTATCATGATGCTGGTGGTGCGTAAGGCGATCCGTATCGAACGTGCGCTTTACCATGAAAAAGAACGCGCAGAAGTCACCTTGCATTCGATTGGCGATGCAGTAATTTCCACGGATATCGCCGGCAACGTGGATTATCTCAATCCCGTAGCGGAACAACTCACCGGTTGGCATGCTGATCAGGCGCGCGGTCTGCCTTTCCGGGAGATATGCAATACCATCGACGAAATATCCAGACAACCGTTGGATCATTCGATTGCGTCCCGCCAGATGGATGGCTGGATGGTTGGACTTAGCCGTAATGCTTTGTTGATCAGCAAGTCCGGCACGGAGTTTGCCATTGAATCTTCCATTACGCCGATTCGCAATCACACCGGCGATAACATAGGATTCGTGTCGGTATTTCACGATGTGACTACTACTCGCAGCATGGCACGACAGATCTCCTGGCAAGCCAGCCATGATTCACTCACCGGTCTTCCCAATCGACGCGAATTCGAACGTTGTCTGACGGATCTATTGAATAGTGCAAAGCAGACGGACACCCAACATATTTTGCTCTACATCGATCTGGATCAGTTCAAGCTGGTTAACGATACCAGCGGGCATGGTGCAGGTGACGAGTTGTTGCGGCAACTGGCGGCAATTATTCAGACCCATATCCGGGGACGCGATACGCTGGCTAGACTAGGTGGGGATGAATTTGGCGTACTGCTGGAAGAATGTCCAATAGACCAGGGTAGGCAGATCGCGGAAAAATTACGTCAGGCAATCGCCGAGTTTCGTTTCGTATGGGAAGGTAAAACTTTCGAGATCGGCGCAAGCATGGGTTTGGTAGAAGTGACTGCAAGTGCGGAGAACATGGCCTCGCTACTGAGCTCCGCTGATGCCGCCTGCTATATGGCCAAGGACAAAGGCCGCAACCGGATATGGGTACACCAGAAGGATAACGCCGAGTTGCTCCAGCGTCATGGCGAGATGCAATGGGTGGCGCGGATTACCCATGCTTTTGAAGAAAACCGTTTCTGTCTCTATTATCAAAGCATCGTCGCCGTACAGCCCAATCAATCGGGCAGGCAATACTGCGAAATCCTGTTGCGGCTGAAAGACGAATCAGGCCGGCTGGTGTCGCCGATGGCGTTCATCCCGGCTGCCGAACGTTATGGGATGATGCCGCTGATTGACCGCTGGGTAATCCGCTCCATGTTCAAGTGGCTGGTGGACAATCCGGGCAGCACAGAACAGCGCTGCTATGCCATCAATATTTCTGGCCAGTCTCTCGGTGACGAGCATTTTATCGAATTTGTGATTGATCAATTTCATGGCAGCGGTCTTCCTGCCGAGGCTATTTGCTTCGAAGTGACGGAAACTGCGGCAATTGCCAATCTGAGCCGGGCGATGCGTTTCATCAGCATTCTTAAAGGCCTGGGTTGCCGCTTCTCGCTGGATGACTTTGGCAGCGGCATGTCTTCTTTTGCGTATCTCAAGAATCTTCAGGTGGACAGCGTCAAAATAGACGGTGCCTTTGTCCGGGACATGGTGACTGATGCAGTGGATCATGCCATGGTGGAGGCTATCAACCGCATCGGTCACGTAATGGGCATTCAGACAGTAGCAGAATTTGTAGAGAACGATGCCATTCTGGAAAAGCTCAGGCTGCTCGGTGTGGATTATGCGCAAGGTTATGGCATTCACAAACCGGCGCCTTTGCAATTACTTTGCGATGACGTCAGGCTCACTGCGCATAGCGCTGCCTGATGGCGATTCGTTAGGCACAGCATGATCCGGACCGGCTGGACAGCACAGTGGGTGAAAGTGTTAGCTGCGTTAATGTTATCGCTGCCTGCCGCTGCCGAGGTTTCCGAACATATTCTGTTGCAGGCGTCGCCGCTGGCTGGTTTTCAGTACTACGGCGGCAAACAGGTGTGGGCAGAAATGCACGAAGGAGATGTGCTGGAACTGGTGCGCGAGCCGCAAAATGCCTATGACTCGCGCGCAGTGCGGGTGGAATGGCATGGCATCAAACTGGGTTATGTCCCGCGTCGCGACAACGAAGCGGTAGCTCGGCTGATGGATCGAGGTAACCGGCTGGAAGCACGCATCAGCCGTTTAAGTCCGAGCCGCAATCCCTGGCAGCGTATTTTGTTCGAAGTCTATCTGCCCATTCGTTAGCCAGCCTCCGCTATAATTGCCGGATGAGAATTCTGGCTTTTGATACATCCACCGAGTACTGTACGGCTGCGCTGTGGCTGGACGGCACGCTCACTTACCGCGAGATACACGCCGGGCAAACCCACTCTCAATTATTATTACCCATGTGTCAGGATCTGCTTGCAGAAGCGGATGTGAGTCTGGCACAGCTCGACGGCATAGCATTTGGTGCCGGGCCGGGGTCGTTCACCGGACTGCGGATTGCCTGTGCAGTGGCGCAGGGTCTGGCGTTCGGCGCGGATGTGCCGGTGTTGGGTGTGAGCACCTTGCTGGCGCTGGCCGAGGCGAGTGGTGCGGAACGGGTAATCGCCTGTCTGGATGCCCGCATGGGCGAGGTTTACCATGCTGTTTATCGACGCGAGGAGTGTGACTGGGTGACTGATTCCGAGCCGCAGTTATGTGCGCCACAACAGGTGCCCGCAATGGCGGGCTTGGACTGGTGTGGGTGCGGCAGTGGATTTAAAGCATACGCTGAGGTGCTGCAAGCACGTTATGCAGACGCGCTGGTCAATATCCGCCCGGAACTGTATCCGCACGCGCGCGAGATCGCTCATTTGGCCGCGCCGCACATCCAGGCAGGGCAGGGTATGGCAGCGGAACTGGCTGCGCCACTGTATATTCGCGACAAGGTCGCTTTGAAAATTTGCGAACGATGAGCTCATTGCTGCGCACTCAGCCATCTTTTCGCCCGATGCGGGACGATGACATCGACGTGGTAATAGCGATGGAGCATGTGGTTTATCCATTTCCATGGACGCGCGGCAATTTCCACGACTCGCTGCAATCCGGCTACAGTTGCTGGGTGTGCCAGCACAATCAGTTCATCGTGGGTTACGCTGTGCTGATGCTGGCAGCGGGGGAAGCCCATTTGTTGAATGTCACGATAGGGCTTGAGTGGCAGGGCCGGGGCTGGGGCCGGGCTTTCATGCAGTATTTGATAGAAGTTGCGCGCGATTATCACGCCGAGACCATGTACCTGGAAGTACGCCCCTCCAATACCGTGGCACGCCGTCTTTATCATAAGCTGGGATTCGAATATGTGGCGATGCGCAAAGCCTATTATCCTGCTCGCCAAGGTCGGGAAGATGCCGTGATCATGCTGCTGGATATGAAAAAACATGCGTGACATTGTGCTGCATGAACTGGAGCTTGCGCCACGCTGGAAGCTGCGGGATGCCGGGGTTGCCACGCACGCGTCGCCAGCTTCCGGCGGCGCTGCGGACATCAGTCAGATGGACTGGGAAATGCTCAGGCAAGCGGTAGCTAACTGTACTGCCTGTCCCTTGCATTTGACCCGTACTCAGGGCGTGCTGGGTGTAGGGGATGTTCATGCCGACTGGCTGTTCGTGGGAGAGGCGCCCGGCGCTGAAGAAGATGTCCAGGGCGAGCCTTTCGTCGGCGCCGCAGGCAAGCTGCTCGATGCCATGCTGGCGTCTATCCATCTGAAACGCGGCGCTAACGTATACATCGCCAACATACTGAAATCGCGGCCGCCTGGGAATCGTAACCCCAAGCCTGAGGAAATTGCCGCTTGCCTGCCTTATCTGGAGCGTCAGGTTCAATTGATCCAGCCGAAAATCATCGTTGCGCTCGGCCGTTTCGCTGCACACTCGCTACTGGCTACTGACGTCAGTATCAGTAGCCTGCGCGGGAAATTGCATCAGTACCAGGGTATTCCGATGATCGTGACGTATCATCCGGCGTATTTGCTGCGCAACTTGCCGGACAAGGCGCGCGCATGGGAAGACCTGTGTCTGGCGGTTGCAACGATGCAGGGCTTGTTAAAGCAACAGACCGCCACAATCTAGTTCAACGAATTCAATCAGGGAGAAACCGCAATGCGTAACTGGATGATGTCACTCATGCTGTTGCTGACGCTGAGCCTGAGCGGCTGCGGCTACAACACATTTCAGACCTCCGACGAACAGGTCAAGGCCAGCTGGGCTGAAGTACTCAATCAGTATCAGCGCCGCGCCGATCTGGTGCCCAATCTGGTCAATGTAGTAAAAGGCTATGCGGCTCACGAAAAAGATGTATTCACGCAAGTGACCGAGGCGCGCGCCCGCGTCGGACAGATTCAAGCCACGCCTGAGCTGATCAATGACCCTGCAGCCTTTGCCAAATTCCAGGCCGCACAACGCGACATGAGCAATTCTCTGGGGCGCCTGATGCTGGTTGCCGAAAATTACCCGCAGCTCAAGGCGGACGGTGTATTCCGTGATCTTCAAGCGCAACTGGAAGGTACCGAAAATCGCATCACCGTTGCGCGTAAACGTTATATCGATGCGGTGCAGGAATACAACAACACCGTACGGCGTTTCCCCAGCAATCTCACTGCCATGGTGATGGGCTACAAGGTTAAGCCCAGCTTTACTGTGGACAACGAGAAGGAAATTTCCAAAGCGCCCAAAGTCGATTTTGGCGCGCCCGCCGCACCGGCGCCGGCTCATTAGCCTCGATATGAAACGCTGCTTGGCCATACTGGCAGCCCTGCTGTGTATAGGGGCTGCTGGCCCGGTGCTGGCTGAGGTAGCGGTGCCTGCACTTAAGGCGCATGTCACCGATCTCACCAATACGCTTACTTCAGCTCAGGCAGCCAGCCTGGAGCAGCAATTGTCTGACTTTGAGAAACGCAAAGGCAGCCAGCTAGCTGTGCTGATCGTGCCCAGCACGGCACCCCAAGCGATCGAACAATACGGCATACGCGTGGCCGAGGCGTGGAAACTGGGGCGCAAGAGTGTGGATGACGGAGTGATTCTGCTGGTCGCCAAGAACGATCATGCTTTGCGCATCGAAGTGGGTTATGGCCTGGAGGGCGTGATTCCGGATGCGATTGCCAAACGCGTCATCGCCGAGACTATCGTGCCGCATTTTAAACAGGATGATTTCGCAGGCGGAATCCAGGCCGGGGTGGATCAGCTCATCAAGTTGATAAATGGAGAGCCGTTGCCACCGGTCAAAGCCAAAGCCCAAAACAGCAGCAGTGATCCACTCGGTATGCTATTCATCGCTGTCATAGGCGCCACTTTCATTGGCCAGGTGCTGCGTGCAATATTCGGGCGCTTTCTGGGTTCAGGCATGGCTGCGGCGGCTGTAGGAGGTCTGGGCTGGCTGGTGCTGGGCTCGGCGCTGATGGCGTCCCTGGCGGGTGTGCTGGTGTTCTTTGCGGTATTTTCCGGAATCAACCTGGGGCGCAGCGGCGGTTTTGGCGGCGGTGGATTCGGTGGCGGCGGGTTCGGCGGCGGCTCGGGTGGGTTCGGTGGCGGAGGCGGCGGCTTTGGTGGCGGCGGCGCGTCGGGGAGATGGTGAGATGAGCCTGATGCGCGTATTCAAACATCTTCTGCATTTTCCGTGGCGCGTGCATCTCGCCTTTCCCGCGCACACCATGCGTGCCATCGAGTCCGTTATACATGGCTCCGAGCAGCACCATTACGGTGAACTGCGCTTTGCCGTGGAAGGCGCGCTGGATATTGGCGAACTATGGCAAGGCATGTCTGCACGCGAGCGGGCTCTGAATGTTTTCTCCGATCTGCGCGTGTGGGATACGGAACACAATAATGGCGTGCTGATATATCTGCTGCTGGCTGACCACGATGTGGAGATTGTCGCCGACCGGGGTATTCACGGGCATATTGCTGCGGGCGAATGGGAGGCCGTTTGTCGCGCCATGGAAGCGCTGTTGCAGCAGGGCCAATATGAGGCGGCGGCGTTGCAGGGGGTGGCGGCAGTAGGGGATCTGCTACAACGGCATTATCCCGCGCAAGGCAGAAAGCGCAACGAACTGGATAATCGGCCGGTCGTGGTAAAACGCTAGCCTATAAACAAACAGCCCGCGATTTGCGGGCTGTTTGGAGTAGCGCTGACCTGAAAGTTTTACTGATCGAGGTTTAACCGATCCAGGCGTGTTCCATCACATCCAGGCGCAAGTCTTGCGTGAACTTTTCACCATTACCTTCCACCAACAAAGTCACCACGCGTACACCGGGGGTGGCGAATGAAATTTCATGAGTGTAGGTGCCTGGCGCATTGATGGTTTGCTCATTCAGCGGCTTGCCGGTCACATCCAGCAGTTTGCATTTGACCGCACCGCTGCCATCAACCAATGCCTGGATGCGGAAGTTCTCGTTGGCGCTGCGACGGTATACTTCCGGATCGCGGTTTGCGTTGTACTGCAGGTTGTTGACCTTGACGAGCTTGACCAGCTTTTTCATATCAGCATTCCATAATCTATTAAAGTTGAGTAAAATGATCGGGTATTGCGTATTTCACAATTCGCTAATTTTATTCTTAAACTCCTGACCGGTCTAGTAAGCAAATGGATCACACCGCATTGATACAAACATTCGAGCAGGTGGACGGACAAATCGTCGATCTGGAACGCATCCTCAACGAACGCGGCTCATTGCCTCTGCCGGAGACGGTCGAGCATGCGATGGCGCTGACCAAGCAGCTCATCATCGCTTATATCGCCGATGTGGGTGAGAAAACACTGCCAGATCAAGCGGATGATCTGCTTGACGTATTCAAGGCGCTGGTAAAAAGCGATCCATCTTGGAACACCATCCGCGACAACTGCCGCGAGCTGGTTTATTACCATAACTGCATAGCCATGGAACGCCTCGACGCCTTGCCGCAGAATCCGGAAAAAATGGCCGTGCGCACGCTGCGCCACCTGTATTTATTCATGAAAACGCGCTGCATGCGTGAAGACCGACTGGAGATGGCATGAAAGGTTTTTTGAACCGTTTGCGCGGGGTTGAGCGCGACATTATTCAGCAGCCGGTGGAAGATGAAGCTGGAGCACCCTATTACGAAGCGCAGGAAAATGAAGTCGAGATTTTCGAGGCCGCTTACAAAAAACGTCTGCCGGTGATGCTGAAAGGTCCCACCGGCTGCGGCAAGACGCGCTTTCTGGAATACATGGCATGGCGTCTGAAGCGCCCGCTGGTGACCGTATCCTGTCATGAAGACCTGACCAGTTCCGATCTGGTGGGCCGCTTTTTGCTCGAAGGTGAAGCCACCGTGTGGCAGGACGGCCCGCTCACGCGCGCGGTGAAAGCCGGAGCCATCTGTTACCTGGACGAGATTGTCGAGGCGCGCACCGACAGCACGGTGATCATCCATCCGCTCACCGACCACCGTCGCCAGTTGCCGCTGGAAAAGAAAGGCCAGGAAATCGAAGCGCACGAGGACTTCATGCTGGTGATTTCCTACAATCCCGGCTACCAGACCGTACTGAAAGATCTCAAGCCGTCCACCAAGCAACGTTTTATCGGTATCAATTTCGATTATCCGCGTGAAGAAATCGAACGCAAGATCATCCAGAACGAAGTGCCGGAACTCGACACAACCCAAGTCGAAAAACTGGTTGCTACGGGTCGCCGCGCCCGTACTCTGAAAGACCACGGACTGGAAGAGGCAACCTCTACGCGTGCGCTGGTGTACGCCGGCAACATGATGGTTGCCGGCATCGAGCCGGTGGAAGCATGCAAAGCCGCGCTGGTCAATCCGGTGACGGACGACCCGGAACTGGCCGAGGCACTGATGGAAATCATCAAGGCGCATTTTGCTGTTTGATTTGAGCAGATGACACAACCGGAAATTCTCGCCGCTATCCAGCAGGAGCTGGCTGATCTGGAGCAGATTAGCTTCGTGGCACACCGCGATACCAGGGAAGCGCTGGGCGCCATCCAGAGTCAAGGCGATGAAATCGCACTGGAATGGGTGCGTGCCTGCAAAGCCTTGTTTCAGCACGATCGTGATGCCGGCAAGGCTTTCATTCGCGGCAGCCGCGCCGTTCTGGACGCGAGCGGCGAGGTGCTGGCGTGGACGAATCAGGCGCTGTCGTTTCTGCAATGGCGCGGCTCCTGGAAAGCATTGGATGGATTCATGGGCCAACTGCCCGCTGCTTATCACATTCTAGGCAGTACAGGCGAAGCACGCTGGGCAGAACTGGGTATTGCCTGGTGCGGGCGTCATCTGGAATCGGGTGCGGCTTATTTCCGTTGCCCAGTTGTGGAACTGGCCGCTACGCACGGCATCGCCGGCGTGGAAGAATTGGTGTTGCCGGCAGAGGATCTGTTCAGCCAGCGTCGTCTGGCGCTTGCCACTTATCTTCCCGGCGCAATCCGGGTGCGCAATCTGCTCGGCGTGGAAGCGGTACAACCCTGGGCCAAGCGCGGCGCGGACATATTGCAGGCGGGGCGGCTGCGCGGCGAAGCATTCTTCAAGCTGGAATCGGAAGAAAGCATGGCCATGCTGCTGGAGAATCTGCCCGGTTTTCGTACGCCGGAGCACCAACGCTTATTACAACTGATTCTGTATGCCTGGTTTGGCGAGAATTTTGATCTGCTGGACGGTAACTGGTCGCCGGACAAGGGCCGTGCCTTCGTCGAGACTGACGGTGCGTCGCTGTATTTGCCCATTGCCTTGCCCAGCCGTGAGGAAGCCATCCTGGCGCTGTTGCATGCTGCCGGACACTTGGTCTTCTTTTCCTTCGAGCGACGCTATATCGAGGCGCTGTTCCATGAGGTCGGGCGCGAACATCCCCCACTCGATGCAGACAAGCGCATTACCTGGCGTCCTTTGTTTGCTGCCTTCGGCGAGGACATGATCCGCTTTCAGCTGATTTTCGACCTGTGTGAAGATTTGCGCGTGGACACGCGCATCAATGCGCGCGTGCCGAATTATCTCACGCGATTGCTGGCAGCTGCAGAGGCTGCAACGCTGCCTGCTGGCGCTGCCGCTGCGTATTTTGAACTGGCCAGGCAAACGCTGCGCTGGATTGCGTCAGATGCGCCGCAACAGGTTGAAATGGAATCATGGCGACCCCTTCTGAATGAATCGGCCACGATAGTTGACGCGTTCCGCATTGCCAATCTGCTCTATGCGGATACCAATTTGCCGCCGATGACGCTGGCCGAGCGCGAACATGCTTACCTGCCGGGCCGCTCACCCAATGCCGCACGTCCGGTTTACCCGCGCCGCGAGCTGGATCACGCCGAATTCGGCACCGGTACCGAAGATCAGGATGACGCGGTCAAGAATACCGAGATCAAGCCCAACCCGGAAAAACGGGAAATCCCCAAGCAGGCTGCCGGCGAAGACCCGGATTTCGACATTCCACCCGAGGAGACGACTGGCTCGGGCGGTCGCGTCGGCGTCGGCATCCCGCAACCTGCTCACGTGACCGGTCATGCCCGTGGCGCGGAATACAGCGAGAAGGGCAAACCCTACGCCGAATGGGATTACCGCGACGGACGCTACAAGCGCAACTGGGCATGGGTGCAGGAAAAAGAGTTGACCGAGCTGGATGCCAACGAGGCGACCAGGTTGCTCACGCAATATGCACCGGCACTGAAGCGCCTGAAGCGCGCCATTCAAACGCAGAAGCCGGCGCGCATGGCACCGCTGCGGCGCCAGTTCGACGGCGATGAACTGGATCTGGAAGCTGCCATTGGCTATATCGCCGAAAAGCGCGCCGGCATGTCGCCCAAGGCGAATATCTACCGGCAGAGAGTGATGCAGCACCGCGATACAGCGGTCACCCTGCTGGCTGATATCTCCACCTCGATCATGCAGTCCAGCGAAGGCGGCGGACGCGTGGTGGATCACATCCGTGCCGGCATGCTGCTGTTCGCCGAGAGCATGGAAGAGGTGGGCGATCCGTATAGTCTGGCCGGGTTTGCCTCGAAGTATCGCGACAATGTCAGTTATTACAGCATCAAGGGTTTCGATCAGCGCCTGACCCCGCATGCGCGCGCCGTGCTGGGTGGCTTGTCCGGACGGCTTGCCACGCGCATGGGTGCAGCCATCCGCCACGCAGTGAAAGGTTTCGACCGTGCGCCGTCCCAACGCCGTTTGTTGCTGATACTGTCCGATGGGCGCCCGGCGGACTACGACGACGGCGGTGACGAGCGTTATCTGCACGAGGACACGCGCATGGCGGTGAAAGAGGCGGTGGATGCGGGCGTACATCCGTTCTGCATTACCCTGGATGCTGCCGGCAGCCAGTACCTGCCACAAATTTTCGGGCCCGGGCATTACGTGGTGTTGGATCACATCAACGACCTGCCCAAAAAATTGCCGGAAATTTACCTGCGGTTGCGCAAATGAATCCCCTGCCTACCCGTAAAGCCAGCTTCATCGGCGCTGCCAAATACCGGCGCAAGACCTACGGCAGCAATCACCCGCTGGCGATCCCGCGCGTTTCGCTGACCTATGATCTGATCAATAGCTATGGTGCGCTCACCAGCGCGGAATTCGTGCAGGCGCGCAAAGCGGCGGATTTCGAACTGGAGTGGTTCCACACGCCCGAATATGTTTCCGCTTTCAAACGCGCCGAGGCGCTGGGCCGGGTCAGCAATCCGGTGCGCAAGCAGCACAATCTGGGTACGCTGGAAAATCCTTATTTCGAGCAGTTTTTCACCATCCCGGCCACTGCTACCGGGGCTTCCATACAGGCGGCGGAGGAGGTCATCCGCGGCCGCATCGGTTTCAATCCGGCGGGCGGCATGCATCATGCGCGTCCGGATCGGGCACTGGGATTCTGCTATTTCAACGATCCGGTGCTGGGCATTCTGCGGCTGCGCCGCGAGGGCTGGCGCGTACTCTATGTGGATATCGACGCCCACCATGGCGATGGGGTGGAAGCGGCATTCCTCGACGACCCGGAAGTGTTTACCTTGTCCCTGCACATGGATACCGGCTACGCCTACCCCTTCAGCGGCGGGCAACTGGCCGGCGCGGGCACGCCAGAATCCGGCTATACCAGCCTGAACGTACCGCTACCTCACAGTACGCATGATGCAGAATACCGCTTGTTATTTGATGCTGTTTGGCAACCTTTGCTGGACCAATTCAAACCTGACGCGATCGTGCTGCAGGCGGGCACCGACATGATCTTCGCTGATCCGCTGGGCAAGCTAGGGCTTTCCACACAATGTTTCCTGGAGACTGCCCGGACTATTCTGGAAACCGCCCCCTGCCACGCCGACGGTACCCCGCGCTTGCTGGTGACGGGCGGCGGCGGGTATCATCCGCTGGTGCTGGCGCGCGCCTGGACCGGGCTGTGGGCGCTGCTGTCCGGACGCGATCTGGCCGAAGCCATACCCGCTGCCGGAGCGCAGGCACTGCGTGCGGTGGGATGGGATATGGACGAAGACGAGGACTACTTCGAGCAGCTTTTCGTCTCCCGCCTGGACCGGCTCGAAAGCCGTCCGGTGCGCCCGGAAATTCATGCTTTGATCGAACAGATTCAGCAACATCCTTACCTGAAAAATACATGACCACATCTCTTATCCCGGGCCACTGCACCATGATGGCCAGCAAACAATATGTAGCCAGTTTCGGCAAGGATTGCGCAGAAGGTCATTACAGCGACTTTCTCAATGTCCACCTGCGCTTGTCTTCCATCGGTATCGGCACGTTTCCGGGTGCACCGACCGACGAGGTGGACGCGCAATACGCCGAAATCATTGCGCGAGCGCTGAGCAACGGCATCAACGTGGTGGATACGGGGGCTCATTATCGTTATGCGCGTTCCCCGGCGGCGGCGGGTGCAGGCATGAAAAAAGCGCTGGAGGCGGGGGTCAAACGCGAGCAGATGTTTCTGGTATCCAAAGGTGGCTTCCTGAGTTTTCGCGACGGCCCGCCGCCGGACCTGCAGGCCTGGTTCCACAGCGAGATCGTGGCGAAAGGCCTGGGGCGCGTGGAAGACCTCACCCAGGCACACTGCATCAGCCCGGAATACATCGGTTTCCAGCTGGAACTGTCACGCCGGTTGATGGGTGTGGAAACTCTCGACGCTTTCCTGATCGACCAGCCTGAAGTGCATATTCCGGTCATTGGCAAGGATCAGCTCAACCGCAAGCTGGAAAAAGTATTCATGGTGCTGGAGCAGGCGGTCAAGGACAAAAAGCTGCGTTATTACGGCATTTCAACCTTCAATGGTTTCCGCGCTGAAACCGACAATCCGCTGTTCCAGTCCATTACCTCCATGCAGGGCCACGCTGAAAAAGCCGCGCGTGCAATCTGGAAAGATGATCAGGCCAAACACCAGTTCAAGGTAGTGCAAATGCCGTTCAACCAGGTCATGCAGGAAGGCTTCACACGTTTCAGTCAGACTACCGGCCAAGGCAATGTCGGTTCAACCATCCAGGCCGCCCATCAGCTCGGTGTCTATCTTATGGCGAGTCACACGCTGTTCAAGGGGCATCTCGCCAGCCAGGCCATGGATGCTGTGACCCAGGCCATGCCCATGCTTGAGAATGACGCGCAGCGTGCCATACAATTCAACCGTTCCACGCCGGGAGTAGGCACTACGCTGGTAGGGGTCAGTACGCCAGTACACCTGGAAGACATCCTGGCAGTGGCGAAACTGCCGCCGCTGGAGAAAACGGCTTATCTGAAAATGTACGAGCGCACAGAATAGCGGGGGTATCCGCGATTTTGTGTAAACGGGAAATCGTTTAAAGCTGCGGCATGCGCTCATCGAACATGATCGTGAACCGATTTAACGCGGCCTT
>NZ_BGOW01000018.1 GCF_003851125.1 Sulfuriferula multivorans | reverse complement strand
CGCTACGTTAAAAACGCTTCCTCATTCCTGGCCGCAGTCCGCATACGCTGCTTGGTGCTTTGGCTCGCTATCTCGTGACGACACTATCTAGCTTCAACTGGTTGTCATTCAGAGGAGACCCTGGCAAAAAGCTCGAGATGAGTTTGGCTTTCTTGTCACAGAGCCTGATGACGTGGAGGGTATCTACAGTGATGGCATGGAATTGCTTAGACAGGGATATGCTCATCCTGACAGGAGCAAAGGGGCTGACTCTAAAATACAAATAAGGGACAACAGATGATGGACACTCTATTCAAGGAGGTCCATTACACCCTTGGCAATCTGATCGGCGATATCGGCTTGGGCCGAATTGGCCTGCCAGACATCCAACGGCCTTTCGTGTGGTCGAATGCCAAGGTTCGCGATCTGTTCGATTCGATGTATCGCGGCTATCCAGTAGGGTATTTCTTGTTTTGGCAGACCGGAGCCGAGGGCGTGGATACCAAGGTCATTGGAGATGACAACAAGCAGAAGGCACCATCACTGCTGATCGTTGACGGGCAACAGCGTCTGACTTCGCTCTATGCCGTTATCCACCGCGAGGCTGTACTACGCGAGAACTTTGAGCGCGAGCACATCCGCATTGCATTCCGGCCACAGGACGGCAAGTTTGAGGTGCCGGACGCGACGACCGAGCGCGACCCAGAATTCATCCTCGATGTCTCGGGGCTGTTTGCCAAACCCACGCACAAGACGATTGGTGATTATCTGAAGCGGCTAACGGCGGCGCGGCCTGTGTCTGAAGAAGAGGAAGAGCGAGTAGCGGAGGCCATTGGCCGTCTGTCTGGGCTGACCACCTTCCCGTTCATCGCGCTGGAACTGTCGCAGACCTGTACCGAGGAACAGGTGGCGGATGTGTTCGTGCGCATCAACAGCGAGGGTAAAAAGCTCAATCAATCGGACTTCATCCTGACACTGATGTCGGTGTTCTGGGACGAAGGCCGCTCGCAACTCGAAGCCTTCTGCCGTGATGCCAGACGGCCCGCGCCGGTAGGGCGGGCGAGCCCATTCAACCAGATATTCCAACCGGACCCGGACCATCTGCTGCGCGTGGATGTGGGCGTGGCGTTCCGGCGTGCCCGGCTGGAGCATGTGTATTCCATCCTGCGCGGCAAGGATCTGGCCACGGGGCAGTTCAGCCAGCAGCAGCGCGATAGTCAGTTCAGCTTGCTGCGCCAGGCGCAGGTGAGGGTGCTTGACCTGACGTACTGGGCAGATTTTCTGAATGTGGTTCGCAGCGCGGGCTATCGCAATGAACGGCACATCAGTTCCATCAACGCTTTGGTTTTCGCTTACCAGCTTTATTTACTTGGGCGAACCGAATTCAAGGTGGAGGGGTTTGCCCTGAAGAATGCGGTGGCCCGCTGGTTGTTTATGTCGCTCCTGACCGGGCGGTATACAAGCTCACCCGAGTCCAGAATGGAAATGGATCTGGCAGCCTTGCGAGAGGTGACTTCGGGCGAGCAGTTTCTGGATCGGCTAAGCCAGGTTGAAGTGGCGACCCTGACCGATGATTACTGGACCAAAACGCTCCCGATGGACCTGGCGACTGCGGCAGGGCGTAGCCCCGCTCTGTTCGGATTTTATGCGGCACAAACGCTTTTAGGCGCGCGGGCACTCTTTTCCAAGAATCCGGTTTCTGACCTACTAGACCCACCTGCGCAGGGGCAGAAAAAATCCCTGGAGCGGCATCACCTGTTCCCGAAAAAGTACCTTAAGACGATTGGTATCGAAGGGGTTCGGGAGACGAATCAGATCGCTAATTACACATTGGTGGAGTGGGACGACAACATTGCCATATCCGACGATGCGCCCGATAAGTACTGGCCGGTGTACGCAAAGCGATTCAGTGACGAGGAATTGGACCAAATGCGCCGTTGGCATGCGCTGCCCCAAGGGTGGCAGCATATGGGTTACCAGGCGTTTCTTGATGCAAGGCGCCCACTGATTGCCGGAGTGATTCACGCGGGCTATCAACGGCTGTGTGGACAGGCTGACTGAGGCCCGTAATGAACCCGCTTGAGCACACCCGCCTGGAAAAAGCCCTGGCTGACCACGGATTTGACCTTACACCAGTACTGGAGGATGGCTGGCTGCTGGGGCGATCCACTCAGCATCCAGTCGCTGTCCGCCTACGGCAAAACCTGGACACTTCGATCACCCTTTCGACGAGCGATAGCTCGCTTCAGGCGGCCATGGCCAAGGAGGAGCTGCTGCGGGCCGCTGGGGCAGCCACCAACACCTGGGAATTCCACTGCCCGGACTATCAAAGCTTTTATCGCGTTCTCGGCCGCTATGCAGCGCTGGCACGGAGTCTGCCGAACCGAGTAGCGGAGCGCTTCACCAAGGCTACGGCGAAATTACCCAAGACGACTGAGGCCGAGCGTATGGTGGTGCAGCGCATCGGCCAGAACCTGTTCCGTGAGGCACTCATTGACTACTGGCAAGGCTGTTGTGCGGTTACAGGGCTGAATGTGTTGCAGTTGTTACGGGCGTCCCATATCAAACCCTGGGCGGTGTGCGCCAGTGACGAAGAGCGCCTGGATGTGTTTAATGGCCTACTGCTGGCCCCCCACCTTGACGCATTGTTTGATGGGGGATGGATATCGTTCGCTGACGACGGTTTGATGTTGCTGTGCGATGCACTGGGCGAGCAAACTCGAAACAAGCTAGGGTTGTCTGCCTTGACGGGACTGAGTTATGTCTCCGAGGAGCATCTTGGTTATCTTCGATACCACCGCGAATGTATTCTTAGGGAAAAATGATTCGTAGTAGTAGCCTTTCGCTAACATCTATTAATCGCTGGGACTATGGTTTGCATTTCAGCCATCCTGGCTGTCAGCTAATAGCAACGTATTTAGCAGGTTCAACTCACTGGATGCCATGAAATATCGGTCATCGAAAACCAAGTCGAGCTTCAAAGGATTTGTCTGGCCAACCCCTGCCGCCCAAGGGAACCCATCGTACCGAGGGATCGCGGGCATCACGGCGGCACTGGAGGATAACGCCCCTCCCAATCCCTCACGCCATAGGCCTGGTTCAGAGAGAGGTTTAACACGGTCATCCTGCTCACCGGTTCGGGTGACAAATTGCGAATAAGCCGCCGGCATGGATATCCAGGTGTTGGGGGATTTAAGCTCCTTGATCGTACTGAACTCATTGGCGGCATCCGGTTTTTCACGTGCCAGCAACCGAAAAAGGTTGGCGGCAGGCACGCGCAAGGCACTTGGAAACGCTCGGTTCTGGTCAATATCCCGCAGCTGCATGAACAACTTTCTCGTCATCTGCTTTTCTTGTGTGACATGCCCCTCGAAGGAAAACACCTCTCGTTTATCAAAGTGTGACCAGTTCTCAAGCAGCAGCGGGCCGGAGAAAAATACATGGTCCGACACCATTGGCCTACCCATCGTATGCGGTAGTAGCCAGGCGACAGGCGCACAGGTTTGCTGCACAAACTCACTCGCCTCCTGACCCCGTACAAAAGAAAACCCATCCGTTTTGTTCCTCGCGGTGGCTGTCAGGCGAAAGCGCGAAAATAACTCGATTACGCTTTCTTTTGCATTCGATACCAGCCCTGCCAGTTCTTGGCTCGGGCTGCCGCGCACAAACGTCTCGGCTTCGCTTACAAAGTCGACAACGTACTGGCTCATCAAGCCCATGAGCTCTTCTAACCCAACCGCACCTACCGGAACCAAGGCCAGCGACTGCTTCAGCCCCGCGTCTCCGGTGATGCGGGTGTAAATGGTGGCGCGCAACATCACCAGCAGGGTTAACAGATCCAGGGATTGGCGCAGCCACTGCCGCTTGTCCATTTGCTCTTCATGCACCAGAAAGTCGTCGATCAGCATCACCAGTTTTCGGGGGGTGTGGTCGCCGGACTGCTCCACGCCGTTTTCATCGCGGTACATGCCGCGCCCACGGTAAATCAGCTGGGCCACCTCCATGAGCGAGCTTTCAATGGAGAAGCGCGGGATGGCCGCAATAATCACATCCGTCTTCGGAAAGGACACCCCTCGCGCCCCCGACGAGGTCATCAGGAACACCTTGATGCTATCCCGGGTGGCTTCTTCCAGAAGCTGCTTGCGGCGCCAGCCGGGTACGGAGGAGTCCAGAATGGCGACGTTATCGTCGTGTAACCCGGCGTTTTTATCGAATGCCAAGAGTCGGCGCATTTCTCGCAGAAATATCTTATTCTGGGCGAAGTAGATCACTTGGGTAGAGCCAGCCTGAACAGCGCGCAACACCTCAGCCACTGCTTTATTGACCAGTAGTTCCTCGGATACACGACGGATCGCGCGCCGCGGTGTCTCCAGCAAGCCCTTGTCGTCTTCCTCGATCTTTACTGCAGACAAGTTAACCTTGTACTGGATGGACAGGGAGCTGGCGGGGAAGCTGTTGGTCATTACGTGTAGCATCGGATAGCGCCCACTGCCCAGTCGCACCTTGGTGGTCGTCAGCCGGAAGGGTCGCACGCCTTCGGAACGGGAAACCAACACCTTGTCCGGTGTCCGATCGCCTGCATTCAGGTAGCGATCCAGCACGACTTCGTTGCCCAGTGAGGCATCCGATACCACCAGCACAACCTTGAAGGGAGAGACTTCATCGCCGAAGGGTTCGATGAACTCCTGCTCCAGCCACTGGGTGACTGCGTGCACGAACGGCGCCCCAGCACCATCGCCGGCCAATTCGTCCACCATGACGATGATCTCTGGCATTCGTTTGGCGAACGCGCGCCTTTCCTCTACCCCGGCCCGGCGATCTGCCGGGTTCTTGAACAACCGGGACAGCGCCTGGATGGTGGTCTTGCCACCCCCCTTATCGCGGAACCCTTGCAGCGCTGCGGTCAACACGGTTCGTTCCACGCCGGGATTCAGCGCGAGCAGGTCCCGGGTGGTCAGGGCCATGCCTGCGAGAACCCCCAGCAGGGCGCGCTCTTGCACGATGTCCTCGTTTTCGGACAAAGTGGTTTTAGAGAGGCGGGAGCCGGCATGGGCGGCTTCGATTTCTCGCTCCTGCTCGGGATCAAGAATCAGCACGCTACCCCTCGGCTTAACCAAGTCTGCCACCCCATCCACCACCACCGCGCCATCGATATGGCGGCGCTCATCTCGGCCAGCCTTAACCTCGCCAAGGTGCCACCGTTCTGCGGAGGCAATCAATTGCGCGTTGGTGGTCACGGTCAGAATGCCGGTGGGAGCGCCATCCTTGCGCGCCAGTTTTTCCGTGACATCCCGATTGATGACCACGCGGGGGCTGACGTACAGCAACAAGTAGCCCGTCTGCTGTGCACCCAGGTAGCGTGTCACCGCAGTGGTCTTGCCAATGCCCGGGTTTCCTTCCAGGCCAATCGTATTGATTCGCCCCTGTTTCGCCGCCGTCATCGCGGCAATAATGGTAGCGGCATGCAAGTCGCGCAGGGGAACCTCTGTTTTGCTTCCCAGTGCGTTGGCTACTGCCTGCTTGGCCGGCTTCCCAAAATAAGTTTCCAGGTCGGGGGATTCGTCCACCAGTGCCAAGGCCTCAGTGATCGGGAACAGTTGCATTGGATTGGCAAATGCTTTGACCTCCTCCTCAAACTCGAGAAGGTAGTCCTCGCCCGGTTGAGGCATTGCACGAAGCGCTTTCAAGCCGGCATGCAGTTCCTTGGGCAGGCGGCGGAACAGCCCGTTAAACACCCCCTCGACCGCGGCGGCCAAGCCGGCTTCATCCCCGTCACCCAGTTTCTTAACATTGCGATACGCGGACCCGAGTTGCTCCATCAGGGCAAAACGGGGATCCTTTGTTTCGCCTGGGACAAACCGCGCAGCCAAGCTCTCCAATCCATTGGGGGTGATCGCCAGCGCTCGAACCACGCACGGCCGTGAGAGTAAGCCTTTGGCGTCAAGCAGCTTGACCGCCGATTCAGCGTAAGCCGAACCCTGGCAAAGTTTGTAAAAGGGTTTATTGTCCGAGGTCAACGCGCCCAGATGGGTTTTGATATCGTCCGATAGCTCAAAATGCTCTTCGTCCACCTCTGCGGCAACCCGTGCGAACACTCCGCGCGAGTCCACCAGCCGGCGGTACCGCATCAGTTCGGCCAAATGTGCCTCTTCTTCCCGGTAATCCCCGATCTCGCCGGGCATATCGTACGAATATTCCTGCACCAGCAGGTGGTCTTCAGCATGGGTTCCGGAGAGCCAAAGCAGAAAGTCGGCGTTGGCTGGCATGCCTTTCTCCCCGAGCACGGGATCTACGATGCCGGGCAGTTCCAGGCAGGTATGAACGGCAGACAACGCAGCTGCTCGTTCGGCCTGCACATTCCGCGGGCCGGGCAAGGTAAGGGGACGCCACAGCGCGCGAACGCTGAGCTGCTTTAAGCCTAATGGGCGCTCCAGCTTACGCAGATACTCGCGCATGGCGGTATAGCCTAAGCCGTAGGCGACGACGGCTATGTGCTGAGCGGTGGAGCGGACGTGTTCCACTACCGTCTCGTCCAGGATACCCAGATGCTGAATCATGGCGCCATAGAGCGTGGATAGCCGGGTTTTTCGCCAAGGCAGCAGGTCGGGGCTGTTCAAATCGATCAAGCCCTTGTCCGCCAGGCACGCAAGCACCCCGCGCTTGACCAGCACTTCATAGGCTTGGCCCCACAGAACCGACTGCTGCTGAAAGGACAGCTCACTCATGCTCAGCCTCCCGATGCAGCACCTTTGTGACGTGGGCCAATAGGGCAGAGAACGACAGCAGCACGGCACCCTTGTTGCGCCGGGTTAGCATTTCCAGCTCTCCGGCGGATCCCGTTGTGACGGGCGTGGCCCAATCAAAGGGATCCAGGACGGGCAGCAGTTGATCCTTGGAGGCCAGTTTTTCGCTCTCAAGGTAATGCAGCGTGCGTAGCAAACCGGTAATGGAGTCACGGACGCCTTTGCCGGCGCCAAAGCCCCGGATATTCTGGCGCACCGTTTCCGCCCACTCGAAGTTGGTCAGGCGCTGGTCACTGTCAAAAAAGTAGGTGCAGAATCCCGACTGGGGACGACCTTTCTCCCCGACCACTGCAAGCGTGGCAAAGGTGTAGACCGGCATCAGGCTGCGCAACAGGTCTTTCACCTGTGCGTCATAAATGGCCTGGTGATCAGCAAAGGACAGCACCTCGAATCCGCTTTCCGTGTTGAGCCGCTTATGCAGGCGGGTGGCTGGAAACACATCCCGTCGCAACGGATAGAGGTAGACGTCTGGAAAGCGCTTGGCCGCTTCTTCCAGGAACTCGAATGTCCCGTGGGGCGAATGCCGTTCTGCTGCGCGGCCAATATGGCGATTTCCAAAGTGATGGGATAGCAGCACGATATGCTCGTAACCCGCTGTGCGTAGGCGCGCAATCTCCTCCAAGATCAGCTGTGGCTCCCGAAATGCCTTTCGGGTGTCCACCAGGCGCGATTGCATGCGATCCCGCCTCACCTGGGCTTTTTCTCCAGTGCGATCGGCACAGTAAGTACGCGAGACAAACAGGAAGCCATCGGCATCCGGATACAGCGGGTGCGTATCGCAGGGTCGGGTGGCATAGGAAAGCAGTGCAACCTTGTCCAGGGATCCGGCTGTCGAGGTGTGCAGCGGAAATCCGCCTTCCAGTGCGGCCACGGTACCGCGTTTACGGTAAACCTGCGTGCTGGCGCTGCCACCAGTATGGAACCCCTGCATCTTTACGGGCAGCTCGCGGGCTAGCGCGTACTCCATCGCATGCGCGAAAGCGTACACGGCGGAATTGCCGTCCGACGATTTTGCCTGGTGGTCCCCGGGTTGCAGGCGGAGCATGACCATGGCGAGCGCCTGCAGGCCTTCCATCCGTTTCAGCCGGCGCGTGATCTCCCACAACACTAAGTAGGAGACCAGGGTTGCTGCCGCGCAGACCGAGGCTCGGGTTTGTTCCAGGTCTGCTTTGTCGTGTTTCTTGGACTGACTCAGCGACAGGGCTTTGATGTCGTATTCCAGATCGATCCCGGGACCTGCATTAAATGTCATGGACGTGGTATCTTCCTCCCCCCAGCTGCCATCGCTTTTGTCGTATTGAAACGGGATCAGCCTGACCAGTAGCGCAGGCGCTTCAAGGTCCCGGACCATCGGTACTTGTGTGGTGGATCCGGTGGGCATGATGGAGCGTTCAACCAGGCTGGTTTCTACCCAGTAGGAGGCGAGTGCCCCGGGGACTGAAGCCGGTTCGTCCGTGATGGTCAGTCGTTCGAACCATGCAATATTTTCGGCACCCTGCGGGTTTGAGACCAGGACTTCCGTGCTGGTCGAACTCATGGAGAGTAGCGCCGGCCAGTCAATGATGTTGTTGTGAACCGACACATACAGCTTATCCGCCGTTCGGTTGGTCGCATCCACAAGCTGTGCCGACTTGGATTGCAGCACATGCACCAGCTCCTACGCCAGCTTGTCCATCACGGCTTCCCGCTGGCGTAGAGAATCCACTAGCTGTTCAATCGCTTCAACCGGTTTGGCTTTGAGTGCTTTCGCGATAGCCTGTGCTTTTTCCAGGAGATTTTCCGGGGTCTGCGCCTCCATGGAGTCAGGCACCACCAGGCGAAGGAACACCAGCTCTGCGAGGGCTTTTTGCCCATGTACGTTGGGACTTGGTTCGCTTAGCAGTCGCTCGGCATGCCGCGCGATTCGGCTGGCATATGCACTCTTACCAGTTTCTGGATTTTGGCCGTTAATTCGAAAGCGGTAGGATACCTCGCGCGTAGTTGCGAAGCCGTTTTCCGGCTCTACGCGGGCTTCGAATAGCTGTATCGACCATTCTGGCCAGACCGGCAGCGCCCGGTAGAATAGAGCTTTACGCAAATGTTCGGCGAAGTCGCTGCTATTGCGCTGGCCGTACACGCTGCTCACATCCAGAAGCAAAGCTTCGCCCGCCGCTCCGCCAAATAGGTTAAAGCAGGCGTTCACGCGCTCAACATAGGCCTTCAACCCTGGCAGGCGGCTGTGCGCGGCTACCGCAGCCATTAGCCTGAAGGTAACCTGTAAACGCACTCGGGACAATGCTTCGTCATCAAGAAACTCCAGAAAGCGGCGAATTTGGCTGCCCGGCTGGTTTCTCTGGGAACGCAGGGTATCAATAACGCCGTTGATTTCCTCTTCCTGGATATCATTGGAGGCGAAT
Source organism: Sulfuriferula multivorans (assembly GCF_003851125.1). Classification (GTDB taxonomy): domain Bacteria; phylum Pseudomonadota; class Gammaproteobacteria; order Burkholderiales; family Sulfuriferulaceae; genus Sulfuriferula; species Sulfuriferula multivorans. Next base: position 16,971 of record NZ_BGOW01000018.1, on the reverse strand, counting down.
TTACGTCGCACCCCTGTCAGCATTTTCTCTAGCCAGTCCCGGCCTTCGATGGTCTCCACTGCGGTCAGTACACGGGCAATGTCTTTTTCACGTTCTGCCGCCTTCCTGCCGGGGGGTGCAAACCCGATAGCGGTGAGGTGCGCGGATGCCGGGGGAACCGGGACATTCACTTGCAAGTGTTTGGCGAGCGTGGCTCTCAAGGTTTGAATATTCGGGGACACCAAAGAGCGGAGGTCCGCGTCCGAACAGGCCTGGTCAATTGCCGCAGAGATGGCTTCCTGCAGCTTCTTGATGCCTGTGGTCGTGGCAGCCTCGCTCCCCGGCAGGAGCCTGCCTCCCAGCTTGGCGGTACAGTACTTTGGAGGGAATTCGATGTCGCGCAGGAATCCGCTCTCATCGCCGGCCTTCATGGTGGCTTGATTCCCCGGCTGCCGGTAGAGACGGTTCAGCACGCCACGCAAGTTCACATGAAGCTGCTGAGCTTCGGCATCGAACCGCAGCAGAGAGAAGCCCTCAGCGCGCGCAGCATTGGCATTGGCCGGGATAGTGGCGGCCAATAAGCTGCTCAGGGTTGCAAGGTCTAGAGAGGGCGTACGAGCGCGTGCGGATATACTTGCACCGCCCAAATTGGGTGTGTTCATAGGTCAGTCCTTTCTGGCTTAGTGCCACTTCACCTACACCTACTCGACCAAATAGGAGGTGGATTCATCTTTTGCTACCGCAGTATATGTAGGAAATTATAAAGTTATCCACATTTAATTACGGTGTAGTGATATTTGGTGCCATAATTGGCACTTATATGTGGTTTAACCGTGAATTCATAAGGATAGCCGGGAGAGTTTGCTTGGACTTACCTTCAAGAACAAATAAAGACGTTTGCTCCTTCCTGGCCTCTCGGATTCGCTCTGAGCGCACCCGCCAGGGGTTCTCACAAGCAGTAATGGCCGAAAAATCCGGGATAGCACTACGGACCTATAAGCGAATCGAATTGACCGGATCGGGAAGTATTCAGAACCTGATTGTCATCTTGCGCACGTTGGGGAGAATTAGGGCGGTAGAAATGCTATTCCCGTCTCCTGTCGCCAGCCCTCGTCCCACCCTTGTCGAGCGCACCCAGATGATTGCCGAAGCTGCGCAGAAGAGACGTAAATGAGACAAAAATATGGTCGGATCATATACTTGGACATAAGGCTTCAGCTAAATAAGCATTCTGGGCGCCTACAAGAGACTGAGCTACTACCTACTAAATTGGCGGTAGCTCCGTTTCCTCGTGGCAGCCGATGTACGGACGGTGGGCCCGAGGCAATAAACGGACTAGCATCACTGAAACCTGGAACGAGCCAAAAGCTCTGGTTGTACTCCTTACCTAGGTGACCATTCTGCTCCCAAACACCCGCGTCGAAATTCGGCCAACAAAAGCCAGATGCCGGCCGCTACGTAGTGCTTCGCGCATTGCATCGTGCCGAGGTTACCCGGCGATCTGCAAGAAAAAAGCTACCGCCCGCCATCCGCTTCCCACCACCCTGGCCCGCTTTTGAACTTCATGTGTATTGTTCCTGCGGATCCTGGCGCACCTGCCGCCAGCACCGCTAAGTATCGCTGTACCGGGGTAAGAGGAACACTCGCGTGAACGTCAGGGGGAACCCCGTTCTTCCCCTGCTGCGCAGGTACAGCGCGCCCACCGGATTTGACCTCCGCGGCAAGTCTCGACCCCAGCAAAAACTACCGCAGTTGCGCATCCCGCCGCCGCAGTTGCGGTGCATCGAGCGCCCAGTTGAGCTGCACCGATTCCGTCTGCCCCGGCCCCGGTTTGCGCTCGCCGGCAGCCACTCAAGCCCTGGGTAAGACCCCCAAACCCGAACGCCCCGCGCGCTCCGCCCAACCATCGCTCTCGGCGATTGCTTGACCGCAGCACCTAGGATTACCCGGAAAACCCGTGTCTGAATTCGGCCAAGAAAACAGGAGAAACCTCGGTCAATGAGCATCCACGTAGCGCCTGGAACTGGGCGGTAGCCCGGTGGAAGGTGGCCTCCGCCAAGGCTCGCGCCGACCCCTGCAGCTCCCGCCAGTCCCTCGGCCGCCGGCTGACTGCGGTCTCTCGCCCACGACCCACCATGTCGACTACGTACTGCATAGTTTCCCCGAAGCCGCCTTCAGCGCCCCGACCCCATCCATTACCCCTCGCCAAAACCACCGCAGTTGCGGTGCCTCGGGCGCTAAATGGAGCTACCGCGATCCCGTCCGCCACCGCCCTCGGTTTGCGCCCGCGCGCAGTCAGCTCCCGGTCTGTCATGCTACCCAACCCCGAATGCCCCGAGGGCTCCACCTCTTCATCGCTCGCTGCGGTTAATCGACCACAGCACCCCCCCCGTGTCAGAATAGATGCCCCCGAAAAACCGCACATCGAAATGCGGCCAAGAAGAGCAGGGGACCCGCCCACGCCATGCCACGACACGGGTTATCCTGAGAGCTCGCCAACGGGGCTAATCCACCCACCGAAACCGACTGCGGAATGGATTATCCTGCCAGCCGTAGCACACCAAGTAGCGCCTGGAACTGGGCGGTAGCCCGGGTGGAAGGCGGCGGTAGCAGGGGGTTGGCCAGCGCCCCCCAGCAGGTGAACCAGGAGGGGGTTTGAGCGCCCCCGTGACGACCTGTCGACTACGTACTGTGTGCATGCGGGAGCCCCCAGTGCTTCCCCCGCTACGCGGGTCCAGCACGCCGGATATAATCACTCCGGAAGCAGGGGTTGAGCGCCCAGACCCGCCGTGTCGACTACGTACTGGGAGAGCGTGGGTGCCCCAAACGCCCGAGGGAACCCCAGGCGGCTTACCCCGCTACGCGGGCCCAGTGCGCCCAGATGATCAGCCTACGGTAGTGATTCCACCCACGCCCAACCACGCCGGAGAACCCTCGGCCGCCACGAAAACCGCCCACGCCCGAGGCCCCAACCAGCGCCAGAACCGCTACCGCGCCCACCCCCACGGCGCCCGATCAGCGCACCTGGAACAGGCCGGTAGGGCAGTGGAAGGTGGGGCTGTACCCTCACGCCCGGGTGTGCCCAGGCCCCACCCTCGACCTCGATTTGTGCGGATAACGTCGGGGTAACCTCGGTGCTTCCCCTGCTGCGCAGGTCCAGCACGAACGCCCGGGGATCCCTGCAGCGCCCGCCCCAACAGCTTTCTGGTATGTGCCTACGCCCGAGAATTCCCCGGGCGGAGGAGGGCGCGCACCGTCACCGCGGCAGTCAATCTCGCCGACAGCAGAGGGGAAAACCACACCCCCAGGCAGACAAATTAGCGCATGTAACTGACCGAAGGGCAGTGGAATGCGCGACACTACCCACGTACGGAGGGGCCACTCTCGGGCGCTAGCAGAGCAGTCCGCCGTGTCGACTATGCACTGCGGTGCCGGAGGTATCGGGGGATTTCGAGGGGAGTTTTCAGGTACATCCGGCGCTGCCAGTGTGTGCCGAACGCAGGAGAGGAGCAGGGCGTAAAGGGGGCAATCGAGGCAGCGGGAGACGCCTGGGTCGACTGTCAACAGCGTGCGGTTTCACCCGCAAGGAGAGGGAGTACTGCGCACAATCGGGTGTGGATCACCGTACCGGAACAGGCAACATCAGGGGCAATCCCACCGGCAAATAGATGCCCTGTACCGATCGAATACGACCGCTGCCGCAGGTGTTCCGTGCGTAATCTACCCGCAACTTTTGAACAATTCCGCAGCAGTAGTAGCCTACCGCGCAAGCTGCTCCGTTTGAACTGCTCTCCCGTTATTTCTTACCTCAAGCGCGCGAGCAAGGGCCATCCCAGCGGGAGGGAAAACCACCAAACGTCCCGGCACACAGACAACCGAAAGGCAGCATTTAGCAAGCGAAAGCGCGCGTTATGCTGCGGGTTCCCCGACTGTTTCATGCGCAAGCGATGGGCAATCCCATCTGAGTCAGTGACCACAATTAGTCTCCGCCACGCCCAACTCGAAGCGCGATTGTCGTTCGTGTGCCGGAGCCAAAGTGCCCCGATCAAGCCACTGATGACCATCTGTTTGCTGCAATAATCTACCAAGAAAACACAGACGGTGTGCCCAAGGTAAACGCCTCGATTTATGGGATTTCATGAGAAAACAAAAATGGCCTAGGGGGGGTCTCCAACATTATAATAAAATCATATCCCCTCGTCCGATCTGCAAAAAATCCGCAGGGGGTCAGGGTGATTTCGGCAAGGGGTAAATCTTCGTGTTTTGTTAGTGCTTTGTATGCACAGAATCTGTACCTGAACCTGTGTACGATTTCGTGCATCGTTGCGCGCATGAAGCAGTAACGTCACCAAACCTTTTATTATAGATACCAACCCTAGTCAAAGTGCTTACCCTTGTTTAGAGATACGTTTATCGGTGGTAAGATTAGTTCTCAAAGAGCCCATTCATTAGACAAAAACTTCAAAGCCATTTTGGCACTGTAATGGGTCTATAGTTTTCAAAGGCGGCCAGCAGTGCAACGGAGTTCGATTCTACGACGATCATGTCACGCTGCGCAGGGGGCAGGAATTGTTCGTCGATCATGCGCTGGATCATACCGATTAAAGGATCGAAAAAACCGCCGACATTGAGTAGCCCCAGCGGTTTTTGGATGCCTTCCAATTGCGCAGTTCCCCAAACTTCAAAGAGTTCTTCGAGTGTCCCTATGCCACCCGGTAGTGCTATGTAGGCGTCGCCGATTTCGGCCATGCGTGCTTTGCGTTCACGCATGGAGCTGACGATTTCGATGGTTTCAAGATTTGGGTGTTGATGGCCTCGGTCTACCAGTCGCTGCGTGATCACACCATGAACGGTGCCGCTGGAAGCGAGTACTGCATCGGCCACTATACCCATCAGCCCTTTATTCGAGCCGCCATAGATCATGGTGATGTGGCGCGAGGCGAGCACTTTTCCGAGTGCTTCGGCTGCTTGACGATAAATGTCGCCACGTCCGAAATTGGATCCGCAAAATATTGTTATTGATTTCATTGGTTGCCCCGATAGAAAAATACACAGCTAGCAGCAACCCAGATGATGCCCGCGTAAATAAAATGGTTTGAGCGCCAGATCCAGCTCTTGCACCGTTCGGCGCCATGTGTCATGCGGGTCGATATTTGCCCGCAACTCTGCCAGCAGTTCATTCATCATGGACGGATAATCGATCCCGGTCAGCCGCCCATTGTCGACAATTGTGTTGCCCGCCACGATCACTTTGCTGATGTGTTGCGCGCTGGCGCGTGCCAGCACGAAATCGAATACCTCGACATCGTCGAAAATCCGATCGTCCATCAATGCATGTCCATCCAGTATCAGCAGATCTGCCAATCCGCCGGTGGCAATCCCGCCATTGTCGGTAATACCGCTCACTGCGTAGCGTCCATGCCGACAGGCAATTTGCCAGGCGTGTGCAGCAGAAACTGTAGTTTCATAGCCCCAACCCTTGTGCAGGTGATACAGCAGCCGCAGTTCGCGTAGCGCATCGTCATCTTCATCGAGCGCCAGTCCGTCCAGCCCCATCGCGACCTTGCAGCCGTGCTCCAGCATGGTTGCGACCGGTGCGATTCCGGAGCGCAGGCCCAGGTTTGAGCTGGTGTTGACCACGATAGTCGCCCCGCTGGCTGCAATCAGTTCCAATTCTTCGGGCCGGCAATAAGTGCAATGCGCAAGCGTCAGCCTCGGACCCAGCAGGCCGATGTCGCGCAGATACGCAACGATACCGTCAGGAAAAGCACGGTCAGCCCATTCGCGCTGATAGCGTGTCTCAAGCAGATGCATATGTATCTGGCGCCCATTGCGGGCAGATGTCTCTGCAATCAGCGACAGCAGTTCGGGCGAGCACCATTGCACGCCAGTCGGCCCGTACTGTACGTTGAAGCCGGGACCGTGGCAGGCTTGAGCAATCTCATCGGCAAGAGCGAGTTGCTCGTGTGGCGGCAGCGGAGATGCATCCAGCCGCGACTTGACCGCTGCACGAATTTCCACAGGAAGCTGATTCAGCGTCGATGCTGTGTCTGCATATGTGACAGAGTGGCGATCGCGCATGGCTACCGCAAAACCGGCATGAACGCCAACGTCGCGCGCGGCACGAGCCACTGCGCGTGCTTCACTGACCGGATCGGTGAGTCCCTGCGGGCGTGTGTAATGCATCATGATGCGGCCCACACCGTGCAGTGCCGAGCGTCCCAGCGAAGTGGCTGCAGCCCGGTAGGCATCTACTCCGGGAATGATGCCGAGGTAGAACAGCCATGATTCGAGCGGCTTGTCGAACGCCCCCAGTGCACTGGTACGGAATGCGCGCGCATGGTCGTGCGCGTTAGTCAGGCCAGGCAGTGCAATCAGGCCGTTGCCGACTGGCCTCAGCGCTATGACGCTGGCAATGCTTCCCGAGTCTACGAGAATTTCCGCGCCGCGTTGTTCCGTTTGCTTACCCGGATGCGCGAGCAGCCAGTCGACCTGGATGGATTTAGATGGCACACGGCTCTCCTATTGCTCTATTTTCGACAGGCGATACGCCTTGGCTGACAAACAACTACGCTTGATGATATCGCCCGGTGTCAGTTAGTAGAGGCAGACCGGTTCAAATACGGGCAATGATGGCGAACGGTCCGCCGCCCGGGGGGCCTTGATGCTCGGCACCGCCCGATACATAAATCGCAGTTTGTCCGGTCACAGACGCGAGAACTGCGCTGACTGCAGCGCGCGCATGTCGGGTCGAATTGATATCGGAGTCATTCAGCATGGTATGCCGTACACCTCTTATTTTGCCATCAGGGGCGGCTTCAGCCTTGGCGAAAATATTGACCACGCGTTCGCTGATAGCTTCGCGCCCGCTCTCCATATCGAATCCCATCCGGCCAGATAGACAGGCTCTGATATTGTCGGTGTCGATCGCATCGACCATCACGCCGTGATCAATCACGTACGGACTGATTGCAGAGTTGCTCATGCCCATCAGGATAATAACGTTGCTGTCGAGCTCGATCCCGGCGGAGGTCGAGGCGACACTGGAGTAGTGTGCCCAGTCGCGACCGATCATGTCGTTGGTCAGCGCTACGGCGTCTACTTCGTTCAAAGCCAGCGCAACACCGAGCGCAGAAGCGGCGCGTGAAATCCCCATTGATTCGTAGCTGTCGTGTGTGACTGGAGACATGCCGCGCGCCAGCGCGTCGGTGATCTTGGCTGAGGTTAGCAACGGGCACTTGATCTGAACGAAATGTACGTCTGCGACGTCAACGATCCCCGCATCAGCCATCGCTGCCTGCACCGCACGTGCGGTTTCCTCAATCTGGACCGTCGTACCGATTTCTTCAGGCAGGAAATTGCGCGTGAAACCGATGCCGAGCGCCAGCCGTTTCTGGTTCAGAGCAGGCTGGCTGGACAGTTGCGAGCGGGTGAATATTGTAAAATTCGGTGATAGCACACCTTCGGTGCCGCCTGACATGACGAACGCGATACGCTGCGCCACCTGTTCAGCCGATGCGCCAAGATAAGGCGCCAGCAGGGAGCACCAAGCATGCGTTGCGTATTCGCGTGTAAAATCGTTAACGCAGCCGTTGCCTTCTGTTTTTCCGAGCACGGCAACGATGTGGGCCGGATCAATGCGGCCGGATTCAATCAGCGATCGCGCTTCGGTCAGGTCGCCCGGCCCGCCGCATAAAATCTTGTACACACCTACATTTTGCAAGGTGGCTCCTAAATTATCTGCCTGGTAGTGAACTGTATGGTATTGATGTCGCCAATAATTACATCGACCTGATCCCGCATCAGTAGCTGTTCGCCAAGGCCAAGCGTCATGTCAGTAGATGCCTAGTATCATGATTGTTATCAGCGCCTCGAATCCAGTGTTATATTTTCACTGTACCGTTCGTTTTTTCGCAACACTCCAGGGCTATTGCTGTGCCTCTTCCCTATTTGCGCATTTTTCGTTATATCGATGAAATCGCCCGCGTCGGCTCGATACGCAAGGCGGCAGAATCCCTTTTCATTACGCCGTCTGCGCTGGACCGCCGTGTACAGGATCTTGAGGAGGAATTAGGTGCCGAGTTGTTTGAACGGCATGCCCGCGGTATGCGCCTTACGGCTGCCGGTGAAATCTTTGTTCATCATGTGCGTGCGCAGCGTGCTGATTTCGAGCGAGTACGTAGCGAGATTGAAAATTTGAAGGGATTACGCAAAGGGACGGTTTCAGTCGCGGCCAGCCAGGCCATGGCCTTTACTGTATTGCCGGAAGTGATGAATCGCTTTCGGCAAGTGAATCCCGGCGTCTCGTTTATGGTCAAGATTTGTGACCATGCTTCAGTCGTCAAGGCTTTGCGTGAATTCGAAACCGATCTTGGCGTGGTCTACAACATCCCGAAGTCCGCTGATATTGCCATACAGTTTGAGGTCGAGCAGCGTCTGTGCGCGGTGATGGCCGAGAAACATCCGCTGGCCCACGCCAATACGGTGAAAATGCGCGATTGTCTGCGATACCCGCTCGCCCTGCCGGATAGCACGCTGGGTGGCCGGATACTGCTGGAAAACTATTTCGCGCACAGCTCTCTTAAACCCAAGATCGTACTGGAGTCGAATTCTTTTGAAATGCTACGCAATTTTGTTCGCTCGAATGATGCGGTCACATTCCAAATCCAGATCGGGGCTGAACTCGATCAGGTCAAGGACGGATTGATTGCCCGTCATATAGAAGATCGCAGCCTGGCTAGGCAGTCGTTGAGCGTCGCGCAACTGAAAGGTCGTCCACTGCCGTTACCAGCTTTGCGTTTTATGTCCATGCTGCGCGATGCGTTGACTGGTAAATAGCGATACGGATCACTTTTCTTGCTCAAGATCTTCCCCGTTAGCATTTGGCGCATTTCGTCCAGGCTGGCAGCGCCATTAGCGTCCTGCTGCTCGTAAAACCATTCTCGGTCACTAATCAATACAACACCTTGCTTCTAGATGAGATTGGCTTATATGCGGATTTTCAGAGTCACTTGCTGGAAAAAGGTGTTCATAGGCAATCCAGCGTATACAAAATATTTTGCCTGCCGAGGCTCAATACAATTTAAATCGTATGCACTATTATCGTGCAGTCTGGCCTGCATTGGGCTACGTTATGGCGCATAGAAGCTGAATCAGCAATATTTCCAGAAAGAGCTGTTCATGCAACCCATTGATTTATTTTGATCTGGAATTTTGGCATGACGTTTGCGTTGTACCCAAAAGTCTGATTACTTGGATTCAACTTTGGTGTTTATTTTGAGCCTATTTTTGACTCTCAGATGTGTTTTGTTGGCGTATTCAGACTAATCCGTGTAGTCGCAATTTATGTTGAGCCTCTATCAATTAATCATGGTTATGGGAGTGTCACAATGAAAAAGGAAGCAAACTTGTCAAAATATTTTAAAGAGGTCTGATTCTGATTATCTGTTATGCGTTGCTTGCATTGGGTCAGCCCACAGTAGCGGTGGACTTCCAGTTGGGTTGGTTCTTGATATGAAATCAGGATGTATGCACCATTGAACATACAAATAGAAGGGTTCGCACAATGATGACAAATTTTAATTTGAAGATGTTGTTAGCCGGGTTTGCTTTTGTAGCAGGAGTCGCTGTAGCCAATGCGGCTGATACGCCTCTAAAAGTAGGGTTTGTTTATGTTGGCCCAGTGGGGGATGCCGGTTGGACTTACGCTCATGATCAAGGGCGTATCGCTATGGAGAAAGCTCTGACTGGTAAAGTCAAGACGACTTATGTTGAAAATGTGCCTGAGAGTGCCGATGCAGAACGTGTGATCAGGCAGCTGGCGGCCGATGGAAACAAAATTATTTTTACTACTTCCTTCGGGTTTATGAATCCTACGTTGAAGGTAGCCCAGTCTTTTCCCAATACAGACTTTGCTCACGCAACTGGTTACAAGATGGCCAAAAATGTGGCTATTTATCAGGCACGCTCTTGGGAAGGTGCCTATATGTTGGGTGTGCTAGCTGGCAAAATGACCAAGAGCAATATCTTGGGTTTTGTCGGTTCTTATCCTGTTCCGGAGGTGATCCGTAATATTGATGCGTACACTCTGGGTGCGCAGAGCGTGAATCCGAAGATCAAGACCAAAGTTATATGGGTCAGTAGCTGGTACGATCCTGCACGTGAGCGTCAAGCAGCAGAAACAATGATCGCTCAGGGGGCGGATGTGCTCAGTCAAAATACCGATTCCCCTGCGGTAATCCAGACTGCAGAAGAAAAGGGGGTCTATGCGTTTGGCTGGGACTCCGATATGGCCAAATTTGGACCCAAGGCTCAGCTTGTAGCGAGCACTTTGAATTGGTCGCGTTACTACACCGACTCGGTCAAACAGGTGTTGGCTGGTACCTGGAAACCTACCGACACGTTGTGGGGTATGAAAGAAGGTATGGTGGTTTTGACACCGCTTAGTTCAGCGGTACCTCCCGCTGTTGCCAAGTTGTTTAATGAGAAAAAACAGGCAATCATAGACGGTAAGCTTATGCCTTTTGCAGGCCCGATTAAAGATCAAGCCGGAATTGTGAAAGTAGCCACCGGCGCAGTAATGCCGCTGAAAGAGTTGATGTCCTTAAATTTCTACGTTCAAGGTGTCGAAGGTTCTATTCCAAAGTAGTTTACGACTCAATGTAGGCACTTGACGGATGGAAAACTTTATCCATCCGGTTTTTAGAAACTGTAAAAATATGACTTTGTCTGAACTTGAAAATAGAGGATTCATCCGCTCTCTGCCCAAGGCAGAATTACATTTGCATATTGAAGGGACGTTGGAGCCAGAAATGGCTTTTCAGTTAGCCCGAAAACATGGCATTCAGCTACCTTATAGAGACGTAGACGCGTTGCGAGGTGCTTACAGCTTTTCAAGCCTGCAATCCTTTCTAGATATTTATTATCAGGGGGTGCAGGTGCTGCAGGATGAAGATGATTTTTACCAGCTTACACATGCGTATCTTCAGCGAGCACATACGGATGGCGTTGTGCACGTTGAAATATTTTTTGATCCGCAAAGCCATATGGAAAGAGGAGTTTCACTATCTGTAGTTTTCGATGGAATCACCAGGGCTCTTGAGGGTGCCGAACGCGAGTACGGCATGACCTATCGTCTTATCCCCTGTTTTTTGCGGCATTTAAGCGCGGAAGCTGCTATGCAGACTTTGGAAGCGTTACTACCTTACCGCGATTATATTTGCGCTGTGGGTCTTGATTCCAGTGAGGATGGTCACCCTCCCTCCAAGTTCACCCAGGTTTTTAATCGTGCGCGTACTGAGAATTTTTTAACGGTGGCGCATGCTGGTGAAGAAGGCCCGCCATTGTATATTTGGGAAGCACTGGATAATTTGAAGGTGTCGCGCATTGATCATGGAGTAGGCTGTGAAGTTGATGATGCGCTGTGTGAACGTTTGGCGCAGGAACGTATGCCGCTTACGGTGTGTCCAGCGTCCAATATCAAGTTGGCTATCTTCAAGAGCATGGAGGAACATAATCTCAAACGATTGCTCCAGCGTGACTTATGCGTCACGGTTAACTCAGATGACCCTGCGTATTTCGGTGCTTATATTGTGGACAATTACCTCGCAGTCCAGCAAGCCTTGGATTTGTCGCGAGAAGATATAATTAGTCTTGCACGTAATTCTATCGAGGCCTCTTTCCTTGCCGAGGCCGAGAAAGTTTTTTGGTTAGGCAAACTGAAGGTTTTGAATTATGCGGTAAGCTGAAATCACAGGAGGATTCCAATGAGTAAGGCCGTCTCCAGCGGAAATGGCGAGAATACGGAGCCTGAAATTGCGTCGCCCCGTTTGGGCGCAAGAGATGTCTACCATCGCATTAGGGAAATGATCCTTTCTTTCGAGCTCTATCCTGGAACCCGGGTGACAGAAACCGAACTTGCCGATCTGTTTGGTGTGAGTCGCACTCCGATTCGGGAGGCTTTGCAAAAACTCGAGGTCGAGGGCTTTCTTTCCGTTCGACCGAAGCAGGGTTGCTTTATCCGGGATCTGGATATTGAAGAGTTGTCTGAGTACTACAGGGTTCGCATCACACTTGAAATGCTGGCTATAGATACCGCCTGCATTATGATGACGACCAAGGAGTTGGAAGAACTCGCCCAAATATGGAATCCGGAAAAGTTGTCGGCGATCGAATCCGGACTTGGTAGCATGGACGAGAAGGACGAAGACTTTCATCTGGCCATTGCCCGCGGGAGTGGCAACCGCGTCCTGGTGAACTATCTGTGCGACATCAACAATCGCATTCGCATCATCAGAAGGATGGACTTTACTGATTATGACCGCATAGGCCGCACCTATCGTGAACACTATGCGATTATTCAGCATCTGCTTCAGCGGAATGCGGAAAAAGCGAAGATAGAGCTTCGTATGCATATTCTGCGCAGCGAAGAATTTGCCAAGACGCTTACTCTCACCCAATTGGCACGCCGTAAATCTTTTGCCAGGAAATTCCCCCAAGCCTTCGATAAATAAGATATAGGTGCACAATTTTCACGCGCCTAGGCTATGGTCATCTCAAATTTCCATGCACCAATATTTGGCAGGTGCTCAGTTGATTGCCCCGTTCTGTTGCCTTTCTGTAATGTCCATTTTTACTTACTGATCGTCTGATGCTTGTTTGGCAGCGTTTCATCGCGTGTCGCGCATGGGCTGCTGGATTATGTCTTTAGCATAATTCAATGGCACAGACATTGCTTGATGTATGCAATGTTGAATATTTCTGTATGAACCAGGAAGTACAAATGCTCAGAGGTTCGCATCAGAGGTCTCCAAAACAACCGAAACGCATGAGGTTTTATTTATGCAACGCGATCTTCTTGATATGGCTACTTTCGTTACCCAGGCAGCCGCGGCCAACGGCATCTCATTAGACCCGGAACGCCATGCGCAGGTCGTCGCCACACTCCTGCGAGTCGAGGAAATGGCTGAACTCGTAATGGCGTTCGATTTACCCGATGACGTTGAAATCGCCCCAGTGTTCGCGCTATGAACTACGCATCCCATAATGCTGTAGACACCGCACGCAGCGTACGTAGCGGCCAGACTAGTGCTGCTGATGTGGTGCGAGCAGCAATCACGCAAATTGAAATGGGAAACGATAAGATCAATTGTTTTACGCAAATCACGCGTGACAGAGCGCTTGCGGAGGCGGCCGCTGTCGACCAACGGATCGCCGCCGGCCAGGATCCTGGTCCGCTCGCTGGTGTGCCCTATGCAGTGAAAAATCTCTTCGATGTGCAGGGGTTGCCTACCCTCGCGGGTTCTAAAATTAATGCCTCCGAGCCGCCTGCAGTGACGGACGCCATGCTTGTGCGGAAACTGCGAGCGGCCGGTGCAGTATTGGTCGGCACCTTGAACATGGATGAGTATGCCTACGGTTTCACCACTGAGAATAGTCACTACGGAGCGACCGCCAATCCCCACGACACAAGGCTCATCGCGGGTGGTTCGTCGGGTGGGTCGGCAGCAGCCGTTGCAGCCGGAATGGTCCCGATCACCTTGGGATCGGATACGAACGGCTCGATTCGCGTTCCATCTTCCCTCTCGGGTATTTTTGGCCTCAAGCCCACCTATGGCAGGCTCAGCCGGGCGGGTGCCTTTCCTTTCGTCGGCAGCTTGGACCATGTTGGCCCGTTTGCCCGAACTGTCGAGGACTTGGCGCTGGTTTACGACCTCCTCCAGGGGCCGGACCCGGAAGATCCAGCTTGCCGGCAAAGACAGCCGGAACCTTCGATTCCGAACCTGAATGCAGGGATCTACGGATTGCGTGTGGCCGTGGCAGGAGATTATTTTGAAAATGATGCAGAACCCGAGGCGATCGAAGCCGTTTCGATGGTCGCCCGAACGCTGGGCTCGACCTGCCGCATTACCCTGCCCGAGGCAGCTAGAGCACGGGCTGCCGCCTTTATCATCACCGCCTCCGAGGGAGGTAACCTGCATCTGGGGCGGCTGAAGCAGCAAGGCGCTGACTTCGATCCCAAGACCCGCGACCGCCTTCTCGCCGGCGCTTTGCTCCCTGTGGCCTGGTATATACAAGCTCAGCGTTTTCGCCGCTGGTATTACATGCAAGTCATGGCGCTATTTCAAGATGTGGACGTCATCTTGCTCCCGGCGACGCCCCGCAGTGCTACCCCTATCGGACAGGAAACCATGGTTGTCGGAGGAAAAGAAATGCTGATTCGACCTAACATGGGTATGTACACTCAACCGATCTCATTTATCGGCTTGCCTGTAGTAGTGGTTCCTGTTCACCGAACAGGCAGAATGCCCATCGGTGTGCAAATCGTGGCAGCGCCGTGGCGTGAGGAGATATGTCTTCGGGTTGCCCGAGTACTTGAGACAGCAGGTGTGGTATCCGCACCGATTGCCCACTGAACCGAAAGCCCATAGCTGTGATGGAGATTAACAAACCGGAGGTTCTGGCAGAAGTTACCCAGGCATTCTGGAGATACGAGCAGGCACTTGATCGCAATGACGTGGCTGTGCTGAATGAACTGTTCTGGGACAGTCCTCATACTCTTCGATACGGGATCACAGAGAATTTATATGGCTACCCGATGATCGCTGCTTTCCGCAGTAGCCGCCCGACTCCGGGCCATGCGCGGCAACTGAAAAACACTGTAATCACCACTTTTGGTCAGGATTACGCTACTGCGAACACGGAATTTCACCGGCCCGGTTCAAACAAAATAGGACGTATGAGCCATACGTGGCTGCGCACGGACGCCGGTTGGCGCATTGTCGCGGCCCATGTCAGTCACATGGAGTTTCAACAGTAGACATTTTCTCTGTAGGCACTGAAACTTTTCTGGCCATCACTTGTGGGGGAAGATCATGAGCAGTAAAGAACTTGAACTCTATGCAAATGTCGATCGTGTACGGCGCAGGCTACTCGGAGCTGGTGGTGCGTTCGCCGCATTCTGGGCACTTGGCGGCATATCTCCCGCTCTCGCGCAGGCGAAGCCGAAAATCCGCGTTGGTTACTGGCCGATCGCAGCGGGCTTGCCGTTTTATGTCGCTATCGAGCGTGGATTCTTCCGCGATGCCGGACTCGATGTCGAAGGAATCAAATTCGCGGGGCCACCCCAGATCGTCGAAGGCATGATCGCTGGACGCGTGGATGGTAGTGCGAACGGCACTGCGTCGGCAGCACTGGCGGTGGGGGAGTTGGCGTCGCCTGGTTTGCTGAAGATTTTCGCGTCGAATCCGAGCAACGCGAAATACGTGCTGGACGAGTTCATCGTCGCGACAGCAAGTCCGATCAAGGCGATCTCCGAACTCAAAGGTAAACGCGTCGGATCAGGTCCTGGAATCCAGAACGTCACGCTCGCGAAGGCCGTCCTCGAGAAAAATGGCGTGACCGACGCGCAGGTTATTGAGCTGCCGATAGGTCAGCATGTCGCAGCAGTCGCCGTCGGTCAGATCGACGCAGCTTACACGCTCGAGCCGACGGGCACTGTGGGCCGGCTCACAGGCACTACGCGTGTGCTCGAGGCCGGCGTGATCGCGAAGTATATCCTCGGCGATCCGTTGGCGCCTTGGTTCGGTGGATCGGCATCGCTCTCCACAGCATTCATCAAGAAGTATCCGGATGTCACGAAGCAATATATTGCTGCATATGCGCGCGGCATCGAGTATGTACGCAAGCAGCCGGCCGACGCGCGGCAATACCTGAAAGGTTACACAGCGATCGAGGGCCCACTCACTGCTGAGGTGCCACTCGCTGAGTACACGCTATACAACGAGTTCACGAAATACGATATAAAAATGTTCCAGAAATTTTTCGATCTGTTCTCGGACAAGAAAATATTTTCCGCGCGCGTACTAGTCGAGCCGCTACTTTACAAGAGTTGATCCATGTTCGAGCCATCCCGTCAGCGTTATCTGCTCGATCCCGGCCGCCTCCTGCCGGCGATCGGTCCAATCGTGCTGTTCATGCTCTGGTACGGTGTGGTCGAACTGCATCTGGTAAACCCAGTGCTGCTGCCGAGCCCATGGGCGGCGTTGACTGCTCTGCGCGATGCGATCACGAATGGCTCATTGCCGCATGATTTCTTCGCGACGCTCGCCCGCACACTGGAATCGTTCCTAATAGCGACTGCGGTCGGTGTACCGGCCGGTATCCTGTTGGGCAGCAACGAGCGTGGCTACCGTAGCGTGGAATTTCTCATCGATTTTTTTCGCTCGACGCCTTCGTCCGCGCTGATTCCGCTTTTTATGATGATTTTTGGCGTGACTGACATTAACAAAATCGCAATCGCCGCATTCGCAGCGGTACTCGTGATCCTTTTCAACAGCGCCTATGGTGTGATGAATGCGCGCAAGCAGAGAGTAATGGCAGCGAAAGTAATGGGCGCAACAAGGTTACAGATTTTCCGCGATGTGCTGATTTGGGAGAGCTTGTCGCAGACTTTCGTAGGCTTGCGTAGCGGTGTGAGCATGGCGCTTGTGATCGTGATTGTGGCCGAGATGTTCATTGGCTCAGAAAACGGACTGGGTCATCGTATTATCGATGCCCAGCAGGTTCTGAATGTGAAGGATATGTATGCATCGATTCTCGCCACAGGAATATTAGGCTATGCACTCAATGTGCTCTTCCTGATTCTAGAGAAATTCGTCGTGCACTGGAATGGGAAATAGCAATGAAGCTTGCCGACCGAATCGAAGAGTTCAAACCTTTCGTGCCAGGGCCATCTGGCACGCATATCACGCTGCGGGGTCTAACTAAATATTTTGCTGGCGTCCCATTGTACGAGAATTTCGACCTCGACATACCGAAAGGTAAAATCGTGTCAGTGTTTGGCCCGAACGGGTGCGGTAAGTCGACCCTGATCAATATGATCGCCGGGCTTGTTCCGGGAGGGTGTAAATAATTTTGTGTAAACGGTCATTAGGCAGGAGACTGCCACCTCCAAAGGAAAACCATGACCAAACGCAAAGTAGTACAGCCCGA
>NZ_BGOW01000017.1 GCF_003851125.1 Sulfuriferula multivorans | reverse complement strand
TGCGCCGGTGGCGATGGAAGAAGGCCTGCGCTTCGCGATACGTGAAGGTGGTCGTACCGTCGGCGCCGGTGTGGTCGCGAAAATCGTCGAGTAATAACAAGTTTGCTGAAAAGTGCAAAAGGGCGGTATAATTCCGCCTTTTCGCGTTTGATGTTCTGCTCTTTAGGGTACTGCTATGCAAAACCAGAAAATTCGCATCCGCCTCAAGGCGTTTGACTATCGCCTTATTGACCAGTCCGCACTCGAAATCGTCGAGACTGCGAAACGTACGGGTGCGGTGGTAAAGGGTCCTGTGCCTCTGCCAACCTCGATAGAGCGCTTTGACGTATTGCGTTCCCCTCACGTCAACAAAACCTCGCGCGATCAGTTCGAAATTCGTACCCATTTACGTCTGATGGATATTATCGATCCTACAGACAAAACCGTAGATGCGTTAATGAAGCTGGACTTGCCTGCGGGCGTGGAAGTAGAAATCAAAGTTTAAGTTTGTATCCGTACCGGGCGGTTTTCCCGGGGATAAAAAATGCCGGTCAATTGAAATCGGCGCCTTTTTGCTAAGGATAGAAAAATGAGTTTAGGACTCGTCGGTCGCAAGATCGGCATGACCAGGCTGTTTGCCGAGGATGGTTCAACCGTCCCTGTCACTGTGCTGGATGTGTCGAACAACCGTGTGACCCAGATCAAGACCCCTGCTACCGATGGCTATGCGGCAGTGCAGGTTGCCTATGGTGTGCGTCGTGCCAGCCGTGTAACCAAGGCTGAAGCGGGGCATCTCGCCAAGGCTGCAGTAGAAGCGGGTACGCTTCTCAAGGAATTTCGCCTGACCGATGCCGATGCTGCTTCATTGCAGCTGGGTGGCGTGGTCAGCGTGGAAATTTTCCAGGCCGGACAATTGGTGGATGTAACCGGTACCACCCAGGGTAAGGGTTATGCCGGTGTTATCAAGCGCCACCACTTCTCATCTAACCGCGCCTCGCACGGTAACTCGCGTTCCCACAATGTGCCTGGATCGATTGGTCAGGCGCAGGATCCCGGTCGTGTTTTTCCGGGCAAGCGAATGACCGGCCATCTGGGTGCGGTTCAGCGTACCGTGCAGAAGCTGGAAGTGGTTCGTGTAGATACTGAGCGCCAGTTAATCCTGATCAAAGGCGCTGTGCCTGGGTCCAAGGGTGGGCACGTGGTAGTGCGCCCCAGTGTGAAGGCAGGTGCATAATGGAACTTAAGGTAATCAACGAGCAAGGTCAGGCGACCAGTACACTGGTCGCTTCCGACGAATTATTCGGGCGCGAATACAACGAAGCGCTGGTGCACCAAGTGGTCACTGCGTATATGGCGAATGCCCGTAGTGGTGACCGTGCACAAAAAGATCGTCGCACGGTCAAGCACAGCACCAAAAAGCCGTGGCGTCAGAAAGGCACCGGTCGCGCCCGTTCTGGTATGACTTCCAGCCCGATTTGGCGTGGAGGTGGTCGTGCTTTCCCGAACAGTCCTGAAGAAAATTTCACGCAAAAGGTCAATCGCAAGATGTACCGTGCGGGTATTGCTTCGATTATGTCGAAGCTGGCCAGCGAAGGTCGTTTGTCAGTAGTGGACAGCATGTCCATGGCTGCACCCAAGACCAAAGACCTGGCAAACAGGTTGAAGGGGATGGGTTTGGGTCACGTCATGATTGTGACCGACAGCCTGGACGACAACTTGTGGATGTCCTCGCGCAATCTGCCCAATGTGCTGGTGGTGGAAGTGCGTCACATCGACCCGGTAAGCATGGTGCATTTCGATAATGTGCTGATGACCAAAAATGCGGTCAAGATGGTTGAGGAGATGCTGGCATGAGCCCCACTAAATTCAATGATGCGCGTTTGCTGCAGGTTATCCTTGCGCCGCAGGTTTCAGAAAAAAGCACTTACGTTGCAGACAAGCATGAACAGGTTATTTTCCGTGTAGCTTCGGATGCTACCAAGCCTGAGGTCAAAGCTGCTGTTGAGTTGCTGTTCAAGGTGCAGGTGGAGAGTGTGCAGATTGCCAATGTCAAGGGCAAACAAAAGCGCTTCGGTCGCTTCATGGGTCGCCGCAGCGACTGGAAAAAAGCCTTTGTCTGCCTGAAGCCAGGGCAGGAAATCAACTTCACGGCCGGGCAGTAGGAGTAAATAAAAATGGCACTTATTAAAGTTAAACCAACTTCCCCTGGCCGCCGCGCTGTCGTCAAGGTTGTCACTCCCGGTTTGCACAAAGGCAAACCGATTGCTTCCCTGGTGGAAAGCAAAAGCAAAACCGCGGGACGCAACAACAACGGCCACATTACCACGCGTCACATGGGTGGTGGTCATAAACAGCATTACCGTTTGGTGGATTTCCGTCGCAACAAGGATGGCATTCCGGCGAAGGTCGAACGTCTGGAATACGACCCTAATCGTAGTGCCCATCTGGCTTTGCTGTGTTATGCCGACGGTGAGCGCCGCTACGTGATTGCTCCCAAAGGTATCGAAGCCGGCATGCAGTTGATGAATGGGTCCGATGCCCCAATCAAAGCGGGTAATACCTTGCCCTTGCGGAATATTCCGGTAGGTACCACCGTGCATTGCGTAGAAATGTTGCCTGGCAAAGGTGCGCAGATTGCGCGCTCCGCCGGCACTTCGGTGCAGTTGCTGGCGCGCGAAGGAAGTTATGCGCAATTGCGCTTACGCTCTGGCGAGATTCGCAAGGTTCACGTTGACTGCCGCGCTACCATTGGCGAGGTTGGCAATGGCGAACATTCCTTGCGTTCTTTGGGTAAGGCAGGTGCGACTCGTTGGCGCGGTATCCGTCCAACGGTTCGTGGTGTGGTGATGAACCCTGTTGATCACCCGCACGGTGGTGGTGAGGGTAAAACGGCGGCAGGCCGCCACCCGGTCAGTCCGTGGGGTGTACCGGCCAAGGGTTTCCGTACGCGCCGCAACAAACGCACCAGCGGCATGATTGTGCGTCGTCGTCATAAACGTTAAAGGGTAAAGAGTTATGCCACGTTCAGTTAAAAAAGGCCCGTTTGTTGACGATCATCTGCAAAAGAAGGTGGATGCAGCGCGCGCGGGTAATGATAAGCGGCCGATTAAAACCTGGTCACGCCGTTCTACGGTGCTGCCAGATTTCATTGGTCTGACAATAGCAGTTCACAATGGCAAGCAGCATGTGCCAGTGTTTATTTCCGAAAACATGGTAGGCCACAAGTTGGGTGAGTTTTCATTGACTCGCACCTTCAAAGGGCACGCGGCCGACAAGAAAGCCAAGAGATAGGAGCCATGATGAGAGTTTCTGCAGTATTACGAGGCACCCACATGTCGGCACAAAAAGGCCGGTTGGTGGCTGATCAGATTCGCGGCTTGCCCGTGGATAAGGCGCTGAATATCCTGGCCTTTAGTCCAAAAAAAGGCGCGGGCGTAATCAAGAAAGTGCTGGAATCGGCTATAGCCAATGCTGAGCATAACGAGGGCGCGGACATCGATGAATTAAAAGTCGCTGTTATTACCGTTGACCAGGGGCCTTCCATGAAGCGATTCATGGCGCGTGCCAAAGGTCGTGGTAACCGCATCAACAAACAGACTTGTCACATTGTTGTGACGGTCGGCGACGAATAAGGAACGAGCATGGGACAGAAGATCCACCCGATTGGGTTTCGCCTGGCGGTCGCGCGTAACTGGACTTCCAAGTGGTATGCAGGTAACCGCACGTTTGCTGCAACCTTGAATGAGGATGTGAAAGTCCGCGACTTCCTGAAAAAGAAGCTGGCAAATGCATCGGTAAGCAAGATTGTCATCGAGCGCCCGGCCAAAAACGCGCGCATCACTATTCACAGTGCGCGTCCTGGTATCGTGATTGGTAAAAAAGGCGAGGATATCGAGGCGCTGAAATCACAAGTCCAGAAAATGATGGGCGTACCGGTACATATCAATATTGAGGAGGTGCGCAAGCCTGAAGTCGATGCGCAGCTAATTGCCGCAAATATTGCCAGCCAGCTGGAAAAGCGCATCATGTTTCGTCGCGCCATGAAGCGCGCGATGCAGAATGCCATGCGTCTGGGTGCGCAGGGCATCAAGATCATGAGCTCTGGCCGCTTGAACGGCGCGGAGATTGCGCGTACCGAATGGTATCGCGAGGGTCGTGTACCCCTGCATACTTTGCGTGCGGATATTGACTATGGCTTTCATGAAGCCAAAACCACGTATGGCATTATCGGTGTCAAGGTGTGGGTGTACAAAGGTGACGCGCTGGCCAAGGGCGAGCAGCCTGCAGCAGCCCCGGCCGAACCGGAAAAACGCGTAAGAAAGCCAGGAGCGAAACATGCTGCAGCCAACTAGAAGAAAGTATCGCAAAGAGCAAAAAGGTCGTAATACCGGCATTGCTACGCGCGGAAATAAAGTCAGCTTTGGTGAGTATGGCTTGAAAGCAATTGGTCGTGGTCGTTTGACCGCGCGCCAAATTGAAGCTGCGCGCCGAGCTATGACGCGTCACATCAAGCGTGGTGGGCGTATCTGGATACGTATTTTCCCGGATAAGCCAATTTCGGAAAAACCGGCTGAAGTCCGTATGGGTAATGGTAAAGGTAATCCAGAGTACTACGTTGCAGAGATTCAGCCTGGCAAGATGCTTTATGAAATGGACGGCGTTGATGAGGTATTGGCGCGTGAGGCTTTCCGCCTGGCCGCGGCCAAACTGCCTATTCAGACAGCGTTTGTCACTAGAATGATAGGTAGCTAATTATGAATGCTAGCGAACTGAGAACCAAATCCTCTACTGAAATCAAACAGGAATTGCTGGATTTGCTGCGTGCCCAATTCAGTCTGCGTATGCAGGTGGCGACTCAGCAAACCAACAAAACCAGTGAACTGGGTAAGTTGCGCAAAAATATAGCGCGTATCCATACGATTCAGCGCGAGAACGAACTGAAAGCGGTAAATAAATGAGCGAAGCCGAAATCAAGGTTGCACGTAGCCTGTCAGGGCGCGTCGTCAGCGATAAAATGGACAAAACAGTCACGGTTTTGGTCGAGCGCAAGGTTAAGCATCCTGTGATCGGAAAAGTGATGCGCTTGTCCAAGAAATACCACGCGCACGATGAGAATAATGAGTTTCATGAGGGCGATATGGTGATTATCGAAGAGTGCCGCCCCATTGCAAAAACCAAATCATGGCGTGTTGCCGCGTTGGTAGAGAAAGGACGCGCAGCATAATAATGTTGCGCTTTTTCTAAAGGGCTGGTATAGTCTAACGCTTTTCGTCTCGCCGGAAACGGCGGTCTTCCCCGTACGGGTCCAAAACTAGCTGTCTTGACAGGGGAACCTGGCTCGGCGGGTTAAGTTGGAGAGTTTAAATGATTCAAATGCAGTCCAGGCTGGATGTTGCCGACAATACCGGTGCACGCTCTGTTATGTGCATCAAGGTGCTTGGCGGATCCAAGCGACGCTACGCAAGCATTGGTGACATCATCAAGGTAACCATCAAAGATGCTGCCCCTCGTGGTCGCGTCAAAAAAGGTGATGTTTATAACGCCGTCGTGGTACGCACTGCCAAAGGCGTGCGCAGGCCCGATGGCTCGTTGATCAAGTTCGATGGCAACGCTGCTGTCCTGCTGAACAACAAGCTGGAACCGATTGGCACACGTATTTTCGGCCCGGTGACGCGTGAGTTGCGTACCGAGCGTTTCATGAAAATTGTGTCCTTGGCTCCTGAAGTGCTGTAAGGAGGCGATTGTGAACAAAATTCGTAAAGGCGACGACGTAATTGTTATTGCTGGCAAAGACAAGGGTAAGCGCGGTTCGGTGCTGCGTGTACGTGATGATGACCGATTGCTGGTTGAGGGCATCAATAGCGTAAAAAAACATGTCAAGCCGAATCCGGTTAAGGGTGATGCGGGCGGGATTGTGTCTAAAGAAATGCCGATCCATATATCCAACATCGCATTATTTAACGCGACTTCCAAGCGTGCAGATCGTGTTGGATTCAAGGTTCTTGAGGACGGTCGCAAGGTCCGGGTTTTCAAGTCTAACGGCGAAGTCGTTGACGCTTAAGGGGTAAGCATGGCTCGTTTACAGGAATTTTATAAAACCACGGTTGCCCCTCAGCTGATTCAGCAGTTTGGCTACAAGTCCGTGATGGAAGTGCCGCGTATCGATAAGATTACGTTGAACATGGGCGTGGGCGAGGCGGTGGCTGACAAAAAAGTGATGGAGCATGCCGTAGGTGATATGCAGAAAATCGCTGGTCAAAAAGCGGTCGTCACTAAGTCTAAGAAATCTATCGCCGGCTTTAAAATCCGTGATGATTATCCAGTGGGTTGCATGGTAACGCTGCGCCGCGAGCGCATGTACGAGTTTCTGGACCGTTTGGTAACGGTTGCTATTCCGCGTATTCGGGACTTTCGCGGGTTGTCTGGCAAGTCTTTTGATGGCCGCGGCAATTACAATATGGGCGTGCGCGAGCAGATCATATTCCCGGAAATTGAGTACGACAAAATTGACGCGTTGCGTGGTATGAACATTACCATTACCACCACCGCAAATACCGACGAAGAAGCGCGCGCACTGCTGGCCGCTTTTAAATTCCCGTTCAAGAACTGAGGATGTCATGGCAAAACTTGCTTTGATCAACCGTGATAAAAAGCGCCGCGCAACGGTCAAAAAGTACGCTGCCAAGCGTGCAGAGTTGCTCGCTGCGGCCGGTAACGAAAAACTGTCTGACGAGGAACGCTACGAAGCGCGCCTCAAATTGCAAAAGCTGCCAAGGGATGCTAGCCCGGTTCGTTTGCGCAATCGTTGTCAGCTGACTGGTCGTCCGCGTGGCGTATACAGTAAGTTTGGTCTGGGGCGCATTAAGCTGCGTGAAATTGCCATGCGTGGTGAAGTGCCAGGCATGGTTAAGGCCAGCTGGTAAGCGGGGGATATCGAATGAGTATGAGTGATCCGATCGCAGATATGCTAACGCGTATTCGCAATGCACAAAGCGTCGAAAAAACCGGTGTGGCAATGCCCGCCTCCAAGGTTAAGGCGGCGATTGCGCAAGTGTTAAAAGACGAAGGTTTTATCGACGATTTTGCAGTGCGTGAAAATGACGGCAAGCCTGAGCTGAGTATCAGTCTCAAATATTATGCCGGTCGTCCCGTAATTGAAAAAATCGAACGCGTAAGCCGCCCTGGTCTGCGAATTTATAAAGGCAGCCAGGAAATTCCTAAAGTGATGAACGGACTGGGTATCGCTATCGTGTCGACCTCTCATGGGGTGATGACCGATCGCAAAGCGCGCGCCAACGGCGTGGGCGGCGAAGTTCTGTGCATCGTGGCCTGATGAGGTATTGCAATGTCACGTGTAGCTAAAAATCCTGTTGCCGTACCCGCTGGGGTCGAAGTGACCCTGGGTACAGATGCAATTACTGTTAAAGGTCCGTTGGGAGCTCTAACTCAGCGCGCCAATGCCGATGTTATCGTGGAGCGCGCTGGAGACACCCTGCAATTTAAGGCGGCTTCTGACAGTATTCGTTCTAATGCAATGTCGGGTACCATGCGCGCCCTGCTGGCGAATATGGTGCAGGGAGTGACCAAGGGTTTTGAAAAGAAGCTTACTCTCGTTGGCGTGGGTTATCGTGCCCAGGCCGCTGGCGATACATTAAATCTGTCATTGGGTTTTTCGCATCCGGTTGCGCATAAGATGCCGGCAGGTGTGAAAGTGGAAACGCCTACTCAGACTGAGATTCTGATTAAGGGTATCGACCGTCAACAAGTGGGTCAGGTAGCCGCGGACGTACGCGCGTATCGTAAGCCGGAGCCTTACAAGGGCAAGGGTGTGCGCTATGCCGACGAAGTGGTGGCGCTCAAAGAAACCAAGAAAAAATAGGTAAAGGTTAATCATGGACAAGAATACCGCGCGTCTGCGCAGAGCACGCAAAACCCGTGCTCGCATTGCAGAGCAAAAAGTCACCCGTCTCGTGGTGTACCGTTCCAACTGCCATATCTATGCGCAGATTATCGATGCGACAGGCGACAAAGTATTGGCCAGCGCCTCCACCGTCGAAGTCGATGTGCGCAAGGATGTTGCCAACGGCGGCAATATCAGTGCAGCAGTTGCCGTGGGCAAGCGTATCGCCGAGAAAGCCAAGGGGCTTGGAATCAGCGAAGTGGCGTTTGACCGTTCTGGATTCCGCTACCACGGACGCGTCAAGGCTTTGGCCGACGCTGCCCGCGAGCATGGCCTGAGCTTCTAATTGGGGTAAACAATGGCAAGATTTGAAACAAATCAAGAGAGTACCGACGGCCTGCGCGAAAAGATGGTCGCTGTTAACCGTGTAACCAAGGTTGTGAAGGGCGGCCGCATTTTGGGCTTTGCCGCATTGACCGTGGTGGGTGATGGTGATGGCGGTATCGGTATGGGTAAGGGCAAGTCACGTGAAGTTCCCGTTGCGGTACAGAAGGCGATGGATGAAGCGCGCCGCAAACTGGTTAAAGTCAACCTCAAAAACGGTACTCTGCATCACGCCGTTATCGGCAAGCATGGTGCGGCGGTTGTTTATATGCAGCCAGCCTCTGAAGGTACCGGAATTATTGCCGGTGGCCCGATGCGCGCCGTATTTGAAGTGATGGGCGTGCATAACATCCTGGCCAAATGCATTGGCTCAACCAACCCGTATAACGTGGTGCGTGCAACCATCAATGGTCTGCTGCAAGTTAATT
Organism: Sulfuriferula multivorans; assembly: GCF_003851125.1. Taxonomy (GTDB): domain Bacteria; phylum Pseudomonadota; class Gammaproteobacteria; order Burkholderiales; family Sulfuriferulaceae; genus Sulfuriferula; species Sulfuriferula multivorans. Next base: position 174,341 of record NZ_BGOW01000017.1, on the reverse strand, counting down.
CTCCTTCGGAAATTGCTGCCAAGCGCGGCAAATCCGTCGAAGAGATCATGGAGTAAGAATGATGAGTACTGCTGCTGCCAAAATGATGAAGGTAACGCTGGTTAAAAGCGTTATTGGTACCAAGCAATCACACCGTGCTTGCGTCCGTGGCCTGGGCCTGCGCCGCATGCATCATACTGTGGAAGTGCTGGATACGCCGGCTAATCGCGGTATGGTTAATAAAGTAAATTATCTCGTAAAGTGCGAGGGTTAAATGCAACTTAATACTATTAAACCTGCTGACGGCAGCAAAAGCGCAAGACGCCGCGTTGGACGTGGTATCGGAAGCGGATTCGGCAAGACTGCGGGTCGTGGCCACAAAGGTCAGAAATCTCGTACAGGCGGATATCATAAAGTTGGCTTCGAAGGCGGTCAGATGCCTTTGCAGCGACGTTTGCCCAAACGCGGCTTTGTTTCGCTGACTTCAGGGGATACCGCCCAAGTGCTGTTGTCTGATCTGGATAAGCTGCCGGTAGATGATATTGATATCCTGGTGCTTAAGCAGGCGGGTATTGTTCACGCTCGTGCCAAGACGGCAAAAGTAATTTTGTGCGGCCAATTAAAGCGTGCAGTGAAGCTGCATGGTGTGCTGGCTACGCAAGGTGCACGTGCAGCTATTGAAGCTGCCGGCGGCAGCTTCGTGGAATAATCTTGGCTGCGAATAAGCCCAGTACAGGCAGTGCCGATAAATTCGGCGATTTGAAACGGCGTTTGCTGTTCCTGATTGGTGCGCTGGTAGTGTACCGAATAGGAGCGCATATTCCAGTTCCTGGCATAGACCCGGTGGCGCTGGAACAGCTGTTCCGTTCCCAAGAGGGTGGCATCCTGGGCATGTTTAACATGTTCTCGGGTGGTGCGCTGTCGCGTTTTACCGTGTTTGCCCTTGGGATCATGCCATATATATCGGCATCCATCATTATGCAGTTGCTGACGGTGGTTTCCCCTCAGCTGGAAGCGCTGAAGAAAGAAGGTGAAAGCGGGCGCCGAAAGATTACCCAGTACACACGCTATGGTACTGTGGGGTTGGCTTTTTTCCAGGCGCTGGGTATTGCCATTGCGCTGGAAGCGCAGCCAGGTTTGGTGATTGACCCGGGCTATATGTTTCGTCTGACGGCGGTAATGACGCTGGTTGCCGGCACCATGTTTCTGATGTGGCTAGGTGAACAGATTACCGAACGCGGTATTGGCAACGGGATCTCGATGATTATTTTCGGCGGCATCGTTGCCGGGTTGCCGCATGCTATTGGTGGTACGCTGGAATTGACGCGTACGGGGGCATTTTCCATTCCTCTGGTGTTGATGCTGTTTGTTGCAGTAGTCCTGGTCACGGCGCTGGTAGTGTTTGTAGAGCGGGGCCAGCGAAAAATATTAGTGAATTATGCCAAGCGCCAGGTAGGGAACAAGGTTTATGGCGGGCAAAGCTCGCATCTGCCGCTTAAGCTAAATATGGCAGGCGTGATTCCGCCGATTTTTGCTTCGAGCATTATTTTGTTCCCGGCAACTTTGGCTGGCTGGTTCGGTAGCCATGAGAGCATGAGCTGGCTGAAAGATGTTGGTGCGACATTGTCGCCAGGACAGCCGATTTACGTGATTCTGTATGCATCGGCAATTGTCTTTTTCTGTTTTTTCTATACCGCCTTGGTATTTAACCCCAAGGAGACGGCAGATAATCTCAAAAAGAGCGGAGCTTTTGTTCCTGGAATTCGGCCTGGTGAACAGACGGCGCGCTACATTGATAAAATAATGGGGCGCTTGACCCTGGTGGGTGCAATTTATATCACGCTGGTATGTTTGCTGCCGGAATTTCTGATAGTGAAATTCAATGTGCCGTTTTACTTTGGAGGGACCTCACTGTTGATTATCGTGGTGGTCACCATGGATTTCATGGCGCAGGTTCAGGCTTACATTATGTCCCACCAATATGAGGGGCTGCTCAAGAAAGCTAACTTCAAGGGTAATGGTTTTGTTTCGCGTTAAGCGGCAGGTGGCTCGATAGATGTCAAAAGAAGATACCATCCAGATGCAAGGTGAGATTCTGGAGACCCTGCCGAATGCAACCTTCAGGGTCAAACTGGAAAATGGTCATATTGTTTTGGGACATATCTCCGGAAAAATGCGTATGCACTATATTCGCATTTTGCCAGGCGACAAAGTGACGGTTGAATTGACGCCGTATGATTTGACCAAGGCTCGAATTACGTTTCGTGCCAAGTAAGTTATTTGCCGTGCCATGCACGGTTATGTCGAGGAGTTTTTCATGAGAGTACGGGCATCAGTTAAAAAAATCTGCCGTAAATGCAAGATTGTACGTCGCAAAGGCGTAGTTCGGGTTATTTGTGAAGACCCACGCCACAAGCAACGCCAAGGTTGATTGTTTTAGCCTGGCTTTAAATGATAGAATTTAATGTTTTCGATTCCGGAGTGATTAGATGGCCCGTATCGCAGGGGTAAACATCCCGAACCACCAACATGCCGAAATTGCGCTAACAGCAATTTATGGTATCGGCCGCACCGTTTCCCGCAAGATTTGTGCGGACGCGGGTGTGAATACAGCAGCCAAGATCAAGGATTTGACCGACGCTGAGATGGAAAAGCTGCGCGAAGGCGTGGCCAAGTACACGGTTGAGGGTGACCTGCGCCGCGAAGTCACTATGAACATCAAACGCCTGATGGATATGGGTTGCTATCGTGGTATGCGCCATCGTCGCGGTTTGCCATTGCGAGGCCAGCGCACTCGTACCAACGCCCGCACCCGCAAAGGCCCGCGCAAGGCCGTTCGCGCGACCAAATAAAGGAATAGAGAATTATGGCTAAGGCGAATATCAGAGTCCGTAAGAAGGTTAAAAAGAATGTGGCGGAAGGCATTGCTCACATTCATGCTTCCTTTAATAACACCATTGTTACTATCACCGACCGGCAGGGCAATGCCTTGTCCTGGGCGACTTCAGGCGGTGCCGGTTTTAAAGGTTCGCGTAAAAGTACCCCGTTTGCTGCTCAGATTGCTGCTGAAAATGCAGGCAAGCTGGCACAGGAATGTGGCGTTAAGAATCTTGAGGTGCGCATTAAAGGACCTGGTCCAGGCCGTGAGTCTGCAGTTCGCGCATTGAATAACGCCGGTTTTAAAATCACCAGTATTTCCGACGTGACGCCAGTGCCGCATAACGGCTGCCGTCCGCCCAAGAAACGCCGTATCTAAAGCAGGAGTCCCAACGTGGCCAGAAATCTTGATGCTAAATGCCGCCAGTGCCGTCGCGAAGGCGAGAAATTGTTTCTTAAAGGCGAGAAGTGCTTCACCGACAAGTGCGCGATTGAACGTCGCCCCTATCCACCGGGTCAGCACGGCCAGAAGAAGAACAATCGCCTTTCCGACTATGGTGTTCAGCTGCGCGAAAAGCAAAAACTGCGTCGTACCTACGGCGTACTTGAGCGCCAGTTCCGTGATGTGTACAAAGAAGCCGACCGTCAGCGCGGTGTGACCGGTGAAAACCTGTTGCAGATCCTGGAAAGCCGTTTGGACAATGTTACATTCCGTATGGGATTTGGCGCTTCGCGTGCCGAATCACGTCAGGTCGTACGTCACAACAGCATACTGGTGAACGGCAAGCGCGTGAACATTCCGTCCTATGTGGTCAAACCCGGCGATGTGGTGGAAGTATGTGAGAAATCCAGGCAGCAGCTGCGCATCAAGGCTGCTCTGCTGGCTGCAGAACAGCGTGGCTTTCCGGAATGGGTAGAAGTGAGTGCGAAAGATATGAAAGGCACTTACAAGGCCAAACCACAACGCGCCGAACTACCCGCTACCATCAACGAACATCTCGTGGTGGAATTGTATTCCAAGTAATCCCGACGCTTTTATGTATGAGGGACACCGTTTATGCAAAGCAGTACCGCTGATTTATTGAAGCCCCGTATCATCGACGTAGAAACCGTTTCGCCGTTACGTGCCCGTGTCATCATGGAGCCGTTCGAGCGCGGCTACGGACATACGTTGGGCAATGCCCTGCGCCGTATCCTGTTGTCGTCCATGCCCGGCGCTGCACCGACTGAAGTTTCCATCAGCGGCGTATTGCATGAGTATTCGATTCTGGAAGGTGTGCAGGAAGACGTCGTTGACATATTGCTGAATCTGAAAGGCATCGCGCTCAAGTTAAATGATCGTAGTGAAGTGTTGCTCAAGCTGAAAAAATCCAGCGAAGGTGCGGTGACAGCGGGCGACATTGAAGCTGGTCATGATGTGGAAATTCTCAACCCGGATCATGTCATTGCCCACCTGACCAAAGGTGGCAAACTGGACATGGAAATCAAGGTTGAGCAGGGGCGCGGTTACCAGCCGGTTTCCGTACGCCGCCAGCCAGAAGACACGCAAACTCTTGGCGCCATCCAGTTAGACGCTTCGTTCAGCCCGGTACGTCGCGTTGCTTATGCTGTGGAAAGCGCTCGCGTCGAACAGCGTACCGATCTGGACAAGCTGGTACTCGATGTGGAAACCAACGGTACCATCGAACCGGAAGAGGCAGTGCGTTATGCAGCCCGTATTCTGGTCGATCAGCTAGCGTTGTTTGCTGATCTGAAGGGGACACCAGTTGCTGCCGAGTTGCCAAAAGTTGCACAGGTTGATCCCATGCTGCTGCGCCCGGTGGACGATCTTGAGTTGACTGTGCGTTCTGCTAATTGTCTGAAAGCCGAGAATATTTATTATATCGGTGATTTGATTCAGCGCAGTGAGACAGAGTTGCTCAAGACGCCAAATCTGGGTCGCAAGTCGCTCAACGAAATTAAAGACGTGCTGGCCTCTAAGAGCCTCAGCCTGGGAATGAAGCTCGAGAACTGGCCACCCGCAGGTCTCGAGAAGCCGTAATTAAGCAGAAGGAATATAACGATGCGTCACCGTCTCGCCAATCGCAAACTGAATCGCACCAGCAGCCACCGCGCTGCACTGCTGCGCAACCTGACCAATGCTTTGCTGCGTCATGAGGTTATTAAAACCACGTTACCCAAGGCCAAGGAATTGCGTCGTGTTGCTGAGCCCATGATTACTTTGGGTAAAAAGCCGTCACTGGCTAATCGTCGCCTCGCTTTCGACCGCTTGCGTGATCGTGAGATGGTCGTCAAGCTGTTCGATGAACTCGGCCCGCGTTTTTCTGCCCGCAACGGCGGCTATTTGCGCATTCTTAAATACGGTTTCCGTGATGGTGACAACGCACCCATGGCATTGATCGAGATGGTAGATCGTGCAGAGGATGCGGGCGTAGTCGAAGCAGCAGAATAAGTTTGAAATGCTTACAAAAAAGCCGGGCTTGCCCGGCTTTTTTGTTTTCCGCATAGTGTCGGTTTAATCCCTATGCGAGGTTTGTCATGATCGTATTGTTCAGTGATTTCGGCGCGATTGATCCTTATGTAGGGCAGGTCAAGGCGCGCCTGTCAGTTGAAGCGCCAGGCCAGCTGGTGGTGGATTTGCTGCATCACTCGCCGGACTTCAATGCCCATGCTGGCGCGCACCTGCTGGCAGCTTTCGCAGCGGGATTTCCGCCGGGCAGCGTATTTCTGGCAGTGGTGGATCCCGGAGTAGGCACCGCACGCGCTGGTGCAGTCGTTACTGCAGGCGGCCACTGGTATGTAGGCCCTGACAATGGTCTGCTGTCAGTCGTTGCAGGGCGCGATGCACAAGCCAAAATATGGAAAATAGAGTGGCAGCCGGAATCACTATCCAGCACCTTTCATGGGCGCGACCTGTTTGCTGTGATAGCAGCAGAAATTGCGCGCGGGGAATTCCCGGCACACAAGTTATCGCCTGCCAAAACACTACAAGTGGAGTTCGATATTGGCGATCTGGCACGGATCATTTATATCGACCACTATGGCAATGCGTTTACCGGCATCCGTGCAACAGGTATCTCGCCCCACAGTCGGGTGAGTGTGCATGGCATGGAATTGGTCCACGGAGAGACTTTCGGAAGGCTCGGCAGAGGCCAAGGGTTCTGGTTCAGTAACAGCGTGGGTTTGCTTGAACTGGCGGTCAATCGCGGAAGTGCGGCATCAGATTTCAACTTGCAGGTGGGAGATGAGGTGAGTGTACTCAAGCCGAACTAGCCTATCAGTATGACGCGGTAATCATTGACATTGGTCAGCGTGGGTCCGGTCACCAGCAAGTCGTTCAAGGCGAAAAAGCAAGTGTAGCTATCGTGGCTCTGCAGTAGCTTTTCGGGGTTGAGCCCAAGGGCTTGAACGCGTGACAGTGTATCCGGACCGATCAGTGCGCCGGCATTGTTTTCGGTTCCGTCGATACCATCGGAGTCAGCAGCCAGTGCGTAGACGCTATCCATGCCCCGCAATTCGATCGCCAGCGCCAGCAGGTATTCGGCGTTACGCCCCCCACGGCCACTGCCATCAGTCGCGACCGTGGTCTCACCGCCGGATAATAATGCGAGTGGACGCGCGGTGTTGTCGGCCAATATTTGACGCAGCAGATTCGCGTGTGCCTGAGCAACTTGCTGCGAGGATTGCGTTTCCGCCTCGCTGACAATAATCACTTTGACCCCTTGTGCCTGAAAATAATTAGCTGCTGCGCGGAGCATCTGGCTGGCGTTGCCGATGACGTGGTTGACTGTTCGCAGCAAACAGCTATCCCCAGGCTTGGGGGTATCCGCATACTCGCCCGCGGCGCCGCGCTGGAGATATGTCAGGATGGCGGGATCGGCTTCGATACGGAAACGATCAAGGATGGCGAGTGCGTCAGCAAACGTACTGGGATCAGCACAGCACGGGCCAGATGCGATGTGCGTAGGGTCATCACCAACAACGTCGGACAGGATCAGCGCGTGTACTCGCGCAGCCCCGGCAGCACGTGCCAATTGACCGCCAGCAAGCAGGGTGAGATGTTTGCGAACCGTATTGATATCCTGGATGGTCGCACCGGAATTGACCAGTGCGCGAGTAACCCCACGCAAAGCTTTCAGGCTGACTCCGGCAACCGGCAAGGCCATCAGGCTGGAGCCGCCGCCGGATATCAAGGCGAGCAATAAATCGTCAGCGGCAAGAGAGGCGGCCTGAGCCAGCATGCGCTGTGCAGCCTCGGCGCCCCGCCCATCGGGGAGTGGATGACTGGCCTCAATGACTTCAATGCGCCGGGTGGGCAGGCTGTGCTGATAACGTGTGACAACCAATCCCTGTAATGGCGCACTGTCAGGCCAGTGCGCTTCCACCGCGTACGCCATGCTGGCGGCAGCCTTGCCTCCCCCCAGTACCAGCGTGCGTCCCTCCGGGGGGATGGGTAAAAAAGGCGGCACCAGCCGTTGCGGATCAGCCCCTGCCAGCGCGGCATGAAACGAGGCAATCAGTAATTCGCGTGCGTGATGTGGCTGCATTTTATTTTTTGCGCTTCAGAATGGGTTTCAAATATTGTCCGGTATAACTTGCCGGATTGGCAGCGACTTGCTCGGGGGTACCGGCGGCGAGAATCTGTCCACCGCCGTCACCGCCCTCAGGCCCGATATCCACTACCCAGTCAGCTGTCTTGATCACATCCAGATTGTGCTCGATCACCAGCACCGTGTTGCCCTGGTCTGCCAGGCGATGTAAAACCTTGAGCAACATATCAATGTCATGGAAATGCAGGCCGGTGGTGGGCTCGTCGAGGATATACAGGGTGCGTCCGGTGTCGCGCTTGGATAGTTCCAGCGACAGCTTGACGCGCTGCGCTTCGCCGCCGGACAAGGTGGTGGCAGCCTGGCCCAGTTGGATGTAGCCCAGACCAACGTCTAGCAGCGTTTGCAGCTTGCGTGCTACCACCGGTACGGCGCTGAAGAAGGCGTGGGCATCCTCCACCGTCATTTGCAGCACCTCATGGATAGTCTTGCCTTTGTACTGAATTTCCAGGGTCTCACGGTTGTAGCGTTTGCCGTGGCAGACGTCGCAGGGTACGTAAATGTCCGGCAGGAAATGCATTTCCACCTTGATGACCCCGTCACCCTGACAGGCCTCGCAGCGCCCGCCTTTGACGTTGAAGGAAAAACGTCCCGGGCCGTAACCGCGCTCGCGTGCTGACGGCACGCCGGCGAACAGCTCGCGAATCGGGGTGAACAGCCCCGTATAAGTTGCCGGGTTGGAACGCGGAGTGCGCCCAATCGGGCTTTGGTCGACACTGATGACCTTGTCGAACAGCGCCAGACCCTGGATATCGGTGTGCGGCGCGGGTTCTGCCGCGGAGCCATACAGGTGCCGCGCCATCGCGGCATAGAGGGTGTCGTTGATAAGCGTTGATTTGCCTGAACCGGATACGCCCGTGACGCACACCAGCAGTCCGGCAGGGAGTTCAAGGGTGACATTTTTCAGGTTATTGCCACTGGCGCCGGTGAGGATGAGCATGCGCTTCGGATCGGGTGTCCGCCGTGTTGCGGGCAGAGCAATGCTGCGTCGTCCGGACAGATAATCGCCGGTGAGCGAAGCAGGGTTGGCGAGAATATCGGCGGGTGTTCCTTCGGCCACCACTCTGCCGCCATGTTCGCCCGCACCGGGGCCCATATCCACCACGTAATCGGCAAGGCGGATGGCGTCTTCATCATGCTCCACCACGATCACGGTGTTGCCGATGTCGCGCAGACGTTTCAGGGTGCCGAGCAGACGTTCATTGTCGCGCTGGTGCAGGCCGATGGAAGGCTCATCCAGCACATACATCACGCCAGTCAGCCCGGAACCAATTTGCGAGGCGAGGCGGATGCGTTGTGCTTCGCCCCCGGAAAGGGTGTCGGCGGAGCGATCCAGCGACAGGTATTCCAGACCGACATTATTGAGGAAGGTCAGCCGCGCAGCGATTTCCTTGATGATGCGATCGGCGATCGCTTGCTTGTTGCCAGATAATTTCAAGGTTTCGAAAAAGCTCTGCGCCTGCTTCAACGGCAGTGCCGACAGCGCATACACGGTCTGGCCGTTAACGAACACATGGCGTGCCTCACGGCGCAGACGGGTGCCAGCGCAGCTCGGACAAGGCTTGTTGTTGAGGTATTTGGCCAGCTCTTCGCGTACCACGCTGGAGTCGGTTTCGCGGTAGCGTCGTTCCAGGTTGGCAATGATGCCTTCGAAAGCATGGCTGCGCGGTTTGCGTTCGCCGGGATAACGGAACGCGATCTTTTCCTTGTCGCCGCCATGAAGCAGAATTTGCTGGATCGGGTAAGGCAGTTTTTCGAACGGTGTCTCCAGGTCGAAGCCATAATGCAGCGCCAGGCTTTGCAGCATCTGGAAATAAAACTGATTGCGTCGATCCCAGCCCTTTACCGCGCCGGACGCCAGCGACAAGTGCGGGAAAGCCACCACGCGCTTGGGGTCGAAATACTGGATTGCTCCCAGTCCGTCGCACTTGGGGCAGGCGCCCATCGGATTGTTGAATGAAAACAGGCGAGGTTCGAGCTCCGGGAGTGAGTAATCGCACACCGGGCAGGAGAAGCGTGCCGAGAACAGGGTTTCCTTGCCGCTATCCATTTCCACTGCCAATGCACGACCATCGGCATGGCGTAACGCGGTCTCGAACGATTCGGCCAGACGCTGTTTGGCGTCCTCGCGCACCTTCAGGCGATCCACTACCACCTCGATGGTGTGTTTTTTATTCTTGTCGAGTTTGGGCAGCGCATCCATTTCATGAACCTTGCCGTCAATGCGTGCGCGCACGAAGCCCTGCGCGCGCAATTCATCGAATAGATCCAGGTGTTCGCCCTTGCGTCCGACGATCAGAGGAGAAAGAATCATCAGCTTGGTGTCTTCAGGCAGAGCCAGCACATGATCCACCATCTGCGAAACGGTTTGTGCAGCGAGTTCGATATGGTGATCGGGACATTGCGGCGTACCGACGCGAGCGAAGAGCAGGCGCAGGTAGTCGTGGATTTCGGTGACGGTGCCCACGGTAGAGCGCGGATTATGACTGGTGGCCTTTTGCTCGATGGAAATGGCGGGCGACAGTCCCTCGATCAGATCCACGTCAGGTTTTTCCATTAACTGCAAAAACTGGCGCGCATAGGCAGACAACGATTCTACGTAGCGACGCTGACCTTCGGCATAAAGCGTGTCAAACGCCAACGACGATTTGCCCGAGCCGGACAGGCCGGTAATCACCACCAGCTGGTTGCGCGGCAGATCGAGATTGATGTCTTTCAAATTGTGGGTGCGGGCACCGCGAATGCGGATGTATTCCATCGGGTTGCATATTCCTGAGTGAATGGAACCAGCGGGGCGCGGGCTGCTCAAAAAGAGCTGGCATCCCGTGGTTAAATGCTTTTTCCGCATTAATCGGAAAAGGCTAACCTGTTAATATACCGACTTTTGAGAGTGTGCCCAAATCCATGCTGCCATCTGAAAAAATGACCCCCGCCGAGTTGCGCTCAAGTATTGGCCTGGCCAGTATCTTTGGACTGCGTATGTTGGGAATGTTCCTGATCTTGCCGGTATTCGCGCTGTATGCCGAGCACCTGCCTGGCGGTGCCAATCACACCATGATCGGCCTGGCATTGGGAGCGTATGGACTGACCCAGGCGCTGCTGCAATTGCCGTTTGGCATTGCCTCGGATAAATTCGGACGCAAGCGCGTGATCTACTTCGGGCTGATCCTGTTTGCCATTGGCAGTTTTGTCGCCGCCAATGCAACAACGATCGAGACCATTATTCTGGGTCGCGTGATTCAGGGTGCCGGAGCGATTTCCGCCGCGGTTACAGCACTGCTGGCCGACCTGACGCGTGAAGAGCATCGTACCAAGGCAATGGCCATGATCGGCGGCACGATAGGGGTGACTTTTGCGGCCTCGCTGGTAATGGGACCCGCGTTGTATCAGTTTATCGGGATGCCGGGAATTTTTGCGATGACAGGTGTCCTCTCCATTGCAGCCTTGGCAGTGGTCAAATGGGGCGTCCCTGATCCACTGGTCAGCCACTTTCATGCGGATGCCGAGACCAACCCGGCAAGGCTTGGCGACGTGTTGAAGGATATCCAGCTATTGCGCCTCAATTTCGGCATTTTTTCTTTGCATGCCGCGCAGATGGGGATGTTTGTAGTGCTGCCCTTTGCGCTGCGCAACACCAGTAATCTGGATATCAACCACCAGTGGGAGATATACCTGCCGGTAGTGCTGGTGTCGTTCGCGCTGATGATACCGGCCATTATTTATGGCGAGACGCGCGGCAAGCTGAAACAGGTATTCGTTGCGGCGATAGCGACCATGCTGGCTGCTCAATTGGGGATGGCGGCCAGCATGCATCATTTCTGGGGTATCGTTGCCGCGCTCATATTGTATTTTGTTGCGTTCAACATACTCGAAGCCTCACTACCGTCATTGATCTCCAAACTTGCGCCGACCACTGCCAAGGGGACCGCAATGGGGGTGTATAATACGTCCCAGTCTTTAGGATTGTTTTTCGGGGGCGCCATGGGCGGCTGGCTGTCGCAACACTACGGGTTTTCCGCAGTGTTCATGTTCAGTTCGGGGCTGATGCTGGCATGGCTGGTGGCGGCGGTAGGAATGCGCACCCCGCCCGCAGTGAAAACCCGCATGTTCCATGTCGGTCCGATGGATACTCATCAGGCCGGGCAGCTTAGCCGCCATCTTGGCGCGTTGTCAGGCGTGATGGAAGCCGCGGTGATTGCCGAAGAGGGTGTGGCCATACTGAAAGTCGCGCTGCACGGTTGGGATGAGCAGGGCGCGCTTAATTTGATAGGGGAGACAACATAATGGCATCGGTCAATAAGGTAATTCTGGTAGGCAATCTGGGCAAGGACCCGGAGGTGCGCTATGCGCCGAGCGGCGACGCCATCGCCAATGTGACTCTGGCGACGACTGAAAACTGGAAAGACAAAAACGGTGAGAAGCAGGAAAAAACCGAATGGCATCGCGTATCGTTTTTCGGAAAAACCGCCGAAGTGGTGGGCCAATATCTGAAAAAAGGCAGCCAGGTGTATGTGGAAGGCCGCATCCAGACCCGCAAGTGGACCGACAAGGAAGGCCAGGAACGCTACACCACCGAGATTGTGGCCGACAAAATGCAGATGTTGGGTGGCCGTAGCGGTTCAGCCAGCATGGATAACGATAGCGGCGAGAGCCGTCGTCCTGCCGCGGCACGCCCAGCCCCTGCATCGAATGGCCCGGCCAAATCCAGCGGCTCCAGCTTTGACGATATGGAAGACGATATTCCGTTCTGATGGCAGCCGCAGCCCAGGTTAAATTTGTCGAGCCGGGCGCAACAGAAAGTCTCTATACCCGTTTTCTCGATACCCTGACGCGGTTTGGCCGAGAGCGTCAGGCGCTGGAGGACATTCGTCAGCCACGCTACAGCTACGGGGAGCTGCTCAAGCTCACGCTGGCGCTGGGACGGCTGGTGAGTAAAATCACCGCGCCGGAAGAACATGTCGGCGTGTTGATGCCCAACCTCGCCAGCACGGTTGGGCTGGTGCTGGGCATGAATGCCTTCCGGCGTGTACCGGCGATGCTCAACTACACCTCAGGTGTACAAAATCTGCTCGATGCGTGCGTTGCTGCGCAGGTGAAAACCGTCATTACTTCGCGACAATTTCTCAAAACTGCCGAGCTCGAACAACAGGCTGCCGTTCTGGGCGAACAGGTGCGCCTCGTGTATCTGGAAGATATGCGTGCCGGATTCGGCTGGCTGGATAAGGCGTGGCTGATGGGCTATGCGATGTTGTTTCCAGCGCGCGCAGCCAGACCAGGAAATGCGGATAGTCAAGCGGTAGTGCTATTTACCTCGGGGTCGGAAGGCAAGCCCAAAGGCGTGGTGCTGTCCAATCGGGCGCTGCTCGCCAATGTGGATCAAATCTGCGCAGCCATCAATTTTTCTGCGGACGAGAAATTTTTCAATGCGTTGCCAATATTTCATTCTTTTGGACTAACGGCCGGGGTGTTGCTGCCTTTGCTGACCGGCGTGTCCAACAGGCTCTATACCACGCCGCTGCATTACAAACAGATCCCGGAGATGATTCGCGAGAGTGGGTCGACGGTGTTGTTTGGCACCAGTACTTTTTTTGGCAATTACGCGAAATACGCCACGGCGGAGGATTTTCGCAGCTTGCGTATCGTAGTGGCAGGCGCGGAAAAACTGGCCGAGTCGGTGCGCGAGGCCTGGCGCAGCAAATTTGGCATTGAGCTAATAGAAGGTTACGGTGCGACTGAAACCGCGCCGGTGCTGGCCGTGAATCCTTTGGCGGATAATCATCCCGGCAGTGTGGGACATTTGTTACCAGGCGTTGAGGCACGCGTGGTGCCGATTCCCGGCATCCATCGTGGCGGTGTGTTGCATGTGCGTGGGCCGAATCTGATGCTGGGCTACTACCGGGTCGAGCACCCCGGCGTACTGGAGCCGCCGGCGTCAGAAGTCGGGTCGGGCTGGTACAATACCGGCGATGTCGTCGACATTGACCACGACGGTTTTGTCCATATTGTTGGCCGCATCAAACGTTTTGCCAAAGTGGCTGGCGAGATGATCTCGCTGGAAACGGTCGAGGCTATTGCCGGCCAGGCGGAACCGGATTTTCAACATGGTGCGGCAACGGTGCAGGACGAACAGCGCGGTGAAGCGATCGTGTTGTTTACCACGGCGCCGGGATTGTCGCGCGAGCGTCTGCTGGAAGCGGCGAGAAGCATGGGAATGCCGGAAATTGCGGTGCCGCGCCGATTCGAATATCTGGAAAGCTTGCCGGTGCTGGGCACCGGCAAGGTGGATTATGTGTTGCTACAGGTTTTGGCCAGAGGTATATAGGCGGCCGTGTGTAGTTAATCATCCGGTTTGAATAATAATAAAAAAAATGCAAAAAAAGGGGGAAGCATGCAATCAGTATTCCTGCGTCTGCTCACAGGACTCGCGCTGGCAGGGAGTAGCCCGTTGTGGGCCGATACAGAACAACTACCCACCGAGGCGGATTACCTTACCGACCTGCCGGTAGTGCTGTCCGCTTCGCGGTTGCAGCAACCCCAGCAGGAAGCGCCGGCCGCAGTAACGGTGATTGACCAGGAAATGATCCGTGCCTCGGGTTTTCGCGAGATTCCCGATTTGCTCCGGTTGGTGCCGGGTTTTAGCGTATCCAACTATGCTGGCAACATCCCGGTGGTGACCTATCATGGCATGAGCGATGCCTACTCGCGGCGCATGCAGGTGCTGGTGGATGGACGCTCCATCTACAACGTCGGTTTTGGCCAGGTGAACTGGCGTGATCTGCCGCTGGCGATCGAGGACATCGAACGGATCGAAGTGGTGCGTGGCCCCAACGCATCGACCTACGGTCCGAATGCTTTTTTGGCAGTCATCAATATCATTACCAAGCATCCTTCTCAAACCCAGGGTAACACTGCTTCTTTAACGATGGGTGACAAAAGCGTGCGTGACGGCATGTATCGTTACGGCGGTCAGCGCGGTGCTCTCGATTACCGTATTACCGTGGCGCAGAAGCAGGATGAACGCTATAACACCCTGCCAGATCTGTCGCGGGACCGACTGGTCAACGTACGTGCGGATTATCGCTTGAATACCTCGGATGAGCTCAGTACCGAAGCGGGATATAGCGAGGGTAAATGGCAGAAGGGGTTCCCAAACGATTTCTCGTATCCCGCACATGATCAGTATTCGGTGAGCGATTTCGTGCAGATGAAATTCCGTCGCGCGCCAGATGCCAACAGCGAATGGTCGCTGCAATTCAATCATTCTCATAACCGCGTGCGCGAAGCGTGGAATGTATTCCTGGGGCCGCCAGCGCTCCCGTTTTTGCCCCCACCCTTGCCACCTACACTCAATTATCCTGTCAATCTTGACTATGAAGCTTATCGCGATAGCCTTGAGTTTCAGATGATTACCAACCTGCGCCAGGATGTGCGCCTGGTATGGGGTGCCGAGGCGCGGCGCGATCAGGTTACTTCAGCTAGCTATCTTGGCTCCAATCAAGCATTGGGCGGAAATTTGTATCGATTGTTCATCAATGGCGAGTGGCATGCCACATCCCACTGGTTGCTCCAATCCGGTGCCATGCTGGAGAAGCAGTATTACGGCGGCACCACACTCTCTCCTCGCGTGGCCGTGAATTATTTGATCAATCCTGACCACGCTGTTCGTGCGAGTATCAGCCGGGGTTACCGCTCGCCCACGCCAGTTGAGGAAGGCGCCAATTTTCGCTATACATACAATGGACTTCTGCTCAATCAGGTGGCTCTGAACAACGGCGGACTGGATTCAGAGCAGGTGCTGTCGCGTGAAATCGGTTATGTGGGTGATTTTCACAAACTTCGGCTGACGGTCGATGCACGGGTGTTTCACGATAGTTACAGTCGGCTGATAGGCCAGGTCAAGCAATACTTCCCAGCCGGTACCGAGGTTCTTGATCCTTACAATGGCTACACTAGCAACCGTAACCTGTATGGCGCCACTCTCACCGGGGCGGAGTTCCAGTTGCGCTGGCGTCCGCTGGAAGGCAGCCTGATTGTGCTCAACCAAGCCTGGACCAAGGCACGTTCTGCCGATGAAGATACACGCTATTCCGTGCCACGCCATCAGACCAGTCTGTTGATCAGCCAGGAATTCATTGGCGGATACCAGGCCAGCATGGGCTATTATCAGGAGGCGGCGATGACCTGGCTGGGCGAGGGCGACCCGGTGCATCGTTACGAACGGGTGGACGCGCGTCTCGCCAAACGTTGGCGCGATGGCGCACACGAGGCCGAGTTGGCGCTGGTAGGACAGAGCCTGAATGGCCCGTATAGTGAATTCAGGCCGGAAATGCGTTTCGAACGCCGTGCTTTTGTGACGTTGACACTGGGCTGGTAGCCGATGAAAATTATTCTGGCCGACGATCATGCGCTGTTTCGTGAAGGTGCACGCCATCTGCTGCAGCAGATGGGGAAGGATGTTGAAGTGCTGGAAGCGGGAACCTGTCAGGAGGCCATCGCACACGCCAATCAACATGAGGACATCGATCTCGCATTGCTCGATCTGCACATGCCCGGCGTAACTGGCGTCGAGTGCGTCATTCATTTCCAGGCTGCTCATCCCGATGTGCCGATAGTGGTATTGTCGGGTTCCGAATCGCGGCCCAACGTGCAGGCAGTCCTGGATGTCGGAGCGCTGGGCTATATTCCGAAATCTTCCTCCAGCCAGGTCATGCTCTCGGCAATACGCCTGGTATTGTCGGGCGGCATTTACTTGCCGCCGCTGGTGATGGATCACGAGTTGGCCGCCACGGAAGTAATGACTGCTCCCCAGGCTACTTCACGGGGCCAAACGTCGTGTTGTTTGACCGAACGCCAAATGGATGTGCTCAAACTGCTCGCTGCGGGTAAGCCCAATAAACTCATTGCGCGTGAATTGGGGTTGGGTGAAGGGACCATCAAAGTCCATCTGGCCGGTATTTTCCGCACTCTGGAAGTGAATAACCGCACCGAAGCAGTGATGGAAGCGCAGCGGCGCAAATTGTTGTAGGCGTGTTTGCACGACTGACGATCTTTTGCGCCATGGGCAACGGCGGGTAACCCGCGCTCTTGTAAAATGAAACGGCAAGACAAAAAAAGAACCCCCATTTTCAGATAGAGAATGGGGGTTAAGCGGCAGTCTGAGTGGCACTACTTATGCCATGTTGTGAGCTGGGTTGATTGGCTGTTGTTGTTTGTTATTTCTTACCAAATCAAATTTATCCTGTTGCGACAGGCTCAGTGCGAGTCGACACCGTAATTATCCCCGCCAAGAGGAAAATGGAAATCCACCATTCGGTCTAGTTTTAGATAAATCAATGAATTGCTGTATCAAATGGACTAATTCGAATGGCCTAGACCATCGCGAAGCTACACGCTGCCCCGTTCACAGATGACAATCCTGCAGAGGTGGCGAAACAAACGACAGGATGTCGAAACCAAGAACCGATGCGGGGAAAAACCAACAGAAATGGGCAAGCGCCTCTACCTAGTGCCGGACACCTTACAGCTGTGGCTGGCTGTGCTGCTGTGTATGGGGTTTGTGACAGAGGGCTGCGCACGCCAAGTGGTGCTGGTGTTATCCGAACGAAGCGCTCCGTATCTGGAGGCCGCAGCAGCAATAAGCAGCGGCCTGGCAGAAGCTGATGGGAAGCTCGCGCTGCGCATATTGAGCATGAATGAGGTGCGTGATAGTGGATTTGGTGCCGATACCTTGTTGGTTCCTTTGGGTGTGAAAGCTACCGAAGCGCTCGCCCGTTCGCCCGGGGTCGCCCCGGTACTGGCCGGTTTGTTGCCACGTCAGCATTACGAGAAAATCCTGCGCGAACTGGTATTGCGAGCACGCCGCCACCAGTTTAGTGCAGTGAGCCTGGATCAGCCCTACCCCCGCCAATTTCGGCTATTGAATGCAGCGCTACCTGATATAAAACAGGTCGGTGTGTTGCTGGGATCAGCCACACTGAGTGAGCGGGATATGCTGGAGGAAGCCGCCGAGGACAGCCGCTTGCAACTGGTGACCAAAACATTGGATAACGTCACGACACTATTTCCGGATATTGACGCAGTATTGCTGCATAGCGACGCATTGCTGCTGCTGCCGGATGTCGAAGTGGTGAATCGCGCCAGTTTGCAGAGCTTGATCCTGACTTCCTATCGTCAACGCAGGCCGGTACTGGGTTATTCGGCTGCACTGGTCAAAGCGGGAGCGCTGCTCGCGGTCTATTCCACTCCGGAGCAGATCGGCCGGCAGATTGCCGAAATAATCCGCCGCAAGCCCTTTGTGTTGCCACCACCTCAGCCACCGCGTTATTTTAGTGTGATGGTTAACCGAAATGTGGCGCGCGCCCTGTCGCTCACCATCCCGGCGGATGCACAGCTGTATGCTGCTTTGCAAGCGGAGCCCCAGCCGTGAACCGGTGGGGTTTGCGACAACATGCGATGCTATTGGGTGTGTTGCCGGTGTTGATCACCGCAGTGCTTCTTGGCGTGTATTTCAGTTATAGCCGTATCCAGGATGCCGAGCAGGCGCTACGCGAACGTGGCGCTGCTCAGGCACGCTATTTGGCGACTGCGGCGGAATACGGCGTGGTTACCTACAATCAGAAGTTTTTGCAAAACCTGCTGAACGCGCAGCATGCCGAGACAGGGGTGGATTTTGCGGCCATCTACGATACGCGTTTCAAACTGCTTGCTTCCGCCGGGGAGGTGCCATCCGCCCTGCAGGGTGCGACTGAGCCGATGGAAGTCGGCGACAGGCTGGTTTTTACTGCGCCCATAGATATGGCTCCTCTGCACGCTACAGACATGTTTACCCTGCACGAGAATGCGCCGGATACATCCGGACGTCGCATCGGCTGGGTGCGAGTGGGCGTCTCTTTGCAGCATCTGGCGGCCATCAATCGCACCACGTTATTGACCAGTGCGGGTATTTGCCTGCTGGTGATGATGTTAGGCATTGCGCTGGCGTTACGTTTATCGAGAAACGTGACAAAACCGATTCGTGAAATGCTGGCTGTGGTGCACGCCATCGGTGCCGGTAATCTGCACGCACGCGTGGAGCATGACGCCGGGGGCGAGCTAGGCGCGCTGCAAGTTGGCATCAATCAGATGACAGAGGATCTCACCGCCTCGCGGGTAGGCATGCAGCAGCGTATTCGAGAGGCGACTGCCGCGCTGGCAGAACAGAAGGAAGCTGCCGAGCACGCCAACATTGCCAAATCCAAATTTCTGGCTGCAGCCAGCCATGACCTGCGCCAACCCATCCATGCGCTGGGGCTGTTTCTCGCTGCGCTCAAGAATGAACTCCATGAATCTGAACAGCTGCGCATACTGGCTAACATCGAAGCTTCGGTGGCTGCGATGGAAGGTTTGTTCAATTCCCTGCTGGATATTTCCCGGCTCGATGCGGGTGTGCTGGAAGTGCACGAGCGGGTATTTCCGGTTAACCGGGTGCTTGATCGGATACGCACCGAATTTACTCATCAGGCTGAGGCCAAAGGACTGAAGCTGCTGGTAGTGCCGAGTCGAGCTTTGTTGCATACCGACCCGCTGCTATTGCAGCGCGTGATGTTCAACCTGGTGTCGAATGCGGTGCGCTACACAGATTCCGGCGGCGTGGTAGTGGGTTGTCGGAGACGCAATGCGCGGGTATTGATCGAGGTATGGGATAGCGGCCGAGGTATTCCAGAGGATCGCCAGCAGGATATTTTTGAAGAATTCGTACAGCTGCATAATCCCGAGCGCGCACGCGGCAATGGCCTCGGGCTGGGGTTAGCCATCGTTGAACGCGTGACACGGCTACTGGATTGCCCGCTGAGTTTGCGCTCTTATCCGCAGCATGGCTCGGTGTTCAGCATTAGCGTGGCACAGTCTGAACCAGGAGCGGTTGTAGAGGATTTGCGCGACTCCGGACGACGCACCTTGTCCGGGCAATTGCATGGGCTGGTCGTAGTCATTGATGATGATGAGGAAATTCTCACCGCTATGCGTAGTCTGTTGACCGGGTGGGGATTGCAAGTGGTCTCGGCCACCAGGGGTTGCGATGCGCTGGCGCAATTGGAGCGGGCGCCAGACGTGCTGCTTTGCGATTACCGCCTGCGTGATGGGGAGATCGGGCTGGATGTTATTGCAAGGTTTCGCTCTATATTTGGTGCGGACATACCGGCAGTGCTGATCACTGGCGATACGGCTCCCGAATCAGTACGTACAATCAAGGTCAGCGGCCATGCGCTGCTGTATAAGCCGGTGCGGCCGGCCAAACTGCGCGTGTTGCTGTCGAAAATGCTGCCGCACTTGTAAAGCCCTGAAAAACCCATATATCAGACATTCTTAATGTACAATAACGGGTTGAATTGTTAACCGTTTTTTCAGGAGTCTGCTATGCCTATCTACGCTTACAAATGCGCTGCTTGTGGCCACGCCGAAGACGTCATGCAAAAAATGTCTGCTGCCGCCCTCACGGTGTGTCCGCAATGCGGCAAGGAGAGCTTCAGTAAACAACTTACCGCAGCCGGCTTCCAGCTTAAAGGAAATGGCTACTATGCCACCGACTTCAAGGGGGGCAGTCCTGCCAAGAAGGAAGAAGCTGCCCCAGCCCCGGCTTGCGGTACCGGAGCGTGCCCGGCGTGTTCTTGACCAGACGCAACCACAGGCTGTGCGAGAGTAAGTCAATATGAAACGCTACTTCATCACCGGGCTCCTGATCTGGGTGCCGCTGGGGATTACCCTGTGGGTGCTCAATCTCATCATCGGCAGCATGGATCAGACGCTGCTGTTGCTGCCTCATGCGTGGAGGCCAGAGGCATGGCTGGGGATGCATCTGCCCGGTCTGGGCGTGGTGCTGACTTTGGCGGTGATTCTGCTGACGGGTCTGGTGACAGCCAATATCATAGGTCAACGCCTGCTGCTGTTCTGGGAAAGCCTGCTGGGACGGATTCCGGTAGTAAAATCAATCTATTACAGCGTCAAGCAGGTGTCGGACACGTTGTTTTCCGGGTCGGGCGAGGCGTTCCGCAAAGTGCTGCTGGTGCGCTACCCGCACCCGGACGCGTGGTCCTTGGCATTTCAGACCAACATACCCGGTGATGTGGCAGGTAGCCTGGATGCCGAATACGTAGGTGTGTTTATTCCTACTACACCCAGTCCGGTGAATGGCTTTTATTTTTTTGTGAAAAAAACTGACACCATAGAACTGGGTATCAGTGTGGATGTGGCGCTCAAGTACATTGTTTCCATGGGAGTCGTCTCGTCGCCTGACAAACATCCGCTGGTCAATCATTCCAGCACATAAGCAGCTTCAATTTTTCAACAATTCCAATTCAAAATTACCATGCGCACCCATTACTGCGGCTCCGTAAACCGCACCCATCTAGACCAAACCATCACACTATGTGGTTGGGCCCATCGCCGCCGCGACCACGGCGGGGTAATTTTCATTGATCTGCGCGACCGCGAAGGGATGGTGCAGGTGGTATGCGACCCGGATCGTGCCGATACTTTCAAAATTGCCGAGGACGTGCGCAGCGAATTCGTATTGAAAATCACGGGCCGCGTGCGCCCCCGCCCGGAAGGCACGGTCAACCCCAATCTGCCAACCGGCGAAATCGAAGTGCTGGCAGTGGAGATGGAGGTACTCAACGCCTCTGCCACGCCGCCGTTTCAGCTCGACGACGAAAACCTGTCGGAGAATGTGCGCCTCACACACCGCTATCTCGACCTGCGCCGCCCGGTGATGCAGAACAACATGCGCCTGCGCTATCGCGTGGCCAAGACTTTACGGGACTACCTCGACGTCAACGGCTTCATGGAAATCGAAACGCCGATGCTGACCCGCTCCACGCCGGAAGGCGCACGCGACTATCTGGTGCCGTCGCGCGTGCATGCCGGCATGTTCTATGCGTTGCCGCAGTCGCCGCAACTGTTCAAACAGTTATTGATGGTGTCCGGTTTCGACCGCTATTTCCAGATCACCAAATGTTTCCGCGACGAAGATTTACGCGCCGACCGCCAGCCTGAATTCACCCAGGTGGATATTGAAACCTCGTTCATGTCCGAAGAGGAAATCATGAATCTGGTGGAAGCGATGATCCGCGAGATGTTCAAAAAGGTCATGGACGTGGATTTACCCAATCCGTTTCCGCGCATGCCATACAGCGAGGCGATGAACCGTTATGGTTCGGACAAACCGGACATGCGCGTGACGCTGGAACTGGTCGAACTCACCGACCTGATGAAAACCGTGGACTTCAAGGTATTCCGTGGTGCGGCGGACATGCAAGGCGGCCGTGTGGCGGCAATGAAAGTTCCCGGTGGTGCGGAGCTGTCGCGTAAAGAGATCGATGACTACACTGATTTTGTCAAAATCTACGGTGCCAAAGGCCTGGCTTACATCAAGGTCAACGATGTGACCCAGCTCAATGAAACCGGCCTGCAATCGCCGATTGTCAAATTCCTGCCAGAAGCGGCGCTGGCCGAGATTATCTCGCGCACCAGAGTTGGCAACGGCGATCTGATTTTCTTCGGCGCGGACAAAGCCGGTGTCGTCAACGATGCTCTGGGAGCACTGCGCAGCAAGGTCGGCCACGAAAAAGGCCATGCGGTGAATGAATGGAAGCCATTGTGGGTGGTGGATTTCCCGATGTTTGAATACAACGAAGGTGAGCAACGCTGGGATGCGCTGCACCACCCTTTCACCGCACCCAAGCTGGGTCACGAAGCGCTGCTGGAAAGCAACCCGGGTGCTGCGTTGTCACGCGCTTACGACATGGTGCTGAATGGCTGGGAAGTGGGAGGCGGTTCGGTGCGTATTCATCAGCAATCAGTCCAGGAAATCGTGTTCCGCGCGCTTGGCATCAGCCAGGAAGAATCGCGCGAGAAATTCGGCTTCCTGCTGGATGCCCTGCAATTCGGTGCCCCGCCGCATGGCGGCCTGGCCTTCGGTCTGGACCGTCTGGTGGCGCTGATGGCGGGCGCGGAATCCATCCGCGACGTAATCGCCTTTCCAAAAACCCAGCGTGCCAACGACTTGATGACGCAAGCACCGAATGCAGTGGACGAGCGTCAGTTGCGAGAATTGCACATCCGCCTGCGCAATATAGAACCAGCAAAGGCGTAGCAACGCTTCTCCGCCCCAAATAGGGGGGTTATTTTTGCAGCGCAGCGAGCACCGACTGTTCGAAGTGTTGTGCCTTGGATGCACTCGCCACAGCGCCGAGGATTTTCTTGCATTTGGCGACCTCGGCCAGCAGTTCGCCTTGCGTGCTGGCTTGTGCGAGTTTGTCCACATGCGAGGATTTGGCGCCAAACAGTGCGGTCATCATATCTGCTGCATGGCGCTTCGCATCCTCAAAACGGTTGCCACTATCCGTGCTGTGATGCATGGCATGATCCAGCTTTTCTGCCAGATCATCGTGACTGCTGGTTGCAGCGCTTTCTTTGACACCGGTTTTGGCAGGGGCAGGGGTGTCGCTACTGAGGCAAATCAAGCCCAGCTTCAGCATATCTTGCAAGGTGCCTTCCAGATCGCTGATGCCAGGCATGGACTGACCTAGCTGTGCGATTGATAGCGTGCCATCCAGTACAAACAGCAGTTGCCGGCAACGTGGTTTGAGGCCGAGTTTGGGTTGTTGCAGTTCGTCCCGACCGAGCGCGGTACGGATATAGCAGAGTGCAGGATTCATCTTCAGTCTCCATGTTTTTTATGTTTTGTTTTGGTATTTATATACCATTATTATCATAATAACGGCAATTCGTTACGAACCTTGAGAAAGTACATGGAGCAAACGTATAAACAGCCTGTTTCCGTGCTGGTCGTTATTTATACCCAGGACCTGCAGGTGCTGCTACTGGAACGTGCCGATCATCCCGGCTTGTGGCAATCGGTCACCGGAAGCCGTGATGGTGAGGAAAGTCTCCGCCAAACCGCGGTGCGTGAAGTGGAGGAAGAAACCGGCCTGGATGCGCAATGTTTTCGCCTTGATGATTGGGGTTATCAAAATACTTTCACCATCTATCCGCAGTGGCGTCATCGCTATGCGCCAGGTGTGACCGAGAATACCGAGCATGTATTCGGTCTGGTGTTGCCCAATGTATTGCCGATCACTGTGTCGCCGCGCGAGCACCTTGGCTATGTATGGCTAGCCGCTGAAGCAGCACCAGAAAAATGCTTCTCATCCAGCAATGCCGAAGCAATCAAGCGTCTACTCAAGTGAATTCTGCTAGGCGGGGTAGCAATATGAGGCTTCGCGTAGCTGCGTTTGTCACGTAACTGTCATAGTGTGCCTATAGGATGCCCAGGTTATTTTGTAAATAGGCGGGTAGCCATGAGACTGCATGACCTGTTGCTGGATATCCTGGAAAATGAAACGCTCCAGGCTGTTTTCCAGCCCATTATGGATTTGCGTGCGGGTCAACTGATAGGTTATGAAGGCCTGATCCGTGGCCCTTCCAACAGTCCACTGCATTCCCCCATCAAACTGTTGGCTACTGCCGAACAATTCGGTTTGTCTGGTCGCGTCGAGTCCCTGTGCGTGACCACTGTGCTTGACTGGTTCATCAAGCGAGCGCTGCCCGGGCGCCTGTTTTTGAATATAAGTCCGCTGGGTTTGCTGGAAGGTTGCCTGAAAACGGATGCAGTGCAGGCGCTCCTGAATAGGGATGATTTTCCGCGTGATCGTATCGTTTTCGAGATCACTGAAAGCTCTCCCAAGATGGCGCTTGCGCCGGTAGTGGAAGCGATCATGGCATTGCGCGCGGAAGGCTTCCAGATTGCCCTGGATGATTTGGGCGAGGGTTTTTCCAGTCTCAGGCTATGGTCAGAACTGCAGCCTGACTATGTAAAAATAGACAAGCATTTCGTTCACAGGATTCATCAGGATCCCACCAAGTTGCAATTCATTCGTTCCATCCAGCAAATTGCCGAGAACGGCGGCGCTCGCCTGATTGCCGAAGGTATTGAAAATCGTGCCGAATTCCAGGTCATCAAAGACATGGGAATTTGTTTCGGGCAAGGCTATTTTATTGGTCATCCGCTCGATCGTCCGGCTCATTCACCCAGCCAGGAAGTGCTGGAGTGCATGGCCAGCGCGCAGATTTGTGTTTATCCGCATACCCAGAAGATCGATGCGCGTAAACATCAATCCCGGAAATTACTGATGGACGCGCCTTCAGTACCACCGAATGCGATGAGCGAAGAAGTGCTCAAGGTATTTCAAACGCATCCCAAGCTCCATGCCTTGCCGGTGGTTAAAGATGGCGTGCCCGTTGGCCTGATCAATCGCAGTCTGCTGATAGACCGATTTTCGCGGGTGTATACGCGCGAGCTGTATGGCCGAAAGCCTTGCGAAATGTTCATGGACAGTGACCCGTTGATTGTCGATATCAAAACACCCGTGGCCGAATTGAGTCAACTGGTGGTCAACAAGGGTAAAAGCAATTTTGCCGATGGATATATCTTCACCGATCGCGGTCTCTACCTGGGGGTCGGGTCCAGCTTCGATCTGATGCAGGAAATCACCGATTTGCAAATCCAGGCAGCGCGCTATGCCAATCCTTTGACCCTGCTGCCAGGAAATGTGCCGATCACCGAACATACCGAACGTTTGCTGGAAAATGGGCAGGCATTTTGTGCGTGTTATGCCGATCTGGATCATTTCAAGCCCTTCAACGATGTCTACGGATATCGCAAGGGAGATGAGATCATTCAGATGACGGCCAATTTACTCTCTGTACATAGTGACCCGGACATGGATTTTGTCGGGCATATCGGTGGAGATGATTTTTTCATACTTTTCCAAAGTCCGGATTGGGAACAGCGCTGCCGCAGGATGCTGGATGCATTTGATAGCAGCCTTGCCCGGATGCTGTCCGCGCAAACTCTGACCGCTGGCGGTTATGAGGCGGAAGACCGGCGCGGCAACATGGAATTCCATTCTTTTCCTGCGTTATCCATTGGCATAGTGCAAGTCGCGCCGGGACGATTTGCCGGGCACCACGAAGTCGCGGCCGCAGCGACGGAAGTGAAGAAAATGGCAAAACGTACGACAGGTTCAAGCATCTATGTCGATAAACGCAGCAGTGCACAGGAGCGCGAGCAGCCACGCGCTGCCGCATAGCGATCCATGATTTTGCCGCGCATGGGCAAGCCATCCTCCAGCAGGCGGTAATATAAGGTACGCATTGAACTGACGCCTCGGCCACAGGAATTGCTATCATATGGGCATGAGCATCGTTTTGCGCGTCGCCAGCTACAACATCCATAAAGGGTTTTCCCACTTTAACCGGCGCATGGTCATCCATGAGTTGCGTGAGCGGCTACGGGCACTGTCTGCAGATATTGTATTTCTCCAGGAGGTGCAAGGCAGTCACGCAGGCCACGCAGAGCGTTTCGCCAACTGGCCCACCACCCCTCAGTACGAATTTCTCGCCGACAGTGTATGGTCGGACTTCGCCTATGGCAAAAATGCCGTCTATGATGCAGGCCACCATGGCAACGCCATCTTGTCGCGCTATCCCATCCTGCGTTGGGAAAATCTGGATATTTCCGCCCATGCTTACGAATCGCGCGGCTTGCTGCACGCCGAAATGGCGGTGCCGGGGATGAAACAGGCGCTGCATTGCCTGTGCGTGCATATGGGTTTGTTCGAGCGTGGTCGTGCCATCCAGATGCATTTGCTGGCTGAGCGTATCCGCAGCGCAGTCCCTGATGATGCGCCGCTCATTATTGCCGGCGACTTTAACGATTGGCGTATCCGGATCGGGAAGCAGTTGGCCCAGGAGCTGGGATTGAGAGAAGTGTTCGAGCTGGCTAATGGCAGTCCGGCACGCAGTTTTCCCTCGGCGTTTCCAATGTTTCACCTGGATCGAATCTACGTACGCGGCTTTGATGTTGCCGAGGCGAGCGTAATGCATGGCGCTTACTGGCGACGTATTTCTGACCACGCCGCGCTCACTGCAACCCTTAAGCACGCATGACACCAGGCCTCCTGTCCGGTAACCGCATTACCCTGCTGCAAAATGGTGTGGAATTTTTCCCCGAGCTGGAAGCCTCGATAGAGGCCGCACAGCACGAAATCCACCTGGAGACATACATTTTTGCAAACGACGTGACCGGACGTACGATAGCTGCGGCGCTGTCGCGTGCCGCATTGAGAGGGGTAATTGTACGTTTGGTGCTGGACGGATTCGGCAGCAAGGCATTGCCAAGCCAGCTACTGAACGAGATGCGTCGCGACGGCGTTGAGATTTTAATTTTTCGCCCCGAACCCGGCATACTGCACCTGCGCCGCAACCGCCTGCGCCGTCTGCACCGTAAGCTGTGCATGATTGATGCACGCTACGCGTTCGTGGGTGGCATCAATATCATTGACGATATGGATATGCCCGGACAGATTCCACCGCGCTACGATTATGCAGTTCGGGTGGAGGGGCCGGTACTTGCCCAGATCGCGCCCGTGATGCGGCGCCTGTGGAAGCTGGTGAAATGGACGCAAGGCCGCAGGGCACACCGGTTGCATTCAGTGGCGGTGCATTCGACCCCGGCAGGCGAACAACAGGCCGCGTTGCTGATACGCGACAACCTGCGCCACCGGCGCGATATTGAAGAAGCCTATCTGGATGCCATCAATGCAGCGCGCAGCGAAATCATTATCGCCAATGCCTACTTCCTGCCCGGTATCCGTTTCCGCCGTGCGTTGATCGAAGCGGCAGGGCGCGGCGTGAGGGTTTCCCTGCTATTGCAGGGCAGGGTGGAATATCGCCTGCTGCACTACGCCTCGCGTGCTCTTTACGGCCAATTCATGGCGGCAGGCATTACCATATGCGAATACCACAAGAGCTTTCTGCACGCCAAAGTCGCGGTAATCGACCAGCGCTGGGCCACCGTGGGTTCCAGCAATATTGACCCATTTAGCCTGTTACTGGCACGCGAGGCCAATATCGTGCTCGAAGACCATGCATTCGCCGGGCAACTGCATGCCAGCTTGCAAGCGGCCATCGATACGGGTAGCCAGTGTCTAGTCCACGACCATTGGCTGCATCGACCCTGGTATAAGCGCAGTCTGGGTTGGCTGGCTTATGGCACAGTAAGATTCATGATGGGGATGCTGGGATACGGCAAGCTCAATTGAAGAAACAGGAGCGCGATGAATTTCTCTTATGACCAGCCAGAGACGGGATCGCTGGTCTATGCCGAATAACAGGAGGTAAAAATCATGCTTACATCCATCGCCAATATCATGTTTCACCTCGATCGCAATCTCGGTCCTACGGAAAAAGTGGTGCTTGAAGACTGCGTATGCGAAGATCCCTGCGTCATCAGCGCCCATGTTTCACCATCCGCTCCACACCTCATGCTGGTCGCCTACGATCCCGACTGCACCAGTATGCGTACTATCCATCAAAATCTCGTCAAGCGCGGAGTGGATGCGCAGCTAGTGGGGTTGTGACCTATTTGAATTGCTGGAGCGCTCCGGAAGAAACGTAGCTGCATTTCCTCCGGAGTTGATTGCATACCGGTGCCAAAACAGGCTATTTCAGGGACGAATATAAGTATAGCCTTCTTGTTGTCGGTGCATGATCTCAGGCACCCCGGATTTAACGTAATTCAGATTAGGCAGCATGTCATCCTTGGTCAGATTGGTCTTCCTCATGGTGTTTTCACAGGCAACTACCTTGATTCCGCTCGCGATCGCATCCGCTACTCTGGTGCCAACAGGTGAGTCGAGTTTCAAAATTGGCAGGCCAGGTCCGTACGCGACTATTTCAATGTCCACCTTGTCCTTACCAATATCTTCTTGTACGTTTTCGGCATTATTAAGAGCGAGCGCCCATTTTTTCGGATCATTGTCACTCACCTGAATGACCACCTTTTCTTTAACAGCAACGGCTGAGTGTTGGGGTCGTGCGCTTGCTGCCTGAGCCGGCTGGAAAATAGCCAGTCCGCCCAAAAAAAGCGCAAGTAACATGTAGATAGCTGGTTTTTTTCGCATGTTATCTCCTTCCGATAGGTAGTGAGTCGGTATTCTTCCTTGCAGGAACAAACCTGCCAGGCCCACTATTGCGATATATCGGATTTAAGGAAAGCGTTCGAAACGCAAATAATCAGTATCGACTGGTCATTCATGACTGTGCATTTGCACAGTCATGAATGTACATATCAAGTATAAAATCAAAACGATACTTAATAGCGCAAGGCCAGGCCATGCCGAGATTGCCATTTGTCTATCAGCTCACACTTGCCCCGGCAGTAATCATTGCATTGCTCACCGGGCTGATAGGATATTCATTGCTTGGTCTGGCTCAGATTCGTCATGAAAATGAGATCGTGCGGCAGTGGGTTCGTATTACTGATCACCTGCACCTGGCAATGGGTGCAGGGTACCGGCTTCAGAAAATCATTGCGCTCCCGTTGCGCAGTAATCCAGCGGATCTGCCCTCAGCAACGCCGGAACATCTCGAACAATCGGCTATTTTTTCCGAGAATCTGTTATATCCCGAGGTGCTCTATAAGATGCCTTCCGATCTGCGTGCGTTTGTAGAGAAGGAGCAGGCAATCATAAATAATCCAGCCGGATACGATCCGGCACGCGTCAATTTGGCGTTGGCGCAAGTGATGCCAAAACTTGAAGCATTCAACAGTGCTTTATGGGATAGAAAACGCGAGGCCTATGCAAATTACTACACCAGGCTCAACAGCGCTATCGCCGATTTGGCAGAGACCTCGTTGTACATGCTGCTTGCATGCCTGTTTCTTGCCGTGCTTCTATCGGCGATTACCGTACGGTCGGTTCGCTCGCGGATTGGAGCACTTGCCAGGCAAGCACGATCCCTATGCAGTGGAAATCTGGTGCCTGTGGATGCGCCATCAACCATCCGCGATGAGCTTGACGAACTGGCTGGTTGTGTTGCCGATATGACCCAGCGTCTGCTCAATGTTGTTGCCGTGGAAAAAGTCCTGCAGGGTGCTGAAAATGAACGCAAGCGCATCGCCATGGATCTTCATGACCAGGCACTTGCCGATTTAACATCGGTGGCACGTATCCTGGAAACCGTTGAAAAACTACCGGACAGAGGTGTCGAACAAGCGGGTCAATTGGCGTCGCTTAGAAAGGATGTCGTCAACATTTCCACCGACATACGGCGCATTATCGACGACCTTCATCCACAAACGCTGGATATCCTCGGCCTGGAAGCCGCAACCCGTTCTTTCCTTGAGCGTAACGCAGCAGGATCGCCGACCTGGACGCTCCACTTTGAACACGCTGCCGAACAAGCCCTGACAGAGTTTCAGCGCGTTAATTTATTTCGCATCATCAGTGAGTCTGCCACCAATGTCCTACGCCATGCGCATGCCTCGATGGGCGAGATTGCCTTGCGCGCAGTGGACGATCATATTGTATTAACGATCGATGATGACGGCGTAGGGATTGCGGCATTTGGTACAGAGGGTCACGGGCTCTCCAATCTGCGTCAGCGTGCTCGTGCAATGGGTGCCACATTCAAACATGAGCATTCCCGCTTCAATACAGGTACCCGGCTGGATTTTCGCTGGTTGTTTACCTCTCAGCGTGAAGTGAACCCCAATCCATGAATGCCAGCCACTCCCTGATCGTAGCCGACGATAATCACCGAGATCGTGGTTTCCTCATTGAGTTGCTTGCGCCATGTCGGGTGATACCGGCAGAGAATGGCATGGAAGCATTGTCCCTGTGTACTGAGTTAGATGAGCCCTGGGTCATTACGGATATCCAGATGCCCAAAATAAACGGCATTGAACTGGCTCGCAGGGTATGGGAAACCAAACCGGGCGCGCGTTTTCTGTTCTGGTCGCAGTATGACGACGAAATGTACGTACGCGCACTCGCAAAAATAGTTCCGGCGGAAACCGTTTACGGCTATATCCTGAAAAATAATTCGCTGGAGCTTCTTGAAAAAGCGGTAAACGCGGTTTTCGAGGAATGCCAATGCTGGATTGATCCACACGTGCGCCCGGTGCAGGCCAGAGCGCACAAACACGCCACGTCGATCTCCGACATCGAATTTGAAGTTTTGATAGACCTCGCGCTGGGACTGACAGATAACGCCATCGCGGAGCGGCACTATCTGTCCCGGCGTGGAGTCCAGAATCGACTCCAGTCGCTTTATATGAAACTTGGCGCCAATGCCGAAGCTTATACTTTGTGCGACAGCGAACTGATCAATGTGCGTATGCGCGCAGTGGCGCTTGCCTTGCAGCGTGGATTAATCAATCAATTTGAACTCCAGAAAGAGGAAGAAAAATTGGCCGCCTGGATCAAGTTTCAAAACAGCCATGCATGAAGACAGTGGCTGGGCTGTTTGTGCTATGCCGCCAATTGAATCCATAGGAGATGCACCGTGAGATGGAAACAGTCCTTCATGGTTGTTTTAAGTATGCTGACATTCCTGGGTACCGCGACTGCGAAGGACATTGCTGTCCCCTATGGAACCGCGACGGTTACAACGCGCCCGACTCCCGTTCTCAATACCGTGTTCGACGTAAGCTATGACGACCCGCAAAAACTCGATCTCCTCTATGATTTTGTGCGGAATACCCGCCAGGTTACGCGCGGAAAAGTTGCGATCGTTACTCACGGTCCGGAACTCAGGGCTTTCGCCAAGGAAAACTATACAAAATACCAGGCCATTGTTGACAAAATGGCCGCTCTGTCAAAAGAGGGCGTGGCGTTTTACATGTGCAGCAATGCCATGAAAATGGCCGGTTATAAGCCCGAGGATATGGTTGGTTTCATTACCGTGGTGCCATCCGGTTTTGCGGAAATCGCCTATCTTGAATACAGGGGTTACCAGTACATCAATCCGACGCCGCTATCAACCAGGGATATACGCCAGCTTAGGTAGCCTGATCCATGTCGCGCCAATACTGGCGCGTGGGTCGAGATGGCTATATTGGCTGGGATTAAAAGGTGGAAGCTGCGGTATTGCGATGGGCCACCTCATCAAACCGAAGAAGGGATGGGGAAATGCAAAATGAAAATCCTGAGTTTGCGCAGGCGCATGGCGGACGATGCGAAATGGTTGGTGGCGGCATGAATAATAAATTGAGATCGATCCCTGATCCCCACTGTGGGCTTTGCATGCTGGGACTTTTGCTTTTCTGTTTGACTTATCCAGCACTGGGAATGGCAGGAGAGTTTGATACCTACCGCTACAAGCTTGAAGAAAATAATAACGATAAGGTTTGTACACACATGGAAGATGTGTTCAGCAAATATTTCAAGAAACCATTTAGCACGATAAGCGACGAAGACGTGTATGTAAAAGACGGAGGCGTTCTGCCGCCTTTGCTTCCCGGCGCCAAGGATGATTTGCATAGCTTTGTCACTATGTTGCATTCCTTCCAACCGACCAGCCCCGAATTCGATGCCATCAAATGGAAGGTGGGAAAACTGATAACTCGTACTGCTGGAGAGTTAGATACCCAGAATACTCCATTTATCGCAGCCGATATGGGCCTCAACAATGATGGGCAAATCGAGACCTTCATTAAATTTGGATTTATGACTTGCTATAACTTTTATTCCGGTGGTTGCCGTCCTACGGATAGCTGGTCCGTTTTTCACAAAGGCGATATTGATTTGCTGAATGGACCCATCAATTGGGATATGCCCATTCAGGGACAAAATGGTCATCGCCCGCTAGCTGTTATGTTGGAGGACTACGATTGTAGGGTTATACGCCCGTTTATCTATGACGGGGTGACCTACCTGAGTTGTTATTCTCAAAATTGGGGAAAAAACGGACCAGACATTAATCGCAGCACGCCGGATCGAGAGTATACGGAGGTATTGAAGTATCAGGGGGTAGAAAAACTGCCTTTTCCTGACGGTAGAACACTACTCAAAGCGAAAACGGTTTGCCGGTTTCGTATGACAGTTGCCAAATAATTGGGAGAAGAAAATGACGATGCAGTTTGCATTGCAACGTATTTCCCTGATAACGGTCGGCAAATATGCCTGACAAACAAGGCTCCTGCTTCAGTGCTCGCAAAAGAGGGTGAACGACTTTTACAGGTTTTCTGCCGATGTGATTTTCAGGTTATGCCTGTTGTTCAATCACGGGGCACCTGATCCTAGCGCTTCCCCCCCAGCAACGACCCCAGCACCCCGCGTATGATGCGTCGGCCCATTTCCGAGCCGATGGCTCGGGCGGCGCTTTTGGCCATGGCCTCCATCGCGCCCTGGCGGCCACGGCTTCCGTTACCTCCGCCGAAGATGGTGCCCAGCAGGCCGCCATTGTCCGCTTGGGTCTCGGCTTGTTTGGCCTCGGTTTGTTGCGTGGTTGCGACAGCTGCCTGTTCGGTGCGGAGTTTGAGTTTTTCGTAGGCGGATTCCCGATCCACTTCTTTTTCGTAATGCCCGGCGACCAGAGAACCGGAGATAACGGCCTGACGTTGCGTCGGAGTAATAGGGCCGATCTGGCCTTGCGGCGGCAGGATGAAGGCGCGCTCGACCATGCCGGGGCGGCCTTTTTCGTCGAGGAAGGACACCAGCGCTTCGCCTACCCCCAGTTCGGTGATGATGGTTTCCTCGTCGAGACTGGGGTTGTCGCGCATGGTTTCGGCAGCGGCCTTGACGGCTTTCTGGTCGCGCGGACTGAAGGCGCGCAGGGCGTGCTGGACGCGGTTGCCGAGTTGGGACAGCACTTTATCGGGCACGTCCGCCGGGTTCTGGGTGACGAAGTACACCCCCACGCCCTTGGAACGGATGAGCCGTACCACCTGTTCGATTTTATCCACCAGGGCTTGCGGCGCGTCGTTGAACAACAGGTGGGCTTCATCAAAGAAAAACACCAGCTTGGGTTTGTCCAGGTCGCCTGCCTCGGGCAGATTCTCGAATAGCTCTGCCAGCAGCCACAGCAACAGCGTGGCGTAGGTTTTGGGCGATTGCATCAACTGGTCGGCGCACAGGATATTGACCATGCCGCGCCCTGCCGAGTCGGTCTGAATCAGGTCCGCGATGTTCAACATCGGTTCGCCGAAAATCTTCTCGCCGCCCTGGCTATCCAGCTCCAGCAAGCCGCGCTGGATGGCGCCGATACTGGCAGCGGAGACGTTGCCGAATTCGGTGGTGAAGTCCTTGGCGTTGTCGCCCACGTATTGCAGCATGGCGCGCAGATCCTTGAGATCGAGGAGCAACAGGCCATTGTCATCCGCAATTTTGAAGACCAGGTTGAGCACACCCGCCTGCGTGTCGTTGAGGTTGAGCATGCGTCCCAGCAGCAGCGGTCCCATGTCGGAGATGGTGGCGCGCACCGGGTGGCCCATTGCGCCGAATGGATCCCAGAAGGTGACCGGGTAAGCCTGATAAGCAAAATCGGTTAGCGCGAGTTGCGTCACGCGGGCTTCAACCTTGGCGTTGCCGCCGCCGGCCTGCGAGACGCCGGACAAATCGCCTTTCACATCGGACATGAACACCGGCACGCCGATGGCGGAAAAATGCTCGGCCATGACCTGCAGGGTGACGGTCTTGCCGGTGCCGGTGGCGCCGGTGATGAGGCCGTGGCGGTTGGCCATTTGCGGCAGCAGGTAGAGCGGTTGGGTGGCTTGGGCGATGTGCAGCGGCTCGGTCATGGTTCTGGCCTTATCGGTTAGGGGGTCGCAATGGTAAGATTAGGGTATTTTTGAGAATACCAGAGGTAGTTATGGCCGGCCACAGCAAATGGGCGAACATCAAACACAAGAAAGCCGCGACTGACGCCAAGCGTGGCAAGATTTTTACGCGCCTGATCAAGGAGATCACCGTTGCCGCCAAACTGGGTGGAGGCGATGTAAGTTGCAACCCGCGTTTGCGTCTGGCGATGGACAAGGCCTTCGACGCCAACATGCCGAAAGACACCACCGAACGCGCCATCAAGCGCGGTTGCGGTGAGCTGGAAGGCGTGAATTATGAGGAAATACGCTATGAGGGTTACGGCATCAACGGCGCGGCAGTGATGGTGGATTGCCTCACCGACAACAAGGTGCGCACCGTTGCCGATGTGCGTCACGCGTTCAGCAAATACGGTGGCAACATGGGTACCGACGGCTGCGTGGCGTTCCAGTTCAAGCATTGCGGACAGCTCTTGTTTGCTCCCGGAACCGACGAAGACAAGCTGATGGAAGCCGCACTGGAAGCGGGTGCGGATGACATTGTCAGCCACGAAGATGGCAGTATCGAAGTCATTACGCCGCCGTACGAGTTGCGTACCATCAAACAGGCGCTGGAAGCGGCCGGATTCAAGCCGGAATTCGCTGAAGTGAGCATGAAGGCGCTGAATGAAACCGAACTCACCGGCGACGATGCGGAGAAAATGCAGAAGCTGCTGGATGCACTGGAATCGCTGGACGACGTGCAGGAGGTATTTACCTCCGCAGTGATCAATGAGTAACTGCACGCAGCCCGACTTGAACGCGCCAAGGTGAATAGTATCCGCATCCTCGGCATCGACCCCGGCCTGCGCATTACGGGTTTCGGGGTCATAGAAAAAACCGGCAATCGTATTCAATACCTTACCAGCGGCTGCATCAAGAGCGGGGAGGGAGAATTGCCGGAACGGCTGAAAGTCATCCTGCTGAGCCTGCGCGAGGTGATCCAGAACAATCAGCCGCAGCAGGTGGCGGTGGAAAAGGTGTTCGTCAACGTCAATCCGCAGTCCACCCTGTTGCTCGGCCAGGCGCGCGGTGCGGCGATTTGCGCGGCAGTGCTGGAGGCGTTGCCGGTGGCCGAATATACCGCGCTGCAAGTGAAACAGGCGGTGGTGGGCAACGGCCACGCTGCCAAGGAGCAGGTGCAGGAAATGGTCAAACGCCTGCTGAATCTGCCTGGGGTGCCAAGCCCGGACGCTGCCGATGCGCTGGCCTGCGCCATCTGCCATGCGCACGGCGGGCAAGGACTGGGTGGTTTTGCCACGGCGGGGTATCGGGTTAAAAACGGGCGCCTGGTGTGAATGAAAAGGATCGCAAATGATCGGCAGAATTACCGGTACGCTCATCGAAAAACACCCGCCGCAGATTGTTGTGGATGCGCACGGAGTCGGCTACGAAATCGATGTGCCCATGAGCACTTTCTACAATCTGCCAGCCATCGGTGAGCGGGTGGCACTGCATACGCATCTGGTAGTGCGCGAGGACGCGCAGTTGCTGTATGGTTTTGGCAGCGAGGCAGAACGTGCGACCTTCCGGCAGCTCATCAAGATCACCGGCGTCGGTGCGAAAATGGCGCTGGCGGTGCTATCCGGCATGAATGCGAACGAGCTGGCGCAAGCCGTGGCGATGCAGGATACCGGGCGCCTCACCAAAATCCCCGGCATCGGCAAGAAAACCGCGGAGCGCCTGCTGCTGGAACTCAAGGGCAAGCTTGCCGACGCCTTGCCGGGGGCGGGGCAGAGCGGTGTAGCAGCTGCCGGAGGCGACGTGCTGAACGCGCTGCTGGCGCTGGGTTACAATGAACGCGAAGCAACCCATGCCGTGCGTCAGTTGGCAGCCGGTGCCGGCGTGGAAGACGGCATCCGCCAGGCACTTAAATTGCTCTCCAGGACATGATTAAATCCGCATGATCGAAACCGACCGTCTCATCGCGCCTGCCGCGCAAAGCGTCGCCGAAGAGCAAATCGAACGCGCGCTGCGCCCCAAGCATTTGTCCGAATATGTCGGGCAGGAAAAAGCGCGCGGACAGCTCAGCATATTCATCGAGGCGGCGCGCAAGCGTCGTGAATCACTCGATCACGTGCTGCTGTTTGGCCCGCCCGGACTGGGCAAGACTACGCTGGCACACATCATCGCGCGCGAGATGGGCGTGAACATGCGCCAGACCTCCGGACCGGTGCTGGAACGCGCCGGCGACCTGGCCGCCTTGCTCACCAATCTCGAGCCCAACGACGTCCTGTTCATCGACGAAATCCACCGCCTGAGTCCGGTGGTGGAGGAAATACTCTATCCGGCGCTGGAAGATTTTCAGCTCGACATCATGATCGGCGAAGGTCCGGCCGCACGCTCGGTCAAGCTTGATCTGCCGCCGTTCACCCTGGTTGGCGCCACTACCCGCGCCGGCATGCTCACCAATCCGCTACGCGACCGCTTTGGCATTGTCGCCCGGCTGGAGTTCTACACGCCGGAAGAGCTCGCCCGCATCGTTGCCCGCTCTGCGCATTTGCTGGAAATGAGCATCGTGGATGACGGCGCATTTGAAATCGCGCGCCGTTCGCGCGGCACGCCGCGTATCGCCAACCGCTTGCTGCGCCGGGTGCGCGATTATGCCGAAGTGCGCGCCGACGGCATCGTCAGCCGCATTGTGGCCGACGCCGCGCTGGTGATGCTCGACGTGGATAGCGCCGGGCTGGACGTAATGGACCGCAAGCTGCTCGCCGCAGTGCTGGAAAAGTTCGACGGCGGCCCGGTCGGGCTGGATAACCTTGCGGCTGCCATCGGCGAAGAACGCGATACCATCGAGGATGTGCTCGAACCCTTTCTTATCCAGCAGGGCTATTTGCAGCGCACGCCGCGCGGAAGAATGGCCACCGCCATGGCCTACCGTCACTTTGGTCTGGCCGCCCCAGGCAAGACTGCGGCAGCGGAATTGTGGGATGGCGATGTCTGAATTCGTGTGGCCGGTGCGAGTTTATTACGAAGATACCGATTTCGGCGGTGTGGTGTATTACGCCAATTACCTCAAATTCATGGAGCGCGCCCGTACCGAGTGGCTGCGCGCGCTGGGTTTTGAACAGACTGAACTGATAGCCGTACATGAAATTATGTTTGTGGTGCGGCGCGTCGCCGTGGAATATCTGCAACCAGCACGTTTTAATGATGAACTCCGCGTAGTCAGCACGGTCAAGCGCTTTGGTCAGTGCCGTATTGTTTTTGCCCAGAATATTGTGCGCGACAATTTACTCGTCGGTGGTGAAACCGAGGTGGCGTGCGTCAGCTCGCTGTCATTCAAACCGGTTAAAATACCGGACACTCTTTTACAGGCATTGGAAATAATAGCGTGAATATCGGGTTAAGCCAGGATCTTTCCATGCTGGCGCTGGTCGGCAACGCCAGTCTGGCAGTGCAATTCGTGATGGGGCTGTTGCTGGTCGCGTCGTTCATGTCATGGTGGTACATTTTTATCAAAATGTTCGCTATCCGGCGTGCCACCCGTATGGCTGAAGCGTTCGAGAAAGAGTTCTGGAGCGGGACCGACCTGCAAACACTATTTAAGCGTGCCACCCAGGACTGGAAGCAGGCAGGCGAACTGGAGCGCATTTTTGAGGCGGGATTCCGCGAGTTCGGCAAGCTCAAGGGACAGCCCGGCATGGATATGAGTGCAGTGATGGGGGGTGCCAGACGCGCCATGCGTGCCACCTACCAGCGCGAAATGGACAGGCTGGAATCGAATCTGGCGTTCCTCGCTACAGTTGGGTCGGTGAGCCCCTACGTCGGATTGTTTGGCACCGTATGGGGCATCATGAATGCGTTCCGCGGTTTGTCCAATGTGGTACAGGCCACGCTGGCAAATGTGGCGCCGGGAATTGCCGAGGCGCTGATAGCCACGGCCATGGGCCTGTTCGCCGCGATACCGGCGGTGGTCGCATACAACCGTTACACCCATGATATTGACCGCCTGGCCAACCGCTTCGAGAGTTTCATGGAAGAGTTTTCCAACATCCTGCAACGCCAGGCGCACAAGGCTTGATAGATGAGTAGCCGCCGCCCGCGCAAGCAGATGAACCAGATCAATGTGGTGCCCTACATCGACGTGATGTTGGTACTGCTGATTATTTTCATGATCACCGCGCCGATGATTAACCCCGGGCAGGTGGAATTGCCGAGTGTGGCCAAATCACAATCAGTACCGGTGGAACCGATCGAAGTCACGATTCGTGCCGACGGCACGCTACGCTTGCGTGATCGGGCCACTGGCGGTTCGGACAATGCTGTTACGCGTGGTGAGCTGGCCGGCATTATCAACGAGAAGCAGCAGGCTAATCCGGATCAGCCGGTCGTCATCGCAGCCGACAAGAATGTGCGCTATGAAGAAGTAATGAAGATAATGAGCCTGATGCAGCAAAACCACGTCAAACGCCTGGGGTTGCTGGCCAAACCCGGGGCCAGCTGATGCGGGAGGATACGGTTAAACCAGGGCGTTTGCCCGCTGCCATATTGGCGGTGCTGGTGCACTTGCTGTTTATCGGATTTTTGATATTCAGCGTGAACTGGCGATCCCATCCGCCTCCACCGGTGATGGCGGATTTGTGGGAAGCATTGCCGCCGCCCCCGGCCAAGCCTGTGGTGAAGCCTCAGCCGGCGCCGAAACCCAAGCCGGAGCCAGTGGTAGAGCCGCAGCCACCCCAGCCGCAGCCCGATATTGCATTAAAGGAAAAAAAGCGGAAAGAACGCTTGGAACGTGAGCAGCAGCAAGCGCAGCTTGAGCAACAAAAGCGGGCCGAGGCACAACAGCGCAAACAGCAGTTACAGCAGCAGCAAAAGCAGGAAGCTGAGCAACGCAAACAGGCCGAACAGGAAAAACAGCAGCAGGAGAAACAGCTGGCGGCGAAACGTAAACAAGACGAGCTGAAGCGCAAACAGGAAGCCTTGCTTAAGCTGAATGCGCAACAGGCGCGTGATCTCATGAACAAGGAATTAGCGAGCGAAACCAGCAGGTTGCAACAGGCCCAGCAGGCAAGTCAGCTGGGTGCCGAGCAGGCCAAAATGGAGGCAACCTACAAGGAGCGCATCCGTAGCAAGATCGCCAGTATGTTGAATCTGCCGGAGAACATGGTCGGCAACCCCAAGGCTGTCTTTGCCGTGACGGTACTGCCCAGCGGTGAAGTCGGGTCGGTCAAGCTGATTAGCAGCAGTGGCCAGCCTGCTTACGATACGGCCGTGGAACGGGCAATTCTGAAAGCGGTGCCGTTGCCGCTGCCGCCAGATAAAGCGGTCGCTGCGCGCTTTCGCGACCTGACCTTGCCAATCCAGCCAAAGCAGGAAAATTGAGCTGATTGAATGTGTTAAAATGGACAACTTATGAAGACTGAATGGCTTAATCCAAACCGTACCCGATTTGCTGTTTTCCTGTTGCTGCTCGGCCTGGCGCAGGCTGCTTTCGCAGCCATGACGATAGAGGTGTTTGGCGGAGCGGCCACCCGTATTCCAGTGTCCATTGTGCCATTCGCTGGCGCGCCGGGGCCGGCGCAGGTCATTAGCAGCGTGGTGGGGGGGGATTTGAATCGCAGCGGTCAGTTCAGGCTGGTGGACGCGAGCAGCGTGCAACCGCCACCTACCGATGTCGGAGACGTGCAGTTCCCGGCATTTAGGGCGTTGGGCAGCGATGCCGCGGTGATCGGGCGCATCGTGCCGCTGCCGGATGGACGGCTGGAAGTGCGATTTCGGCTGATGGACGTGGTCAAGCAAACCCAGATTGCCGGGTTCAACTACACCATCGTACCCGCGCAATTGCGTGCCACCGGTCACAAGATTGCCGATGTAGTGTATGAAAAACTCACCGGTATCCCCGGTTCTTTTTCCACCCGCATTGCTTACATCATCAAGCATGGCAAGCACTATCAGTTGCTGGTAGCAGATTCGGACGGACAGGATCCACAGGTCGTGGTGAATTCGGTGCAACCGCTAATTTCACCAGCCTGGTCGCCGGACGGCACGCGCATTGCATATGTCTCGTTTGAGAACAAGAAGCCAGTCATTTATGTCCAGTCACTGGCCACGGGTTCGCGCCGTGTGCTGGCCAATTTCAAGGGTAGCAATAGTGCGCCTGCGTGGTCACCGGATGGCACGCGACTGGCGATAGTGCTGTCGCGGGACGACGGCTCGCAAATTTATACCATCAAGGCGGATGGTTCGGGCGTGACCCGACTGACACATGGCGGCAATATCGATACCGAACCGGCCTGGAGCCCGGATGGCAAGTCGTTGCTGTTTACCTCCGATCGCGGCGGTAGCCCACAGATTTATCGTATGGACGCGAACGGTAGCGATATCAAGCGCGTTACTTTTGAGGGCAAGTATAACGTCTCGCCTGCGTGGAGTCCGGACGGAAAAAGCTTTGCTTATATTCGTCGCGATGCCGGGCGTTTTCAGGTTGCGCTGCAAAACATCGATAACGGCCAGGTGCAGGTGTTGACCGATACCACACATGATGAGTCGCCCAGTTTTGCCCCCAATGGCAGCATGATTGTTTACGCAACCGATATTAACGGCCGTGGAATTTTGGCAACGGTATCGGTGGATGGTAAAACGCGCGCCCGTTTATCCGATCAGGCGGGCGACATGCGCGAGCCGGCCTGGGGGCCTTAATCTGACGAATTTGTCAGCAAGGAACTCGTAATGAAATCCGGCATCCCAAGCGCTGTCGTAACTGGAGGCTGGAGAATCGTCCCTGATTTTGCGCAAGGCATTACGGGGCGCTTCGCTAACATGCAGGTACGACATGGGGAGTTGGCAGAATCGAACCTGTGAGACAGGAAATGCTTTTCTCAGGGAAGCCATGAACCCGGGGATCATCAGAAATGCTGCGCTATGCCAGTTGTGATGGGCAGGTTTGGCACTATGATGAATTGGTCAAGCTGCAGCGCGGCCATGCTGGCTTGGGCAATAACTTGTTCAATTGGTTGCACGTGTAATTAACTAAACTAAAAGGAAATAACATGAACAAAATGATACTGAGTCTGCTGCTGGTTGGTGTACTGGCCGGCTGTTCGTCGATGCAGGAAAAACCCGCCAATGTGCAGGATTTGAATGCGCAAAAAGCACAACAGGATGCGGCAGCAAAAGCTGCGGCGGAAAAAGCTGCCGAGCTGCGTGCGCTGGAGCAACGCCGCCTCGCCGAACAGGAAGCCGCTCGCAACAAGCAGGTTAATCCGCTCACCGACCCTAACAGCCCGCTGTCGCAGCGCAGTATCTATTTTGATTACGACAGCTCGGTGGTGCAAGACAGCTACCGCCCAACGCTGCAGGCTCACGCCGGTTATCTGAGCAGCCATAAGGATGCCAAAGTCACGCTGCAGGGCAATACCGATGATCGCGGCAGCCGTGAATATAACCTGGCGCTGGGTCAACGTCGTGCCGACAGCGTACGCAAGGTGCTGAACACCCTGGGTGTGCCCGAGTCGCAGATGGAAGCAGTCAGCTTCGGCGAAGAAAAACCCAAAGCCACTGGTGATGACGAAGCTGCCTGGAAAGAAAACCGCCGCGTTGATATCGTCTATCAAGGCGAGTAACAGCGAATGATGCGCGCGCCATACTTCCGTTTGCTTCTGGCGGTCTGCCTTGCTGGTATTTATCTTCCGGCAAGTGCGAATGACGCCGAG
Source organism: Sulfuriferula multivorans (assembly GCF_003851125.1). Classification (GTDB taxonomy): domain Bacteria; phylum Pseudomonadota; class Gammaproteobacteria; order Burkholderiales; family Sulfuriferulaceae; genus Sulfuriferula; species Sulfuriferula multivorans. Next base: position 132,543 of record NZ_BGOW01000017.1, on the reverse strand, counting down.
GTGGCGCGCCATCTGGCGGATATGCAAGCCCAGATCAGCAGCATGGATGCTCGTATCGGCAGGCTTGAATCCATGCTGCAAAATGGCTCCATGCTTAACCTGTTGTCTGAAGTAGAAGAACTCAAAGCGCAGGTCAGACGCTTGCGTGGCGACGTGGACGTACAGTCCAACGAAATCAGCGTGACGCAAAAACGTCAGAATGATTTATATACGGATCTCGATACCCGACTGCGTAAGATCCAGCATGCCGATAATGGTCCTGCTGCCTCGGCTGCAACTGACGCAGCATCCGACAAAACCACTTCAGCCGTACCCGCGCTGCCTGCAGCTGGCGGTAACAGCGCACACGACTATGAAGCCGCATTAAACCAGTTCAAGGCGGCTAACTATCCAGCCACGATTGCTGCATTCAAGGACTTCATCAAAAAATATCCGGACAATCCGCTAACTCCTAGCGCACAGTACTGGATAGGAAATGCCTACTTTTCCATGAAGGATTACAAGGCGGCAATCGCACAGCAGCGGAAGTTGATTGCAGCTCACCCGGATAATCCCAAAGTCCCGGATGCGATGCTGAATATATCCAGCGCGCAACTCGAAATGGGCGATCTCGACGCAGCGCGCAAGACCTTGACAGTGCTGGTTACCAAATATCCGGACAGCAATGCCACGACACTGGCGCGAAAGCGCCTGGACGCATTGAAGTAATATCTTGTTCGACGCTACCCTTCGTATCACCGAGATTTTCTATTCCGTGCAAGGCGAAACCAGCCGTGCCGGCCTGCCTACGGTATTTATCCGGCTGACCGGATGCCCGCTGCGTTGTGGTTACTGCGACACCGCCTATGCTTTTCATGGTGGTAACAGCATGAGCATCGCGGCTGTCCTGGAGCAGGTAGCACAGTATGCGCCGCGCTATGTCACCGTCACCGGGGGTGAACCGCTGGCCCAAAAGAATGCACCGCTACTGCTCGCCGCGCTGTGCGATGCCGGCTACGATGTGTCACTCGAAACCAGTGGTGCACTGGACATCAGTGGTATTGACCCGAGGGTCTCCAGAATAATGGATATCAAAACACCGGGGTCGGGCGAAGCAGCAAAAAACGACTGGAACAATCTCAAATACCTGACCCCGCACGACGAAATAAAGTTCGTCATCGTCGATGCGGCCGACTACGATTGGGCGCGCAGCCTGTTGCAGGAGCACCAGCTGACACAGCGCTGCCCGGTCTTGTTTTCACCGGTGCACGGGCAATTGCAGTCCGGTCAGCTGGCTGACTGGGTTCTGCGCGATCGTCTGCCGGTACGGATGCAGGTGCAGCTGCACAAAATTTTCTGGGGCGAAGTGGCGGGACGTTGATGGACAAGACGCGCCGCGCAGTCATATTGCTTTCCGGCGGACTGGATTCCGCAACAGTGCTGGCGATTGCGCGCAGCAGCGGATTCGCCTGTCATGCTTTAAGTTTTGACTACGGACAGCGTCACAGTGCCGAACTGGATGCCGCGGCGCGGGTGGCTGCCCGCCAGGGTGCCGTCGAGCATCGTGTATTCAAGCTCGATCTGGCGATGTTCGGAGGCTCCGCGCTGACCGATTCGCGCATTGCCGTACCGGAGCAGGCCAGTACAGGCATACCAGTGACCTATGTCCCGGCGCGTAATACCATCATGCTCTCGATTGCACTGGCCTGGGCGGAAGTGCTGGAGAGCCGCGATATTTTCATCGGCGTGAATGCGGTGGATTACTCCGGCTATCCCGATTGCCGCCCGGAATACATTGCTTCCTTCGAAACCATGGCAAATCTGGCGACCAAAGCAGGTGTGGAAGGCAAGCAATTGCATGTCCACACTCCGCTGATGCAGCTCGGCAAGGCGCAGATTATTCGTCTTGGAACCGAACTGGGTGTGGATTACAATGCCACGGTTTCCTGTTACCAGGCCGATGCGGCAGGACGCGCCTGTGGCGTATGCGACTCATGCCGGTTACGTCGTCAAGGCTTCATCGAAGCGGGTGTGGCGGATGCGACGCGGTATGTAGCGAGTCCGGAGTAATTACGCGTCGTTCCCGGGTTTTGTCAGGGTAATTGGTTGTGAATGGGTAGCCTGTATAAACTTTCGTCCGGCGTTGGGTAAGCGGCGCAGGACGTTGTTAATTGGCTGCAAAATATAAAATTGTACGTGCGGCAGTGCGTTACCGTAACAGGAGTAAAAAAAGATGATTTTTGATACCTTTCAGCAGGGACAGTCAATGTTCCTCTGGCTGACTTTCGGCATAGCGTTGATCATGGGCGCAGTCGTCAACAAGACAAATTTTTGTACCATGGGTGCCGTATCGGACTGGGTCAATATGGGCGATACCGGCCGGATGCGCTCCTGGCTGCTGGCGATTGCGGTGGCATTGCTGGGTGTAGTGGTACTGGAATATTTCGGCAAGCTGAATCCCGATGCATCCTTTCCTCCCTACCGCAGCGGGCAATTAATCTGGGCAGAAAACCTGCTCGGCGGTTTGATGTTCGGCGTTGGAATGACGCTGGCGTCTGGTTGCGGTAATAAGAGCCTGGTCCGCGCTGGCGCCGGTAACCTTAAATCCATCGTGGTTGTGCTGATTATTGGAGTGATCGCCTACTATATGACCAACCCGTTTCCGAATTCGGACAAGACATTATTCAGCGTGCTGTTTAACGGCTGGATTCGTCCTCTGGCGATCAATGTGGGCCCTCACCAGGATTTGGGCACGCTTCTGGCTGGCGCTCAAAACGCTGTCAAGGCACGCCTGATTATCGGTGGAATACTGGGTTTGGCGCTGCTCGTGTATGTGTTTAAATCAGTCGACTTCCGCAATAACCGTGATCTCATTCTCGGCGGTTTGGTGGTTGGGCTGGCGGTACTCGCGGCCTGGTATGTGACCAGTAACGTCAGTGTCCTGGTGGACGGATCACGTCACACATTACTGGACTATGGCCAGCAATGGGACTTCCTGGCGAACTCGGATGCTGGCAAGCCAGCCGATATCATGCCGCTCAGCCCGCAATCGTTTACCTTTATCAACCCGATGGGGCAGATGCTGGGGTATGGCGCGTCCGGATTCACTAAAGCCTTTTTGACTTTCGGCATCATGGCGGTGTTGGGAGTGGCCGCTGGCTCGTTCCTGTGGTCGGTGGTGAGCCGCAGCTTCCGTATCGAGTGGTTCGCCTCCTTCAAGGACTTCGTAACCCATGTCATCGGCGCAGTCTTGATGGGCTTCGGCGGGGTACTGGCGATGGGTTGTACCATCGGACAAGGCATTACCGGCGTGTCGACGCTTGCCCTGGGGTCATTTATCGCATTTTTCGCGATTGTGGCAGGCAGCGCGATCACCATGAAAATCCAATACATGATCATGATGCGCGAAGCTTGAACTGAACAGTTCAGCTGATTCAAACAAGGGCAGGATGCCAGGCATCCTGCCCTTTTTCTTATTCCTCAACAGGGTCCTGTTCATCCGTTGCGTCATTTGAAAGCAGCCCGCGAATCAGCTTGAAAAGTGCCCGGCTGCTTTTCGGTGCTTGTGCGGCAGCCGCTTCACGGCGCGCATTACGGACCAGGGTGCGAAGTTGCTGGGCATCGGCCTGCGGGTAAATATCGACAAACTCGGTCAGCGCCGCGTCGTCGGCCAGCAGGCGCGTGCGCCAGTTTTCCATGCGGTGAAACTCGGCGATGACTTCGGCGCTATCGCCACGCCAGGCATTGAGTTGCTCGGCGATCGGCTGTGCATCGGTAATGCGCATCAGGCGGCCGATATACTGCATCTGACGACGCAGGCCGCCATGTGCAGTGATGCGTTTGGCCTGATTCACCGCATCGCGCAGGGTTTCCGGTAAATCCAGCTGATCCAGCTTGCTGGCGGGCAAGGCGACCAGTTCTTCACCGAGCTTTTGCAGCGCGGTCATCTGGCGTTTGATTTCACTTTTACTGATGGGTTGTTCGATGTCGTCGTCCATGGTGCGCAGAGGGTGGGGAAATGTTGCTATGATAACGGCTTTTAGGCATTCCCTCCTGGAGTCTCCGTGACCGACCGATTCAGCCATTCCCGCGACGACCTGCAAGCGCTTGTTGATAACATGCTTACCTATGCCCGGCAACAAGGTGCCACCGGCTGCGAAGCCGAGGCTTCCGCCGGATTTGGGCAGAGCGTGACGGTGCGCAAAGGCGAAGTGGAAACCATCGAATACAACCGCGACAAGGGGATCGGCGTATCCGTATACATTGGCCAGCGCAAGGGCCATGCGTCGACTTCCGATTTTGGCATGCAAGCATTGCACGACACGGTGGACAAGGCGCTTACCATCGCGCGCTACACCGCTGAGGATAGTTTCGCAGGCCTGCCGGATGAAACCTTGCTGGCGCGCGACATTCCTGATCTTGATCTTTACCATCCGTGGGCATACAGCGTCGAGCAGGCAATTGACGCAGCACGCGAATGCGAAGTGGCCGCCCTCGCAGTGGACAGCCGCATCACCAATTCCGAAGGCGCCAGCGTGAATACCCAGGAGTCACTGTTCGTGTATGGCAACAGCCTGGGCTTTCTGGCGGGCTACCCGACTTCGCGCCACGCCATCAGCTGCGCGGTGATTGCCGAATCGACGGCCGGGATGCAGCGTGATTACTGGTATACCACTGCCCGCAATGCCGCGGATATGGACCCCGGCACCATGGTGGGCCGCCGCGCCGGCGAACGCACCGTGCGTCGTCTGGATGCGCGCCAGGTCAAAACCGCCCAGGTGCCGGTTCTGTTTGAAGCCCCCGTGGCCGCGGGACTGATCGGACACTTTGTTTCCGCTGCCAGCGGCGGCAGCCTGTACCGCAAGTCGTCGTTCCTGCTCGACAGCCTGGGCAAGCAGATATTTTCTCCGATCGTGCAGATTGCCGAGCGTCCACATATTGCCAAAGGGCTGGCCAGCAGTCCGTTTGACAATGAGGGCGTCGCCACGCATGACCGGGACCTGGTCAAGGACGGCGTGCTGGGCGGCTATTTCCTCAGCAGTTACAGCGCACGCAAGCTCGGGATGCAGTCCACCGGCAACGCCGGCGGCAACCATAACCTGATCCTGTCCAGCACCGGCGAGGACTTCGCCGCCCTGCTCAGGAAAATGGATACCGGCCTGCTGGTCACCGAACTGCTTGGTCATGGCATCAATACCGTCACCGGCGACTACTCGCGCGGCGCGGCCGGATTCTGGGTGGAAAACGGGGTGATTCAGTACCCGGTGGAAGAAATCACCATTGCCGGCAATCTCAAGGACATGTTCATGCAGATCATCGCCATCGGCACCGATGTCGAAGCGCGCGGCTCTAAGCAGACCGGCTCGATCCTGATAGAGCGCATGACTGTGGCCGGGGAATAATTTTTGGGGAAGCAGCTGCCAACAGAGCGAGCGTTAGCTTGGCTATGCCTGTTGTGGGTGCTGTTGCTCGCTGGCTGTGGCGTCACACAGCCGGCGTTGCCGCATCTGGGGCCGGACGATGTGGTGCTGGCGTTTGGCGACAGCCTGACTTACGGCACCGGTGTCGACGCGGCGCACAGCTACCCGGCACAACTCGGCCAGCTCATCGGGCACAAGGTGGTGGCGGCTGGAGTGCCGGGCGAAGTTACGGCACAAGGCGTGACGCGCCTGCCGGGTGTGCTGGATACCGTACAACCTAAATTGCTGCTGTTATGCCTGGGCGGCAATGATTTGTTGCACAAGCTGGATGCAGTGACGATTGCGGCCAATCTGCGCACCATGGTGTACGAGGCGCGCCAACGCGGTATCGCCGTGGTGTTGATCGGTGTGCCGGAACCCAGCTTGTTTGGTGGCGTACCCAAGTATTATGCGGATATTGCTGCAAAGACCGACATCCCTTACGAGGGCAAGGTGCTGAAAACCGTATTATTCGACAATACTAAAAAATCCGACCCGATCCATCCCAATGCTGCAGGCTACCGCATGATTGCCGATGCATTGGCCAAATTGCTGCACCAGACCGGGGCGGTTTAATAATAATTTGGGGGGCAACATGAAAGCATTGCTGACCCTGGCGCGTGCGATTGATGCACTGAACGAGCAAATCGGTCACGCGTTGCGCTGGCTGGTGTTGTTGGCCACATTGATCTCTGCCGCCAATGCGCTGGTGCGCTATGGTCTGGGCGAAAGCTCCAATGCCTGGCTGGAAATCCAGTGGTATTTGTTTGGCGCAATCTTCCTGCTCGGTGCCGGGTATACCCTGAAGCATAACGGTCATGTCCGCATCGACCTGATCTATGGGCGATTATCCGAACGCGGCCGGGCGCTGGTTGATCTGCTGGGCGGCCTGTTGTTCCTGCTGCCGTTCACGCTACTGATGATCTGGTACGCGTGGCCGATGTTCATGGCGTCCTGGCAGGGCAATGAAATGTCGCCCGATTCCGGGGGGCTGTTGCGCTGGCCGGTGAAGCTGATGATCCCGGCAGGTTTCGGCCTGCTGGCGCTGCAGGGCGTGGCGGAAATCATCAAGCGCATCGCAGTGCTGGCGGGGGTGCTGACGCTGGCACAGGAAGCGCCGCTGGAGCAGATGTGATGAGCATGGAGCTCATGGCGCCGCTGATGTTTGCCGGCCTGGTGATCTTCCTGCTGCTGGGCTATCCGGTGGCGTTCTCGCTCGCCGCCAATGGCCTGCTGTTTGCGCTGATGGGTATCCATTACGGCTTTTTCGATATTTCCCTGATGCAGGCGTTGCCCGAGCGCGTGCTCGGCATCATCGCCAACCAGACCCTGCTGGCGATCCCGTTTTTCACCTTCATGGGCCTGGTACTGGAACGCAGCGGCATGGCCGAAGACCTGCTGGAAACCGTCGGGCAGCTATTTGGCAATCTGCGCGGCGGCCTGGCCTATGCGGTGATTCTTGTCGGCGCTTTGCTGGGGGCGACGACGGGCGTGGTGGCGGCTTCGGTCATCGCCATGGGGCTGATCTCGCTGCCCATCATGATGCGCTATGGTTACGACCAGCGCCTGGCGGCCGGCGTGATTGCCGCATCCGGTACGCTGGCGCAGATCATTCCGCCGAGTCTGGTACTGATCGTGCTGGCCGACCAGTTGGGCATATCAGTGGGCGATCTGTACAAGGGCGCGCTGGTACCCAGCCTGGTGCTGACCGGGTTGTATATAGCCTTTGTGCTGCTCATCACCCTGGTCAAACCCGCTGCTGCACCGGCGTTGCCGCGCGGTGCGCGTACCTTGCGTGGGCGTGCTTTACTGCGACGTGTTGGGGCGTCATTGCTGCCACCGCTACTGCTCATATTCCTGGTGCTCGGCACCATCTTCCTGGGCTGGGCTACGCCTACCGAAGGCGGGGCCATGGGAGCCAGCGGCGCGCTGGCGCTGGCGCTGATCAAGCGCCGCCTCAGCCTCGATCTGCTCAAACAGGCTATGGATTCCACCACCCGACTGACCAGTTTCGTGGTGTTCATCCTGATCGGATCCACCGTGTTCAGCCTGGTGTTTCGCGGCATGGACGGCGATCTGTGGGTGGAACATCTGCTCACTGCCCTGCCCGGTGGTGCGTTGGGCTTTTTGATCGTGGTCAATCTGCTGATATTTGTGCTGGCGTTCTTCCTCGACTTTTTCGAGATTGCCTTCATCATCATCCCGCTGCTGGCGCCGGTTGCGCACAAGCTGGGAATTGATCTGATATGGTTCGGGGTGCTGATAGGCATTAATATGCAGACTTCGTTCATGCATCCGCCGTTTGGTTTTGCGCTGTTTTATCTGCGCAGTGTTGCCCCCAAATCGATTCGAACCAGCGCCATTTATCGGGGGGCGATCCCATTTGTGGTGATCCAGTTGCTGATGGTGGGACTGCTCATTGCCTTCCCCGGTCTGACTGGCGTCAGGCACGATGCCCTTTCCCCCGGCGTGATCGATGTGCCGCTGGAGCAGGATGGCTATGGTGATTATTTCCTGCCGCGTGAATGGCGCTGACAAAATGCAAAAGGCAAAACCTGGGTAGCTACTACTTGGGTAAATTGAATTGCCGTTTTAGATCGTTAATGGAAACCATTATGCAAACAGAAAGTTTCATTCCCGGCAAAGACGCTTCACTGGAAGCGTCTATCCAGTCCATGCAGGCCAAACTGGAGGCGTTGGGCTTCCATATCGAGGAGCGCTCCTGGCTCAATCCCATCGCCAATGTCTGGTCGGTACACATTCGCGACCGCGATTGTCCGATCCTGTTCACCAACGGCAAGGGCGCATCGCAAAAGGCCGCGCTGGCGAGTGCGCTGGGCGAATATTTCGAACGTCTCGGTTGCCATTATTTCTGGACCCATTACTACCTGGGCGAAACCATTGCTCAGCGTGAATATGTACATTACCCGCAGGAAAAATGGTTTCCATTAAGCGAGGACGAGCGCTGGCCGGAAGGTTTGCTGGATGCCGAGTTGCAGGCATTCTATAACCCTGATGAAACAGTGAAGGCGCATGTGCTGGTGGAACATAATTCCGGCAATGCCGCGCGCGGTATTTGCGCGTTGCCCTACCAGCGTCAACGCGACGGCGCCACATTGTGGTTCCCGGTCAATATTATCGGCAACCTGTATGTCAGCAACGGCATGTCGGCGGGGAATTCTCCCGCCGAGGCGCGCGTGCAGGCGTTGTCTGAAATCTTCGAGCGCCACGTCAAGTTCCGCATTATTACCGAGGGCCTGTGCCTGCCCGATGTGCCGGAGGCCGTCATCGCGCGCTATCCTAAAATCGAGGCCGGCATCCGCGACTTGCGCGCCGCCGGGTTCGGCATCCTGGTCAAGGACGCCTCGCTGGGCGGGAAATACCCGGTGATGAACGTCACCCTGCTCAACCCGCGCGACCAGGGCTGCTTCGCCAGTTTTGGCGCGCATCCGCGCTTTGAGGTTGCGCTGGAACGTGCGCTCACCGAGCTGCTGCAAGGCCGCGCGCTGGATGCGCTGGGCGACTTTCCAGAACCGGGTTTCGACCTGGAAGAAATCGCCGATCCGCAAAACCTGGAAATTCACTTTGTCGATTCCAGCGGCATCATCAGCTGGGAATTTCTGCGTGCCACGCCCGATTACGAGTTTGCCGACTGGAACTTCAGCGGCACCACCGAGCAGGAATACGCCTGGCTGTGCGAGCTCATCCATACCGAGGAACGCGATATCTATATCGCTGATTTCCCCGATCTGGGCGTGTATGCCTGCCGCATCATTGTCCCGGGCATGTCCGAAATCTATCCCACCGACGATCTGGAATGGAACAACAACAGCGTCGGCAACCAGCTGCGCCACGCCATCCTGCATCTGGCGCAACTGGATGACGAGGAATGCAGCGAACTGCTGGACCAGCTCGACGAACTCGCCCTCGACGACCAGCGTCCTGTCGCTGCGCTGATCGGCCTCGTTGCCGATGCCGGTACGCTGTGGAAAGACCTGCGTGTGGGCGAGTTGAAAACGCTGCTGGCACTGGCTATTGGCGATAAGGAGGCGATCCGCGCAGGCTGCCACTGGGTGCGTCACTTCGAACAGCTCGATCCCGCTCGACGTCTGGTTTATCGCTGCATCGAAGCCCTGCTATTGATGGAAGACGCCGAACGCTACAGCGACAGCCTGCAAACGCTTTACGGTGCGGATACCCTGAAACAAGCCCAGGCCATGTTGCGCGGTGAACAGCGCTTTTTTGGTCTGCAGGCGCCGGGCATGGAATTGTCAGGGTGCGATATGCATCAGCGGCTGCTGACTGCGTACAGCAAATTGAACCAGGTTTGATTACCTCTCTGCTGGGGCAGCAATACTGACCTTTACATCAGGCAATAATTCACGGGTGCCAGGGCTGGTAGTTTGACTGCGTCGCCGATGGATTCGCGCAGGTTGACCTCGATCGTTCGGCATAGGGCGTCAAGAGGTAAATCGTTTTCGCTCAGGCCAAAGGGTTCCTCTATCTCGTCACCCAGCGCATCGAGGCCGAAAAAGGTATAGGCGACGATCGCCACTACGAATGGCGTCATGAACCCGATGGAGTCGACCAGGCCAAAAGGAAGGAGGAAACAATAAAGATAGGCGGTGCGATGCAATAGCAGGGTATAAGAAAACGGGATTGGCGTATTTTTAATGCGCTCGCAACCGGCATTCACCACCACCATAGAGGATAGGGTAGCGTCGATGGAAGCAGCCAGACACGCTTCGATTCGGCCTTCCCTGACGCATTGGCCCAGGTCTGCGCCCATCCGGAACATCAGAAAATTCGGACCATTCGCAGACTGCCCCAACTGTCTGCGCTCTTCCTCCTGAAGCAGGCCGGACAAATCGCTCGCTTCCCTGGCGTTGCGCAACCGATCCCGGAGCGAATGCGCATAAGCGATAGCCCGATAAATCATCCTTACGCGTATATCGGTTAATCCCAGGCTGGCACTAACGGGCGCCGGCTGCTGGATCAGATTCTGGCATTGCCTGGATAAATTCTGGGTGTCCGATACCAGTCTGCCCCATAGCTTCCTGCCTTCCCAATATCTGTCATAAGCGGCGTTATTGCGAAAACCCAGAAAAATTGCCAAGGGCAGACCGATCAAGGTAAACGGAATTGCGGTCACTATGATTTTGTAGTTGAACAGCGAGCCATGAGCGATCGCCACTAAAATGGCGACCGCTGTATTCACCAGCAAGACTTTCCATATCCTCGATAAAATCGACCCTTTTAGAATGAAAAATAGACGCAGTCCGGATGGGCGATCACGCACAATCATAATTACTTTCCTCTATGAATACCTCGTAGTCTGATCCCGTTTGCTCTGCGGATGCTTTCGGCTGGCGTTCGATCAGACGCACGGTTGCAGGCTGTGGAAGAGTGGATTCCACTGGAGACAGGTGCATTAAATAAAAAATAGGCCGGTCACGTTTGCTCCCAGAGCGCTGCTACTACTCGTGAAAAAACCGGCGGCGTTTCATGCCTGTGGATCACTCGGAGGCGATTTGGCTTGCGTCATATACGCTGGGCCGATTTGGTCCAGCTGGTAACCCGCAGGATAACTGGGGTGCGTCATCTGCGTACGCAGCCGTGGTTGGCGCCGCGCCGGCATGAAACGCAGCGCCAGCGCGCGCAACCTGAGCGCACCGACAACAGTCGCACGCAGCCCAGGCAGCGGCTTCGGAAAATCGAAGGCGTGGCGCACCGGCTCATCCAGCAACGCATAAATGACGTGTCTCACAACAGGCCGTAACAGTGCGGGAAACCAGCTGGCGAACAGTTCGCGCGTGGCGGTACCGATGCGGCGGTTGCTCTCCGCAAACATGAAATGCGTGTGTTCATATTCCACGTTGTAGCGTTCGAATGCCGCACAGGTTTTCGGTATCTCCCGTATCCCCATACGCTCACCCACTTCGCGCCAGAAATAAAACAACGCAAGGCGTTCCTGTTCACACATCGTGCGCCAGCCGAAACGCGCGTTCCAGCGTATCGGCTCGAACACGAAGGTGGACAATACGTATAGAAAATCCTCGTTGGCAATCCTGAAATGGCTGTGAATCCGGTTCATGCGCGCCAGTGCCGCACTTCCGCGTGCGCTGTCGTAGCCCCATTCCATCATTTCACTGATGATGAGATCGGTGTCGTCGTAGCGCTTCTGCGGGCAACGTCCGAATTCGCCGGTACGATCCAGCAAAGCGGAAATGTCCGGTACGCAATAAGTGCGGAACAAAGCGAATTCCAGCGCGCGGGTCGTGTCGAAAGGAAACTCGAAACACACATCCAGATAGACAATGCGCTGATGATCGCGCACCGGGTCGAGGCCGCGTATCTGGTCGCGTAAGCGTTGTTTCACGTCAGCAATTCAGTCCGGCAAACATTGTGGCCTGATACAAATCCGATAGCCCCGGAACAACTGAATCTTGCATACAAAATTAATCCTTTTCTTAACACAATGGATACCCCGCTCTGGTCTGGACGCTCGCGTATTTACCCGCCTGCGTAAGAACCATCGGGCTGCATCACACATCGGGTGCCTCCAACGAATGTTCCATCAGGACACATAGTCGATTTGCTACCGCCTACGTAGGATCCATCGGGTGCCATGGTTGTCTTGCCACCGCCGACGTAAGAGCCATCGGGTGCCATAGTGACTTTGTTTCCACTCACGTAGGAACCATCTGGAGTCATCGTGCAATCATTCCCCGAAACATGCGTCCCATCCGGGCACATTCCGGCAATCGCTGATTGAGTGGCGAGCAAAGCTAACGATACTAATAAGGTATTCATTTTCATATGAATCTCCATCGATAAATTGTTAGGGCAAGCCAAAATTCTACGGATGAAAACTCCGGTCATTACTCAGGATTCACCCAAATTGCTCGAGCGCATTCGCGCCGTGATACGGGTTTTCCACGACAGGATATCCAGGGAGCGAGCATGGAGCGATAGGGCACATTGTTCAATTTTGCCAGCAAGCGATATAGATGAATAGCAAGGCCTATAGGCCTTGATCAGGATGGTGTCGATGTTGCCTGAGCCGCCACGGCTTGTTTCGCGGCGCCATTTCCCAGATGTTGCCACAGCGCCTTGCCTGCGAACAGGGCAAAGACCGGCGCGCCTGCGATCAGGTACCAGTAGTAGGTGGTGAAGCGCCACATCAGCAGGACTGCGCCCAGGGTGGCGTGATCGAGCACCGGCGCAAGCAGCGCGGTGAAGCTCAGCTCGACCCCGCCGCTGCCACCGGGCAGCATGGTGAACTGGCCGGCAGTCAGCGCCAGCATCTGGATGAGGAAGCTGTAGGCCCAGGATATATGGCGGCCCATCCCGGCGATCAGCACATACAGAATGCTATAGCGCATCAGCCAGTGGCCGACGCACAGCAGGTAGATGGCGAACAGGCGTCCGCGCGACATCGCCAGAGTGAGGCGCAGGCCGTGGCGAAAGCGTAATAGCGTGCGCAATACGCGTCTTCGCCGGGCAGGAGATACGTGCCATTTTCGCAAACCTTGGCTTGCCCACATCAAGGTGGAGCGATAGTGTCTTGCCGCCAGCCATGCCAATACCATGGCGCCAAACAGTAATGCGGCCAGCAGAGCGAGCTGCCAGCCTACCTGTAATTGTTGCGGGTGGATGAACAGGGTGAGCGCGATGACTAACACCGCGGTGGTAAAGAACAGGATGTCCATCAGGATATCCAGCGCATACAGGGCTGCGGCGCTGCTACCGGATACACCATGGCGGCGCAGCAGGAAGACGTAGGTGAGGGGGCCGCCGCTGCCCGCCGGGGTGGCGCAAATGGCGAATTCGGTAGCCATGACGGTGGCCAGTGCACGTTTTTGAGCCATAGGATGGCCGATGCCGGAGAGCATCAGGCGCAAACGCCCGGCGTTGAAATTCCAGCCGACAAAAATCATCGTCAGCACCACGCCGAGCAGAGATAACGGAAAGCTGCTCAGGCGCTGAAACAGGCCGCTGCCGCCATATAGCAGCGGGATACTCAGGCCCAGAATCAAACCAAACCCGATAAGCCAGAGGGACCGCCTCATGCGCAGCGATTCACCCATTGCGCCTTGGTTAGCGCAGTGCGGGTGGGTAACAGTGTCTCCAGTGTTTCCAGCCAGAAATGCACGGCTTCGCGGTAACACATATCGATGGGATGCAACCCGAGCCTTAACAGCGGGCTGGATAAGCTCTGCCTCAGACGGAACTGGTTCCAGTGACGCGAGGCCCGGCGCCGCCAGGCGCTGCGCGAGCTCCACACCAGCGTAGGCGTGTCCAGACGCTGCCAGTCCGGCAAGCGGATGAGTCCGCTCAGGTCGCTGGTATAGCGCAACGGCAAGCCACGCAGAGCGGCTTGCGTTCCCCGGCTCATCAGCCACGCAGGCGCGACGAAACCGGCCACCGGCCAGCGATAGCGGTGGAACAGTTCCAGCCCCTGCTCCAGACGTTGCCGGGCATGCATCTCATCCAGGCTGTAGAACTCGCCTTCATGGGTATAGATACGGCGCATGAACCAATTCACCGGGTTGGGCTGTAACGGGCTGTCGTCATGATGGTAGTAACCATGCAGCACGACTTCATCGCCACGGGCAATGCGCTGCTCGATGGCGTTTCTGAAATCCGGGAAACGGTCGAGGTGGAACTGGTGGTGGAAGTCGGGTACCACCAACAAGGTCAAAGGGACGCGTCCCAAGGTATCCACTGCGTGGATGAAGTCCTGATAAACAGGCCAGCTTTCCGGCGTCACGTCATGCAGGACCACATTCATGGCAAGGCTGGCAGGTTGATCAGGCACGACGGCTTTCCTCTATCTTTCGCTCTGTATAACCGATTAGTTCATGATACTGCCTCAGCAACTGAGCCAGTATCTGATCCCAGCCATAAAACTGTTCGATACGTTTCCGGGCCAGACGTCCCATGCCATGATAGCCGTTGGCAAACAGGTTGCGTGCAGCTTCCGCCAGCGCCGGCGCGCTTACCGTTTCGGCCAGCAAGCCGCAACCTGGCACGACCAGCTCGGCGACCGCGCCCTTGCGTGTGCCGATGACGGGAATCCCGCTCGCCATTGCCTCCAGCACTACCAGACCGAAAGTTTCATTATCGCCGGCATGAATCAGCGCATCGCTGCTGGCCAGATAGCGGGCGATCCGATCGGCCGGGACATATTCATGAATCACGCTGACATTCTCCGGCACCGCGCGCGGCATGCCCGGCCCCACCAATAACAAATGATAATTTTTACCCAGCAGTTTCATGGTCCGGAGCAGCAGGGGGATGTTTTTTTCGCGCGCGGCGCGTCCGACAAAGATGAGCAGGTAAGCGTCGTCGGAAATGCCCAGTGTCTGCTTGAAAGGCAAGTACTGATGGCGAGGGTGAAATTGCGTGGTATCCACGCCCAGCGGTTGCAGCCTTACTTTTTCCACGCCCAGCCGGAGCAGTTTCTCGGCCATTACCTGGCTGGGTGCCAGAACGAGGTCAAACCGACTGTAAAGCCTGGATATGTAGTTATCCAGCACCGGATCAGTCCAGTGCCCGACGCGCGAGTTCACCAGGCGCGGCAAGTCGGAGTGATAAAAGCCGACCACCGGTACCCCCAGGCGTTGTCCGGCTTCCAGGCAAGCCCACGCCGTGACGTAGGGATCACCCGCTTCGATGAGGTCAGGGCGAAGCCGGGTCAGGGTGTCCACCCAGTTTTTTGTCAGTAACGGAAAGCGGTAGTCATGACCAAACGGGATCCGCGGCGCTGCGACGTTATGGACGTATCCATTGTGAGAGCGTTGCGGCCCCGGCACTACCAGACTGTGTTGGACATATCCTGCCAACCCGCGATGCTTGGCTTCGAGATAGGTCCGTACGCCGCCACTGGCTGGCGTGTAAAACATGGTGACGTCGGCGATATGCATGCGTTGAGCGTACCCTGGTGACTTTACAGTTTATCCATGAGCCGTCGCCAGGACAGGTGATTTCTTCCAAACACGGCTCCAGGATGGCTTTGGAACACGATCGCGTCTTGAAGGGGCAAGAAATAGATGGATAAACCGATGCACACTAATCAAAACGACGATTAATTGTTAGGACACCATTTTCCCGAGTTTGGTTACAGGCGTATGTCTGTTTGCGCACATTATGATAAAAAATTCATATGTCTGCCCGGTTACGAAGGCTGTGGAGGCCGGATTCCGGCCGCTATTCGATATTGCCCAGGATTTTTCGGATGACATCCCATCTAAACCCCCGGCTCTGCAGAAAGCGTACCTGCTTGGCTTTTTCCTGCGCGCTGGCAGGGGGCTGCCCGAATTTTCGCTCCCAGACGGCGCGGGCGCGTTCCAGTTCGGTGTCGTGCAGGTTGACCAGGGCGGCATTGATGAGGTCTTCGTCTACGCCTTTTTCGCGTAATTCGAAGGCAAGTTTGCGGCTGCCGTAACGGCTTTGTCTGGCATTGACCACCTGTTCCGCGAAACGTGCGTCGGACAGCCAGCCGCGCGTTTGCAGATCGTCGAGCAGGGTAGCGAGATCATCCGGGTTGTCGGTGTGCGGAGCAAGCTTGCGCATCAGTTCCATGCGCGAATGTTCGCGCCGGGAGAGCGCGTCGAGTGCGCGGGCGCGCAGGGATTTTTCCGGAGGCTTGGGCATTGTAACCAGGCAAAAAACAATGAACCTAGAAAAAGCAGTTGTCCACGAAAAACACAAAAAGCACAAAAATATTCAAAGCGATAACAAGCTGTAGATCATCACCCAATGGGTGAATGACTTAAATGAATGCAATGTATTGATTTATTTCGTATTTTTCGTGGAGAAATTGCCGTTCTTAGGATGAAGGCAAAAGGCAAAAATGGAAAGTCAAAAGGCAAAATTTAAGACCATTGCCGGGCTATATTTTTTGCCTCTCGCCTTTATTTTCCCTGGTGGATAAAGCTTTTCCAGGTTCGTGCTGTTAATTACTCGGCGGCTTCTGCCGTAGCCGCCATCGGCACGATTCCGATGGCTGCGCGCACTTTGTTTTCAATCTCGTGGGCGATTTCAGGATGCTCGCGCAGGTATTCGCGTGCATTGTCTTTGCCCTGGCCGATTTTTTCGCCATTATAGGCATACCAGGCGCCGGATTTTTCCACCAGCTTGTGCTCCACGCCGAGCTCGATGATTTCCCCCTCGCGCGAGATGCCTTCGCCGTAAAGGATGTCGAATTCAGCCTGCTTGAACGGCGGTGCGACCTTGTTCTTGACCACCTTGACGCGGGTTTCGCTGCCGATCACTTCGTCGCCCTTCTTGATCGCGCCGGTGCGGCGGATGTCGAGGCGTACCGAGGCGTAGAACTTGAGCGCGTTGCCGCCCGTGGTGGTCTCCGGGTTGCCGAACATGACGCCGATTTTCATGCGGATCTGGTTGATGAAGATCACCAGGGTATTGGTGCGTTTGATGTTGCCGGTGAGTTTGCGCAGCGCCTGGCTCATCAGGCGGGCTTGCAGACCCATATGCGAGTCGCCCATTTCGCCTTCGATTTCGGCTTTGGGGGTCAACGCTGCCACCGAGTCGATTACCACCACGTCCACCGAACCGGAGCGCACCAGCATGTCGGCGATTTCCAGCGCCTGCTCGCCGGTATCGGGCTGGGAGATGAGCAGGTCGGAGACATTCACCCCGAGTTTCTGCGCGTATTGCGGGTCGAGTGCGTGCTCGGCATCAATGAACGCTGCGGTGCCGCCCAGTTTCTGCATTTCGGCGATCACCTGCAGGGTGAGGGTGGTTTTGCCGGAAGATTCCGGCCCGAAGATTTCAACGACACGACCGCGCGGCAATCCGCCGACGCCCAGCGCAATATCCAGTCCAAGCGAACCGGTGGATACCACCTGAATATCGCGTACGACTTCGCCATCGCCGAGGC
This sequence comes from Sulfuriferula multivorans, assembly GCF_003851125.1. GTDB lineage: Bacteria > Pseudomonadota > Gammaproteobacteria > Burkholderiales > Sulfuriferulaceae > Sulfuriferula > Sulfuriferula multivorans. Next base: position 115,197 of record NZ_BGOW01000017.1, on the reverse strand, counting down.
GCATGATGGAGCCTTTGCCGAAGCTTTTTTCGATTTGCGCCAGGGCAGCGGCGAGGGCTTTGCTTCTGTTTTCGTCCATGTGTTTTTCCTCAAATTTAGTCCGGGATTATGGCATAAACCGTCGGCACCCGTTAGCCACAGAGATCACAGAGTACACAGAGAAAATCAAATCGAACTACCAACCCATAGTACGCACTGGTTTGGTCCGGCTTTCTCTGTGTACTCTGTGCCCTCCGTGGCAAATTGTTTTGTCTAGTCCAGCAACTCGATCACGCCGCGCAACGCGGCCGCCACGGCGCGCGCGCGAATTTCTTCGCGGTCGCCGGAAAGCCTGCAGGTCGTGGTGAGGCGGGTACCGTCCTGCATTGCCCAGGCGATGCACACGGTACCGACCGGTTTTTTTGGGGTGCCGCCGCCTGGCCCGGCGATGCCGGAGATGGCCACGGCAATGTGCGCGCGGCTATGGGTGAGCGCACCCTGCGCCATTTCCAGCACGGTGGGTTCGGATACGGCGCCAAATGTCTCCAGCGTGGCGGTTTGCACCCCCAGCATGTCGTGCTTGGCGGTATTGGTGTAGGTGATGAAGCCGCGCTCATACCAGGCCGAGCTGCCCGGCACCGCGGTAACCAGCATGCCGACCCAGCCGCCCGTGCAGGACTCGGCGCTGGCGAGCATGATGCCGCGCCGGCTGAGGGCCTGGCCGGTTTGTTCGGCCAGTTGATAGAGTTCTGCGTCGGTCGGTCTCATGGCAGAAGTTTTTGCGCGAGGAACAGTACCAGTAAAGTGTAGCCTGCCGCCAGCAAGTCGTCGAACATGACGCCGAAGCCGTTTTTCAGATGCGCATCGAACCAGTTGATCGGCAACGGCTTCCAGATATCGAACAGGCGGAACAGGCCAAAGGCGGCGGCGACCCACAGCGGCGTTTGCGGGGTGGCTGCGAGCACGATCCAGAATGCGGCGATCTCATCCCAGACGATGCCGCCGTAATCCGCTACGCCCAGATCGCGCCCGGTTTTGCCGCAAATCCAGATGCCGCCGACTGCTGCGATAGCGATGATGAGGTACAACTCGGCCGGCGTGGCAAACCAGGCGATTGCATAGTACAGCGGCAGTGCTGCCAGCGTGCCAAACGTGCCCGGTGCCTTGGGAGCGAGACCGCTGCCCAGACCGAAAGCCAGAAAATGGGCCGGGTGGCGGGTAACGAAACGCCAGTCAGGCGGCAAAGTGGTCATAACCGGTACGGCGAATGTCCAGCGGCTGTCCTTGCGCATCGCGCACGATCAGGCCGGGCTCGGCGAGAATGCTGCCGATGGCAGTAAGGCGCAGGTTGAGGCGAGCGGCGATTTGGTCGAGCGCCTGATGCTGTGCGGCGGGTGCGGTAAAACACAGTTCGTAGTCGTCGCCTCCGCTCAGTACGCAGTCATCAAATGCCGGGTGCGCGGTGTAGTCATGCAAGATTTCGCCCAATGGCAGGTGCGCGTATTCAACCACGGCGCCCACACCGGAGCGCGACAAAATATGCCCCAGGTCAGCCAGCAGGCCGTCCGACACATCAATCGCGCTGCTCGCCAATCCACGTAATGCCAGTCCCAGTTCGATACGCGGCGCAGGCGTATGCAGACGTGCGGCCAGAGTGGCCAGATCGGCGTCGGTCAGATTGACCCGGCCTTGTAACGCCGCCAGTGCCAGCGCGGCGTCTCCCAGCGTACCGGATACCCAGATTTCATCGCCTGGGCGGGCGCCGTCGCGGCGCAGTGCCTGGTTGGGCGGCACTTCGCCGATGATGGTGAGGGTGAGGCTCAATGCACCGTGCGTGGTATCTCCGCCCACCAGGCTCACGCCAAATTGGTTGGCACAGTCATATAGCCCTGAGGCAAATGCAGCCAGCCAGTCATCGTCAACTTCCGGCAACGTCAGCGCCAGTGTTGCCCAACGCGGCGTCGCGCCCATTGCGGCGAGATCGGAAAGATTGACGGCGAGACATTTCCAGCCAAGTTTTTGCGGATCGGCATCGGCAAAAAAATGCACATCAGCAACCAGCGTATCGGTGGATACGGCCAGTTGCATCCCCGTGCCGGGCTGCAGCAATGCGCAATCGTCGCCCACGCCCAGCACCGCATTTTGGGCGGTACGGCTGAAATGGCGCTGGATCAGATCGAATTCGGAAGGCATGAAACGCACCCCGTATCAGGGCTTGCGGCGTGGCGCACTCACTTCCACGCTACGCGCCTCGGCAGCCAGTTTATCCATCACGCCGTTGACGTATTTGTGACCATCGGTGCCGCCAAATATCTTGGCAAGTTCGACTGCTTCGTTGATGACAACGCGATACGGTACTTCCAGATGATGCAACAGCTCCTGCGCGCCCAGCAGCAGAACGGCATGTTCCACCGGGCTCAGTTCCGCGGGCTTGCGGTCCAGGTAGGCAGCGAGTCGCAAGTCCAATGCCGGGGCCTCGTCAACCACACCATTCAATAGCGCCAGGAACATCTGTTCGTCGATGTTACGGTACGCTGGATCGTCGCGCAGTTGTTTGACGATATCGGCGGTCGGCTGATGGTTGAGCAGCCACTGATACACGCCCTGCACGGCGAATTCGCGGGCCTTGCGGCGGTTACCGCTCATAGCTGTTTGAGCAGGTTGGCCATTTCGATCGCGCATTGGCCTGCTTCGGCGCCTTTTACCGACATGCGCGAGGTGGCCTGGTGATCGGTATCGGTGGTCAGCACGCCGTTGGCGATCGGTACGCCGGTATCGAGTTGGATGCGTGCGATACCGTTGGCCATTTCATTGGAAACCACTTCGAAATGATAAGTGTCGCCGCGCACCACGGCGCCCAGCGCCACCAGCGCGTCGAATTTTCCGCTCATGGCCATTTTGCGCAGCGCCAGCGGGATTTCCAGCGCGCCGGGCACGGTGGCAAGCAGTATGTTGCCGGTTTTTACGCCATGTTTGATCAGTGCGGCGCTGCAAGCCGCCAGCAGCCCTTCGCAAATGTCCATGTTGAAGCGACTCATGACGATGCCGATGCGCAAAGCGCTGCCGTCGAGATTGGGTTCCAGTTCGGGAATATTGTCGTAGCCTGCCATGATTTATTTCTCCTGATAATCCTGTTTGGATTGCATGTATTGCCTATGCAATGGGGTTGGGTTTAAGCGTTCTCATCGTAGCCGGTCACTTCCAGGTCGAAACCCGCCAGCGACGGCATTTTGCGCTGGGTAGCCAGCAGGCGCATTTTGCCCACGCCGATGTCTTTCAATATCTGCGCACCAATGCCGTAATTGCGTGCGTCCCATTTTTGCGGAAGCTTGACATCGGCTTCAGGCAGGGCGCGGGTGAGCAATTCTGCTGCGCTCTCGGGGCGGTGCAGCAGGACGACAACGCCTTTACCCACCGCAGCAATTTTAGCCAGCGCCTGATTGACGCTGTAGGCGTGGGTGCGGCTGCCGACTTCGAGTACATCCATCACCGATACCGGCTCGTGGACACGTACCAGCGTTTCGCTGGCGGCATTGATTTCGCCTTTGACCAGGGCCAGGTGTGCGGCACCGGAGATTTTTTCGCGGTAGGCGATGAGCTGGAATTCGCCGTAAACCGTCTCGATAGTGCGGCTGCCTGCACGTTCCAGCAGGCTTTCATTCTGGCTGCGATAGTGGATCAGATCGACGATGGCGCCGATTTTCAGTCCGTGGATTTTGGCGTATTCCAGCAAATCCGGCAGGCGCGCCATGGTGCCGTCATCCTTGAGGATTTCGCAAATTACTGCGGCGGGTTCCAGTCCGGCCAGTCCAGCCAGATCGCAGCCTGCCTCGGTGTGGCCGGCGCGAATCAGCACGCCGCCGGGTTGCGCGCGTAGCGGAAAAATATGGCCTGGCTGGATGATGTCGGTAGCCTTGGCGTGTTTGGCGACGGCGGCCTGGATGGTGAGCGCCCGGTCGGCGGCGGAAATGCCCGTCGTCACGCCGGTGGCGGCTTCGATGGAGACCGTGAACGCGGTGCTGTAAGGCGTCTGGTTGTCAGCCACCATCTGGCGCAATCCCAGTTGCTTGCAGCGTTCGTCGGTCAGCGTCAGGCAGACCAGGCCGCGTCCGTGCGTGGCCATGAAGTTGACTGCTTCAGGGGTGGCAAATTCGGCTGCCATCACCAGATCGCCCTCGTTTTCGCGGTCTTCCTCGTCCACCAGTACGACCATTTTTCCGGCTTTCAGGTCGGCGATGATGTCTTCGATAGGGCTCAGGCTCATGTTTGGTCTCGATAATTAAGGATGCGTTCGGCGTAGCGCGCCATCATGTCCACTTCCAGATTGACTGGGCTGGCAGGTTGGAGCGCATGCAGATTGGTATGTTCCAGCGTATGCGGAATAAGGTTGATGCTGAAGCGGTCACCGTCAACGCGATTGACGGTGAGGCTGACGCCGTTGACGGTGACCGAGCCTTTGGTGACGATGAATTTTGCCAGTTCGCCGGGCGCGCGAATAAGCAGTTCGAAGCAGTCGCCCACCGGATCGAAGCGCAGCACTTCGCCGACGCCGTCGACGTGGCCGGATACCAGGTGGCCGCCCAGACGATCGGCCAGGCGCAGCGCCTTTTCCAGATTGACCAGGCTGTGTTCGGGAAAGCCCACCGTGCAGCGGAAAGTCTCTGCCGACACGTCTACCGAAAAGCTCGCCGCATCCAGCGCTACGACGGTTAGGCACACGCCATTGCAGGCAATGGAATCACCCGGCGCCACATCGCTCAAGTCCAGATCGGCGGCGTCGATCAGCAGACGCGCATCGGCGTTTCCGGCTTGCACTGCCGCGACCTTGCCGACTGCCTGAATAATGCCTGTAAACATCTTAAGCCTCGTTAACCTCAAATTGTGCGGTGATGCGCATGTCCGTACCGACCAGCCGCATGTCGCGCAGCACCAGTTTGCGGCGTTCCTCCATCTGCGCCGGCTCGGGCAGCGCAAACAGGCCGCGCGCCGTGTCGCCCAGCAATAGCGGGGCGATATACATCACCCATTCGTCCACAAATCCCGCCGCAATCAACGCGCCATTGAGTGTGGCACCGGCTTCGGTCATCACTTCATTGATCCCGCGCTGCGCCAGTATGGACAACAGCGCACCCAGGTCAACCTGTCCTGCATCACCCGGCAGGCAGCGGATTTCTGCGCCGGCGGCTTCCAGGGCGGCGATACGCCGGGCGTCCGGTTCGGCACAGGCAATCAGGGTCGGAGCGCCATTCAGTATATTCGCCGTCACCGGGGTTTGCAGACGCGAATCGACGATGACCTTGAGCGGCTGGCGTGTGGTTTCAACATCGCGCACATTCAGCGCCGGGTCATCCGCCAGCACTGTGCCGATACCGGTCAGAATGGCGCATGAACGCGCGCGCAGCCGGTGCACGTCGTGGCGCGCCGGCGCGCCGGTAATCCATTTGCTGACGCCGCCGGATAGCGCTGTTTTGCCATCCAGCGAGCTGGCGGTCTTGATGCGCAACCAGGGATGCCCCATGACCATGCGTTTGATAAAGCCCGCATTGAGTTCACGTGCCTGCACTTCGAGCAGGCCGCAGGCGGTCGCTATGCCGGCCTTCTGCAGCAGCGCCAGGCCGTTGCCCGCCACCTGCGGATTGGGATCCTGCATGGCGACCACGACGCGTGCCACGCCTGCGGCGATCAACGCCTCGGCACACGGCGGGGTGCGGCCATGGTGGCTGCATGGCTCTAACGTGACATAGACCGTGGCACCGCGCGCCGCGTCGCCGGCCTCGCGCAACGCGTGGATTTCGGCATGCGGCTGTCCGGCCTGCTGGTGCCAGCCGCTGCCGACCATGGCGCCATCCTTGACAATGACGCAGCCCACGCGCGGATTCGGGCTGGTGGTGTACAGGCCGCGCTCAGCAAGCTGCAGCGCGTGTGCCATGTGGATGTAATCGGTCTGCGAAAACACAGTTTATTTGTCGAAGTCTTTGAGCACGTCGCGGAAATCGTCCACATCCTGGAAGCTTTTGTATACCGAAGCAAAGCGGATGTAGGCGATCTTGTCCAGGCGTTTCAATTCGTTCATCACCATCCCGCCAATCTGGCGCGCAGGCACTTCACGCTCGCCCAGCGACAACACTTGTTTAACAATACGATCAATCGCCGCATCCACATATTCGGTTGGCACCGGACGCTTGTGCAGCGCGCGGCGAAAGCCCTCGCGCAGTTTTTCCTGGCTGAATTCCTGACGCACGCCATTGCTTTTGACCACCTGCGGCAGGCGCAGCTCTATGGTTTCGTAGGTGGTAAAGCGTTTGTCGCAAGACGTGCAGCGGCGCCGCCGGCGAATCGAGTCGCCGGCTTCGGAGAGGCGCGAATCCACGACCTGGGAGTCGAACGCGCTGCAGAACGGACATTTCATGAGGGCTGTTTCGTAACGGTCAGGTAATAGTCAGCGGCGTGCAGCCAGGTTTGGCTACCCGCCAGCAGTTCATCCATATACCGGATATTGCTTGCACAAGGCTTGCGCGGCAGAGGCCACACGCGTGATGACGGCTTCGTCAGCCGGCGCATCGAGCACGTCGGCGATCAGATGCGCAAGCTCCTCGGCTTCCAGCTCCTTGAAACCGCGTGTGGTCATCGCCGGTGTGCCGATACGGATGCCGGAAGTGACGAAGGGTTTTTGCGGATCATTGGGAATGGCGTTTTTGTTGACCGTGATGTGCGCCCGTCCGAGAACGGCTTCTGCCTCCTTGCCGGTGAGGTTCTTGGGTTGCAGGTCGACCAGAAACAGGTGCGAATCGGTACGGCCGGAAACAATGCGCAGGCCGCGTTCCTGCAGCACCTTCGCCATTACGCGCGCATTGTCGACCACCTGCTCCTGATACAACTTGAAGTCCTTGCCCATGGCTTCCTTGAATGCCACCGCTTTGCCGGCGATCACATGCATCAGCGGGCCGCCCTGCAAGCCCGGGAAGATGGCGGAATTGATCGCCTTTTCGTGTTCGGCTTTCATCAGGATAATGCCGCCGCGCGGACCGCGCAGCGTCTTGTGCGTGGTGGAGGTCACCACATCCGCGTGCGGCACCGGGTTGGGATACACGCCCGCCGCAATCAGCCCGGCATAGTGCGCCATATCCACCATGAAAATCGCACCGATTTCCTTGGCTATTTTGGCAAAGCGCTCGAAGTCGATATGCAGGGAATAGGCCGAAGCGCCGGCGATGATGAGCTTGGGCTTGTGCTCGCGCGCAAGCGCTTCCATGCGCGGATAATCGATTTCTTCTTTTTCGTTCAGGCCGTAGGCCACCGCGTTGAACCACTTGCCCGACATGTTGAGCGCCATGCCGTGGGTGAGGTGGCCGCCTTCGGCCAGGCTCATGCCCATGATGGTGTCGCCCGGCTTGAGGAAGGCCAGGAATACCGCCTGATTGGCTTGCGAGCCTGAATTCGGCTGCACGTTGGCGGCCTCCGCGCCGAATAATTTCTTGATCCGGTCAATTGCCAGCTGTTCGGCGATATCCACGTATTCGCAGCCGCCGTAGTAGCGCTTGCCGGGGTAGCCTTCCGCGTATTTGTTGGTCAGCACCGAGCCCTGGGCCTCCATCACCGCCGGACTGGTGTAGTTTTCCGAGGCAATCAGCTCGATGTGGTCTTCCTGGCGACCGCGTTCCGCCTCCATGGCTTTCCAGAGATCGGGGTCGGTTTGGGCAAGTGTGTGCTGAGGGTTAAACATCGGTAGGCATCCTGTGGACAATCGAGTCGCGCATTTTATCATGCCATGACATGGAAAATGTGTAGAAAAAACCGGCACCTATACCGGATCTCATGGAAAGCATGAGTATAATTCATGAACAGGCGAATTTTTTTCGTTTGTCCATTCGCATTTCCATGGATGGAAATGCGAGCAGAATTTTTCATGGTTAAAATTACAAACTGGAGATGATGATGAGCCGTTCCCTGTTAATTGCCGCGATGATGGTCCTGGCCCTGACCGCCTGCAGCAAGAAAAATGAGCCTCCCACACCGACTACAGACGCTGCCAATGCTGCCGCCGCGGATGCCAGGGCGGCGGCCGACAAAGCAGCGGATGCTGCGGGCCATGCGGTGGATGCAACCAGGGATGCCGCCAAAAACGCTGCAGAAGTCGTTGAAGGTGCTGCCAAAGGTGCGGTCGCTGGCGCCAAGGATGCAATGAAGAAGTGAGTAGCGCTTCGGATGCCTGGGAAAGCCGGCTGTCGAGCCGGCTTTTTTATGAGCATCTTATTTTGTGCAAGGTGCCGACTTCCGCCCGGCTTCACTGGCGCGCAATTCCGCGCGCAGGGCTTCGATTTCTCCGCGCAGCGCTCTGATATCGTGATGCATCTCGCGGCGCATCTGCCGTTCATCCTCATCCATGAAAAATGCGGCGATACTTGCCGTCACCAGAGAAAATATCGCATAGCCCAGCAACACCACGAACACGGCGAACACCTTGCCGGCGGCTGTCCGCGGCACGACGTCGCCATACCCCACGGTGGCGCCGGTGGTAAAAGCCAGCCACAAGCCGTCGGCGTAGCTGTGAATGCCGGGTTCCAGCCAGTAAAACCCCGCGCCTGACATCATCAGCGTGGCAATACCGATAAACACAATGGGTATCACCCCTTTCAGGGTAAACAGGCCGCGCAGATATCCCATCAGGCGCAGCAGCACCAAGGCGGCAAGCGTCATGCGCAACACCCACTCCACACCCGACCAGGTACCAAGCGAACCGGCAACCTGACTCAGCGCGACCCCCAGCATCACCAGCACATCCACCCAGTTGCGGCGCAGATAGACCGTGCGTGCATGGCTGAGTGCGAGCATCATGATCAGGTGTGCCGCATAGGCGAGTGCGACGATGCCGTACAAAGACCGCCCGGCATTGCCGATAGCCGGCGTCGGCGCGGCCAGTTCCAGATAAAAGGCCGGGATGGTGAGCAGGGTGATGAAGAACATCGGCCAGTGCAGCCGTGCTCTCCAGCTTAGCGTACGTGGATTGTCATGTGGTGACGGCCCTGCCATACCGAACAGGAAAATGGGTTCATTGAGCATGGATCAGCATATCTTTATCATCAGTGTCTGGAAGCACATTATTCATGCTTTCATTTTCTGCTCGGGAAGTTTAAATTCGTACTCTTTGTATTCTGCACCACCAAAAAAGGAAGCGCCATGACGTCCAATCCATCTGCTGCGCCCGCTTTGTCCGCCATCACGCTTGCTGGCGGTTGTTTCTGGTGTCTCGAGGCGGTATATGAACGCCTGCAGGGGGTGCGCAAGGTGACTTCGGGTTATATGGGCGGTCATCTCGATAATCCCAGCTATGAGGATATTTGCACAGGAAGAACAGGCCACGCGGAGGTGGTGCAGATTGAATTCGACCCGGCAGAATTGAAGCTGGAAACGCTGCTGGAAGTGTTTTTTACCATACACGATCCGACCACGCTGAATCGTCAGGGTAATGACCGCGGCACGCAGTATCGTTCGGCGATTTTTTACCACACACCCGAGCAACGGGCAGCAGCCGAAAAAATGGTGGCGGATTTGACGGCGCGGCAGACCTGGGAAAATCCGATTGTCACGGAAATCAGTCCGGTCACGACCTTTTATCCAGCCGAGGCATATCACCAGGAATATTTCCGCAATCACACGCAGCAGCCCTATTGCCAGTTTGTGGTAGCGCCGAAACTGGGAAAATTCCTGCAGGTTTTTCCGGACAAAAGCCGTACGCTTGAGCCAGAATAAAATGGCTAACAAAACTCTGAATACCCGCCAGAAAATGGTGTTCCAGCTGCCGCAGCAGAAACCGCGCAACACGGCGGCATTGGCGTTGCGCGGCAAGCGAGGCGGCGCCCACGGCAAGGATAACGGCGCGCAACGCGCGGCGTTGAAGCGTTTGTTGAAGCACAGTGAGGATCAATAATCCGCGCAAAAACATGTACTCCGGAGTGGGTGTCATGTCGGGTTTCCCCAAGCTCTATTCCGTCGCATTCACCACTTCCAGTATGCTCGCGCCATAAGCCTCCAGCTTGCGCGCGCCGACGCCGGAAACGCTGCCCAGTTGGTCCAGCGTGACCGGGCGAAATTGTGCAATCTGCGCCAAAGTGGCGTCGTGAAAAATGACATAGGCCGGGACGTTATGCTCGCGTGCGGCGGCCTGGCGCCACACCCGCAGTTTTTCGAACAGTGCGTCGTCCACCGGGTTTTCCGGCGCGGCGATGGGGCGGCGCGATTTGCGTGCGGTTTTGCCAGCGATTTCCTGGCGCATCCACACCTGCTGCTGGCCTTTGAGCACTGCGCGGCTTTTGTCGGTCAGGGTAAGTGCGCCGAAGGCGTCGTGATCCACGCCTATCAAGCCCTGCGCGACGAGCTGGCGAAACACCGCGCGCCAGCCTTTTTCGTCCATTTCCGCACCCACGCCGAATACCGTGAGTTTGTCGTGCCCCCATTGTTGCACCTTGTCGGTGGCGTGGCCGCATAGCACATCGATCAGGTGCACCGCGCCGAAGCGGCTGCCGGTGCGATACACGGCGGACAATGCTTTTTGCGCGGCGACGGTGCCATCCCAGGTAGCCGGCGGGCTGATGCACACGTCGCAGTTGCCGCATGCTTCGGCATCCTCGCCGAAATAGTTGAGCAGGCGCACGCGGCGGCAGGTGGTGGCCTCGCACATGGCCAGCAAGGCGTCGAGCTTGGCCAGCCCGACGCGCTTGAACTGCGGGTCGGCGTCGCCGGACTCGATCATGCGCCGCTGCTGTACCACATCGGTGAGGCCGTAGGTCATCCACGCGTCGGCGGGTTGCCCGTCGCGCCCGGCGCGGCCGGTTTCCTGGTAATAACCTTCGATGCTTTTGGGCAGGTCGAGATGCGCCACGAAACGCACGTCGGGCTTGTCGATGCCCATGCCGAATGCAATGGTTGCGGCCATGACGATGCCGTCTTCACGCAGAAAGGCATCCTGATTGCGCTGGCGGGTCTGCACGTCCATGCCGGCGTGGTAGGGCAGGGCGCGGATCCCCTGTTTTTCCAGCCAGGCCGCAGTTTCTTCCACCTTCTTGCGCGACAGGCAATACACGATACCTGCGTCGCCGCGATGCTCGGCCTGGATAAAGTCGAGCAGCTGCTTGCGCGGGTCGGCTTTCTCCACGATCTGGTAGCGGATGTTGGGGCGGTCGAAGCTGGAGACGAACTGGCGCGCGTCCTCCAGTTGCAGGCGGGTGACAATCTCGGCGCGGGTTTGCGCGTCGGCGGTGGCGGTGAGCGCGATGCGCGGCACCTCGGGAAAACGCTCGTGCAGCAGCGACAGCTGGATGTATTCCGGGCGGAAATCATGGCCCCATTGCGATACGCAATGCGCCTCGTCAATTGCGAACAGCGCGAGTTTTGCACGTCCGAGCAAATCCAGAAAACGCGGCGTGACCAGCCGTTCCGGCGCGACATAGAGCAGATCCCACTCACCGCGCAGGAAGGTTTGCTCTACTGCAGCGGCCTGCTGCGCCGACAGTGCGGAATTCAGATAGGCGGCGCGTACGCCGGCTTCGCGCAGCGCCGCCACCTGGTCGTGCATCAGCGCAATCAGCGGCGACACCACCACGCCGGTGCCTTCGCGCAGCAGCGCGGGAATCTGGTAGCACAGCGATTTGCCGCCGCCGGTGGGCATCAGCACCAGTGCGTCGCCGCCGTTCGCCACCTGTTCGACCACTTCGGCCTGGCGTCCGCGAAACGCCGGGTAGCCGAATACCGTGTGAAGCAGGGAAAGCGCGTTCAGCGCAGCCAATTGCGCCGCCAGAATATGGCCACCATCACCAGCGCGATACTGCCCATCAGACCCATCGCCAGCGCAAAGCCATGCGGCAGATCCAGCCACGGCATATGCTTGAAGTTCATGCCGAAAATCCCCGCCACCAGCGCAGCCGGCATGAACAGCGTGGTGATGACCGTCAATGCACGCAGCTCGACGTTGAAGCGGTTGCTCAGGCTGGACAGGTAAACATCCAGCATCCCCGCCTGTAGATCGCGCAATGCTTCGATGGATTCGACGATGTGCACAGTATGGTCGTAGACATCGCGCAAATACAGGCCGGTACCGGGCTGGAAAAAACCTTCTTCGTTGCGGATCAGCGTATTCAGCACTTCGCGCAGCGGCCACACCGCGCGGCGCAGGTTATGCGTAGCGCGGCGCAGTTTGTGCAGGGTTTGCAGCGATTCCTGGGTGGGTTTTTCCAGCAGCGCGTCTTCCAGTTCTTCGGTGCGTTCGCTCAACTGTTCCAGCACGATGAAATACTGGTCCACAATCGCATCGAGCAGGGCGTAAGCCAGATAGTCAGCGCCCAGCTTGCGTATCTGCCCGCGCTCGCTGCGCAGGCGTTCGCGCACCGGCTCGAAGGTGCCGCTCGGACGTTCCTGAAAACTCAGCACTGCGTTGCGCATCAATACCAGGCTTACCTGATCCGAACTCACATTCAGGCTGTCGGCGTCATAGCTTATATAGCGCGCTACCACATACAGATACTCGCCGTAGGATTCGGCCTTGGGACGCTGGTCGGTGTTGAGAATGTCTTCCAGCACCAGCGGATGCAGCCCGTAACGCGTGCCGATTTCGCGCAGCAGCGCGGTGTCGTGCAAGCCGTGCAGATTGAGCCAATGCGTGGCGTACCGGGATGAATGGGCCTGCCAGGCTGCCGTATCGGCAAACTTCACTTCCGCCAGTCCGCCGTCGTCGTATTCGATCAGCGACAGCGTCGGTGCCGCCGTTTTCACTTCGCCCAGATGTACCAGCGAACCGGGCGGCAGGCCGGCTTTTTTGGCGCGCTGCTTGCGCGGGCGGTGATGGGAGTCGCGACGGGGTTTGAACATGACTGTTGACCTCAATGTTTGATTTGCGGCGCCGGCACCGGCGGCACCGCCACAAACAACTGTGCAGCGTCCACCGGATCAAACCGGTATTGGCGGTTGCAGAATTCGCAGCGTACTTCAATCTCGCCGCGCTCGGCCAATGCCGCCTCCACTTCTTCGCGGCCCAGCATTTTCAGCATCCCGCCCACCCGTTCGCGCGAGCAGGTGCAGCGAAAGCTGACCAGTTCGGCTTCGAACACGCGTACGTCTTCTTCATGAAACAGGCGCTGCAGGATGACGTCGGCCGGCAAGCTCAGCAACTCTTCCGGCTTAAGCGTGGATGCCAGATGCACGGCGCGATTCCAGGCATCCGCATCGGTGGTTTCCACCCCCGGCAGGCGCTGGATCAACATGCCGGCGGCGCGCTGGTTATTGGCGGCCAGGTGGATTTGGGTGTCGAGCTGTTCGGAACTTTGCATATAGTGCATCAGTGCCTCGGCCACGCTCGCGCCGGTCAGTGGCACGATGCCCTGATAATTCTGTTTGCCGCTGGCGGATTGGTCGAGTGTGATCACGAAGCGGCCTTCACCCAGCACAACATCGAAACCGCCTGCCGGCACTTCGCCTTCCCATTTGGCCGTGGCGCGCAGGGTACGGTCGGAAGTGGCTTCCACCACCACCAGCTTGACCGCGCCGCTGCCATGCATTTGCAGAATCATGCTGCCGTCGAATTTTAGGATTGCGCTCAGCAGTGCAGCGGCGGCCATCAGTTCGCCCAGCAGGGTTTGTAGCGGCAGCGGGTAAGCTGCGTGCTTCAGCACTTCCTGCCAGGTGGCGTCGAGGCTGACCAGCTCGCCGCGCACCGGGGCGGATTCAAACAGGAAACGGGTGAGGATATCGGTAGTGGACATGGATAGTATTAAAAAACGTTTTGCCACAGAGGTTTCGTGATTATACCTTGCCAGCCAAGCGTGCTTTCTGCATAGTTACAGGCTTTCATTTGTCATTGTCCCGCATGCTGCCATCCATAGAACACCGCATCGCTACTGAGCTCAACGCCCGTCCCAACCAGGTTGCTGCCGCTATCGCCCTGCTCGATGAAGGCGCCACAGTGCCGTTTATTTCGCGCTATCGCAAGGAAGCCACCGGCGGACTGGATGACACCCAGATGCGCAATCTGGAGCAACGCCTGGGCTATCTGCGCGAGCTGGAAGAGCGGCGCGGCAGCATCCTTGCCAGCATTGCCGAGCAGGGCAAGCTGACGCCGGAACTGCAAAACCAAATTTCCCACGCCGATACCAAGCAATTGCTGGAAGACCTTTACCTGCCTTACAAGCAGAAGCGCCGCACTAAAGCACAGATTGCCAAAGAGTCGGGGCTGGAGCCACTCGCAGAGAGTTTGTTGAACGACCCGGCGCGGGTGCCGGAAACGGAAGCCGCTCGCTATGTGGATGCCGATAAGGGGGTCGCCGACACCAAGGCTGCCTTGGAAGGTGCGCGCCACATCCTGATGGAACGCTTTGCCGAAGATGCCGTGCTGCTGGGCCAACTACGCGCGCATCTCGAAGAAAACGGCATATTGGTATCCAGCGTGGCGGAAGGCAAAGAGGAAGCAGGCGCAAAATTCCGCGATTACTTCGATTATCGCGAGCCACTGAAAGCGGTGCCGCCGCATCGCGCGCTGGCGCTGTTCCGCGGGCGCAACGAAGACATGCTGCGGGTGGCGCTGAAATTACCTGAAGACCTGGATGAGGCCGCCACCTCCAATCCGTGCGAAGGCATGATCGCCAGGCGCTTCGGCATTACCAGCCAGGGACGCGCTGCCGACAAATGGCTGGCCGATACGGTGCGCTGGACCTGGCGCGTGAAGCTCTCGCTGCATCTTGAACTGGATTTGCTGGGAAGCTTGCGCGAGCGCGCCGAGGAAGAAGCTATCCGCGTGTTCGCACGCAACCTGCATGACCTGTTACTGGCTGCACCGGCCGGCCCGCGCGCGACCATCGGTCTCGATCCCGGCCTGCGTACCGGCGTCAAGGTGGCGGTGGTGGATGCGACCGGCAAGCTGCTCGACACCGCCACCATTTATCCGCACGTCCCGCGCAACGACTGGGACGGCGCGTTGCACATGCTGGCGCTGCTGGCACACAAGCACGGCGCGCAATTAATCAGTATCGGCAATGGCACCGCTTCGCGCGAGACCGACAAGCTGGCTGCCGAATTGATCGGCAAGCATCCCGAACTCAAGCTCAGCAAAATCGTGGTATCGGAAGCCGGCGCGTCGGTGTACTCCGCCTCGGAATTCGCCGCGCGCGAATTTCCGCAGCTTGACGTCAGCCTGCGCGGCGCAGTGTCCATCGCGCGGCGTCTGCAGGACCCGTTGGCAGAGCTGGTGAAAATAGACCCGAAATCCATCGGCGTCGGCCAGTACCAGCACGATGTCAGCCAGTTCAAACTCGCCAAAAGCCTGGATGCAGTGGTAGAAGACTGCGTGAATGCCGTGGGCGTGGATGTGAACATGGCCTCGGTGCCGCTGCTGGCGCGCATTTCCGGGCTATCCGCCGCGCTCGCCGAAAACATCGTGGCCTACCGCGACGTGCACGGTGCGTTCTCCAGCCGCGAAGCGTTAAAGCAGGTGCCGCGCCTGGGTGCGAAAACCTTCGAGCAGGCGGCGGGATTCCTGCGCGTGCGCGGCGACAACCCGCTCGATGCCAGCGCCGTCCACCCGGAAGCCTACCCGCTGGCGCAGCGCATCCTCAGCGACCTGCTGGCGCGTCTGGATGGCAAGCCCGACAGCCGTGCGCTGATTGGTCAGAGCGGTGTATTCAATGCGGTGGATGCAAATCGCTACACCGACGAGCGCTTTGGTCTGCCCACCGTGCAGGACATCCTGCGCGAAATGGAAAAGCCCGGCCGCGATCCGCGCCCGGCGTTCAAAGCCGCCATCTTCAAAGAAGGCGTCGAAGACCTCAAGGATTTACAGCCCGGCATGGTGCTCGAAGGCGTGGTCACCAATGTGACCAACTTCGGCGCATTCGTTGACGTGGGTGTGCATCAGGACGGCCTGGTGCATATCTCCGCGCTGGCCGACAAGTTTGTCAAAGACCCGCACAGCGTGGTCAAGGCCGGCGATGTGGTGAAGGTGAAGGTGGTTGAAGTGGATGTGCAGCGCAAGCGCGTGGCGCTGACCATGCGGCTCGGAGACGCGGCACCAGCTGCGCGCGATAAGTCTGAATCCAAAGCCACGCCGAAACAGGTGCGACAGGCAGCCGTACCCGCTCCGGCAGGCGGTGCCATGGCGGATGCGCTGGCGCGCGCGCTGCGCAACAAATAGCCCGTTGGCGTCAGCGTACGAACAGCCAGAAATGCTCCTTGTTATCTCCGGGCCGCCCACCCTGCCATGCCTGGTGCCAAGCCGGCCCAGGCAGGCCGGGCGGCGTATCCGCCGAGCCTTCCACCAGTACTACGTCGCAATCAATGTCAGGGTGAATTTCACGGCGCAGCGTTTGCACGCCGAGAAAATAATCCAGCATGCCGCGCTCCGATTCGCCCAGGCCGATGCTTGCTACACAGTTGTGCTGTACAGGCAAATTCGGTTGCATTGCCACAAATACGCTGCGGTAGCTTTTGGCGTTGTCCAGCCACGGTAGCCACAGTGTGGCAAACAACAGCCAGCACAGCGTCAGTCCGGCGACAAAACTCACGATGGCGCGCTCTTGCAGGCGCGGCAGGCCATACCAGGCGGCGAGCCAGACCAGCGTCGCCACGGCCGCGACACCGACCGCCAGCGGCAGAAACGGCATGACGAAATCGGCGGGCAACACGCGCGTGAGGAACGTCCAGTGAGGCGCGTGGCCGGTGGCGATCATGCTGCCCCAGACGCCCCAGAACAGCGCCGCCAGCGTACCGAAAAACAGCCGCGCGCCCCAATCGAGCCAGCGGCTCAGAGCAGCGGGCAGCGTCGCCGCCTGCGGGGCTGCCAGCAGCGCCAGCGCCGCCAGCATGGGCAGGCCGTAAGACGTGCGGGCCGAAGCTGAAGTCAGCAGCACCGTCAGATACACGCCAAAGCTGACCAGACCCAATTGCAGCGGCGCGCTGCGGCGAATCTCATGACGCCGTTGCCACACACTCGCCAGCGCCAGCAACGAGGCCGGGAAGGCGAACCACAGCAGCGTTTCCGGCCAGAACCAGGGCTCGTTGTTGGCGCCCAGTTCGGCAACCGAAAAGCCCAGATAGCGGCCGACGTTATTGAGCCAGAACCACACGTAAAACTGATGCGGGTCGCGCAGATACAGGGCAATCGGCCAGATCAGCAGCCACGGCAACGCGACCACAAACGCCACGCCCAGGCTGCGCGCGTAGGTTTTGCTGCGCCAGTTTTGAAATAACAGCGGCAGCAGCAGCGCGGTTACGCCGACCGCACCCGGAACCAGCACGCCCTTGCCGAGAAAGCCGACGCCGACACCGACACCAAGCCAGATGCCCGCCGCCAGCGGGCGCGCGCGGCTCAGGATAAAGCCGTAACTGGCGATGGAAAATCCGGCCAGCATCGGCACATCGGTGATCATGATGTGACTCTCGTAGAGCAGGCCAAAGCAGCTCATCAGCACCAGCACGGCGTAGCGGCCATGTCCCGTTCCCCAGGCATGTCGCGCCGTCAGCCCTGCAAACAGGAAAGTGATCGCCATGAATACGCCGGTGGCCAGACGCGCGCCGTCATACAGCGGCAGCAAGCCTGAAAAAATGCGAGCCAGCGCCGCACCCAGCCAGTAATACAGCGGCGGTTTTTCCATGAAAGGCTCGCCTGCCAGGTGCGGCACGATCCAGTCATGACGGCTCAACATTTGGTAGAGGATGTCGAAGACGTAGGTTTCATCCTGCTTCCAGGGGTCGTGCCCGATCAGGCCCGGTAATACATACGCCGTTGCCAGCAGCAGAAACCAGCCAAAAGAGATATGTAAACGGGGGGATTCGATGCCCTGATTCAGCCCACTGCTTGCAAGCCGGTCAGGCTGAATGTTGTTTGCCATGAATTTGCTCAGTTGTTTTTTTATGGGCGGCAGTGCATCCGGAGAAAATGCTGAGTTTGTTTCAGCTGAATTATTTCCGGACGGGGCGGATTATAACTGACCTGACTTACAGTTTGCTTAATTGTCCCGCATCAGCCCTGCACTGCAAGCGTGCCCGAGCGGCCCGGGATTTCTCGCAGGCTGACCGCAAGACGCGGCAAGGCGGCCACATCCAGCGCAGCGAAATAATCCGCCATTGAAACCAGTGTGTAGCCCTGGCGTTGCCAGCCGGCGAGCAGGCGTTCAAACACGGGTGCGAGTTTCATGCCTTCGAGTTCCGCATGCAGGGTATAGACATGGCCGGTAGGTGAATCAGCCTGGGTCATCGCCAGCACGGCGTCGGCGACATTTTCGGTATCCACGCCGTCGGCGCCGATCAGTTCATCCAGCGTGGGCAGCGTGGTGGGCAGTTGCGGGCAGCTGGTTTGACCATTCGTCAGCAGCGGGATGAAAGGATGGGTGCCGCGCGAATCGGAACAATACGCCATGCCCCATTGCTGTTCCTGCACGAACGCAGCGTCGTTCATCTGCCAGCCTGCCGCACCGTGGGTAGGAGCGGGCTGGCCGAAGATTTCCGTGTAACGCTGCATCGCACGCGCCATTTCGCGCTGCGTCCATGCGGCGTCCTTGCTCGCCACATAATCCTGCCATTTGACGTGGTCGAAGGTATGAATGCCGGTCTCGAAACCGGCATCACGCACGCTGCGCAATATGTCGGCGCACTTGCGGCCGATGTCCGGCCCCGGCAGCAGCGTGCCGTAGAGCAGCGTCTTCAGGCCGTAGTGCTCCAGCACCGAAGTACGCGACACCTTTTTCATGAAGCCGGGGCGGAACGCCCGGCGCAGCGCCCGCCCCGTATGATCGGGTCCGAGGCTGAACAGAAAAGTCGCGCCGGCCTGATGGGCCTGCAGCATCCGCACCAGTTGCGGTACGCCTTCGCGGGTGCCGCGGTAGGTGTCAACGTCAATTTTCAGGGCAAGCATGCGCACGATTTGATCCATTTAACAGAAAGTTGAAAAACGCAGGGTGCAATAACAATTGAACCCTAATCCGGTTTTATCCCCTTCTGCGCCGCCTCGATTTGCCGATCAAGCCGGGGGTAGTCGGCGAGGACTGTCTGAGCGCGCAGCGCGAGTTCCGCAGCCGCCCGGCTTTCCCGGCAATTCGAGGGTAGCCCGCAGGGCCGGTACGGTGGGGTGCCATGAGGGGGAGTGAGATATTTAATGGGATTACGCGAGATATTTAAGGATTAAGCGGGAAAAAGAAAACAAAAAAATAAAAAACATTTTCGCACAGAGAAACAAAAAAACAGGCAGAAATCAGCGGCGCTTTGGGGGAACGAGCCGATCGACAATCCCATCCAGCAAATCATCGTCGATGCTGACTCCAGACTGGCCGATCGCATAGCCGATCGCACACCGGAGCATGTAATCCTGCATCGGTTGGGGGATTGGTCGAGAACCCCGGCGGAACTTGCCAAAATCCTGAGCTGTGTAGAGCGTGCCCAGCTCGTCGTTTAGGTCACGGATCGCCTGAGCCGTGGTCATGCCGGGGATCATCATCACGGCGAGCCATGATTCGATCAGATTTTGATTAACCATACGCTTTGATTGCCCTCAAATGCTCAGGCACCAGATCGAGCACTTCGGCTGGCGCCATCAGATCGCCACCATCCGGATTTGATTGCGCATACTCGATCATATATCGGGCTGCTGCTGATGCGGCCTCATAAGGAGTAAGTCCACACCGGGCACCCTGATGACCGCCTCCGAACTGCCCGGACACGGTGCTGATGTAGCCTTCGCCGCGTTTTGTGATGATTACTGTTGTACGCATAATGATCTCCATGTCATGTCAGGCCGCCGAAGCGGCCTGGGTTGCCTTATTGCACCTCTATCCGGTCAATCTCGTCTGAGCTGTAGTCGTACCAGTCTAATGGACGGTCATCATCTCCTTTGACGCCCTCGTATATCCAGTAGACGAGGTAGCTGTTGCCAGCCTCATCGGTTGCAGTGGCTTGCATCTCAAAGTCGTATGCCTCACCAGCGCTCGCCTCATGGTAGTTGACATATCCACCTGGCAATAAACGATTACTATAGTCAGCGTCCGAGGTGAGTGTCAGGTTGATGCCGTTGTAGGTTAAGTCGCTCATGATCTATTACCTCTATCTTGGTTCCGAGCCGCTCCTGGGCTGGATCAGGCTGGTGCAATTGTTTGCTCCAGTGATTAAATGTTAGGGCATATTTGCCCTACACACAAGCACTTTTTGCAAATAATTGAAAATATTTTTACGATGCCGGGTCGAGATACTCGTTGATTAGCTCCAACAGCGAATTATGGTCGCTGGAGCTAACGCCAAATATCGTACGGGCGGGGATATCTCCCCACGGCGCCACACCTTTGAACTCGTGTTTTTTGGCACCGAAATGCTGGGTAGCTGCGTATTTTTTAGGGCTGCCGATCACCACAGAGTCATTCTGCGCATCATAATCGATCGTACTTTGCAATGTTCCGGTCAACCCAATCAATGGGCGTTTTGAACCTGAACGCTGCTTGCCAGCTTTAGATAGATTTCCGGCCTTCGTGTAGCTACCCTTATTATCACCCAGGTATCTGAGGATCGTCACCTCGCTATTCACCGCCCAGCGTGTCCCATCCGGCGCAGTCGAGGTATCAAATCGCCGCTTGGTCGTCTCGCTCAGCAGCTCGCCGATATCCTGCATCAGCGGCAGCATGTGCGATGTCCTGGCACGCAGCTGGTTCAGCGCCTCGATGACCGCTTTATCATCCGCAATAATGGTGATCATTTGGATGGCCCCTGCAGGTCTTTTTTGAGGGCATCTGCAATTTGCGCGGGCAGGCTGGCCAGCCTGGATGATAGCTGCTTGCGCAGATCATCCACTACCGTCGCGCCAGGCTGGTAATCCCAGCCCAGATCGATTCCCTTCGGCCGATCGGTGCCCGGCACCACGCCGTCATCAGGTGCCGTATCCACGATATTGCCGCCCAGGCGTTTGGCGCCGGCCGCATTGCGCACGCCGATGATCCGGCACTGGCAGCCCCAGCCATTGGGCGGGTAATGCGTTTTCCACCAGGCATCCCCGGCAGGCAGGGTGATGCCATTCCAGCTCAGGTGCAGCGGGCGCGGGTGCATGACCGAATCGGAATGCTTGTACATCCAGTATTTGAAACCGCCATCCTTGAGCTGCACCAGCCGCCCGGCGGCATAACTGGTGCTGATATTGGTCTGGTAAATCACCCGCGTGCGCCAGTTGCGCTCGCCGGTATAGTCCCAGCCGTTTTTTTGCACCGTCGCGTCGAACGCCTTGCGGAATTCGCCGATGCCGGTGCCCAGGCCGATGGCCTGCTCAACGGCCTCGTACAGATCCGCCAGCAGATCCGCTTTCATCGCGCCGGCGACCATGAATGCGCGGTCGTGCTGGGCTTTGAGCAGATCGGTCCAGCGTTTGGTGGGGATCAGATTGGTGGATTTACCCAGAAAAAACGCGATCTGCTCGGTGAACGGCAGGCGCGGATCGTAGCCTATGCTGTCCATAAATCACCCACTTCACAACAATTCACCCTCTCATGCGGGTTCCAATACGGTGGCTGCGGGCGCACCAGGCGCGTGCCGGACGGGTCTGGTAACCAGCGCATGGCGCGACCCTCGCAGGTCATCGACCAATCATAGTCCACACGCTCGATCTCTACGCCAGTAATGCGGCCGTGGCCGTGTGCGCGCTTTTTGCCGAGGGCCGGAATACGGCGCAGCAATTTAATCAAATCGCGCCGGTCTCCGATGGCATAGCCGATCATCCGATGCGTGAGCAGCAATGGCATCGGCATGTTCCAGTCGCGGTAGGTGCTGTTGGTCAGATTGGGCGATCCGCGCGTCAGCTCGGCGCGCCCGACGCGGAAACGCTTGCGCCAGTGGGTAAATGTCTCCGCAGTTTCGCCCTCCGGAAACAGGGCGGAAGCGGCGTATACCCAGGTATTCCCGGCGCTGCGCTTGGAAATAGGCAGGCGCAACGCTTCCGGCAAATCATCCCGGCTCAGATTGCGTTGCGTCGCCTGGATCGGCGCCAGCGCCCACGCAATCAGCGCGTCGATGTGGATAGGCTCGGATGGGTCGTAGTACAGGCCGGTGCCATCCAGCGTGATCGTGATTTTTAAATTGTCACTCATAGCAATCCCTTGTCTCGCAACTGGCGAAAAAGCGCCGGATACCACTGGCGGACATATTCCGCATCACCGTCCTCGTGGCGGTCCGGGTCATATGCCCACGACACGCGGATGGCGTCCCGATCGATACCCGCATAGCGCAAATAGGCCGGATGCACGGGCAATCCGTACTCGTCCAGATAGGCAAACACATCGCCGCTGCTCCAGTTGCGCATCGGCCATGCCACCAGGCAGCCCCAGCGTATAGACTGATGCACCGGGCCATAGCGGCCGATCAGCATACGCCGGTGGCGGCTCTCGCAACGGCGTAGCCCGACAAACTCCAGAGCGACACCGCGCTCTCTTATGGCACGCTGTACCGGCTCGAGAATGGCATCGTAGTTACGCAATCCCGCCGCTTGCAAAGCGACGGCATCGCCCCGGGCGATATGGATTTCCAGCTCCAACCGCTCCGCAACGGCGCGCACCATGTCCAGGCTCTCCGGCATTTCGAGGCCCGAATCGTTGTAGATGATGAGCGGCCGGCAATGCTGGGCCACCAGGTGGCACATTGCCACGCTGTCTTTGCCACCGGATACCCCGATAGCCACGATGGCATCGCCAGCCTGTTGCAGCGCCCGGACGATCACCGCATGGGCATCATCGATCGCGCGCCGGTACCGATGCGCATGGACTTTGCGATAAAGCGCATCACGCACTTTTCAGCTCCTCCTGGCTCGGCAGCAGATACGTCAGAAACCGGTACAGACCGCTCTTGTGATGAGGCCGCGCCCAGCGCACGAATGCCAGCCATACGTCCAGGCCGATGCGTTCCAGCAGCCACGCCGGGCAATCCAGGGACTCGATGACCGTGCGGCCGATGCCCGCGCGCAGCGCCGCATTCAGAGCATCCCACAATTCGACGACCTGCTCGCGGTCGGAGCAATCGATATGCTCCACGTTCCACAGCCAGACATTTCGATCGCGGTTATTGACCGGCGCCAGCAGCGCGCCATGCTTTTTATAGCTGGTTGTTGCAAATCCGGCCCAGGGCCGCTTGGGTACTGCGCCCAGCACGGCAGCCCGCACGCCCTGGCGATCGAGGCGCCGGAAGGTTTTGCCATCGCAGATCCACGCGCCCATGCGCTCCCATTTGTATTTGAGCGCGACATAGGCGGCAACGCCGACCTGAGTGCCGCCCGGCAATGCCAGCAAATCGCCGGTGGTGAAGCTCGGGCCGAGCAGCGATTTGCGCGGCAGGCATGGGCCGCTCTGTCCGGTGATACAGCAGATACCATCGACCGGATCGCCCGGCAATACCGGATATTCCGGATTATCCGGATCCAGTGCGGAATAGATCAGGTCGACCGCGTGCATTACAGGCCAGCCAGCGAATCATCCTGGAACGGTTCAGGCGCAACCGCCGCCTTCGCCGGCTTGCCTTTGGGTTTGGATTTGGCGGCGCGCTGCGCGCCCAGAATCGCATCGTTGCCGCTGGTATCCGTGGCATGGATGCCGGCCAGGTAATCAAGGATGCGCGGCTTTTCAGCGGCCAGCCAGTCCAGATACAGCGCCGGATCGGGCGCGCCGCTGATGGCCATGTCCACTCTGCCCAGGCCGCGCCGGTTTTCCGCGCCGAGCAGCCCGCGCTGCTGTAGCAGCGCCAGCCCGCAACCCAGCGCGCTGCGCTCCAGATCGCCGGCATGAGTATCCAGGTCGATGCCGCCTTCCAGCACCGTGCCGGTGCGCAGGCATTCCGTATTGGCGATCATGCTGTGGTTGTCGGCGTGATCCTCGTGGTCCTCGCGGCGCGTCAGGAACGTCCACTCCATCAGCTCGGCGGCATCGATCGCGCCGTTTCCCCACTCGCGGCAACGCGGCCGCAGATCGCCGGCATACAGACGGCCCGGCAGCACCCGATTGCCGAGCGCCACGCCCAGCAGAGACAGCGCAGGTAGATGATCGCGTAGCCGGTGCACGCCCTCGGTGCGCAAGGTGCCGTTATTGCCCAGCTCGTTGCCGACCGCCTTGATCGCATCGCCGCCGCCCTCCTCCAGCACGCCGCCGGCATACAGCGCATGGAAAAACCACAATGCCAGCGGCGGACGCACCCGGCTGACTGTCAGGCCGAGCGCGCCGATGAAGTGATCCGCCAGGATGTCGCGCAGTTGCCCGCGCACGGCATTGCCGGCGTAGAAGGGCAGATCGAGCACCTGCCCCGTGGTGCTGAGTACCTGCTGGCGCCGGAACAGGGTGGCATTGCCGGCTTTGCCGTCGGCGCCATGCGCCAATGGGCTGGTGCAAATTGCGCTGATACCGATCTGCCAGGGACGTGATGGTGGCGCGCTACCGCGGTCGCCCACCTGGGCAGCAGGCAGCTGGATGCTCGCCAGTGCAGCCGCATAATCATCATCGTTGCGCAGCAATGCAATCATGGCCGCCATGTTTGGATAGGCGCGCAACCAGCTGAGCAGCCCGGGGGCCTCGACGCCCCCGGCAGCAGCCATGAATCGCGCCATTTTCTCGCCGCCGATATAGCTGATGTCACTACCCAGGCTTTTTAGCAAACGCTCCATCGCCGCCAGCAAGGATGGTTCGGTGGTCGCCTGCACGATGCGCGAGGTCAGGAAATCGGCGAAACCGCGCCCGGTGCGGATCGTGGCGGTCTGCGCGGCACGGCGCAGAAAATCAAATGTAGCTGCGATGCTCATGGTATTTCTCCTGTTGAAATAAGTTTGTCTTCATTGGCGACATCAAATCGGCCGGCCAGATCCGCGCTGGCGAATCCGATCGCCATCACCTGCTGCAGCTGCCCGGTATCCAGATCGCCGTAGCTGGTCAGCAACCAGTCGCGCAGCTGTTCCATGCTCTCGGCCGATTCGACATACAGGCGGATCTGGTTGAGCAGATCGCCAAATGCCGGTGCAGCCTCCACGGCCATGCGCTCGGTCAGCGGATCGATCGGCGTCGGGTTGGCAGCTACATCGGCAGCGAACTGGGCTGCTGGCGGTGCTGGAACAGCCGGTACCGGTAACGCTGGCAGCGGCGCAGGCGGTGTTTGCTCGGTCCATTCCCCACCATAGGTATCGGTAATATATTTCAACGTGGGCTTGAAGCCGATCTTGGCGATGGTCTCGTCGCGCGTCGCGCGCGTATCGAGGTTTTCCTCATCGTCCATGATGCGCCACAGTTGCGGCAGCGCGGCGCCGGGGAAATTGTATTCGGTCAACCACCTCGCGATCGTGTCGTTGAATGACATGCACACCAGATCCGCATCGGCCTTGGAGATGTCCTTGCGCACCTCGGCCTGTTCCTTGTTATTGCCGAGCTTGCCCGGCGTTCCCTGCGTGGTCGCGGTCTGGCCGATGGTGATGATCATGATGGCCGAATTCAGCATCGCGGTGAATTCCTTGTGATCCGCGGTACCGGATCGCGTCGCCTCGAGCAGCTCGGCCTGCATGCCGTCGGGAAAAATGATCGCGGAATCGCGCTGGATCGCCTGCAGCGCGGCCAGCAGCTTGTTCTGGTCGGTGTCCGACGTACCGGCCGGAAATTTCCCCACCGCCGTTGGCTGGCCGAATTTCTCCAGAAACACTGCCCAGAATTTCAGTCCGTTGCGTTTCAGCCACACCGGCCAGTACAGCCAGTGCGCCAGGCCCAGCCCATAGGGAGCATCATCGTGATCCGCGCCGGTGGAAAAGTGCCAGAATTTACGGTCCGGCAGCAGCTCGCCGTCGTAATTCGCCATCGTGCGCATGCGCAGCCGCCCGGCGCCGTCGTAGCCGAAACGGCGCCGGTCGCGGACCTTGATATCGGCAATGATCAGCCGGTTATTGTCGATGCCCCACAGCACCTCGCTGACCGCATGGCCATAAAACACGCCGTAGAGCATTTTTTCGGTAATGCTGTCCCAGTTCAGCGCCTGCACCTGCTCGCTCAAAAAATCCGACGCCGCCTTGTCGATCGCGCGTTTTCCGCCGGGGCGCACCTCCCACGGCCGCGCAATCACCGAGTGGATGCGCTGGGTCAGCGACGATTTGACGTGATCGTCGCGCAACACCTCGCGGTACAGCGTGTAATCGCCGCCCCCGCGCTGCATCAGCACCGTGTCGTCGGGCATCTGCACGCGCAGCGGGTCGATGAATCCGCGCGTGATGTCGCGCCCGTCCAGAGACGTGGCGATTTCCTGCATCAGTGGTTTGGTGGCCATATTAGAATCCCGTAAAATCGTGGTTGCCGCTCACCGTACCCCAGCCGGTGCGGGTGATATCGGCCTGGCTGAATCCGCCCAGGCCAGCATCGCCGAGGATGTTGCCGGCGCGGCTGCCGGCGGACTGGAAATCGATCTGCACTACCGGCCCGGATCCGGCCGCGCAGGCCAGCGCCAGCGCCCAGAACCGGTCGGCATGGCCGTCGGTATCGCCATCGGCCAACAGGCGCGGTATGCCGGTGACGCCCACCTGTTTTTTGATCGCATGCAGGTCGGCACGCAACAGCGCGTCGCCCATCGGCAGGCGCAGGGTATGATCCTCCATGCGCTCTTTCAGCGCCGTGGCCATATCCAGTTTGCGCGCCGCGCTGAACAGCACGCCCTCCACGCGCAGCTGGCCGTGACGGCGCTGCGCGTCCTCGACCGGCTTCTCGCCCATGCCGGTCTGGTCCATCGCCACGCGCACCACCCGGTAGCGCCGCATCACCTCATCCAGCAATACATCCTGCTCGGCAAATTTGATGCGGCGGCGCACGATCATCTCGCGGCACCACAGCACGTCACCCACGGCCTCGAGCACCGCGATCACAAACAGGTCGTTTCGCGCGGCGATATCAATGCCGATAAAACACGGTCCACCGCTGTAATGATCGGGCAGCCCCGCGCCGGCATGCTCGCAGCCGTCGATCAGCTCGTACGGCAGCCAGGCGGATGCCTCGTCCAGCCATTTGAGCTCGTATTCCTGCGCCCACGCATCCGGATCGTTGATACCCAGGCGCAGCGCCTCGATGTCGCGCGGCAGGCCGTCCGCGACAGCCTGGTAAATATCCACTGTATGGCGGCTCCAGATGCCGTCCAGCGCCTTGTCCGTCATCAGCTCGTAAAATTTGTTGCCCTTGCCGTTCGGAGTGGATACCACGCGCAACTTCCAGCCCGCCGAGATCACCGGAAACAGCGCCGTCCAGATTTTCCGGCTATCGGCATGAAACGCGAACTCGTCCAGCATCACGTTGGCCGAGAAACCGCGCGCCGTATCCGGGTTGGCGGGCAGGGCGGTGATGCGCGACCCGCCCGGCAGCGTGACTTCCAGCGCGTTGATGCCTGGCTCCCACTCGTATTCGTGTGCCTGAAAAACCGTGCCGATGGCCGCCAGGTGCAACTTGACTCCGGCCTCCATCGCCTCGCGCGCCTGGCGCTCGCCGCGCGACAGGATGATCCAGCGCGTGCGCTTGCCGTCCAACTCGGCGCGCACCGTATCCAGCACCACTGCCAGCGTGGTGGTAAACGTTTTACCGGTCTGGCGCGCGAACATGCCCACGGCAAAGCGCGCCGGGTCTTCCAGCCAGGCGCGCTGATACGGATAGAGGGTGATCTCAGAGGAGTCCATACGCCGCCGCAATGGCACGTTTCAGGGCTGCCGGATCGCGGCTTACCGTCTCCGCCGCCGTCTCCACCTTGCGCAATGCGTCGCGCATTTCGCGGCGCAGGCGCTCGGCTTCCACGCTGGTTTTGGTCGCCCCGGCCGCATCTTTGATAGCGCGGGCGAGCAACGCGATTTCCTTGCTATCCACCTGGCCATCCTCCAGCCCGGCAAGCTGCTGGAACGCGACCGCGCGCAGCATTTCCGGCAGCAGCCGCCCCACATCGCCCTCCGGATCAGATTCCAGCCGCCCGATCCACACCTTGGCCACCTCCTGCGCTTCGCGGTAGCGCGCCATTTGCGACTCGGCCTGTTGTTTGTATCTGCCCACCGCGCTGCGGCTGATATCGGCGCCCAGGTTGCGCAGCAGCGCGACGATA
The DNA here is from genome assembly GCF_003851125.1 of Sulfuriferula multivorans. Taxonomy (GTDB): domain Bacteria; phylum Pseudomonadota; class Gammaproteobacteria; order Burkholderiales; family Sulfuriferulaceae; genus Sulfuriferula; species Sulfuriferula multivorans. The sequence continues at coordinate 87,141 of NZ_BGOW01000017.1, read as the reverse complement.
TCCTCGATGGTCGCGCGGCCCTCGCGGATCGCATCGTCCACCGCGGCGCGCACGCTCGGGTCCAGCCGCTTGACGCTCGACGGGCGCGCCATCATGCCTCCGGCATCGGGCGCGCCACGCCGGGCACGCGCGTGCGGCCCAGCGCGGCATCCAGCCCGCGGCTGATCAGGCTGGGGATTTCCAGCCCGGCGGTGGTGGTGACCTCCACCAGGCCGTGCTGCTCCAGCCAAGCCAGATCGTCGCGCAGCATGTCGCCGCTGACCGCGTGGCCGACGTTGGCCAGCATGCGCTGGATCAGGTAGATATTCGCCCGGTACTCGCCCGATTCGGACAGGATGCGCAGGATCATCAGGCGGCGGTCCTCGGCCACGTGCTGGGTAAACGGCTTCATGATTTTTCTTTCATCAGATATTCGTGGATCAGGTTCAGCGTATGGTTGCTGCCGACGAACTGGCCCTCGATGTGGCTGATGCGCTGGTCGATGCTCTGCACGCGTTCGTAGACTTTGCCGATATCGTTCTGGCTGGGCAGGCCTTCGATCTGCGTTTCGATCTTCATCAGCCGATCGGCATGCCGGGCGATATTGTTTTCCAGCACCGTTTCCAGCGCGGTGATGCGCTCGTGCGCCTTGTCGTTTTTGCGCTCCAGGTACATCCATACGCCCACCGCGCTCATGATCAGGAATTGCAGCGTGTCGATCCAGCCTTTGTAATCCATTATTTTCGTCCCGTGCGTTTTTGATAGTCGTCGCGGCAATCCGCATCGCAAAATAATTTTCCTGCAGCCAGATCCTCGTCGCAGTTGTAGCAATGCCCGGACGGCAGCATCGATGGCCGGTTGCGTGCCCAGTCCAGGCAGGCAGCGCGCTCTTTTTCCTCGACTTCCTGGGCACGGTCGAATATATCCATCAGACCAGCCCCACGTAGGGTGCAATAAGCGCAGCGCATTGCACCGCATGCATCCGGCGCAATGCCCGTTGGTTATTGCGCCCTACGCCAGCGATCACCATTTCGCCCACACTCCGGCGCCGATGAAATAATCCGTATCGCGCGGCGCGCCGCCCAGCGGCTGGTCCACCGAGCCGATCACCCCGACATGCAATGCCTTGATCTGCACCATGCCCTGACGCGCTTCAAGGCGCAGTGCCGGGCCGCCGCGTTGGATGCCCACATACATCGCCGCCTCGCCGCGCGCATCCCATGCCAGCCACGGCAGCGGGTCGCGCCGCACATAGGTCTCGCTGTCGCCGGTCTCGGTATTGATCAGCGTGGTGATGGTCTGCGGATGGTCGTCGGCACGCACCTGGCTGGCCGCGATCACCTGCTGCGCCGCATTGTCCGCGACGGGCTGCGGCAGATTCAGGCGGCGCTTGAGCGGCGCGCCGCCGCGGTAGACCTTGACCGGCGCCCGGATGGCCACAGCGGTTTTGGGAATGGCGCGGATCTCGCCTGCCGCCACCGCCGGGACCGAGACATTGACCGGCGCGGGCGGTAGCACCGAGCGCATGAACAGCATCCAGCCGAGCAGGATCGCCACGCCGGCAGCCGCCGCCAGCAACAGCCATAAAATCACCGTCGCCCTCGCCGTGGGCAGGCCTGGCGCCATCATTTGCTCAGCCCCTGCGTGGTGACGATGCGCAGCACCGCGTTGACGATCGGCATGGCCACGGCCAGCGCGCTGTAAAAATTGACCGGCAGGTACGGCTGCAGCAGGTTGGTGTTGGCCTCCAGCGCTACCAGCGCGGCGGCGGCGGCGTTGAACCACAGCGTCTTGCTATGCCACCAGGGCTTTTTATTGGGCATCGCATCCGTCATCGCCGGCCTCGCAATAAGTGGTTGAATAATTGACATCGAACGTCGGCTCGACGGACACGCCCAGCTCGCCATACAGGTCGCGCAACGCGCACGCTGCGCCCATCGTTACCGCATCCCCCTGCGCCGAGGCATCGTCGATATGGCAGGCATGCACGCGGCCGCGGATGCGCACGCAGATACGGCGGGTGAATACATAGCGGCCGGGATCATGCTCAGCCATCATCTTTCGATTCGAAAATGGCGCGCTCGGCAGCGCGGCGTGTGACCAGCCCGGCGATTTTCTTTTTGTTGTCGTAGATCCAGCAGTTGAACTGGCTGGCGGCACCGGCCATGTCGCCGCGGCGCAGTTTTTTCAGCAGCGTGGAATCTTCGAACTGGTCCAGGCCGATGTTGAATACCAGCGAGCACAGCCCGTCGAACTGGTTGCCGGTCAGCGGCACGGGCAGGTTGGTGTCGATGGCCGAGAGATAAATTTCAACCGGCGCAAGGTCGTTGCGCATCAGCAAATCCGCCTGCGCGCGGGTCATCGGGACAGGCAATTTTTCGTGCTTGCGGATCACATGGCCATGACCGATCGTCATCACCCCGCCGCCGTCGTTATAGGGGCGGGCGCGAAAACCCTCGTTGCCCTCGGCCTGGATAAACTGGATGATCGAATCGGATGCGCGTCTCATGCAGCCAGTATTGGCCTGCGCGCGCGGGAGGGATTTTAGACGGGTCTAAATCTGGATTCAGGCCCTGACTTACTGGTTATAAAAATTTATATGGTATATTTTTCTACACCACCATTGGGGAGGTGTCTATGGTGGTTTTGGGCACCGCAGGCATGGCCAGTGCTTGTCCAATCTGTGTGTCGTATCCCCAGTCGCCGGGCGAGCCAAAAGCTTTGGCCAACGGCATCCCATCAACTACATTGGCCAGCACGCGCAATAGGTATGAGGAATCGCGCATCAACTGATCGTGTTGTGTCTCATCGCCTACTTCGCGCACCTCTTCCGCTTTGTTTCGTAGCGCTGCTGCAAGTTGGTTCGTGTTCATAATTTCCTCTCCGGCCAGTGCCCAACAAATCATTCAACCCGGACTGGCCGAAAGACGGCCAGCCGGTTAATTCAAACGTTGGAGGGCTTGGAACCGCCCTCGTCTTTCCTCTCCTAAATCAAATTCCCCTGCCGCCTATCTCGCTCCTCGGCGATGCGCCGCTTCACGATCCGGTAGATGTAGGTGATGTTCAGCCCGTACTTGCGCGCCAGCTGGCTGTGGTTGCGGCCGTTGAATTCGCCCAGGATTTGCGCGTCGCGCAGGCCGATCTCGTATTGCTGGCCCGATGGGATATACACCAGCTGTCCGGCCCAGTGGGTGCGCATGCGCTCGGCCGCCGCGTCGGCGATCTCGCCTGCCGCCGACTCATCCAGGCCGTGCGCCATCAGCGCCTCGGCGATCTGAATCGCCGCATCGCTTAGGATCTCCGGATAATTGTCCGGTTCGGCGTTGATCAGCGCTTCAGCCATTTTTTCAATGCCTCGATACAGGTGGTCATCTGTTTGCTGTTCAGCCAGCGCGGGCTGGATACCCGGGTGGTGCGCTTGACCCACGCATCCAGCCCGTCCACGTGGTTGACCCTGCCCGCCGTGTGCAATTCCAGCCACAGCGATTTGAGCTTGTTCAGCATCGGATCGTCCGGCGTGCGCTTCCACGACTTGCCGCCCAATGCACCGCGGCTGCGGAAATGGTCCAGCACCAGGCGGCGCCCGGCATGGTCCAGGTCCGACGCCGATTTCACCCGCGCCACCACGAACAGGATGTCGCGGTATTCCTCGTCGGTCAGGCGCAGGTCGCGCTTGGCCACGTGGATGGCGGCGAGCTCTTTGGTGCGTGGGTTGGTAGTAGTCATGGCTGCATTACCACTTGATCACATAGCCGCTGAAGCTGTCGCCATACGTCTTGCCAAACCAGGCAAAAAACGCATCCGCAGAAGCGAAGCCATCGGCCTTTGCCAGTGCCTCGATCTCATGGTCTGGCAGTAATGCCCACATCGACTCCCCATTTTCCAACATATAAGGCATCTGCACAGTCTTGCTCCGGGTACTGATGCTGATACCATCAATGGCAATACAGACAGCATCCAGCAGCTTTCTGCAGCCAGCCTGCCGCATGCCGGTATAGAGCATCAGCGGATCGCCTACACGCGGCGGCTTACGCTTGCCGCGTGCGCGGATGGTCTGGCGCTTTTCCAGGCGCTTGACCGCATCGGCGAATTCGGCTTTGAAATTGAGTGCTGGCATGATGTTCTCCCTGGCCTCAGCCTGCATCCTTCTCGCCGCAAAACGGGCAATAGTTTGCCACCACCAGCGGGACGGGTTTGCGTTTTGTCTTGTCGATCTTTTCCACCGCCACGACCAAATGGCTGGATAGATGGGCCATGTCCTTGCTTATCCTCATAACCGTTGCAATACGGCCGTTTTTCGGTGCGATGGCTTCGTTGATTTTTGCTCTGCATTCACACATTGTTTTTTCCTTAACATCCGGTGCAATGCCCGTTGGTTATTGCGCCCTACTAAATTCGTGGTGCCGGTTCACGGCGGCCTATTTGTACTGCGTGGAGGCGGCCCTTTGCGGTTTCCGCACCGGCTGGCGTGGTTACATCCCCACCTGCGCCTGGGGTTATGAATCTATTGCGCCTCGAACGGCGTGATCACGAAATCCTCGATACCGCTGTTGATGCTGATCCCGGCCACGCCCTGCAGCGCGGCGGGTTCGTTCAAAATCGCATCCTTGTTGATCTCTTCCTTGGTCCGCACGAAGCGCGCCAGACCGAGCCGTTTCAACACCTCGATCACCGCCTCCGCGCCGCGCACCGATACGCTGGGCGGACGGCTGCGCCACTGCACCTCGCCGGTGGTGAAATTGGCGCTCTTCACCTTGCCGTCGCGGGTCAGCTCCATGCGGTGCGCCTCGCACCAGGTCTGCACGCCGGCCTGCAGCGGTTCGATCTGCGTTTTGAGGGTGTCCAGCAGCGGCTGGTAGCGCTCGGTGATGGCGGCGATCTCGTCGTTCATCGCCGTCGTGCCGCGCAGCAGCTCGCGGCTCAGGTCGCCGATGCGGCGGATATCGGCCGCGCAATCGTCCTGCGACTGCGGCACGTAGGTGCTGGCTTTGGCCTTGATGCGCTTGCTCATGCGGCCTCCTGCTGCATCGGCTGCAAGGCCAGCGGCAACGCGGGCTTGAACTGCCAGAACGGCGGCGGTGCGATCGGCGTGGCGGCGGCGTTGCTGATGCGCCACTGGCCGGTTTTGCTGAGGAATGCGATCTCGACAATCGGCTCGTCGTCGATTTCGCACACGTGCGCGATCAGCACGTCGTGCAGTGGCATGGGTTGTTTCTCTGCGGTCTTGGTCCAGGTCATGGTGTGCTCCTAAGTGCGTAGGTGGAGCTGGCCGATCAGGTCGGACAGCGGGATTTTGCGCAGGCGCGATTCCAGCGTCAGCGCGTGCATGGATCGGGCGTGCAGGAACTGGCAGGTCTCTTCCAGCTCCTCCACCGTCTCGGCGATGTAGTAGCCGTCGCGCGGATGGGCGCACACCGCGATGCCCTCCAGGCGCAGCTCCGATACCAGCTTGCGCAGCTGGCGCGTGTCGATGCCCAGCTCGCGCGCCAGCGCGGCGGCACCGGCGGCACGCTCGCGGCCGATGTGGCGCGACAGCACGCCGAGCAGGTCGTTTTGGGTTTTCATGGTTTGCCTCCCTTGATCAGTGATTTGGCCTGCGCCAATGCGGCGGCGGCGGTTTCCGGGCTCGATTGCGCGCCGGCCTCGGCGGCCTTGAATGGCCGGTGCGAGGCGTGCTGCGCCACCGGCGTGATGCCGGCGCGCTGGCGGTTGTTCTGGCTCTCGCTGCGCGCCGCCTGGCTGTTGGCCTGCCCGGCGATGATCGCCAGCAGGTAGCCGTGCGATTTGAGCGGCAGGCTCAGCTTGTCGCGCCCGGCCACCATCTGCTCCAGCGCCGTGCGCCACACCTCAACAGGCGCCGCGTACACGCTGCCGTTGTGGCTGATGCGCGCGGCATGGATCTGCGGCGCCAGCTCCGCCAGCAAGCTGGCCACACGGTCCATCGTCAACTGGCGTTTGGCCGGGCGGAACAGGCCGAGGTACTGGATCAGCAATTTGCCGAGCGGCACCGACAGACCCAGCGCCTCGATCAGCGCAGTGCGCGCCGCGTCATGCTGGATCAGCGCGTCCAGGCTGGTCTCGGCGCCGCAGTTGGGGCAGCCGACTCTCATCAGTTGCCCAACCTGTGAGTGGTCACACCGTTTTTCGGTGCATCGAGCCCAATAAAATTGCTGACCTTTGCGCCGCTCGCTGCCGCGTATTGCACTTCAACTTTGGCGCTGTTGATGATCGTCTGCGCGATTTCAGCGACTGCGTGAGCCCGCTCGATGTCCATCGGTTTATCCTTGTCATTCAGCGCTTCGATAGTCGCAAACAGGTGTTTGCGCAGTTCATTGATGTCGTGTGCCATTGATCTTTCTCCTGATGACGCCGTTGAGCCGGATCACGTCGCGCAGCTCCTCCGGCAGGTTGTGGATGGTGTTCCTGGCCATGAGCTGGGCGCGGGTGAGCAGCTCCAGGTTGTCCAGCGTGATATTGGATTTGTTGCCATCCTTGAAAGTCACTGCGTGGCCTGCCGGCAGCGGGCCGTTGGCCGCTTCCCAGACGAGGATATGGACGCCGCGCCAGCGCTTTTGCAGCGGCATGTCGTCATTGATCTTGCGCTGCAGGTAGCCGTCCTTGCTGATGCGCTCGGCGCCGATCGGCTGATACAGATCGACCGCTTTCCCGCCCCGGTGGCCGGGTTTGAACTGCGTGGCTACGCCGCCCATCTGCAGTCCCTTCATGCCTTTGTTCCAGGGTACGTGGCCTTTCTTTAACCGTCCCGCCGCGCCGATCTTCCCATCCAGGCGCCGGGCATCCGGGCTGGCGAGGAATGCCGGCGTTTTGCGCAGCCCGAGATTCGCGGCCCTTTGGTAAATGGATGCGATGCTGTGGCCCAGCGCCTCAACCAGGCGTTCGGTTTTTTCATGCGGATAGCGGGCGCGTAATAGCGCGTCCTGTTCTGATGTCCAGGGCTTCCTTTTCATTTCTGCAGCGTCCAGTTGTGGCACGTCGCATTGGCCGGGGTCAGGAAATTGCCCTTGGTGCAGTACCAGGTCGGGAACGTGCGTCCGGACGAAGGATTGTCCTCGCGCACCCATTTGCAGTTGGCGCATTTCTCGCGATTGCTGGGGTCGACCCATCCCATCGAAATGCGGATGCTGGCGATGCTGCTCATGCCAATTCCTTTACGGCTGTCAGGAACTTGAGCAGGCGCTTGACGTCGCGGGCTTCCATGCGCAGCGTGGTGTCGTCGTCCTCGATCTCCAGCGCGCCGGCGTCGTCGACCAGGAAGCGCGGCGGGTGGGGCACTTTGATCGGCTCGGGCTTGAGCAGGAACGCCGGGATGGCTTTGGCCGCGACAAATGCCACGTCATGCTGGATAGCATTGGCGATTTTTACTGCCTGCTCGGCTTGGTGCACGACGCGATCGAACGCTGGATCGCTCTCGGTCACCGGCAACTGGTTATTGATATTGATACCGCCGACGACAGGTTCCGCCGCCTTGGGCCGCCCGGCCTGCCCCGCCGGCGCGGGTACCTTGGTACCGTCCGCCAGTTTGTAAGCCTTGCGGCCGGGCGCATCGATCAGCTCGATCTTGCCGGCCGTGCGCAATCCCCACACGGCATTGGCGACAGCTTTGACCTCCTCGGCCAGCTGGCAGCGCTCGTAGATCTCGCCGGTGTTCAGCGGCGCGCTGGCGCGGCCCAGCACGAACAGGATCTCGTCGCGCAGTGATTTGTGTTGTTCGCTCATTGGTATCTCCTAATAGTGGGTAATTGGTAGGGCGCAATCGTTATTGCGCCGCATGAAATATCCGGCGCAATGCCCGTTGGTTATTGCGCCCTACTGTTTTGTTGCCAGTGGATCTCGCAGCCGTAACGCGGCGCGAAATAATCCTCGCAACGGCGCTGGCCGACGGTCTCGGTTTTGCACACCACGCCGTCCATTTCGCGCGTGGCGCGCTGGGCCTCGGCGATCCAGATTTTCGGGTTGCGCGTGCCGATCCGCATATCGATGACGGTGTAGCCGTCGTGGTCGAGCAGTTTCAGCGCCTGGTTGGCGATGCGCAGGCTGTCGTATACGTGGCAGTTGGCGCCGTCGTGGATGTCGTCGGTGATGCGATGGGTGGCAGGCATATCAGTTCTCCCTGGAGGGTTGAATAGGCTGGTTGGAATGTAACCGCATCAGCTCGCGATCCCATGCCGCGCCGAGTTCGGCCAGCGTTTCATCATTGGATTGCTGGGCCAGCATCGCCAGCACCCGGCCCAGCGCCAGCAGGCGGCGCAGTTCGCTCATCTCGGTACGGCGTCGATTGGTTTGTATCGGGTTATCCATCACAGCTCCTTGATCAGGTCCGCGTCGATGCTGGTGGCACCGATGGCGGCGGCGGCGTTCAGCGCGCGCGTGGTTAAATTATTGACTTCGAGCGGATACGCCATGCTCACGTAGTCGTGCTTGCCGACTTTCTGGATCAGCTTGGCCAGCGCGGCATCGGCGGCGCCGGGCGCGAACACCTTGGCGTAATCCACCCCGGCACGCTGCAGCTTGTGGGTCAGGTATTCTTCCAGCTTGCCGTCCAGCGGCAGCAGCTCGACCAGCTCGCAGCGGCGCACCACTTCGCGCACTTCGAAGTTGCGTTCGTCGAGGCGGTTTTTCATCTCCGGCTGGCCGATCAGGATGATGGCCAGCAACTTTTTGAAACCGTCTTCCAGCTCCCAGAACCGCTTGAGGAATTTCAGCGTCGACACCGACAGGTCGTGCGATTCCTCGATCATCAGCACGTGGCTGTAGCCGCCCTGGCTCGATTCGGTCAGCAGCCGTTCGACCTCGCGCGCCTTGCCTTCCAGGGTGCGGCGCAGCTTGGCGTGCGGCTGCATGTCCAGCACGATGGCATCGCAGATCGCCCCGGCGGTGAGCGTGTTCTTGTCGATGGTGCGCGGCTGGATCACCTGGATCGGCAGGCGCTCGCGCCGGATGCGGTCGATCATGTCGCGCCGCAGCGTGGTCTTGCCGCTGCCCGATTCGCCCACGATGGCGACAAAGCGCCCGTGCCGCGCCGCGCTGTACATCACCTCGCGCACATAGCGCTGGTCATCGGCCAGGAACACATCCTCGGGCGCGTTGATATCGTCGGTGAACGGGTCTTTGAATAAGCGCCAGTGTTTGCGGGCCTGCTCAGTCAGTGCTTCCTTGCGGTGGATCATCGGGTCGTCTCCTAAGGGTGGTTTGCTTTTGAATTTGGGATGCAGGTAGCGCACTTCCGGGCTGTCCGGCTGCCAGGCCTGGGCGATGTCGGCCTCGGATACATGCGCCTCGCGCAGCAGCGCTTCCACCGCCTCGACGATGCTGTCGCGGTCGATGTTCACCGGCCATTCGTCCCAGTTGAGAATGCGGCTCACCGTCGGCCTGCAGGTGGGGCCGCGCAGCCCGGCGGGCATACGCTTGACCAGATCATGCTGGCTCAGGTTGGCGCGCGCCATGATCGACTTGAGTTTGAGCGGCATGTATTCCAGCTCCTGATGTCTAAATGCGGGCTGGCTCATGACAAGCTCCGCAGGGGTGTGATAAAATGAGTTTTCGCATATCGATCTCCAATCGGGTTGCTAAAAATCCCCCTCGCGGGGGTGTTGCAAACAGGGCCGGTCTCGTACACCGGCCCGTTTTATTTACACGGCGCGGGCCATCCGCCCATCGCCATCCTGTTCGTTCAGCCGCAGCGCAATCATGTTCAGCTCGTCCTCGGGGATGCCGTCGGCATACCACTGGCGCAGCAGCGCGTTGCGCTCCGGCGACATCGCCACGCCGCTGCGCACCAGGCGCAGGGCGGCTTGGGTGTGGGTGAGCAGGGGCGCCACAAACACTGGCCGGTTGATAGCCAGCTCGGTGCTGCGCTTGGGCAGGTAATCCAGCAGGTCGGCTTCTTCGGCCTGTTTGTAGGGGTTGACGCGGCCCTGCATGGGGATGTAATCCTTGCGATTGCGCAGCTTTTCTGCGGTGTCGAGCACGGCTTCACCGGTGGCGATACGCGCCAACATCTTGCGGTTGGTCTCCAGCCGGGTATCGGGACGCGCGCGGTATTCGCCGATGCGCCGTGCGTTGCTGGGGAAGCCGTTGGCATTGGTGGTGACCTGCGTCAGCGCGACATGCTGCTCGCCTTCGGCATCTTCGATCACCGCCATCGCGGTGTTGTCGATAAACGGATGCCAGTGCACCCTGAGCTTTTCGCCCACCATCACACCGGGCACGCTGGTGACTTCCCAGCGCTGGCCTTTGAATTCGACCGTCATATCACCCTGCACCTTGCGCTCCACCGGCTCATTGGTGGCCAGCTCCAGCAGGATCACCTCGGCCGGCGTCTTGATCAGCTGCGCGGCGCTGATACGGGTCCAGTTGCCGAAGCGGGTTTCGTGGTGGCGGGTATGGATGGCGGTAGCGTTCCACCAGATCTGGTACTGCTCGGCCAAGGTATTGAGCTGGTCGATGCTGCGGATATCGGCGCGGCGGTTTTTGAGGCCGCCCTCGAACTCGCACTCCACCAGGTTGTTGGCGCACTCCACCTGGCCCTTGGCGCGCGGATTGTGCGCCTTGTTGACGATCAGGCTGATGCCCATGCGCTGGCAAAAGCGCTTTACCAGCCCGGCGCTGGTCGCGCCGGGGTCCACCATCAAATGCTTGGGGCGGCCGTGGAACGGGTCGCTGGCCGGGCGCTCGCGCCCCATCATCCAGGCCACAAAGCGCACCGTGTGCTCGCCGGTTTCGGAGTGCGGGTAATAGCGCCAGCGCACCGTGCCCGAACAGTGGTCGGTGCCGACATAGCGGATCACCCGGCACTGCTCGATGCCCTTGATGTTCTCCGGCTTGTTCTTGTAATGCACCGCCTGGTCGATTTCCTCGATCATCGCGCCGCCCTGCGGCAGGTAAAATACCACGCACACCGAGGCATCCACCTGCCACAGCTCGTTGGGGTGCTCGGTCATCAGGCTCACGTGCGGCGTGGCGCGGCGGATCTGTTCGGGGTGCAGGCCGTAGCTGCGCAACGCGCGGTGCACGGTCGAGGCGCACAGCGCCCGCACTTCGCCGGTTTGCTCGTCCACCGCATCGGCGCGGATCAGGCCATTGACGCGCAGATCGGACAGCGCGCGGTCCACGCTCACCAGCTTCTTGGCGTTCTTGCGGTAGCCTTCGGCCAGATAGGTCGAGATCACTTGTGCCTCGCCCTCGGGCAGCGCCAGGCTGCCCGCATCGGCACGACGCTTGCGACCATTCAGCACAAAATCCTTGAGCCAGCGGTAGCAGGTCGGGCGCGATACGCCCAGCGCCTGGCTGGCCTCGTCGATGATCGCGCCGCGCCCCTTGGTCGGCGCATCGAGCAGGCGCTGGGCATAGGCCACGGCGAGCTGGGTCTGTTGTGGGCTGGGTGGCATCGCCGTCCCCTTAGTTAATGACGGGCGCATTGCCAGCGATGACGGCCTCGGCATACTCGAAGGCGCGTTCGGAGTCGGTTTTATCGGGTTCGATGGGCAGGCTATATTGGCTGCGCAGCGCGTTCAGCTCGCGGTGCAGCTGCGTCACGTGCCCGACCAAGGTGTCATAATGCGCGATGCCGACCTCATCCCCACGGATGATGAGTTTGTTGAATCCCCCGCGCAGCCCGGTCAGGCTGGTCTGTATTTTATAAACCATCTGCGCCAGTTCGCCTGCCAGCATGGCGTAGTCCTCATCCGGCGTGGCCTCTTCGATGCGGATCACCTTCTTGAGCAACGCATGGTTCTGGTCGTTCAGGTCTTTCTCGCGCCGCACCTTGGCGTTGATTTCCTCCTCCTTGGATTTGAGCTGGTCCTGCAGGAGTTCTTTTTCGCGGTTGTGGCGGGTGACCAGATCCTCGATCAGCTCCATCACCGCTTCCTTGTCGCCGTCCTTGGAGGCTTCGACCAGCGCGGTACGTTCATCGTCGGGCAGCTTGCGCAGCTGGCGTAGCTCTCTGTAACCAGCGCCGACCTGATTGAGCTGCTTGAGAGCATCTTCGCCAAATATACGTAGATTGGTTAAATCCTCGTCAACCGTTGATCTTGTCGATCCAATGGCCCGGCAAAATCCATCCCAAGTGCCGATGTCGGCAATTTCGTTACCGTCCTGGTCAATGGCCTTTTTCCCCGCTAAGGCACGGTACATCTTGGTTTCCTTGATATGAGCCAGCTTCGTCAAACTGACGACGTCGGCAAATTTGCTGATTGAGCGCGCCATCTGCACCTGACCAAGCATCTGATTCATCAGGTCGCGCTCTTCGCTCATACGTGGCACAAGTTGGTCAAGCACACTCTGTTCTGCAGCATTCTCGGCCAATGCTTCTTCATTGAAGATCACGACTTCGTCTTTGGCGGGGGGCAGGGGTTTACGTCCGGAGGTCATGTCTCGTCCTTTTTAGTTGGGTTCGCGGGTCAAACGGTTTTTGGTCTCATCGATGCGGCGATGCGTACTGTCCATATTGGCGAGCACTTGCATGGCCTTTTGCCCCAGGCGCGGGCTGATGCGCCAGCGTCCGGTCACCGGGATGCGCTCGGCGTAGCCGAATTCCTCCAGTGTGCTCATGTAGCGCGTCACGTCGCTGGGTGAAATCCTGGCGCGCTCGGCGATATCCTTGTTGGCCAGCCCATCGGCCTCATGGCCGAACAGGCAGTCCATCACCTTGAGCACTTTTACGGCAGCGCCCACGCTGTATTTGGGTTCACTCATGATTCAGCTCCAGTTCGGGTTGTTGCGCCTTGGCGACGTTGGCGCGATGCCAGGCCAGGCCCTCCATCGCGTGGGTGACCTCGCCCATTACCTGGTTGGCCTCGCTCTGCCCCTGGGCGAATGCGATCAGCGCACCCACCGCGCCGTTGAGCAGCCCTTGCAGGGCGTGCACGTCGGTGGCATCGGTCAGGCGCCCGTTGGGGATGTCGATCAGCATCTTGCCGGCGCTGTGCGCCATCCAGCGCGTGATGTAGTCGCAGCGGCATACGTTTTCATAGGCGGCCACCTTGCGCAGCGGCATGGCGCCGTCGCGCAGCCAGCCGTACACGGTCCAGTGCGATTCCTCGCCCATCAGCTCGGCGATGCGCTCCACCGACAGGTTGCGCACTTCCTTGGCGTGGTCTTTGCACAGCTCGATGGCGTGCCGCAGCGAGGTGGGCTGGCAGCGCTTCCAATTGCGCCGGGTCATTTGCATGCCCCGGTTTGGAGGGTGGCGCAAACAAACCCGGTGTTTGCGTCTATGCAAACAATTTTCGTCAGGTAAAATGAAATCATTGCTGAGCCACCAGCTGCACCGGCGCTACATTGGCCTGCTCGAATTTCATCGCGGCCTGCAGGATGCAGGCGGTGGTGTACAGGCTGCGCGGGCAGCCGGAGCGGGCCAGCTCGCGGTTGATGTAGGCGCGGTCGGGCTGGTTAAATGAGGCCAGCACCACGGCGGTGATGGCATGCGGGTGAGTGAGGATGGTGAGCATGATGAGTCTCCGGTGGGGGTCAGGCGGCGTTGCGCAGGGCATCATCGGGGTTGGCTTTGAGGCCGAGCTTGACGGCGATTTCATGGGCTTTACCGTAATGGCCTTTGTACTGCCCATTGAGCACGCGATACACATCCACGCGCGGATAGCCTTCGCGGCATGCCCATTCGGTGATGGTGATGCCTTGCGCACGGATGCGCTGTTTGGCGGCTTCGGAATTCATGAGGGGCTCCTTTTTCATGGTTAGGAGGGATTGAAAGTGGAACAAGAAGAACGTGAAATCCTGATCGACCTGATGGCGGACATGGTTCGCCAGGAGGTGTCCGACCCATTGGAAAAGCTCATGGACAGGCTGATAGCGCTATTGCTGTTCACCGGCGCGATCCCCCTTGATGAGCTTGCAAGCCAGATGCGCTCAGCACTCGATGAATTGCCTTCTGAACAGCACGACACGCGCGGCGCACAACTGATCGCGAAGTACGCTCGGCTTGGAGTTGAGCCATCCGATAAGCCGCCATCGCCTGATAGCGCGGCAAAGCCAGACTGGTTTTTGGGTTTGATCGAGGGTGGCAAGAGGTAGATTTCATTTGTCCTAAGGTGATACGCGAATGAACGTTGGATTTAAGTATGGTAAACGTTCGTTTACTTGTCAAGAGATATGGTAAAAATATTTTGACTATTGGTGAGCGATTGAAGGAAGAGCGTCAGCGATTGGCTTTAAGTCAGCCTGCTATAGGAGAAATTGCAGGTGTAACCAAGATGAGCCAAATCAATTACGAGAAGGGTGAACGAATGCCGGATGCGGCATATTTGTCAGCAATCGCCGCAGCTGGTGCCGACGTGCAATACATCCTCACTGGCTTGCGTGCCGGTGCGCTGGCCGTTGAAGAAACGCGCGCAGGCTACATCGTGGAATACGTCACGCCGGAGGAAGAGGCGCTGCTGGAGAATTTCCGGCATGCGCCACCGGAAGGGCAGGCGGCACTTAAGGCGACAAGCGCCGCGCTGGCCTACCAGCAGGCCGCCGAGGCCAAGCCCGCGCTGCGCACGCGCAAATCCGTGGTGGAGTTCAGTGACGAATACACCGGCCCACGCACCGGCCCGGTGGAATTCGGTGATGAGATGAAGCCCGCGCCCGGTAAAAAACGCAAGGACGATGCGGCATGAGAAAACCGTTCACGCTGGCGCCCAGCCATACCTCTGCGGATGTCGTCGAGGCGCTGGAATTCCTGCTGAGCAAAGCCCGCAAGGGCGATGTCTACGGATTCGCGTATGTGGCGCAGCTCAAACAGCGCAAGTTCATCATGGATACCGCGGGCGAGTCACACCGCAATCCGTTGTTCACGCTGAGCCTGGTGCACGTGCTGGCGGATGCGCTGAGCGAGCGGGTGCGGAATCCGGGAGAATGATTTTTAAGGGGAGTAGAAAATGCCAAATAAAATACAGATGAAAATCATATTTGGGGTCTTATTGGGTGCTGTGCTGGTAGGATGGATCAAGCTGGCGCTGTTTCCTGAGCCACCACCGCCGCCGCTCACCCCGGCGCAGGCGCGTGCTGCCCAGGTCCAGCACGTGCTCGATAACGCCTATTACCAGGTGCAGGCGCAGATCCAATCCAGCATGCTCGACCCGGACAGTTTCCAGCGCGTCGCTGTGGATTATGAAGATCATGGCAGCTACCTGCTGATGGGCGTCAAGTTTCGCGGCAAAAATGCATTCGGCGCGTTGATCTTCGATCATGCCGAGGCGGTGATCAGCCCGGACGGCACCGTGCTGTCAGTGGGGAAACCGGAATAAACCGGAAAGGGGAGAAAATGCAAAACGACGATCAGGATAAAAAAATATCCGATGCAATGGCACGTGGCATCCGCCAGGAGAAAACGCGCGAATCCATTGCCGTATTCCAGGTTATTGGTGCCATTCTGCTGAGCCTGATCATCGGCGGCATCAGTGATCTGCCCATGTTGGGTGCGGGGCTCTTGCTGGTATTGTTCGCGCTGATCTGGTGGCGCTATAACCGCTGACCAAAATAACGCGCCACAGGCGATTATTTCCGCCCCGCCCACACTGACCCTCACCCGCGCGAAATAAATCGCTCCCTGCGTCGTAGGAAACATTCTGCGCGCCATTCGCGGGCGCAGGTGTGGTAGCATTTTGCAAGATCGTGCGTAGGGCGCAATAACCAACGGGCATTGCGCCGGATGTTCATGCGGCGCAATAACGATTGCGCCCTACCCGCAGCCCCCCATCCTTTCCCCCGCATCCGGTTTTAGCCGCGGCTAAAATACCTGCCGCGCGCATGGCCCCATCATCGGGTCATGGCTAATACACAACTCAAACCGATTCATTTTTTCCGCGCCGGGCGTCACACCGACATGGCCGGGCGCGCCATCGAATTCAGCCAGGCCGATCTGGATGCCGCCGCCGTGGCCTACGATCCGGCCGTGTACCGCGCGCCGATCGTGGTCGGGCATCCGCAGCTGGATGCGCCCGCTTACGGCTGGGTGGACAAGGTCGCATCCGACGCCGACGGCCTGCACGCGCAGCCGGTGGATGTCGAGGCGCAGTTCGCCGACCTGGTGCGCGCCAAACGCTACCGCCACGTGTCGGGGTCGTTTTTCCCGCCGGCGCATCCGCGCAATCCGGTACCGGGCGCCTATTACCTCAAGCACATCGGTTTTCTCGGCGCGGCCGCCCCGGCCATTCGCGGCCTCAAGCAAGTCGAGTTCGCCGATGACGATGCCGACCTGGTCACCGTCGAGTTCGCCGATGCGCCCGCTTATCCGGTCGCCAGCCTGTTCCGCAGCCTGCGCGACTGGATGATCGAAAAATTCGACCTGGCCACCGCGGACCAGGTGATCCCCGGCTACCAGGTCGATAGCCTGACGGCCGCCGCCGCACAACCCGACGATCCCGCCGATACACCGCAACCCGCTTTTTCCGCGCCGCAAGGCGAATCCACCACAGGAGATACACCGATGACCGACGCTGACCGCCAGCGCCTGGCGCAACTGGAGGCGGACAACGCCGCCCTGCGCGCCAGGGAAGCTGAATTTTCCGAGGCGACCGCCGAGATGGCGCGCCTGCGTGCCGAAACCCGCCATGCCGAGAATGTTTCATTTGTCGATGGGCTGATCACACGCGGCCGCCTGCTGCCCGCCGACCGCCTGGCGGTGGTGGCGTACATGGACGGCCCCGACGACACCGGCGTGATCGCGTTCGGCGAGGGCGGCGACGCCAAATCGCTGCCTGCAATCGACTGGTTCCGGAGTTTCCTGGTGCGCCTGCCGGAGCAGGTGTCGTTTGCCGAGCACAGCGCTGCAGGCGATGACGCCGATACCGCCGCATTCGCCGCGCCGGACGGCTACGGCACCGATCCCGGCCAGATGGAGATCCACCGCCAGACGCTGGCCTACGCCGCCGCCAACAAAACCGATTACCTCACCGCCGTGCAGGCGGTTACCAAAGGAGCTGCAAAATGAGCGCACAAGCCATTGCCCTGTTAACCCTGCCTGTCACCCTGACCGGCACTGTCGCGGCGAATACCTTCGTCACGCCAGCCGGTGCTACGGCCGGTGCCGATGCCGCGACCCTCGGCGTGGCGCGCACCGCAGGCGTCGCCGCTGACAAGGTACCGGTGGACGCGATCGGCACCGCTGTCGTCACTGCTGGCGCCGCGTTTGCGCTGGGTGCCACGCTCAAATCCGATGCCGCCGGCAAGGCGATCACCTGGGTGACCGCCGGTGCAAAAGTTGCCATTGCGCTGCAGGCCGCCACCGCCGTCGGCCAGCTGGTCGAAGTGCTGCTGCTGCCCAACGCCTGATTCACCCCGCTTAATTAAGGAGATTCAAAATGCCCCAAATGACCCCCGCCCAGGCCCGCGTGATCGACCCGATCCTGACCACCGCCGCCCAGGGCTACAAAAATTCCGAGATGGTCGGCATGAACCTGTTTCCGTCGGTGGCCGTCGGCCAGCGCGGCGGCAAGATCCTGTCGTTCCGCAAGGAAGATTTCCGCCTCTACGCCACTGGCCGCGTGCCGGGCGCCAACACCAAGCGCGTGCAGTTCGGCCACGACTCGGGCAGCTATGCGCTGGAGTCGCACTCGCTCGAGGGCATGGTGCCGTATGAGCTGATGGAGGAGGCCGCCGCGGTGCCGGGCATCAACCTGGGCATCGGCGCGGTCAATAAAGTACAGAACATCATCGCGCTGCGCCTGGAAAAATCCCAGGCCGATCTGGCCACCACCGCCGCCAACTATGCCGCCGCCAACAAGATCACGCTGGCCGGTACCGCGCAGTGGAGCGATTTCGCCACCGGCGTGTCCGACCCGGCCGCCGACATGGAAACCGCCAAGGACGCGGTGCGCGCGCTGATCGGCAAACGCCCCAACACCGTGGTGATGGGCGCATCGGTATTCGCCAAGCTGCGCAACCACCCCAAGGTGATCGACCGCATCAAGTACACCGGCCGCGATACCGCCACCCCCGAGCTGCTGGCCCAGATGTTCGGCGTGGCGCGCGTGGTGGTCGGCGATGCGATTTATGAAAACGACGCCGGCGCGATGGCCGACGTGTGGGGCAAGTCGGTAGTCATCGCCTACACCGACATCGGCGGCATCAACGACATGGGCCTGCCGACGTTCGGCTACACCTACCGGCTGCGCGGTTACCCGATCGTCGAACAGGCGTACCAGGACCGCAATGCCAAATCGTGGATCTACCCGGTCACCGACGAAGTCAGCCCGGTGATCGCCGGTGCGTCTGCCGGTTACCTGATCTCTGCCGCTGTCGCTTAATAAACAATCTGTCCACGAAAAACACGAAAATCACGAAAGAAAATCGTTTTTGCATTGTTCGTGCCGTTCGTGTTTTTCGTGGATAAACAAACAGGAGAACAACATGGCTGCCAAGAAAACCAAACCCGATGCCGCTGCGCCGACCGGCCACCAGGTGCTGTCCCCGCTCAACCATGACGGCGTGCTCTACGCCGTCGGCGACACGGTCGAGCTGGACGATGAGGAGATGATCGCCAAACTGCGCGAGCAGGGCGTGATTCATCACCCTGACACCGACGCTGCCGAGTAATCATGGCCTATACGACTCAGGCGGAAATGGTCGATGCGTTCGGCTCGCTGGAGATCATCCAGCTGACCGACCGTGCCGATCCGCCGCTCGGCGCGGTGGATGCGGCCGTGCTCGCCACCGCGCTGGACGATGCCGCCGCCGAGATCGATAGCTACCTGGTGGGGCGCTACACCCTGCCGATGAGCCCGGCGCCGTCGGTGCTCAAGCGCTTCAACCGCGAGATGGCGCGCTACCTGCTGTACAAGGATGCCGCCCCGCAGGAAATCGCCGACCGCTACAAATCGGCCATCAAATTTTTGACCAACGTCGCCAACGGTGTTGCCAGCCTCGGCCCGGATTCGGTCGGCCAGCAGGCGCCGGGCGCGGTGCAGTACGTCGCCAACCCCAGTATTTTCGGCGGGATTGAACTGTGATCGCCGACTACCTCGCCGCCGGCGCGCTGATCGAGGCGCATGTGCGCGCCAATCTGCCGCAGCTGGATGTGAAAGCCATCACCGACATCGCCGATCTGGATGCCAAGACGGCTAAAGATTTGGCGCTGTTCGTGATTTACGACGGCGATACCCCGGCCGGCATCGCCGGGCAGAACGAATCGCAGCTGGTGCAGCAGCACTGGCTGCTGGTGCTGGCGGTGCGCAACCGGCGCGGCCAGGCCACCGGCGCCGGCGTGCAGGATGCCGCCGGGCCGCTGCTCGCCGAGCTGATCGCGCTGATGCTGGGCTGGCGGCCATCCGCCGAATTTACCGCGCTGCGCCGCGCCAGCGCACCCAAACCGGGCTTCTCCGCATCGTTCGGCTATTACCCGCTGCGTTTTGAAACCTATTTGATCACCGAAGGAGCATGACATGCCGCTGAACACGTTCACCAAATCCTATTCCGTCTTTTCCGGCGAGGTGTATTTCGACAAGGAAAACACTTCCGGCGTGCTGACCGGCGAGCGTTATTTCGGCAATACGCCGGGCGGCGAGATCAGCGTGCAAAGCACCGTGCTTGACCACTACGACAGCGACACCAACGTGGTGGAAAAAGATTTCAGCCTGCCCTACAAGATCGACCGCAAATTGACGCTCACCGTCGACGACATGAGCAACGACAACATCGCGCTGTTTTTCGCGGGCGGCATCAGCACGCTGGCACAGGCGGCCGGCAGCATAGTCGACGAATCGAGCGGCCCGGTCACTCCCGGCCTGCATTACCAGATCGGCGCGTCGCTGGCCAACCCGACCGGCGTGCGCAATATCAGCGCGGTCAGCGTCAAGGTCGGCGCAACGGTCAAGGCGCTGAATACCGATTACCTGCTCGACCTGGTACGCGGCCGCATCCTGCCGGTGGTGGGTGGCACCATCCTCGCCAATGACACCATCCTGGTGAGCTATACCAAGGCCATCGCCACGCGCAGCCAGATCGCCACCGGCGTCTCGGCCAGCATCAACGGCGGGCTGCGTTTCCTGGCCAACAACCTGACCGGCGCCAACCGCGACATCTACATGCCGCGCGTCAGCCTCAAGCCCACCGGCAGCTTCAAGCTCAAAGGCGGCGGCGAGAACCCGGCCTACGCCAGCCTGCAGTTCGAGATCGAGATCCTCAAGCGCACCGGCTACCAGGCGATCTACATCGACGGCCAGGCGGCTTAAGTACTCAACCTAACCACTAAGGACTCTGGACATGAAACAACTCAACCGCATCTTTACCGCCGCACTGCTGGCCTTTGCGCTGGCGTTCCCGAGCTGGGCATCCGCCGCCGCGCTGACCGATTTCGCCGAAAACAAGATCGTCGACGCCACGCTGCGCGCCCAGGCCATCGGTACCCCCGTCACCTGGTATGTGGCGCTCTATACCGTCTGCCCGACCGACAGCACGGCCGGTACCGAAGTCACCGGCGGCAGCTATGCGCGCGTGGCGGTCACCGCCGGGCTCGCCGCCTGGGCCGGCACGCAGGCCGCCGGCAGCACCGTGGCATCGAGCGGTACCGGCGGCACCACCAGCAACAACGCCGTGATCACGTTCCCGACGCCGACCGCAGGCTGGGGCACCGTGGTGTGCTGGGGCATCACCGACGCGGCGACGGCCGGGAACCTCTGGATCTACGCCGCGCTGACCATCAGCAAAACCATCAATACCGGCGATGCGGTGTCGTTCGCGGCCGGTGCGGCCACGTTCCAGATCGATAACTAAGATCATGCTCAGCGATGCCCAACTCAATACCGAGCTGACCACCGATCCGATGGCGCTCGGCTATGCGCCGTACGTCACAGCTGGCAATGACAACGAATGTGCGGCGCTGATCAATGCGCTGACAGGCCCAGGTGCGGCAACGATCAGCCTGCCGTCCATCTCGCACGACACGTTTGCGCTGCTGATTGCGCCGGTTGTAATGGCGCTGAGCGGCGCTACTACTGCGCTGCAAGCCAAGTGGACGCCGATGCTCAATCTGATTATCGGGGTGACTGTAGTGACGCTGGACGCAACTGTACTTGGGCTGCTTTCTGCGCTGTCTATGGATTTCCCGACGTACTTGCCCACTGCATCTATCACCGCAGCGACATCCCGGATCGGGAGCCGCGCAGAAGTGTTGTGGGGTTCCGGTGCATCGGTGCAGCCGATTGACGTACAACACGCGATGGGGCGTTAATCATGCTACCTCTATACGTACGATTCGTAGCACAAAATTCCACTGGAGTGGCCTTCGGCGCGACCGACACACTCACTCTGATCGGGCGATTCAAGCAGATTTTGACCGCGACTGGCGTGATTTCTGACACGGCAATTGTCACGCCACTGGCCACCACATCAGGCAATAGCCTGGCATCTGGCGCATACGTGGCAAGCGCGTGGATTGACACCTCCAACCTCGGCGGCGGTGGCGTAGGAACCACCCAGGGAATGCAGTTTGATGGCACCTTACAGGCCAACATCAGCACAGCCACGCCTGCCGGTAACATCAATGTTTATATGCAGTGGTCGCAGGACAATGGCACCACGATCCCGGCCAACGGACAGGGGCAATTGCTCATGTCGCCAATGGTGTGTACCGCAGTTGGAGTCCAGCCGATCACTGAAATAGCGGCTAGGTAATAGCCGTGGCGCAGCTTTTTATTCCGGCCCCGCAGATACTGGCGAATTTCAACCCGGATTTCCCGGTTGAGATAAATACTGAGAATCCGCTTACGGTTGGCATATCCAAAGTTTTCGCCCAGATCAACGATGCTGCTGCTATCGGCGGGATTACACCGCTAATCGGCGTAGGCGGTAGAGCGTTTCACGGCACGTCGCAGATAGCCTATTACAAGGCTAGTCCGACTAAAATCCTCAGCGGCCAGCCTGTTTGGTCGGTAATGGCGGTTATATCTACTACCAAAGTACCCGGTGGGAGCGGTAGCTCGATTTATTGTGAGAGAGCCGCCACTGGCTCGGATATTTTAAAATTAGGTTTTGGTATTAGTGCAGCAACGTATCAGGCTGGATTCACTGTTCGAAATGACGCGGGAGCGATATTCAATATCGAAACCGGGCCAGCTATTAACGATGGAAAACGCCACGTTATTCATGGCGTGCGCTACTCTTCCACCGATCATCGGCTCTTTGTTGATGGCGTACAGGTCGCTGCAATCACTACATCCATCAGCAATGCCTATACCAATCCTGTGGATTCGAGAATAGGCGCAGACGCAGGGGACTCCAATTCGTTTTTTAACGACCCGATTTATTTGGTAGCTCTTTGGCCCAGGGCGCTCTCGGCAATTGAAATATCACAGCTAGCTAAAAATCCCTACCAGCTCCTGCGCCCCAAACAGCGCGACCTGTATCTGGTAGCCAACACCGCCGGCATCATCGACCTCGCCGGCGCCGCCGCCGCCACTGCCGCCGCCAGCGCGTCACTCTCCCAATCCGTCCCCCTCACCGCCGCCGGTATCAGCGTGGCCACGGCGACCGGCGCGCTCAGCATGGCCAAGCCGGTGGCGGGCGATGCATTTGGCAGTGCAACAGCAGCAGCCGATCTGGCGGTCTCCGCAGGTGCGCTGCTCGCCGGTACCGCCACGGCGACGGCCAATGCCCAGGGCGGGCTGTCGCTCTCCGTGCCGCTGTCGGTGGCGGCCATCGCGCAGGCGCTGGCCAGCGCGGGGATCACGCAGGCGACGCCGGTGGCTGGATCCGCCGCGGCGAATGCGATTGCCGGCGCAGATCTGAGTCAAGCCGACCCGCTGTCCGGATCTGCTGCCGCCAATGCCACCGCGACGGCCGATGTGTCGCTCAATCTCAGCCTGGCGGGATCGGCGCTGGCCGCTGCGCTGGCCGCGGCGGGCCTGACGGTGATCAATGCCTCCAGCCTGTCCGGCGATGCGGGGGCGGTCAGCATCGCCAGTGCCGCGCTGGACCACGGCGTGCCGATGACGGGAGCCGCTATCACGCTGGCCACGGCCACCGGCAATGTGACGCAGATCGTGCCGGTCAATTCATCCGCCGCGGCACTCAGCATGGCAACGGGCGGGCTGGATATCGGCGTGCATCTGGATGGCGCGGCGCTGGTCGCGGCGCTGGCCGCCGCGGGGCTGGATGTGACCGGCGCCACGTCGCTGGCCGGTAGCGCCGCTGCCGCCAGCAGCGCATCCGCCACGCTCACGCTGCGCGTCAACCTGGACGGCGCCGCGCTGGCCAGCGCCCAGGCCGCCGGGCTGCTGGCCGGTAACGGCCTGATTAAACCCCATCCCGATTACATCGCCGTCGCCGCATCGCGCAACTACCAGGCGGTGGCGCCGGCACGCAGCTACAGGGCCATCGCATGACCGAATTCCGCCCCAAACATCCGTCCGAAGCGTTCGCGCTGGAGTTCGATTTCTCGCGCCTGACCACCAGCATCGATAGCGCCACCATCGCCATCACCGTCGTGGCCGGGGTCGATGCCAGCCCCGCCGCGGTGCTGGACGGCGCCGCGCAGATCGTCGGCGCGGTGGTGTACCAGCGCATCCGTGCCGGGGTCGATATGACCAATTATTTTTTCGAGGCCAATGGCGTCAGCGGGCTGGATAAATGGAGCATCGAGGCATTGCTGCCGGTGCGGGTGAAACGCTGATGCGCAAACCCGAAACATCTGTCCACGAAAGACACGAAAAGCACGAACAAGGAAAAAGCAGTTTTTATTTCGTGATTTTCGTGCTTTTCGTGGACAAATAAAAATGGAAAAAATATGAACCGCACCCTCGATAACGCCGTGATCTGGATCATGGTCGCGCTGTGCCTATTGCCCAGCCTGGTCGTGGTGCCCGCGCTGCTGCTGGTGTCGCGCCATGCCGGCCCGCGCAGCGCCAATATCCTGCTCGCCATCGACCTGCTGTGGAATGCGCTGTCGCGCGGCAGCCCGTTCCAGACCATCTCCGCGCGCGCCTGGTATAACCGCGCCGACCCGCGCTGGCACCGGCTGGTACGCGTGCTGGATGCCTTGCAGACAGACCATTGCCTGAATGCCTATAACGCCGAGCTGGCGCGCGCCGCGCGCCTGTTGCAACCCATAGAAAATAGAAAGTAGCCATGAACAAACGCGTCGAACTGGATGGACTGATCATCACCGTGCACGAAATGACAGTGGGTGAGGTGCGCGCCTGGCAGCATGCCGTCGAGACCGAAGGCGAGGTCGATGCGCTGTCGCACATGCTGATGGACGGCCTGCGCATCCCGGATCTGTACTGGATGTCCGACCTGACCGCGGACAAGGCGGAACAACTGCGGCCGTCGGAGATACGCCGCATCGAGGCCGCCGCCCGGGAGCTGAACCCGGATTTTTTTACCATGCTGGCGCGGATCTTTCCGGCGGCCAGCTGACCCTGAAAAAACTGGACGAGTGGATCTGCGCCGTGATCGGCGGCGGCCATGCCCAGGCACTGGATTATCCGTGGAGATTGTTTCTCGCGGCAACCGAGCAGATGAGTAAAAAAAATGAGCGGTAACATCATCTTCGGCATCAAGATTACCGGCGACGCCAGTAGCGCCAAAAAGGCGATCGAGGAAACCCGCCAGGCGGTAGACCGGCAAACCGGTGAGCTGCGCCAGAAGATGGGCAGCGCGGGTAAGGATATCGCCGCCACGCAAGCCGGTCTGCTCAATACCGCACGTATCAAGCTGCCCGATCCGACCGCCGAGATGCGTACCGGTATCAGCCGCACCAGCGAGGCCGTCACGGCGCTGCAAAGCCGCCTCGCCGCCGCGTTTGCGGTGGGTGCGGTGATCACTTTCGTGCGTAATACCACGCAGGAATTCAGCCGCGCCGAAGCCGCCTATCGCGGCCTCGAGGCGGTCGCCAACAGCACCGGCCTGGGCATTGCCGAGGCGCAGAAAGTCGTCAGCCGGGTAACAGCCGATGGCCTGGTTACGGTATCGGATGCCTCCAAGGCACTGCAAAACCTGTTGTCGCGCGGCTACGATGTCAGCCAGGCTGAATCGACGCTGAACCACCTCAAGGATTCTGCCGCGTTCAACCGCCAGGCCAGCCTGTCGATGTCCGAGGCGGTGCTGACTGCCACCGAAGGCCTGAAAAACGAGAACTCCATACTGGTGGACAATGCCGGCGTGACTAAAAACGTCTCGGTGATCTGGAAGGAATATGCCGACTCGATCGGTAAATCGGTTGCCAACCTAACCACGCAGGAAAAAATCCAGGCCGAAGTCAGCGGCATCATGCGCGAAACGGCTGCCCAGGCCGGCAATGCGGCCGAGGCAGCAAAAACATTGCAGGGTGAACAGGGTAGGCTGGATTCGAGCACGAAAAAACTCAGCGCATCGATCGGCCAGACCTTGGTGCCAGTAATGAAGGGATTGGTAGTTGTAGGCCAATTTTTGATCGATAATTTTTTCAAGCCGGTGGTATTTTTTGCCGGTGCAATGGGCATTGCAGTCGGACGCGCCGCAGCGAATACATCGGCGTTTTTCGATTTGCTGAAAACCCGTGATTTCGGCGCATTTACTAAACAACTTGCTGCCAACAAAGCTCTTGCTGAGCAGTCATTGATTGACAGCGCGGGAAAACTCAGCGCTGATACGCTGAGTTTCACCCCGCGCGCACCCGGACCGCTGCGACAGCCAGCAGCAACCCCGCCCGCCAAACCCGACAAAAAAGCCGCTGCCGATGCCGCCCGCGCCGCCAAGGCCGCTGCCAAGGCGCAGCTGGATTACCAGCGCGAGGCGGCGATCCAGGCAGCCCGGCTGGAGCAGGATGAGATCAAGCGCTCCATCGATGCCAACCAGCATGCCTACGATGATAAGCTGATCAGCGCCGACCAGTATTACGCCGCGCTGGCTGCGCTGCAGCAGCGGCAGGCGGATAACGAAATCGCCTTGCTGGTAAAGCAGCGCGCCGTGCAGGTCGCCATCCAGACCGACCCCAAGGCGGCGCTGGCCGACAGGATCGCCGCCGCCACGCAGATCGCCAAAATTAATACCGATATCGCGCTGACCGAGCGCGACCTGGCCGACCAGCAGGCTGCATCGCTGCGGGCGCGCGTGCTGGCCAATGCCGAGGCGGTGAAATCGGCGCAGGACATGGTCGACGCACTCAACCAGGAGGCGTTCGCGCTGGGCCTGACCGACGATGAGCGCGCCCGTGCCGTGGCGCTGCTGGAGCTGGAAAACCTCAAGGTCAAACTCACCGCCGATCAATACACCAAGCTGGGCATTGCGCTGAACAGCGCGCTGGATTCGAAATCTGCCGCAGATGCCCGTAAAAAATCATTGGACGATGCGAAAAAACAGGCCGAGGATATTTACAGCGCGCTGACCGAAAACCTGCAGCGCAGCATCGCCGAGGTGCTGCAGAACGGTTTTAACGGAGACGGCGCGCGCGGTGCGGTGCTGGGCCTGGTCAACATCATCAAAACCTCGCTCAGCAACGTGCTGGCGGCCAATATTACCGATACCATCCTGTCCGCGTTTCCCAAGGATTCGGTCGTCGGCCTGGGCGGTCTGCTCGGCCTGGGCGGCGCCAAGCGCGGCGAGACCGCGCTGACGCCGATGTATGTCCAGGATGTCAGCGCGGCGAGCGGTGCCGCCGGCCTGCTCAAAACCGGCGATGCCAAAGGCCCGGTCAGCAGCGTATTCGATGCCATCGGCACCAAGGTCGGCGGCATATTCGACGAATTCAAAACCAGCACCGGCAGCTTTTTCAGCGAGTTTTTCAGCGGATTGAAAGGCGGATTCGGCGATTTGTTCAACGGCATCGGCTCGCTGTTTTCGAGTATTTTTTCAAGCGGATCGGGCAGCGGCAGCGGTAGCGGCATCTGGGGCAGCATTTTCAATGCCGCGGCCAGCTATTTCTCCGGCGGGACAAGTGCCGCGGCCAGCTATGCCACCGGCGGCTATACCGGCGACGGCGGTACCTATCAGCCCAAGGGCATCGTGCACGGCGGCGAATACGTGTTCAGCAAGGCCAGCGTGCAGCGCCTCGGCGTCGGCGCGCTGGATAACCTGCACCGCCTCGCCAAGGGCGGCATGATCCCGCATGGGCCGCGCTTCTCCTACGCCGAGGGCGGCATGGTCAACCTGCCCAGCGCGGCCAGCCCGTCACCTACCATCAATAACAACAATTCGACCAAAATCGTCAACGTGATCGACCCGTCGCTGGTGTCCGGATTCCTCGCTACCAGCGCGGGCGAGCGCGCCATCCTCAACATCATCGAGCGCAATCCCGGCTCGATCAAACAGGTGATTTCCTGATGGCCTATAAAACCGGCACCGCCACCAGTTACCGCGATCTGCTGCGCATCGTGCGCCGCTTCGTCACCGGCCGCGCCCAGCCCGGCACCATTGCCCAGACCGGCACCGGCAACGGGCTGCTGACGCTGCTCGAACCCGGCGTCGCGGCGCCGTCGGAGACCTGGACCCTCACCTGCACTGCGGCCGCCGTCAACGCCGGCACGTTCAGCGTCAGCGGCTCTGTATCCGGCGTACAGCCCGCTGCCACGGTAGGCGTGGCCTACGTCAACGCACTACTCAATTTCACGATCACCGATGGTACGGTGGATTTCATCGTCGGCGACCAGTTCGTGGTGGCGGTGGTGGCATCCGGAATGATTGCAGGCGAGCGCTGGGTAGATGACCGCTGGATCGACGGCGCGACGACGCAGGAATGGCTCACTCATGCGCCGGGGCTGGCGGGGACGGATGCGATCTATGGCGGCGTCTATTCCAGCCAAGATAGCGGTGCACCGTATTATCGCTGGCAAATCGGCGCCAATATCGGCTATGTCGGCGGAAATGATTTTTTCAGCCAGCCGGGCAGATTGCCAGCCGGGCAGAATTTTCCCGGCGTTACGCTGGCGAATACCGCCATGCCGTACTGGCTGGTAGCCAGCGGGCGACGCCTGGTGCTGGTAGCCAAGGTCGGCACTGTCTATGAGGCGATGTACCTGGGGTTCATCCTCCCCTATGCAACACCAGGCCAATATCCCTATCCGCTGTTTGTCGGCGGCTCGCTTACCGGTTCGGCCGGCTGGCTATCCAGCCTGACCGGACCGGATCACCGGCATTTTGTCGATCCTGGTAATTTCACATCTTCATCTACAAGCAGTATGTCGCGGCTGCGTGATACCAGTGGGCGCTGGGCAATTTTTATGAACAGATCAGGCACATCAGAAATTTATACTACAGATACTGGCTCAACGTCTTATTACGACGGATCTTTACCGGCATTGCGCGAAGCGCTAACCGGAGAATATGCATTATTGCCAATCTCTCTGAAAGAAACCTATTTAGGTATTAGTAATGTTTATGGTGAATTCGATGGGTGTTATTGGATTAGCGGATTTGGCAATGCAGCTGAAAACACGATCACTATCGGCGCGGACAACTACCTTGTAGTACAAAATGTCTACCGGGTCGGCGTGGCCGATTTCTGGGCGCTCAAGCTCGCATAAGGACAAATAAAATGACTTACCAGACCGGATCATTCAGCACTCCAGACCAGTTGCTCTCGGCGATCCGAAGTTTTTCGGCGCTCAATGGCTGGACCGAGAACCTATACGCCGCCAACGGAACCGGAAACCGGCTGCATATCAACAAAGGCACGATTTTTCTGAATTTCCGCTCGGCCGTGGCGGAAGACCTGCTAAACAATACCACATATGGATTTAATCCTATCGCGGTCACCGGCGTCGCCTGTTCGATTTCCACCGGCTATCTCAGTACCTCCGCCTGGAACGCACAGCCCGGCAGCATCGCCGGCAACGGCTACAGCGGCACATTCAACCACAGCGCCTCGGGCACCTATCACCTGTTTGCCAGCGTGGCGCCGGACATGTTGTTTTGCGTGGCCGAGGTATCTCCAGGGATAATCAACCACCTCGGCGGCGGTATGTTGACTAAAACAGGCACCTATCCTGGCGGTGAATGGATAAGCGGCAGTTATTTTTGCGATGGTGCTATTTATGATACCGCCTCATATAAAAATTACATTACGCCAGGATCGTCGGCAGGTCATCACCTGCGACCATTACCATTTTTGTGGTCTAATTTTGAGCAAGCTCCGGCAACGCAGGTCCATGCGGATTACGACACATACACCGGATTCGGTTACATCTCGAATGATGCAGATCGAACTCGAGCGCCTTGGTTGACTGGACCAATGCTGCGCCTGTTTTTCAATGGTCCGGCAAGTAACCCTGTTGCCAATGCTTTCAACGGAATTTCCCCGATGTCGCCAGGCTATGTGTTCGGCCAGCGTCCCAGCGGATTCTGGTCACCGCTGGGCTATGCCCCGCATCTGAGATTCCTGAATATTGCAAACTATTCGATCGGCGACATCATCACCCTGGGCAGCGAGCAGTGGATGGTATTCCCAGGCTACCAGAAAGACCCGACGCAATATTCATTCAACTACGGCTACGCCGTGCGCTACCAGCCCTGATCATGCCCAGCTTCGCCGGTCAGCTATTCCCATCCGCCAGTTATGACAATGTCACGCTGTGGCAGCGCAGCGCGAATATCAGCGCGTTTACCGCGCTGGACTGGGCCACGGCGATTCAGGCCACATATGGCACGCCCGCTATTTCCGGAAGCCAGACCAATAACCTGCCGATCAGCGAGATTCCGCGCGCTTATGCCGGCAGCAAATTCAACACCTTTGGCGACGACTGGTACCACCGCGTGCATATCCTGCCGCGCACCCTCGATCTGGGCAACCTGCTCAGCATACAGACGCGCACTGCCGAGGTATGGAACGCGCATTTCGTCAGCCAGCTGCTGGCGTCGATCGCCGAGTCCGGTACCGCCGGCATCACCAACTCCGGCATCGCCGCGCCGCTGACTTTTGCGCCGCTGGAATCGAAAATCTATACCCTGAACGTGGATACCGCCGGCCCGGCCACCATCGACGGGCTGTACACGTTTTCCTTCCCCACCGAATCGCCAGTGCTATCGGTCATCGGC
Organism: Sulfuriferula multivorans; assembly: GCF_003851125.1. Lineage (GTDB taxonomy): Bacteria > Pseudomonadota > Gammaproteobacteria > Burkholderiales > Sulfuriferulaceae > Sulfuriferula > Sulfuriferula multivorans. The sequence goes on along the minus strand of NZ_BGOW01000017.1, from coordinate 57,195 downwards.
CGCCGTGTAGTGGTATTCGGCCATGCGCCGAACTGGGCCGAGCCGATCACCGAAACCCACGACTGGTTCACCGACATCATGGCCAGCTACGGCGGCGCCGAGCAGCGCGTGGCGCTGCGCGAATTCCCGCGGCGCGGGCTGAGCTACTCGGTGATCACGCAGGACCAGCACCAGTCCAACCGCCTCGACACGGTGCTGATCGGATGGCAGGCGCGCCTGTTCGCGCTGCCGGTATGGACTGAGGTGCAGGTGCTGGCATCCGATCTGCCTGCCGGTGCATTGATTATCCCCTGCAATACGGCGGGCTATGAGTTCGCACCCGACCAGCTCGCCATCCTGTGGCGCGCGCACGACCAGCATGAGGCAGTCGAGGTGCTGAGCGTCGGCGCTTCATCAGTAACCCTGAAACTGGCTACACTATCTGCCTGGCCAGCCGGCACGCGTTTCTATCCTGTCCGCCTGGCGCGTTTGCCCAAGTCGCAAAAGCTCACCCGTTACACAGCGCAAAACAATGTTGCGCGCTTCGATTTCGCCATCGACGATAATCCCGGGTTCAGCGCCATCGACAGCGCCACGCTCTACCAGGGCTATCCGGTGCTGACCGACCGCCCCAACTGGGTCGATAATCTCGACCAGGAAATGCTGCGCAAGCTGGCCACGCTGGATTACGCCACCGGCAAGCCGTGGCAGGACGATGAATCCGGCCTGGCCGCCCTGCTCAAGTCGTTCGGCTGGCTGTTGCGCAGCCGCGCCGACATCGCCGCATTCCGCAGCTGGCTGTATGCGCGGCGCGGTGCGGCAATACCATTCTGGAGCGAGTCGCAGGGCAATGATCTGGCCGTGACGCGTACCGTATCGCTCAGCGACACGCAGATCGTGGTACGCAACATCGGCTATACGCAGCTGATCAACGCCGCGGCGCACCGCCGCGACATCGCCATCCATACCGTTGATGGCGATGTTTATTACCGGCGCATCACCGGCGCCACTGAGATCGATGCCAGCGAGGAAACCCTGGGCATCGACACCGCGCTGGGCATCACCTACACTGCCGCCCAAATCACCGGTGTGCATTTCATGAGCCTGTGCCGGCTGGATAGCGATTCGGTGCAGATCGACTGGCGCTCGGCCGCCATCGCCGAAGCCAGCCTGATGATACGGGGGCTGCCGGCATGAGCTACAACACATTCGAGACCTCCATCCATGACGGCCAGCCGGTCGAGCTGTACCAGTTCACTGCCGGTACACAGGCCTGGCGCTACACCAGCGCCGATGCCACGCAGATATACCTGTCGCAAAGTTTCGAGCCGCGCGAGATCGAGCGCGGCAAGGTGGGGCAAAGCCCGGAGATCGCCAAATCCAAGCTGGACCTGAAAATGCCGCGCGATAATCCGCTGGTCGTCACGCTGATCGCCGCGCCGGTGCAGAACGTGCTGCGCCTGGATATTTTGCGCAAGCACCGCACCGATACCGAATTCGTCACGCTGTGGCGCGGCCGGGTGATGGGCATCGCGCTGCAGGGCGCCGAAGCAACGATGAGCTGCGAGCCGATCTTCACCAGCCTGAAACGCATCGGCCTGCGCGCCGTGGCGCAGCGCCAATGCCGCCATGCGCTATATGACGGTGGCTGCGGCGTATCGGACAGCGCCAATTCCGCCAGCGGCACGCTGTCGTCGGTGAACGGCGCCGTGATCGATGCGGCGGTATTCGCCACCCAGCCAAACGGCTGGTGGGTGGGTGGCAAGGTCAAGTTTGGCGTGGACACGTACCGGATGGTGGTGGCGCATACCGCTGCGCAAGTCACGTTGGCCTCGGCGCTGCCGGGGCTGGCTGCCGGTCAATCCATCGTCGCCTATCCGGGCTGCGACCATACCCCGGTCACCTGCGACGCTAAATTCGCCAACATCGCCAATTACGGCGGGCTGCCCTGGATGCCGCAGAAAAACCCGTTCGCGGGCGATTCCAGCTTTTAAAGGAGACACTATATATGTGGGTGCAAATCATCCTGTTCGTGGTCTCCCTGGTGGTCAGCTACCTGCTGCAACCCAAGCCGCAGAATGCCAAGCCCGGCAAGGTCGAGGTGCCCAATATCGAGGAGGGCAGGCCGATCACCGTGCTCTACGGAAGCCGCTGGATCGCCTCGCCGACCGTAGCCTGGTGGGGCGATATTTTGACCACGCCAGTACACGCCGAAGGCGGTAAAAAATGATTATGGTCACCATCACCGACCTGCGCGAACTGGACTACTGCACGCGTGGCGCACGCGCCTGGTGCGCGCGCATGGGCATCGATTGGCCTGGTTTCCTGCGCGACGGCATCGATGCCGATCTGCTCGATGCCAGCGGCGACGCGATGGCGATCAAGGCAGCACAACACGCGAGGATAAAACATGGGCAGCAGTAGTTCCTCACAAGTCGTCGGCTATAAATATTACCTGGGCATGCACCAGGTGTATTGCCACGGCCCGGTCGACGAGGTCAGCAAGATCCGTGTCGGCGAGAAAACCGTGTGGACCGGCAGCGTCACCGCCAACCAGCAGATCACCATCGCTGCGGAGGATGCGTTCGGCGGCACCAAAAAAGAGGGTGGCGTATCCGGCGCGGTGGATATCGCATTCGGCGCGGTGGGACAACCGGTCAACGATTACCTGGCCAGCAAACTCACCGGCACGCCGGTACCGGCATTCCGAGGCGTGCTGAGCCTGGTGCTGCGCCAGGTGTATCTGGCCGCGATGAACCCCTACATCAAACCTTGGGCAATCTTCGCCAAGCGCGTGCCGCGCCAGTGGTACCCGGCCAAGGCCGAGATCAGCGGCAATGCCAACCCGGCGCACATCATCTACGACGTACTCACCAATAGCCAGTACGGCATGGGCTATAACGCCGCCGACCTCGATCTGGCCAGCTTTACCAGCGTGGCCGATACCCTGTTCGCTGAAAACTTCGGGCTGTCCATCCTGTGGGAAGGCCAGCAAAGCATCGAGGATTTCATCGGCGACATCCTCCAGCACATCGACGCCAGCCTGTACGTCAAAACCACCACCGGCCTGTTCACCCTGAAATTAGCGCGTAACGATTACCTGGTATCCAGCCTGCCGATCCTGTCCGGCAACAACGTGATCCGCGTCGACCGTTTCAGCCAGGCGCTACCCGGCGAGCTGACCGGCGAGGTAGTGCTCAAATACCACGACCGCGATGCCGGCAAGGATGCCAGCGTCAGCGTGCAGGACATCGCCGTGATCCAGATGCAGGGCGGCCAGGTAGTCAGCGTCACGCGCGATTTCAAGGGCATTCCGGACGGCACGCTGGCAGCCGCTGTCGCCGCGCGCGAGCTGTCCACACTGTCCACGCCGCTGATCCGCGCTTCGCTGATCTGCAACCGCACCGTATGGGGGCTTAACCTGGGCGACGTATTCCGCTTGCAGTGGGCGCCGTATGGCGTTACCGATATAGTGATGCGTATCGCCTCGATCGACTATGGCGACCTCACCGACGGCCAAATCCGCATCGAGTGCGTGCAGGATATATTTAGTGCCGCGCATGCGGTGTTCGCCGCACCGCAGCCGAGCAGCTGGACCTCACCTTCCAGCGCCCCGGCAGCCTGCCCGCAACGCATCCTGTTCGAGGTACCGTACTGGACCCTGGTGCGCGAAGTGATCGGCCAGTTCCCCAGCCTGTTCGCCGATCTCGACCCGCTGTCCGGACTGGTCGGCGCCAGCGGTACTCGGCCCAGCGGTGATGCCTATAACTATGAGCTGTGGGATAGAACCGGCGCAGTCGCTTACGGCAAAAAGGCCAACGGCAGTTTCTGCCCGACCGCCGTGCTGGCCAACAGCATCGGTGTCACCGATACGATTATCAACATCATCAACCCAACCGCGCTGGGTGATGTCCAAATCGACAAGTGGGCGATACTGGGCGGGGAGATGCTCAAGGTCAAAGCCGTCGGCACCAGCACCGTCACGTTCGCGCGCGGCGTGCTCGATACCGTCCCGATCGCACACAGCGCCGGCGAGATCATCTATTTCGCCGATTCCCGCAATGCCATCGACAAAACAGAGTGGAGCAGCGGCGAGATCGTCAATATCAAGCTGCTGCCCACTACCAGCCTTGGCACCCTGGCCGAAGCCGCCGCACCAGCAGACAGCATCACTCTCAATGCGCGCTACATCCGCCCCTATCCGCCAGGTAAACTGCTGATTAATGGCGTGGCCTATCCCGCCACCATCGTAGGCCAGCTCACCGTAGACTGGGCGCACCGCGACCGCCTGCAACAAACCGCCTACCTGGTCGAGCAGTCCGAAGTCAGCATTGGCCCTGAAGCTGGCACGACCTACACGCTGCGTATCTACGGTGATGGCGGTACCCTGAAACGTACAGTCACTGCATTGGCAGGCACGACCTACACCTATCTGACCACAGACGAGCAGACTGATAATGGCGGTATTGTTAATACCAGTTTGAGGATTGAACTGGAGGCGGTTAGAGCAGGATATGTGAGCTGGACGAAACACAACGTCAGCTTTTCAAGGTAAGATCAATTGCAATACATGCAATTTATTTGTTACTGATGCAAAATATTAAATCATCAAATATCTCACTTCTGAGCGAAAAATATATCGCGCGGCGTTAGTGCCATTCTCTTTGGTTACTTTCTCTTGGGCAAGCAAGAGAAAGTGACTTGCCGCCGGGCAACCCCCGGCCTGACGCGGCTTACAGAATGTACGAACCTGTTTTAGTCACCCAGAAATGTGATGACGGCAAGACCCGACCCCCATCACTCGGCGCGTAGAGATTGGTTAGGGGCATTGTGATGCATCTCCTTGAATACACGACCGCCAGTTGCGTAATTGTGTGGTCCTACGTTTATATTCTTTTTGTCGGCAAGAGTTCGCCCTCGCCATAACATAATGGAATTCACCTCCTGAAATGGCTGGGCCAAATTCACAATTAATATCAACAGATTTTGTCCATGCAGTTTGCGCGTTTCTTAACCAAGACTTGGTAGCACTTGGAGCAATCTCCGATGTTTCATCAGGTTTTTGCGGAAGCAATGACAAAAGCTTTTTGTATTCAATCATTACGGCCTGTTTATCTTCGTTTAGTCTCTGTACAGAACATGCTGCAGTTGCATCAGGCGTCACTTCGTCTTTTTCGCATGGATCAGAAGCAAAGGTATGTATAGGTATAGAAACAAGCCACAGTAATAACAACGTTTGCTGCAATGCGCGCATTAAGTGCCCCTAATGTGTTCGAGTTGAGCGACACCCCGAAGGGGCGCCAGCGAAGGCACCTTCGTAAAAACGCGGGGTCGGGTCTAGCCATGTAGCATTTCGCCAGTCACACCAAGCCGAGGTTGCCCGGCGGCAAGTTCTTTCTTTGCTCGTGCAAAGAAATGAACCAAAGAAAACACGCCCCACCTTGCAGGCCTTCGGCTTCCCCCTGGCATCAGACCAAAAACCGGCCGGGGCGGGAACTCGCTTGCGGCTCAAACAGCCATCCCGCCTGATCGGTTTTTGGCCTGACGCCAGGGGCTGTTGCAGAGGGGAAGTGCGCCTCAGAGTTCACTTTCCAACGTGAGCCAAGTACGAGCCAAGAACCGGGTCTTGCCTTTTGCCTATCGAATTTAATTCCGAAAGATAAAAATGCATGTTAATTCTTTAACAACTCAGGTTGCTTCAATTTCAATGTCTTCAATAAACACATCAGCCGCTAATCTCGACTAATCGGTTTCCAGCTTCAAATGCCGCGATGACAGCAGGCAGCTCACGCTCGAACCAAGCAAGCAATTTTTCATTGGGGCAATTGCCTATCCTGACCCAGGCGATGGCAGGTGCATTTTTGCTGACGGATGCCCGGATGGCAAAGTCTTCATCTTTGGTGATGATCACTGCGCCGTCTGCAAGGGCGTAATCCCATATTTTACTGTCACTCGCTTCGAGCAGATCAACATCGAGTACATGTATTGCCTTATGCCCCAGCGCGGTCAACTTTCTGGCCAGGGCGGGCGGCAGCTGCGCATCGACCAGGAAGCGCAGCACGTCAGGCAGCTATCAGGACGGGGTGGTCGAATTGGCGCGCGGCGTACAGCAGCACCGCGGTAATGTCATCCGCTTCGAGGTAGGGATAATCCACCAGTATCTGTTCGCGGCTTTCACCTGCAGCAAGCAATTCAAGTATGTCGCTGACGCGTATGCGCATGCCACGAATGCAGGGGCGACCTCCGCATTGATCGGGGTTGACGGTAATTCTTTCCATTGGCATTTTCTCCACTCTGAATTTCATCAACCAGAACTGATTTTGCGAGTCTAAAACACACCTCTGCGGGACGCAATCAAGTCGTTTGTTTTACACACACGCCGTCATAAGCGCCGTCATAATGGTCACATCATTGTAATGATGTATTTCGCAAATGTGATACCAATTCAGCGCGTGATTGGCCGGGGTTGCCCGGCGGCAAGTTCTTTCTTTGCTCGTGCAAAGAAATGAACCAAAGAAAGCACGCCCCACCTTGCAGGCCTTCGGCTTCCCCCTGGTATCAGGCCAAAAACCGGTCGGGACGGTAACTCGCCTGCGGCTCAAACAGCCGCCCCGCCTGATCGGTTTTTGACCCGACACCAGGGGCTGCTGCAGAGGGGGAAATGCGCCGCACGATTTATCGGCCCGGTAAATTTCCAGGCATGACCCAACCTGCAGACGAACCCCGCTTTAGCCCGCGTAGGGCGCAATCGTTATTGCGCCGAATGGACGCCGCATCCGGTGCAATGCGCTTCGCTTATTGGCACCCTACTTAGGCCTTACGCAAACCGGGCAAACCCGCCCACGAAACCTCTGCTTTAATTTACCAGATCCCGCGCCGCAGCCACCTGATCCTTGTACGCATCGAATACGTGTTTCAACGCTTGTTCCATGCTGTATTCAGGCTTCCAGTCCAGGTCTTTCATGGTGTTTTCGATTTTCGGCACGCGGTTCTGCACGTCCTGATAGCCTTTGCCGTAGTAGGCGGCGGAGGTGGTTTCCACCATCTTCACCTTGGCGGCGTTGTCGCGGTATTCGGGATAGGATTTGGCCAGTTCCAGCATCATGGTCGCCAGTTCCTTGACCGAGAAATTATTGACCGGGTTGCCGATGTTGTAGATCTGGCCGTTGGCGACGCCGTCTTTATTGTCGATGATTTTCATCAGCGCGGAAATGCCGTCGGCGACGTAGGTGAACGCACGTTTCTGGTTGCCACCGTCGACCAGCTTGATGTCTTCGCCGCGCACGATGTGGCCGAGGAACTGGGTGATGACGCGCGAGCTGCCTTCCTTGGGAGTGTGGATGCTGTCCAGCCCGGCGCCGATCCAGTTGAACGGACGGAACAGGGTGAATTCGAGCGCACCCTGCATGCCGTAGGCCCAGATGATGCGGTCCATGAGCTGCTTGGAGCAGGAGTAAATCCAGCGCGGCTTGTTGATCGGGCCGAGTATCAGCTCGGAATTTTCCGGGTCGAATTCGGTGTCATGGCACATGCCGTAGACTTCGGAGGTGGACGGGAACAACACGCGCGTGCCGTATTTGACGCACTGGCGCACGATGGGCAGGTTGGCTTCGAAATCCAGCTCGAACACTTTCAGCGGGTCGGTCACGTAGGTGGCCGGGGTGGCGATGGCGACCAGCGGCAGCACCACGTCGCATTTCCTGACGTGGTATTCGATCCATTCCTTGTTGATGGTGATGTCGCCCTCGAAGAAATGGAAGCGCTCGTTGCCGGCAAACTCGGCGACGCGGTCGCGGTTCATGTCCATGCCGTAGACTTCCCAGTCGGTGGTCTCCAGGATGCGCTTGGACAGGTGATGACCGATGAAACCGTTGACGCCGAGGATAAGGATTTTTTTCATGAATAGGCCCGTTTAAAAGTTGAAAATTTATATCAGGGGGATTGAATGGCGACCATATTGCTGGACAAAATCGGCTGGCGCAATGATTTGTCCGTCCAGTTCCAGTTCAAGAATGCGCAGCATGCCGCCATCGCCGCATACAGCATGGAAGGTTTTACCGTCACAAAGCAAAGCGGGGGAGGTGACCGCAGCTTGCGTACCAACTACCCGGCTGCGTAACAAGCGCGCCGGTTTCCCAGCCAGCGTGGTATGGGCGCCAGGATAGGGGGGTGCAACGGCCCGGATCAGATTGTGGATGCTTTGTGCCGGCTGTGACCAGTCTATACGCCCGTGTTCGGGACGGCGTCCGCCAAAATACCCACCCTGGGTCAAATCCTGAGCCGTGGCGGTAGCTGTACCGGAAATCAGGTCAGGCAAGGCGCGGTGCAGGGTTGCTTCCGCTGCGCAAGTAAGCTTGCGCATCACTTCGGCGGCGGTGTCGTCGCGCAGGATGGGCACCGCCTGCTGATCCACGATAGCACCGGCGTCGGGCTTTTCGGTCATGTAATGCAGGGTCGCGCCGGTTTCGCGTTCGCCATGAATGATTGCCCAGTTTACCGGCACGCGGCCCCGGTATTGCGGCAGCAGCGAGCCGTGCATGTTCAGCGCGCCACGTTTTGGCAGCGCCAGCAAAGGTGCCTTGAGCATCAGCTTGTAGTAGAACGAGAACAGGAAATCCGGTGTCAGTGCGCGGATTTTTTCCACGAATTCCGGCGTATTGGGGTCGTCGGGGGTGACGGTGGGGATGTCGTAACGCGCGGCGAGTTGCGCCACGCTGTCGAACCAGATGGTGTCGCCCGGCGCGTCGGTGTGAGTCACCACCAGCGCCACGTCCACACCCGCGTCGAGCAGCACCGACAGGCAGCGCACGCCGACATCATGGTAGGCAAACACCACGGCGCGGGTCACGGTTGGTCTGCCCCGGTCTGCTCCAGCACGGCTTCGATCAGATAGCGCGGACGCTGGCGCACCTGCTGGTAAATGCGCCCGGTGTATTCCCCCAGCAGGCCGATGCCGAACAGCACCACGCCGAGCAGGAAAAATACAATCGCAAACAGGGTGAACACGCCGTCCACTTCCGGCCCCAGAAAGATGCGGCGCAGGCCCAGATACACCACCAGCAGTCCGGACAGCAGCGACAACACCAGCCCGACCATCGAGAATATTTGCAGCGGCACCAGCGAAAAGCCGGTCACCAGATCGAAATTGAGGCGGATCAGGTTGTACAGCGAGTATTTCGATTCGCCTGCCGCGCGTTCCTCATGCGCGACCTGCACCTCGCCGGGATTGCGCGCGTAGGTATAGGCCAGCGCCGGAATGAAGGTGTTGACCTCGTGACTATTGTTGATGGCGGCAATCACCTCGCGACTGTAGGCGCGCAGCATGCAGCCCTGATCCGACATCACCACGTGGGTGATGCGCTCGCGCAGGCGGTTCATCGCCCACGAGGCATGGCGCCGCCAGGATGAATCCTGGCGTTGCTGACGCACGCCGCCAACGTAGTCGTAGCCTTCGTCCATGCGCGCCAGCAGCTTGCCGATTTCCTCCGGCGGATTTTGCAGGTCGGCGTCCAAAGTCACCACACGCTCGCCGCGGCAACGCGAGAACCCGGCCATGATCGCCATGTGCTGGCCGAAATTGCCGGCCAGCAGCACGACGCGCGTCACGTCCGGGCGGCGCTCGAACTGCTCGCGCAGCATGGCAGCGGAACGGTCGCGACTGCCGTCGTTGATGAAGATGATTTCGTAACTCAGATTCAGCGCGTCCAGCGCCGGGTACAGGCGCGCGAACAGCACGTCGAGGCCGGCCTCTTCGTTGTATACCGGGATGACCACGGATAACTGCAGCGCGCTCATTGCATCACCTCGTTCAACACTTCGGCACAGGCAGCGCATACGCGTTCGACGTCGGCCTCGGTCATGGCGGGGAACAATGGCAGCGTGGCAATGCCGGCGCCCACGCGCTCGGCATGCGGGAACTGACCAGCGCTAAAACCAAGCTCGCGGTAGAGCTGGAACAAGTGAATGGGCGGGTAGTGCACGCCGATACCAATATCACGGGCCTTCATGCGCGCGATGAATTCGCCGCGCGCGATGCTCATGCGCTCCAGCGGCAGCACGATCTGGAACATGTGCCAGTTGGAATCGGTGAAGTTTGCCGGCGGCAGCTCGCAGCCGAAGTTGCGGTCAAAATGATCGAAATAATGCCGTGCCAGCTCGCGCCGGCGCGCAGTGAATGCATCCAGGTGGCGCAGCTGACCGAGGCCGATGGCGGCGGCGATATCAGTGAGGTTGAATTTTCCGCCGGCCACGTCCACCTCCATGCTGCCGTCGGGCTGGCGCACCACACCTTGCAGGCGCAGTTTTTCACACAAGCCGGTAAGGCTGGCGTCGGGGAGTACCAGGCAGCCGCCTTCGCCGGTGGTGATGTTCTTGTTGGCATGAAAGCTGAAGGCCACCAGATCGCCGAAACTGCCGATCGCACGCCCCTTCCAGGTCGCCCCGAACGACTGCGCGGCGTCTTCAATGATGCGCAAGTTGTACTGTTTGGCAATGGTGTAGAGACGGTCGCGATCCACCGGCAGCCCGGCCAGATCCACCGCGATGACGGCGCGGGTGCGCGGCGTGATCGCAGCTTCGATCCGGTCCAGGTCGATATTGCGGGTGACCGGGTCGATGTCGACAAATACCGGTTTCGCGCCCGCCAGCACCACCACATTGGCGGTCGCCACCCACGACAGCGGCGTGGTGATGACCTCGTCGCCGGGCTGGATGTCGATCAGACGCAGGGCAATCTCCAGCGCGGCGGTACCGGAATTGAGGCTGCGCACCACGCGCCCGTTCATCAGCGCGGAGAGTTGTGCCTCGAACGCCTGCACCTTGGGTCCGCTGGTAAGCCAGCCGGAGCGCAGTACGTCGCCGACCTCGGCGATGGTTTGCTCGTCCAGTGACGGGCGGGTAAAGGGTAAGAAATCCATGTTCAGGTTCTAGCCAGCAAAAATACGCCAAAAATAATCACGCCGATGCCGACCAGACGTTCCACAGTCAGTGCCTCGCCAAACAGCCACCACGCCGCCAGCGCGTTGACCACATAACCGATCGACAGCATCGGGTAGGCCAGGCTGACTTCGACGCGCGACAGCGCCATGATCCACACCACCACGCTGATCACATAACAGGTCAGGCCGCCCAGGATATGCGGCTCGGTGGCGAGCTTGATCCCGACCGGCAGCAGATTATTGGCGCTGAAAGAAAATGCGCCAACGCTGTTGGTGCCGGCTTTCAGCAGCAATTGCGCACAGGCGTTGAGCAGCACGCCGGTCAGAATCAACATCCAACTGACCGCGCTCATGGTGTGGTCACCACCGCACGACGTGTGTCGCGGGCTATCAAACGCATCGGCAGTTTTTGCTGCACGAACTGGTCATAAGTTGACGGCGACATCACCGCCAGCGCATAAGGTTGTTGCAGCCAGATTTTTTTCCATGCTTCCACGGTCGGTATCCATTTGTTGGGTTCCTGTTCCAGCCCGAATGCCATTTCATCGGTGTGCGCCACCAATGTGACGGTGCGATCAATGTATGGCGGCAGCGTTTGCTCGTACATCCCCACACTATAAAACGGTACGCCCGGTTTGAGGTAGGGTTTGATTTGCTGGGCGATATTGTAGGCCGAACTGGCCGGTGAGAGTTCGTTATAACCCATGAATGTCAGTTGCGCCGTGAGCATGCCGGCCAGCGCCAGCGAAATCACCGCCGGACGTACCCGCTCGCGATGTGAGAACCATAATGCCAGCAGTGTGCCGATCAGCCAGCTGGCCGCTGCCGCCTGAATCCAGGGGACGAAGTGGGCATACAAAGCAGCCGGCACCTCGGTGCTGCCGGCACGCACAGACATGGGCGCGAATACCAGGGCAGCCAGTGCAATCGGCAACATGATGAGGAGTTGCCGGAACAGCGTCTTGCCGGATATGCGGCTGAGCCGATCGCCCATCAGCAGCGCCAGCGCCGGAAAGATCGGCAGGATGTACGGAACCAGCTTGGAATCGGATTTGGAAAAAAACAGGAAGATGAACACCACCCAGATCAGCAGCATGCGGCGCGGCGCAAACTGGCCGCGTGCGGGCGCCTCGCTGCGCCAGGCACGCCAGAGGCTGTCGAACATCGGGAACAGCCAGGGCAGGATGCCCAGCATCACCACCGGAATAAAGGTGTACCAGGGGTGGACGCGGCCGTGAATCGTGGTCAGAAAGCGCAGGATCTGCTCGTGCACGAAAAAGAACCACGGAAACTCCGGGTTGTCGATGGATACGGTAATGAGCCAGGGCGCTGCGACGGCCACAAAAATCAGCAGCCCCACACCCAGATGCAGGCGTTTCCATAACGCCCAGTCGCGCTGGATCAGGCTGTACAACAACAGCACCGTGCCCGGCAACGCGATGCCCATCAGGCCTTTGCTGAGCATGGACAAGCCCATTGCGGCCCAGCAAACGTACATCCAGTTGCGATTTTCCCGAGTGCTCGCCCCGTCGCGTTGCGCCAGCAGCATGGTGGCCAGCGTCAGTTCCATGAAGAAAGTGACGCCCATGTCGAGGATGTTGATATGGCCCAGCATCACATAGAGAAAGCTGCTACCCAGTACCAGCGCACCCATCAGCCCCGCCTCGCGCCCGAACAGGCGCATGCCGGTGTAATACACCAGCACAATGCCGAGGAAACCGGTCAGTGCCGACCACAGCCGGGCGGTCCAGTTATGCTCCCCGAACAGGGTGAAAGCGGTGGCCGTGGCCCAGTATTGCAGCGCCGGTTTTTCGAAATACTTGATTCCGTTCAGGCGCGGCGTGTTCCAGTCTCCGGTGGCCACCATCTCGCGCGGAATTTCCGCATAGCGGCCCTCGTCGGGTCGAATCAGCGCGTTGTAATCGAGGGGAGCGAACCAGGTAAACGCTGCAACAATCAGCAGCAGCAAAAGCCAGGCGCGTGACAAAGGGGGATGGGCAGAGTTCAAGTAGGGATGTGTAGTTGGTTGGTGGGCGAACCGGATTATATCAAACCCGACTTACGGGCTGCTTAAGCGTTTATTCAGTATCCGGGACCCGGGGTAATTTTGTCGGAACCGATTACACCAGGCCACGCGCCGACAATTCGTTTTTAAGATAAGCATAATAAATCGGTCCCGCTACCAGACCCGGCAGACCGAATGCTGCTTCCATCAATAACATGGCCGCCAGCAGTTCCCAGGCGCGGGCGCTGATCTGGCTGCCGACAATGCGCGCGTTGAGGAAATATTCCAGCTTGTGGATGAGGATCAGGAAAACCAGAGAGCCGATTGCCACAGCCAGCGACTGGCTCAGGCTCACCACCACGATGATGGTGTTGGAAATCAGATTGCCGATGACTGGCAGCAGGCCGGCGATGAAAGTGACTGCGATCATGGTTTTGGTCAGCGGCAGGTGGATCCCTGCCAACGGCAGAATCAGCACCAGATAGATGGCCGTGAACGTTGCATTGATTGCGGCAATGCGCACCTGGGCGAACACGATGCGGCGGAATGCCAGGCCGAGCCGGCTGATACGTTCCGTGAGCGCGCGCGCCAACGGTTTGTAATCTTCCACGGCCACCACTTCGCGCAGCGCCACCAGGCCTCCTATGATCATCCCTATCAGAATGTGCGCGATCAAACGACCGGCCTCTTTTCCTGCCAACTGCAATGTGGCGGCATGGGTACGCAACCACTCCGAGGCGACGAGCTTGAATGTTTCGGCATCCGCCGGCAACCGTTCAAGCACCCAGTCGGGCAGGATCTTGCGTGAATCCTCAATAATTTGCGCCATTTTTGAAAACAGCATGGGCAGACTGCCGGCATCTGAACGGAAAAAGGCGATGAGTCCCACGCACGCCAGCGTCAACACGCTGATCACGGCAAATGACAGAAGAGCCACCGCAATAATCTTGGCACGCTGGCCGGGCAAGTGGCGCGCAATCCAGGGCGAGATCAGGTGCACCAATTCGAACACCAGCAACCCGGCGAGCAGCGCAGGCAGCAAGTGAAACACCAATACAAACAGCAGCACGACCGCTGTCGCCAACCATGCGGCTATTTCACAAGCAGTGGGACGTGAAGTTCGGGCATCATCCATAGCTAGGCAGTTTGTTTTTTATGATGGGTACAGTTTAACCGGTTTGCTGGAGTTAATTCTTAAGTAAAATTGACAGATGGCCCTGCGCTGGCTAGATTGAAAAAGCCTCAAGCAGAGGCAGAATTTTTATCACAACAGGAGTTTTTCATGGCAGTTCTCGTCGGCAAAGCCGCACCCGATTTCACCGCAACCGCCGTATTGGGCGACAATGAAATCAAGGACATCACCTTTTCCGAATTCACCCAGGGCAAATATGTCGTGCTGTTTTTCTATCCGCTCGACTTCACCTTTGTGTGCCCGTCCGAACTGATCGCTTTCGATAATCGCCTGGAAGAATTCAACCAGCGCGGCGTGCAAGTCATCGGCGCCTCGATCGATTCCGAATATACCCACCTGGCGTGGAAAAACACCCCGGTCAATAAAGGCGGCATCGGCCAAGTTAAATATCCATTGCTGGCCGACATCAAACACGACATTTGTCGCGCCTACGATGTGGAACTGAACGGCGGCGTGGCGCTGCGCGGCTCGTTCCTGATCGACCGCTCCGGCATCGTGCGCCACCAGGTGGTAAACGACTTGCCGCTGGGGCGTGACGTCGACGAAATGCTGCGCATGATAGACGCGCTGCAATTCACCGAAGAGCACGGCGAAGTGTGCCCGGCAGGCTGGCAAAAAGGCAACGCCGGCATGGGTGCCTCGCCGGAAGGCGTGGCCAAGTATCTGGCCGAGCACGCTGAATCGCTGTAAACAAGCACGGTATTAAATTAAAAACGGCCATCCTGTGGGATGGCCGTTTTGGTTTGAGTATCCGAAGTATGACTGTGCATGGGTAGTGATTATCTTGTGTAGAAATAATTGTTGACACATATAACTACATGAGTAAACATGTAGTCATGTATACCGATCTCATTCAGGCATTACCAGACGAGTGGAAAGATGTTTCCGGGATGTTCGTCGCCTTGGGCGATGAACAACGTCAACGCATCCTGCTCACATTCCAGCCCGGGGAGCGGCTAAACGTTACGCAAATTGTGACTGCATCTACGCTTAGTCGCACGGCTGTGTCGCACCACCTCAAGATACTGCGCCAGGCCGGGGCATTGCAAAGCGAAAAGATAGGCAAGGAAGTGTACTTCTGGGTCGACAAAAAAAATATCGCCGCCACCTTGCAGCGTGTACTGGATTACGTCAAAAACAATAGTTGAACAGCGACAAAAAGGGGAGAGATTTTGAAAACGTTATTGCGCCTGTTGTGCAGGATACTGTTTCGGGTTGAAATTCACGGTGGCGTCAATCTGCCCGAAACCGGAAAACTGCTGATCATCGCCAATCATGAATCATTTCTGGATGGTTTGTTGCTGGGGCTTTTTCTGCCGATACGTGCAACCTTTGTGGTGCACACCACGGTGCTGAACAATCCGGTTTTCCGCTTGCTATTATCGCGTGTGCCGCATCTGGCGGTGGATCCAACCAGCCCGCTGGCGATGAAGAAGGTTATCCGGCTACTGGAGGCAGGTAAGCCGGTGGTGATTTTCCCGGAAGGCCGAATCACCATGACCGGCAGTCTGATGAAAGTCTATGACGGTCCGGGATTTGTTGCCGCCAAGACCGGCGCCACCATACTTCCGGTACGGCTGGACGGGGCGGCACGCTCCTACTTCAGCCGCCTGTCGGGCAACCACCCGCGCAGCATTTTTCCAAAAATCACCCTGTCCATTCTGCCCACAACCTCCATCACCATGCCCGATGCGCCCAGCGCAAAATTGCGTCGCCGTATGGCGGGAGAAGCGATGCGCCGCGTGATGCAGGAAATGCTGTTCGCCTCGCAGCCGGTGCAAACACTGTTCAGTGCCTTGCTCGACGCAATCAAGATTCATGGACGCGGCACGCGCTTGCTGGAAGACATGCAACAGAGGGAGGAGACCTACGGCCAGCTACTGAAAAAAAGCCTGGCATTGGGGCGTCTGGTCGGCAAGGTCAGCGCTGTCGGTGAGAACGTAGGGGTGCTGCTGCCAAACGTCACCAATACCATTTGTCTGATTTTTGGCATGAGCGCCATGCGGCGTATACCCGCCATGCTGAACTATACGGCCGGTAGTGCCGGGATGCAGAACGCCTGCATCGCAGCCGGGGTGCGTACCATCGTTACCTCACGTCAATTCGTGGCGGCCGCCAAACTGGCACCGGCCCTGGCAGGTCTGGAAAATCTCAATATCGTTTATCTGGAAGACCTGCGTACGCAGTTCAGTCTGTGGGACAAGATATGGCTGATGGGCTTTGCCCGCTGGATGCCTGCCCTGGCTGTGCAGCAAGGGCAAGCGGACGATCCTGCGGTCGTGCTGTTCACTTCCGGCTCGGAAGGCAAACCCAAAGGCGTGGTGCATACGCATCGCGGCATCCTGTCCAATATCGCTCAGATTCGAGCGGTGATCGACTTCTCGCCTTCCGACAAATTCATGATCTCGCTACCGCTGTTTCATGCCTTTGGATTCACGTGTGGGGGCATCATGCCATTGGTGACGGGTTCCAGAATGTTCCTTTATCCATCGCCATTGCACTATCGCATCATTCCCGAGATTATTTACGACCGTGGCTGCACGGTGCTGTTTGGCACCAGCACCTTTCTCGGCAACTATGCCCGATTCGCCCATCCTTACGATTTCTACAAGCTGCGTTACGTCGTGGCCGGGGCGGAAAAGCTCAACGAAGAAGTGCGCAAGACCTGGATGGAAAAATTCGGCATCCGCATCCTGGAAGGCTATGGCGCCACCGAATGCGCGCCGGTGCTGGCGGTCAATACGCCGATGGCCTGCCGCGCCGGCACGGTTGGTCCGCTGCTGCCTGGTCTGGAATCAAGGCTGGAGAGCGTACCCGGCATTGCACAGGGCGGCCTGCTCAGCGTGCGCGGCCCCAATGTGATGCAAGGCTATTACCTGTTCGATAACCCCGGGGTGCTGAAGCCGCCGGCAGACGGCTGGTACAGCACCGGTGATGTAGTGGAGATCGACGCGGATGGCTTCGTGCGCATCCTGGGCCGCGTCAAGCGCTTCGCCAAGATTGCCGGAGAAATGGTGTCGCTGGAAGTGGTGGAGCAGATTGCCAATCTTGCATCGCCGGACTGTCAACACGCCGCGACCACGCAAGTTGATCCGCAGCGCGGCGAAAATATCCTGCTGTTTACCACGGATGCAGGACTTGGCCGCGAAGCTTTGCTCAGCGCCGCGCGGCAACTGGGCAGCCCGGAACTGGCTGTAGCCCGCAAGATCATGCAGGTGGCTGGATTGCCGCTGTTGGGTACCGGCAAGATTGATTACGTCACGCTGAAACAGATGGCGGAAGCCGCGTAATGAAGCGCCGTGAATTTTTGGGTGCTTTGGGCGCGTTAGGGTTGGGCGCTGCGGGCGTGGGCGCATGGAAATACTGGCCGGAACAGGGATTCACCAACCCATGTCTCGCCGGCCTGCCGGAAGCTGTCGCGCACCATCCGCTGATGCGCTCGGTATGGGCAGGGCTGGATCCGGCGCAAGTATGGGATAGCCATGTTCACCTGGTAGGTGAAGGAGATGCAGGCAATGGCGCATGGTTCAGCCCGGACATGAACAGCTTGGGGCATCCGTTGCTGCGCTTGCAGAAATCGTTTTATATGAACGCGGCCTGCGTCAATGAAGTTCCCGGCAAACTCGACACCAGCTATGTTGCCAGAATGCTCCAGCAGATTGAAAGCCTGCCGGCAGGATTCAAAGCCCTGTTGTTCGCTTTCGATCTGTTTCATGACGAAGCCGGCAAGGCCGACAAGCAACGCTCCATTTTCTACATTTCCAACCACTATGCGGCGCAGGTTGCGCACGCCCATCCCGCGGCTTTCGAGTGGGCGGCATCCATCCACCCGTACCGGGCTGATTGTGTAGAGGCTCTGCAATCGGCAATGCGTGAAGGCGCGCGGGCCGTTAAATGGCTGCCCTCGGCTATGGGGATTGATCCGCTTTCATCACGCTGCGACCGATTTTACGAAGCACTGGCAGGGGTGGATATGCCCATCATCAGCCATGCCGGGCGCGAGCTGGCAGTGCAGGGCGGCAATCAGGATTTCGGCAATCCATTGCGCTTGCGCCGGGCAATGGATCACGGCGTACGGGTAGTCGTCGCCCACTGTGCCTCCGATGGCAGCGACCAGGATATCGATCAAGGCCCGAATGGTCCGCGCGTGCGCAGTTACGAACTGTTCGCCCGCATGATGGACGAGCCGCGCTACGCGGATAAACTGCATGCCGATATTTCTGCGCTGACCCAGCTCAATCGGGCCTGGGCGCTCAAGGCCGTATTGCAGCGCGACGACTGGCATCCGCGCCTGCTCAATGGTTCCGATTATCCCTTGCCCGGCGTCATGCCGTTGTTCTCGGCTATCGACATGGCGAATAGGGGCTTGCTTGATCCTGCCGCAGTGCCATTGTTGCAGGAGATCAGGGTGCACAATCCGCTGTTGTTCGATTTTGCGCTGAAACGTTTGCTGCGTTTTGACCAACACCAATTTCCGTCCAGCGTATTCGAGACACGTCGTTTTTTTGAAAGGAAGTCCGCATGACCATTCCGAACTTCAAGGCTGGAAGCCTGTTTTCGCGCGGCATGATTGCGGTGCTGGCTGCGCAATTTCTTTCTGCACTGGCGGATAATGCGCTGCTGTTTGCCGCCATCGCGCTGCTTAAATCGCAACAGGCGGCAGCGTGGCAAACCCCGCTGCTGCAGGAAGCCTTCGTGCTTGCCTTCATCCTGCTCGCTCCATTTGTCGGGCCGTTTGCCGATTACATTCCCAAGGGCCGCGCCATGCTGCTGGCCAATGCCATGAAACTGATCGGCGCTGCCATGATGCTGTCCGGCGCACACCCGCTGCTGGCATACAGCCTGGTCGGAATCGGCGCGGCGGCCTATTCGCCGGCCAAGTACGGCATCCTGCGCGACCTGGTGAGCGCCGACAAACTGGTCAAGGCCAACAGCCTGATCGAAGGCTCGACCATCGTCGCTATTCTGCTCGGTGCAGTGCTGGGCGGCATGCTGGCGGACTGGTCGGTGCTGGGCGCGCTGACCAGCGTGGTCGGCGTCTACCTGTTGGCGGCGCTGTCCAACCTGCTGATTCCGCGCCTTCCGGCAGAGCATCCGCTGACGCAGCTCTCGCCTGTCGTGCTGGTAAAGGATTTCGCCCGTGCATTGCGTACCCTGATACGCAACCGCGACGCACGTTTTTCGCTGCTCGGGACCAGCATATTCTGGGGTGCGGGCAGCACCTTGCGCTTTTTGCTGGTGGCGTGGGTACCGGTCGCCCTGCTCATCACTGACAATACGGTGCCCGCCACCCTGAGCGGTGTCGTCGCCATTGGTATCGCCTTCGGAGCTGCCGCTGCTGCGCGCTTCGTCAACCTGAGCAATGTCAACCGCGCGCTGCCCGCCGGTATCGCCATCGGTCTGCTGATCATGGTGTTTGCACATGTCACCAGCATGCCAACCACCATAGCCATGCTTGTCCTGATCGGTGCCTGTGGCGGGTTTTACGTGGTGCCGCTCAATGCTTTGTTGCAGGAACGCGGCCACGAAACCGTCGGTGCCGGTCACGCCATTGCCGTGCAGAATTTTTTCGAGAACCTGACCATGCTGCTGATGATCGGCGTGTACGTGCTGCTGATTAAATCCGGCATTTCAGTTGTCGCAGCGGCTACCGGATTCGGCGCGCTGGTACTGGTAGGGATAGGATTGCTGGCTTGGTGGCGGCTGGCACGCAGCGAATGAAATTGGCTAAACCTTAATTCGCCGCCTGTGGCAACTTGCCCGCTATCAGGAACATATCGATGGGAAATGTATGCAGGGCGCGGTTGTGAGCGGCATGAAAGCTGACGCGCTCGCCGGTCAGTTCGCATAACCAGGCTTCCTGGAACACGGGTTTACTCCCCTTCAGGGCCTGCGGTGTATACAGAGCGACATTGATGCCGCCATCCGGGTCGCGTGCAGAAACATACTCGAATGCCTCAATCCCCGCCGCGCGCATGCTGGCACCGAGCGCCTGGCTTGCGCCATAGTCCGACGGGCTGCTCAACACATCCCGATGCGCTGCAAACGGTGCTGCCTGGAGTTGCAGCCCCTTGTCGGTCCGGTATTCCGCGCCAAACAAAGTGTGTTGGGTATCCAGCTTGCCCGCAGGAGGCGTGACCATGCCGTACCAGAACAGGAGCCGGTAATAGGCGGCTTCTGCCAGCACTGTGCCGGTTTTCAACGCCCCATAAAACAGGCTGGGTGCGCTGCGTGTACCAAAGCGCGAGCCATGCTTCAGCGGCGGATAGCGAAACGGTGTTGCCAGCAGATAATCCAGGCGTTCGGTTCCCGGGCGCAAACGCGGCTTGGTTGACTCCAGCAGGTCTTCCAGCACCGCCTGGCGGTCGAGCGAACTGACCAGTTGATTGGTCGCCACCTGCTCCTGGCTTTCCACCAGGCGCAGTAACTCGCCTGAAAGCCGCAGCGGTCTGGTTTCCGCCAGACATGCATCCCAGTCAATCACTTACAACTTGCCCCGCATGGCATCCAGATATTCCAGCACGGTGGTAAGCCCTTGCACGGTTTTGACCTGCTCGCCCGGAACCCCGCCCGTATGCAGGTTTTCGGTCTGCATCCAGTGCCGCATCTGCTCGGGGTTGCCGCCAACCAGCACATACAGCGCGCGGTAACAACGGATGAACAGCAGCGCCAACTCACCCGCCTTGCTGCCCGGGTCGATACCACCCCGGCTGATGGCGGTGCGGTTCTTGCCAATGATCTCGCCCAGGTCAGCCTGACTCATCCCCAAGTGCTTGCCGGCATTGGCCAAGGCTTCCGACAGCACACTGGATTGATCAGTATTGGGTACGAGTGCCAAGTTCATGGGGTGCCTCCTGATTCAGCGCAAGAATTATTGTCAATTTAGCACATTTTATGTGTTATTTGTTTAATTTGCACAAAACGACGGATTTAACTAACTCCAATGACAAAGGACACAGATAAGCGCCAACAGCTACAGTCAGCCTTTCCCGGCACACACAAATTATGGGACGCATTTCCCCTCTGCAGCAGCCCCTGGCATCAGGCCAAAAACCGATCAGGCGGGGCGGCTGTTTGAGCCGCAGGCGAGTTCCCGTCCCGGCCGGTTTTTGGCCTGATGCCAGGGGGAAGCCGAAGGCCTGCAAGGTGGGGCGTGCTTTCTTTGGTTCATTTCTTTGCACGAGCAAAGAAAGAACTTGCCGCCGGGCAACCACGGCCTGACTGTCAGAATTTTAGGTCAGACCAAAATGAGCGACAGCCATAATTGGTAACAAAATTAAAAGGATGGTACAGAATGATTGATTTAGACGGTATGGCGGTCTAAAGTCAGTGCGGTCTATATTACGTTGAGGCAATCCAATGACTCCACTTGGTGAATTTTTAAAGAAATGGTGGTTCCCAGCCATAATGTTCCTATTGGCCACGTCACCGTCAGCACTTGCCCTGTGGTTCCAAAACACCCTATCGCCTCACATAGCAGCACAGGACCCAGTAACGCTCCTAAACATAGGAACTCTACTACTATGGTTATGTATGCTTCTATTGGTATTTATTGTTCTCCAGCGCCCTTGGCTCAAATGGGACGAACCAACTGGCACATGGGTTAGTCATTTCACGGGCCTTCGGTACTGCGGCACTTGCCGTGCCAAGAAAACTATCGTCCCGCTAAAAAACGAAAAAACAGGTTGGCGTTGTGTAGCGTGTGGCACTTTTCGCACAGACCCAGCACGAAAACCAAAAGACCCTCCGCAGTCTCCGTGTCCTTCTGGACCTCACACATGGATGGCGAATTGAACACTCCTAACATGGCTCGCTTCATTTACTGGGCGCTGCACGATAAAGCTGGCGCAGCGCCGATTAGCTATACGTTGACGCTGTAGAAAAACCCTCTGACGAAAAATCGGACCAACAATGAATAAAAATCGACCTCTCAAAATGCGCTGTATTCAACGATCGTGGACTGGGGAAGGATCAAGTGACCCCCGAAAACCGGTTTGCCTGACCCCTCAAGTAGTTTTTCTACAGCCTCGTTAGAACTCTTTTCTCTATGACGCCAAAAGTACGCCCGTCCTCCAAGCTCCTCGGCGATGCAGGTGAGCACTACGCTCTCAGTCAATTCAGCTTCGCCGGCAAGTACGCTGCAAAAATGCCAGATAACTGGGAGGCTTACGACCTTGCAGTCGAAACCGGTGGCCTTGTGCGAGTAAGTGTGAAGACCAGAAGTGAAAGCGAGGGCTGGAAAACAAGTCGATGGTTTAGCTTTGACGACCGAAAAAACTGCGATTGGATCGTCCTTATCTTCAAACCAAAAACTGGCGTTGTCCGTTCATGGGTTGTGCCTTATGCGGTAGCCAAAGCTTGCGCAAATGTACCAGGCCCAAATCGAAAGGATGCATGGTTTCGAGATATATCTTGGTCGAAACTAAACAAACTCCCGTTGTCCGTATTCGAGAACAATTGGTCGCTCAATGAAAGTCCAAATGAAGTGCAGTCATAGTCTTCTGCACCCGCAGGGGTCTAACTCTACGTATATGGAAGACGCGCTAAGGTGTGATCGGGTCAAACCCAGAACAATGCCACCTACCCCTGTTTCCCCCACGAATCCTTCAGCGTCACCGTGCGGTTGAACACCGGTTTACCCGGCTGGCTGTCCACGCGGTCGGCGACGAAATAACCGTGGCGCTCGAACTGAAAGCTGTCCTCTGCTGACGCGTCCCTGAGTGACGGTTCCAGGCAGGCGCTGATCACCGTCTTGGAATCCGGATTGAGGTCGAGCCGGTAATCCCGGTCCCCGGCACCGGGATTGGCGGCGGCGAACAGGCGGTCGTACAGACGCACTTCGGCCTGGTAGGCGTGGGCGACGGAGACCCAGTGGATATTGCCCTTGACCTTGACGCTGTCCGAGCCCGGCGTGCCGGATTTGGTATCGGGCAGATAGGTGCAGTGCACTGCGGTGATGTGGCCGTCGGCGTCCTTGTCGCAGCCGGTACATTCGACCACGTAGCCGTAGCGCAGCCGCACCCGGTTACCGGGGAACAGGCGGAAATAGCCCTTGGACGGCGTCTCCATGAAGTCCTCGCGCTCGATCCACAGTTCGCGCGACAGCGGCACGGCCCGCTTGCCGAGCTCGGGTTTGAGCGGGTGGTTGGGCGCGAAGCAGTCTTCGCTCTGTCCTTCCGGGTAATTATCGATCACCAGCTTGAGTGGATTGAGCACCGCGATGCGGCGTTCGGCGGCGATATTCAAATCCTCGCGCATGCAGTCTTCCAGCACGCTCATGTCGATCCACGAATCCGCCTTGGACACGCCGATGCGGTCGGTGAACAGGCGGAAACCCGCAGCGGTAAAGCCGCGTCGGCGCGCACCCACCAGCGTTGGCATGCGCGGGTCGTCCCAGCCATCGACATAACCGCCTTCCACCAGGTCGATCAGCTTGCGCTTGGACAGCACCACATAAGTGAGGTTGAGACGCGAGAATTCGATCTGCTGCGGGTGCCAGCCGATCAGCGGCTGCAACTGGTCGAGCACCCAGTCGTACAGCGGGCGATGGTCCTCGAATTCCAGTGTGCAGATGGAGTGGGTGATATGCTCGAGCGCGTCGGATACGCAGTGGGTGTAATCGTACAGCGGATAGATGCACCATTCGTTGCCGGTGCGGTGATGCTCGGCGTGGCGGATGCGGTAGATCACCGGATCGCGTAAATTGAAATTGGGCGAGGCCATGTCGATTTTTGCACGCAGCACATGCGCGCCGTCGGCGAATTCGCCTGCTTTCATGCGCCGGAACAGGTCGAGGTTTTCTGCCACGCTACGGTCGCGGTAGGGGCTGTTCTCGCCCGGCTCGACGTGGCTGCCGCGTAGCGCGCGCATTTCTTCGGCGCTCAGGCTGTCCACATAGGCCAGACCCTGCTCGATCAGGTATTCGGCAAAAGTGTAGAGTTTGGCGAAATAATCCGAGGCGAAATATTGATGCTCGCCCCAGTCGAAACCCAGCCAGCGCACTGCATCGAGAATGGAGTCCACATACTCCTGCTCTTCTTTTTCCGGATTGGTGTCGTCGAAGCGCAGGTGGCACACGCCGTTGTAATCGCGTGCCAGGCCGAAATTCAGGCAGATGGATTTGGCGTGGCCATAATGCAGATAGCCGTTCGGCTCCGGCGGAAAACGCGTGGCAACGCGGCCGCCCCATTTGTCGCTGGCGATGTCGTCGGCAATAATGTTGCGGATGAAATTGGTCGCGGGGATTTTTTCGGCTGGTTCGGACATGTTCGAAGGGTCGGGAGTTTGGTCTTTATAATTTTACCCGCTAAACACGGGAGGATAACAATGAAACGACGCGATTTTCTGAAGGGTGCAGGGGGAATGGGTCTGGCTAGCGGTGCGGCGCTTGCTGCGCTACCGGCACAGGCGGCCGATTCGCCCGTCATAAAATGGCGCATGGCGTCCAGTTTTCCCAAGAGCCTGGATACCATTTACGGCGCAGCAGAACTGTTGTCCAGGCGCGTATCCGCACTCACCAACGGCAAATTCGAGATTCGCGTATTCGCCGGCGGTGAACTGGTGCCCGGCCTGCAAGTGCTGGATGCGGTGCAGAACGGCACGGTGGAATGCGGCCATTCGGCGAGCTACTACTATGTGGGCAAAAACATGGCGTTCGCTTTCGACTGCGCGTTGCCGTTCGGCCTCACCGCGCGCCAGCAAAACGCCTGGATGTATTCCGGCGGCGGTATTGCGCTGATGCGCGATTTCTTCAAAGGCTACAATATCATCCAGTTTCCCGGCGGCAATACCGGCACCCAGATGGGCGGCTGGTTCCGCCACGAGATCAGGTCGCTGGCTGACCTCAAGGGGCTGAAAATGCGTATCCCCGGGCTCGGCGGCAAGATCATGGCGCGGCTCGGCGCCGTGCCGCAGACGCTGGCCGGCGCCGACATCTACCCGGCGCTGGAACGCGGCGCGCTCGACGCCGCCGAGTGGGTGGGGCCTTACGACGACGAAAAACTTGGCTTCTACAAAATCGCGAAAAATTACTACTATCCGGGCTGGTGGGAAGGCGGTCCGCAACTGTCGTTCATGGTCAACCTGCAAAAATGGAATGCGCTGCCCGAACAGTATCGGCAAGCGTTTGAAGTCGCTGCGGTGGAAGCCAACATGGCCATGCTGGCGCGCTACGATACCGTCAACGCTCCCGCCCTGATGCGTCTGGTGCAGAACGGCGTCAAGCTGCACGCTTTCCCCAAGGATGTCATGCTCGCCGCGCGTGCTGCGGCGTTTGCACTCTACGACGAGGAATCAGCCAGGAACCCGGCGTTCAGGACCATCTACAGCGAATGGAAAAAATTCCGCGACAGCGAAATCCAGTGGTTCAAGGTGGCCGAAGCGCCGTATGAGAATTTTCTCTATTACATGAAGTAAGGCAATTACGCCGCTGCCGACCTAAGGGCGCTGAAGGCAAAAGGCAAAAGGCAAAAGGCAAAAGGCAAAAGGTAAAAGGCAAAAGGCAAAAGGCAAAAGGCAAAAGGCAAAAGGCAAAAGGCAAAAGGCAAAAGGCAAAAGTTAAGCGCCATCCATAATCAGGAGATCATCGTGCGCAAGGTGCGACGCAAAGCGGGGTTATTGAATTCCGCCAAAACAGTCCATCGAGCACGCCATTGCTGGTGAAATTCAGTGCGCACG
The DNA here is from genome assembly GCF_003851125.1 of Sulfuriferula multivorans. Taxonomy (GTDB): domain Bacteria; phylum Pseudomonadota; class Gammaproteobacteria; order Burkholderiales; family Sulfuriferulaceae; genus Sulfuriferula; species Sulfuriferula multivorans. Next base: position 31,406 of record NZ_BGOW01000017.1, on the reverse strand, counting down.
CAACAGGTTTAATTTGCTCGCCAGTGCAGCCGCCGATAGCTCACCCAGATGGGTATCGATCAGCCGTCCGCTAGCGTCGTAGAACAGTGTGATGGGTAACACCATCGAGCCGGCCACAGTACCCAGCCGGGTGTCTCGATCAAGCATGACATTAGTCAGATCAAGCTGGCCGGCGGACAGATAACGCTGGACGGTTGTCGCGTTTTCGCCCTGATTGGCAAAGACAAAGCGCACCCCGGTTTCGCGTTGTTGCGCGGCGGCGAGCATCGGCATTTCGTGCCGGCACGGCGGGCACCAGCTTGCCCAAAGATTGACGACCATGGGTTTGCCGTCGGCCAGCGCGGCAAGGTTTGTCGATTCGCCAGACAGCATCGTCGCCTGCATTTCAGACAGCGCCGAGTTATCCATCAGGCGCAGAGCGCCCAGTATCCCTTGCCATGCCAGCACCAATAACACCAACGCCAGAATGGTCCGTTTACGTGTCGACAAACCGTGCCAGACTCGGCGCATCGCGCCCGGTATTGCCGCAATAGACGCCAGGGGATTTTTGATCATCAGGTCTCAATCTTTGCCCGAAGCACTGGCGGACGTGCGCAACGGTTCCAATTTGCTTGCCAGCGAAGCAGCGGACAGCTCACCCAGGTGGTTATCGACCAGCCGTCCATTGGCGTCATAGAACAGGGTGGTTGGCAACGCGCCCGAGCCGACTTCGCGACCGAGCGCCGCGCCCGGATCGAGCAGCACATTGGCGAGATTGAGTTGACCCGCGCTGAGGTAGCGCTGCGCCGTCGCCCCATCCTCGCCCTGATTGACGAACACGAAACGGACCCCGGTTTCGCGTTGTTGCGTAGCGGCGAGCACCGGCATTTCACGTCGGCATGGCGGGCACCAGCTCGCCCACAGGTTGACGACCATGGGTTTGCCGTCGGCCAGCGCAGCAAGGCTGGTCGGCGCACCGGCAAGCGTCGTCAACGCCAGCTTGGGCAGAGCCGGCCGTTCAGTCGTGCGGAGTGCACCGAACAGCGCGCCCCACACCAGCGCGCCTGCCGTCAGCCCCAGCAGCAGCGGTTTGCGCAGTGCCGGCTGACGCCAGCCGCGCCAGATCGCCACCAGCAGCGCCGCCGCCATCCCGGCCCAGGGTGTGAACCCGCCGTCGCGGATATCGAGCATCGACCAGGGGCTGCTGCGATAAGTGTCGAACCAGAGGGCGACAAAGGCGATGCGCGCCACGATCACCCCGGCGATCAGCATGTCGCTCAAGGTATTGACGATCCCTGTTTGCTGGCGCCGCCCAACCAGGTGGCCTACGCCAGCCGCCACCAGCCCGGCTGCCAGCAACAGCAGTACATTGCCCGATAATGCGAACGGACCTACATTCATGGATAGCATGTTCAGTTTTTCCTTGCCTGTGCCAGACGGACGAAGAATTCGTCTGCTGACCCTGTGTACGTAGCGGTGGTTTATCCAGACTTATCCACGAGAAAACTTTCGCCTGAAAACCCGCGCTAACGCCGGCCTTCTGCGTTCGCAGCGGTTTTTTCGAAGTTGATACGCCAAGCTGGCGCCTACACGGTACGTGAATAGCGCGGTGCGGCACCTTCGGTCTGTTGCAGGTAAGCGTCGAACGTCATGGCGATATTGCGCAGAAAAATTCGCCCGGCTTCGGTCACGCGTACCTTTTCCGGGGTGAGCTCGACCAGCCCGTCGGCGCACAATGCCTCCAGTTCTGTCAGGCTCTGCGCAAAGTAGGTGTCGAAATCCAGCCCCCATGCGTGGGCGAATGCCGCCTTGTCCAGCTCCAGGTCGCACATGATGCGGGTGATGGCATCGCGGCGGATTTTGTCGTCCTGGCTGATGCGCAGGCCGCGCTCGATGGGCAGGCTGCCTTGCGCCACGCTGGCGTGATAGTCCGCCAGCCGCTTGAAATTTTGCGCGTAAACTTCGTCGGTCTGGCTGATGGCCGAGGCGCCGAAGGCCAGGATGTCGCAGTCGCGGTGCGTGGTGTAGCCCTGAAAGTTGCGCCATAGCGTTTTCTGCTGTTGGGCGCGCACCAGTTCATCGTCGTGCCTGGCAAAATGATCCATGCCGATATAAACATAACCCGCCTCGGACAGACGGCACTGGATCAACTCCTGCAGGCTGATACGGGTGGCGAAATCAGGCAGATCCGGCTCCTGAATGAGCTTCTGGTGTTTTTTGAGCCAGGGCACATGCGCATAACCGAATACCGCCAGCCGGTCGGGGGACAGCGCGAGGATTTCATCCAGCGTGGCGTTGAAGCTGGCCACGGTCTGGTGCGGCAATCCCACCATCAAATCCATGTTGATGCTGTTAAAACCCTCGCTGCGCATCCAGCCATACACCTGCTGGATCAGCGCCAGCGGTTGCAGCCGGTTCACCGCGCGCTGCACGCGCTCGTCGAGGTCCTGCACCCCGAGGCTGATGCGATTGAAGCCCGCCTGCTTGAGCGCCTGTACGTGCTCGCGGGAGAGCTCGCGCGGATCGACTTCACACCCGGCCTCTGCGTCATCGTCCACCTGGAAATGGCTGCGCAGATGCTGCGACAGGCGCAGGATATCGGCGGGCTTGAGGTAGGTGGGCGTGCCGCCGCCCCAGTGGATCTGGCGTACCACGCGTCCGCCGCCGGCTGCCTTGGCGCTGCGTTCGATTTCGTCGAACAGCACGTCAAGATAGGTCGTCGCTTTGGTGTAATCCTGCGTCGCCACCATGTTGCAGCCGCAGTAGTAGCACAGGCTGTCGCAGAACGGGATATGCACGTAAAGCGAGAGATCGCGTCCGCTGGCCTGGGAGCGCGCCAACTCGGCGCGCCAGTCGGCCTCGCTGAAGGTGGTGCTGAAGTAGGGCGCGGTAGGATAGGAGGTATAGCGTGGGCCGGGCTTGCTGTACTTTTCCAGAAGTGCAAAGGATGCCTGCATGGTCAACTCCGATTTCTGCTGAAAGATTCGATTTCTGGACGCTGTTTCTGTCAGTATTGTAGCCGTTTATCCATGACCATCTGTTTTATGCAACGCCGAAATTTTTTGGCGAGTGCTGAACTTGTCGAAACGCATCCGGTCTGTTGAGTGCATTGCACCTTCAGTAAAAATTGTATTTGATCCGGACCCGGCGCCCCTTTATAGTTAGCCCATGCAATCCACTAGCAAGCTAAAACCCACCAGGTTACGCCTGCGCAGCGTACTGAATTTTTTTCTGGCTGTGCTACTCAGCCTGCAGCTTGTCGCGCTGACTCAGCATCATCATGACCTGAGCACCCAGCAGGATAACTGCCCTGCATGTAATCTTGCTACCCATTTCTCGGGTGGTACACCCGCGATTGCGGCTGTGCTGCCGATGGTGGCGCTTATCCTTGCCTACTGGATTGCGGCGCATCCAGTACGTGTTGTTTATCCTGTTCTGCGTCGCCACGTCCGTCCCCCTTCTCACGCCCCTCCATTAGCCTGATCCACTGTTTTTTATGTAACGCGCGCGCCTGGCAGCGTGCGCGTGTGGCATTTTGCTTACTGGAGTCTGGCTTATGAATATTCGTTTATCCCGCATGGGCGCGGCGTTTGCGCTCGCATTTGCGGTCATCGCACCGGCGCGCGCGGCTGCCATTCAACCCGGACAGATCGAAGGCCGGGTCAACGACACGCTGGGGCATGCCGTCGCTGCAGCCTCGATCAAGCTGCAATCACCCGACGGCAAAACCCAGGGCGTCACGCAAAGCGACGCGCAAGGCCATTTCAGTTTCTCCCGGCTGGCACCCGGCATTTATGCGGTGGTGGTGGACAAGGCCAATTTCCAGACCGGCACCGACATCGTCACGCTGAACGCCGATGCGGGCAAAGCCAGCACCATTACCCTGGCCAGCACGCAGGCGCTGGAAGTCAAGGTGACGGCGCGCAAACGGGAGCGTCCGCGCAACGGCATCGCAGTGGATACCGGCAGCAGCAATTACCGCATCAGCGCCAAGGATGTGGCCGCGCTGCCGCAAGGCGCCAGCACGCCGCTCAACCAGGTGCTGTTGCAGGCGCCCGGCGTGGCGCAGGATTCCTACGGCCAGCTGCATATCCGCGGCGACCACGGCAACGTGCAGTACCGCATCAACGACATCATCGTGCCGGAGGCCATCACCGGCTTTGGCCAGTCGCTGGATACGCGCTTTGCCGAGAGCATCAATCTGCTCACCGGTGCGCTGCCGGCGCAATATGGCGACCGCACTGCGGGCGTGGTGGATATCCATACCAAAAGCGGCGAGTTTGATAACGACGGACGCATCGGCGTGACCGTGGGCAGCCACAACACGCGCGAGCTGTCGGGCGAAGTGAGCGGACACAATGGCAAGCTGAATTACTACCTCAATGCCTCCGCCCTAAAAAACGATCTCGGCATTGAAAACCCCACCGCCTCGACCAGCGCCATCCACGACACCACGCACCAGAACAAGGGCTTCGGCTACTTTTCCTACCTGCTCAGCGACAGCGCAAAACTGAGCCTGATTCTGGGCAGTTCCGACAACAAGTTCCAGATTCCCAACGTGCCCGGCCAGACGCCGAATTACACGCTGAATGGCGTCACCAGTTACCAGTCCGCCAACCTCGACGAGCGCCAGCGCGAAACCACGCGCTACGGCATTCTTGCGCTGCAAGGCACGCTGGGCGATCAATTCGATTACCAGCTTGCGGCGTTCAGCCGTTATTCCAAGGTATTGTTCGAGCCGGATGCCACGGGCGATCTCCTCTATACCGGGGTTGCCTCGCGCGTGCTGCGCACCAGCCAGGCCAACGGGCTGCAAGCCGACGGCAGCTATCATCTGAACCCCCGGCACACCTTGCGCACCGGTGTATTCATCAGCCAGGAACATCTCAATAACAACAATGATGTGCTCACCTTTCCGGCCGACAGTGCGGGTAACCAGACCAGCACCACGCCGATCGGCTTTACCGCCAACAACAGCAAAACCGCCAATCTGTACGGCGTCTATGCTCAGGACGAATGGAAGGCTACCAACAAGCTCACCATCAACTACGGCGCGCGTTTTGATCAGGTGGACGCTTACGTCACCGGCCACCAGTTGAGCCCGCGTCTCGGCGCGGTGTATCAGATCGACCCGCAGACCACCTTGCATGCAGGCTATGCGCGCTACTTCACGCCGCCGCCCAACGAGCTGATCAGCGGGCAGACCGTGGCGAGCTTCCAGGGCACCACCAATGCGCCGCCAGGCACGCAGAATGACCCGGTCAAATCGGAATCATCCGACTACTTCGACATCGGCCTCAGCCACCAGCTCACGCCGCACCTCACGCTGGGGCTGGACAGCTATTACAAAACGGTGAAAAACATGCTGGACGAAGGCCAGTTCGGCTCGGCGCTGCTGTATACGCCGTTCAATTACAGCCAGGGCAAGATATACGGCGCGGAGCTGACTGCCAATTACCGCAAGGATAATTTCTCGGCTTACCTCAATCTCGCCCACTCCACTGCAATGGGGCGCGGTATCAACTCGGCGCAGTACAATTTCGATGCGGCTGAACTGGCCTACATCGCCAACAACTGGGTGCATCTGGATCACGACCAGCGCATCACCGCCTCGCTCGGCACCGCGTATCGCTGGCGCGACACCACCTACAGCGCCGATGCGATCTATGGCAGCGGCCTGCGCAACGGCTTTGCCAACACCGGGCATTTGCCCGCGTATGTCCAGGTCAACGTTGCTGCCGCGCATACCTTCAACGTGGCGCAACTGGGCAAATTCGAAGGCCGCGTGAGCATCCTCAACCTGTTCGACCAAAGCTACCAGATCCGCGACGGCAGCGGCATCGGCGTGGGTGCCCCGCAATACGGCCCGCGCCGTGCGGTTTACTTCAGCCTCGACAAGTTTTTTTGATTAATCATGGCAGTTGCCACAGAGAACACAGAGGCCACCGAGAAAAACAATGCATTGGTGGTTTTCCAGATTTGTCCGTCAAGGGGAAAAAACGATTTTCCTCAAAGCCTGCGACACACTCTGTGGCCTCTGTGCTCTCTGTGGCTTCAACTGCTTTTCTCGATTGGTACCAACAAGCAGCGGTAACGCCGTATTTGCTTGAATACGGCTTGGAATAACTCAGGAGATACCTTCATGCAAGATTTACACGAAAGCTGGATCGCCATCAAACTCGGTGGCGTCATGATTTTTCCGTTGTCACTGCTGGCCGTGCTGGCACTCGCCATCATGCTCGAAAAAGCGGTGCTGTACTGGCGCTACGCGCGCCTCTCCGGCGAGCTGCTCGACCTGGTGGAAACCTATGGATTCGCCTGGGAGACACTGGAACACAAGCTGACTGCGCTCAACCAGCGCAATTATTTCCGGCGCTTTTTCAGCGTGGTGCTGGCCAACCGCAGCCGTCCGGCGTGGTGGACGGAATCGCGTGCCGCCGACGAGGCGCAACTCATCGAAACCGCGCTGTCGCGGCGCCTGTGGGTGCTGGAAACCATCGTCACCGCGGCGCCGCTGCTCGGCCTGATGGGCACCATCGGCGGCATGATGCACGCTTTCCAGCTGATCGGCGGCGCTGGCCTGGTCAACCCCACCGGCGTGACCGGCGGCGTGGCGCAGGCACTGATTGCCACCGCAGTGGGCCTGCTCATTGCGCTGATTTCGCTGTTCGGCTTCAACTATTTCTCGCGCCTGCAGGCGCAAACTATGGATGAAATGGAACGCCTCGGCACGCGCCTGATCGACCATATCCGTCTTGACGAGCAGGAACACGGGCCGGCAGGAGCACGGCCATGAAGCTGCGCAAAGCCAGGGTGCAGCGCAAGGGGCGCATCGAAATCATCCCGATGATCGACGTGATGTTTTTTCTGCTGGCGACGTTCATGCTGGCGTCCCTGTCCATGCAGAGCCTCAACTCGCTCAAGGTCAACCTGCCGCAGGGCAAGGCCGAGCGCCTGAGTACCGAAACGCCGGTGACGCTATCGGTCACCGCCGACGGCAAACTCTTCATCAACCGCGCGCCGGTCAGCCTGTCCACCCTTGCCGCCACGCTAAAGCCACTGATGCGCAGCAGCGAGGAAAACATCGTGGTTTCGGCAGACAGCAAAGCCCCGCAAGGCGTGGTGGTGCAGGCCATGCTGCAGGCGCGCGCAGCCGGCGCGCAGCATTTCCTGATTGCCGTGGCACATGAATAGCGCCGTTGCTATTGACCCGCCGGTCCAACCAATCAACCCGTGGTGGCCGTTGCCCCTGGCGCTAGTGCTGTGGGCGCTGATGCTGTGGGGGTTCGGCTTTTTTTTCGCAGCGCCTGCCAAGGTAGCAAGCATTCCTCCCGCCCCGATAGACGCACGCATCATCGAGCTGCCGCCGCCTCCAGCCCCACCCAAGCTCCAGCCCAAGCCGGTGGTTAAAGCGGAGAAAGTGGCACGCCCTGTACCGGTGGTGCGGCCTACCCCGCAAGCTGTGCAAACGCCGCCGCCCGCGCCGAAAGTGGCATTGCCCACGCCACCAGCACCTGTACCAGCGCCAACCCATGCCGAGCCTGCCCCTGTTCCGCCGCCGCCCAAGCCGGAACCCAGCCCCAGCACCGGCCAGGGCGGCACCCAGCAAATGGGCGCGCGCGCCCTGTACCAACCCAAACCGACGCTGCCGGAGGACCTGCGCGATGAAACCATCCACACCGTGGTGATGGCACGCTTCCACATCAAGCCCGACGGCAGCGCGACGGTCGAGCTGACCCAGGCCGCCCCCAACCCGCGCGTCAATCAGCTGATTTTGAACACCCTCAAAACCTGGCGCTTCTTCCCGGCAATCCAGGCCGGCAAACCGGTGGCGTCGGTGCAGGACGTGAAAGTGGCGATTGATGTGGAGTAGGGCATGCGCCGGGATCGGCTTTAATCCTGAATATGGTCATTGAGAACAACGGAGGTGGTTGGGTTTATTGCTTTGTTTCCAAGAGTGAGTAAAGTGAATTATTGATTGCTGGATCAGAAATGGGCGCGATTAAAGCAGCGAATCTGCGTAGCCGAGTCTGTTGCTCATCTTCTATTGCTTGATTTCCCAGGCAGTCGCCAACTTTGCAGGCAGATCGCATATTCCTTAATTTGTCCTGAATTTGATCAAGCGCTTCTTTTTGTGGGATTTGATGTTTCAATACTTCGGCTTGCAAGACAAGTCTGTCTCTCAAAAAAATCATTTTTGATATTCCAGTAGACAGCACTTCATAGCCAAAGGATGGGTTTCCTTCCAGAAAATAGCTATCGGCCAGAGCAATGATGCTTGCTACATGTCTTGGGTCAGACTCTAAAGCGCTTTTGGCAATAGAACGCGCCTGCTGAATCGCACTGTTACCCGGCATGAGATGACGGTGCTTTAATATTAAATCTGCTTCCGCTGCTCCAAGTTCGGGGGAGTTTGCGGAATTCCGGCGTAACTCATCGTATTTCTCGATGGTCTCTAAAAAAACTTCTTTTTGAAGCAATGTATTGCGCGGGTCGATTTCATCTAGCGCTTGTGCCGCGCTGTCCACCACATAACGTTGTGCGATGTATTCATTGGGTCTGATGGCTGCTATGAAGCGTGCGATGTCGTAGGGCGTTAATTGCGGAAATTGTTTCCGCAGCAATGAGAGTGACCGACTCTTTCCGTTCAGCAATATTTCACTGGCTTCATGCAATGCGATTTGGGAAATCGGTATGGCGAGCACGATTAACAGCAGGGTACGTTGCAGTGACGGGCTAACTGTTTTTGGCAGGCCGAACATGACGCGCTGGGACACCTGGCTTGATTGCCAAACGCGAGCCGCATAAAGACCGACAATGATATTGATGTAGTTGAGATAAAAAATGAAATTGACAGCGGCATGCAGGTAAGCCGCCATGATGCCAAGCATTAGCCCGACATTCTCAATTTGAACCGGCCGTCGTTTTGCAGGAGAAATTGTACGGAAGGCAAGCAAGGCGAGAAAGGCAAAAATGCACATGAACAGTACGAAAGTAACCAGCCCGCCCTCCTGTGCAATTTGCAGATAATCATTGTGGGCGTAATAACCGGCTGTGTTGTTATCCGCTGCCTGACGATAAGCTGGGTAAAAATCGCCCCAGGTTCCCAGTCCCGTTCCCAGCCATGGGTGTGCAGAAAACATATCCAGCGTGCTGCGCCAAATCAGCAGCCTTAAGGAAACAGACGCGTCACTTTCGAGATAATGAAGGTTAGCGCGTGCGGCCAGGTTGATATGGGTAACGGCCGAAATGATCAAGTAGCTTGCCAGCGCAAGTGACAATGATATGAAGACGTTTTTACGGAACCCTGGCAGCTGTCTGAATGCCCAAAATGCGAGAGGCATGAGCAGTAGCCACGCCAACATGGCGCCGCGTGACGAGGCTGCAAAAAAAGCCAGGCTTACAAGCAATAGGCTCGTACCCAATACCAATTGAGCAAAACGCGTCTTTTCTCCAAATGTTGAATCAGGTTTAAAAAAAGCCGCAAGTAAGGGAAACCATGCAAGATTCAGGAGGCATGCGTATACATTCGGATCTGCGAGTGGGCCCAACGCGCGGGGCAGACCAGGAAAAACAACCTGATAGATACCCCATAATGAAACGAGCCATGCGCCTGCAATAAATGGTTTTTTTAATTGCGCCCATATCTCGTCCGGGTTGGACGCGAGTTGCCAGGCAATAAAGCTGAGGGGGAGCGCACCTAATATCAGGGCTGTGTTCCAGCTATTGTAGGGGGAATGGCTCCACCAGATTGACGTGGCAATCCACAGTAAAAAACCCAGCATCAGGAGGGGTAGCTTGCCCTTGGGCCAAAGGGGTTTGCCTAATGCAAACCAGGTTGCCCAGCCTATCCATAGCACTAACAAGCCTGCTGTCACCGCCCCGGTAGTGGCAAAACTGGAAATCACACTGGCAATTATTAGCAGGCTAATTGTAAAAGGTCGATGATGAAAATGCATGGAGATGCTACCGAGTAATGACATTAAAAAAGCCTCCCGAAGGAGGCGTTTTTTTGCGTAGAGTGCATTATATCTTTAGCTAATGCACCCTGTGCGGACTCAGGCTTTACTTGCACAAACCCGCTGCAAGACATGTAGAGGCTGCGTCGGTCCCCCATGTGACATGATCCGAGCCACCTGCACCCGTAGCAGCCACAGTTGGCTTCAGCACTATGGTCTTGCTGTCAACGGCAGCTACACCCGTAGCAGTGATTGTACCATCTGCAGCGATGGTCATGCTGGACAGGTTACCAGAGGCGGTAGGCAAGGTTGGGAAGCCGGCAGCGCCTGCAGCAATGCCAACGATGGCGCCAGCCGATACACAAGATCCGTCAGTGACACACTCTTCGACGGCAAGTTTAACAGGGGCAGTAGCTGACACAACTTCCGTAAACTTGGCCTTTTTGATGTAGTTCTGATAGCTGGGAATCGCGATGGCGGCCAGAATACCGATAATCGCCACGACGATCATCAATTCAATCAGGGTAAAACCCTTTTGCATGCTTTTCATTTTGAATATCTCCTGTTGGTTAAGAAAAACAAAACACCGTAGTGTTTGGCTGGGTAGTTGCAACGGCTGTGCCAGCTTGATTTTGCGCTGGGCAGTTTTCTGTGGGCGTTGCTGGCAGGCTGCTAAATGCACAAAAATAGTTTTGTTTATTAAGTGCTTAATCTATTTTGATGGCGCATTAATTTTTTATTTCAGGCGTGCGCATGGTCATGGATTGTGATCGGCGCAGTGATGATCCAAGGCGGAAAGTGACGTTTTGCGGCAGGTGGCGGTAGGGTGATGGCGAAGACGTATGTCACCATGTAATGTATTATTATATTATGCGCATGATTATCCAGTGTAAAAGGAGTCCATGTCATGTTGTCCACGGTTCATTCCGCCAAAAAAGCGACCAACATCACGCTTTCCGCCGATGTGTTGTCTGAAGCCAAGGCTTTGAAGATCAATATTTCGCAGGCGTGCGACCAATATTTGCGCGAGTTGGTGCGCGCTGAACGCGAACGCCGCTGGCAGCATGATCATGCCGATTTTGTTACTGCTTATAATCAGACGGTAGATGCTGAAGGTTTGCCGCTGGATCAGTGGCGGACGTTTTAGCCTGTATGGCGCGTTTTGATGTGTACCGCAACACGGGCGCGCATGCTGATGTAACGCCGTATCTGTTGGATGTGCAAAGCGATTTGTTGCAAGGGCTGCAGACGCGAATTGTCGTGCCGCTGCGCAGACGCGATCGTTTTCCTGATGTTAGCTTGCCGACCAATCTTACGCCGACGTTCGAGATAGAGGGGATCGAATGTATCCTGGAAATACCCAAGCTCGCGGCTGTGCCGCTGTGCTTGCTGAAAACACGCGTCACCACGTTGGCGGCCAGCCAGTTTGAAATCACGGCAGCACTGGATTTCCTGTTTCAGGGGTTTTGATGAGATAAAAACGGCAGTCGCGAGATTTGGTTCAATCCGCAGAGACACCTACTGACATAAAGCAAAAAGGCCACGTTTTCACGTGGCCTTTTTGCTGTTTTGGTGGGTCGGGCGGGGGTCGAACCCGCGACAAACGGATTAAAAGTCCGCTGCTCTACCGGCTGAGCTACCGACCCGGCAAGCCCGCCATTATACGGTATTAGGCTGCTCCGTCAACATCAGGTCGTGAGTTTGCGGTAGATGTCGGCTGCTTTGAGCGGTAATTTTTTTACATCGTCGATTTCGATGTAATTGGCCGCACCATACATGTGCGGCAGATAGGCTTTGGCTTCGCGGTCGATGGTGATGCAGAACGGGTGGATGCCAGCGCGGCGCGCTTCGATCAGCGCCTGGCGCGTGTCTTCGATGCCGTACTGGCCGCGGTAGACGTCGAAATAATCGTCGGGCTTGCCGTCGGAAAGGGTAATCAGCAGCTTGGTGCGGGCTTCGACCTCGATCAGCAGTTTGGATAGATGGCGGATGGCGACGCCCATGCGCGTGTATTCCTGGGGGGCGATGCCGGCGATGCGCGCCTTGACTGCCGGCGTGTAGGGTTCGTCGAAGCTTTTGACGCGGAAGATTTCGCAGCGCTTGCGGGTGATGCCGGAAAACCCGTAAATCGCGTAGCGGTCGCCCAGCACTTCCAGCGCCTCGGCCAGCAATACCAGGGCTTCGCGCTCGGCGTCGTTGATCCAGCCTTTGGTCGAGCCGCTCATGTCCACCATGAACATGACGGCGATATTGCGCTCGGAGCGGTGCATGCGGGTGAACAGGCGGTCGCTCATTTCGCTGCCGTCGCGGGCGTCGGCCAAGGCTTCCACCAGCGCGTCGATGTCCACCTCGTCGCCTTGCACCTGGCGTTTCTCCACGCGGTTTTCGTCGCGCATGGCTTCGAAGGTCTTGCGCAGGTGCTTGACCAGGCCGCCGTAGCGGGCGAGGACTTCCGCCACATAGCCGGGCTCACCGGGACGCACGTCCTTTTCGCGCAGTACGCACCAGTTCTTGCGGTAGTGCTTGCGGCCGCAATCCCATTCCGGATAGAGGTGTGCGCCTTCTTCGTGGTAGGTGCCCTGCCAGACGGCATCGGGATCGCGTTCCTCGTCCTGGTAGAGCTTGGGGTCGTATTCGCCGTCGCCCGCCGGGGTGAGGTATTCGGGCGGGATGTCGCCGAGGTCGAGCTTGATCGAGGTGATCAGCTGGCGCACGTCTTCGGGCGGTACGACAGGCATGTCGTTGAGGGTGATTTCAAACTGGTCGATGTTGGGGGTGTTGCCTTCTTCGGGTTCCTTGAGGCTGAACACGGGTGGTTTCTTCTCTTCCTCGCCTTGCCGAGGCGGGTGCAGGTCGTCGACGAGTTCCGCCAGTTTGACGCGCAGCAGCATTTTTTCGCGTTCCAGCCGTGCGGCTAGTGTGCTGGCTACGGCATCCGGGCGCAGCTCGCCCTGGTAGCACACTGGTGTGGGTGCCGGGTGCGGGTAGGCGGATTGCAGGCAGCTCAGGGTGTCGGAGACGCCAGCATCGGGCGACGCCAGTTCATGCGCAAAACTGTCCCAGCCGGCGGGCAGGGCGGTTTGGCCGAGTGCCTGCCGCAGCGCCAGCATGTCGCGGTAGAGCCCGGGCAGTTCACGCGCCAGGCAGGCGTCAAGGCGCAGGGTTTCCAGTGCAAAAAAACAATTGAGCGCATGCGCCTGGTCGGGATAATCGGCCAGTGCGTCGTGCAGGTTGACGCGAAAGCTGCCATAGCGCGTTTGTGCCCACTGGAATGCGACCATGGCTTTGGCCAGGCGGAAGTTGTCCTCCACCGTTTCCATCCACGCGATGACGGTGGGCAGGTACAGGGTTTCGCTGTCGGTGAAAGGCGCGTCCGCCTGTTCCAGCTTCAGTTTGCGACCGGACAGGCCGCGTATAAAAGTGAACAGGATGCCGCTGATATCTTCGAACACGGTACCGGAGGTGCGGATTTCACTGGTATGGACGAATTGTTCGACGTTGCGGATAACCAGCAGCGCATCGCGCAGGCCGGTGCGGTCGTAGGTGTCCATCGCGGTGAGCGCCCAGGTTTCCAGGACGCGCTGGTCGAGCTGGTCGAGCAGCGGCACGGCGCGTCCGGCGAACTGGTAGGCGATTTCGATATTGGTGGTGCTGATGCGCTTGACCCAGTCCAGCAGATAGTCCTGCTGAGCCCGCGGTAAGGGATGAATGGCGGCGATCAGTTCATCCAGACGCAGGAAGGAGAACTCAGCCTCAAGCGTTTGTTCGAGGAAAGTTTCAATTGCTTCGGCGGTTAACGGCGGGTGCTGAACCATCAAAGGGGATCAGAACAGCGACGAGGACAGTTCCTGTACCGCCGCCAGCATTTCCGCGTCATCGGTAATCGCCTGGGCAATTGCACATTGGCAGGCGGTGACTGGCGGGACACCTTTGGCGATGAGCTTGCCGGCATGGATCAGCAGCCGCGTGCTGGCACCTTCTTCCAGGCCGCTGCCTTTGAGGTTGCGCGTCATCTGGGCGAATTTGACCAGACGCTCGGCCAGCGCCGCATCCACGCCGCTCTCGGCGGCGACGATCTTGGCTTCCAGGCTGGCGCTGGGGTAGTCGAATTCCAGCGCCACGAAGCGCTGGCGGGTGCTCTGCTTCAAGTCCTTGAGCACGCTCTGGTAACCGGGGTTGTAGGAAATGGCCAGACAGAAATCCGCGTTGGCTTCGATAATGACGCCGAGCTTTTCCATCGGCAGCGCGCGGCGGTCGTCGGCCAGCGGATGGATCACCACCATCGTGTCCTTGCGCGCTTCGACGATTTCGTCCAGGTAGCAGATCGCGCCGGCGCGCACTGCCCGCGCCAGTGGCCCGTCCATCCACACCGTCTCGCCGCCCTTGACCAGGTAGCGCCCGACCAGGTCGGACGCGGTGAGGTCGTCATGGCAGGAGACGGTAATCAGCGGACGCTTCAGGCGCCACGCCATATACTCCATAAAGCGCGTCTTGCCGCAGCCGGTTGGGCCTTTCAGCAACACCGGCAGGCGGTTGGCGTAGGCGGCTTCGAAAATGCTGATTTCGCTGCCGACCGCTTCGTAATACGGCTCGCGCTCGATGAAGTTGGATTCCGGGTTGAGGGTGCGGGCGTTCACGGCGGTCTCAGTCTTTGATTTCGTATTTGTCGTTGGGATCGCCGTGCCGGATCGCTTCGGCCGGAATTTTGGCGGTGATTTCATCCATGATCGCTTCACGCTCGGTCTTGCGTGACAGGCGCTTGTCGTAGGCGTCTGCTTTCAGCGCAATGCTGGGCTCGTTGAACATGACCTGGCGCAGCAGGCGGAAACCGAATTGCATCAGTTCCGGTTCGGAACCGAGTATCTGGCTCATTTCAGTGTCGCTGAGGTCGTAAACTTCGCGGAACGAAGGGTGCTCGACGAACTGGCGGAAACGGTCCAGGTCGTAGCAGGCCATGAAGAACAGTTGCAGGCTGCGGTCCGTGGGTTTGCCGATGGTGGGTCCGGCGGATTTTTTCTTCAGGATGAGCTGGCGCCAGCCGCGCCCGAGTTCGTCGTATATCTCGACGCCCTGTTCCTTGCGATAGTCGTTGACGGTGATGCTGCGCGGTTCGTTGTGGCCGAGGCAGTGCGTCTCCTGCACCATGGCGTAGGAGGTACGGTCGGTGGTTTCGTCCTGGCGGCGCATGGACAGCAGCGCGACCGGGTAGTAGCGGCATGAGGTAGGACGATCTTCGTAGACGCTGCAACCTTCCGGACGCATGAACTGGCAGGCGGTGCCTTCATCGACCGGTTTCAGCTTGATGCCGGCAATGCCGCCGGGCTCGAGTTCGTATGGAACGGTATATTTGACCAGGAAATCACCGGAACTCATGTTGAGGTGGTTTTTCAAGCGCAGTACGTCGTATGGCGTGAGGCTGATGTCGATGTTGCTGCAGCATGCATTCCAGCACTTGATGCCTTTGCGACACTGGAACTGGATGGTTTTGTCGCCTTCTACCAGTTGTGGCACAACCGGGCTTTGCGGGAAGGGGAAATCATTGATGTCAGGTTGTTGCATGATGGGCCTCGTTGCATAAACGGTGATTCAGTAGCTACGGAGACACGGCGTTTACGGAGAAGAATACGAAGGAATGGTGATTCCCGTATGGTCTGCCCTCAGTGAACTCCATGGCCAAAAAGCTTTTAAGTGTGCATCAGGTTTCCAAAGCAGTCGGTATTCCAACTGCTTTGGAAACAAAAAACCGGGCACCGTGGTGCCCGGTTCAATTTTACTGCGATACCGGCATTAATGCGCGGCAGGTTTGAACAGCTTGGATTTGTCCACCAGATCCACGTGGGCACGCTTGAACACCGTCCATTTCTTGGAGTTCTTGTCATACACGGAGTTGACGAAACAATGCCAGTTTTCTTCGTCCACAAAGTTTTTGTCCATACGGTAGTAGAAGCCCGGATAACGGGACTCTTCACGGAACTGGATATGCTTCATGTGGGCTTCCGCCGTCAGGATACGGTGGTAGTTTTCCCAGGCGCGCAGCAGTTCGTGCAGGTCTTTTGCACGCATCTTCATGGCGTCTTCTTTCAGCATTTCCAGTTTCTCTTCCGCCACGGCCAGCATGTGAGCGTTGGTCTGGTAGTAGGTCGCAACACCGGCTACGTACTCGTCCATGATTTTTTGCAGACGGAACTGCAGCATCTTGGGCGTGATGTAGTGCGGGTTGATGTCGATTGCGGTGGTGTAGTCCTTGAACTCAAGGTAGGTCTTGACCGGCTGATAGATGTCCGCGACCAGTTGCTCGGGCGAGGTGTCCAGCTCGGGTTTCCAGTCCTTGTTGTCAATGCAGTACTTGACCATGGCCTTGGCGCACATGCGGCCTTCGGCATGCGAACCGGAGGAGAACTTGTGGCCGGATGCGCCCACGCCGTCGCCAGCGGTGAACAGACCCTTGACCGTGGTCATGGAGCGATAGCCCCAGTTCCACCCTTTTGGCAGGTAGCCCGGGATTTTGTCTGCTTCGGCGTGTTCTTCCGAGGTGGGGGCGCCGAGATCCTCGGGACCGGATACCCAGATACCGCAGCAACCTGAGTGTGAACCCAACAGGTAGGGCTCGGTAGGCATCAGTTCGGAGTTCTTCTTCTCCGGTTCGATGTTTTCACCGACCCATACGCCGCAT
This sequence comes from Sulfuriferula multivorans, assembly GCF_003851125.1. Taxonomy (GTDB): domain Bacteria; phylum Pseudomonadota; class Gammaproteobacteria; order Burkholderiales; family Sulfuriferulaceae; genus Sulfuriferula; species Sulfuriferula multivorans. The sequence continues at coordinate 14,795 of NZ_BGOW01000017.1, read as the reverse complement.
TGCCCCACGCACATATCGAGGAAGTCTTCCCAGGCTTCGGCCTCCAGGTGCTTCACTTCACGTGGAGACAGGGTCTCACGCAGTTTGGCCAGAGCTGTTACCGTATCCATGTAAATCGGACCGCGGCCTTCGCGCATTTCCTTCAGCATCAGGTGGTTACGCAGGCAAGAAGCGGGCACGGCTGCTTGTCCGTAGGGAGGGTAGTCGTTCAGCAGTTCCTTGTTTTTCACCATGTACACTTCGCCAATGGCGTTGGTGGCCTGGGCTTTGAACAGCAGGAACCAGGCGCCCACCGGGCCGTAGCCGTCCTTGAAGCGGGCGGGCACGAAGCGGTTTTCCATCATGGTCAACTCGGCGCCTGCTTCTGCAGCCATCGAGTAGGTCGAACCGGCGTTCCATACCGGGTACCAGGCACGGCCCTGACCTTCGCCTACGGAGCGCGGACGGAACAGGTTAACGCAGCCACCAGCCGCCAGCAGGATGGCCTTGGCCTTGTATACGACCACCTTGTGATCGCGCGTGGAGAAGCCGACAGCACCGGCGATGCGCGAAGGATCGTTCTTGTCGTTGACCAGCTTGACGATGAAAATACGCTCTTCGATACGGTCCATGCCGAGCGCTTTTTTAGCGGCTTCGGCAACAATCCACTTGTAGGATTCGCCGTTGATCATGATCTGCCATTTGCCGGAGCGCACTGGCTTGCCGCCATCTTTCAATGCAGGCATGCCTTTGGAGCCGTCATGGCGTTCGCCGTTTTCGTCGGTTTTCCAGATTGGCAGGCCCCATTCTTCGAACAGGTGCACGGATTCATCGACGTGACGACCCAGGTCATAGGACAGGTCGTCGCGGGTGATACCCATCAGGTCGTTGGATACCATGCGGGCGTAATCGGCCGGATCCTGCTCGGTGCCGATATAAGTATTGATTGCGGACAGTCCCTGTGCCACGGCACCGGAACGATCCATGGCGGCTTTGTCCACCAGTTTGATTTTCAGGTCGATGCCGGTTTCAGCCTTGGCGGCGTCTGCCCAACGCATGACTTCGTAAGCGGCACCGCAACAGGCCATACCACCACCAATGAAGAGGATGTCTACTTCCTCTTGAACTACTTCGGGATTACCAAATTCTCCAGCCATTATCTAATCTCCTAGCTTGCAGTTCAGCGTGGCGCACAGGCCCGCTCCCTCCTGCAATATGTGTTGGGTTAACTTCTCAGCTTACTTGCGGATCAACTCGGCAGGATTACCGGCGCGATAGCCACCCGAAGCGGTGAAGAATCCTGATTTGGTAATGTTTTCCAGCTTGGCTGTTTCTTTGCCGCCGTAGCAGTCAATCGAGCCTTCCGGAGTCGTGCGGATCGGGAATTTGAAGCGTTTGAGCGTGCCATTGCGGAATTTGATGGTCCACATGATGGAATCGGAGCCGCGCAATGGCTGCACCGAACCGCCCAGCGGGACAATGTCGGCATAGTGGCGCACTTCAATTGCGTTTTGTGGGCAGATTTTCACGCAGGAATAGCATTCCCAGCACTGCTCAGGTTCCTGGTTGAACGCCTTCATGGCGTGACCGGTTTCGGAACCGTCTTTGTCCAGCTTCATCAGGTCGTGCGGGCAGATGTACATACAAGCGGTTTTATCTTGACCCTTGCAGCCATCGCACTTGTCAGTACGAACATAGGTAGGCATGTCTTAGTCTCCATTACGTTAAAAACACCGCGTAAGTCGCGGCCCTTTGAGACGCTGAACCAGCCTTGGCCGGGGCGAATGCTGGGCTGTCCAGCTTCTTCCGCTTCCGGGAGGCTCAGAGCTTCAAATTCTGTAAATCCAGCCGCAATCAATGAATGCGACTTCGTAGCATCAAGCTGCCGAGTGGCCTTTCAATTCAACTTTGACGTTTTGCTCCTTGCTCAGGCCGGCGTAGTATTTTTGTAACACCTTCGCCACTTCCGGGCGGCTGAATTCCACCGGCAAATCCTGGCCTTCGGACAGCATCGAACGCACTTTGGTGCCGGACAGCAGGATGCGATCATCTTTACCATGCGGACAGGTGCGCTGCGACGCCATGCCACCGCATTTTTTGCACCAGAAGGTCCAGTCGATGTTCATGTTGGTGGTTTCGAGCGAGCCGGCAGGGATTTCGTCGAAAATTTTCTGTGCATCGAACGGACCATAGTAGTCGCCCACACCGGCGTGGTCGCGACCGACGATCAAATGCGAGCAGCCGTAATTCTGGCGGAACAGAGCGTGCAGCAGCGCCTCGCGCGGACCGGCATAACGCATGTCGAGCGGGTAGCCGGCCTGAATGACGGTGTTGGGTGCAAAATAATTTTCAACCAGGGTGCTGATGGCTTCGGAACGTACCTCGGCAGGGATGTCGCCAGGTTTGAGCGCGCCCAGCAGTGAGTGGATCAGTACGCCGTCCATGGTTTCTATGGCAATCTTGGCCAGATATTCGTGCGAGCGATGCATCGGGTTGCGCGTCTGGAATGCAGCCACCCGGCTCCAGCCAGCCTTCTCGAACGCAGCGCGGGTTTCGGCAGGCGTCATGAACTGGTCGCCGTATTCCTCCTTGAAACCGCCTGTGGACAATACTTTAACCGGTCCGGCGAGGTTAACCGGCCCTTGCTCCATGACCATTTTGACGCCGGGGTGCTCGAGATCGGTGGTTTTGTACACCATCATGCACTCGTGTGCCTTGTCGATGGTGTATTTTTCGGTGATCTTCATGGTGCCCATGATTTCGCCGCTCACACCATCCACCAGCGCTATCTCCGAACCTTCCTTGACGCCTTGTGCACTGATTTCATCGGTAGAAAGCGTAACGGGTATCGGCCAGAACAGACCATTGGCCATTTTGTAGCCATCACATACACCCTGCCAGTCGGCATGGGTCATGAAACCGTCCAGTGGGGTAAAGCCACCAATACCCAGCATAATCAGATCACCGGTTTCACGCGACGACATGCGTACCTTGGGCAGACTTTGTGCGCGTGCGAGTTCGGCGTCATGTGCAGCGCCGGTAAGCAGTAATGGCTTGAGTTCACCACCACCGTGGGGTTTCACGAGTTTGGACATGTTTTGTTTCCTCATCCGGGTAGTATTATTAGTGCTGGCTAGCATAGCACTAAGGCTAGGCTGCCCTAATCCAAGTTTCTTATTCCAAAATAAGATTTTTCGATTCTTGGCAATACTGAATAAAAAAGCCCGGCATGCTTAGCCGGGCTTTTTTATTCAAAAATTTTCTTTTCGTTCAGGCGTCAAAAAACATCGGCATGTCGGATTGCTCGACTTCGATCTTTTCTATCCAGCAAGGCTGGCTGGCTCCGCCGGCGGCAGCAAGTTTTTTGGTTTCTTCGAATAGCATGCGCCAGCGGTTGAACAGGCAGTCGCTTATCTTGTGCATGCCGTTGTCGAAGTAGGAGTTATGCAGATCGCCGATGGTGCGTGTAAAGGACTCCATCTGTTCCAGCTGGTTATGCGGATAACCGGTACGGCCAGTGTCGACATATTTCAACAGTTCGCGCTTGAGCGCTTTCAGGAACACTTTCTGGCCATCAGTCAGCTCGGCTTCAGTACGGGTTACGCCGCTGTGATTGAATACTTCATGCATATACTCACGCAGGCGTTTGCCGAAATTGAACTGGCTGTAATTCACCGTTTCCATTTTTCATTCTCCGTTAAATAAAGTGCAACCTTTGTAAGGTGTTTTTATGGTGTAATCGTGTGCCTGTTTGTAGTCTTTGTCAAAGTAGTTCTATTTCCAGAAATTCGGGATGCAGCAGGGTTTTGTCGGAGTTGAGTACGGGAATGACCACTACCTGTTGCACCTCGCGCCGAGCACGTCCGTGCACGTCACTCTGGATGGCGGTACTGACTGCAAAGCTTTGCGCAACCAGTGACGGGCCGTCCTCCAGCACTTCCACTATTTCATAATCCAGGTCGCGCCACCGCAGACGCAGGCCGATCATGCCCTGCAGTTGCGTCAGACTGATCGGAAGTAGTTCCATTATTGCGCCAGTCCTTTGATCCAGCGCCCATATAGCCGGTCAGCTACCTGGTTGAGTGCGCTGAGTTGGTCCTCCATATTGGCTTGCATGATTTCCGGGGTCTGTACCGCGGGGCTTTCGCTGGTTGCGATTTCATCGGCCCAGCTATTGCACCAGGAGCGGATCATGGTCGGTGTCATCTCGATATGGCATTGCATGGCCAGATGCTTGCCGATGACATAAGCCTGGTTTTCACAATGTGCACTGCTCATGATATGGGTGGCAGTGTCAGGCAGAGAGAATGTCTCGCCATGCCAGTGAAACCCTTCGAACTGTGTCAGCCCATCCAGCCAGGCACGGGCAGCATCATTGTCGGTTGCGCAAATTTGACCCCAGCCGATTTCCTTGACCGGATTGCGTTTGACCACGCCGCCAAGCGCTTTGGATATCAGTTGCCCACCCAGGCAATGGCCCAACACAGGTACGTCAGCGGCCACTGCGGAACGAATAAGCTGCAGGATGGGCGGAATCCAGGGCAGCGGATCGTTCACGCTCATCGGCCCGCCCATGAACACCAGTCCTGCATGGGTTGTCGGGTCGTCCGGGATCGGTTGGCCTTCATCCACTTTGATGATTTCCCATGGAATGTCATGGTTATTCAGAAAAGTGGCAAAATAGCCGGGACCCTCAGACGGGGTATGGCGAAAAATAGCAACGGTTTTCATGATTCAACTCAGGGGCGGCGATGAATAGAATGAAATTGTATTGTATGGCAATTGTTGCGCTTTTGTTGAGCGCAAATGTGACAGCAACCCAGATCAACGTGAGCGGGCTGTTCAAGGACAGGGTCATGGTGATAGTCAATGGCGGCAAACCGCGTGTCCTGGCTGCGGGGGAGTCGGAGCAGGGGGTGAAGTTGCTGTCTGCTGATGCGCAGTCCGCTACGTTCGAAGTGGATGGGAAACGCCGCGTTTTGAGCATGGGGCAATCTTATGCGGGCAGTGGCGGAGGTGCCAAGCCTATTGTCAGCCTGAATGCAGATGGGCGCGGACACTTTTTTACTACCGGTACCATCAACGGTCACAGTGTCGATTTTATGGTGGATACGGGTGCCAGCTCAGTCGCTCTCAGCTCTCGGGAGGCTGATCGAATGGGGGTGAATTACCGTAGCGGGCAGCGTACTCTGGTGAGCACAGCCAATGGCACGGCGGTAGCGTATCGGGTGTTGCTCAACAATGTGCGCATCGGCGGGATCAGTCTCAATATGGTGCCGGCGATGGTGCTGGAAGGAGACGGCATGTCGGTTGCGCTGCTGGGGATGAGTTTTCTCAATCAGCTCGACATGAAGCGTGAAGGTACGATCATGACGCTCACCCAGCGTTATTAATTCACACTATCCCTTGTCGCATGATAGGGGCGAATGCGCAGATTCCTTGCCAACCCTTTGCGCGAGTGCCGGTACAATTTAAAATCAACAATTAATTTGAATCAATTCCGTGAAACGCACAACATGAAAAGAATGCATAAAAAAATCGCAGTATTGGCCGTTCTGGCGCTGGGGATGCTGTCTCCATCCATTAGCCAGGCGATGACCCCGGAAGAAACCGTGATGCTGTCCAATGCGGCCGAACGCGGCAACGATGGTGCGCAACTATTATTGGCGTTCGAATACCTGCACGGTGATGCGGCGCGTGCAAAGGATGAAAAGCAGGCTGCGTACTGGTTTGAACGTGCTGCGATACAGGGCAACGTGGCCGCGCAGAAAATGCTGGGCGATCTGTATGAGCAGGGGCGCGGCGTGCCGGAAAATCTCAAGGTCAGCGCGGACTGGCGCACCAAGGCGGCGCTGCGTGGTAACACCGACGCGCAGGTGAGCCTGGGCAAAATGTATCTGGCCGGCGCCGGTGTGGAGAAGAGCCCGGAAAAAGCTGAATATTGGCTACAGCGCGCAGCGATAGAAGGTAACAGCGAAGCGCAGTTTCTATTGGGGAAAATGTACAAACTGCGCGATTCCAATACGCGCGAACAGGCATTGTCGGGCAATATGCTGGCCAAATCTGCGTCCCAGGGTTTTGGGTCCGCTGCCGAGTTTCTGCAATTTATGGAAAACGCCCGTTACAAGGTATCGGAATTATTTCACCAACACCCTGCGGACATTCACAAACTGGCGCAAGACGGCGATGCAGAGAGTCAATACCGGTTGGCGACACGCTATGAAAGCGGTCATGGCGAACCTCAGGATAGTGCCAAGGCGCTGTACTGGTTTAAAAAAGCCGCCGACAATGGCCATGTCATGGCGATGAAAAGCCTCGCGCATATTTATGCCAAGGGGCTCGACGGGGTTGTTGCCGACCCGCGCATAGCGGAATATTGGGCAAATCGTGCGCAATCCGCGCAACCATGATGGGTGTACCTGCCGGACCTCGGCTGTACAACCGTTCTTGACCTGGCCGAGCCAAATTGGCAGAACAAAATCTATGCGGTTCCTTCTGAACTGATTTGGGTCGGGTGCGTCTTGTCATTTTCGATCAGGGCGTAGGCCGAATGGTTATGGATGGACTCGAAATTTTCCGATTCCACCACATAAGCGTCTATTTTAGTTTCTTTTTCCAATGCAGCCGCAACGTCGCGCACCATGTCTTCGACAAACTTGGGATTGTCATAAGCACGTTCGGTGACGTATTTTTCATCGGGACGCTTGAGCAGGCCGTATAGCTCGCATGACGCCTGATCTTCCACCATGCGCACGATGTCCTCGATCCACAGGAAGCCGTTGGTGCGCGCGCTGACGGTGACGTGAGAGCGCTGATTGTGCGCACCGTAGTCGGAGATTTTTTTCGAGCAGGGGCACAGGCTGGTAACCGGCACCACGATCTTGGTGGTGTGGGTATAGCGCCCATTTTCGATGGCGCCGATGAAGGTGACATCGTAGTCCATCAGGCTTTGCACGCCGGATACCGGCGCGGCCTTGTTGATGAAGTAGGGGAAATTCATCTCGATGTAGCCGGATTCTGCTTCCAGGCGTTCGACCATCTGGCGCATCATGGACTCGAAATTTTCCACCGAGATTTCGCGTTCGCGTGTGTTCAGTATTTCGACAAAGCGCGACATGTGCGTGCCTTTGAAATTGTGCGGCAGATAGACGTACATATTGAAGCTGGCCACGGTGTGCTGCACGCCGCCGCTTTTATCGGCGACCCTGACCGGGTGGCGGATGGATTTGATGCCGACTTTATTGATGGCAAGCTGGCGCGTATCCGCATAGTTCTGCACATCGGGCATGGCGGCGACTCCACAGCAGTCGTTCATGATGTTTTTTCCTTCGTGAGCTGATTTAGACAAAGTATAAACCAGCCTAATAGTTGAGTAAACTACTCGGGTAAGTGCTGGTGCACCATAGCTTCAATACCGTCTGCATCCAGCCCGCAGTTTTTCAGCATGGTGGCATGGTCGCCATGATCGATGAAGATGTCGGGCAAGCCCATCTGTACTACTCGTGTGGGCAACCCCAGGCGCAGCAAGCATTCGATCACTGCGCTACCGGCGCCGCCCATCACCGCATTTTCTTCCAGTGTGACCAGCAGTTCGTGAGTTTGTGCCAATTGATGCAGCAGTTCTTCGTCCAGCGGTTTAACAAAGCGCATATCGGCGACGCTGGCGTCGAGCCTGGTCGCGGCAGCCAGTGCGGGGGCGACCATGCTGCCGAACGCCAGCAAAGCAACGCGCCGGCCTGTGCGACGCAAGATGCCCTTGCCGACCGGTAATGCATGCATGGTAGCCTCGATTGCGGCACCCGGCCCGGTGCCGCGCGGGTAACGTACGGCAGCGGGACCATCCAGTGTCATTGCAGTGTAGAGCATCTGGCGGCACTCATTTTCATCAGAGGGCGTCATCAGCGTCAGATTGGGGATGCAGCGCAGGTAGCTCAAGTCGAAACTGCCGGCGTGGGTGGGGCCATCCGCGCCCACCAGCCCGGCGCGGTCTATCGCCAGTACCACCGGCAGTTTCTGCAGAGCGATGTCGTGGATCAACTGGTCATAGGCGCGCTGCAAAAAGGTGGAGTAGATCGCCACGACCGGCTTGTAGCCGTCGCAGGCCAGGCCAGCGGCGAAAGTCAGTGCGTGTTGCTCGGCAATGCCGACGTCAAAGTAACGATCAGGGTATTCCTCGGAGAAGCGTACCAGCCCGGATCCCTCGCGCATGGCAGGGGTAATGCCGATCAGGCGCGGTTCGGTCGCTGCCATGTCGCATAACCAGTCGCCGAATACCTGGGTGTAGGTTGGTTTTGCAGCGATTTTTTCCACTATGCCGGTGTCAGGTTCAAACCGGCTCACACCGTGGTACAGGCAGGGATTATCCTCGGCCGGCGCATAGCCTTTACCCTTGCGGGTGACAATGTGCAGAAATTGCGGGCCACGCAGGCGACGGATGTTGGTGAGCGTATCCACCAATACGTCGAGGTCGTGACCGTCTATCGGACCAATGTAGTTGAAGCCGAATTCCTCGAACAGGGTACCCGGGGTGACCATACCCTTGACGTGTTCCTCGGTGCGGCGTGCCAGTTCCAGCATGGGCGGAACCTTGCCCAGCACTTTTTCCCCGGCGCGGCGCGCCGCGGCGTAAAAGCGCCCGGACATGAGCCTGGCCAGATAATTGTTGAGCGCGCCGACGTTGGGCGAGATCGACATGTCATTGTCGTTCAATATGACTAACAGATTGGCGTCGATATCGCCCGCATTGTTGAGTGCCTCGAATGCCATGCCGGCAGTCATTGCGCCGTCGCCGATAATGGCTACCGAACGGTGTTCCAGTCCAGCCAGTTTGGCCGCTACCGCCATCCCCAGCGCCGCAGAAATCGAGGTGCTGGAGTGACCGGTGCCAAAGGTATCATATGGGCTCTCGTCACGTTTGGGGAAGCCGGCAATGCCACCGGCTTTGCGCAGCCCGGCCATGGCTTCGCGGCGGCCTGTGATTATCTTGTGCGGGTAGCTCTGGTGGCCGACGTCCCACACCAGCCGGTCATCCGGCGTATTGAACACATAGTGCAGGGCGATGGTGAGTTCCACCGCGCCCAGGTTGGAGGCGAGATGACCACCGGTTTGCGCGACGCTGTGCAGAATGAAGGCGCGCAGTTCTGCGGCCAGAGTTTCCAGTTGTTCCCGGTTCAGCTTGCGCAGGTCGGCAGGTAAAGCAACGCTGTCCAGCAGCGGATAAGTGGAAGTCAAAATTGTCTCTGCACAATGAAATCGGCCAACTCGCGCAGGCGTTGTGCCGAATCGAACCCAGCCAGCGCGTCCAGGGCATCGCTGTGCAATTCGGCGGCGAACGCCTTGGCGCGCGCACTGCCCATCAGCGTTACATAAGTGGGTTTGTTGTTTTCGGCATCCTTGCCGGCAGTTTTGCCCAGCGTGGCAGTGGGCGCTTCCGCGTCGAGGATATCGTCCACAACCTGGAACGCAAGGCCGACGCATTTGGCGTAATGATCAAGTTTGGCCAATGCAGTGTCGTCCAATGCGCTGCCGCAGTAGGTGCCCAGCAGTACAGACGCGCGAATCAGGGCGCCGGTCTTGTGGATATGCATGAATTCCAGCTCGGGAAGTGTGAGCGTCTGCCCCACGCTGACCAGATCGATTGCCTGGCCGCCGGCCATGCCACGCGATCCGGCCGCAAGGGCCAGCAGTTTCACCATTTCCAGTTGGCGTTCAGGGGTATCCGACAATGTGTGTGCAGAGATCAGCTCGAACGCCAGGCTGTGCAGGCTATCACCTACCAGCAGCGCCGTGGCTTCACCGTATTCGACATGGCAGGTAGGCTTGCCGCGGCGCAACATGTCGTTGTCCATGCACGGCAAGTCGTCGTGTACCAGTGAATAGGCGTGGATCAGTTCGACTGCACTCGCTGCGATTTCCACTCTCGCTGGATCGGCACCCACCACTTCGCCAGCAGCAAACGCCAGTAGTGGACGCACACGCTTGCCGCCTTCCAGCGCAGCATAGCGCATCGCTGCGTGCAGAGTTTGCGGGGTGTGTTGAGGGTCAGGCAGCAGGCGTTCCAGCACGGTCTCGATGCGCGCCTGCAGGTTACCAGACCAGGCAAGAAAATCAGGATTCATCATTGCTGTCCGGGGTGGTGAATGGTTTCAACACGCCGTTTTCCAGTACCTGCACCTGTTGTTGCGCGGCAGCGAGCGCCTGCTGGCAGAATTGCAGCAATTCGGCACCGCGTTGATAGGCGGCCAGTGATTGCTGCAAAGGCAACTGGCCGGATTCCATGTCGGCGACGATGCGCTCTAACTCCGCCATCGCGGTTTCAAAGCTCTGAGGCTGGGCTGGGGGCTTGCGTGTCATTGCAGTGGAGAATAGGCAAAGGCGGAAATCTTACCGAATTATTGCGCTCAAAGCTATTTTTGGCGATAATTCCGCTCTTTGTTTTCATTTGCGTTACAGGGGCTTAAGCGGCGCTCAGTCAGCTTGATTATCCGTGTCCATGGACTTCGTCCAGGGTATTCCGAATTTAAATATGACCGATTTGGCTGTCAGCGCTGCGTTGACCAACACCTCTCCCCAGCTACCAATCAGCTGGTATTTCGATGCCCAGGTTTACGCACTTGAGCAAAAGTACCTGTTCGCCTGCGCGCCGGGTTATGTCGGCCATGCACTGATGGTGCCCAATGTGGGTGACTATCAGGTACTGGAAACGAGGCACAATGCCTCCATGCTGGTGCATAACGCAAACGGTGTGGAAATGGTTTCCAATATTTGCCGTCACCGCCAGGCCATGATGTATGAGGGACGGGGCCACAGCAAAAACATCGTTTGCCCGCTGCACCGCTGGACCTATGACATGGAAGGCCGTCTGCTCGGCGCGCCGCATTTCCCTGGCAATCCCTGTCTTAATCTGGGCAAGACGCCCCTGCAAAACTGGAACGGCCTGCTGTTCAATGGCCAGCGTGATGTGGCGCGCGATTTGGCCAGGCTGGGCGTGCTGCAGGACCTGGATTTTGACGGCTATATGCTCGACCGCGTGATGGTCGAGGAGTACGACTTTAACTGGAAGACTTTCATCGAAGTTTATCTTGAGGATTACCACGTCGAGCCTTTCCACCCAGGCCTGGGCAATTTCGTCACTTGCGCCGATCTCAAATGGGAATATGGCGACTGGTATAGCGTACAGACTGTTGGCGTAGCACGCGGTCTGGGCAAGCCGGGCACACCCGTGTATCAAAAATGGCAGGAGCAGGTGCTGCAATACAATGCTGGCCAGACCCCTCGCCAGGGGGCGATCTGGTTGACCTACTATCCCAACATCATGGTGGAGTGGTACCCGCATGTGCTGGTTATCAGCACGATTATCCCTACCGGTATCGAATCCTGCCGCAATGTGGTGGAGTTTTATTATCCTGAAGATATTGTCCTGTTCGAACGTGAATTCGTGGAGGCCGAACAGGCCGCTTATAACGAAACCGCACTCGAAGACGATGAAATTTGCCGCCGTATGCACCAGGGACGCCGTGAACTTTACCGCCAGGGGCGCGAAGAGGCGGGACCATATCAATCTCCCATGGAAGACGGCATGGTGCATTTTCATGAATTCATTCGGCGCGAGATTGCACCGCATCTGAGCGAGTGAAATCCGCCTGGATGCTGGTGGCGGGTTTGCTGTTCGCCATCATGGGCGTGCTGGTCAAACTTGCTTCGGACCAGTTTTCCAGTGCCGAACTGGTGTTTTACCGGTCCCTGTTTGGCCTGGTGATGATTTACTGGGTGATCCGCCGCCGTCATCCACATCTCGCGCGGCCATTCTCCACCCAACATTTGCGAGCTCACCTGGTGCGCAGTATTTCAGGCTTTGTCGCACTACTCCTGTTTTTCCACGCGATAGATGTGTTGCCGTTGGCAACGGCTGTAACGCTCAACTACACATCACCCCTGTTTCTGGCGCTATTGCTCACCCTGTGGCAGGGTGAAAAACCGCACTGGCCCCTGGTGGCGGGCGTGACGCTGGGGTTTTGCGGGGTGGTGTTGCTGTTGCGCCCAAGTCTTGAGAGTGCGCAATTGAGCGCCGGCCTGATGGGATTGGCGTCGGGTTTCCTTGCGGGCGTGGCATATTTGAATCTGCGTGTTTTGAGCCGTATGGGTGAACCGGACTGGCGTACGGTATTTTATTTTACGCTGGTGTCCACGCTGGGCGCTGGCGCATGGGCGGCCTGGAATGGCTGGCACGCGGTCAATGCACACGCAGCTTTGTTGTTGCTCGGCCTGGGAATGTCCGCCACGCTGGCGCAACTTGCTTTGACGCGCGCATATCGTCTGGGCAATGCCTTGGTAGTGGGCAGTCTCGCCTATAGCACAGTAATTTTTGCCAGCTTGTTTGGCATGCTGATATGGCATGAAATTTTACCGCTGCAGGCATGGCTTGGTATGGGGCTTATTGTGATCAGCGGGCTGGTGAGTGTGCGTACAGTTGGGGCGAAATAAATCCGGAGTGCACAGTTTTGATGCGTAACAGTCATAATGAAATTTCACTAACACCAGGTTATTTAACAATAAATTACTTGGCATCGGATTTGCTTAATACTAATCGGAGCATGTGTTTACGAGTTAATGCATGTTTCATCTTCATCCTCCATGCGGTATTTCGGGCGTCTTCGGACGCCCGCTTTTTTTGCCTGTCACACACAACTCCCTTATAGTTGTTCTCAGCTACCCACAACAATACCGGGAATTCCATGATCAATATCTCTATCAGCGGCAATACTGTTCGCGCGGCCGTAATGGGCGAATTCACCTTGGCGGATTACCGCGAATTTGAACAGACCATCCTGTATGGCGTGAAGCTCGAAGGGCGAGTAAATCTATTGCTGGATTTGCGCGATATGCTCAAATTCACTGTGGATGTGGCGTGGGAAGAAATTAGTTTTGGTCGCGCACATGCGGCTGATTTTGCCCGTGTTGCGGTCGTGGCCCAAAGCCAGTGGATGATCTGGAGCGCGTGGGTCACGCGCCTGTTCGTGGAGGCGCAGATTCAGGTTTTCGAGGATTTGGAGGGGGCGGAGAACTGGCTGGCAGAATAAAGTTTGCCTCCAAGTTACTTGCGTACTTGCGCTGGTAACTATTAACGCCAGTATGGGGTTGATGCACCGAATGCCATTGAAAAGTGCATGAATAACCAGTACAATGCGCGGTTTCCCTTGCCCCACCGCCAACGCACGGGGGGCTTTAACCCAGAAGGAGTTTGCATGCGTCATTATGAAATCGTATTTATCGTGCACCCGGATCAGAGCGAGCAAGTGCCTGCAATGATCGAGCGCTATCGTGGCCAGATTGCAGCGCGCAATGGTCTGGTTCATCGTCTGGAAGACTGGGGCCGTCGTCAGATGGCTTATCCGATTCAGAAAGTCCACAAAGCCCACTATGTGTTGATGAACATCGAGTGCGACCAGGAAACCCTGGACGAGCTTGAGCATGGCTTCAAGTTCAATGACGCGGTGTTGCGTCAATTGACAGTGCGGATGGATGAGGCAGTCACAGCGCCATCGCCAATGATGAAGGAAGAGAAATCGCGCTCCCTGACCCAGCCGCCGGTTGAAGCCAAGCCAGAGCAAGCCGCTCCGGAAGCATCGGCTGCCTGAGTGCTTGGAAACCAACCGGCTGACGCTGACCGGCGTTGTTGCTGAACCCGAAGCGCTGCGTTATACCCCGGCCGGGGTACCCTTGGTGAGCCTGCATATCCGCCATGAATCGCAGCAGATGGAAGCAGGTGTAGTGCGCCGGGTAAATGTAGAGATGGCGGCGGTGGCAATCGGGGAAATAGCGCAAGGTATCAGTGCTCTACCCGGCGGCAGCCACATCAGTGTGGAAGGTTTCCTGGCCCGAAAGAGTCCGCAGAGTAATCAGATCGTGCTGCATATTTGCAGCTTAAAAACAGTTTAGATAGGAGTGCATCATGCCTCGTCCAACCAATAGCAAAAACACCAAGCGCCGGGAAGGTTCCCGCCAGCTGTTCAAACGTCGCAAGTTCTGCCGCTTTACCGTTGAAGGTATCAAGTGGGTTGACTACAAAGACGTGGAAATCCTGAAAGATTTTGTCGCTGAAAACGGCAAGATCATCCCGGCCCGTATTACCGGGACCAAGACCCGGTATCAGCGTCAGCTATCCACTGCCATCAAGCGCGCCCGCTTCCTTGCGCTGATGCCTTACACCGACCTGCATTAAGGAGACCGCCATGCAAATTATTCTGATGGAAAAAGTGGTCAACCTGGGTACCCTGGGCGATGTGGTCAAGGTCAAGGATGGTTACGCGCGTAATTTTCTGATCCCGCAAGGCAAAGCCAAGCGCGCCACCAGCGCCAATCTCAAGCACTTCGAAGAAAAACGCGCCGAGCTGGAAAAAGCTCATGCGGCCACATTGGCTGCGGCTCAGGCCCGTGCCGAGAAACTGGCTGGTTTCTTGCTGCAGATTTCGCAGAAGGCCGGTATGGATGGCCGCTTGTTCGGCTCCGTAACCAATGCGGACATTGCTGACGCGCTCAATGCGCAGGGCTTCGAAGTGGCCAAGGCTGAAGTGCGCATGCCGACCGGCCCGCTCAAGGCCATCGGTGATTTTCCCATCAGCGTCGCGATGCATGCCGACGTGGTGGCTGAGATTACCGTTTCGGTGCTGGGCGAACACTAAGCCGGTTTCATAACCGCATGAAAAGGGGCTGAGTACAGCCCCTTTTTTTATTGGTGCGCCCGGCAGGGCGCACTTACTTGGAGGTGAAAGACCTCTACTCGCCCGGCAAGGGGAAGAGTTAGCTGAACGGCAAGG
>NZ_BGOW01000016.1 GCF_003851125.1 Sulfuriferula multivorans | reverse complement strand
GATGTCATGTCGTTGATAGGCATCAGCCATTCGCGTCCACCGCAGTTTATGTAAAAAACTATTTTAACATATCACGTGACGACACTGTCTAGGAAAGGGATTGACGAATATTTAACTCTCCTGAGCGTTGCAGAGACCTGCGAATACCGGAGCATCGACTTTCTTGATTTTCTTTTGTCCGAAGAACGCGATGTTGACACGTTTGCCAAGCGGCGCAAATGGTCACGGGTTCATCAAACGATCTCAACGTGACGTTCGTAATATTCCTGACTGACCGCTTCACGCTACGGAGCAGTCGCTTAGATATTCCATCTTGATGGTCTCCTGTTGTGTAGGTTTGTTCGATGCCTGCCCTGACCGTGCAAGCGGCAGATGACCAGCCGAGGTGGGTGGGCAGGCGTTGGACAAACCCCGAGGGAGGAAACCGCGGAATGTATCGGCGCGGGTTGAGCAGGCTTACCGGGCTATGGGATTTGAAGGTTCGTACTCGTGCTGAGCGTGGCACTCAGCCCGGTCAATCGGCTGAGGATCGAGCTCAACGGCTTGGCACGGACTCCGGTGAGCGCAGTTATTCGCTGATGTATCGAGCCGGAAGGGCGGTTATTCCAGCGTAACGTAAAACCGTCCGCTATCGGCTCTGGATGCTGAAGAGACGACGGTTGGCTTGAGTGGCGAGATGATGTTGAGTTCATGCTGCGTTACGCAGCCCGGGTGGTGCACGGATCAGTTGCCCACGCACGAATATCTCGAGGATGCTCATGGCCGCGCCACAACAACGGCAAACGAAGGTTGGCGGCGTCGCTGGGAGCGCCGTCGACTCAACAAGCGGTTGCACATCGGCGCCATGAACCGCCTGGGCAAGTAGCTTCCGCACTCGCGCCAGATTCTCGCGGCGCCCGGCATTGGCGATCAAGCCATAGTGGCGGATACGGTGAAACCCGCCAGGCAGTACATGCAGCAGAAACCGCCGCATGAACTCCTCGGCGCTCAGCGTCATCGTCTTGTAGCGCGTTCGTCCCTTGACCCGGTAATCCTTCCAGCGAAACGTCACGCCACGCTCATCCAGCGCCACGAGCCGCCGGTTCGAGATCGCCACCCGGTGGGTATAACGCGACAGGTACGCCAGCACCGCCGCCGGACCGGCAAACGGACGCTTGGCATAGACCACCCATTCGCACTTGCGCATCGGTGCCAGCCACCTGGTGAAGCGCGTCGCCGCCGCCAGCGGCTCGTGCTCACCGAAGAAGCGTAGCTGCCCAGCTCGATGTGCTTTCTCCAGTTCTTCGAGAAAGCGCCGGCGAAACAGTCGTGAGAGCACGCGCACCGGCAGAAAGAACCCCGGTCTGCAACTGACCCAGCGTTCGCCGTCTGGGGACAGACCCCCGCCGGGGACGATCCCGTGCACGTGAGGATGATGCGTCAGCGCCGACCCCCAGGTGTGCAGGACCAGCGTCACCCCGATCTGCGCGCCCAAATGTTTCGGATCCGCCGCGATGGTGCCGAGCGTTTCGGCGGCCACCTCGAACAACAGGCGATAGATCACCGCCTTGTTGGTGTAGGCGATGGCGCTGATCGGCGCCGGCAGGGTAAAGACCACGTGGTAATACGCCACCGGAAGCAGGTCTGCCTGACGGGCTTCCAACCAACGCTGTGCCGCCTTGGCCTGACACTTCGGGCAGTGGCGATTGCGGCAGGAATTGTAGCTGATCTCGATATGCTCGCAGCTGTTACAGCGCAGCACGTGTCCCCCCAGCGCCGCGCTGCGGCACTGTTCGATGGCCGACATGACCTTGAGCTGTCCCAGACTCAGATGCTCGCGCTGAGACAAACGCCAGGCCGGACCAAAGGCGCGGAAGATATCCGCGACCTCCAGGGTCGGACGCCCCATGGAAGGAACTCGGTGGTTCTATTCCGGGTGCAGCATCTCCAGGGGGCTGACCACTTCGCGTAGGATGTCGGTGGCGACCTGGGTATAGAGCGCCGTCGTGTCCAATTGCTTGTGCCCGAGCAGCACCTGGATCACACGAATATCCACCTTCTGCTCCAGCAGGTGCGTCGCAAAGCAATGTCGAAGCGTGTGCATCGAGACGCGCTTGTCGATCTTCGCCTCCGCAGCGGCGGCATGGATAGCCCGGTTGAGCTGGCGGGTGCTGAGCGATTCGATCGGGTTGAGGCCCGGAAACAGCCAGCCGCCATCGAGCATCTTGCCCTGTGCGCGTGCCACACGCCACCACACTCGCAGGCGTTCGAGCAGCACCGGTGAGAGCATGGCGTACCGATCCTTGCGACCTTTGCCCTGTTCAACGCGCAGTGTCATGCGTTGGCTGTCAATGTCGCAAACCTTGAGCGCGACAACTTCGCTGGCGCGCAGTCCAGTTCCGTAGGCGAGCGACAGTGCCGTTTGATGCTTCAGGTTGCCAGACGCCGCGATCAGGCGACCCACTTCCTCGCGGCTTAATACTACGGGGAGTCTCTGCGGGACACGAACGGGCTGCATCTTGGCCATCAGCTCGGCACGATCGAGCGTGACGTCGAAGAAGAACTTCAATCCGGCAATCGCGGCATTGAGCGAGATCGGCGAAGTGCCGGTATCGACGAGGTGCAACTGATACCACCTCAGATCTTCTACGGTGGCCGTATCAGGCGAGCGGCCGAGAAACCCCGCGAATCGTTTCACGGCGCGCAGGTAACCGCTTTGTGTCTTGGCAGTGAATTTGCGCATCCGCATGTCGTCGATCATGCGCTGACGCAACGGCGATATCACCGGTGGTGTCGATGAGTCCATGGCTTGCTCCTGTCAAAAAAGAGGCGGATTGCCTCATCTTCAACATTGGCAGTTTCCGCGCCTGAGCAAAACCACCAGCGCTCGCATCACCCACTGCCGATCGCACATCCTTACCGCGCGAGCGGTTTAGTCCTCGGGTCGTTAACCGTCTTTGCTGATCCCCAGCTTTTAAATCAATACAACTGACAGCTTTGGACTGGAATCAGTAGTATGTTTGGATTGGCGTGCGTAGCTGTTTTAGCGCGGAACACCAGCGGCGTTCGCCCTGTCTGCGGCGGACTTAAAGACGCCCGCTACGCTTGATGTCCAGATAACGATTCACCAGCGCCACCGGCAGTTTCTCCGGCTCGACATCCACACCCAGCACGCCGTACGCTTTAATCGCCTCATGCGCCTTGCGCCGTTCCCCCAGATAAAGATGGGTCGCGCTATGGCGCAAGGCAGCGCTGAAATCCCTGACCGGTTCGGACAGAACATCGTTGATGATGCGTTCCTGCAGGCTGGCCAAAAGCACCAGATGGCGTTGCCGCATCAGATGCAATGCGGGCAACAGTTCGTCATTGTCTTCGTCACGCAGATTGGTGACGAGAACGACCAGCGAGCGCTTGTTGAGACGAGTCATCAATTGCGTGGCCGCATTCAGAAAATCCGGGCTGCTGGTTCCCGCCTGCAAATCGTAGACTGTATCGAGCAGGCTATTAATCACCCCGGCGCCTTTGCGCGGCGGCAAATAGCACGGCCGCCCCCCGAACGCCATCAGCCCCACCGTATCGCCCTGCCTTAAAGCCACATAGGACAACAGCAGCACTGCGTTCAGCGCGTGGTCAAAATGGCTCAGCTCTCCGTCTTTGGCGAGCATGCGGCGTCCGCAATCGATCAGGAACACCACTTGCTGGTCGCGTTCATCCTGATATTCGCGCGAGGTCAGTTTCTTCAGGCGCGACGTGGCTTTCCAGTCGATCTGGCGCAACATGTCGCCAGTCCGGTATTCACGCAGCTGGTGAAACTCCAGCTCTTCGCCGCGGCGCTGACGCAAACGTATGCCCATCATGCTGAGCCGGTTGTCGGTCGCAAACAACGCGTAACTGGTCATGGCAGCAAAGTTCGGATACACCTTGACGCACTCACCCGCACCCGCCCTGCGGCTGCGCCGCCATAGCCTGAGCGGCGAAGCAACCAGCAAACGGGTTGCAGCAAAACACTGTTCACCGCGTTCCGTCGGCTTGATTTCATAGCTGATTTCGGCCCAGCCTGAAGCTGGAATTTGCGTCTGCGCGGGCATGCCACGGACTTCGACATGCGCCGGGAAGTGGTCGAAAATCTCCAGCGCAATGGGCGATTTTGCAGCATGCTGAATGTGCAACCGCACCTCGCCCCAAACGCCCAGCGCGAGGGTGCCGGAAACCTGACGCAGCACGGATATTTCAGGTTGCCGCAATGTGGCAAGCAGGTCGACAGCGGCAACCAGCAGCATCAGCGCGCCGAGCCCTGTCCAGACCATCACCAGCGTCGGCCAGAACGCGGCAACCACACCTGCGGCCAGCCACAACCACAGCAGATGGAACAGTCGCTGTGCAGGTATCACGCGCGCGGCGCTTTCACTTTTTCCAGCATGGCTTTCAGCACATCGTCCGCGCTTTGACCTTCGATTTCCAGTTCGGGGCGCAACGCAATGCGGTGGCGCAAAGCGGCGATCGACACCGACTTGACGTCATCCGGGGTGACGAAATCGCGCCCGGCCAACAATGCCTGCGCGCGCGCCGCACGGATCAGGGCAATACCGCCGCGCGGTCCGGCGCCGATGGCGATCCCCGACCACTCGCGGCTCTGGCGCACGATTTGCACCGCGTAGTCGTTCACTTGCTGATCTACCCGCAGGCCCGCCACAATTCGCTGTATCCCCAGCACCGTCTGCGGCTTGACGACGGTGGCGACGCGTTCCACATTGAGCGCATCGCCGGTTTGACCGGCGGTCACGCTGGCCACCAGGGATTTTTCTTCGTCCTCGCCCGGATAGTCGATCAATATCTTGAGCAGAAATCGGTCAAGCTGGGCTTCCGGTAGCGGATAGGTGCCTTCCTGTTCGATCGGATTCTGCGTGGCAAGCGTCATGAACGGCGGTGCCAGCGTCATGGATTGTCCCTCGATGGTGACCTGGCATTCCTGCATCACTTCCAGCAGCGCGGCCTGGGTTTTGGCGGGCGCCCGGTTGATTTCGTCCGCCAGCAGCAGGTTGGTAAAAATGGGGCCTTTGCGGATGCTGAACTGCTCGCTTTTCAGATCGTAGAGCGCATGGCCGGTGATGTCGGACGGCATCAGGTCCGGGGTGAACTGGATGCGCGTGAACGCACCGTCGAAGGTTTTCGCCAGCGCCCGTACCAGCAAGGTTTTCCCAAGCCCGGGCACGCCTTCGATCAGGACATGGCCGCCGGCAAACAAGGCGATCAATACCTGGTCCACAGTCTCTGTCTGTCCGATCAGCGCCTTGGCGATTTCCGAACGCATGCGTTGGGCAATGGCGCTTGCCTGCGCAATTTTACTGGTTGCCGGGGCGGCTTCTGCTTCCAATGGGGTGGTTTCATTCATAGCGTTTTCCTTATCGTCTCCAGCAGGATGATTGCGTCGGTAAACTCGGTTTCATTCGGGGCATGCTGCTCGAACAGGGCTTTTTGAATCGCGCCGGGCGTTGTGTTGGACAACTCGGCGAGCTGCATGGTGAGTGCTTCCCGAGGCAGGCTGGCCAGCGCCGGGTGCCGAGACTCCAGCATCCGCAACAAGGCTGCGCGCGTGCCATTCAATAGTTTCGCACGCTGGCCCTGCTGCCACAGAAAGCGCCCGCTTGCTTCGATATGATCCAGCAGGCGGCGCCGTGCCAGCGGCGCTGCAGCACGTACAGGGCCTAATCTGCGGCTGCTTGACCACAGCCATGCGACCAGCAACAGGGCTGCGCTGACCAGCACCGGCCAGGCATTCGTACCCAGCCATTTCCACAGAGGCGGCATATCCCCGCCGTAGATCAGCCAGATTTCGCCTGGGTGCTGGTCGTGCGTCAGATACCACAAAAACGCCGCATTATCGTAACGGCCAATCGATGTATTGTGCATAAAATCCGCATCACTCAATACCGTCAGAAAACCTCTGCCCAAGTGATAGCGCAACATATGCCCGCCCATATCGGCGGCGCTGGCAGAATGTTTTTCCTTGCCGCGATATGCAAGCGTTGTGCACGGCTTGAAGGACACCTGCATAAAATCGCTGGCAGCGGAAATATCCACGTTGGTCGGCACAAAAGGTTCGCGCGCCTTGGCTGAATTGATCACGTTCCTCACCCCAAGCCCGCTCAATAACCAGTCTTGTGCAGTTCTGTTTTCGGTTGCCGAAGCGTCTGCGGGTATGACAATCAGGTGGCCGCCCGCACGTACCCAACCCAGCAGTACATTGGCTTGTTGAGGTCCTATCTCGTAGCGTTCGGTAGGTATCACCAAGGTGCCGTTGGAAGGCGGCAGGCCCACCAGGCTGGACATGCTTTTCGCCGGGCTGGTTTTGGTGTTCAGGAAACGTTCGGCAGCCAGCAGCGAGTTGTAACGCGCTTCGCCCTGGTAACCGACATGGACCTTACCGGAGACCAGTTCGAAATTCTTGTAAAACCAGTAGCCTCCCCATCCGATCAGGGTCATAAGCAATACAACGACGAGCCAGGGTCTTGCTCTCATGGCGTCGGCCTGAAATGAATATCCCAACTGCGACACAACTGCTGCATTTCCTCCGTGTGCGGATGGCGGCCTGCATAGGCGGTGTTTTGCCAGACGTGGGTTAATTGACAGAAGTAGTCGCCGGTTTCCTGGGTTGCCCCGGCACGGAATAGCCGCATGCAATCGCCTTCGGTTGCATTGGCACCCAAGGCTATTTTTTCACGCGTTACCCAGTAGGCCAGTGCACCGCGATAAAGCAGGCTCAAGGCCTCACGCTGCTGGCCCTCTTGCCATAATTTCCAGGCCTCTTTCGCGATATTTCCCGGTAACGATTGCGGCTGGATATCCAGCCCGAACAGTACTTGTACAGGCTGCGCCGGGCGCATTGCCGGTTTATGTTCGAACCAGCCGAGCCAGCGCTTGCGCTTTACGATCAGCCAAACGATGACCGCTGCCAGCAACAGCCACAGCAAGCCCTCGAAAATACGTGCCATACCCGGCACAATCCGGGCCAGAAATTTCAGCCATGCAGGGTCGCTATCAGGCTGCTTTTTGCTGGCTTGCTTACCCATGTATTTCCAGTGCTGCTCGACTTTTTCAGTCTGGAATTCGGGCTGTTTCAGCACGGCAGAAATCCGTTGCTTGAGTTGTTCCGGTGTCTGGGACGCAGCGACGGCCTGCGCGGGTGGCGCGGGTGACGTCGCAGCCACTGCGGCCATGGACTGCGCTGGAAAAATCAGTGCACCACCCAGCACACACACCATCAATATGGACATGAGCACCCCGGCAGATGCCGCGGACCTGGCGGATGGCTGGTGGCGCTGCGCCATGCGCCGGAACGCAATTTCGATGTCCCAACCTTCAAGCAGGGTACGGCGATTGAGGTACAGTGCGAAACCGGCGGCCACATAGAATGGTTCCATCGCGGTCATCGCTGCCAGATAAAAAACATGCTCCAAAACATCCTGCCAGGCGGCTGGATGGGTGGCGAAAAGCAGCTTGAAAAAATCGGCCTGCATTGTTTGCGGCAGCAAAAAATAAAGTAGCGCGAACAGGGCAATATTCAGCACGAATTCCAGGTTCAGACAAACCACCGTTAGCCATACCGCACCGTTGCGCGTCTTTTTTTGCAATACTTTCAGGCGTTGCCGGCGTGCCTTGCCGCGCAAACCTTCCAGATCCCGGACCGGCATGTTGAAAGAGCGCGCCAAATCGAAGCGGCCGAGCGTCAAATCCCACAGAAAGCTGTTGCGCCACAATGGCAAAACCGCCCTGATTGTCTCCCTGATCTTGGGCGGATCGCCGAATGTCGCACGGCTCAAAACATACAGCGGTATACGATCGAATAGCGGTTTTAACCACCACATCAGCAGCGGTGCCAGCCATTGCACTTCCCAGCACAACAGATTGATGAGCACGGCAACCGGCAGCACCACGGCCAGCCATGCACCGAATACCGGCTTCCACCAGGCATGCACCATGCTGAAGCCGAGATCGATCGCTTCCCAGAGGTTGCGCGGGCGCAATGCAACGGCCACCGACTCAAGCTGCACGATTGCGCCCCATGAATAAAAAGTAGGCGGCAACGCTCAGCCAGAGCAGCGCGCCCACCGCATATTTCACTGCCGGCGCAATCGCCTGGGAAGACGACCAGAATGCTTCAAGGAACGCGGCAATCAGCAACATGCCCACCACACCATAGACGATGCGTATGCTGATCTGCGCCGCTTCGCGCAAGGCGTTCAGGCGCGTCTTGTTTCCCGGCGACAGCAGCGCCAGACCCATTTTCAATCCGGCCATTCCCGACAGGACAATCGCCGTCAATTCGAATGCGCCATGCCCCACCACAAACGGATAAAACGTCGTGCCGTAGCCTATGCGCGTCAAATGTCCTGCGACTGTCCCGAGAATCAACCCGTTGTAGACCAGATAAAAAATACTGCCCAGGCCATACAGCAAACCGCCGGCAAATGTCTGAAAACTGATGCCGATGTTGTTCTTGATGTAGTAGCCAAACATCAGAAAATCTCCATCCGATTGCCGTTCCCGGCCGATGTGCGCCGCACCCGGGTTATACATGCCTTCGATGGAAACCAGGCTATGGTGATCCAGCATGGTGTAAACCATTTGCGGCGCATACTGCAGCGCTATTCCCATCAACAACGCCGGCAGGTAGAGCAGCGCGAAAGACAGCCAGAACAGGCGTGCCTCGGCACGGACCAGCGCCGGAAAACCGCCGCCAATAAAACGCAAAGTCTGGGACAGGAAAAAACCGCGCGCCTGGTACAAGTGCTGATGGCCATCGAGCACCAGCCGGTCGAGCCGGTCGATCAGATACGTGGCATATTGACGCTCCCTGGCCAGCGCCAGGTGGTGGCAAATCTGCCGGTAATATTGCGGAAATGCGCCCATATCACCGGTAGGCTGTGATTGCTTCGTTTTGCGCTGGTTGTCGAGAGCGGTCAACAGCCTTTCCATCCTCTGCCAAAGGGCCTCGTGCTGCATTTCGAAGTCTTGCTGTTTCATCGGCCGCTTAGTTTTTCTTGCCCAGCAGCCAGTTGGCCGTGGCATGCAGTTGGCTGATGCCGCTATTGCGCTGGTTTTCGCTGTTCGGGAATGCGATGTCCGCCAGCTCTTCCATACGTTCCGGCGACAATTCCCGAGACCGCTCGGCGAAATTGATCACCGCACGCTGCTCTTCCAGATTAAGCGTGAAATGGGGCGGCCGGGCTGGAACGGCAGGTATGGCGGCCGCCTTCGTTTTGGCATCCCGATACACCACGCGCGTCCCTGCGGCGATGTCGCCAAGGCGCTTGAAATCGGGATGAAGCAGCATGGATATCAGCCCGAAACCATACAGAACAGGCAGAAAATCCACGTAGCGCAGGAGATTGCGGATCATCGAAGCCGACCAGCCCACCGGGGTGCCGTCATCGTTGACCACACATAGCCCCATGGCGCGTTTGCCCGGCGTCACCCCGTGTCGATATACCTCGAACAGCACGGGATAAAACCATTCAATCAAAAACAAACCGACCAGCAGCAATCCCCAGCCGAACTTGCCGAGCTTGGACAACACGATGGCCAGCACAATATATACGCCGCCACGAATCAGCAAATCGATCATCCAGGCCAGGCTGCGCACCACCGGACCGGCCGCGCGCAGTCTCAGCTCGACGCCTTCCGGCGTCTCTATCGCACGATAGGTATCCAGCAAGACAAACTACCTGGATTGGGCAGCGGGTGCGGGCAGATTGTTTTGTGCAGCGGCTTGCGCCCTATGCACATAAGACTGGTACGCCGGGATCGCGATTGCCGCAAGAATGCCTATCATCGCTATGGCAAATATCGCAACGACCACCCATACCAATCCGCCGCGATTAGGCGGCGTTTGTTTGCCGAAGCGGTTCTCGCCTTCGGTACCGGGTACAAACCAGAAGATCAGGTTGAGCAATGGAATGAAGACCAGCAGCGCCAGCCAGCCAGTTTTGTCGAAATCATGCGCACGCTGAATCGTGAGCATGATGGACAACACCATGGCCAGGACATAGCCGATCCCCACCATTCCCATGAATATCCCGCGCGGCAATCCCAGGGCAAGCGCTACGCCACCTATCGCTGCGAAAGCCAGGTAGATGAGCATGCCGTAGCCCATGGAGTAACCCAGATATCTTAGCCGCCCGATTCGACCGCTGATCGACAAGACTTTTACTTCGGAATAATCGTCCTGACCTTGATGGTCGACATTGGATTGTGGAACCTGATATGGATTGGCCGAATTCATCGCGTATTCTCTCCCTGATGCAATTATTGGTTTTTAAGGCGCCCGGATTTGAACCTTACCCGGCGCCTTTGTTATATGTGTCATGCATGAACGCGCATCCATCATGCCTTGCGCAGAATACACCACGCCTGTTTCGTCTGTATACCCGCAGCATAAACAGAATGGAGGAAGATAAAAAAAGCCGCACCATGGTGCGGCTTTTTACCAGCTGAAACCCGCTTTAGCCGGCGTGCCTGTCGTGATGGTGTTCCATGCGGTCATGATGCAGATCATGACGGACATGGCGCAGATGGCGGCGATGATGATGCAGCGCGGCCCGGTCATGGGCAAGCTCATGACGTTGCTTGACAACGCCTGCAGCATCTCCCTCGCGTTTTTCATGGCGCAGTTCGCGCCGGTCCTGGTGGATGTCGCGCACGTCCTGACGCACGACACGTTGTCCGGCATGGGCTGCCTGCACATCGTGATGGATGTCGCCTTCCGCAGCGTAGGCGGCGGGAAGTGCGGCGATGGCAAGTACGGCACCTAAAGCAATCAAAGTGGATTTAAACATTGCGGTATCTCCTGTCTGTAAATGGATGATGTGATCATGTGCAACCACACTACAGATAACGCGCTCGGGCGAGCCGATGGGGGACAGGATTGTGTATCAAGTCGTGTCAAATCGTTTCAGGCTTGCTGTCTATGCAATGCGCCAATACCGCTTCCAGCAAGGCCGCACCCAGCCGTTTGCTGCGCGCAGCACTCCAGCCATGTTCCGGATCTGGCAGGTTGGCGTTGTCCTTGAACGGCATTTCCAGGGTGAGCGATACGCAGCCGAAGGCATGCCCCACATATTTGGATGCGAGGGTGAGCATCTCATCGGAAAAGCGATCCGGCGCGTAACCGTGTTCGCGTTGAAAATCCGGGCTGATCTGCAGCAGGCGCGCGAGAAATGCTTCCTGTTGCGCCACCAGACTGGCCGCATAACCTGGGATCATTTCACAACCGTCGACAAACACATACGGAATGGTCTCATCGCCGTGGATATCCAGAAACAGATCCACGCCGCTATCGTGCATGGCTTGTCGCGCATGCAGTACTTCCGGACTTCTTTCCAGGCTGGGCGCCATCCATTCGCGGTTGAGATTGGCGCCCGCTGCATTGCTGCGCAGATTGCCCAGCGCTGCGCCGTCCGGGTTCATGTTGGGTACGATATGCAGCGTGGCCAGTTGCGCGAGCTTGCGCGTCACCGGATCGGCGGGGTCGAGCAGGCGTTCGATCAATCCCTCGACCAGCCATTCGGTCATGCTTTCGCCCGGATGTTGGCGCGCAATGATCCACACTTGCTGCGCACCGCTGCCCCAGCTGAGCTTGTCGATATCCCGGCCCTGCAAACTGCTGCCCAGATGCATGACGCGCATTTCCGGTACCGCTTGGGCAATCAGGTCGAGATGGCGCTCCCATGAATACGGTTCGAAATAGGCGTAGTAAACGCTGTCACACTCGGCAGTGTGGCTGATAGTCAGCACTTTACCGTCGTATGCGGTGGGCACGCGAAACCAGTGGCGGCGGTCGTAGCTGGCGATGGCCTGGTAGCCATGCCAGCCGTCGCTGTAAGTGCAGTCACCGGCATTGAGCAGGCGCATCACCAGCGCCTGTCCGGCGACGCCACTCACACGAAAATGGAACCACTGGCGGAATTCGGCGGCACTGTCGCTGCGGATATTGAGACGGATGTCGGCAGGGTCGGCGGCGGCGAGAATTTCAATCGCGCCGGAATCAAACTGGCTGGAAATGTGCATGGCAGAATACTGGATCAAACATCATGATAAAAAAGGCGACGCCAGCGGCATCGCCTCTTGAAAATACACAAAATTACTTGGTCTTGCAGGTTTTGATGCCGAATGGCAAATAGGCCGGGCACCAGCCAATCAGTCCAGTAGCAAGCGGCACCACACCAATGTAGCCCCACCAGCCAATCTTGGCCGTGGCCGCCAGGCCAATGAGCACAATGCCAACAATGATGCGAAGTACGCGGTCAATGCCGCCAACATTACAGCTCATGGTGAACTCCTTGCGGGTGGATGGAATCTTCATTAAAGCACATGTTGGCAAATGTGTCGTAACCAACACCAGCAAGTTCTGACTTGAATCTGCCCATCGCGACACCTTAACCTGGCACCAAAGAATCACCTGCCTGGATTGGAGCATCCCGCACTACAGAAAATGCTTGTTCGCACCGTTAAGGTCATATGAATACAATCTGCCGGGGTATATAGGACCGTGCGCACATTTTCGATCCGAACCCATCTCCTGTTGTTGGTCCTGGCAGTGTCCGTTCCGCTCGTGGCGACCGTAGGCTATGTCATTTATTCCGACATGCAGCAGACCATCGCTTATACCAAGACTTCACTGCGAACACTGGTGAGTACCATGGCCAGTAACACGGGCGGCAGGATTGCCGATAATCGCCAGCTTCTCGAACGCCTTGCATCTCGCCTGTTCATCAAGCAGATTGATCCGAAAAACTGCGATAGAGTTTTGGAGGACATGCTGATTCTGAATCCGCACTACGCCAACATTGGGTATACGGACATGCACGGCCAAGGGATCTGTTCAGCGTTACTGCAACCAAACGGTAAACGGCTTAATGTCGGAAAAACACCCTGGTTCCAGAAGTTCCTGAAGGAGAGGCGCTTCAGCGTTGGGCAGCCGTTTTTTGGTCCGATTTCCCACAGGTGGGTCACCGTTCTGACCGCACCGATCTGGAACGAACGTCGCGAAATGGTCGGGGCGGTCAATCTGCCCCTCGACCTGCAAGTCCTTGATCCAAGGATTCCCGCTCATATGCTGCCACCCGGGAGCCACTACGGCTTCTTCAGTCAGGATGGCATGCTGGTCTGGCGCGATTCTGACCAGGCTGCCATGGGTACGCGGCCGAAAGCGGATGCGGCCAGGCAGATTGTCAAAACAGCTAATGGCGAATTTGAAAGCCGGGCGGCGGACGGCGTAACGCGTTACTTTTCGGTGGTGTCGATGCCGGAAGCAGGGTGGATTGCCTATGTGGGCGTCCCCGTGTCGACGATTTACGCCGAAGCCAGACAGCGTGCGATAACCGCCTCGGCTATCGTACTGGCCGTCATTGTCTTGCTGTTTGCTCTAGCCATTTCCATTGCACGCCGGATTGCCAAACCGGTGGCGGAACTGGAAAGGACTGCGCAAGCAGTTCAGGGTGGGGACTTCGGGGTCAGGGCAGCAACTGAAGGTCCAAGTGAAATCGCGGCCGTGGCACAGGAATTCAATGCCATGGTCGATTCCCAGCAACGCAATATTGCTCAACTCCGCATAGCCGCGGCAGCTTTTGAATCGCAGGAAAGCATGATGGTGACCGATGCCAAAGGGGTCATCTTGCGCATCAACAAGGCATTTACCGAGACCACGGGCTACACGCCTGCGGAGATTGTGGGTCAAACACCGCGCCTGCTCAACTCGGGCCGCCACGACGCAGATTTTTTTCGATCGATGTGGGAAGCCATCCACCGTACCGGTGGATGGCAGGGAGAGCTATGGGACCGGCGCAAAAATGGCGAAGTTTATCCAAAATGGCTCACCATCTCTGCAGTGAAGGACGATGATCATACCGTCACCCATTACATCAGTACGCATTTCGACATTTCCGAACGCAAGCAAGCCGAAGAAAAGATCAATGAACTGGCCTTCTTTGACCAGTTGACCGGCCTGCCCAACCGGACACTTCTGCTGGATCGCCTGAATCTGGCCATGTCCACCAGTACCCGCAGCGGCAGTTTCGGTGCGCTGCTGTTGATCGATCTCGATAATTTCAAGACCCTTAACGATACCCTCGGCCATGATATGGGCGACTTGCTGCTGAAGCAGGTTGCACAACGCCTGACCGCATGCGTTCGTGCGGGGGAAACCGTGGCGCGGCTGGGAGGCGATGAATTTGTGGTCATGCTGGCGGACCTGAGCATGTCTGAAATAGATGCCGCCACCCGAGCCAAAACTGTCTGTGAAAAAATTCGCTCCGCCTTGAACCAGGCATATCAGCTCAACAGCTTGATTTACCACATTACACCGAGTATCGGCGCCACCTTGTTCAGAGGTCATTTCGTGAGCATCGATGATCTGGTGAAGCAGGCCGATCTCGCCATGTACAAATCCAAGGAAACCGGGCGCAATGCCATTCATTTCTTTGATCCAGCCATGCAGGCCAGCATTGTTGCGCGAGTCAATATGGAAACGGATTTGCGCAGGGCAATCGAGGAAAATCAATTCCGGCTTCACTATCAGGCCCAGGTGGTCGGCGCAGGCCGTGTCACCGGCGCCGAAGCACTGGTGCGCTGGCAGCACCCCCAGCGCGGCCTGGTATCTCCTGCCGAATTCATTCCCCTGGCCGAAGAAACCAGATTGATTTTGCCACTGGGTCTATGGGTTCTGGAAACTGCTTGCACCCAATTAGCCGTATGGGCCGGCCAACCCAGGATGGCTGATCTCACTCTTGCGGTGAATGTCAGTGCACACCAATTCCGCCAGGCCGATTTCGTCGATCAAGTGCTGTCAACGCTCAAAAACACGGGTGCCAATCCGCATCGATTGAAACTGGAGCTGACCGAAAGCCTGCTGGTAGAAAACGTGCAGGACATTATCGAGAAAATGTTCGCGCTGAAGGCCAAGGGCGTGGGCTTCTCACTTGATGATTTCGGTACCGGATATTCTTCGTTGTCTTACCTGAAGCGCATGCCGCTGGATCATTTAAAGATCGACCAGTCATTTGTGCGCGATGTGCTCAGCGACCCCAACGATGCTGCCATAGCCAGAACCATCGTAGCGCTCGCCCAGAACCTGGGGCTGGGTGTGATCGCAGAAGGAGTTGAAACAGAGGCGCAACGAGACTTTCTGGCGAGCTCAGGCTGCCATGCCTATCAGGGTTATTTCTTCAGCCGGCCCTTACCCATAGACGACTTCGAGGAGTTTGCGCAACGGCTTTTACCCTCAGTGATAAGCCAATTCTCGTCAGCGCAAGCGCACTTCCAAGGCTTAACCGCCGCGTGACTCTGGTGCGACGGCCAGCATCAACCGCTTCATCTCGCGCACCGCTGCTTCCCAGCCCACGAACAGGGCATGCGCGACAATCGCGTGGCCGATATTGAGTTCCGCCACACCGGGGATGGCGGCAATGTCCTGCACATTATGGTAGTGCAGGCCGTGCCCGGCATTCACCTGCAAGCCAATACGGTTGCCATATTCCACCGCCGCGACAATACGCTGTAATTCACCGGCCTGATCTGCGCGGCTGTGTGCATCGGCAAAACGGCCGGTATGAATTTCCACCACCGGCGCGTCACAGGCGCGTGCGGCGTCGAGCTGGCGCGGATCGGCATCGATAAATAGCGAAACACGGATTCCGGCCTCGCCCAGCACGCCGCAGGCACGCTTGACCTTGTCAAGCTGGCCGGCCACGTCCAGCCCGCCTTCGGTAGTGAGCTCCTCGCGTCGCTCCGGCACCAGGCAGGCGTCCTGCGGCATGACGCGGCAGGCGATGCCGAGCATCTCGTCGGTCACCGCCATTTCCAGATTCATGCGCGTGGTGAGCACTCGGCTCAAGGTATCCACATCGTGGTCCTGGATGTGGCGGCGGTCCTCGCGCAGGTGCAGGGTAATCGCGTCCGCACCGGCGGATTCAGCCACCAGCGCGGCCTGTACCGGGCTCGGATAGCGCGTGCCGCGTGCCTGGCGGATGGTAACGATGTGGTCGATGTTGACGCCGAGCTGGATCATAGCTGTTGCAAATCCTTTAGAAGTTCACGGGCATGCAGGATTTGCCCGCCCAGGTGATGGTTGATAATAAGCCGCATCAGCTGCTTGCTTTGCGTCAGGGTAACCGGGTCACGGTAATCGTCTGCCGCCATATCGAGCAGG
Organism: Sulfuriferula multivorans; assembly: GCF_003851125.1. Lineage (GTDB taxonomy): Bacteria > Pseudomonadota > Gammaproteobacteria > Burkholderiales > Sulfuriferulaceae > Sulfuriferula > Sulfuriferula multivorans. Next base: position 37,245 of record NZ_BGOW01000016.1, on the reverse strand, counting down.
GTCTTGCCGGACAACCGCATGTCAGCGTGACCATTGGCGCGTTGGACAGGCAGCGCACCGCGATCGAGCACATAGACATAGTCCTGCTGCGCCCGCACAGCCTGCCCGGAATCCGCCTCGAATTCGAATGGCTGCGCGTAGCCCAGTTCTGCCAGCAGACGTTTTTCAAAACGGCGCAGAATGGCGGCGTAGGCGCTTTGCGGCATCGGACTGGACAAGGCCTGCAACGCGGCCTGGTAATCGGCGAACAGGTTCTCGTGCGGATCTTCGCGCGCCAGCAATTTCAGCATCAGTTCGTTGATATAAAATCCGCACAGCAGCCCCATGCCCTGCGGTAACGCCAGGCCGCCCTGCCACTCGGCGCGGTGCAGCGTGCGCAACTCACCCTTGCCGGCCCACGACAGCAGCAATGGCGTAAACGACTGCACCAGACCGCGCAATTGCGAGCGTGGCCGACGCGCGCCGCGCGCTACCAGAGCGACCCTTCCGTATGCATGGGTGAAAGTTTCCACAATCAGGCTGGTTTCACGGAACGGGTAGCTATGCAGTACAAAGCCTGCGGCGTTGTCGACGCGGCTGCGTTCCGGGGCAAGTGTGGCGGGGCGTGCGTTCATGCTCTGAAAAAATACTTTGCCACAGAGCACACGGAGGAAATGGGGTTCGCAGGGATGGGCGACGCGTCGTCCAACTCGCAAAAACCGCTGTGGTGCTCTTTGTGGCCGAAGCTGTCCTTAACGTTCATTCATAACCCAGCTGTTTCAATATGCGTTCACTGTCAGCCCAGCCGCCTTTGACCTTGACCCACAGCTCCAGATAGACCTTGCCGCCGAACAGTTTTTCCATGTCGAGACGCGCGGCGGTGCCGATTTCCTTGAGCTTGGCACCCTGATGGCCGATCAGGATGCCTTTCTGGTTGGGCTTGTCGACCAGAATACCGGCAAAAATGCGGCGCATCTCGCCTTCCTGCTCGAATTTTTCGATAATCACGCTGGCGGAATATGGCACCTCTTCGCCGGACAGGCGGAACACTTTTTCGCGCACGATTTCAGCGGCCAGAAAACGCTCGCTCTTGTCGGTGATTTCGTCTTCGCCAAACATCGGCGGCGCCTCAGGCAGGTGCTTGCGAATTTCTCCCAGCAAGCCCGGCACATTGTCGCCATCGCAAGCCGACAACGGCACCACGGCGGCAAACGGGAACACTTCACTCATCTGCGCGATAAATGGCAACAGTTGGTCTTTGTCCTTGATCAGATCCAGCTTGTTCAACACCAGGATCACCGGCATGTCACGCGGCAGCAATGCCACCACCTGACGGTCGCGCGCGTCGAAGTGGGTGCCATCCAGCACGAATAGCACGACGTCGGTGGAGCGCAGGGCGTCCACCACGGTCTTGTTCATACCGCGGTTGAGCGCATTGCTGTATTTGGTCTGGAAACCAGGCGTATCAACGAAAATAAACTGCGCATCCGGCGTGGTGTGAATACCGTGGATGCGGTGACGCGTGGTCTGCGCCTTGCGCGAGGTGATGCTGACCTTGGCGCCGACAATGTGATTGGTCAGCGTGGATTTGCCCACGTTGGGGCGGCCGACTATGGCGATGTAACCGGTACGGAAGTCTGGCGCTGCTGTATGCATTTCGTATCCCGTTTAGAGCTTTCCGCCACAGAGAACACGTAAGCCTCAGCGCAAATCTTTGCTGATCGCTTCTCGCTGCGTTCTTTGCGGCCAATCGCTTTTGAATTTAAGCGTTGCCGGAATTTTTACCTGCAACGACTATCAGATTATAGGCGGCTTGTGCGGCTGTTTGTTCTGCGGCGCGGCGGCTGGCAGCTTCACCCTGGGTGCAAATCTGCAGTGCCGGAATACTGCAGGTCACCCGGAAAGTTTGCGCATGGGGATCGCCCATGGTACCGGCCAGTTCATAAGCGGGTAGCGGCAGGCGGCGGCTTTGCAGGATTTCCTGGAGCAGCGTCTTGGCGTCCTTGGCAGGCAACTCGGGATCGATATCCGCCAGTTGCGGGGCATACAGCGCATGAATGACACGTTCCGCTTCGGCAAAACCGCCGTCGAGAAAAATTGCGCCGAACAGCGATTCCAGTCCATCGGCGAGTATGGAAGGCCGATTGCGGCCACCGCTTTTCACTTCCCCGTCACCCAGCTTCAGCAGCGTCCCCAGGCCCAGCGTGACGGCAATTTCAAACAGGCTTTGCTGGCGCACCAGGTTGGCGCGTAAACGGGATAACACGCCTTCCGGCAAATCGGGAAAATGCACGTACAGCAGGTGCGCGACGGCACAGTTAAGCACGCTGTCGCCGAGGAATTCCAGGCGTTCGTTGTGCGGCGCGCCGAAACTGCGATGCGTCAACGCCTGATGCAGGTGGTGCGGCTGGCGAAATGTATAGCCTATCGCCTGTTCAATCGCAGTCAAATGCTGTGCTTCGCACTATTGCGCGGCGTCCGGCGCAGTCGAAGCCTCCGGCGCAGTCGAGGCGGCAAAATCCATATACAGGCCCAGATTGCCGAACAATGGTTTGTCCACCCGGTACTTGGCGGAGACAACCAGCTGGCCTCCGGTGCGCGAGATGTCCAGATCCTCCGATTTAACCGCAGTAATATTGTCAATGCCGGAGCGGCGCGCATAGGACAAGCGCACATCGTCATTCGTGGCATCTTTCATCGCCGGGTCGGCGGCCATGGCGCTGAATACTTTTTTGATTGAATAATACTCGATGTAAGCCGGCACTATTTTCATGACGACGATCGCCGCGAACACGATCATGATGCCCACAAACAGCATTCCGATCAACGTTGCCCCCTTTTGCTTGTGCATGATATTTTCCTTATTCAATCATGTGGCCGATACGTTTGAGATCATCGAAATTCCACCAGACCATGAAGGCTCTCCCGACAATGTTACGATCCGGCACAAAGCCCCAATAGCGGCTGTCGGTGCTGTCGTCGCGGTTATCGCCCATCATGAAATAATAACCCTGAGGCACCTTGCAGGTGAAACCTGCATCATTGTAATCGCAATTTTCGCGGTACGGAAACTGGCTGTCCACCTGGCTCAAATCGATGCTGGGCCGGTCTGACTGGGTAATGATTTCATGCAAATGCTGGCCGAGCTGCTCCTTGTACTGCTCGGTGCTGACATAGTTCAGCCCCCTGCCAATATAGTTATAAGAACCGTCATTGATTGTCACCAGGGGTTTGCCATTGATGGTGAGCCGCTTGTTACGATAGGTCACCGTATCGCCGGGCACGCCGACCACCCGTTTGATATAGTCAAGCGACGGATCTTTTGGGTAACGGAACACCATCACATCCCCTTCTTTAGGCTCGCCCACATTGAGGATTTTCTTGTTGATAATGGGCAGACGGATGCCGTAGGTATATTTATTCACCAAAATGAAATCCCCAACCAGCAGGGTCGGTATCATCGAACCGGATGGTATTTTGAACGGCTCGACCAGGAACGAACGCAGCATGAATACTGCGAGGATGACCGGGAAGAAACTCTTGGCATACTCGGTCAATACCGGCAACTTGGCGTCTTTGGGCCGCTTAGCTTTGAAAAACAGACTGTCCAGCAACCAGATCACCCCGGTGATGACCAGCGCGACAAACATGATAAGTGCGAAGTCCATACTGCTCCCTTACTGCTTGATAGATTAATGACCGACTATTTATCACCCACTTGCAGAATCGCCAGAAAAGCTTCCTGCGGGATTTCCACATTACCCACCTGTTTCATGCGTTTCTTGCCTGCCTTCTGTTTTTCCAGCAGCTTGCGCTTGCGGCTGATATCGCCCCCGTAACACTTGGCCAGCACATTCTTGCGCAACGCCTTGACGTTTTCCCGCGCGATGATCTGCGCACCGATGGCGGCTTGAATGGCGACGTCGAACATCTGGCGCGGGATGAGTTCTCGCATTTTTGACGCCAGCTCGCGACCTTTGTACTGGCTGGTGGCACGGTGCACGATCAGCGACAGCGCATCGACTTTCTCACTATTTACCAGAATATCGAGCTTGACCAGATCGGCTGCGCGGAATTCCTTGAAATCGTAATCGAGTGAGGCATAACCGCGCGTGGCTGACTTGAGCCGGTCGAAAAAGTCCATCACCACTTCGTTCATCGGCATGTCGTAATTGAGCATGACCTGCCGCCCCATGTACTGCATGTTGGTCTGTGCGCCGCGTTTCTGCGTGCACAGCGTCATCACATTGCCCAGATATTCCTCCGGTACCAGGATGGTGGCGGTAATGATCGGCTCGCGGATTTCCTCGATACTGGACAGGTCCGGCAACTTGGACGGGTTCTCGATGTGGATCGTGCTGCCGTCTTTCATCACTACCTGATAGATCACCGTGGGCGCGGTGGTGATCAGGTCCATGTCGTATTCGCGTTCCAGCCGTTCCTGCACGATTTCCATGTGCAGCAGGCCGAGAAAGCCGCAGCGGAAGCCAAAACCCAGCGCCTGTGACACTTCCGGCTCGTATTGCAGCGAAGCATCATTGAGCTTGAGCTTTTCCAGCGCGTCGCGTAGCGAGTCGTAATCGTGCGATTCCACCGGATACAGTCCGGCGAACACCTGCGGCTTGATTTCCTTGAAACCGGGCAAAGGCTCTGCGGCAGGCCGGGCATCCAGCGTCACCGTATCACCCACCTTGGCAGCCTTGAGCTCCTTGATACCGGCGATGATAAAACCCACTTCCCCGGCGGATAATTGGGTGCGTTGCCGCGCCTTGGGGGTAAATACGCCCACCTGTTCGGTGAGATGCACCGAGTTGGTGGCCATCAGGCGGATTTTTTCCTTGGGGCGCAGCACGCCATCCACCACCCGCACCAGCATCACCACGCCGACATAATTATCGAACCATGAGTCGATGATCAGCGCTTTCAGCGGCGCTTCCGGATCGCCTTGCGGCGGCGGGATTTTCGCAATCACCGCTTCAAGTATGTCTTCCACTCCCAGCCCGGTCTTGGCCGAGGCGCGCACCGCGTCGTGGGCGTCGATGCCGATAATGTCCTCAATTTCCTGAATCACCCGATCAGGCTCGGCGGCAGGCAGGTCAATCTTGTTCAGCACCGGCACCACTTCCACACCCAGCTCGGTCGCGGTATAGCAGTTGGCCACGGTCTGTGCCTCCACGCCCTGGGAGGCGTCCACCACCAGCAGCGCGCCCTCGCAGGCGGACAGCGAACGGCTCACTTCGTAGGAAAAATCGACATGGCCGGGCGTATCAATCAAATGCAGCTGATACAACTGGCCGTCACGCGCCTTGTATTCCAGCGCGGCAGTCTGAGCCTTGATGGTAATGCCGCGTTCGCGCTCCAGATCCATGGAGTCGAGCACCTGTGCTTCCATCTCGCGTTCGGACAAACCGCCGCAGAGCTGAATGATACGGTCAGCCAGGGTGGACTTGCCGTGATCAATATGGGCAATAATGGAAAAATTACGGATGTTTTTCATCAACACAATCAATAAAAAAGGCACACTGCGTGTGCCCGGAATGCTCAACAGCCGTGAATTTTAACGGATTTTCCCCAAACAATCAGCAAGTGCGGCTTCGTCCAGAAAATAATGGCAGATTTCCACGCCGTCCGGCCCGCAAAGCACCGGAATCAGCGTGCCATAACGGGCTTCCAGGGCTGGATCGAGGTCAATATCCACTTCCTGCACACTAAAACCAGAACGCGCCTGATGTGGTGCCAATGCCGCCAGAAGGTCGTCACACAGATGGCAGTAGCGCCGCAGATAGACCGTCAATACGGCCTGGCTCATGGCATACGCAATGGTATGTACACCGTATCCGGACCGCGCTTGACCAACAGGGCCACACGCTTGCTGGCTGCCGCCTCTGCCAGCAGCTTGTCGAATTGGGCAACGTTTTTCACCGGCACATTGCTCACCGCCAGAATCACATCTCCTGGCTGGATACCGGCACTCGCTGCGGCGCCCTGGGATTCTTCAACCCGAACGCCGTGGCTAACTCCCAGAGTGTGCCGTTGGGCTTCGCCGATATCGGCGAGCACCAAGCCGACCTTATTGGGTATGCTGGTTGTTTTCGCCGGTTTGCCTGAGGCCGTTTTTTTATCGGGAAGCGCCCCCACGATGACGCTGATGTTTTTGGGCGCGCGATTGCGCCACACTTCCATCTCAGCCTTGCTGCCTGGCTTGGTGGCAGCTACCAGACGCGGCAAATCAAACGAGCGATTAATGGTTTTCCCATCAAACTTGAGGATCACATCGCCCACCTGCACCCCGGCCTTCTCCGCCGGGCTGCCTTTTTCCACCCCGGATATCAGTGCTCCGGCGGGCTTGGGCAAACCAAACGCTTCGGCATTGCCGGCATTGACCTCCTGAATCACCACTCCCAAACGCCCGCGACTGACTTTGCCCTGAGTCTTGAGTTGGTCGGCGACCTGCATGGCCACATCAATGGGGATGGCAAATGACAAACCCATGTAACCGCCCGAACGCGACAGAATCTGCGAATTGATTCCGATCACTTCGCCCTTCATGTTGAACAGTGGCCCACCGGAGTTACCCGGGTTCACCGCCGCATCGGTCTGAATGAAGGGCACATAATTGTCGCTCGGCAGCGCACGGCCGGTAGCGCTGACGATCCCTGCCGTGACCGAATTTTCAAACCCGAAAGGCGAGCCGATTGCGATTACCCACTCTCCCACCTTGATCTGATCCGGCTTGCCAATCACCACCTGTGGCAGGTTGGTGGCGTTGATCTTGATGAGCGCGACGTCGCTGCTATCGTCCGAACCGATAACCTTGGCACGGAACTCGCGCCGATCGGTGAGTTTGACCGTCACCTCGTCCGCACCGTCCACCACGTGGGCATTGGTCAGAATATAACCGTCGGGACTGATGATAAAACCCGAGCCGCTGCTGCGCACCGGCACTTCACTCGGCGCTTGATTCTGTGGCGGCGGCATGGCGCCATCCGGCACAGAACCCGGCGGCATGAAACGGCGGAAAAATTCAAGCATGTCCTGTTCGGACATCGCCTGTCCCTGGCTGCCGGATTTGACCAGCTGAGTGCTGGTAATGTTTACCACGGTGGGGCCGTATTTCTCCACCAGCCCGGTGAAATCAGGTAAATCGCGCGCCCATGCAAAGGTCGTCAACATTAACCATAATGCCCATACCCAAACCGCTTTTTTCATGATCCAAGTTCCTTTAATACGAACAAGTTGTCATTTACCGCACGTAAGATTACTGGCTGAAAACGGGCATCGCGTGCGGCCCTACGACTAAACCACAACAGCCAGATAGTGCCCAGTACAAAACCGGTTCCGGCGCCGGCTATCGACCAGGCATCGCTATTTGCCAGCGGTGCGAAATGACTGGCCAGCATGGCGCCCATAAAAACAAGTAGCAGCGGCACCAAATACACCGCGCCGGATCCACGCAACACCGCGCCGTCAGCCACACCGATCACCACGGCATCACCCACCTTGCTGCCACGCGGGTCGAGTACCCGGTAACGCTTGCTGCGCAGGGTAAATACCTGACCAATGCGGTCCGCACCGCAACCGCCGCCCTTGGTACCGCAGGCGGAACAACCCGATGGCTCCATTGGCTCGACCAATGCCGCCCCTGATTCAACCTCCAGCACCCTGGCCTGGGTTTCGATCATTTGGTCTCGCCTTGCTTGACCAGGCTATCGGCCATCTGTATCACCGTTTCAGAGGGCACTTCGCCCAATGCAGTAACCTGGTATTTACCCACCGGACGTGCGTAGACATTCAGCAGACTGCGGGTGGACAAGCCGCGCACGGATTGACCAGATTGGCATAGGGCTCGATAAACAGCGATACCGTAGCCAGACCATCCGAATAAACCAGTTGCACCACCGGGGTTTTCTTGCCGGGCAACATGCGCCGCGCTTCCATCACTTTGGCAAACCCGGCAGGTAACTGTTTAACGCGCCAGTCAGTCAATCCATAGGTATCTTCACTTGCCACCTGCACGGTTTTCTTGTCGTCAAACCCGGAACTGAAAGCTTCGCGTGGCGCGCCGCCGATGCTCACCTGGGTAAACGCGAATTGTCCGGTGGGCTTGCTGTCGGCATCCAGCGGCTGCGCTTTCATCAACAGCCCGGTGGCAGCATCCGCCCACAATATATAGCCATACCGGTATTCATCCTTGGGGACCAGCATGACGCCCACGCAGTCGTGTCCGGCAACCTTGGCATGACCCAATGGCTTCAAGGTGTATTGTTCTGCCAACGCAGAGGCTGGTACCGGCAACAGTGCTGGAAAAAACTTGTGGCGATGGCGTTTTTCCACCTTGACTCGATCGCCGTCCGGTATGTAGCAGACCACTTCGTCGTTGACGCTCACATAGGCATGGGGCGGCCCCGACAGCACATCGATTTTGGACATTTCGACGCCATTGTCGACGCGATGCGATACTTTGGAAACTTCGACTGTGGAACCGTGTTGATACACGAAGGTTCCGGTGTAATTGAGTTTCTCGGCGGCAGCTGCCACCTGATTCAGCCATGCAACCAGATCACCCGGATAGGCGCTCCCTGCCGCATTGGCCAGCGGCATCGCCGCCAGCCACAACCAAATCAACCACCATCTCATCGTGCGGGATCCGCCGGGACTTCAAACGAAGCGTTGGCAAGCATTGCTCCGGGTGAAAAATCACGGTGCGCCGCTACATAATCATTCATGTCATCCTGCGTATTGGAAGAAGACTGACCAGGACTGATTGCCGCCAATTGATTGCCGCTAAAAGGCTGGGTACCGTTTTGCATCAGATTGACAGCTCCCCATGCCACCAGCATCACCGCCGCCAGCGAGGCTGCACCAGGTATGCCAAAGCGCGTCATCAGCGAACGTCGTGGCGCCAGCACAGTGGGTTCCTCTGCCAGCAACAGGTTGATCCGCGTTGCCAGATCGGATTTTAGCGCAGGGGTATTGCGCAGGCAGTCACCGATGATGTGGTAGCTCTGCCAGCGTGCGCGCCAGTCTGCGCCCTGGCTCAGGGTTTCCAGAATACGCACGGTTTCCTGATGATCCAGCTCACCGTCGACAAGCGCAGACAGCGTGGTGTCTTCAGTAAGCGGCTTGCTTTGATGAGTAGTTAGTGCAGAATTTTGCATAGTGTTACTCCTTACCATCTTGTATCTTTGCTGGTGCCCAAAATCGGGCGTAGGCGCGTTGCAATTGCCTCACGCGCGCGGAAAATTCTGGATCGTACCGTACCAATCGGGCAACCCATGATCTCGGCGATCTCTTCGTAGCTCATCCCTTCCATCTCGCGCAGCGAAATCGCAGTGCGCAAATCCTCTGGCAAATCCGCCATTGCTGCATTCACAACTTGGGCAACCTCTTTGGAGAGAAGTTCGTTCTCTGGCGTATTGAGATCACGCAAGCCATCTGCATCTTCAAAACCCTCCGCTTCTTCGGCATCGAACTCGGTGGAGGTGGGCGCACGCCGTCCGCGCGATACCAGGTAGTTTTTAGCCGTGTTGATACCGATTCGGTATAGCCACGTGTAAAAAGCCGATTCCCCGCGAAATGACGGCAAGGCGCGATAGGCCTTGATAAACGCCTCCTGCGAGATGTCCTCCACCTCGGCTGCATCGCGCACAAAGCGCGACAATAACCGAGCCAGACGCCGCTCGTATTTAATCACCAGCAAATCGAAAGCCCGCTTGTCACCGCGCTGCACCCGCTCCACCAGCAGTTGATCGACATCGCGATCACTCATCGTGAGTCTTCATCCCTGATTCCTGTTGTAGTGCCGTAGTATACCTGCGGCCAAGGCAATGCTGCACCGGCATGCCTCTTGCGCGAGAGAGACAGTCCTATCCATAACGAAGTTCCGTTGCGGCTTCCGAAAATGGGTATTCAGCCGCATAACGCTCTGCTATCCTTGCCGCACCCTAATTTCCGGCAGGTTAATACAGGTCAATATGGAGCGCACCGACGTACTTATCATCGGCAGTGGTCTGGCTGCACTGACCACCGCACTGCATCTGGCACAGCAGCGCCGGGTTACCCTGTTGACCAAAAAAACACTGCAGGATTCGGCCAGCGTCTGGGCACAGGGCGGCATTGCCGCAGTGCTCGCCGATAATGACTCGATCGAGGCGCATATCCGTGACACGCTGGTGGCGGGGGCGGGTCTCTGCAATGAACGCGCCGTGCGTTTCGTGGTGGAGAACGGCCAGGCCGCGGTACAGTGGCTGGTGGAAATGGGCGTGCCGTTTACCGCCGATGCAGCCAGTTCGACCGGATTTCATCTCACCCGCGAGGGGGGCCACAGCACGCGCCGCATTATCCACGCCGCCGATGCCACCGGCCGGGCGGTCCAAAAAACCCTGTGTACCCAGATCCGCGACAATCCCAACATCACCCTGCTCGAACACCACATCGCCATCGACTTGATCACCGGTGACAAACTCGGGCGTGACGACCGCACCTGCCATGGAGTGTATGCACTGGATAATGTCAGCGGCCAGGTCAAGACCTTCGCCGCCAGCCATACCGTGCTGGCCACCGGCGGCGCGGGCAAGGTTTACCTGTACACCACCAACCCCGATGTCGCCACCGGCGACGGCATTGCCATGGGCTGGCGCGCCGGATGCCGGGTGGCGAACATGGAGTTCATCCAGTTCCACCCCACCTGCCTGTATCACCCGCATGCCAAATCCTTCCTGATTACCGAAGCGGTACGCGGCGAGGGCGGGCTGCTCAAATTGCCCGACGGTGCACGCTTCATGGCCGCGCATGACCCGCGTGCCGAGCTGGCGCCGCGCGACATCGTGGCGCGCGCGATTGACTTCGAGATGAAAAAACGCGGCCTCGACAGCGTCTATCTGGACATTTCGCACAAGCCGGCAGAGTTCATCCTCGAGCATTTCCCTACCATTTACGAGCGCTGCCGCGCGCTGGGCATCGACATCACGCGCGAGCCAATCCCGGTGGTGCCCGCTGCGCACTATACTTGTGGTGGCGTGGTCACCGATCTGGCGGCGCGCACCGATCTCACCGGGCTGTATGCAGTCGGCGAGGTCGCCTGCACCGGGTTGCATGGCGCCAATCGGCTGGCCAGCAACTCATTGCTCGAGTGCCTGGTATTTGGCCGTGCCGCTGCTGAAGATATTCTGGCGAGCGCCGGCGCGCCGCCAGCAAACATTCCGGAATGGGACGCGAGCCGCGTCACCGACGCCGACGAAGAAATCGTGCTCTCCCATAACTGGGACGAGCTGCGCCGTTTCATGTGGGATTACGTCGGCATCGTGCGCACCAATAAACGCCTGGCACGCGCCGCCAGCCGAATCCGGCTGCTGAATGAAGAAATCAACGAGTATTACCGCAACTTCCGCGTCAGCAACGACCTGATCGAATTGCGCAACCTGGTGCTCACCGCCGATCTGATCGTGCGCTCTGCCCAGTTGCGGCGCGAATCGCGCGGATTGCACTTTAGCCGCGACTACCCGGACATGCTGCCGGTCACCGGCAACACCGTGCTCAATCCGCGACCGGGCCGGGTGTGTCCGGGGGCGTGCGACCTCCCCACTTTAGACTGACGCGCAGGCGACGGAAATCGTTGCCTGCCAGGCTATCCGGCAGCAGCGTCAATGCCACCGTTTTGCCATCCTCCAGCCGCAAACGCAATACCGTCAGCGCGGGGGTCACAAAGGCATCCAGCAAACGAGCTGTCTGCCAGGTGTCATCGCGCCGCAGGCGAAACGTGCCGTCGGCATCCAGTTCCAGCCCGGTAAAACGCCTGCGCGAATGCTGCATCAAGTTGTAAGCGAGACTTGCCAGCAGCACCAGACTGCCTGATACACGCATCCACCCTTCCGGAAACGCCCACCATACAGCCCAGACTGCAACACCATGCATGACGATCAGCATGCCCATCAAGCGGCGCGATAAATACACATTGATGCGTAAAGGCGGCAAGTTCATGGCGATGATTGTAGAATAAGCGCATTCGGATTCCCATTTCATTCCACACCATGACCCAGAACATCCTTGATACCCTGCAAACCGGCGCAGTATTCGCCGACCTCGCACCGCTGGGGTTGATTGCCTTCAGCGGCGAGGACACCGCCACCTACCTGCAAGGCCAGCTCACAAACGATGTGCGCAAGCTTGCCACTGGCGCAGCGCAGTACAGCGGTTTTTGCTCGCCCAAGGGTCGGCTGCTGGCCAGTTTTCTGCTCTGGAGCCAGGACGGCGCGACTTACATGCAGCTCGCCGGCGACTTGCAGGAGGCCATCCAGAAGCGCCTGTCCATGTTCATCCTGCGCTCCAAAGTCAAAGCCCGCGATGCGCGCGCCGAGATAGTCCGCATCGGCGTAGCGGGCAAGCATGCCACCCAACTGATCGAAGCGATACTGGGTGTGTTACCGCCCACTGATATGGGCGTGGTGCACACTCCGGCGGGCAGCGTGATCCGCCTGGCTGCCGAGCGCTACCAGATCATCACCACACCCGAATCCGCCGCCGCGCTCAATGAGACCTTGGGCCGCGACGCCAGCCAGATCGATTATCCAATCTGGCAGTGGCTGGAAATCCGCGCCGGCATTCCCACCATCCTGCCCGCCACGCAGGAGCAGTTCGTCCCGCAGATGGTCAACTTCGACCTCACCAACAGCGTCAATTTTCAAAAAGGTTGCTATACCGGCCAGGAAATCGTCGCCCGCACCCAATACCTGGGCAAGCTCAAGCGCCGCATGTACCTGGTGCACGGCGACAGCCCCGCCGCGCCCGGCGACGAACTCTACAGCGCCGACATGGAAGGCCAGGCCAGCGGCATGATCGTCAACGCCCAACCCGCCCCCAACGGCGGCTGGGACGCACTGGCGGTAATCCAGATCAGCAGCGCCGACGCCCATCCCATCCACCTCAAGTCGCTCGATGGCGCGCTCTTGGCGATCGAACCCCTGCCCTACCCATTGGCGTGAACCACTATTACATTTACTACCGGGTGAAAGACGACGACGCCGAAACCGAAACCCGGATACGCGCCATGCAGGCGCGCTTGGCTTGTCGCAGCAATATCAGCGGACGCCTGCTGAAACGCCGCGACGATTCATCCACCTGGATGGAAATCTACGAAAATGTGGCGGATAGTAACAACTTTGAGCACCAACTCGCCCGTGCCGTGTCCGAGTTCGATGTGGACATGTTTTTAACCGGCGATGGACGGCGCGTGATCGAGTGCTTTGTCGGAGATGTTGCGGCATCATCCATACCACCCTGCAAGACAAGCTAAGACGCATTTTTTCAACCACTGACAGACAGGAAATCAAATTGGCCAAACCCAACTATCAATACGAGAAACGTCAAAAAGAGCTCGCCAAGAAAAAGAAGAAAGAAGACAAGCTGAAGGAAAAAGCGCAGAAAAATGAAGAACCGGCGGCAGACGACACAGCGGATACGCCCGCTGATAGCGGCTCGGAAAATACCAAATAAGTACTGCGTAATCATCAGTCGCAACGCCGACACGCACACCGTCTTGCTGACTGATGGCGACTTTGTATCCGGTGGATTGCACCGCCTGAGCCATGTTCGACCCGGTAAACTGTTCACTGCCAATGCCTTACTCTTCGCCACCAAGGCAGGTGTGATCATGGTGGACAAGCTGGATGAAACACAGAATGACGTCGTTGCACTTCAGCCTTGAATCGCCTATCCAATTTTTTGGTTTTTCGTCAAATATTATGGCTTGAAACTGTTTGATGGCTGGTCAATTTTCCGATTTCTATCTAAGCCTCGATGCCGACCCGATGAAGCGGGGCAAGCAGTTCGAGCACTTCGTCAAATGGTTCCTCAGGGCCGATCCAGAATGGGCCACCCAGGTTGACCAGGTGTGGCTGTGGGAGGAGTGGCCGGAGCGCTGGGGCGCGGACTGTGGCGTTGATCTGGTGTTCCGCCACAAGAATGGCGAGTACTGGGCGGTGCAAGCCAAGTGCTATTCGCCCGACTATCACATCACCAAACACGATGTGGACAAATTCCTTAGTGAATCCAATCGCAAAGGTATCCATCACCGTCTGCTGATTGCCACGACAGACTTTATTGGCGGCAACGCAAAGCAAGTCTGCGAAGCGCAAGAAAAACCCGTTATTCGGTTTCTCCTGTCTGACTTTGAACGTGCCGCGCTGGACTATCCCGCCAACTTTGCCGCACTCCCGCAAGCCAAACGCAAAGCCCGTCCCACGCCCCGCGACCACCAGAACGAAGCCAGAATCGCTGTTATGCAAGGGCTGCAAACCGCCGACCGTGGCCAGCTCATCATGGCCTGTGGCACGGGCAAGACTTACGTCACGCTGTGGATCAAAGAAGCGCTAAACGCACAACGCACCCTTGTGCTGGTTCCGTCCTTGGGATTATTGTCCCAGCTTCTGCGCGAATGGACATTTGCCGCCGCCACCCCGTTTGAAGTGCTATGCGTCTGCTCGGATCAAACCGTCGGCACCAAGGGCAACGACGAAGCCATCCACAGCGTTGCCGACCTCGCCTTCCCCGTCACCTCGGATGCCGACGAAGTAAAACGATTCCTCAGCGGCGCAGGCAATCGGGTGGTTTTCTCCACCTACCAATCCTCCTCCGTCATCGCCGCCGCGCAAGCCGACGCAACCATCCCCGCATTCGATCTGGCCGTTGCCGACGAAGCCCACCGTTGCGCGGGCAAGGTCGGCAGCGACTTCACCGCCATTCTCGACAACGCGCAGATACGCAGCACCAAGCGGCTATTCGCCACTGCCACCCCGCGCACCTACTCCAGCACCGTCCATAAAGCCGCCGAAGATCGCGGCGTTGAAGTCGTCGGCATGGACAACGCCACCCTGTTTGGCGAGGTGCTGTATGCGCTGCCGTTTGGCAAAGCCATCGAACGCAAACTGCTCACCGATTACCGCGTCGTCATCATCGGCGTGGACGACCCCACCATCGCGCAGTGGATCGCCAACCGCGAACTCGTTACTACCGGCACCGGCATCGAGACCGACAGCGAATCGCTCGCCGCCCAGATCGGCCTGCTCAAAGCCATCAAGGACTACGACCTCAAGCGCATCATCAGCTTCCACAGCCGCGTCAACCGCGCAGAGGCGTTCACCACCGACATACAAAATACGATGGCATGGATCAGCGACGAACATCGCCCCAGCGGAACCCTGCGCACCGATTTCGTCTCCGGCAACATGCCCGCCAACAAACGCAAGATCAAACTCGACCAACTCAAAGCCCTGAGCGCAGACGAACGCGGCGTACTGAGCAATGCGCGCTGCCTGTCCGAAGGCGTGGACGTGCCCTCCCTCGATGGCGTGGCGTTCATCGACCCGCGCAGCAGCCAGGTGGACATCATCCAGGCCGTGGGTCGCGCCATTCGCCTGAGCCCAGACAAGAAGATCGGCACCATCGTATTGCCGGTGTTTATCGCTACCGGGGAAAATGCTGAAGACACGATAGAGGCCAGCCATTTCAAACCTATCTGGGATGTGCTGAATGCGTTGAAAGCGCACGACGATGTGCTGGCTTGCGAACTGGATCAGGTCAGAACTGAACTAGGCAGGAAACCCGGCACAGGCATCAGTGCCAACGGCCTGCGCAAAATCACTATTGATCTGCCTGCCACGGTAGGTGCGAATTTCAGTAGCGCACTGCGCACCTATCTGGTTGAGCAAGTCACAGCGTCTTGGAGCTTCTGGTTTGGGTTGTTAGAGGCGTTTGTGGAGCGGGAGAGGCATGCAAAGGTTCGTAGCAATTACAAAACGGCAGATGGATATCGTCTAGGTGGGTGGGTTTCCAATCAACGCTCGTTGTTATCTACAGGGATGCTGGATCAATCACGAAAGGCAAGGCTGGACGAGATCGGATTTGTTTGGGACGCGTTTGATGACGGCTGGGAAAAAAGATTCTCCGAGTTAACCGAATACAAGAATAAGCTTGGCGATTGCAGAGTCCCATTCGGATGGGTGGAAAACATAGAGCTGTCTTTGTGGGTAGGGACGCAGCGTCAAGACAAGAAGAAAGGTCGCATTGATTCTGAACGAACTTCAAGGCTTAGCGAAATTGGATTTGACTGGAATCCAAATCAATCTGATTGGGAAAAGAACTTTTCTGCACTAGCCGAGCTTTTCGGGCAAGAGAATCATCTGAACGTCCCTGAGAAATATCCTAAGCGACCGCAGCTTCGCCGTTGGGTCAACAAACTCAGAGAAGACTACAAAAAAGGAAAGGTGCCTGGGGATCAGGTTGCAATGCTGAACACTCTTGGGTTTGTCTGGGTACCTTTGGAGGAATCCTGGAATATCCGCTATGCAGAACTTGTCGAGTTCAAAAATAGATACGGGCACTGCGATGTCAGAGAACGGGATAACCTGAAACTGGCGCAATGGTTGACGGAACTACGAAAAAAATGGAAGCGAAGGGGATTGCCTCCGGAACGGCTCGCTGAGTTGGATGTGCTTGGATTTGTCTGGCACACCCGTGAAGACGACTGGGACGAGATGCTCACCATGCTGACTGAATACAAATTGCAACATGGCGATTGCAATGTACCTGTGACGCATGAGAACCAAAAATTTGCTCGGTGGATCACTACTCAGCGAAAGGCCAAGAAAAGCGGACAAATCACAGATGACCGTATTGCGCGGTTGGATGCAATCGGATTTGCCTGGATTCCTTTTGATGACAGGTGGGAAAGCTCGTTTAGAGCACTTGAGGAGTACAAGAACAAATACGGTAGTTGCGATGTCCCTCAGAAGTGGAAGGAGAATCCATCGCTTGGCAAATGGGTCAGTGATCAACGCAAGAAGTGGAGGGATAAGACGTTGACCGCAGAGCGCGTGAAACGTTTAGAGAGTTTAGGGATTACTTGGCAGCCAAAGAATTAGTAGCCCGCGTAGCTCGCACGACGGATTAGACGCAGTCGTAATCCGCCGTATGAAAACGCAATTAACGGGGTCGTACTCGATATTACCCCGCATATTGAAGCATCATGGATCATTGTGAACCGCCCGACTGGAAGATGGTCTGCTACTTGTAGACTGACGAACTAGTCATTCACCTCTTTGTAGAAATCATAGGTATCCTGAATGAGTACCCTCTTTTCCCCATTCAAGCTGCGCAATCTGGAATTTAAAAACCGGATTTTCGTCTCGCCCATGTGTCAGTATTCGGCCACTGATGGCCTTGCCAACAACTGGCATCTGGTGCATCTGGGTTCGCGTGCGGTGGGTGGCGCGGGACTGGTGATGGTCGAGGCGACTGCGGTCACGCCGGAAGGCCGGATTTCTCCTGGAGACATGGGGCTGTGGTCGGAGCAACATACGCGGGCGCTGGCTCCCATCGCCCAATTCATCAAGGAACACGGCGCGGTGCCGGCGATCCAGCTTGCCCACGCCGGGCGCAAGGCGTCTACCGACGTGCCATGGCGCGGTGGCAGCGCATTGACTGCAGATACCGGCGCATGGCCGGTGGTGGCCCCCAGCGCTGTGGCGTTTTCACCTGCCTCGCCCACGCCTGTCGAGTTGAGTCCGGCACAACTCGATGTCATTTGCGCGCAGTTTGTGGAGGCCGCCAGGCGCAGTCTGGAGGCCGGCTTCGAAGTCGTCGAGTTGCATTTTGCGCACGGCTATTTGCTGCACGAATTTCTGTCTCCGCTCAGCAACCAGCGTAACGATGAGTACGGCGGTTCGCTGGAAAATCGCGCCCGCTTTCCACTCCAAGTAGCCCGTGCGGTACGCGCGGCATGGCCGCAACATTTACCTCTCTTTGTGCGCATCTCGGCCACCGACTGGGTAGAAGGCGGCTGGGATCTGGCGCAGTCCGTTCAGCTCGCACAGTGGCTCAAAGCGACCGGCATTGATCTGATCGACTGCTCCAGCGGTGGTCTGGTACCTGATGCCAAAATCCCCGTCGCTTTCGGTTTTCAAACGCCGTTGGCTACCGCAATCCGCAATCAGGCCGACATTGCCGTCGGCGCCGTGGGAATGATTACTGCGCCTGCTCAGGCGGAACAGATCGTCGCCACGGGGCTTGCGGATGTGGTCCTGCTCGCGCGCGAGCTGTTGCGCGACCCCTACTGGCCGCTGCATGCAGCCGCAGCCCTGCGGGTCAAGCTGGACTGGCCGGTACAATACCAGCGCGCCTAACCGGCCGATACAACATCTCAATCATGCGCGTTTTCACACACCGGGTTCACACACGTGGCTGTTCAGCGCGCTCTGTTCACGGCCGACTCGCTCCAAATACACCGGGCTACTAGCTCTCAGCCGAATTTGCCCCGCGCGCAATAGCTGCTGTATGCTGCCAACGAAGCATGCGACATGCCTTATCAATCGCAGCAAAAAAACAAACGCGGTGGCATCGGCAATCCAGGGGAAGCACGACACATCAGCGCAACATTCAGGCACATGGGAGCATGAGGCGACAAACCCGCATCGCAAGTATGCGGGAGTTTGTTCAACTCACACCCAATGGCTAATCCCCGCAGCAGCGCACAGATCCATCGTTTTAGTCATCATCTACAGGTTGACCGACTTTTGCGACCATGAAGCAGCACGCAGCCACCCTCCTCTCACACACCAACCTGGTTTATTTATTCCAGTTATCAGGAGTGCTTGGCGGTTATTTTTTGCTGGGCAAATGGGGGCTGGAATATGCCAGCCTCAAGCCTATCGTCAGCCTGCTCTGGCCAGCCAGCGGTTTTGCCCTTGCCGTGCTCTTGTTGGCGGGCATCAGGATGTGGCCCGGTATTGCACTGGGTGCTTTTCTGGTAAATCTGAGTATCGGTATCGGCACTGCGCCTGCGGCCATCATTGCGGCAGGTAATAGCCTTGAGGCAATAATTGCATGGCACTTGCTTCACCACTATTTCAAGTTTGACCCCACCCTTGGGCGTACTGCAGATGTTTTTGCCTTGCTGCTGGCCGCTGTACTGGGGTCCATCTTTGCAGCCGGGCTGGGTAGCCTGGTTTATGGATTTAGCGTTCCCGGCACACATTATGTCGATGCGGGGCTGATCTGGTGGATGGGCGATATGGCTGGCATTCTCGTATTCACACCTGTAATTCTGGTCTGGATGAGAGCGCCGCCATGGCCGTCATGGCGGCACCAGATGGAACTGCTGGCATTGCTCGGTTGTGTCGTGTGGATAAGCCAACAGGTATTTTTCGACCCGCGCCGACTGGGTGATGCCGCTTATCCGGCGGCGCTCACCCTGCTCCCTTTTGCAGTATGGGCGGCACTGCGTTTCGGTCGCCACGGTGCGACTGCCTTTACCGTCGGCGTGGGCTTATTTGGCATAGCCGGCACATGGTATGGCAGCGGTCTCTTCATTACCGGTTCGCCGTTACAGATCATGCTGCGCTGGTGGGAGTACACCACTCTGCTAGCCGTCGCTGCCCTGTTACTGGCGGCGCTACGCACAGAGCGGATGAAAGCCTGGCTGGCATTCGCCCAATCCCACCAACACCTGGAAATGCAAATTGAGGAACGTACCTCTCGCCTGCAGCAGGCAAACCGCAAACTACAGGCGGAGATAGCCGCGCGCCGGCAACTGGAATGTCATTTGGTCGAAGTGGGTGAGCAGCGCCGTCGGCGCTTCGGTCAGGACTTGCATGATGGCCTGGGGCAATATCTAACCGGCATTTCCATGATGAGCCATGGCCTGGCGCTTGCGCTGCAGGAACGCCTGCCGGAACTGGCCCCGCAGGCAGAGCGCCTGCACCTCGTGGCCATCGAGGCGCAGAAGGAAGGGCACAACCTGGCCTGCGGGCTGTATCCCGCCACACTGGAAAAACTGGGGCTCTATTGCGCCATCGAAGAACTGGCCAAAGCCAACCACGAACGTGATGGTGTCGCCTGCAGCGTGCAAACGTCGGGAACGGATTTGCCGGATTTATCCACCACCACTGCCATCCACCTTTTTCGAATCGTTCAGGAATCATTACACAATGCCGTACGTCACGGCCGCGCCACATACATTCAAATTGAAATCCTTGGTACGCAGAAAGCGCTGCAAATCACCGTACGTGACAATGGCAGTGGATTTGAGCCAACCGCGGCGCACGCCAAGAACAGCCTTGGTTTTCACTTGATGCGTCAGCGCGCTGCGGTGCTGGGTGCACAGCTTAAAGTGGCAAGCGCGATCGGCCAGGGATCCGAAATCAGCTTGTGCCTGCCATTACCCATACTCGCTTCGGAATCCACAAATTGACTGCCGACAAGATACGCATCCTGCTTGCCGACGATCATCCCATTGTCGGCGAGGGTATCCGAGCCCTGCTTGCCGGCGAGCCGGAACTTTGCGTGTGTCACGAAGCCCGCGATGCCGCCGCAGCGCTGGTCGCGCAACAACAATGCCGACACCATCTCGCCATCGTCGATGTTTCTCTCGGACGTGACTCCGGACTTCAACTGGTCGCCACACTGAAGCGAACCTGGCCCGAACTGAGCGTTCTGGTATTGAGCATACACGAGAGCCAGCTTTACGCGCGCGATGCATATGCCGCCGGCGCCAGCGCCTATCTCAGTAAACAAACCCCTCCGCCGGTGTTGCTGCTCGCCATACGGCGGTTAGTCGCCGGCGGACTCTGGCGGTTGCCGCGTACTCCGGAGAGTCCAAGTTTGCAGCGACTGAGCAAGCGGGAACGCGAAGTGCTGCGTCTTATTGGCTGCGGGCATAGTTCTGCCGAAATCGCCGGCCAGCTCGGGCGCAGCGTCAAAACAATCGAAGCACACCGCGAAAACATCAAACAAAAGCTTGGTCTGGCCCGCGGAAAGGATTTGCTGCGCTACGCGTTGCTCTGGGCAGAAGGCAAAGCCCCGGAATAATGCGGTGCCGCAACACAATCAAAAAGCCCATCGGCACATCCTTCACAACGCAGTGCGCAAACCTTCGTTTTTCATTGTACAGATTTGAGAAAACCCAGGATCCAGAGCAGCCGAAGCTGATGACCGGACGCGGAAGCTCATCGTCTCTTGCCTTGTCTGCGCCTGCAAACACCCTGGCTGCCACACATACCCCTGGCCAAGACCAAAATCTGCCCAACGAGGTGATTCCGCATCAAGCATGACAATTTAGGGAATTCCCCTATATTGCCGGGCTGCTCGCTGTAACTATACTGATTCCGTAATCAATGCGGCATTCATTGCATGTAGCACCGACTGTAATACGGAGATAAACATGAATTTGCTGGACTTGTTCTCGCGTTCCGATGATGTCCAGGAGTTTGCGCCCGGCACGAGCATATTCGAGCAAGGCGCACCCGGAAATGTGATGTATGTCGTCCTCAGCGGCGAAGCCGAAGTTCGCGTAAACGGCAGACTGATCGATGCTGTGCGCCCTGGTGAACTTCTGGGCGAGATGGCGCTGATCGATGTACATCAACGCAGCGCGACGGCAGTCGCAAAAACTCACTGCAGGCTCGCGCCGGTGGACGAAAAACGCTTTTTGTTCATGGTGCAGCAAACGCCATTTTTTTCGCTACATGTCATGCGGGTTCTTGCAGAACGTTTGCGGCGCATGAATGCACATCTCGCGGCAAACCTGCATAAAGAGTCTCCTGTAGAGATCGGGACAAACGCCAGGGCAAGCCAGGGCAATTTGGCCCACCCGACTGACAATTTGCTTGCCATGTAAATATTGCCATCCGGGAGGCATCACTGACCCATGCAGAATAAGGTTATGGACAACGCTAAACTAAACCCCAACGAGTTGATCAAACTCCAGCCCCGCGGCTCGGTGCGTCACTACCGCAAAGGTGATCTAATATTCTCTGAGGGGGAGTCCGCCGATAACGTCTATTTCATTGAATCCGGCAAGTGCTCGGTATTTCTCTACGAGTTCACCAACCGGGTAGAAATCGGCCAGCTCGGCTGCGGCGAATTCTTTGGAGAAATGGCGGTGATCAACAGGGGCAAGCGCACTGCTTCTGTCGTTGCCATCACGGATGCCGAAATCATTGTGCTGGACCGGGAGCCTTTCCTCAAGTTTCTGGACTCGGGCAGCGAGCTCAGTGAAACTGTTAAAAGCATCATCGCGCGCCGCACTGAAGAACTCATCCTCAAGGAAAACCTGCTCACCACTACCGGCATCAAGGGCAACAATCTGCAAATCAGCATTAAAGGCGATCCGTCGCTGCGCGAAACAGCCTTTCTACGCGAACGTCATGAAAGCCCGGTTGACAAGGTGTTACCTGAACTCATTGTGAAACTGAAAATGCTGCTTCTGGAGCGTTGTGTGAGTGAGGTTTTCCTGCAGTTCAACAGCGGCGAAATCCGCCTCACTTCAATTCTCGACCCACTCAACTACGAAATTCATCCCGCTAACAAACTCATCGACGACGCCTATCTGGACCGTCATTTTCCTGTTCTCGACTATGCGGAAAAAACACGGCTGATCCGCCATCTGTACGACTCCATTGCCGCAGAATTCAGCAGCCTGACGCTGCCTCAGAACTACAAGGACTCCTATCTGCATCACTACCAATCCTGGCAGCCGCTGGCATCGGAAGAAATTGTCAAGGTCATCGATAGACTCCCGGCACTGCGCAACATTCCGGATTTTTATCTGCGCAACATGGGGATCAGCATCACCCGCGATGCCATTCGAATGCAGTTCAATTGTGACGGTACCCATATTATTGGCACCCAGGACTACGACCGCTTTCTGGCCGACAACGTCGAAGTATAGGAACCCCATAGCAGATATTTTTAGCAACCCCTAGGTGGCAAACGGCCACCGTGCTGTGCGGCAGGCACGGTTTTATAACGAGAACAGCATGACCCTCAGGGATAAGAAAAAAACAGGCAGAAACCTACTGGTGCTGTCGCTGATGCTTGCTTGCACATTTTCAACGATCCCGCCCGTACATGCTGCTACGGCTGGTGATTCTGACGAATTGCGCTTCCCGATAAAAGCATATCAGGTAAACGGCAACAGTCTGCTCAAGGCCGATGTGATCGACCGTTTACTGCAGCCCTATACCGGGAGCGCGCGCAGCTTCTCCGATATTGAAGCTGCACGCGAAGCCCTCCAGCATGCTTATCAGACAGCGGGCTACAGTGCGGTCGCTGTCACGCTGCCGGAGCAGACATTGCAGGGAGGAATAGTGAACCTCACCGTGGTAGAAGCACATCTGGCCACTATCTATATTGCCAACGGCCGCCATTACGATCGCGCCAATGTGCTCAACAGCCTGCCTGCACTTGTAGTGGGGCAAGTCCCCAACATGCACCGGGTCGATGAGGAACTGACGCTTGCCAACGACAATCCGGGCAAGACCACAGCCGTGGTCCTGCGCAAAGGCGTCGAACCCAACACCATCAACGCCAGCGTCCAGGTTCAGGACAGCAAGCCCTGGCGCACCTTTTTCACCCTGGACAACAGCGGTAATGCACAAACCGGAAAATTCCGTCTGGGTCTGGGCTACCAGTACGCCAATGTTGCCAACCGCGATCAGGTGCTCACTTTGCAATACCTGACCTCACCGGATCATCTCAGCAGCGTTAGCGCCTATGGCGCGGGTTACCACATTCCGCTCTACAGTCTGGGTGACTCGCTCGACCTGTTTGCCGGCTACGCCAACATCAATGCCGGCACTGTAGCGCAATTGTTCAGTGTCAGTGGCAAAGGCAGTATTTTCGGCCTGCGCTACAACCAGCATCTCAGCGATACGGCTCGCTACAAGCAACAACTGATTTACGGCATCGACTACCGCGCCTATCGCAATGACATCAGTTTTGTCGGCACCCCCATCGGCCACGATGTCACCGTGCATCCGCTGAGTCTCGCCTACAGTGGGCGCTATAGCGCGACACAAGGCGAGTGTAGTTTTGCGCTCACGGCACTGCAGAATATAGCGGGTGGCGCGCACGGCAACAGCGCCGATTTTGCCCTGGCCAGAACGGGTGCCAGCGCCGACTACCGTCTGTTGCGCCTGACCACTGATTGCCGCCGTGCCATCGGCGCTGCGTGGCAGATCCGGCTCAAAAGCAGTGGCCAGTATACGTCCCAGCCCCTGGTACCAGGCGAGCAATTCGGGCTGGGTGGCTTGCACTCAGTGCGTGGCTTCGACGAACGGCAGTTCGCTGGTGACAAGGGTCTGCAAGTCAGTCTCGAACTCTACAGTCCGGATGTCAGTCACGTCGTATCGCTAAACAACGCCAGCCTGCGCGGTCTGGTTTTTTACGATGCCGGATTTGTCAGTCTTAATGACGCCCAGGCCGGCGACATCGCCCATACCAACATTTCCAGCGCAGGCTTCGGTCTGCGCGTCGGTGTCGCCAAACGTCTCAGCCTGGAACTCGATTACGCACACATTCTGCGTGCCGGGAATTCCAGTCTGTCCGATCACAATCGCGTCCAGGGTAGCCTGACGCTGGTTTTTTGAGCAACGGAGGTTCATCGTGCAAGCATATAACCAGCCCAGAAAAATCAGCTCGCGTCTCCGATTAAAAGCCTTGGGCGCACTTTGCGCCCTCATGCTGCAGTGGCCCGTCGCTGCATCAGCCAACCCCGACGGAGCGCAGGTACTGAGCGGCCAGGTCAATTTCAAAACCCTGGGCAGCCAACTCGACATTCACAATACGCCAGGCGCGATCATTAACTGGAATGGTTTTTCCATCGACGCCAATGAAATCACCCGGTTCATTCAGCAAAGCGCTTCCAGCGCCGTCCTCAACCGCGTTATCGGCCAGGACCCATCGCGCATTCTCGGCGCACTGCTCTCCAACGGACGCGTTTTTCTGATCAATCCCAACGGCATCGTGTTCGCTGCCGGTGCCAGAATCGATACAGCGGGACTGGTCGCCAGCACGCTGAACTTGTCCGATCAGGACTTCGCCGCCGGACGCCTGCGCTTTAGTGCCAACCCGAACACGGCTGCCATCGACAACGCGGCTGTCATCAACACTACATCCGGTGGCCAGGTGTACCTGATCGCGCCGGATATCAACAATTCCGGTCTCATCAACGCCCCGCAGGGACAGATCGTGCTCGCCGCAGGCCGCAGCGTCGAATTGCTCGACCCGGCCTCCCCCAATGTTCGGGTCGCCATTAGCGCTCCAGGTGGGCAAGCGCTCAACCTCGGCCAACTCGTCGCCACCAGCGGGCATATCGGCATCTATGCCACGTTGATCGACCAACGCGGTATCGTCAATGCCGACAGTGCGACGCAGGCAGCAAGTGGTCAGATCGTACTGCGTGCCAGTGGTGACATCCATCTCCACGACGCCAGCCTCATCAGTGCCAGCGGTGCAGCAGACAGCCAGCAGGATGGCGGCGCGGTACAGATCGTCGCTGGCGGCAAGCTTGATCTGGCGCGCGGTGCGAAGGTCGCGGTCGATGGTGGTGGCCTGGGTGGAAACGGCGGAAGCCTGGAACTATCCGGCATGCAGCTTTCGCTGCTGGGCGACTACAGCGGGCAGGCACATACGCCCGGCTATCAGAACGGTTCGCTATTGCTCGACCCGGCATACATCAACGTCATCTCCGGTGGCACCGATACCATTCCCTCATCGGGCATAGTCGACAACACTTTGTCTCCCAACACCTTTAACATTGATCCAGCCAGCCTGGCAAACGGATCCTGGTCAACCATTCAACTGGCCGCCTCGACCGACATCACGGTAAGTTCGCCTATTCCCAGCCTGGGTGCGGCACATTCTCTCAGCCTGAGTGCCGGGCGCGATATCAATCTCAATGCCGATCTGGGTACGTCCGGGCAACCGCTGGCGGCCAATGTCAATCTCAGCGCCATGCATCTGATCAACCTGGGCAGTTCGGTTTATCTTGATTCCAGCTACACACTGAATCTCGACGGTACCACCCAGGTCAGCGCTACCTCACAACTTAGCGCAGGCAACTTGCTGGCCAACTCAGTGGTGTTACTCAACGGTGCAGCCCTCTTGCTCAATGCGCCAGCTACCATCGACACCTTGCAACTGAACGACGGTACGCTCAACAACCGCCAGCCTCTCTCGATCAACACCCTGAACTGGAGCGGAGGCGTGCTGCAGCCCGATCAGCCGGTGAACGTCAATACGCAACTGAATATTTTCGGCACGCCAATGCTTGTGGGCGGCAACCTGACCAGTCACGGTACCGCCAGCATGGGAGGATCTGCCAATCTGACGCTAAGCCAGGGAACTGTGCTGACAAACGCGCCCGGCGCACGTTTTGTCGTCAATGACCCCATCAACGACGGCAATAACAACCACTACGCCATCAGCCAAAGCGGCTCGCCGTCCAGTTTCATTAACCAGGGAACCCTGCAGAACACCAACCCCGGCGGGCGCACTACGATCGGCGTCGGATTTGTCAATGATGGAAGCTTGCAGAATGATTTCGGAACCTTCGATTTTTCGGGGCCAGTGAGTGGTGGCGGCGTTTTTAACACCGCATCCGGTGCGACACTGATTTTCTCCGGTATCGCCAATCTGCCTGCACCGACCAATCTGGTCGGCGGCACGGTGGTTTTCGCGTCCAGCAGCAAGGTGCTTTTTTCCCCTAGCGCCGGTGCCATGCTCGGCTCCAGCACCCTGATCCCCGTCAGTGGCAGTAGTGGACCGCTCACCATCGACCAGATTGTTCAACCTGCGCACGGCAACGTCATCAACAACGGAAACGGGACGCTCCGTTACATCCCGTCCGATAATTTCATCGGCACCGACACGTTTACCTATCAGTTGAACGCGAGTGGCGGTTCAGCTTTGGCGCAACAGACCGTACTCGTTTCATCCAACCAAGTATCGGTTGCACCCATTGTAGAGGTTGCTCCGGCTGTACCCTTTGGACTGGATAACAGCCTGCTCATACAAACCAGCGCACTCTCCACGACACCCAGCCTGCTTTCAGACGCGCAAAAGGGAAATCACAATGCCCGCTCCAGTTGTAACTAGATTTTTTTGTGCAGCCCTGTTGCTGCTTTCTTTGTCCGCCTATGCGAATACGCCCGCTGCGACCGTGGTGTCTCTGGTCGGCACCGTATCGGCACAATTGCCGGACAAGACGATGCGCATCCTCTGCGAAGGCGCCACTCTGGGCGCGCAGGAAACCATCACCACGCAGAAGAAAAGCTACGTGCGCCTGCGCTTCAGCGACGGCGGGCAAATCACTCTGCGTCCACAGACGTCGCTGCGTCTTGATGCCTATCACTACGACGAAGCCAAACCAGCACAGGACGCCATCGCCTTCAATCTGCTCAAGGGTGGAATGCGCGCCATCTCCGGGCTGATTGGCCACCGTGGCAATCGCGATGCCTACAAGGCGCAGGCCGGCGTCGCAACCATTGGTATCCGCGGTACGCGTTATGGTTTGCTGCTATGCCAGGACAACTGCCAGGGACTACTGACCGACAGCACGGCTACTGACGACAACACGCAAGACCCGGATCAAAAGCATCGTGCATCCAGCCTGGGCAATGGACTGTACCTGGACGTGGCTGCGGGAGAAATCGTGGTGAGCAATGACGCCGGGGCACGCGATTACCGCGTCGGTCAGTATGGCTATGTGGGCACTCTTAACGTGCTGCCCGCCTTGCTGCCGCAGGATCCCGGACTCAATCAGGCGCTGCCAGTCTCTCTGGATAGCGGCCTGAGCCTGCACAATCTGCCCGGCATCGGTCAGGATGGCGCATGTATCGCACACTGACGCAAGGTATCGGGACAATACTATAAAATCGAGCACGCAAAACGCGGTGCAAGCGCGGTCGGATAACGCCGTAACACTCAACAATCAAACAACCGGCATGGCATCATGAACCACTACCTGATCAGAAGCCTGCTGGGAATGGCCGTGCTGGTAGTCCTGCTCATGTATTCACTGGGGTTTTTCCAGTCACGCTTTATACAACAGCTGGAAGCCATCAGCTATGATTACCGCCTGCGGCTGACAGCACCGGGCACCGTAGACCGCAATATCGTCATCGTCAACATCGACGAAAAAAGCCTTGCCGCCGAAGGCCGCTGGCCATGGCCGCGCAACAAATTGGCGCAACTCGTGCACCAACTCAACGACACCTATCATGTGGCAGTGATCGGCTTCGATATAGTCTTCGCCGAAGCCGACGAAAGTTCCGGAATCACCGTATTGAGCGCGCTCGCGCGCGGGCCGCTGAGCGACGACGCACCGTTTCGTGCCCACTTCGCAGCGCTCGCGCCCAGATTGAATTACGACAATCTCTTTGCGCAACAGCTCAAGGTTTCCCCAAGCGTGCTTGGCTACTATTTCACGACCGTACAGAAAGCCGGCAAGACGTCTGAATCGGGCCAGCTGCCGCCGCCCACCTTCCTCAAAGCAGCCTTCAGCGGCCGCCACATCGACTTTGTCAGCGCCAACAGTTACGGAGCCAATCTGGCTGTACTTCAAAATAGTGCCCAAGCCGCCGGGTACTTCAGCTTTATCCCGGATGTCGACGGCATACTGCGCCGCGTTCCGATGCTGATCGAATATCACGGCGCCTACTACGGCTCACTGGCGCTGGCGGTCGCCGATGCTTACCTGGGCAGCGTGCCCATTACGCCCGGTTTCCCCACAGCAGATAATAATGCCGACGGGTATAACGCACTGGAATGGCTGCAGCTTGGCAACCGTAAAATCCCGGTAGACCGCCACGTCAGCGCGCTAGTCCCCTACCGCGGCCCGGCAGGCAGCTTTCAATATGTGTCTGCCGTGGATGTGCTCAATGGACGGCTCCCGCCCGGTGAATTGTTCGGCAAGGTCGTGCTCGTCGGTACCACTGCACCGGGACTGCTCGACCTGCGCTCAACCCCGGTAGGTACCGAATATCCTGGCGTCGAAGTGCAGGCTAACCTGGTGGCCGGCATCCTCGACGGCACCATTAAGCAAGAGCCTGCATATGTCACTGGCGCAGCCGTCGCGCTATTGGGCGTCATCGGTCTGCTGCTGATCCTTGTTCTGCCGGTACTCAGTCCGCTGTGGACTTTACTACTCACACTGGTTACCGCCGCAGCAGCCTTGGGCATCAATCTCGCAGCCTGGCAGTATGGCAATCTGGTACTACCTCTGGCACCGGTTCTGTTGTTGATTGTGACGCTTTTCGTGCTCGACATGTCTTATGGATTTTTTGTCGAAGCGCGGAATAAGCGGCAATTGAGCGGGCGCTTTGGGCAGTACGTGCCGCCCGATCTGGTGCGCGAAATGGTCAAACATCCACAGCGCTTTACCATGCAAGGGGAAAGCCGTGAAATGACAGTCATGTTTGCCGACGTGCGCGATTTCACGCGTGCATCGGAAGGCCTCGAACCCACTCAACTCACCGCCCTGATGAACGAATACCTGACCGCCATGACTCAGGTAATCCAGAAGCATCAGGGCACTATCGATAAATATATGGGGGATGCCATCATGGCGTTCTGGGGGGCGCCCCTGACCGATACGCAACACTGCCGCAAGGCATTGATGGCCGCCACCGAAATGCAGGAGCAACTTACCACCCTGTGGCCACATTTCAAAGCACGCGACTGGCCCGAAATACGCATAGGCATCGGCCTCAATACCGGCGTCATGAGCGTTGGCAACATGGGTTCCACCTTCCGTATTGCGTATACCGTCATGGGTGATGCAGTGAATATCGCTTCAAGGCTGGAGGGGCTGACCCGACAATATGGCGTGAAGATCATCGTTGGTGAGGAGACTTACAAACAATTGCCCGACATCGCCTTCCGCGAACTCGACGTAGTCCGTGTCAAAGGTCGGGAAAGCCCCCTCGCCATTTACGAGCCGCTGGGCCTGCGCAGTGAAATCGACCCGCAACAACTGGACGAACTTGCCCGCTTTGAACAGGTGCTGGGCCATTACCGCGAACAACTATGGGATCAGGCCAAGGCCGGGTTGGACTGGCTGCAACAGTTGCACCCGGAGCAACGGCTTTATGCTCTCTATCGCGAGCGCATCGACTATTTTTCCCAGCATCCACCGGGCAGCGAATGGGATGGGGTTTTCAATTTCCAGACAAAAAAATAGGGAGCAATAATGCAAGTCAGAATTCTTGGTTGTAGCGGCGGCATCGGCGGGGATTTTCGCACCACCGCCATGCTGGCAGACGACGACATCCTGATAGACGGTGGAACCGGCGTTGGCGATCTGAGCCTGGAAGCACTCGCCCGCATCGACCATATCTTCGTCACCCATTCCCACCTCGACCATATCGCCTGCATCCCGCTGATGATAGACAGTGTGGCGCGCTATCGCACCAAGCCGATCACGCTTTACGCCACCGCTGCCGTGCTGCGCATTTTGCAGGAACACGTCTTCAACTGGCTGGTGTGGCCGGATTTCAGCCGCATACCCAAGGAACAGACGCCTTTCATGCGCTACCAGACCGTATCCGTTGGCCAGCGTGTCGTGCTGGGCGAACGCAGCATTACTCCGATCCCCGCCCAACACACCGTACCCGCAGTTGGCTACCATATCGACAGCGGTACTGCGAGCCTGGTATTTACCGGTGACACCACCAGTCAGGACGCGCTGTGGGAGTACATCAATCGCATCGACAATCTGCGCTATCTGATTATTGAAACCGCATTTTCCGAGCAGCAGCAAGACATTGCCGTCGCGTCCAAACATTTGCACCCGGGTCTGTTGGCCAAGGAACTGGGTAAATTGAAACGCCCGGCAGAAATCTACGTGACGCATCTCAAACCTGGCGATGACGATGTCATCATGTCTCAGGTCAACCAACTGGCAGGGCAATTCGTGCCCAGGTTTCTTTATAACCAGCAGGTATTCGATTTTTAACAATGCAGCCGTACGAAACAGACACCTATCCTGTTTGGGTTCGCTTATGGTGCATTCGCGGCACCACTTTTAAGCATGGCATTCGCGACTTTGGAGCGGAATCAGCTTCACTTTCCGGCGCCCTGCTACTTGCCATCACGGCTCAATGTAAACAGCCAGTCAGACCGATGTGGTGTAGTTCTTGCATGTAACGCGGCGCGCTACTACTTTTACTTCTGTGAGTTTATGCAATTACCTATCCAGACCTATCTAGCCGACCTTTATCAACGCCTTTTCCCCTTGCAAGAAGGTGAGTTGGCAAGCTACATACCAGAACTGACCCGCGCCAATCCTGACTGGTTTGGTCTTTGCATTGTCACGATGGACGGTTTTGCCTATACCGAGGGAGACTGGGGGCAGCCGTTCACCATCCAGTCCGTTTCCAAGCCCTTCGTCTATGCTCTGGCACTGGCCGATCGCGGCGTGGATGAGGTAATGGCCAAGGTCGGCGTGGAACCCAGCGGCGATGCATTCAACTCCATCAGCCTGGATCCGCAAACTGGTGCACCACGTAATCCGATGATCAATGCCGGAGCAATCGCCAGCACCAGCCTGGTGGCTGGCGCTACCTCAACGCAACAATGGCAACGCTTGCAGGCAACACTTTCGGCCTTTGCCGGCCATGAGCTTGCGCTTGACGAGGCGGTCTATCATTCCGAGAGTGAAACCGGTTTTCGCAACCGGGCGATCGCCTGGATGCTGAGAAATTTCGGCATCACCGAGGGTGACCCGATGCCATCGCTGGAAAACTATTTCCGCCAGTGCTCGCTGCTGGTCGATTGCCGTGATCTCGCCTACATGGCGGCCACGCTCGCGAATGGCGGAATACATCCGCTCAGCGGACAGCGCTGCATGCCTGCCGAGCATGTCGAACGCGTGCTCTCGGTGATGGCAACGTGCGGCATGTACGACTACGCTGGCAGCTGGTTATACGAAGTTGGAATGCCGGCCAAAAGCGGCGTGGGCGGAGGCATTCTCGCAGTACTGCCTGGCCGTTTCGGTATCGGCGTCTTTTCCCCGCGACTGGACGACAAGGGCAACAGCGTGCGCGGCATTGCCGCATGCAAGCAGATTGCCCACGACTTCGGGCTCAATATTTTCAACCACACCAATTCACCGGCACTGACAGTACGGAGAATTTACAACGCGGCCGTATCGCCCTCGCACCGACAAACCGGACACCACAGCATGGCCTATTTACGCGAGCGTGCCGATCGCATAAAAATCCTCTGCCTGCAAGGTGAACTGGGTGTGGACAGCGCGGAATATGTCATTCGTCAATTACAGCATCTGGCGCCTACCACCGACAGCTTCATACTCGATCTGCATCTCGTGGCAAATCTATCGAACGGTGCGGCCACCTTACTGCATCAGGCGCGCAGGGAGCTATATACCGCAGGTATCGCCATAGTGCTTTCGCGGATACACGGACGCAACGGGATTGAAGAAACATTAAGCAAGACCACCACAGATGCCACATTCGGCTTCCTGTGTTTTGAGGGAAACGACCTC
This sequence comes from Sulfuriferula multivorans, assembly GCF_003851125.1. Lineage (GTDB taxonomy): Bacteria > Pseudomonadota > Gammaproteobacteria > Burkholderiales > Sulfuriferulaceae > Sulfuriferula > Sulfuriferula multivorans. The sequence goes on along the minus strand of NZ_BGOW01000016.1, from coordinate 4,928 downwards.
GCCGTGCAATGGTGCGAGAACCGCATGCTGGAAGAATTCTGCGGCGAAGATGAAATCGAATGCTGTTATGAAGACTCGGTTTTTTTTGCAGGCATTCCAGCGCCGGTGATGGCCAGGTTGTGTCCGTTGATGCAGACGCGCAACTTTGCGCCGGGCGAGGTGATCCTCGACGCCGGCCAGCCCTCCGACGGGCAGATTTTTTTCCTCGAAAGTGGCCGTGTCAACGTGTTGGCGCCGCTGGCGGGGGGTGGTTACCAGTTCCTTGCCACTCTGGGCCCGGGGATGAACTTCGGCGAATTGGTGCTGCTCGGACAATGCACCCGTACCGCCATGGTTCATGCCGAAAGTGAGACGCGCTGCCGTGTGCTCGCCATGGACGACCTGAACACGCTGGCGCGAGAACTGCCTGACCTGAAAATCGCCATTTTGAAAAATCTCTCGCTGGATCTGGCGGACAAGTTGAAGCATGCAACTCAAATGATTACTGTACTGGCAAACTGATACTCTGTTGCCGCAGCGCGGCAGGGGCAGCATCGAATAACTTTTTATCAGGCCCACACAACTGGTCACCCAACTCTATGGGTCAAACCGGACTGCCCGGTATAACATCAGCGCGCTCGGTCAAAGCACCAAGGTTCACTCAGGACCGCGCGCTGTCGCTCAGCCGGCTATTCACCCGCACCAGGCTGTTCAGCGCAGTTTTCAGCACTGACCTGGCCAATCCCACGTCCGGGTCAGGCTGTGTCAGCGCCTGACGCGCGCTCGCAATAGGTGCGCCTATATCCACCACTGGCAGATACACGATATGCGTCGCCATCACCTGTTTTTCCTGGTCTATCTTGCCTAACTTGTCTACTCCCGGCTGCACATCGGCAGCCGGAGTCACGATATAGGTTGCGCGGTCATCAATGCTTACCCGTAATGGCAACAGCTGGCGTTGGGCCTCGGCACTGGCTGTGTTCGACGCCGCTCGCGGCATCATGTCACGCAGGGTTTGATCGCGTCGCGCACTGGCCGCCAATGCATGGCGGGCTGCGGCGAGATTGCTGGCATCCAGTGCGCGCTGGGCTTTATTCAGTTCTGCTACCAGCTGGTTTCCCAATGCTTTTGCGCGGTCATAATCGGGATGCATGTCCCATCCACCCAGCGCGGGCGTATGGTTGCCTGTTTCGGTTGCGGGCGCTGCCAGGGCAATGCTTGCGGAGCCGGTAAGCACGGCAACCAGCAATGCGGGAATCAATACGTGTCGGGTTTTCATGAGAATCTCCTGAAGAAGCAGGCGAGACTGCCACCCATTACTCCGCAGACTTCATGCCAGACGATAACTTATTGAGAAAACTGGAATCCAGCCAGGTGGTTTCGTTTGCCGCGGTGCTTTTCAGCCGTTGCCATGGCGTCAGCCGGGGGAAAACAGCCAGCCATGCCGGCTGCGTTACGCTTGAAAAAACAGGCTAAGCGTTGTGGATTTATTGACGTGCACAACGCAGGTTGAGTGGCAATTGGCTGCCGCTGATATTGCTGCGCCACGGGTTGATGTCCAGCCCGCCGCGCCGCGTGTAGCGCGCGTAGACGGCGAGCTTGAGCGGTTTGCACTGGCGCAACACGTCCATGAAAATGCGCTCCACGCATTGCTCGTGAAATTCGTTATGGGTGCGAAATCCAATCAGATATTGCAGCAACCCGGCCTGATCAATCGGTGCGCCGACATAGTGAATTTGCACGCTGCCCCAGTCCGGCTGGCCGGTGACCAGACAATTGGATTTGAGCAGGTTGGATACCAGTTTTTCCTCGACCGGTTCGGCATCCTTGGACGCACGCAGCAAGGCCGGGTTGGGCGCGTAGCTGTCCACTTCGATATCCAGCCGGTCCAGCGACAGGCCCTCCAGTTCTGCGAAAGCCATATTGCCAAATGCATCCGGCAGAGTCAGGCGCACTTGTACCGATGCGCCCACGGCTGCCGACACATCGGCCTTCAGGCGCGCCAGCAGGGTATCGGTGTCGTCCAGCCGGGTCTGGTTGTAGCTATTCAGATACAGCTTGAACGACTTGGACTCGACGATATTGGGCGACTCGGCGGGAATGATGAAAGTCGCAATGGCAACTTGCGGCTTGCCGCGCAGGTTGAGCCAGGAAACCTCGTAGGCGTTCCAGATATCCGCGCCGAAAAACGGCAGCGTGCCGCGGATACCGATCTCGCTGCGCTTGTCCTGACGGGGGATGGGAAACAATAGCGAGGGGTCGTATTCAGCCTGGTAACAGGCGGGTTTTCCCAGCAATGACTGTTCCGGTGTATTCATGTTCCCTCGCTCATCGGTACGCGTTGCGCCACGGCGCACAACAACTCGTAGCTGATGGTGCCCGCAGCCGCGGCGACCGCCTCCACCGGCAGGCCTTCCCCCCACAGCACCACCAGCGCGCCGACTCCGGCGCCGGGAATGTCAGTCAAATCGGCGCACAGCATATCCATGGAAACGCGCCCCAGCGTGCGCGTACGCTGGCCATTTACCAGAATCGGCGTGCCGGTGCCCGCGTGACGCGGGTAACCGTCGGCATACCCGCACGCCACCACACCGACGCGCATGGGTCGATCGGCGATATAGCTGGCGCCGTAGCCCAGCGCCTCGCCGGACGCCAGGGTCTGCACGGCAATAATGCGGCTCGACAAGGTCATCGCCGGCTGCAGATCCAGCGCATGTGCGTTTTCTCCGGCAAATGGCGACGCCCCATACAGCATAATGCCGGGACGCACCCAGTCGCGCCGCGTCGCCCGGTAACGCAGCAGCGCGGCAGAATTGGCGAGACTGACGGGATGATCCAGATCAGAAAACACCGCCTGGATGATCTCAAGCTGGCCGCTCACGCCAGCCGCCCCATCCGCGGTGGCGAAATGGCTCATCAGGGTGATTTCGCTCACATTGACGCACGCCGTCAGCCGCGCCAATGACGCGTGAAAATCCTGAGGCTTAAATCCCAGACGGTTCATGCCGCTGTTCAGCTTGAGGAATACCGGAAACGGGCTGACGGGATGAGCCTGTTCCAGCATGGCGATCTGTTCGGCATGGTGGACGACCAGGGTGACACGCTGGGCCTCGCACGCCGCCAGTTCGGCCACGTCGAACATGCCCTCCAGCAGCAGGATGGGCTTGTCCCAGCCCAGATCGCGCAGGTGGCCGGCTTCTTCCAGGGACATTACCGCGAACCCGTCCGCATCCCACAATGCCCGCGCCGCCCGGCGCAAACCATGACCATAGCCGTTGGCCTTGATCACGGCCATGATGCGTGCATCCCCTGCATGACGCCGCGCTACGGCCAGATTATTTTGCAGTGCGGCGGGATGAATGCGTGCGATAAGCGGGCGTGACATTGCGCGGCTTAATTAATAATTACCGCCGCCGCTGGCGTAGTTTTCGAAGCGCGTATGCTCGCCCAGGAAAGTCAGGCGTACGGTGCCGATGGGGCCGTTCCGCTGCTTGCCGATAATGATTTCGGCGCTGCCTTTGTCCTGGCTGTCGGGGTTATAGACTTCGTCGCGATAGATGAACAGGATCACGTCGGCGTCCTGCTCGATGGCGCCCGATTCGCGCAGGTCGGACATCACCGGGCGCTTGTTGGGACGCTGCTCCAGCGAGCGGTTGAGCTGGGACAACGCGATTACCGGCACCTGCAGTTCTTTCGCCAACGCCTTGAGCGAACGCGATATTTCCGAAATCTCGGTGGCGCGGTTTTCACCGCTGCTGACACTGGACATCAGTTGCAGGTAGTCGATGATGATCAGCCCCAGCTTGCCGCACTGACGGTGCAGGCGGCGCGCGCGGGCGCGCAGTTCGAGGGCGTTGAGCGCGGGCGTTTCATCGATAAAAATCGGCGCATCATTGAGTTTGCCCACTGCGTAGGTCAGCTTTTGCCAGTCGTCATCCTGCAGGCGGCCGGTGCGGATCTTGTGCTGGTCGAGGCGACCGATGGAGCCCAGCATACGCATGACCAGCTGCGCCCCACCCATCTCCATGGAGAAAATGGCTACCGGCAGGCCGGTGTCGATTGCCACGTTTTCGCCCATGTTGATCGAAAACGCAGTCTTGCCCATGGACGGCCGCCCGGCCACGATAATCAGGTCGCCCGCCTGCAGGCCTGCCGTTTTCTGATCCAGGTCGGCAAAGCCGGTGGGTATACCGGTGACATCGCTCTGGTTGTCGCGGCTGAACAGTTCGTCGATGCGCTCCACCACCTCGGTGAGCAGGGGCTTGATTTCGAGAAAGCCCTGCTGACTGCGCGCGCCCGCTTCGGCAATGTCGAACACCTTGGCTTCGGCCTGGTCGAGCAGATCATTGGCCGAACGGCCGGCCGGATTGTAGGCGGATTCGGCAATCTCGGTACCCACTTCCACCAGTTTGCGCATGACCGCGCGCTCGCGCACGATCTCGGCGTAGCGGCGGATATTGGCGGCAGACGGCGTGTTCTGCGCCAGCGCGACCAGATAGGCCAATCCACCCACATTGGAAAGCTCACCGTGATTTTCCAGCAGCTCGGCTACGGTCACCACGTCGGCGGGCTTGCCCTGCTCGATCAGCTTGGTGATCATGCGATAAATGAGCTTGTGATCATGCCGGTAAAAGTCATTCTGGTTGATCACGTCGGCAATGCGTTCCCAGGCGTGGTTTTCCAGCAACAGGCCGCCCAGCACGGACTGCTCCGCCTCGACGGAATGCGGTGGCATCTTGAGCGCGGCGAGTTCGGGATCAGCGGTATTTTGGAATGTGGCCATGTTTTGGTTTTAATGAGGCAGCGCTTTGGGCGAAGCGCCATTTTAACGCGTCCCGGACTGCTGGGTGAAAATCATCGAGTAGGGGACGGAGTTGCCCCCGTCGCCCTCTCACACCACCGTACGTGCGGTTCCGCATACGGCGGTTCATTAAACATGCTGGAAGCGT
>NZ_BGOW01000015.1 GCF_003851125.1 Sulfuriferula multivorans | reverse complement strand
CCTTGCCGTTCAGCTAACTCTTCCCCTTGCCGGGCGAGTAGAGGTCTTTCACCTCCAAGTAAGTGCGCCCTGCCGGGCGCACCAATAAAAAAAGCGAAGCTGGCTGACGCCAGGCTTCGCCTAGTGATGGAACGGTTGCTTACTTACGGAATACCGAGGCCTTCAGAGGTAAACCGTTGCTGATGTAGGAATGGAAGTATTCCAGGTCGTTGTACTCCACGCTACCAGGCGCAAAAGGCACGGCACGGACCTGCTTGTTGCAACCGACGTAACGTTCCTGCAAGGTCACCAGATTCTCGCCACCACGGAACACCGGCCAATGCGTAGACTGGCCCACGGCGGGAGAGAGTACTTCTGAGCGCAGGTGGTTGCCAGCGTTGGCGACGTGGCAAGAGGCGCAAGAGAAGTTGAGTTGGCCGCGGCGGCTGTAGAACTGGCTTTTGCCGGCTTCATAGGCAGCAGTGGCGGCAGGACCCTGCACCTTGATGTTCATCGGCATCCCGTCCGACAGCGTACGGGCGTACGATGTCAAAGTGCCCATGGTCTTCATGTCATTGTACTTGTAAGCGTCTTCGCCGTTGGCAGTACGACAGGCATTGATGGCCATCTCGAAGGTGACAACCTTGCCAGCCTTGTCATCGAAATAGGGATAGTTGCCTGCTACGTTTTTGCCGCCATTGGGGAAGCAGCTTGCATACGTTTTGCCATTCTTGAATGGTGTTTCCCACATCTTCTTGCCCTGCTCAACTACCGAGCTGAAGGGTGGAAAATCCATGATGCTGTTGTATTGTGCCATCGCATCGGGATCGAATGCCAGCGCGCCATAAACATAGTTTCCGGCTTTGATGTCCGGATATTTGCTGCTAAAAAAATCAAGCAGGTTTTGGCGGTCTTGTTCTGGTGAGGCACTTACATTCAGTGCGCCGAACAGTAGCCCCACCCCAACCAGTGCCAACAGAATTTTTTTGCCGTGCGCCTTTGGCGACTTCGCCTGTGGCCCGCGAAACGTTGTCGTTTTCATGCCGTCCTCCGTTTGATATTTGTCGGGTGACGCCAGGGTGTCGGCCCTGGCACCTGGTTTAGCCTGGTTGAAACTCAGGAAACCACACCATCAACTTTATTGGATTCACCCTTGTTATCTTTCCAGCTGATTTCCACTTTGTCGCCGGCTTTGGCGCCTTTGACCTTGAATCCCAGATATGGATTCTTCGACACGCCGCCGCCCCACTGGGCGTCGAGCACGGGCTTGCCGTTAAGCGTGGCATGCACTTCATCAATGAAGTGAGCCGGGATGATTTGGCCGGTCTTGGCATCTTTGCGCTGCCCGGATTCCATCGGGTGATTCATCAATACTTTAATATCGGCCACATCGCCACTAATGGATGCGCGCATTTTCATTGGTTCTGCCATTTTGAATTCCTCTAAGCTAAGTTATTAAGACACAGATGCTGGGCAAGATATGCGTCAGTTAACCGCCACAACCACCGATGGTTACTTTCACTTCTTTGGCAGCGGTGTACGTCTTGCCACCTGCGGCCACTACGGCGCGTATCATGGATGTTTGTGCCATCTTGATACGGGTAGAGACAAAACCCTCAGCACCGTTGGAGAGTTTGAAATCAGCAATCAGAACGGTGGGATTTTTCTCGGATATGATGACAATGTTGGTTGTGCCGGGAAGGGTGCTGAGTACTTCCACGGGAACCACAGCGCCGTTTTCAGCAATATCCGGAGCCTTGATGGTGATGGCCTTGCTGTCTGCAGGTGTGGGCAAACCCAGATCCTTGATTGCTTCAGCAGAGGACTTCGCAGCAAACGCGTTGCTGTTCCAGGCGGCCAGCGCATTGCCGGACTTAAGCAGTCCTGCGGTAGCTGCCATGGCAACCACACCAGCGGCGCCGGCGCTTTTCAGGATATTTCTACGCAATTCATTCATTCATTTCTCCTAGGTGATTTTGAGCCTGGATTACAGGCCGTATACGAAATCGGTGACTTTATCGATTTCCTGTTCAGTCAACACCTTGTGTTTACCGAACGGAATCATGACAGATTGAGGGTTGGCAACCGTGGCATCCCATATCTGGGCGCGCAATTTGGCTTTATCCGGGTAGCGCGCGCTCATGGCGATCAGCGGTGGTCCGATGGTGCCAGCGGATTCCGCGTCCGGTACGGTAGGCATGGCGTGACACGCCAGGCAATTGCCTTTGCCTTTGTCAAAGGCAATGGACTTGCCGGTTTCTTCTTTTTTGGGTGCGTCTGCTGCCACCGCGTAGTTGGCCATAACGAACATGCCGACTATGCTTGCGGTCAAGATTAGTGATGCTCCTGCACGCATGTCATCCTCCTAGTCTAATTGTGGGTGCAACTGAATGTTTTTCCGGTTTGCCGCGAAGGCATCCCAGTCTGCCTATCCAAACTAAGGATGCGGCAAGCATAGTGCAAAATTTTTGCTTGTCCAAGCCCTTGACCGCGTTTTTTTTGCAAAAACATGACATTCGGTATGTTTATACCAAATCAGCGCACGATGAATGTTTCAGAAGATTTATGGTTTGCTTGATTTATTAAGCGCCATGAGTTCTTTTAGGCGCGCCTCAGCAATGGACATCTGATAAAAATCGCCATCGCGGCTCTTCAGTCCCAACTTCAACTGCTCAATGGCGGCATCAAGATTGCCTTGCCTCACATAGGCTTCAGCCTGGGCGTGATGGCGCAAAAAATCTTTGCCCAGCATGGCGTAGGCACGTGACTGTAACTCGTACAGGCGGTAATCGTCCGGATACAGGGTAAGGTGATCGGTGACAAGCGCCAGCGCTGCTTTGGCTTTGCCCGCCTGCAGCAAGGCATTGGCATCGGCATATAGCAATGGCCGATAACCTGGAAAACGCTCGCGTCCAGCCTGATAGCGGATTAGTGCAGCATCGATGTCGCCTGCTTCCTGCTTGATCCGGGCACCCAGCATGGCAATGATCGGACTGCTGGCACCCGACTGGTTGAGCTGGTTCAGTTCCTGATCCGCGCGCTCGAACTGGCGTGCGCGCAGCAGCGCCACTACCAGCCCGTAACGTTCAGCCGCTAGATTGTTATAGCGAGTAGCGCGGATGGCTTCAGAGAAACGCTTGACGGCTGCTTCGGGGCTGCCTTCGCCGGCCAGCAGTTTGGCACGTATCAATTGAAACTCCAGGCTGTCTGCCACCTGTTTGACGGGCAGGCTGGCCAAGCGATTTTGCATATCGGCAATCCGTTCCGAGGTCAGCGGATGGGTCTGCAGATAAGCCGGAGCGTTATTTTCATACAGACGGCTGTTTTTTTGCAGGCGTTCGAAAAAAGTTGCCATGGCGCGCGGGTCAAAACCCGCTTTGCTCATGATTTGTATGCCGATACGGTCGGCCTCGCGTTCATTGTCTCGAGAAAAATTGAGCAGTTTCTGTATGGAAGTAGCTTGAACCGTGGCAATGGCGGCAGTAGCCACTTGCGGGTTGGAACGCGCAGCAAGTAGCGCCACTGCCAATGCGGCTAGTGACGGGATGATGCCCTGATTCTGATTTTCGATCATGCGCGCCAGGTGGTGCTGGGTGACGTGGGCGATTTCATGGCCCAGCACGCCTGCCAGTTCGGATTCGTTCTGGGTGGCTTCAATCAGGCCGGTATGGACGCCGATAAACCCGCCCGGCAAGGCAAATGCATTCAGCGTGCGGTCGCGCAGCACAAAGAACTGGAACGAGAGGCGATTTTCCGGGCTGGCGGCTACCAGGCGGTAGCCGAGATTGTTGAGGTAATCAGTGAGTTCCGGATCGTCGTAATAGGCCGGTTCAGCGTAAATTTCGCGCATGATTTTATTGCCCACCCGAGCTTCGTCATGCGGTGAAAACGCGCCTTGCGAGACATCACCAAGGTCCGGTAGTTCGCTCGCCAACAACGGCTGGCTAGCCAGGCACAAAGCCAGGAATAAGGATGCTGATTTCATGAATGCTATGATAACGACTTCTGTTTTCCAGTTCCTGACTATGAACCAATTCACTCATTTCGATGACCGTGGCCATGCCCGGATGGTGGATGTGGCCGATAAATCCGACACCCGGCGCATTGCGGTGGCGACCGGGCGCATCGTGATGCAGCCCGCCACGCTGAAAATGATCCTCGACGGTAATGCCAAGAAGGGCGATGTACTGGGCGTCGCGCGCATCGCCGCGATCATGGCATCCAAACGTACCGCTGAGCTGATTCCATTGTGTCATCCGCTTGCACTTACCCACGTATCAGTGGAGTTTCTGGTGCAGGAGGCGGATTCCGCGATTGAATGCCGGGTGACTGCCGAAACGGTGGGCAAAACCGGCGTGGAGATGGAAGCGCTTACTGCGCTCAGCGTTGGGCTGCTTACTATTTATGATATGTGCAAGGCAGTGGATCGGGGAATGCGGATGGAGGCGATCCATCTGCAGGAAAAACAGGGCGGGAAATCAGGTCATTGGCGCTCGAGTTAATTTGCCACCATAAGAGATGCAGATAATTCCTGCGGCGGCGTTACGGCAGGTGTTCTAATAATCATATCATCCAGTGGCAATGGCTTGGCAATGGCGTAGCCTTGGGCGTTATCCACACCCATATGGGTGAGTTTTTCCAGTATGGCTTCGTTTTCCACAAACTCCGCAATGGTTTTAATGCCCATGATGTGGCCGATGTTATTGATCGTCTCTACCATGGCAAGATCGATTTTGTCGTCGACCATGTTTCTGACAAAGCCGCCGTCAATTTTCAGATAATCCACGGGAAGTTGTTTGAGATAGCCAAACGAACTGACGCCGCTGCCGAAATCATCCAGCGAAAATCGGAAGCCTACGCTTTTGAGTTCACGGATGAATGCAATGGCTTTGCTGAGATGGGTGATGGCAGCTGTTTCGGTGAGCTCAAAACAGATCACGCGCGCAGGAACCCTGTATTGGGCAGCCATCTCGCAGATGAAACCCACCAGATCTTCATTTGCCCAGGAAGTGCCGGAGAGATTGATGGAACAGGTATGAAGCAACTGTTTCGTATCCCCGCGGTACAGTGCCCCGAGTTTGGCGAATGTATTTTGAATGACCCAGCGGTCTATGGCCGGCATCAGACCGTAGCGTTCGGCGGCCGGGATAAAGGAAGCCGGTGATATGATTTTTCCGTCTTCATCCAGCATGCGCAGCAGGATTTCATAATGAGCGCCCTGTGCGTCGGGAATGATCGGCTGGATAGTCTGGTAATAAAGGCGAAATCTATCCTCATCAATGGCTTTGGTAATGCGCGATACCCATTGCATTTCGCCACGCCGCAGTGCCACCTCGTGGTCATCGGGCTGGTATACATAAATGCGATTGCGGCCCCGGTCTTTTGCGGTATAGCACGCTGAATCCGCAGCGCGCATGATTTCCATCAGGCCCCCGCACTCGGCATGTACGCTGACTACGCCGATGCTGACGCCTACCGAGAAAGTTTGCTCCTGCCAACTGAAGCGAAAGTCTCTGACTGCCTGCAGCAATTTTCCCACGATGATGTCGGACATGTTCATGCTGCATCCTTCCAGCAGCAGCCCGAATTCATCCCCGCCCAGGCGCGCAAGGATATCCGAGCCACGCACCTGGGCGCGCAGTTCGGCAGACAGCTGTCGCAACAACTCATCGCCTGCCGTGTGGCCGCAAGTGTCATTGACGATCTTGAACTGGTCCAGATCCATATAGCACAAGGTGTGATAGCTGTTTTCCCGCGTTGCATTTTCAAGCACCTGCTGTAGGCGGGTCTCGAATGCGTGCCGATTCAGGAGACCGGTCAGGGCATCGTGGCTGGCCTGGTGGCTGAGCTTGATAGCCATGGCACGAGCGTGGCTGACATCGTGAAACACCAGCACGGCGCCTATGATCTGGCCATGGCTGTTGCAGATGGGGGCGGCACTGTCTTCTATCGGGATGATTTTTCCATTGCGCTTGATCAGGCCGGCATGATTGGTGGCGGAGACAATGCGATTTTCCCTGACCGCCTTTTCCGCCGGGTTGTCCAGCAGTTCACCGGTGTTTTCATTGATGATGTTGAATACTTGAGAAGATGGCTGCCCGTATGCAGCGGCGCTGCTCCAGCCAGTTAGCTGCTCGGCGACAGGGTTTAGGTATTCGATACAGCCGTCGGCATTGGTGGTGATGACTGCATCGCCGATACTGTGCAGCGTGACTTCGGCACGCTCTTTTTCATTTGCCAGTGTGCTGAGCGCGCGTTTCAGTGCGCGCAAGGGATAGGTGCGGAAAACCATGAAAGTCACCCCGCCCAGCAGCAGGCCGATCAGTGCTGCCATTGCAGTATCAAGCAGTAGTGGAGACAAGGACCGGTTGACTTCAACGCGTCCGACTATGCTGCCTGAATCCCGCAGATCGGCAGAGCGTGATAGATACGGGGGGGTGAGTTTTTCCTGACTTTGCGCGATGAGCTTGCCCTTGGTGTCGACAATACGGCGCGACTCGGGAAGGGTAGTCGAAGCTTGATCGGTGAGCAGGCTGACGAGACGGTGCTCTTCAAATTGCCACAATTCAGGATTGGCGTTAATAACTTGTGAAATGTTGGCTGCGTTGAATTCCACTTCCGTTTGTATTGACGCAACCTGATATTGGTAGCTCAGGCCAAAATACAATAGCGGAAAAGCAAGTGCGATCAAGCCGGCAAAGATGCCCGCCAACCAGGTTGCATTGGGTACCAGTCTTGAGTCAGGCAGCGTCATGGCATTCGAGGCTTATTTGGCGGACGCTGCCAATTGGCCATTTTTTGCCAGTATTTGGCGGGCTGCGGCGGAACGCACGAAGGCAATAAACGCCTGGGTCAACGGCTTGGGCTTCGGGCTGCTTACCATAAACAAGGTTTTAAAATAAGGGTATTTCCCTTCCGTCAGCGTATCAAGGCTTGGGGTGACGCCATTCAAAGTCAGCGGTTTGAGCGCTCGCTGTTCGGAAATGATTTGTGCCAGCGTCGTAGTGCCGATGGCGCCAGAGATCTTTTCCATGTTGTCTGCGCTGTCCTGGTCGGTGGTTGCCATGATCATGCCTTCCCGCGCCAATGCGATTTTCACCGCCTGGTTCATTTCCGGGGACATGCTTTTGACAATGTCCGTATCGGACTCTTCCGCCGGCCGTAATATCAGCCGTAGTTTTTTCCCGTCAGGCCAGATCGTGCTATTGCCACTGTATATCTTGACCAGTTGGCTTGTGGTAATGGCCGAAACGCTATTGTGCGAGGAGACGGCGAATACGAATGGCGTGCGTGCATACTCGCTTGCCAGCACTCCCTGGGCGCGTTCAGCCGGTTTCAGGTCGCGGCCGCTGATTGCCAGATCAATGGCGCCGGCAAGCATGGCTTTGATTCCGCCGCCGCTACCCAGGCTGGGCATGATGACAACCGTGACATCAGGATGGATTTTGGTGAACGCCTTGCCGAGGATATGCATCGTGGCGATGGCGCAACCGGTTCCACCTATCCTGAGTTTGTTGTCAGCAGGTTCGGTCAGGCCAGCGCTGGCCGCGCTAGCGAAAATTAACCCAGCCAGGAATAATGCGATGGCTCTAAAATGCAGCATGTGGGTGGTTCCTTGGTTGGGCAGGTCGTATCGTTGGTTATTTAAACCGTGTGGCCATATACAAACGATGGGTTTACATACTTATCGGTATATCCACAAAAATCTTAAATGGCTTCAGGGAGGCGCGATGCAGGCGGCTGAGTATGACGCGTGGTACCAGACGCCTCGTGGGCGCTGGGTCGGGGAAACTGAATCCGATCTGTTACGACGCATGCTCGGGCCACAATCCGCAGAGAGCCTGCTGGATGTCGGTTGCGGTACCGGTTTTTCACCCGTCGGTTTGCGCGAGGGAGCCAGTCTGCCGTTACCGGACTGGATCCGAACCGGGACTGGCTGGCGTTTGCCGAACGCCATGCTGTAGGTACGGAAAATTATGTAAACGGCAGTGCGCTTGCACTGCCTTTCGCTGCTGGCGGCTTTGACCTGGTGATGGCGGTCACTGCGTTGTGTTTTATCCCCGACCAGCGCCTTGCACTCGCGGAGATGCTGCGGGTGGCCCGGCGCCGGATTGCGCTGGGCTTGTTGAACCGGCATAGTCTGCTTTATTGGCAAAAGGGTCGCGGCGGCGGACAGGGCGCTTATCGCGGCGCACATTGGCATACCGCGGCACAGGTACGCGAACTGTTCGCCGGCCAGCCGGTGCGGAATCTGCGTATGGCGTTTTCGATTTTTGTACCGGGAGGCGGCTGGATTGCACAGCAACTGGAAAGTGTATTGCCTGCCAGTCTGCCGCTGGGTTCGTTTTTTGTAGTGACAGCGGATGTAGTCTGAGTGTTGCCAGTAAATTATCAATCACTGTTCGTTTTTGAGCGCCTAATTTTTATATGTCTGTGCCTATTTCTCCTAAAAAGAAGCTTTATGAGCATTTTGCCAAGGTGGCCAAATCCATGGCCAGTCCCAGTCGCCTTGAGTTGCTTGAGGCGCTGGCGCAGGGTGAGCGCAGTGTAGAAGGGCTGGCGAATGCCACCGGGATACCGGTGGCAAATACCTCCCATCACTTGCAAATACTGCGTGACAGCGGCGTGGTGCAATCTCGCAAGGAGGGGTTGCAGGTTATCTATAGCCTCAATGATTCCGAGATTCCCAACATCTTGAGCGGATTGCGCCGTTTAGCTGAACGCCATCTTGCCGAAGTCGAGCGCATAGTCCGGGAGAATTTTGACCGTCTGGATGATCTGAAACCCGTCAAACGTGAAGAATTGTTGCAACTGGTCAGCAGTGGCGAAGCGGTGGTGGTGGATGTCAGGCCGGCAGGAGAATACCAGGCAGGCCATATTGCAGGTGCAATCAGTATCCCTCTGGACAGCCTGTCCAAGCATCTGGCCAAGTTGCCGACGAACCAGGAGGTGGTTGCCTATTGTCGAGGGCCTTATTGCATGTTCGCGTATGAGGCGGTCTCCCAGCTGCGCAGCCAGGGATATAAGGCACGCCGCCTGGAAGATGGATACCCGGAGTGGAAAGCAGACCTGTTGCCGGTGGAAAAAAACTAAATACTTTTTGATCTCTTCCGGTTTACCTTCTTTTTTTGGTTGACTTGGGTATATTTTTTGTCCATTATTCAAATATTCGTTTGAATACTAATTTTTGATCAGAAATATTTCACGGAGGAACCCATGTTTTTCAAACAGCTAGCTACTAAAGAGTCTTCACTTTCCTATTTCTTCGGCTGCGGCACCCTTGGCAAGGCCATTGCCGTGGACGTGGTCGCGGGCGACGAGGCATGGTTCATCGAAGAGGCTAAAAAGGCCAATGTCACGATCAGCCACGTGATCGACTCCCATGTTCACGCCGACCATTATTCCGGCGGCAGAAAGCTGGCCGAAATGGTGGGCGCGCATTATTGCCTGCACGAAAGCGATGCTTCGGTGGTGCAATTTCCGTTTCATCCCCTCCATGACGGTGACGTCATCGAGGCCGGGAATGTGGTGGCCAAGGTGCTGCATACCCCCGGCCATACCATGGACAGCATCTGCCTTGCAGTGACCGACAAGCGCCGCGGTGAACAACCCTGGTTCGTGATTACCGGCGATACCCTGTTCGTGGGCAGCGTCGGCCGCCCTGATCTTGCCGGGCGCGAAAAGGCGATGGCCGCCATGCTGTTCGACAGCATTCACGCCAAGCTGCTGACTCTGCCGGACGAGACCGAAATCTTCCCCGGCCACCAGGCAGGTAGCGCATGCGGCGCGGGCATTTCCGGCAAGCCGTCTTCCACCATCGGTTTCGAAAAACGCTTCAATCCTGGGCTGCATATCACCGCCATGGATGAGTTCGTGAGCTATCTCACCAGCGAAATTCCGCCGCGGCCAGCAGAGATGGACAAAATGGTGGCGGCGAATATCGCGGCCTGATGAGACAGGGATGATTTGATGAGCGCTTCGACTTCGCACCAGGCAAGCTATCAGGATTATCGTCACGGCATCGGCCACAATCGGGTGCAATTTTTACACCAGTTGTTCCAGGTACTGCTGGTTGGGCTGACGCTGGGCATGATGCGCACCGTAGTACCGGCCCTGGCGGAGTCCGAATTCGGCGTGCCGAAGGGTTCGTTCCTGCTGCTCATGGCGTTTGTGGTGGCGTTCGGTTTCGTCAAGGGTCCGCTTAACTTCGTGGCGGGACGTTTGTCTGAACGCATCGGCCGCAAGCAGGTATTGTTGTTGGGCTGGCTGTCGGCGTTGCCTATCCCGTTCATGATCCTGTATGCCCCGAGCTGGGGCTGGATTGTTGCGGCGACGGTATTGCTGGGCGTCAACCAGGGACTCACCTGGTCCATGACCCAAACCTCCAAGCTGGATATCACCCGTGCCGACCAGCGCGGCCTCACCATCGGCTTGAATGAATTTTCCGGCTACGTGGGGGTGGCCATCGCCGGCATCATCACCGGTTATATGGCGACTGCGTTTGGAGCGCGCCAGGGACTGCTCATCTTTGGCCTGGTGGTGATCGTGCTGGCAATCGCGCTGACCTTGTTCTGGGTCAAAGATACGCTGCCCTGGGCCAAGGCAGAAGGCGCACGCTATGCTGCGGGTCAATCAAAAGGGCCGAAACCGCGCTTTCCCCATAACATTTCCGACAATCCCACCACCTGGGAGGTATTCACCCTGATGTCCTGGCGCGACAGGCGCATGGCCGTCATCAGCCAGGCCGGACTGGTGGAAAAATTCGTGGATGCGCTGGTCTGGGTGTTCTACCCGCTTTATCTCTATCAGCATGGTTTGAGCCTTCCCAACATTGGCTGGGTGGTGGGCGTGTATGGGTTCGTCTGGGGTGGCTCGCAGCTGGTCACCGGCAAACTGTCCGACCACATCGGCCGGCAGAAGCCCATCGTGTGGGGGATGTGGATTTGCGGCGCGGGCGTGGGCATGATGCTCATGGGTGAAAGTATTTTATGGTGGTCGTTCTCGGCAGCCGTGACGGGTTTCGGTATGGCATTGCTCTACCCAAACTTGAGTGCCGCAGTGGCAGATATTGCGCATCCCAACTGGCGCGGTTCAGCCATCGGCATTTACCGCTTCTGGCGCGACCTCGGCTACGGCATCGGCGCGCTGGCGCTGGGACTGGTGGCGAACCTGAGCGGTGCCATCAACTCCGGATTCTGGTTTGTGACCATCGCCATGCTGGTTTCGGGTTTGATCGTATGGATATGGGGCGAGGAAACGCATCCGCGGTTGAATCCGGCGGACAAGCTCTAAACGAAAGGGGAATGTCATGAAGCTCGGTCTGGTGATTTATTCCACCGATAGTGAAACGGTGTGGAATGCCTTCCGTTTGGGTGTGTTTGCCTTGAAGGAGGGGGATGTAGTTGCGGCTTTTTTGTTGGCCAAGGGCGTGGAATGCAGCAGCCTGGACAACGAAAAATTCAAGGTAACGGAAGCCATGGATCAGTTCATTGCGGCGGGTGGCAGGATACAGGCATGTGGCACCTGTCTGAAGCTGCGGGATAGCACGGATACCGGCGTTTGCGAGATTTCCACCATGCAGGATCTGTATCGGATTGCACGCGACAGTGACAAGGTGCTGACTTTTTAGCACGACGGGTCGAAGAGAAATGAATGCCCTTTCGCAAGCAGCCTGGAATTGCAGCTTGTGTCGTGCGGTAGGCAAAATCCTTCCCAGCCCCTGATCCCTCGCGACTGCGGGTACTCCAGCTTCGCAGTGAAATTCAGGAACACCGCCCGGCTCCCAGCGGGCCGGTTTTCTCTCATAGACATCCGCCTCTCAAGTAAAACCGTCTCATCAGGTTTCAGACGGCCCGAAAATCTCCAACCACATCACTCTCTAAGGAAAAGTACCTAGCCGGGTACACGATCCCTCCACTAGCGGCATGGTCTTGGCGCGCTTACTCTACAAGTGCATTCTCGAAGAGGAGTCCGAACATGTCCGACGATACGCTTTTCCAATCCCGCCGCGCCTTTCTGCGGGCGCTACCGGCGATTACTGCCGGCGCGGCGCTGCCCTTGAATAGCGCCAGCGCTGCCGAAGGTAAACACCATTGGGCGATGCTGGTGGATGTGCGCAAGTGCATCGGCTGCCAGGCCTGCACCGTCAGTTGCATCATGGAAAATGCGGTGCCGGTGAACAGCTTCCGCACCATCGTCTCCACTTATGCCGTAACGCAGGAGGTGGACGGCCATACCCAGGTCGGCACCTACGTGCTGCCGCGCCTGTGTAACCATTGCGACAATCCCCCCTGCGTGCCGGTCTGCCCGGTGGGTGCCACCTTCAAGCGCGACGACGGTATCGTAGTGGTGGACGGCGACCGCTGCGTGGGCTGCGCTTACTGCGTTCAGGCCTGCCCCTACGACGCGCGCTTCATCAACCACGATACGAACAAGGCCGACAAGTGCACCTTCTGTGCGCACCGGGTCGACGCTGGTCTGCTGCCCGCCTGCGTCGAAACCTGTGTCGGCGGCGCGCGCATCTTCGGCGACCTGAACGATCCCAAAGGTGAGCTGCGACGCAGGCTGGACGCCGCCAAACGCACGGAACCCAACGCGGTCAAGGTGCTCAAGCCCGAATCCGGCACCCACCCCAACGTTTTTTACATCGGCCTCGATCCCCGTTTCCAGGGGCGTGTCGAGGGCCAGGCCGCCCTGTGGCGGCCGAGTGAGCACGGAGGTTGATCATGAGCACATCCATTGTCGAAGTCGTCAACGTGGCCCGCGAAGTGTCGTGGCTGCCTTGGGCGGTCCAGTATTTTTTCCTGATCGGCCTGTCCGTGGGCTGTTTTCTGCTGACTATGCCCTGGTTCGCGCTGCGCCGGCCCGCCTGGGAGCGGGCGAGCCGTCTGGCCTTGCTGGGCGCGCTGGCCTGCGGCTTGACCGCACCCGTGGCCCTGCTCGCGGACCTGCACCAGCCCGGCCGCTTTCTCAATTTCTACCTGCACCCCAATTTCGGCTCCTGGATGGCCTGGGGCGCCTTCTTCATCCCACTCTACCTGGGCGGGCTGGCGCTCTATACCTGGCTGATACTGCGCCCGGATTTGAAGCGTCTGGCCGATGCCGGCGGACGCTGGGCGGGCGTTTACCGGGCGTTTGCCTACGGCGGCCATGACAGCCTGGGGGCGATCCGCATCGCCGCCGTGCTTGCCTTGACCGGCGCCGCGCTGGTGGCGCTCTACACCGGCATGGAAGTGATGGTGGTGCACGCCCGGCCCCTCTGGGATACGCCGCTTCTGCCGGTGCAGTTCTTCATCACCGCCGTGGCTGGAGCCATCGGCCTGGTGCTGGTGCTGGACCGCGCCATCGGCGACGGCCACGCAGCGCAGGGAGCCCACCTGTTGCGCCTGCTGGCGGCGACCCAGATACTGGTATTGGCTGTTGGCGCTGCATGGCTGCTGCTGGGCGTAACCGGCCTGTCTCCGACTCACGCCAACGCGCTGGCGCAAGTGGCGCCCTCGAGCGCATGGCAGATCACCGCCGTGTGGGCCGCCGGTAGCGCCATGGTCACGCTCTGGCTTGCCGTCCGGCATCCCGCCTGGCGCCTGGCGGCTGGTCTGATCGCCCTGCACAGTGCCTGGATGATGCGCTGGACGGTGTTCATCGGCGGCCAGGAAATCCCCAAAACCGGCGCCGGTTATTACCACGATTACCATCTTCCCCTCGGCCAGGACGGCATGCTCGGCATCCTCGGCACCGCCGGGTTGTGGATCGCTGTTCTGATCATCCTTATCTCAGTTCTGCCCTGGGCCGGCCAACGCCGCGTCCAAGCTTAAGGACTCGTTAATGAATAACTTGAACATACGTTGCTGCGTATTCGTGATGGATGCAAGGCGCGAAACGCAGCGAATGGTCATTCCATTCGCAAGTTTCGCAACGCCGCAGACACACGAATATGCAGCAACCCTCCGGGCTGGGGTCGCTTTGAGCGCATCCCGGCGTTGCAAGCCGCTTGTTGTGAATGACACAACCGCACGTCTTGCGCCTTGGTCTGCGCTCAAAGTGACCCCAGCGCATGTCCAAGTTATTCATTAACGAGTCCTAAGGAGAATGTCATGACTACCAACAATCGTCGCAAGGTTCTCATCGCCGGTGGCTTGGTCGCGTTCGGCGCCGGCTTCAGCGCCACCGCCAAGCGCATGCTCAGCCCCTTGCTTGACCACAATCAGCCGAAGAGCCAATTCTACGGCGCCTCCCTCGAACCGGAGTTCAAAATCGATCCGGAAACCGGGACACTGAAGCTGAACCTGGCGCAGCAGGTGAGCTATACCGCTTGTCTCGGCTGCACCACCATGTGTGGCGTACGGGTACGCATCGACCGCGCCAGCGGCAAGGTGCTGCGCGTCGCCGGCAACCCTTACAGCCCGCTGTCCACCGTGCCGCACCTGCCAATGAAGGCGTCGATCCGGGACAGCTTCGTCGCCCTTTCCCGTTTCCAGGACAAAGGTCTGGCGGGACGCTCAACAGCATGTGGCCGCGGCAATGCGGTACTGGAGCAGATGGACTCGCCGTTCCGGGTGTTGCGCCCGATGAAGCGGGTCGGCCCGCGCAATTCGGGACAGTGGAAACCGATTCCATTCGAACAGCTGGTGCGGGAATTGACCGAAGGCGGCAACCTGTTCGGAGAAGGGCAGGTCGCAGGTCTGAAAACCCTGCGCGACCTGACCACCCCGATCGACCCGCAGCGTCCTGAGCTGGGGCCGAAAGTCAACCAGGTGGCCCTCTTCACTAACTTCAACGACGGTCGACTGGCCTTCGGCAAGCGTTTCATGCAGCAGGCCTACGGCACGCTGAATGTTGTCGGTCACGGCTCCTATTGCGGCGGCGCCTACCGCTCCGGCTCCGGCGCGCTGTTTGGCGACATGAAGAAAATGCCCCACGGCAAGCCGGATTTCGCCAATACGGAATTCGCTCTTTTCATCGGTACCGCCCCCGGCCAGGCGGGTAATCCTTTCAAACTGCAGGGGGCAATGGTGGCCAAGGGCCGCACCGAGGGCAAGCTGAACTACGTGGTGGTGGATCCGGTGTTGACCAACGCCAGCAACCTTGCCGCCGGCGAGCGCGCGCGCTGGATTCCGATCAAACCCGGTACCGACGGCGCATTGGTAATGGGTATGATGCGCTGGCTGTTCGAGAACCAGCGCTACGACGCGAAACACCTTTCCCACCCCAACCCTGTGGTGGCGCAGGCGGCCGGCGAGCCATCCTGGAGCAATGCCACCCATCTGGTCATCGCCGAACCTGGCCATCCGCGCCAGGGGCGATTCCTGCGTGGTTCCGATCTGGGGCTGGCGCTGACCGAAGAGACACGCTACAAGGAAGGTGACCCATTCGTAGTGCTCGACGCCGATGGACATCCCGTGTTTCACGACAAGGCCGCCGGGCCGGCACAACTGTTGGTGGACAGCACGGTCGAGGCCGGCGGCCAGCCGCTCAAGGTCAAATCCTCGTTGCAATTACTGCGCGAGCAGGTTTTCGCCCGCAGCCTTGACGAATACGCCGTCGCCTGCGGCGTCCCGGCACCCACCATCACCGGTCTGGCCAGGGAATTCTCCAGCCACGGCAAGCGCGCGGCGGCGATCGCCCACGGCGGCATGATGGCCGGCAACGGTTTCTACAACGCCTACGGCGTGGTGACCCTGAACGCCCTGATCGGCAACCTGAACTGGAAGGGAGGACTGGCGATGAACGGCGGCGGCTTCAAGGATGATGGTGCCGGCCCGCGCTACAACCTGGCAGCTTTCCCCGGCATGATCAAGCCCTCCGGTGTCCCTTTGGGGCGCAACGTGCCGTACGAGAAAACCGCCGAGTTCGCCGCGAAAAAGGCGGCAGGCAAGGCCTATCCGGCCCAGGCACCGTGGTTTCCGAATGCGCCGGCCCTGGCCACCGAGTGGCTGACTGGTGCCGCCAACGGATACCCGTATGGCATCAAGGCGCTGTTCCTGTGGAGTGCCAACCCGGTCTACGGAATCCCCGGCCTGCGCGCGCAGGTGGAAAAGGACTTGGCGGATCCGAAAAAAATCCCCCTGATTGTTTCCATCGATCCGCTGATCAACGAGAGCAACGCCTTCGCCGATTACATCGTGCCCGACGCGCTGCTGTACGAGAGCTGGGGCTGGGGCTCGGCCTGGGGCGCGGTGCCGACCAAGGCCAGCACCGCGCGCTGGCCGGTGGTGGAGCCGAAGGCGGACAAGCTGGCGGACGGCCAGGCAATCGGCGTGGAAACCTTTTTCATCGCCCTGGCCAAGGCCATGGCGCTGCCCGGTTTCGGGCCCGGCGCGATCGCCGACATGGAGGGCAACACTTATCCGCTGGAGCGGCCGGAAGACTGGTATCTGCGGGGCGGCGCGAACATCGCCTGGCTCGGCAAGGAACCGGTGGCGGACGCCAGCGACGAGGATATCCTGCTGTCCGGCGTCGAGCGTCTGCGGCCGCTGCTGGAACGCACCCTGAAGCCGGAGGAAGTGCGCAAGGTGGCCTTCATCCTGGCCCGCGGCGGGCGCTATCAGCCTGCCAAGGAAACCTATGATGAGGACAATCCGGAATGGATGACCCACCGCTACGACAAGGGCTTGCAGATCTACAACGAAAACCTGGGTGCGACAAAAAACAGCATCACCGGCAAACGCTTCACCGGCTGCGCTACCTGGACCGAACCGGTGTTCGCCGACGGCACGCCGATGCGCAAGCTTTATCCGGAAGCCGAGTGGCCGCTGCAACTGGTCAGCTTCAAGTCGGCGCTGCAGAATTCCTATTCCATCGCCGCCTCGCGGCTGCGCGGCATCCACCCGGAAAACCCGGTACTGATGCACCCGGCGGACGCGGCCCGCTTCGGGCTGGAAAGCGGCGACGCCGCGGTGATCCGCACCCCCGGCGGCAGCGTGCGCGGCCGGGTGATCGTGCATGCTGGCGTAATGCCCGGCGTACTGGCGATCGAGCACGGCTTCGGCCACAAGGAACTGGGCGCCCGCGCGCACCGCATCGGTGGTGCGCGCCAGCCGGACGAGCCGGCTATCGGTGCCGGCGTCAACCTCAACGACCTGGGGCTGGCGGACCCTACGCGTCAGGGCAAGTCGGTGTGGGTGGACGCGGTGTCGGGGACCTCGGTGCGCAACGGCCTGCCGGCCAGCGTCGCGCGCGCTTAGGAGGCCGCCGTGGGGCTTATAGCAGGCAATAGAGGAAAAACACCATGGCAATGACTATCCATGTGGATGTGGTGAGCATCGAGGAATTGATCTTTTCCGGCCTGGCGGAGTTCGTCGTCGCGCCGGCGGAAATGGGAGAGGTCGGCATTTACCCCAGGCATGCGCCAATGATCGCCCGCCTCAAACCCGGCGTCGTGCGACTGAAAATTCCGCACCAGGCGCAGGAGGAGGTGGTTTACGTTTCCGGCGGCATGCTGGAGGTACAGCCCCAGGGAGTGACGATTCTTTCCGACATGGCTATCCGTGAGAAGACCATGGAAGAAGGCAAGCTATGGGATGAAAAGCGCAAGGTCGAAGAAACCATGAAAAACCGCGTCACGGCGATGGAGTATGCAAAGCTGGAAGTGGAGTTGGCAAAAGCGCTTGCGCATCTGCAGGGCGTTCAGAAATTGCGCCACAGCAAGAAGGGGCTTTAAGGTCAAATCGCCAGGTTGGCGCATGGGATTCAGGAGGCCGGCATGAATACGGAAGAAAAACGGGAGCTTGCGCAGAATGCCTACCACAAGGCCCTGCAGTACGAGTTGGCTTATGGCTGTTGTCCGCAATGTGTTCTGGCCGCCGTTCAGGAAAGCGTTGGCATTATTGATGACAGCACGATCAAAGCCAGTCATGGACTTTCCGGCGGTGGCGGGTTGATGGCGCAAGGTGCTTGCGGTGCATTGACAGGCGGGCTGCTGGCGCTGAGTGCGAAATTCGGCCGTGACCGCGACAAGCTCGATAAAGGCCGTTGTATCAATAATTTCAAAAAAAACAAAGAACTTGTGGAGCGGTTCCGGGCAGAGTTTGGCGGCATCACCTGCGAGGAACTGCAGAGACAGTTTACCGGCCGAACCTATGACATGTGGAATGCCGAAGCATATAAGGCATTTGACGAGGCACGCGGGAATCAATGCGCTCACGCAACCGGCACGGTTACCAAGTGGGTAATAGAAATGCTCTAAGCGCGCTCCCTCAATCCGGGTCGGCCGGGTCGGCGCGCAGCATCAGGCGCGCCAGTTCGGCGGCGGAACCGGTGTGCGTTTTCTCCATCACGTGCTGGCGATGCACATGCACGGTCTTTTCGCTGATGTCCAGCTCCCGCGCGATCAGCTTGTTGGGCAGGCCGTGCGCCACCCGCAGCGCCACCTCCCGCTCGCGCGGCGACAGCCGTTCCAGCAGTGCATGGGCCTGGTCGTGGCGCCGCTCCGCCGCCAGTTGCCGGGAGCTGCGGCGCACCGCCTGGGTCACCGCATCGAGCAGCACCTGGTCCTTGAATGGCTTTTCCAGAAAATCGCAGGCCTCCTGCTTCATGGCCTGCACCGCCAGCGAGATATCCCCGTGGCCGGTGATAAAAATGATCGGCAAGGTGCGGCCCTGGGCGCGCAGCACCTGCTGCAGCTCCAGCCCGCTCATGCCGGGCATGCGGATGTCCAGCACCAGGCAGCCGGGCGCACCCGGCTGGTAGGTGGCCAGGAATTCCTCGGCGCTGGCGTGGGCCTGGGTGCGCCAGCCGACCGAGTCGAGCAGGAACACCAGGGAGCGGCGCAGCGCCGCGTCGTCGTCGACGATATGGATCAGAACTTGGTCAAGTGATGAGGTCATCGGCGGGCAGGGTAAAAATAAACGTCATGCCGGGCGCGCCGGCGTTGGCCTCGGCCCACAGCCGTCCGCCGTGGGCCTCGATTATGGTTTTGCAGATCGACAGGCCAAGCCCCATACCGTCGGGCTTGGTGGTGAAGAAAGGTTCGAACAGGTGCTGGGCGGACGCCGGCGCCAGGCCGGCGCCATGGTCACGGATGGAAATCCGGTAGTTGCGCCCCTCGCGCTCCAGCGTAACCTCGATGGCGCGCTCGTCGGGCGGCAGGCCCTGCATGGCGTCGGCGGCGTTTTTCAGCAGATTGAGGAGAACCTGCTCCACTTGCACGGTATCCGCCTCAACCTGCGTGCCAGCCGGCAGGCGGTCGGCGATGTCGATGTGCGGTGCGCCCGGCAGCATGCCGCCGAACAGAGCGGCGGCCCCCCGCACCAGCTCGGCCAGCGGGCGCCGCTCGCGCACTGCGGCGCGCTTGCGGGCGAAGGCGCGGATGCGGTGCACGATGCCGCCGGCGCGCTCTGCCTGGGTGGCGATTTCCTGACTCGCCTCGGCCAGCACAGCGGGCGTGTAGCGGCCGCTGTCGAGCCGGCGTACCAGGCTTTGGGCGTAGTTGGCGATGACGGTCAGCGGCTGGTTCAATTCATGTGCCAGGGTGCCGGACAGCTCGCCCAGGATCGACAGGCGGGACAAATGGTCGAATTGCTCCTGATGCGCACGCATCCCCGCCTCGGCCGCATCCCGTTGCGCCAGCGCCTGACGCAACGCCGTCGTGCGGGCGTGGACCTGTTGCTCGACGCGAACGGTGTGCACGACCCAGCCGGCAAGCGCCGCGAAAAAAAGCAACATGAATGGCCAATAGCGGCGTGCCAGTGCTTGCAGAGTGGTCTCGCGCAGGTAGGCATAGGGGCCGATTTGCAAATCCCGGTACAGTTCGTGCACCTCCCGGTAATCCGCCGGCACCGTCCAGGCGTAGCCTTTGGGAGATGCCGGCATCGACAGGAGTGCCGTCGCCACTGCCTTGGCCAGGTGCAGATCGGTATGGCGCAGGGTGGCGATGGGCCAATCCGGGTAAAGATCGGACGACAGGCCGCAGGCGAAGCCTGTCACCCGGCGCGGCGAGAGCACCTTGAAGTCGGCGAGCCGGATGGTTCCGGCTCGCGCCAGTTCTTCCAGCAGGCAGGCGCGCACGATCCCTGCGTCAGCCTGGCCGCGGGCCACGGCCGTGACGATGCGCGGCATGGGAAAGCCGAGGAAGTCGAGGCGCGCGAAATCCTCCGGCTCGACGCCCTGGCGCCGGAACTCGCGCCAGGCCACCTGGAAACCGCCGAACGCATCCTCGCCGACGGCGGCCACACGCTTGCCCTTGAGATCAGACAGCACGTTCAGGTCGCGCCGGTCGGCGCGGGCGATCACCGCCGAACCGATGGCCTGCGAGGGGGAGGGCACGCCAGGCGACTCCAGGGTGGCGATGCGGCTGACACCGAATTCCGATTCCAGGGCCACATACTGGCCGCTGTTGGTAATCACGAAGTCCACCTCCTGCCGGCGCACGGCTTCTCGCAGGCCGGGGACGTCGTAATAAGCAAGAACGAAACGCCGCTTCGGTAGGGCCGTTTCGAGGTGCGCCACCATCGGGGACCAGTCGGAAAAAGCGGCATCGGAGCCGAGGAAGTCGAGGACGCCGATCCGCACTGGCGGGCTGGCCTGCGCAGGCGCAGCGAGCAACAGTGTCAGCACGGCCGCCACAATGCTTAGAAACAGGACTACCCGCCCATGGGTCTGCCGGTACTGTTCGAGCACCAATGCAGCGCTCGAGCCGTTTATCGCCACTTCCCTCTGTCCCATCCATGCCATCAATTCATGTTCCCGAAATCCGTCTGCAGCGCGCAAACCTTCACAATTGTAGAGAAGTTCTTTCAGCAACGCCGAGTAATCCGACGGGCATACCGGGTTGCCCCGACCCGAATGCAGCATCCTGGTGACGTAATGGCCATCTGCAATGAGCCGCCGGTATTCTCTAAACGGCCCGAAAACTTCCAGCCACATTCATTCCTAAGGAAAAGTACCTAGCCGGGTACATGATCTGTCCACTGGCGGCATGGTCCTGGTGCGCTTACTCTACAAGTGCATTCTCGAGGAGGAGTCCGAACATGTCCGACGATACACTTTTGCAATGCCGGTCGACAGAATGATCGAGCAGACACCGGGTGACATTGCCCAGTTCGCAGCAGATGGCGCTTATGAAGGGAATCGTCTTGTCAGACGGTTGAGCACCCGCCTCGATCTTCTCAATACGGTGGCATTGTTCGCATCCGCGAGCAGACTTTTTGTTTGGAGATAACGACGAATGGCTGGCCTCAAGGAAATCCGGACCAAGATCAAAACTGTGCAGAACATGCAAAAGATCACCTACGCCATGGAAATGGTGGCGCAATCCAAAATGCGCAAGGTGCGCGATCGCATGTGCGCTGCGCGTCCCTACGGTGAAAAGATCCGCAATGTGGCTGCGCATATGAGCCACGCACATCCGGAATACAAATCCCCATTCCTGGTCGCACGTGGAAAGGCAAACCACGCCGGGTTGATACTGATCACCGCCGACAAGGGAATGTGCGGTGGCCTGAACACCAATGCGCTGCGCCTGGCGCTTAACCACATGAAGGAACGGGAGGAGCAGAAGATGGCGCTGGAGGTTTGCGCCATCGGTGGCAAAGGCTTCGGTTTCCTGCGGCGGATGGGAGCCAACGTCGTGTCGTACGCTGTTGCACTGGGCGACACGCCGCACATGGAAAGGCTGGCTGGGCCGGTGAAAACCATGCTGGACGCCTATAGCGAAGGTCGGATAGACACGCTTTACATCTGCTATACGCGCTTCATCAACACCATGAAACAGGAACCGGTGCTGGAGCAACTGCTGCCGCTCAGCGGTGAGCAGCTCGCCAGTCCCTATGGGCACTGGGATTACATTTATGAACCGGACGCCAAAACCATTGTGGATGAATTGCTCAGGCGTTATGTGGAGGCATTGATCTACCAGGCGGTGGCGGAAAACATGGCTTCCGAACAGGGTGCACGCATGGTGGCGATGAAAGCGGCGACAGAGAATGCGGGCCACGTACTCGACGAGTTGCGGCTGATTTACAATAAAACCCGGCAGGCGGCGATTACCAAGGAGATTTCCGAGATTGTCGGCGGCGCCGCCGCGGTTTAATTGATCCAGCCATAACGGACCAATGGGGAAAACCACCATGGCAATGACTATCCATGTGGACGTGGTGAGCATC
This sequence comes from Sulfuriferula multivorans, assembly GCF_003851125.1. GTDB lineage: Bacteria > Pseudomonadota > Gammaproteobacteria > Burkholderiales > Sulfuriferulaceae > Sulfuriferula > Sulfuriferula multivorans. The sequence continues at coordinate 191,662 of NZ_BGOW01000015.1, read as the reverse complement.
GAGGAATTGATCTTTTCCGGCCTGGCTATCCGCGAGCAGGATATGGAAGAAGGCAAGCTCCTGGATGTAAAGCGCAGGGCCGGAGAAACCGTGCCCTGAGCAGTGTGTACCATTGCGACTAAACATCAGAGCAGTTACTTTGCCTATAACGTCGCTATGCTCTGCAGATCTCTTATGAAGTTTCCGGTTTTTAATGAATTAAATCGCGTCTTGTATGGCATGCTGGTCAGTCTGTTGCTACTGACTGCATTGGGCAGCAGCCAGGTACAGGCAGCTGCGCATGCGCAAAATAAGCGTTGGGAATCGCCATCCGGTGCGGTGTTGAGTTACAGCGTTTATCCGGCACAAGGCCGGAACCGGGTGTTATGGATGGGGGCCGAGTATGGCGAACAACGCTATGAGCAAGCCGCAGCCAGATATTTCGCCGCGCATGGAGTGGAGGTATGGTTGGTAGACAGTTTGTCTGCATATGATCTGCCCGATCTGCGTAGCAGTCGCGACAAGGTGCCCGCTTCCGACATGAAAGCCCTGCTGCAATTTGCGCTGCACGATGGCAAAAAGCTCTACCTTGCCGGGGCAGGTACGAACGTGATTCCCTTGCTCAATGGCGTACAGCTGTTACAGCAGGAGCCGCATGTAAGAAAAGGTAAATCGCCCCCCAAGATATCTGGCGCCGTGCTGATCTACCCGGATCTGGTCGAAGAGGTGGACACCGGCAAAGCGCTGCACTTTCTGCCTGCGACGAGCCATGTCCGGCTCAGTGTCGCGCTGTTGCAACCGCAGCAATCCCCGCGTTTCTGGTGGCTGGACAAACTGAAAGACGCGCTGCAAAGCGGAGGCAGCAAAGTCCACGTAACGATCTTGCCGGGGGTACGGGATGCTTTTTATGAGCGCCCGAATCAAAGCCAGCACGAACTCCAGGAATCCCGGCGACTCGGCGCCACCATGTTTAATGCCTGGCGCAAGCTTGCGTCAGATTCACCCGCTCACGGAATCCCTCATGCGCCCGCTGCTCGCCCTCATCCTTAGTCTGTTTTTTATTACTGCACACGCGGCCGATGCCGACTTGCATGCTGTTGCGCCTTATCCGGCCAAAGCGCTCGCGCTGTCCGATATGAGCGGCAAAAAATTTGACCTTGCAAGTTATCGCGGACGAGTTGTCCTGGTGAATTTCTGGGCGACGTATTGCCCGCCGTGTCTCAAGGAAATGCCCTCGATGGAGCGCTTGCAAAAACGCATGGCCGGTAAGCCTTTCGCGATTTTGTCGGTAAATGTGGGTGAACAAAACAGCGACGTGCAGGCTTTTCTCAAGCAGGTGCCGGTTACTTTTCCCATCTTGATGGATCGCGAAGCCAGCCGATTGAAAGCGTGGAAAGCCTTTGCTCTGCCCTCCAGCTTTGTGGTGGATGCACAGGGTCGCGTGCGTTACGTCATGTTCGGTGGTACGGAATGGGATGAGCCCGATGCCCTGGGAAAACTCATGGCGCTGCTGCCCGCGCACTAGTTTCAAGCTGGCGGCCGGTTGCGGGCTTCCGCCCGTCCTTCACGACACCAGGCATAGAGCGCATCGCAGATCACCATGCCGTGCCTGAGCATTTCATGGTCGTCCGAAAAGCAGCGTGACAAGCCCAGTGAAATCGCCAGCAAACCCGCTGCTTCGGGGGCGAGATCCGGACGCGCGGTGTCCGCGCCGCGCACGATCAGCGCGAGTTGTTGTAATCCTGGCTCGTCGAGATGGTGTTTTTTCACGAAGGCATCGAAGCTGCATAGTTCGCCGTCATGACCATACTCCACGCCGGGAATATCATAGGGAACCGCCCCGGTTTGTGCGGCCACCTCCAGTACTTCGCTTGCCGGCACGTACAGAAATTGCGGCGCTGCATCGATAAAGCGTGCAATAAGCCACGGGCAGGCGATGCGATCGATTTTTGGATGCTCTCTGGTGATCCATTTCATGGTTCCCCTCCAGTCCCGGTGAGTGTTGAACAGGTTCAAGCGAGCATTGAGTAACCCAGCCCGAGCAGGGCACAGGCGCCGATAACTTTCACCACACCGGCCTGGTAGCGCCATAGGACGATGAAAGCGGCGACACCCAGCAACGCTGAAAACCACTCGAACTGGCCTGAGAATGGCGCGGTCTTGATCGCCGCAGGCCACAGTGTATGCCAGGCAAAGAACACGGCGAGATTCAGGATCACCCCCACGACAGCAGCGGTGATGGCGGTAAGCGGTGCGGTGAACTTGAGGTCGCCGTGGGTGCGTTCCACCAGCGGCCCGCCGGCCAGGATGAACAGAAAGCTGGGCAGGAAGGTGAAGAAAGTCGCCACGCCGGCACCGGCGGCCCCGGCCCAGAACAGCGTATCGGGACCGAACAGCGCCTTGCTCCAGCCGCCGATGAAGCCGACGAAAGCCACCACCATGATGAGCGGTCCGGGCGTGGTTTCGCCCAGCGCCAGCCCGTCTATCATCTGATGGGCGGTGAGCCACTGGTAATGTTCGACACCGCCCTGATAGACATAGGGCAGCACCGCATAGGCACCGCCGAAAGTCACCAGCGCAGCCTTGGTGAAGAACCCGCCCATGGTGAACAGGGTTGACTGGCCGGACAGCAGCGCCATCACGCTGCCCCACAGCACCAACCCAATGATCACCAATCCTGACAGCCGTGCCCAGGAAAAGCATGCATGGCCGGGGGTGGGCGTGTCGTCATCGATCAACGCCGCGCCGTAGTCCCTGCCGGACGTGCCATGGCCACCCGCAGCCTTGAATTTGTCCGGCATGAATTTGCCGCCAGCCATGCCGAGGCTCGCTGCGCCCAGCACGATGTAGGGGAAGGGGATATCGAGCGCAAAAATGGCGACAAAAGCGGCCGCCGCAATCGCCCACAGTACGCCATGCCTGAGTGCGCGCGTGCCGATGCGGTAAGCCGCGAACACAACTATGGCGGTGACTGCGGGTTTGATGCCATACAGAATCCCTGCCACAACGGGCAGGCTGCCGAAAGATACATAGACCCAGGTGAGCGCAATCAGGAGGAGCAGCGACGGCAGCACGAACAGCACGCCCGCCGCGACCCCGCCTTTCACCCCGTGCATCAGCCAGCCGATGTAAGTGGCGAGTTGCTGCGCTTCCGGTCCGGGCAGCAGCATGCAGTAATTCAGCGCATGCAGAAAGCGCCGCTCGGAAATCCAGCGGCGCCGTTCCACCAGTTCCAAGTGCATCATGGCAATCTGCCCGGCCGGGCCGCCGAAGCTGATGAAACCGAGCTTGAGCCAGTATTTGAGCGATTCGCCAAAGCCGACTGGCGCGGGTGGGTAGGAGGTGGGAATAATTTTCGTGGTCACTTTGTCATTTTATGGCGGTGTAAATGCCGCAATTATCCTAAAAACCGCGATTCAAGCCACAGAGAACACAGAGATGAAGCGGTTTCCACCTATTTTTCCGCTTCACCTGATGGGTGAAGCCAATATTTACGGCAACCAATTGTTTTTGCGAGTTGGGCGACAAGCCGCCCATCCCTGCGAACCCCGTTGCCTCTGTGAACTCTGTGTTCTCAGTGGCTAACTGATTTTTTCAGGATTATTGTGGTTCGCATTAACCATGTTACGTTTCTGGGAATGTAAATACACTACACCCTGGTTTCGTCGTGTGGCGGCATGCTGTCCAATGTTAGGAACGAATGATGCTGAATCAGCCCAAAATCATCGCGCTACGCCAGTCTCTGGAAAATACCATTGTCGGTCAGTCGGCCTTGCTCGACCGGCTGGTCATCGGACTGCTGACCGGCGGGCATCTGCTGCTGGAAGGTTTGCCAGGTCTGGCCAAAACCACGGCGGTGAAAGCGTTGGCGGGAGCAGTTCACGCCCGTTTCCAGCGCATCCAGTTCACCCCCGATCTGCTTCCGGGCGATCTGACCGGCACCGATATCTACAATCCGCAGGAAGTCAGCTTCTGCTTTGTCGAGGGGCCCCTGTTCCATGAAATCATTCTGGCGGACGAAATCAACCGGGCGCCGGCCAAAGTGCAGTCCGCCTTGCTCGAAGCCATGCAAGAACACCAGATCACGGTGGGGGGCGTAACCCGGCCATTGCCGCCCCTGTTCATGGTCCTGGCCACGCAAAATCCGCTGGAGCAGGCGGGCACCTACCCACTGCCGGAGGCGCAGCTCGACCGCTTTCTGTTGCATGTCGAGCTGACCTATCCCAGTGCGGAGGATGAGTTGCGCATACTGCAACGCGACCGTATGGGCAATGCTGCCGACACGGAATCCCTGCCTAAAGTGGATGTGCAGACCGTGCTGGCGGCGCGCGAGGAAGTGAGAAAGATTCATCTGGACGCTGCGCTGGAACGCTATATCGTGACCCTGGTCGGCGCGACGCGCGATATTGCGCACTGGCTGCCGGATCAGGCCGGCATGATCGAGGTCGGCGCCAGCCCGCGCGCTTCCCTTGCCATTGCCCACGCAGCCTGCGGCCATGCGTATTTGCAGGGCAGGGAATATGTCATCCCGGACGATATTCATGCGGTCGCCGCGGATTGCCTGCGCCATCGCATCATCCCGAGCTTTAACGCACGCATGGAAAAAGTGTCGCGAAATAGCCTGCTCCAGGCTTTGCTGGATGCGGTGCCGGTCCCTTAACCCGCTGTGAAAGCATCATTGGCTAAGCTGGCCTCACTCGGGCAGCGCCTGGTTGCCCTGAGCGTTGGCCGGCCCGCTGCGGTGGATACGCACGCGCCGTTGCTGGATGCAGAAGAACTCGCCCAACTGATGCACCGTATCCAGGCACAACAGGCAGCGCCCTATTTCAGGGAGTCACAGCATCGCCACGCCGGGGATTTTCGCTCGGTGTATCTGGGCAGCGGTCTGGATTTCGAGGAGGCGCGGCCCTATCAGCCTGGGGACGACGTGCGCGGCATGGATTGGCGCACCACGGCGCGCACCGCCCGGCCGCACATCAAGATTTACAGGGAAGAGCACCAGCCTGCCTTGCATGTGGTGATCGACCGCGGCCCGAGCATGCGTTTCGGCACCCGCACCAGACTGAAAGTAGCGCAAGCCGCGCGCATTGCCGCCACGCTCGGATTCGGCGCTGCGCGGGCCAATACCTGTATCGGCGGCACGCTCTGGCAACCCGACGCGATGACGCTGCCCTGTCGCAATGGTACAGCGGGAGCAATGCAACTGGCGCAGGCGGCGATTGCACCATGCCCCCCGTTGACGGATGCGTTTGCTGCGGCAATGCCGCTCCTGCATGCCTTGCTCGACCGGCTGGATGCGCAATTGCCGCGCGGTTCCAACGTGGTGTTGATCAGCGATTTTCATGCACTGTGCGAGGCGGACATGCCTGCGCTGCTGCGTCTGGCCAGCCGCCACCAAGTGCAGGCAGTTCAGGTGCTGGATGTGACTGAGCAGGCGTTGCCCAATGTCGGCCTGATCGCATTCCAGGATGTGGCTTCCACGACGCGCTGCTGGGTAGACACCGGCAGGCGCGAGGTGCGTGCGGCGTATCGGGCGCAGGCCAGCAGCAGTCAGGCCGCACAGCAGGCGCTGTTTCGACGCATCGGTGTGCGCCTTCATTGTTTGCTGGCCGACGCCGACCCGCATGCGCTGCTGCAAGAAATGCGTCTGCCATGAATGACCCAACCAGCGGTTTGATCGACATCATCGAGCCGGTCAGGCCGATGCTCGTTGCTACCAGCTACAGCGCGTGGTGGCTGGTTTTGGCGCTGGTGGCGCTGGGATTATGGATGCGCTGGCGCTGGCGCGGTGTCCGTGCCTGCCGCAAACGTCTGCAGCAACTCCGGCAGGCTTGCGCCGCAGGCCATGTAAGCCAGCACACGGCGGCCTATCGCCTGGCATCCGAGCTGCGGCTGGGATTGCAACTGCAGCAGCTAAACGCCGACTTGCCGCCGCCTGCCTTGCCGGTAGCCGAACACCCCGGCTGGGCAGAAGCCATAGCCCGTCTGGATACGTTGCGTTATCAGGCCGGAGCCGGCCTGGAAGAGGGCGAATGGATGCGCCTATGCAACCAGGTCGACATCTGGCTGAAGCGGGCAGGCCGATGCTGAATCTGGCGCAACCAATCTGGCTGGTTTTGTCATTGCCCCTGCTCGTACTTGCCGTGCTGCGTTGGCGGCGTGAACGTGTCAGCCAGGAACCGGCCAGTGTGGCGTTGATTCATCCCCAGCTGGAGTTGCTGGCGCGCAGCCAGGTCGCGCAGCCCGGCGGACGGTTTGTGCGCTGGCTGGATTTGCTTGCCCAGCTCTGTCTGGTGCTGGCCTTGGCGCAGCCGCAATGGATCGGCGCCTGGCTGCCAGAAACTCCGCAAGGGCGCGAAATCGTGCTGCTGGTGGATACTTCCCGGACCATGAGCATCACCGATTTTGAACTGGACGGCCAGCCGGTGGAACGTCTGGCTGTACTCAAAGACATCGTTACGCGTTTTGTGGCAGGACGCCGGGGCGATCGCTTCGGACTGATTGCATTTGGCAGCGTGGCCGGCACGCTGGTGCCACCGACGTTTGACCGGGATCTGGTGAGCGCCATGCTGGCGCGTCTGCGAGTCGGCATTGCCGGTGACGATACGGCCATCGGTGATGCCATCGGGCTGGCGCTCAAGCAATTGCAGGCGCAGCCGCGCCTGCGCCCGGCGCTGATCCTGTTTACCGATGGTGACAGTACCGCAGGCGATATCACCCCCGGCGAGGCAGTCGCGCTGGCGCGCCACATGGGGGTGCCGATTTACACCGTGCAGATTGGCGGCGACCTGTTTGCCGCCGGGCGTCCCAAGGCACCCGCCAAAACCGTTAGCGAACCAGGGCTTGCGCAAATCGCTGCCGCAACCGGTGGGCGTTATTATCAGGCGGGCGATCGTGGTGCTTTGCAAAGTGTCATCCATGACATCGGCCAGCGTGAAAAAACTGTCGTGCGCCCCGCCACCCGCCGGGTGGTGCAGGAATGGTATTTGCTGCCGCTGTTGCTGGCGGTGGGGCTGTTGAGTCTGGCGCGACTGAGTGCGATACGGCGGGTGACGGCATGACCGGTCTGGGCGAACTGACGCAACTGGACTGGCGCAACCCATGGTGGCTGGTGCTGGCCTTGCAGCCGCTGTTGATGGCAACGCTGCTGTACTGGCGCCGCGGACGTGTGCTGCATTATGCCGATCCGCACCTGCTGCCATGGGCAGTGCGCGGTGCATTCGGCGCGGCGTCCAATGGACGCCGCGTCGCCAATATATTGGCGTGGCTGTTGCTGGCCTGTGCCGCCGCCGGGCCGCGCCTGCCGCTGCTGACCACACCGGAACACAGGATCGCAGCGTTGCACCATGAACTGAATGTGATGGTGGTGCTGGATGTGTCGCCTTCCATGTTGGCGCAGGATGTGTCGCCGCAACGTCTGCAGCGCGCCCGATTGAAGTTGCTTGATTTGTTGCCGCGTCTGCATGGCGAACGGCTCGGGCTGATCGTGTTTTCCGGCAGCGCCGGGCTGTTGCTGCCACTCACCCGTGACATGGATGCTGTGCGCGCCGATTTGCCGCTGGCACAACCCAGCCTGCTGGATACGCCGGGCAGCAATATCGCCGCTGCGCTCAAGCTGGCGCAGCAAACACTGCTGGCGCAAAGCTCGGGCAAGCGCGGTGCAGTGCTACTACTTACCGATGGTGATGCCGGCGCGCTCTCCGGTACGGCGGGCGCCGCAGCACTGGAGGCCGCACGCAGTTTGCAACGGGTTGACCTGCCGCTGTATGTACTGGGAGTGGGAACACCTGCTGGCGCAACCATCCCGCTGCCCGATGGCGGCGTGGTCGAGCAGGACGGCAGCGCGGTGACCAGCCGCCTGGATGAGAACGGCTTCGCCACGCTGGCGCGCCTGGGTGGCGGCGCTTACCAAACCGTGCAGGATGGCGATGCCGACTGGGAGGCCTTGTACGATCGCGGCATTTTGGGTTTGCCCGGCAATCCGCACCCGGTAGATCCGGCGCAAACCTGGCGTGAGTTGTATGCATGGTGTCTGTTGCCGGCATGGTTGCTGTTGCTATATCTGCATTTTCCGCTGCGGTGGCGCGCCATCCGGCCTGAAGTTGCGGGCTGGTTATTGGTAGGCATGGTGGCGTGGGGCGGGATGATACCGAATGCGCGCGCCGCCGACGCCGACACCGCGCAGGCGGCCTATGCTGCTTACCGTAGCGGCAATTATGTCGAGGCGCAGGCGCTGTATGGGCGTATGCAGGGTTACCCGGCTCGCATGGGCGCCGGTGCCGCGGCGTATCGACGGCGCGATTATGTCGCGGCAATCGGTCAATTCACCAGCGCGATGCTGGCAGCGCAAAACGCGCCGATGCGCGCCGATGCGCTATATAACCTGGGCAACAGTTATTTCGCGGCAGGTAATTTTCGTGCAGCGGCAGACGCGTATCAGGGGGTGTTGAGTTCGCGCCCGCGCGACGCCAATGCCCGTGCCAATCTGGCGCTCGCTGCCGGGCGGCTGTCGGCGGTCAGCAAACGCGCTACAAATAGCGCGGGCATACTCGGGCGGCGTGGCAGCCGGGTCGGCGGTGATCTGAATCAGGCAATCGGCGATCGGCCGGTCACTATCGTGGAGTCGGATAAAAAAATCCCACCTGAATTTGATTCATCCGACCAGCAGTCGGAAGCATATCGAGCTGCCTTGAATAGTCGTATTGCTACGTCATCTTCTGTGCCTGAGTCTGGTCAAGCTGCACGCGTGGCAATGAAAAAACTTGAACTGACCACAGACAAAAACGCAGCCATCCAGAAGCAGTTGCTGCAACTGGATGCGCGCCACGATGACCAGGATTACGGAGTCTTGCTGCCATGGTGAAGTGGTTGCGCTGGGGATGCTTCATGTTGCTGGTCCTGCCGGCATGGGCCAGCGCGGCATTAGTGGCGCACATGGACAAATCCGAAATTACGCTGGGCGAACCGGTTACCGTCACCTTGAGTACCGAACTTGCCAGGGCGTCACTGGATGAATTGAAATTAAACGCGCTGCAGGCGGACTTTGATATTTACCGCCGTTCCAGCGATACCCAGACCCAGACCATCCATGGTCGGCAGGTCACCAGCCAAACCATGACGCTGGTGCTGTACCCGCTGCATAGCGGACGCATACTGTTTCCTGCGCTGCGTTTTGCCGGCGCCAGCAGCCGGCCGCTGGTGCTGGAGGTACGCTCCTCCAGTGCTGATGTGCCGCACGTGTGGTTCAAACTCACCCTGCATCCCGAGCGACTGGTCACGCGTCAGACCGCAAGGCTGGTCCTGGACATTTACGACGATGGCAGCCTGCAATGGTCGCCGCTTTGGTTACCACCGCCGGCTGCCGTACATGTTCGCGAACTGGCGTCGTCACAGCACGAGGAAATGCTTAATGGCGTGCCAGTGACCGTGCATCGCCGGGCCTGGGCCATCATGCCGTTGCGCGCTGGCTCCAGCGTGGTGAATTTGCCCATGCTGGAAGCGCTCAAATTTGGCAATCGACTGCGCTATGCGCTGCCGTCGCTGCAATTCGACACCCGGCCGGCACCTGCCTACCTGCCGGTGTTTGTGCCGATCGGCAAAATCGAGGTGAGATCCCGGCCTCCCACGGGTACGTTGGTGCTCAATCGCCCGGTGAACTGGATACTGACCGTGCGCGGCACAGGGCTGAGTGCAGAAGGTCTGGCCAAACTGTTGCCAGTGCTCACGGACAATGACGCATTGCGCTTTTATCCCGCGCAAATAGAGCAGATTGGCGACGCCAACACCCTGGCCCAAACCTGGCGGCTGACGCTGCCGTTTCAGCCGCTACGCGCAGGCAATATGCGGCTGCCGACGCTAGTGTTGCCCTATTTCGATCCGCTTGGTGGTCGTATTGAATCCGTTGTTATCCAGCCCCCTGTCATAACAGCAGTGAATCCGCTCTGGCACAAGCTCGCCCGGCTTGCGGTAATTGCCGGGCTGCTGGTTGCAGTGACCTGGCTGGCATATGTTTGCTGGCGGCAATACCAGCGCTGGCAGGTGCGCCGCGCGTCGTTGCGGCGGATTGAGGCCGCCACTGATTGCAGCGAGTTGAGTCAGGCGTTGCGTGATTTTGATCCGGGCGACGGCGGCTTGCGCGCTGCCACATTAAACCAGTGGCTGGCGGCCATGGCACTGCACCATGGGGAAAATACGACGTTGCGACAACTGGTACAGCAGTTGCAGGCGTGTTGCTATGGAGTGAGTTGCGCTGGAGGATGAAATTATCAGGACTTGCGTCAATCCGCCATTGACGTATTGCGGGCTGTCAGGTGCAATAAAAAACGGAGCGCCAGGCTCCGTTTTTGTAAACGCTCAAGCTGACTTACTTTCCCATATGGGGGGAAGAGGAGTAACGTTCCATTACGGTGCGGTCTTTCCACGCCTTTTCGTCCAGCACGGCGGCAGGAATGAAAAACTGGTTTTCCTTGTCCACGGATTTTTCTTTGACAATCTTGAGTACATCGGTGTAAGCAATTTTGTGCAGCAGGCCGCCGCTGTCTGTCATGCGTGCGATCATCGTGGTGTCGAACATTTTGTACACGTAGATATTGGCAGGACGCATTTTGCCGTCAGCTGCGCGCAACGTGATGGTATAACGCGTATTTTCCTTGAAACTGCTCTTGTCCACTGCGAAACTCCTGTAATTGCTGAGCGAGTGCTCGGTTGGAATCCAAGTGCTAATGCGACCTAGCACAGAAGAATATAGAATATTGCTAATACTCTAACATGTAATTTCTGGCCTCACAATGCGTTGCTACGGTCATTTAGGACAAATAAAGCTTACCAAAAATATTTTATAGGGCTATAAAATGAGCAGTTTGCCTAGCGAGTGGAATATAAGCGACAATATTAGAGAAATATAATACGCTACTATTTAATTAATCATGAATAATCAATAAATTAATGAACGCAATCGTCAAAATAGAAAATCACGACAAGCAGGAAATCAAGTTTACTACCTGCTATATGTGTGCCTGCCGCTGCGGGATCAAAGTCACGCTGGAAGAGGACAAAGTCCGTTTCATTCAGGGTAACCGCAACCATCCGACCAACCAGGGTGTGCTGTGCGCCAAGGGTTCGGCGGGAATCATGAAGCAATACTCCGCCGCCAAGCTGCGCAAACCGCTGCTGCGCAAGCCGGGATCCGAGCGTGGAGATGGCGAGTTCGTTGAAATCGAGTGGGATGAGGCGCTGGACATGCTCACCGAACGTCTGGGTGACATTCGTGCGACGGACCCTTCCAAGCTGGCATTTTTTACAGGGCGTGACCAGATGCAGGCGCTCACCGGTCTGTGGGCACAGCAGTTCGGCACCCCAAACTGGGCGGCACATGGCGGATTTTGCTCGGTTAACATGGCGGCTGCGGGGTTGTATTCGATTGGTTTCTCGTTCTGGGAATTCGGCGCCCCGGACTGGGATTACGCCAAGTATTTCATCATGTGGGGGGTGGCCGAAGACCATTCCTCCAATCCGATCAAGATCGGCCTGGAAAAGCTCAAGCGCCATGGCGGCAAGTTCGTTTCAGTAAATCCGGTACGCACAGGCTATTCCGCCATTGCCGACGAATGGATCCCGATCAAGCCCGGCATGGACGGCCTGCTGGCTTTGTCGGTAGTGCATGTGCTGCTGTCGCGCGAGTTGTTCGACTGGGAATTCCTGATTCGTTATACCAACTGCGCCTGGCTGGTCGTCGATACGCCGGGGCAGCAGGGCAACGGGCTGTTTTTGCGCGACGAGGCGGGCAACCCGCTGGTGTGGGATCTGGAAAAGAAAACCTTCGTCAACGGCCTGGACAAGGACATCGCACCGGCGCTGTTCGGCGATTTTGTAGCACCTGATGGCCGTCCGGTACGCACCGTGATGAGCCTCACCGCCGAACGTTATCTGGACGATCGCTACGCGCCGGCCAACGTTGCCGAGGAATGCGGTGTGCCCGCCGAAACCATTGAGCGCATGGCGCTGGAAATGGCGCAAGTGGCGTTCAAGGAAACCGTCGAACTGGATATCGAGTGGACCGACAGTTGGGGGCGCAAACACGACAAGGTGATTGGCCGCCCGGTGGCGATGTATGCAATGCGCGGTATAGCGGCGCACTCAAATGGCTTTCATGCCTGCCGCGCGGTGCATTTGATCCAGATGCTGCTGGGTGCACTGGACGGCCCGGGCAATTTCCGTGCACGAGCGCCTTATCCCAAGCCGGTACCGCCGCATCAATTGCCGGAAAACAATCTTGACGTGATCAATGCGCCCAATACGCCGCTGTCGCGTACGCCGCTCGGTTTCCCGATGCGCCCTGAAGATCTGGTGATCGACGCAGACGGTAATCCGCTGCGCATTGACAAGGCGTACTCCTGGGAGATTCCGATCGCTTCGCACGGTCTCATGCACATGGTGATCACCAATGCCACCAACCATGACCCGTATGCGATCGATACCTTGATGCTGTTCATGTCCAACATGGCGTGGAATTCCACCATGAACACCAAAAATGTTCAGGACATGCTGCGCGAGAAAGACCCGGAAGAGCCGGGCCAGCACAAGATTCCGTTCCTGGTGGTCGTGGATGCATTCCATTCCGAAATGGTCAACTTTGCCGATCTGGTATTGCCGGATACCACGTATCTGGAGCGTTATGACACTATTTCGTTGCTGGATCGGCCGATTTCCGAGCCGGATGCGGCCGCCGATGCGATTCGCTACCCGTTGATCAAACTTGACCGTGATGTGCGCCCGTGGCAGGAAGTGCTGGTGGAAATGGCTTCGCGTCTGAAATTCCCGGCATTTACCAACGCCGACGGGACGCGCAAGTTCAAGGATTACCCTGATTTCATCGTCAACTATGAGCGTTCTCCGGGTGTGGGTTTCCTGGCCGGATGGCGTGGAAAGAACGGTGAAAAATCGCTCAAGGGCGAGCCGAATCCGAAGCAGTGGGAAAAATACATCGAGAACGAGTCGTTCTTCGCGCACCACTGGCCGGATAGCCAGAAATACAACCGTTTCGCCAATAAAGAATATTTGGATGTCGCGGCGGAGGTGGGTTTTATTGGTAAGTCAGAACCCATCATCATGCAGGTTTACTCCGAACCGCTGCAAAAATTCCGTTTGGCAGGACAGGGCTTGTACGATGGCCCACAGCCTAATAATCAGACAGACCGCGAACGCCTGGCCAAGTATTTTGACCCGTTACCGCTATGGTATGAGCCGCTCGAGCAGGCGCGTGTGGACGAGAATGAATACCCGTTCTTTGCGCTGACTCAGCGCCCCATGCTGATGTACCATTCCTGGGATTCGCAGAACGTGTGGTTACGCCAAATTCTGGCGCAAAACTACATGTACATGAATCGTGGCCAGGCTGCACGTATGGGCTTGCAGGACGATGACTGGATCTGGGTCGAGTCGCATAACGGCAAAATCCGCTGCCAGATGCGTACCATGGAAGGAACTCAGGAAAACACTGTCTGGACCTGGAACGCTATCGGCAAGCAGGGCGGTGCATGGGGCCTGAAGCCGAATGCCTCGGAAGCCACTAAAGGTTTTCTGCTGAACCACCTGATTTCCGAATTGTTGCCGGCCAAACAAGGTGAGCGTCGCATTACCAACTCCGATCCGGTCACCGGCCAGGCAGCTTGGTTCGATTTGCGCGTCAAAATCTCCAAAGCCGCTCCCGGTGAAGAAGGCAGCTGGCCGGAATTCCCGGCGCTCAAACCTTTGCCGTGGGACGATGGCGAGCGTCCGGATACGTTGCGCTATAGTACCCGTAGCGACGACAAGCCCAGCGAATAATAATCATTAGCCGACCCCTGATTCGCCGGGTGGCATTGCCGCCCGGCTTGATTAATTTGAAAGTATCAATATGAGACTTGGACTCGTTATCGATCTCGACGTATGCGTGGGCTGCCATGCTTGCGCCATCGCCTGTAAGGAATGGAACGCTTCCGGCACCACGGCGCCTCTGACAGACTACCAACCCTATGGTGCGGAGCCTTCAGGCGTCTGGTTTAATCGGATTCGTAGCTACGAAGTGGGTGAATACCCTAACAACAAAACCATCAATTTCCCCATGTCGTGTATGCATTGTGAAGACGCGGACTGCGTCACCGTATGCCCTACTGGAGCCTCTTACAAGCGAGCCGAAGACGGTATCGTACTGGTTGATCAAAACAAGTGCATGGGCTGCAATTATTGCTCGTGGGCCTGTCCCTATGGTGCGCGTGAACTGGATCGCGAATCCGGAACCATGAAAAAATGTACCCTGTGCGTGGATCGTATCTATGACCTGCAAATCCCGATAGAAGAGCGCCAGCCCGCCTGCGTGCTCACCTGTCCGGCACATGCGCGCATGTTTGGTGATCTGGATGATCCGGGTTCAGCAGTCAGTAGCGTGGTACGTGAGCGTGGTGGTTATCAATTGATGCCTGAGTTGGGCTATAACCCGACGAATCATTATTTGCCGGTACGTACAGCCAAGCCGATTCCGACCGAAAACCTGGGCAAGCCCGGTTTCAAGGATAAGATCAAAGGCATCGCCAACCGTATTGTAAAGCGCTAATTTTCGCATACTCGTCATAAGGGAATTCCGAATGCATCCCGCATTTTCTGTTATTTTTTTTACTGTCAGTTCCGGCGCTGGCTTTGGTTTGTTTACCTTGCTGTATCTGATGGATTTGTTTGGTTTGGATGGCGGATTGCCAGTCGAGCAAAAACTGATTGCCGGTATCCTTGCGCTAGTCTTGGTGGCAGCGGGCCTGACTTCGTCCATGTTTCACCTGGCCAACCCTAAAAATGCCTGGCGCGCATTCAGTCGTTTTCGAACCTCCTGGTTGTCTCGCGAAGGGGTATTCGCGATGGCGTTCTATCCATTTGCGATAATCTATCTAGGGCTGACCTGGCTGGTACTGCCCGAGTTGGAAGTGTTGCGTCTGATGGCTGGTGCGCTCGCCACTTTGTTGGCATGGATCACGCTATTCAGTACGGGCATGATCTACGGCTGCCTGAAAACCATCCGGCAGTGGAATTCACCCTTGGTACCAGCCAATTATCTGGCGCTAGGACATTTCAGCGGCGCGTTACTCTTGCTGGCCGTAGCAAGCAATGGCCAAGTGGCACTGACTGGCTATGTGACGTTAGTGCTGGCTCTGTTGGTAGTGGCCGCCTCGCTTAAAGCGATCTATTATTTCTGGATTGCCAGCCCTGGAACAGGCTCTACCATTAAAACAGCTACTGGATTTACGCGCGGCACGGTCAGGTTGCTGGATACAGGGCACACGCATGGCACTTTCCTTACTCAGGAATTTGGTTTTCAGGTTGCTCGAAAATTTTCTTTGACGCTGAAAACATGCGTTTTTTTAGCTGGGTTTGTTATCCCCGCCTTGATTTTGACAGTGGGCGGTAGTGCCGCTATCACGATTTATGCAGCTGTCTTAACGGCATTGCTGGGGATGGTGGCTGAGCGTTGGTTGTTTTTTGCCGAGGCGCGACATGTTGTCAATCTATATCACGGCGCCCAACATTGCTGAAACAAAACTTTAACAGAGTATTTGCAGAACAGTAGTATTTTGCTATATTAGCATTCTTTAAATTGTTGTTGCGGCGGAGCAGGCGAATATGTACGGCTTCAAGGAAGTGGATGCGGCAGGTCTGGAAACGTTGAAAACCTCGGGTTCCTATGTATTGATTGATGTACGCACGGACGCCGAAGTGTCGCGCGGTATGATTGACGACGCCATGCATCTCCCTCTGCATTTGTTGCCAATCAAGGCGCAGGATATCCCGCAAGATAAGCCGGTGGTGTTTTACTGCCAATCCGGTGGCCGTTCTGCACAGGCTTGCGCGTTTTTGGCGGCCAAAGGTTTCGGGAATGTATATAATTTGCAAGGCGGAATTATGGGTTGGATCCGTTCCGGAAAACCTCTGGCAGCTATGGTATAAAGATTCTAGTTGGGTAGGGATATGCAGATAGTTGCAATTATCACCTGCTTGGTTTATGTTGCACCGCTTTCCATTTTTTAGACGCTTAAGGAGATTTGAAGATGAATTTTGATAAAGAACTCGATGCGCGTGGTCTTAATTGCCCGTTGCCTATTCTGCGCTGCAAAAAATCGTTGACTGACATGCCGAGCGGCCAGGTTTTGAAAATTGTAGCAACCGACCCCGGTGCTATTAAGGATTTTCAGGCGTTTTCAAAACAGACAGGCAACGAACTGTTATCGTCTGCTGAAGCGGGTGGCGAGTACACTTTCTTCATGAAAAAGAAATAATTAGAGTACTTAATATACAATAAATATAATTGTGAGTTGGGTGGTAAGGCGTTCAAGCGTAAGCGCGAATTCTCAACTTTAAACACTTTTAGGAGGCAGGCATGGATCAGAAGAAACTTGCAATCATCGCAACCAAGGGTACTTTGGACTGGGCTTATCCACCGTTTATCTTGGCGTCAACTGCCGCGGCGCTGGACTACGAAACCCAGATTTTCTTTACGTTCTATGGTTTGCAGCTTCTTCGTAAAGACCTGTCTGTACTCAAGGTAAGCCCGCTGGGTAACCCGGGCATGCCAATGAAGATGCCTTTTGGGCCCAAGTGGTTCCGTGGCCTAAATTGGAATATCCCTAACGCCGTGCAGTCGCTAGTGCCTGGATATGAGGCAGTGGCAACCAGTTTGATGAAGCAAACCATTAAAAATAATGGTGTCGCGACGATCCCTGACTTGCGCGAAATGTGTCAGGAAGCCGATGTTAAGTTTATTGCTTGCCAGATGACCGTCGAGTTGTTCGGTTTTGAACACAGCGACTTCATTGACGGTTTGGAATACGGTGGCGCCGCCACGTTTTTTGAGTTTGCCGGCGAATCGGATATCTGTTTGTATATTTAATGAGATTTAAAGTTATCGCGCAGGAAATTTGCGTTATGACAGGTAGTTAAAACCGGAGACACAATCTCCGGTTATTCACCACAACGGTTTGGTTGACCATGCCAGGCTGTCAGTTCAATGGAACGCTAGCGCGTACCCTCTGTCGGAAGTTTTATACGGCCAATGATCTGGTTTGATGAGATCAGGCTTGAAATTTTAAATACTTGGTGTATGGTAATACCTTACTAGTTTTGTCAACTATTTGGCATGGTTAATCGAAGGGGTGCATATGGCAACTTACGCTGAAATGCGCGAAATTTATGACGATATTCGTAGCGACTTCCGCTACGATCATGAGTTGAACGGCTGCCTGAATTGCGGGATTTGCACCGCTACGTGTCCGTCCGCTCAGTTTTATGATTACAGCCCGCGCGAGATTGTTCAACTGCTCTGGACCGAAAATGTTGAGCAGATCTATGACGCAATGCAGGAAAAAATATGGGCATGTGCCCAGTGCATGACGTGCGCTGCGCGCTGCCCATTCAAGAATTCCCCCGGCGGTCTGGTAATGATCATGCGTGAAGTATCCATCAAGCATGGAATGCAGTCTGCCAAAGATGTGCTGCGCCCATTTGGCCGTGTAATGCTCAAACTTATTACTACTGGTAATCAGCTTTCGCCAGACATGATCCAGCCGGATCACTTCCCGGACTGGGGTCCAAATATCCAGAAAGTTGAAGGCGATCTCAAAACGTTGCGCAAGGCAATCCCGGTGCGCACATTGCAGACCACCGATACTGCATGGGAAGTCTCGCTGAAAACCTCGGTTGAGATGTATACAATTTGGGAAATGACCGGCGTATTGTCTTCGCTTGAGGCGATGGACGAGAATCTGTTTGACGTGATCGAAGATTTTATCGACGAAAAACGTGAAGAGTACGAAGAGTGGTTGGAAGAGCAGGAAGACAAATAGTCGTTCGTCTCAACCTTATACTAAGCGCATTAAATTAAGGAGCTTGACCATGAGCAATATTGTGGATAGCAACGAAACCGAAGGCATAGCTGGACACGGTTCTTTCTTCCAGCAAACCAACCTCTCTGGCGCTGAAGCCGCGAAAGCCACCGAGTGGGTACGTAAGCACGTAGACAAGCGTACCGTAGACCTCGGCGAGCGCATGGATGACATTCGCGATCACATGTGGGAGTTGGAAAAGGATGGTCAGATTATCGTCCATCGCATTACTGATGCGCATAAACCAATTGAAGTGCAAACCCTGTTTGGTTGGACCAAAAAAGTACCAACCATGCAGTTATGGCACCACAAGTCCTGCGGCCAGTGCGGGAATATCCCGGGTTACCCAACCTCCTTGCTGTGGTTCATGAACAAGTTCGGTTTTGAGCCGGGCAAGGACTACCTCGATGAAACCGACCAGACTTCTTGCACCGCCTGGAACTATCACGGTTCTGGTATCGGCAACGTCGAGTCTCTGGCGGCTGTGTTCATGCGTAATTTCCACCAGGCTTATATTTCCGGCAAACAGCATGGCTTCGAAGCAGGTCATTTCTTTCCACTGGTGCATTGCGGAACATCCTTCGGCAACTACAAGGAAATCCGCAAGTACCTGGTTGAGTCTGCTGAATTGCGCGAGCGTGTCACCAAGATTCTTGGCAAACTGGGGCGTCTTGTTGATGGCAAGCTGGTCATTCCGGAAGAGATCATTCACTACTCCGAGTGGGTGCACGTGATGCGCAATCGCATCGCTTCCGAACTGCAGACCGTCGATGTGTCCAACATTCGTGTGACCATGCACGCTGCCTGCCATTACTACAAGATGGTGCACGAAGATGCGATTTACGACCCCAGCGTTCTGGGTGGCAACCGTACCGCCGTCGGCAGCTCCGTGGCATTGGCGCTCGGCGCCCAGCTGATCGACTACTCCACCTGGTACGACTGCTGCGGGTTCGGCTTCCGGCACATTATTTCCGAACGCGAGTTCACCCGTTCCTTCACCATGGACCGCAAGATTCGTGTGGCCCGCGAAGAAGCCAATGCGGACGTGATGCTGGGTATCGACACTGGCTGTATTACCACCATGGACAAGAACCAGTGGATCGGTAAGGCTCACGATAATGATTTCGCCGTGCCTATTATGGCTGATGTGCAATTTGCTGCGCTGGCCTGTGGTGCGGACCCGTTCAAGATTGTGCAACTGCAATGGCATGCTTCCCCCTGCGAAGAACTGGTGGAGAAAATGGGCATGTCCTGGACCGAAGCCAAAAAGACATTCGAGGCATACCTCAAAGAAGTCGAGGCCGGAAATATTGAATACTTGTACAACCCCGAATTGGCACTAGGAGCGAGTTAAATGTCTGATACTGTTTTGGTTGTGGGCGCAGGCCCCACAGGTCTGTCCGCTGCCGCTGGCGTGGCTTCGATTGGCAAGAAAGTGATTTTGGTTGAAAAAGAGGCGGTCCTGGGAGGGGCGCCCATTCTGTCCGGTTATGCCAAGTTGGTTCCGTCCGGCGAGTGGGCCAAGGATGCTATCGGTCGCATGGTGAAGCGTGTCGAAGACAATGCTAATGTCACCATCCACAAATCCACCAAAGTGGTGAAAGTGGAAGGCGAGGCGGGGAATTTCACCGTTACATTATCCAATGGTCAAAGTGCCAATGTCGGCAGCATCATTCTCGGCACAGGCTTCACTCATTTTGATTCCATTAACAAACCTGAGTGGGGCTTCGGTACCTACGAAGATGTGCTGACCACCACCCAGATGGAGCAAATGGTGTCCAGCGGAAAAATTGCCTGCCCATCAGATGGGCGCGTCCCTGAACGTGTAGCGATCCTGCTGTGCGTAGGTTCGCGTGATCGGCAGATCGGTCGCGAGTGGTGCTCGAAGATTTGCTGCACTGTATCCACCAATCTGGCCATGGAAATCAAGGAAATTTCCCCACAAACCGACGTATTCATTTATTACATGGATATCCGTACTTTTGGTTTGTACGAAGACAAGTTCTACTGGAAATCTCAGGAAGAATACAAGACCAAATTCGTCAAGGCACGTATCGCCGAGGTTACAAAATCTGCCGATAACCGCTTGCTGGTCAAGGGTGAGGACACTTTGGTCAAGCGTCCTATTGTCATCCCTATGGATATCGTGGTTCATGCCATTGGCATGGATCCAAGCGAAGAAAACCCTGAGCTTGCAAAAGTGTTCGGTATTGGTCTCGAGAAACATGGCTTCGTTGAAAAAGGCGAGCAGTACACCAGCAGTTTTAGCAGTACGCGCCGCGGTATCTATGTAGGCGGTGCCGCATTGGGCCCAGAAGATATTGATACCAGCATCTCTCATGGCTTGGCTATGGCTATGCGCGCTGTTGGTGACATGAATGCTCTGGTTCAAAAAGCAGCCTGATAGCGCGGTTCCTGTCGGTGAGGCTGACACGATTGTGCCGGCAACATTGTCAGTAACCCTAGACCCCGGTCTGTTCCAGCAGCACTTTGCGAAGCTGGGTAGCCAGGCGGAAGAATCGGCTGGGCTGGAGGCGTTGCTGGCCAGTCTGCAGATGAAAAGCCAGTTGTTTTCCAGTTTGCTTAACCCGCAAAGCTTTCCTACCTTGTCGATGGAGGGTATCGAAGCGTTACTGGAAACGGTATTTTCTGCCCGACGTCGGCTATTCCCGGCGCTACAAACGTTAGGTGTTGAGG
The DNA here is from genome assembly GCF_003851125.1 of Sulfuriferula multivorans. Classification (GTDB taxonomy): domain Bacteria; phylum Pseudomonadota; class Gammaproteobacteria; order Burkholderiales; family Sulfuriferulaceae; genus Sulfuriferula; species Sulfuriferula multivorans. The sequence continues at coordinate 171,086 of NZ_BGOW01000015.1, read as the reverse complement.
CGGCGCGGGGCGCTATTCATGAGCTGCTGTATGGGGATATGGCTCTGGTTGAACGATTGCAGGCATTTTCAGAAATCGTACCGATAGATGAAACAGCAGACAAGGAAACGCGTAAGCAGGCCGCCAAAAATCGGCGCGCAGCGTTTGATTTTGGAGCTGAGATGCTGCATTTCAATAACCCGGTCAAGTATCCGCTGATGACGCGTTGGGTGTGGGATCAGAATACGGTGAGTGGCGCATTGCGCGAATTTATCCGGGGTAATGATTCCTTACCCGATGTGCCGCTGGGTAATAGCCCCGAGATGTTTGAAGGAGCGCGTGCCTGGCTGGCAGAGCAGATTGCCGAACAGGGTTTATACAAAGATGTGCCGTTCTGGATCGATCTGGTGGAGGCACAGGCTTACTCGGAGTATTTTCGCTCAATGGCGGAAGGCATGTTGAGCGCGGATTTCGGCCGGGGTATAACGCCGCAAGAGCAGCTGAAAAAGTTTCTTGGTATCGATGCGGAACGCAAGGCGGGGCAGTCCAGAGTCAAGCGCGACGTGGTTCATTAAGTCCATATTTGTGCGAAATTAATAATGGGGCAGCGGGTGCTCCGGGTTTTAGATTTTAGGAGAAGCTTCGATGGCAATTCACGAAAAAACACTGATCGATGCTGATCGTCTGATTACCAGCGACAAACTGGTGGTAGACGGGGTAGACGTGTCAGGTCACTGGAATACGATGATCCTGCCGCGCACGCTGAAGGATTACGACGATGATTTTGAAACGAAAATCAAAACGTATTCCGGTGCCGAGAACGTTCACCGTTGCTGGCAGTGTGGGTCATGCACAAACTCTTGCACGATGTACGCGCAGAATACCGATTTCAACCCGCGCTACTGGATTTATCTGGTTCGTCTCGGCCTCAAGGACGAAATCCTGAAAGACAAGGATATTATCTGGCAGTGTGTTTCGTGCAATAAATGTACCAATATCTGCCCGAAAGATGTGCGTCCGGAAGGCGTCATGAAAGCGCTGGCGCACTGGATCGAAGAAGAAGGTTACGGTAGCAAATCCAATTCCAGTATTTTTGATGAAGAATTCACCCGTCAGTGCCTGGAACGCGGCCGCATTGAAGACTCTGAAGTGATGAGCAATTTCTTCAAGAACTCCAAGCAGGACATGATGCAAATGGCGCTGCATGGCTGGCTGGGTATTTTTGTTGCGCGCATGAACAAATGGACCGAGTTACGCCAGGGTAATGTGTTCAGATTCCTGTCCCGTACACCCATCATGCACTCGCTGCACATGGGGCTGTCGATGTTCATCAAGCCAAAAACGAAGTCCTGGGGTCGTACCGGTGACGTATTGAAACAGTATGTGAAAGAACAGAAGGAGTTGGCACATGGCTAAAGTTGCCTACTATCCGGGTTGCGCGCTGGAGGGTTCAGGCGGCCCTTATGACCGTTCTACCCGTGCGCTGGTCAAGAGCCTCGGTCTGGAAATGGAAACATTGCAGGACTGGAACTGCTGTGGCGCGATGGAGGTGAAAAACGTTCACCCCATGCTGCAAACCTATATGTCCGCCCGCAATATGGCGATCGCCAGTGAGCAAATGGGCTACGATACAGTGATGGCGCCCTGCAATGGCTGCTATCACAATTTGAAGAAAGCCGAGTATGAACTCGCCACCTCAGAGGAGTCACTGAAAACCCTGCAGGATCTGGCCAAGAAATCCGACGACCCGGTCTATAAGGGCGATGTGCGTACCGTGCACCTGCTCGAGTGGCTGATGGAGGATCTGGGTACCGAAGGGATTAAACAGAAAATCTCCAAGAGCCTGAACGGCATCAAGATTGCCAACTACTACGGCTGCATGTATACGCGTCCGCGTCAGATTTTTCCAGAAAAAGACCAGGGCCCCGGTTCGGAGTCCAGCTACAAGCCGCACTTCATGGATGACCTGCTCGCTGCGGCTGGAGCCGTTAACGTGGATTTCCCGCTGAAAACCGCATGCTGTGGAGGGGCGCATACACTGTCCGATGCGGATACTTCAACCCAACTGGTGCTGAATATCATCCAGGCGGCAGAAGACGCGGGTGCAGAAGTGATCGCTACTGAATGCCCGACCTGCCACTCTGGTCTGGAAATGCACCAAGTGCGTGCGGAAACTGAATTCGGCATCAAGACCCATGTGAAGATCCTATACTTTACCCAGTTACTGGGACTGGCTATGGGATTGTCTGCACGTAAACTGGGTGTGCATGAGAACGTCAGCGATTCGCTGGACTTTCTCCATGCCAAGGGCGTAGTCTAAGCACACCAGTGCGGCCATGCGGCCTGACCGCAAACCGCGGGCCGGCAATAATTGGGCGCGTACACCGCGCCCAATTTATTTCAGTCAGTTATTTCGTCAACCAATATAGCGCCATAACACAACAATATGGAATGCAATGGCTGCGAGTTCCGCTCGGAACTCTATTATGATGACCAATACCAGATTTGGGTTCGCCGTGAGGAAGACGGTAGTCTGACTGTCGGCATGACGGATATTTCACAAACGGTGGCGGGTAAGATTTTACACGTGCGCGTGCGCCGTCCAGGAACATTGCGCCCTGTTGGCAAGCCTGTTGCGACGATTGAAAGCGGTAAATGGGCAGGCCCCGTCCCTAACGTATTCGATTGCGTCATAGAAGAAGCCAATCATAGTGTGCTGGAGGACCCGAATCTGCTGAATATCGAACCCTACGAAGCATGGATTGCGCGGGTAAGGCCGTCTGGTACCGCGGAAGAAGCCCTGTCCGTCTTGTTGACCGGCGATGCAGCGCAAGCTGGGTATTGCGAACGTGCCCGGCGTGAAGACATACACTGTGAGCGAGGTGCGCGCTGATGGCGGACCACCATTATCTGGACAACGAAGAAAAATCCGTTGTTATCGTCATGACCAGTGGCCCGTCTACTCCGCACCGCTGTGCCACGCCATTTTATATCGGATCTATACTTGCTTCGATGGATTCAGATGTGCACATCTTTTTTACCATGGAAGGCGTCATGCTGGCCAAAAAAGGCGTGGCTGAAAATCTGGCGGCAATGAAAGATGGTAAAACCATTCTTGAATTTATTCGCGATGCGAAAGCGGCTGGAGTAAAATTGCATTTATGCAAGCCGGCGATGCCTGGTTACGATCTTGATGTTGGCGATCTCATTGCAGAGATTGATGAAGTATCCAATGCAGGCGCGCTTGCCGATTTGATTTTGAGCAGCGACAAATCCATGTATTTCTGATTTGGCGCTGTGAGCTAGATTTCGCTTAAATCTTGCGGAACCGCCTGCAAAATATGCAGGCACTAAATGTTTGATTGAATTTCATTCTGAGGAGAAATGAGCATGGCAACAGTACGTGGTTGTAATCTACCTGACGATCTTTTCTACAACGTTGACAACAACGTATGGGCACGCCGCGAAGCAGACGGCACACTGACCATTGGCATGACAGCCTACGCTTGTTCACTGGCGGGCGAGATCGTTTCGTATACCCCGAAAAAAGTAGGTAAGGAAATCGAACAGAACAAATCGGTTTGCACGGTTGAATCCGGCAAATGGGTTGGTCCGGTGAAAGCTCCGGTGACCGGCGAAATCCTTGCTACCAATCCTGATGTAGCCGGTAAACCCGGCACCATCAACGCTGACCCTTACGGTAGTGGCTGGCTGGTAAAAATGAAGCCCAGCAACTGGGATGCTGATTCGGGTGCGCTGATTACCGGCGGTGCAGTGGCGGGCGCGTTCGAAACCAAGATGGGCGCTGACGGTTTCGGCGGCTGCTAAACGCAGTCGTATTTGATTCAATAGGGGCGATGTCTAATCGCCCCTATTGTTTTCTGTAAGGATTAAAACCCTATGCTAATTGGGGTTTCAGGTAAACACTAATGAGTGATTGGCTGGAAGTCGTTGAACGTGTTGAGCCGCTGGATGGCATCGAACTGGATGCCACCCTGGTCGGGCAAATGCAGCAAAGATATGCGCAGGTGCGCGGTGAAGGTGTTGGGCGCGTGAATTTTTACACGCCGACCTTCAAGGCGTTTGCCAGTTCGGAAATTGCCGGTTGCGGAAAAAGTGCCTGGCCTGCGGTATCCATTACCGGGGGCGATTGCAAATTGCAATGCGACCATTGCAAGGCCAAAATTCTGGAGCCGATGATTGCTGCGCGCAGCCCGGAAGATTTATGGCGTGTGGTCAACGAGCAGATCAATGGCGGCGCTCAGGGCATGCTGTTAACCGGCGGCTCCAACCACCGCAATGAAGTCGAATACGACGACTACTACGCAACCATTCGACGCATCAAGGATAGCTTCCCGGAATTCAAGATTGCCATGCATACCGCACTGGTGGATATGGATATCGCGCGGCGCATGGAAGACAGCGGTATCGATGCGGCAATGATGGACGTGATTGGCTCGCAGGATACGATCACCCAGGTCTATCATTTGCGCCGTAGCGTGGATGACTTCGAGAAAACCCTCGAATACCTGGTTTCGACCAAGCTCAAGGTCGTACCGCACATCGTGATAGGCCTGCATTACGGGCACCTGCTGGGCGAATGGAATGCGCTGGAAATCATCCAGCGTCATCAACCCCAGGCGGTCGTGCTAGTGGTGGTGATGCCGTTTTATGCACCGGAAAATCGCCCCTTCGTTACCCCGGATAGCCGCGAAGTCGGACGTTTCTTCATGGATGCCCGCGCCGCGCTGCCGGATGTGCCTTTGCTGCTCGGCTGTGCCCGCCCGCCCGGCCGTACCAAGGTGGAGATCGACAGCTACGCCGTAATGGCCGGCCTCAATGGTCTGGCGCATCCATCGGATGGCATGGTGGAACTTGCCGTGCGTCTGGAACGCGATGTGCGTGTCACCCCGGCGTGTTGCTCCATCGCAATTGGCGATGAAGTGATGGCGATTGAAACCGCAGACGCCGGTCTGCAAGTAGACATCCAGAAAGTCATCGAACACGAGCGCATGAAGCGCCCTACTTTTGCTGCGGCCGGTTCGCTCGGCGGCATCAAGGTAGTGATGGCTGGCCAGCCCGAAGCCGTGGGCGGCTGCTGTAGCTGAACAGGATTAATGACGTGACCACCTGGCGTTTACTCGATACCGGCCTGCGACCCGCAGCGCAAAATATAGCGTTGAATCGGGCTTTGCTGGAAGCGCGCCAGCAAAATGCCAGCCTCAGCACACTGCGTTTTTTGCGTTTTGAGCCGTGCGCGCTGTTGGGTTATCACCAGAGTGCCGAGCAGGAACTCAATCTGGACTATTGCCGCGAACACGGCGTCACCATCCAGCGCCGTATTACCGGCGGTGGCGCAATCTATTTCGACACCACCCAGATAGGGTGGGAGCTGTACCTGCACAAGCATGAACTGGGCACGGCAGACATGACCGAAATCTCGCGCCGTATCTGTGAAGCGGCCGCACGTGGAATCTCGACGCTGGGTGTGGATGCCAAATTCCGCCCGCGCAACGATATCGAAGTGGACGGACGTAAAATATCCGGCACCGGTGGGGCGTTTGACGGCGATGCCTTGATGTACCAAGGCACGCTGCTGATCGAATTCGATGTGGAAAAAATGCTGCGCGTGCTCAAAATTCCTGCGGAAAAACTTTCTGACAAAGCCATCGCCTCGGCGCGTGAGCGCGTGGCCAACCTTGCAGATTTGTTGGATCGGGTGCCGCCGATGGCGCAGGTCCAGTCTGCACTGGCGAATGCGTTTTCTGAAGAATTTGATGTGGAATTCACCCCTGCATTGCTTACCTCGCATGAAGAGGCGCTTTATAACGACGCACTGGCTGAAATCGATCATCCAGACTGGATCAACCTGCTCGCTCGACCAGCAGTCGACCAACCCACGCTGAATGCTGTACGCAAGTTCTCCGGTGGTCTGTTGCGTGCCAGTGTGGCGTTTGACCGTACTCAGAGCCGCATCAAGCAGGTGTGGTTTTCCGGCGATGTATTCATCAGCCCGAGCCGTACGCTTGCTGACCTGGAGGCCGCCCTGCGCGACACGCTTGCCGAACAGTTGGCGCTTAACGTGAAACAGTTTTTTGCCACGCGCTCAGTCGATATGCTGACCCTGACGGCGGATGATTTTGTCAGCGTGCTGCACGAAGCACTGGCGCAGGCCAATAGCGAGGCTGCAGCATGATGCGCCAAGTCGATGTGCTGATTATTGGTTTGGGCCCGGCCGGTGCCGCTGCCGCTGTAGCCGCGGCGCATGGCGGGTTAAGCGTACTGGGTGTGGATCGCCGCCATGAAATCGGCTTGCCGGTGCAATGCGCGGAATTCATCCCGTTGCCGATGGGAAAATACGCCATGGCCGACGGCGTACTGTTACAACACATCAAGGGCATGAAAAGCTACCTGCCCTCTGGCACCGTGGCCGAGACCGATTTCCCCGGTCTGATGATAGACCGCGCTGCATTCGACCAGGCACTGGCGCACGAGGCCGCGACGCAGGGTGCGGAACTCATGCTGGATAGCCGCCTGACCAGGCTTGATGCCGCGCAATCCGTGGCGCGAGTCAAAACGTCGACTGGCGAAATCGACGTCAGCTACAAGCTGCTGATTGCCGCCGATGGCCCGCATTCTCCTGTTGCAGAGGCGCTGGGATTGCCCGAGATGGAAGTGGTAACCACGCGCCAGTACACCGTGCCGCTGAAACGCGCCTATGTGGATACCGACATCTGGCTCTCGCCCGCCTACCCTGGTGGCTATGCCTGGCTGTTTCCCAAGGGCAAGCTGGCGAATCTCGGGCTGGGGCTGGAAAAACGTTTCGCAGGCGACATGAAGGCACCGCTCGATGCGTTGCATCAGCAATTGATGGCGCAAGACCTGGTCGGTGCCGAGATCAGCTACCGTACCGGCGGCGCGATCCCAGTGGGTGGCCTGCGCGAGCATCTGGTGGTGGACAAGGTGTTGTTTACCGGCGATGCGGCCGGCCTCACCCATCCGATCACGGGTGCGGGCATCGCGGCGGCGGTGATCTCCGGCGAACGCGCCGGACAAGCTGCTGTGGCATGGTTGAAGCATAACGACCGTGCCGCGCTGGAAGATTTTGAAGAAGACATCCGCGACCAGTTCGAAGTCGCGGTAAGCCGTGCAGCGGAACGCCGCCGCTGGCTGGACAAGTTCTGGAACACCGAGGAAGCGCACGCCGATCCCTTGCACCGCAAGAGCTGGATTGCCTTCCCGGACTATTTCGCTGCTTGAATAATTGGAAACCGTGCTTTTAAGGAGAGTCGCATGAGCGCCGTACTGGATCAACCTCAAGTCGTACAGTTTTATCGCCCCAACTACCATGTCAAAACCCCCGACATGCGTTCGCCCGAGTATGTGCAAATGAGCACCGCGGCTGCGATCACGCTGGGTCTGGTGCCGGGCAACATGCACCGCACCGCCTGCACCAACTGCCTGAACCTTCTGGTGACTTATCCGGAAGGCTGTCGCGCCAACTGCACTTATTGCGGTCTGGCACGGCATCGTGAAGAGTCGCGCGATTATGCGGATCGCAACTTCATCCGCGTGGACTGGCCCACCGCACGTTACGACGAAGTCATCGAGCGCGTCAAAGTGGGAAATGACAAAGGCCAGTTCCAGCGCATGTGCATCTCCATGATCACCCATCCCAATTCCGATGCCGATACCTTCGTGCTGCTGGATAAATGGATGAAGGCGCTGCCGCATATTCCGGTGTCCATCCTGTCCAATCCCACCACCATGGAAAAAGACGACCTAGTGCGCCTGCACAAGATGGGTGCCGATATCTTTACCGTGGCGCTGGACGCAGTCACCCCGGCGATTTTCGAACGCACCCGCGGCAAGACCGTGGACAGCCCGCACCGCTACAGCAAATACTGGCAAGCCATCGAATGGGCAGCGGAAATATTCGGTCCGGAAAAATTCGGTGCCCACCTGATTTGCGGCATGGGCGAGACCGAGCAGGAGATTCTCGAAGTCTGCCAGAAGATCAAGGACATGGGCGGCCACAACCATATGTTCGCCTTCTACCCCGAGCAGGGCTCGATGATGGAAGACTGGCCAGCTTGCGACAAAGGCCAATGGCGCCGCGTGCAACTGGCGCGCTTCATCATTGACTACGCCGGCGGCCACGTCAGCAAAATGCTGTTCGATGCGGACGGCAAGGTGATCGATTTTGGCGTGCCGGAAGACGAACTGACGGATCTGGTGAATTCCGGCAAGCCGTTCCAGACTTCCGGCTGTCCCGGCAAGGACGACGAAGAAGTGTCTGCCTGCAATCGCCCGTATGGCGATTCCAGTCCTTCCGACATCCTCTCGTTCCCGTTCGCGCTGGCGCGCAAGGACGTGGAAATCGTCAAGCGCCAGATGGCCGGTGAAGAGATTGGTGCCGGGCTGATTTAAGTAATCCGCCTTGAGCAAAAAAGTCGGGTGCCTAGGCACCCGACTTTTTTGTTGCAGAAATGCAACATCGCTCTGAATTGCCCACGCAATGGTCTTGTGCAGGTCAATGTGACAAGTGTACTATTCGTCAAAATCATAATAAATAAATGTCAGCGTTGTTCTTAATTTTAATAATCCTTGGAGACTACATAAATGAAACTCAAAAAATTGATTGGCCTGATGGCCGTTGCCGGTTTTGCACTGCCTGGCGCAGCCATGGCAACCAACGGTTATTTCTCGAGCGGTTACGGCATGAAAGCCAACGGTATGGGCGGCGCAGCGACAGCGATGGCAGATGATGCATTCGGCGGTGCCAACAACCCAGCCAGCATGGTGTTCGCGGGCGACCAGCTTAATCTGGGCGTGAGCCTGTTTTCACCCAAGCGTTCGGCGAGTCGCATTAATTCTTCTTTTGGTGGTCCAGATCCTGGCCGTAATTTCTCTCAAGATAGTGATAGCAATTACTTTCCTGTTCCTGAGTTCGGCTACAATAAAATGCTCAACCCCAATATGTCGCTGGGCGTGACCGTGTATGGCAACGGTGGTATGAATACCGATTATGCAGGCGCAGTGATCCCGGCAAATTACTGTGGCGCGGGCGCGCCAGCTTCCAATGCTCTTTGCGGCCAAGGTCGACTTGGTGTTGATCTGATGCAGTTGATCGTTGCCCCTACCGTGGCGTTCAAGATTGCTCCCAACCACTCCATTGGTATTTCACCTTTGATTGGTTACCAGACCTTCAAGGCCGATGGTCTGCAAGCATTCATCCCTTATTCAAGCAGTAAGGGGGACGTTACCAATAGAGGTTATGACCATGCCTTTGGCTACGGTCTGCGTGTTGGATATATGGGAAAAATCACGCCAACGATCACTATTGGTGCTGCGTATGCCACGAAAATGAACATGCAGAAATTCGATCGGTACAAGGGCCTGTTCGCCGATCAGGGTGGGTTTGACCTGCCGGAGAACTACAATCTGGGTATTGCTTTCCAGGCCACGCCTGAATTGACCCTGGCGCTGGACTATCAGCGTATCAATTATAGCGGCGTGAATTCCATTGCCAATCCCGGCAAGAATCTTCTTCTTGGCAATGCACTGGGCGCGTCCAATGGCCCCGGCTTTGGCTGGCAGGATGTGGACGTCTGGAAGCTGGGTGCGGCGTATCAATACAACAAACAGTGGACGCTGCGTGCGGGTTACAACCATGGTGACAACCCAATCCAGGCGAGTGATGTGACCTTCAACATCATCGCTCCGGGTGTGGTCAAGGATCACGCTACCTTGGGTGTGACTTACCTGACCAATTCAGGTGATGAACTGACGGTGTCTTACATGCATGCGTTTGAGAACTCGGTATCCGGCCCGTCACTCGTCATGGGCGGCACTGAAACCATCAAAATGTACCAAAATTCGATTGGCATCGCTTACGCCTGGAAGATGTAAGCAAGCTGATCTGAGTTAGTCTGTTTCAAAAGCAGTACAATCAGGCTGAGGGTTAATCCCCTCGGCCTTTTTGTTTTTTACCCGGTTAAAACAGCAGTGTGATGGCAATGAAACGTGCATTGGGAGTGTTGTTGTTCTTGTTATGGTCGCCGTGGGCGCTGGCGGTGGCGCCCTACATTTCCGCAGATCGGGTGGCGGCCGGCGACGTGGCGCAGGTGCTGGCGGCGGTCGAGAAAAAAACCGGGGCTGCCGGGTTGACCACGCTGGGCAAATATCAGATACAAGGCATGCCGCAGTATGCCGTGCTGGTGGTCAGCGACAAGGGTATTCTGGATGCCATCCACCGTATCGGTGGCAGCAATATAGTCGGGGCCGGGATACGCATTGGCGTGCAGAGCGATGGCACGGTTTCCTACATGAATCCGGACTACTGGTACCGCGCTTTTTTCCGCAACAACTTTGTTCGCGAGCAGGCGGCTGTCAAAGCCGTGCAGGAAAGATTGGCGCAGGCGCTGGGCGTGGGTGCCGGGTTTGGCGGCGACGAACGCGCTGCATTTCTGCCCGAGTATCGCTATATGCCAGGCATGGAGCGTTTCGATTCGGACAAGAACGAACTCAATACATTGCCTGATTTCAATGCTGCCGTGACGACAGTGCGCGACAATCTGGCCAAAGGCGTTAATCATACTGCCGAGGTGTATGAGGTGGTCATGGCGGATAAAAAAATCGCCGTATTTGGTGTTGCCATGAATGACGACAAAACGGGCGATGGTCGCTGGGTATACACAGTCGGCGGTGCGGATTACATTGCCGGCCTTCCCTATGAAATCTATATTGTGGGTAACAAAGTGTATTCCCTCTATGCTCGTTATCGTATTGCACTGGGCTGGCCGAATCTGAGCATGGGGCATTTCACGCGTATCGTCGAGATTCCGGACGAAATCCGCGCGACCATGGGCAGGGTGGCGGGAACAACTCCTGAACATTAAAATAGCACTATCCATTGCCCCGCTGCGGCGGGGCTTTTTGTTGCAGGGCGACGCCAAATTCGTCACACTCTAAAGTTCGAAAATCAGGAAAGATCAGCCATGAAATCGATTAAAGTCACCGATGTGGGTTCGTTAAAAAACGAACTGAACAAGTACAAGAAGGGCAAGAAGCTCGATATACGCTATTTCAACCAGGCCGCGCGTATGGCCTGGCTGGGCAAAATCAGCATGAGCCCGGTGGATGCGGAAGACCCGGATTGCAAGTCCTGGTTGCTGCATGTGCAGGCGCCCGAGGGGTTTGCCGCGCATTTCGTGGATGTGGACGAGGACCTGATTAATGAAATCCATATTCTGGACGCCGAACAGGGGCAATATCTGGTGGAAATCATGCGTGCGGGCCTCACTGCCCGCGCCGAAGAACTGGAGGCGCTGAATCGGCGCGATTTCTATTTCGGCAAGTTTTTCAAGGAAAACAAACCTGACGAGGGAGGCGAGCCATCCGCCTCCTGAGGGCGCGCTGGATTGATTTAGGCTGCTGCGACCCGTGGGATTACCATGCCACCTACGCAGGTGTGGCAGAAGCCATGCAGCCCGGCGATTTACCAGCCGTGGTATGGGGCAGACCACAGCCGCATATTTGCCTCGGGCAGCATCAATCCGCGTCGGTTGAGTTGAACGCCGCATACTCGGACGTGCCCATTGTGCGGCGTCCGCTGGGCGGCGGCGGGGTCTGGGTGGATAGCGATCAGGCGTGTGTGGCGCTGGTCGCGCCGCTGGATTTTTTTCCGTTTCGCTCCGCTGACTGGTACGCCCACGCTTTGCAGCCCATGGTGCAGGTTTATCACGAGGCAGGCCTGCCGGTCACGCTGGCGGCACAGGATATCTGGCTGCATGGCAGCAAGCTCGCAGGCAGCGGCGCCGCCACCATAGGCCGCGCCGGCGTGGTGGGGTCGAGCTTCATGCTGGATTTCCCCATCGAACAGTTTGCCGGACGGGTCGCTTCTCCATCTGATGGCTTTCGCCAGTGGTTGATCGAAGCGTTACGTGCATCGCTTACCTCTTGGTCGCAACATGCCAGCGTGCCCGACTGGGAGTGGTTATCCATGGTGTATCGGCGCGCTGCCAATAACCAGTTCGGCTGGCGCTGGGAGCAGTCACTGTTGCGCGAGGATGAGCGTGCAGCCAGTGACGAATGGCGCACAGAGCTGATCCCGGATCATCAGGGCAGCGCACGCATGGTGCCGCACGGCATCAAGATCAACGCCGCCTGTTACCTGACCGAGCGCCAGTATGATACTGGCTGGGTGCGGGTGCTGACCCAGGAAAGGCGTGTGGTGCGGGTGGCGCTGTCCGTCGCGCCCGGTTTGCCGGAGACGCTATTGGCCAGTGAACCCGATTCAATTGCTGCTGAGCTGGCGACTTATCTCGATAGCGCTGCGGCACAACTCTGGGCGCAGCGCATAACCGAGACCGCTCATTTCAATCCGGAGGCCATATGAGTCAACCTACCATCGAAGCGCGTCTGCAACGCAAATTCATTCTGATGAGCAACGATGCTGGCATCGCAGCGCAATTGCGCGCACAACTGCCGCAGGGCTGGCAGATGGTGGAAACCCTGGATTTGGAGAGTTTGGGTGAATTCCACGACATCCTGCTGCATCGCTTCATTTTTTTAGACCTGGATACCCTGACCGATGACTTCGACCCGCAGGACGCGATACGTCAGGTACGCATGGAGTGGATGCTCAACGTGCCGATATTCTGCTTTGGCGGCAGTCAGGACGAGCGCGATCAGGCCAGGCTGAACCGTGCCGACCGCTTCTTTGAGCGTGACGAAGTGGTGGAGCGGGTAGGGCAGTTCTGCCACCAGTATCGCTGGGGAGAATAACCCCCACCATGCCGGATCCAGGCCGGCATGACGGATTCAGTTCTGCGCCGCCAGGCGGCTCAACTGGTCTTGCAGTTTGCCCAGCGTGTCCTTGAAATCCGTCAGACGCTGTTTTTCCTGATCCACCACGGCAACCGGGGCGCGGTCCACGAAGCTGGCGTTGCCCAGCTTGGCTGCGCATTTGGTGATTTCGCCCTGCAGGCGCGCGATTTCTTTTTCCAGCCGGGCTTTCTCCGCGTCCCGATCTATTTCGATCAGCAGCATCAGCCTGATGTCACCGACGATGGCAACGGGAGCGTCGCCGGGCGGCAGTTCGGCGCTGATTTTGACCTCGCTCAATTTGGCCAGCGCCGCAAGGTAAGGCGCGAAGCGGGTGAGCGCGCTGGCATCGCCGCTGATGGCCATGGGCACTTTCAGCGCAGGTGACAGACTCATTTCACCGCGCAGGCCGCGCGTGGCGTTGATGAGGTCCTTAAGCAGGGCGATGCGTTCGCAGGCGCCAGCGTCCACTTTGGCTGCGTCGGCCAGCGGGTAAGGCTGGGTCATGATGCTGGCGCCGTGTTTGTCCGCCAGCGGTGCCACGGTGTGCCAGAGTTCCTCGGTAATGAACGGGATAATCGGGTGCGCCAGACGCAGCGCGGCCTCCAGCACGCGCACCAGGGTGCGGCGTGTGGCGCGGGCGGCAGCCTCGTCGCCGCTATTGATCTGTACCTTGGCGAGTTCCACATACCAGTCGCAGTATTCGTCCCAGACAAATTCATAAACGGCGCGCGCAGCCATGTCGAAGCGGTAGTCGGCGAAGGCACTGGCGACCTCGGTTTCGGCCTGCTGCAGGCGGCTGATGACCCAGTGGTCCGCATCGGAATACGTGAGGGGCAGGCTGTCGTCCAGTCCCACGTCCTTGCCTTCGCAGTTCATCAGCACGAAGCGCGTGGCGTTCCACAGCTTGTTGCAGAAATTGCGGTAACCGTCGGCGCGTTGCAGGTCGAACTTGATGTCGCGACCATGGGTGGCGAGGCTGGCGAAAGTGAAACGGATGGCATCGGTGCCGAAGGCCGCGAAGCCATTCGGATAGTCGGTGCGGGTCTGTTTGGCGATGGCCTGCGCCTGCTTGGGATTCATCATGCCGGTGGTGCGCTTGGCGATCAGGCTGTCGAGGTCGATGCCGTCGATCAGGTCGAGCGGGTCAATTACGTTGCCCTTGGACTTGGACATTTTGTTGCCGTGGGCATCGCGTACCAGGCCGGTCACATACACTTCCCGGAATGGCACTTCGCCGGTGAAATGCAGCGACATCATCACCATGCGTGCGACCCAGAAAAAGATGATGTCAAAGCCGGTGACCAGTACCGAGCCGGGCAGGAAAGCGCCCAGTTCAGGGGTTTTTTGCGGCCAGCCCAAGGTGGAGAACGGCCACAGTGCGGAGGAGAACCAGGTGTCGAGCACATCCTCGTCGCGGGTCAGCGGCCGGCCAGCGGCAAGTTTGCTCGCCTCGGCTTCGCTGCGGGCGACGTAGTGATTGCCGTCCTCGTCGTACCAGGCGGGGATGCGATGCCCCCACCACAATTGGCGCGAGATGCACCAGTCCTGGATATTTTCCAGCCACTGGTTGTAGGTGGTGGTCCAGTTTTCCGGCACGAATCGGAGCTTGCCGGACTTGACCGCATCGAGGCCGCTCGCGCCCATTTGTTGCATTGCGACAAACCACTGATCGGTGAGCATGGGTTCGATCACGGCGCCAGTGCGGTCACCGCGCGGCACCATCAGCTTGTGCGGTTTGGCGGCGACCAGCAGGTCCTTGGCTTGCAGTTCGACGAGCAGTTTCTCGCGTGCCACGTAGCGATCCAGCCCCTGGTATTCGATCGGGCAGAGGTCGTTCATTTTGGCGTCGAGCGTCAACACGCTGATCGGCGGCAGCTTGTGGCGTATGCCCACGGCGTAGTCGTTGAAGTCGTGCGCCGGCGTGATTTTGACCACGCCGGTACCGAACGCCGGGTCAACGTAGTCATCGGCAATCACCGGGATGCTGCGCTCGGCAATCGGTAGCCGCACATGGCGGCCGACGAGATGTTTATAACGTTCGTCGTCGGGGTGCACCGCCACCGCGACGTCGCCCAGCAGGGTTTCCGGGCGGGTGGTGGCGACTTCGACAAAGCCGTCCTCGCCTTCGATTGGGTAGCGGATGTGCCACAGGAAGCCGTCCTCTTCTTCGGATACCACTTCCAGGTCGGACACCGCCGTGCCCAGCACCGGATCCCAGTTGACCAGACGCTTGCCGCGATAAATCAGCCCTTCGTTATAGAGCTTTACGAATACTTCCGTCACCGCCTCGGACAGACCGGCGTCCATGGTGAAGCGTTCGCGTGACCAGTCGCACGAGGTGCCCAGACGGCGCATCTGGCGGGTGATGGTGGAACCGGAGTGTTCCTTCCATTCCCATACTCTTTTCAGGAAAGTTTCGCGCCCGAGCTGATGCCGCGACTCGCCTTTGGCGTCGAGCTGGCGTTCCACCACGATCTGGGTGGCGATACCGGCGTGGTCCGTGCCGGGCTGCCACAGGGTATTGTCGCCCTGCATGCGGTGGTAGCGGATCAGTGCGTCCATCAGCGTATGCTGGAACGCATGGCCCATATGCAGCGTGCCGGTGACGTTGGGCGGCGGCAGCATGATGCAGTAAGCGGGGCGGCTGGCGTCCATGCTGGGACGGAAATAGCCGGACTGTTCCCAGTGCTGATACCAGCGTTGCTCGATGTCGCGGGGTTCGAAGCTTTTGGCGAGTTCCATGATGCGAGAAGTTGAGGCTTAAAACCCGCGATTATACCGGATTGGACGGGTTCCCCGGGGTGTTGGCAGGATGAATGCCATGTCTGGCCAGTTCTTCGACGACCGCCTCGCGTACGAGCGATTCCATGTCGAGAGCAAGCTGGGTCAGCAGCGTGGATAAAGTTTCGTCAACGACGCGGCGCAGGCGTTGCGCCACCACGGTATTGACTTCGTGCATGAGATGGCCGTCGATCATGCCAAGTACGTGGGTGGCAACCGAAGTGGCAAGCAGCTCGGCCAGCTCGGGACTGGTAAAGGCCTCGGGGATATTGTCAGTGGGCACAACCAAATGAGTGATTTCCACCGAGGCGTCAGGCGTTTCGGCTTGCGGTGCATGTTCGGGGCTGATGAACTCGCTGGTACTATTGTCCGTCGCTTCGGCTGGTTCAGGGATTTCCTCAATGGTTTCAGGCGCTGCCTGCGTATCGTCGGGTGGCGCGTCGAGGAGTAAATTGTCCGTCGCTTCGGCTGGTTCAGGGATTTCTTCGATGGTATCAGGCGTTGCCTGCGTATCGTCGGGTGGCGCGTCGAGGAGTAAATTGTCCGTCGCTTCGGCTGGTTCAGGGATTTCTTCGATGGTATCAGGCGTTGCCTGCGTATCGTCGGGTGGCGCGTCGAGGAGTAATTCGCCGCGCCAAACGATATCGGTCAGAACCGGTGTGGCGACAATGGCATAGGAGTCGTCCTGTTCGGTTTGGATGAATGCTTCAGGGATGTTGACGGTTTCATCCTCTGGTCGAGGCGCGGTGATTTCCTCTGTGAAGTCAGGGAGAGGTTGCGGAGCAGAGGAAGGCAGGTCTGCAATGATTTCGCCGCGCCGCACGATGTCAGTTAAAACCGGAAACGGAGTTGCCTCGGCTACGGCTTCTGCGGGTGGAGGGGAGGCGGGTTCAGTCTCGAGTTTCACCGGCGCATCACGATGCTTACCCATGAGCGTCTGCATTTTATCCAGCAGTTGATGCATCGGATCAGTCATGTTTGTTTTTCACGCAGGTCATGACTGTGCATCTCGTAGCCGCGCTGTTTGTAAAAACGCCAGCGCAAACGCGCCGCATCCTGGTCGGCGCTGTCCAGCGAAACAATTTCGATCAGGCGTTCAAAGCGGCTGAAAAACGTCGGCGTGGTGTCATGCAAATTGATCAGCACATTGTCGTGCGGCAGGTGGTCGGCGGTCTCGCCCAACACCACGGGCGTGGCGCTGGCGTGCGGTGCGGTACAACCACAGTGCGGCAAAAAACTGTTGGCCGGAACCTCCCACAGGCGCTTGTCCATATCGGCCACCACCCGGCTGTCGGGCGAGTAGAGCATGACTTTCAGCCCCTGCCGATAGGCCTTGCCGGTGAGCACGCGCGCCAGTTCAAGTTTGTCCGGCGCGTGCGTATAAAAATCCACGCGCGTCATTTGGGCCGGCCGGCACGCTTCACCAGGAAATGCACCAGAAGCGGCACAGGGCGCCCTGTGCTGCCTTTGTCCTTGCCGGATTTCCATGCTGTGCCGGCGATGTCGAGATGCGCCCAGTCGTATTTTTTGGTGAAGCGCGACAGGAAACAGGCAGCAGTGATGGAGCCGCCTGCGCGGCCGCCGATATTCGCGATGTCGGCAAAATTGCTGTCCAGCTGCTGCTGGTAGTCATCCCACAGCGGCAGGCGCCATACGCGATCTTGCGCGGCAGTGCCGGCGTGTTCGATTTCTCGTGCCAGGCTGTCGTGATTGCTGAACATGCCGGTGGCGTGGTGGCCCAGTGCGATCACGCAGGCGCCAGTGAGGGTGGCGATGTCGATCACCGCGGCCGGCTCAAAACGTTCGCTATAGGTGAGTGCATCGCACAGAATCAGGCGGCCTTCGGCATCGGTGTTGAGGATTTCGATGGTCTGGCCGGACATCGAGGTGACAATATCCCCCGGCTTGTTGGCGTCGCCATCCGGCAGATTTTCACAAGTGGGAATGACGCCGACCACATTGAGCGGCAGTTTCATTTCGGCGATGGCGCGTAGCGTACCGAGCACGCTGGCGGCGCCACACATATCGTATTTCATTTCATCCATTTCGGCGGCGGGCTTGAGCGAAATGCCGCCCGCGTCAAAGGTGATGCCTTTTCCAACCAATACAATGGGTTTGTCGCCCTTTTTGCCGCCGTTGTGGTGCAACACAACCAGTTTGGGCGGTTGCCGGCTGCCTTTCGCTACCGACAGGAATGAGCCCATGCCGAGCTTTTCGATGTCTTTTTTGTCCAGTACCTCGCATTTGAGTTTGTGCGATTTAGCCAGTGCCTGCGCCTGCCCGGCCAAGTAGGTAGGGGTGCATACGTTACCGGGCAAGTCACCCAGCATTTTAGCCAGGCTCATGCCGGCGCCTATTGCCAGGCCTTGTGCCAGGGCAGCTTCGGCGCTTGCCTGCTGTTGGCTGTCGCTAATGCCAAAAGTCAGTTTGCGCAGTTTGGAGGGAGATTTATCCTGTTTGCTTTTTAGCTTGCCCGGCTGGTACTGGCTGGCTTCGGCGGCGATGACCAGTTGCTCGATATTCCACGCCAGGTCGCGGCCTTTGACACTGGTTTGAATCAGATAGATGGCCGCATCGGCGGCACCGCAGCCAGCAAGTGCCTTAAGCATTGCATTACTGGCATCAGCGTAGGCCTTTTCGTTCATATCGCGCTCACGGCCGAGTCCGACCAGCAATACTCGTTCACATATCGTGCCCGGTACCTTGTGTAGCAGGCAAGTGCTGCCAAGTCGCCCGTCCATGTCGCCATGGCGCAAGATGTCAGTCAGATACCCTCCGGCCTGTTGGTCGATTTGCGTGGCGGCAGGCGAGAGTTTGCGCGATTCATGTACGCCCACCACGAGACAGGCGGTACGTTGTTTTTCAGGGCTGGTACTTTTTATGCTAAATTCCACCGATGTACTCCTTAATATTTTCTGCGTGATTTCCAAACAGCGACTTGTAAGACCTGAAACACTTCAATGCATTATTTGCAGTGTTGAGGTAAAAGTCAAAACAACTACCTATTATCCTCCGCAAAAATGATCTTCCGACGCGCGCTGGTGCGCGAACTTGTATATAACTGTCTGGCGGTGTTTCTGGTGCTCATTGCGATCACCCTGAGCACGCTGTTCATCCGCCTGTTGGGCGATGCGGCGCGCGGCAAACTGGCGCTGGATGCAGTATTTGCCTTTCTCGGCTTTGGCCTGCTTGGTTTTCTACCTGTACTGCTGTCGCTGGCGCTGTTCATTACCGTCATGATGACCGTGTCGCGCGCATACCGGGATAGTGAAATGGTGGTGTGGTTCAGCGCCGGACAAGGCTTGCTCAGCTGGATCCGACCTGTGCTGTATTTTGCCCTGCCTATGGTGTTTTTAATTGCAGTTCTTAATCTTGCCGTGATCCCGTGGGCATTGCAGAAAAAGGAAGTGTACAGTGCGGTGCTGAATAACCGCGACGATATGTCGGCAATTTCTCCGGGCATGTTCATTGAATCCAGAAATGCGGACAAGGTTTATTTTGTCGAAAGCCTGTCCCAGATTGGTACGCGGGTGAAAAACGTGTTCATGCAATCGCTGGACAACAACCAGCTGGGGATTGTAGTCGCCAAGGAAGGATTTCATACCGAATTGCCCAATGGTGAGCGCTACCTGGTGCTGGAAAATGGTCGCCGCTATGAAGGGGTGCCGGGGCGTGCTGATTACAAGACGGTCGAGTTCGGACGCTACTGGATCCGAATCGAGCCAGCGCACTTTGTCGCTCAGCAGACCTTTGAACCCAAGGTCTTGCCCACGGGCAAGCTGTTGCGAGATCCCACGCCGGCCAATATGGCAGAACTGGTGTGGCGTTGGAGCTTTCCGATCAGCGCAGCGGTCCTGGCGCTTATGGCGATTCCGCTGAGCTTCGTGAATCCGCGTGCCGGGCGCTCGTTCAAACTGCTTTTGGCATTGCTGATTTACGTGATCTACAACAACCTGCTGGGTATTTCCCAGGCCTGGGTGGCGCAACAGAAAATCTCGCCGCTGGTGGGCATGTGGGCAGTGCATCTGCTGATGGCAGGTGTGCTGGTGTCGATGTTCTATCAGCGCATTTCAATGCGCCCGTGGTGGCGTTGGCGCCGATGAAAATTCTGGCACGTTATCTGGCGAAGGAAACCCTGGTCAGTTCACTGTTTGTGTTTACAGCGTTGATGACCCTGTACGCATTTTTTGATTTGCTCAATGAACTAGGCTCATTGGGGCAAGGTGGGTATGGCCTGCTCAATATCCTGACCTTTGTGGCCCTGAGTGTCCCGGGCCACGTCTACGAACTGTTGCCGGTGGCTGCGCTGATCGGCACGCTGTTTGCACTGGCGCGCATGGTCGCCAATTCCGAGTTCACCATCATGCTGGTGTCGGGCATATCGATCCAGCGTGTGGCAGGCTATCTGATGGGTGTCGGGCTGCTCTTTACCGCGTTGACGTTTGTGTTTGGCGAACTGATCGCCCCTGTCTCTGAGCGTTATGCGCAGCAGGTCAAGCTGACTGCAACCCATGCGCTGGTAGCACAGGCTTTTCGTTCTGGGCTATGGGTGCGTGACGGGCAAAGCTTCATCAATATCCGTGAAGTGACGCCGGGAAACGAGTTGCGCGACGTGAATATCTATGCGTTTGACGATGCCTTTCGTTTGCAGAAAATCAGCCATGCAAAGCAAGGCGATTATCTGCGCGATAACCGTTGGCGCCTGCAGGATATTACCGAGACCCAATTCGGCAATGGTAATGTCAGTGTGAGTCATAAGCCTGAAGAAGTTTGGCGTTCGGTTCTGACTCCGGGGATTATGAGTGTGCTGCTGGTCGCGCCGGAAAAAATGTCCGCATCCAATTTGTGGTCGTACATCCAGCATCTGCGCAAGAACAAACAAACAACCGAACGTTATGAAATCGCCCTGTGGTCCAAGCTGTTTTACCCGCTTTCAGCTCCGGTGATGATGTTGATTGCATTGCCGTTTGCCTATCACCGGCCGCGTTCTGGCGCAGTGGGGGCCCGGGTGTTTGCCGGGATTATGCTCGGACTGGGGTACCACTTGCTCAACCGCCTGTTTGCCTACCTGGGGCTGCTCAATGACTGGCCGCCGCTGATCAGCGCCGTCTTGCCGACGCTGGTATTCCTGCTGGTGGCGATTGCGATGATACGCAAGGTGCAGAGGCAATAGGCTTAAACGTCAGTTCTCACCAGTCGCGTGGCAGCGAGACGGTCATGCAGAAACTGCTTGTCTCGATCAAACAGCGCCCAGATCAGGCTGATGCCAAATGCCGGGATAAGCACAAGAGCCAGCACGAAGCGTAGCAGAGCCTGTTTCAAGGTGATCGGGGCGCCTTCGAGATTAACCACTCGAATACGCCAGGTTTTCATCGCCAGCGTTTGTCCGCGTAACCATGACCAACTGAAATAAGCCGCCATCATCAGCAGTAAATAAACCTGCAAAAGCGCTTTGAATAGAGGTGAAGAGGCGTTGTGCGTCAGCGCTAGAAACAGATAATCTGCAATGAATAATAAGGCCAGCAACAGCAGGGATTCATAAATTATTGCCGAAATTCGGCGCCATAAACCGGCTGTTGGCAGCGAAGGAGTTGCACTTTTTTCCATAATCTCTATTCTATTCCAAAAGGCAGTAAAGCTACGCTCGTAGTTTCGACGCAAGCATAACAACGGAGGAGGGGGAGATGCATATAGCAAAACAACTCATGGCCATCCCGGGCGTCATTGCAGCCGGAGAATACGCCTATCGGGGCGATCGTTACACTTACGAAGGCGGGCTGACCGATGAACAAGCCCGCATGGCGTCCATTCTGTGCCGTGCCAATACACTCAACGTCAGTATGCAAGCGGAAATGTTCAGTTCATTCGCCGAGCATTGCGGCTGTCGTCCGCTGCAGGGCTGGATTGTGCGCGGAAAACAGCTCAGCGTGTGCGCGGTGGGCAATTTTTTCTGCCTGCTGGAAAACCGCCAGGGCGTACTGAATGACGTGATGACGGTGATGCGCGCCAAAGTAGGCGATATCAGCGACAACGTGATGCAGGTCATGTACTCCAAAATCGGCGGCGATGTCACCGAGCAACTCGTTTAATCTAAAAATTCTAAATTGTAACAGGAGGTAACAATGGATCTGGCCAAACTGATGGAAGTCCCCGGCGTAATGGCAGCGTTTACTTACACCGACAAAGGTGATCTGACCGGTCAGATGATCAAGGAAGGCAATGAACTAACACCGCAGGTGCTGGATCTGCTGGCGCACACTTGTGTCGCCAACATGGCGGTCGCCACCATGGAAGCGCGCGGCTGGGAAGCGCTCACTGGTCAAAAAGGGTTTGAGCCGCTGCAGGGATTTTCCCTGGTAGGACTGGATTGGTCGGCGGTCGTAAATGGTAATTGCGGCGTGGTGGTCAAAAACCGCGATGCCGATTACGAGGCAGCCTTCGCCGCTATTTCTGCCTGCACGGCATAGGAGCGAATATGTCGCTCAAACGAATTTTAGTACTGGATGGCGTGATAGCCGTGTGTCGTTTTCAGGACGATGGCACGATCCTCGAAGGCGAAGGCGTGATCCCGGCAGAAATGCAAGGGCGCCTGGCGCAGTTTGCGCAATGGTACCGGCGCATGGTGGCGGGCAATACCGACCTGTTTTCGTTGTTTTCCCAGATGCGCGGCTGGACTCCAGCCAAAGGCTGGATTGTGCATGGCGCCAATATGACCGTGTGCAATGTAGCCAACCTGGTGGCGATGGTGGATAACCGGGAAGCTTCCCTCAATGAAATCATGGCGGCGCTGGAACACGCATCACATGAGTAAACCCACGTAGAAGGTGGCCGCAAAAATGCCGCTACTGGCGGCGTTTTTGCTTGTTTGCTACATTAGATGTTTTTTTAAATCCATTTTTTCATGCAAAGTGATCTCAAGGCGCTGGAATTTGACGGTATTCGCCGTATTCTTGAACGCCTGACTTTTTCTCCTTATGGTGCCGACGCGGCACGCAACCTGGAGCCAGCCCCCAATCTCGATATCGCACGCGAAATGCAGCGTGCCGTCAGTGCTGCACGCGAGGCAACGGATGCCTATAAGCTGCCGCGCGTTAATCAGGTGCCGGATATCCGCCCGGCATTACGTCAGGCTGCACAACCTGGTGCCGCGTTGCCCGCCAGTGGGTTGCATAACTTGCGCCAGGTAATGCAGGCCGGCCTGATGTTGCGCGAGCTGGTGAGCGTTTACCCCGCCTTATTCGCACGTATCAATGAGCTCAAGGCGCCCGCAGCGCTGGTCGAGGTGCTGGACAAAACCATCAGCCATGCCGGACGTTTGCGCGAAGACGCCACGCCCGCACTGGATGCCTTGCACAAGCAATACCATCAGGTGCGGCAGGAACTTGAGGCCCAGCTCAAGACGCGCATGGCAAGCCCGGATGTGGCCGGCATGTTCGACGAAAACAGCCGGGTACATTGGCATGGCGCACGTGCCGTATTGGCAGTGCGCGCCACCCACGCCGACCAGATGAAAGGGGTGCGGCGCGGCTCGATAGGTGGTGGGCGTGACATTCTGATTGAGCCGATCGAGGCGGTTGGACATAACAATCGCCTGGAAGCGTTCAATGGCCAGATCGAGGGGCAGAATCAAATCGTGCTGCGCGCGGTGACTGATGAAGTGCGCGCTCATCTAGACGATTTGAACCGCCTGGTGGATGCGATTACCTGGCTGGATCTGGCGCTGGCCGCCGGACAATTTTCCGCAGCGCTCAACGCCAGCGCGCCAACGCTGGTGGATGAGCCAAAAGTGGTGCTCGAGCAGGCCTATCATCCGCAGTTATTGCTGCAATTTCAGGAAAAAAATATCGCCCGTCTGGTGCCGCTCAGCATCCATCTGGGCGATGGGCAGTCCATGATGGTGATTACCGGGCCCAACACCGGTGGCAAGACGGTAGTGCTGAAAACGGTCGGATTGCTGGTCACCATGGCTCATTGCGGCCTGCATCTACCCTCGGAAGGCGATTGCATTATCGGTAATTTCAACCGGGTGATTGTGGATGTGGGCGATAAACAAAGTCTGCATAATCACCTGTCCACGTTTGCGGGGCACGTCGAGGCGCTGAAAAGGCTGCTGGAGGAAGCCGATCAGCACACCCTGGTGTTGATGGATGAGTTGGGTACCGGCACCGATCCGGAGGAAGGCGCATCGCTTGCCATGGCTGTGTTGGATGAGCTTGCTAGCCGCCATGTGCATGGCATTGTGACCACCCACCTTACACCGCTCAAGACCTTCGCCGATGATCACGCCTATTTGTGTAACGCCTCGATGCGCTTCGATTATGCAAGTCTGTCGCCCACTTACGAACTGGAGTTTGGCAAGTCCGGGCAATCCCTGGGTTTGATTATTGCCGAGAAAAACGGCCTGCCCGGCGATTTGGTGAATCGTGCGCGCAGTTATTTGACCCAGATTCATGCGGCCAAACAAAAGCCGGAATAAGTCCGGAATCGACTATGGTTTTTTTGACCTGCCAGTCGATAACCATTAGTATTAAAGGTTCTACAAATTAGGCAGATTGGCCATAGTATGGAATTGACGGGCGCCGAAATTACCGTGCGCTGCCTGGCTGAGGAGGGAGTCGAATTTGTATTCGGCTATCCGGGCGGGGCAGTTCTCAATATATACGACGAGATTTTCAAACAGGATAAATTCAAGCACGTTCTGGTGCGTCACGAGCAGGCTGCCGTGCATGGGGCAGATGGCTACGCACGCTCCAGTGGCAAAGTGGGAGTGGCATTGGTCACTTCCGGCCCGGGCCTGACCAATGCCGTAACGGGTATTGCCACTGCCTACATGGATTCCATTCCCCTGGTGATCATCAGCGGTCAGGTTCCGGTCCCTGCCATTGGCATGGATGCGTTCCAGGAAGTGGACACGGTTGGCATCACGCGCCCCTGCGTCAAGCACAATTTCCTGGTGAAAGACATCAAGGATCTGGCAACCACGATCAAGAAGGCGTTCTACATTGCCGCTACCGGCCGCCCCGGCCCGGTGCTGGTGGATATCCCCAAGGATATTACCCAGCAAAGCCACGAATTCGCTTACCCGGAAACAGTGACCATGCGCTCCTATAGCCCGGTGGTTAAGGGGCATTCCGGGCAGATAAAAAAAGCCGTGCAAATGTTGCTCGAAGCCAAGCGCCCGATGATTTACGCGGGTGGCGGTGTGGTGTTGGGCAATGCGGCAGCCCAGTTGACTGAGCTTACCAAACTGCTTGGCTACCCCGTTACCAACACGCTGATGGGGTTGGGCGCTTATCCGGCGACGGATGCCCAGTTTCTGGGGATGCTCGGAATGCACGGCACTTACGAAGCCAATATGGCCATGCAGCACAGCGATGTCCTGCTGGCGGTGGGCGCACGTTTCGATGATCGCGTGATCGGTTCACCCGAACATTTCGCCCGCGATGCGCGTCGCATCGTGCACATTGATATCGACCCGTCATCCATTTCCAAGCGCGTCAAGGTGGATGTGCCGATTGTCGGGGATGTGGGCGGTGTGCTGGATGAGATGATCAAGCTTATCAAGGCCGGCAAGGAAAAGGCCGAAGCCAAGGCAATCACGGCCTGGTGGACGCAGATTGAATTGTGGCGCGCCAAGAATTGCCTCAAATACAATCATGCCAGCCCCATTATCAAACCCCAGTTCGTGGTGGAAAAGCTGTGGGAAGTGACCGGCGGTGATGCTTTCGTGACCACCGACGTGGGGCAGCATCAGATGTGGGCGGCGCAGTACTATAAATTCGACCAGCCGCGCCGCTGGATTACCTCGGGCGGCCTTGGCACCATGGGTTTCGGCCTGCCTGCCGCGATGGGTGTTCAACTGGCTCATCCGGGTTCCGATGTGGCTTGTGTAACCGGCGAATCCAGTATCCAGATGTGCATACAGGAGCTGTCTACCTGCAAGCAGTATCATCTGCCGCTGAAAATCGTGAATCTGAATAATCGCTACATGGGCATGGTGCGCCAGTGGCAGGAATTCTTCTACGGGAACCGTTATGCCGAGTCCTACATGGATTCCCTGCCGGATTTTGTCAAACTCGCCGAGGCGTATGGACACGTTGGCATGAAGATCGAGAAGCCCGCAGATGTGGAGCCTGCGCTGCGCGAAGCGTTCGCAATGAAGGAACGGCTGGTGTTCATGGATTTCATCACCGACCAGACCGAGAACGTGTTTCCGATGGTGCCGGGCGGCAAAGGCATCAGTGAAATGATCCTGGCGGAGGAGTTGTAACATGCGCCATATCATTTCACTGTTGATGGAGAACGAAGCGGGCGCCTTGTCGCGCGTGGCCGGGCTGTTTTCTGCGCGAGGTTACAACATTGAATCTCTGACCGTCGCGCCTACCGAGGACGCTACGCTGTCGCGCATGACCATCGTTACACGCGGCTCGGAAGACGTGATCGAACAGATCATCAAGCAGCTCAACAAGCTGATAGACGTGGTGAAAATCCTCGACCTGTCCGACGGCAGTCATATTGAACGCGAGCTGATGCTGGTAAAAGTACGCGCCTTCGGCAAGGACCGCGAAGAAATGAAGCGCATGGCGGAAATTTTTCGCGGGCGCATCATCGATGTAACTGAAAAAACCTACACGATTGAATTGACTGGACCAGGTTCCAAATTGGACGCTTTTATCGAGGCGCTTGACCAGTCAGCTATTCTGGAAACGGTACGTACTGGTGCTTCCGGCATCGGCCGCGGCGATCGCATTCTTAAAGTTTGATTTAACTTAACAAGGAACATGCTATGAAAGTTTATTACGATAAAGACGCCGACCTTTCCCTTATCAAAAAGAAAAAGGTCGCGATCATCGGTTATGGTTCGCAAGGCCACGCACATGCCAACAACCTGCAGGACTCCGGGGTTAAAGTGGTGGTCGGTCTGCGCAAGGACGGCGCTTCGTGGAACAAGGCCAAAAAAGCCGGGCTGGCAGTGAAGGATGTAGCCGAGGCCGTCCAGGGTGCGGATGTAGTGATGGTACTGGTGCCGGACGAACAACAACCGGATGTGTATCGCAACGATATTGAACCTAATCTGAAAAAAGGCGCAGTGCTCGCATTCGCCCACGGCTTCAATGTCCATTACGGCCAGATCACCCCACGCAAGGATGTGGACGTGGTGATGATTGCGCCCAAGGGCCCGGGTCATCTGGTGCGTTCTACCTACACCCAGGGTGGCGGCGTGCCTTCACTCATCGCCGTGCATCAGGATGTGTCCGGCAAGGCGCGCGACCTTGCGCTGTCGTATGCAGCAGCCAACGGCGGCACCAAGGGTGGCGTGATCGAAACTTCGTTCCGTGAAGAAACCGAAACCGACCTGTTCGGAGAGCAGGCCGTGCTGTGTGGCGGTTGCGTGGAACTGGTGAAAGCCGGTTTCGAAACGCTGACCGAAGCCGGTTATGCACCTGAAATGGCCTACTTCGAATGCCTGCACGAGCTCAAGTTGATTGTCGACCTGATGTATGAAGGCGGCATCGCCAACATGAACTATTCC
Organism: Sulfuriferula multivorans; assembly: GCF_003851125.1. Lineage (GTDB taxonomy): Bacteria > Pseudomonadota > Gammaproteobacteria > Burkholderiales > Sulfuriferulaceae > Sulfuriferula > Sulfuriferula multivorans. The sequence goes on along the minus strand of NZ_BGOW01000015.1, from coordinate 143,962 downwards.
ATTTCCAATAACGCCGAATATGGTGAGTATGTGACCGGTCCCAAGGTCATCGCCGATCAGGCGCGTGCTGCCATGAAGCAGGCGCTGGCCAATATCCAGAACGGCGAATACGCCAAGAGCTTTATTCTGGAAAACAAGGCAGGTGCTGCAGGTATGCACGCCAAACGCCGTCAGAATGCCGAGCATCCGATCGAGATCGTGGGTGCCAAGCTGCGCGCCATGATGCCCTGGATTGGCAAAAACAAACTGGTGGATCAAGCCAAGAACTAATCAGTACAAACTGATCGGGAGGCACGGAGACGTCAAAACATTGTCGCTCCGTGCCTTTATTCATTTATTAAGTACGCTCAAAATTGAAAAACTATCCCCATCCCATTATTGCCCGTGAAGGTTGGCCGTTTCTGGCGGCTGCCGTGTTGATTTCCATTGTTGTAAGCGTATTCGCAGGCTGGCTGTGGGCATTGCCACTGTGGGTGATTACACTATTCATATTGCAGTTTTTTCGTGATCCGCCACGGCTTATCCCGCAAGGCGAAAATCTGGTGTTGTGCCCGGCAGATGGGCGCGTGATCAAGGTGGAGCGCGTTACCGACCCTTATCTCAAACGTGAGGCGCAAATGGTGAGTGTGTTCATGAATGTGTTCAATGTGCACTCGAATCGCAGCCCGGTGGATGGCACGATTAAAAAGGTGTGGTACTTCCCCGGCAGTTTCGTGAATGCTTCTTTGGAGAAAGCTTCTGTCGCCAATGAGCGCAATGCCTTGTGGATCAAGACGAAATCCGGGCAGGATGTGACTTGCGTGCAAATCGCGGGGTTGGTGGCACGCCGTATCCTGTGTTATGTCAAAGCCAAGGATAAGCTGACCCGTGGCCAGCGCTATGGCTTTATTCGATTTGGGTCACGTGTGGACGTCTATCTGCCGCTGACCGCGCGGATTAAAGTGTCCCTGGGCGACAAGGTAAGCGCCAGTAGCGACGTACTGGCTGAGCTATAAAGCAGACATGGCTGACAATCGTCCCATCAAATCGATGAGCAAAGACCGCACGCAGCGGCGCGGCATCTATCTGTTGCCCAATCTGTTTACCACGGGCGCCCTGTTTGCCGGGTTTTACGCGATCGTGCAGGCGATGAATGGCGCCTATGAGCTGTCTGCCGTGGCGATTTTTATTGCCATGGTGCTGGACGGTCTGGATGGTAGAGTGGCGCGACTGACCCATACCCAGAGCGCGTTTGGTGCAGAGTATGACTCGCTGTCGGATATGGTTTCATTCGGTGTGGCGCCTGCACTGGTAGCCTATGTCTGGGCACTCAAAGGCATGGGCAAACTGGGCTGGATTGCCGCCTTTATCTACTGTGTGGGTGCTGCGCTGCGTCTGGCGCGTTTCAACACTCAGCTGGAAGTGGCTGACAAGCGGTATTTTCAAGGTTTGCCAAGCCCGGCTGCCGCTGCCCTCATCGCCGGACTGGTCTGGGTGATGAATGAATATGGTGTTCAGGGTGCCGATGTGCGCTGGCTTGCCTTGGCCGTGACGCTATTCGCCGGGTTGACCATGGTCAGCAATATTCCCTACTACAGTGGCAAGGAAATCAATCTGCGCCGCAGTGTGCCCTTTGTGGTGGTATTCCTGATTGCGATGGTATTTGTGCTGGTTGCCTATAGCCCGCCCGATGTATTGTTTGCAATTGTCGGGCTGTATGCCCTGTCAGGCTATGCGATGTGGGTATGGCAATGGTGGCACCGCAGGCGCGCCAGGATTTCTGAAGCCAACAAATAAGAGCAAATGTTTGCTTAGTACCGGATGGAGTCTTTCATGAAGCAAGACCATTTAATCATTTTCGATACTACCCTGCGTGATGGCGAGCAAAGCCCGGGTGCTTCGATGACGCGCGAAGAAAAAGTACGCATCGCTCGCCAGCTCGAGCGGATGCGCGTGGATGTCATTGAGGCAGGATTCCCGGCCGCCTCCAATGGTGATTTCGAATCGGTCAAAGCGGTGGCGGATGCCATCAAGGATAGTACCGTATGCGGCTTGGCGCGGGCGCTGGAACGTGATATCCAGCGTGCCGGGGAGGCGCTGCGCGGTGCCAGGTCGGCGCGCATTCATACCTTTATTGCCACCAGCGCCATCCACATGGAAAAAAAGCTGCGCATGAGCCCGGATCAGGTCATCGAGCAAGCGGTCAAGGCGGTCAAATGGGCGCGCCAATATACCGATAACGTGGAATTTTCTCCCGAGGACGCCGGGCGCTCCGATCCGGATTTCCTGTGCCGTGTGCTGGAAGCGGTGATCGATGCCGGGGCTGGCACGCTGAATATCCCTGATACCGTTGGATATAGCATGCCTGGCCAGTTTGGCGAGCTGATCCGCGATCTGCGCAATCGTATCCCCAATGCCGACAAGGCGGTGTTCTCGGTGCATTGCCATAATGATCTGGGCCTGGCGGTGGCCAATTCACTGGCGGCGGTATTGAATGGCGCGCGCCAGGTGGAATGTACGATCAATGGCCTGGGCGAGCGCGCCGGCAACGCCGCGCTGGAAGAAGTGGTGATGGCAGTGCGTACCCGCCAGGATGTGTTTGGCTGCGAAACGCGTATCGATGCGACACAGATCATGCCTGCCTCGCGCCTGGTGTCCGGCATCACCGGTTTTGCGGTGCAACCGAACAAGGCCATCGTCGGTGCCAATGCATTTGCCCATGAATCCGGCATCCATCAGGATGGCGTGCTCAAACATCGCGAAACCTACGAAATCATGCGCGCCGAGGATGTGGGCTGGAGTGCGAACAAAATGGTGCTGGGCAAGCACTCGGGACGCAATGCATTTCGTACGCGCCTGACCGAACTGGGTATCGAACTGGGTTCGGAGGAGGCGCTCAATGCCGCTTTCGCCCGCTTCAAGGAACTGGCCGACAAGAAGCACGATATTTTCGATGAAGACTTGCAGGCGCTGGTCAGTGACGAGGCAGCCGCCAATACCCTCGAGCTATTCAAGCTGGTATCGCTCAAGGTGTGTTCAGAAACGGGCGAGATTCCCAGCGCGCGCGTCGTGATTGCCGAAAATGGTCTGGAGAAAGATGGCAGCGCCATAGGGGGTGGCCCGGTAGATGCCGCATTTCGAGCATTGGAGTCCATCGTCAATAGCGGAGCCGAGTTGCAGCTCTATTCAGTGAACAACATCACTACCGGTACGGATGCGCAGGGTGAAGTGACTGTGCGGTTATCCAAAGGCGGGCGGATCGTGAATGGACAAGGCTCAGATACCGATATCGTGGTCGCTTCGGCCAAGGCTTACTTGCATGCGCTGAACAAGCTGCACAGTAAATTGGAACGTGCACATCCTCAGGTATGACAAGTTTGCAGGTAAAGGGTTGGTCAGATTGAAGGGCCAAGCTTAACGGGCAATTGGTCCACGCGCTGCAGGCCGCCATACGGTGTAGCAGCCTTGGAGTGATAGAGTGCGGTGTCAACTTTATCCAGTACGGCTTCCAGGCTGCGCCCATCTCGGGGCGCCTCGCCCATGCCGATGGTTGCGCTGCACTGATAGCCATGCGCGGTGCACCAGTGAGCGAAAGCTGTCTGAATGCGCCGGGCAATTGCTTCACTCTGGTCAAGCGGAGTTTCCGGCATCAAAACGATAAATTCATCGCCGCCGTAACGCGCCCTGATATCGCCGACGCGGGTATTTTCGAACAGGATGTCGGAAAAACGCCGCAATACCTGGTCGCCATGGGCGTGTCCGTGATCATCGTTGACGCGTTTGAACTGATCCAGATCCACAAACATCACGCTGGCCATGCCGCCATAGGTTGCAATGCGATCAAACAATGATGTGGCGGTTTCCACCAAGCCGCGGCGATTCATCAATCCGGTCAGCGTGTCCTGTTTACTGCTGCGTTCCAGCAGATGCTGGGCGGTCTCAATCCGGCTCATCAGGACGTAGGCGTAAATCAGAATAATGCTGCCGAACAGGTTGAGAAAAATCATCCCGGCCGAGATGCCGTGTGTGCCGTAGGCGAAGCGAAAACTGAGTGCCAGCATGATAGCGAGAAAGCTCCCTACCAGCGCTTCACCAAACATGCGCATCCCGTAACGCATGCCATTGCCCAGCACAATCATGATGAATACCACCAGCGATGGTGGAATATCATAGGGGTCATTCACCATGCACGTGGCGACCAGGGCGATGTCCACCCACATCGCCAGCCGGTAACGCGCAGGATGAACAGGGTGACGCCATGCGTGATAAAACGCAGCAGTAGTGAACACAAAATAACTGGCGAAAATAATATTGAGCGTGGCGAGCGGTATATGCTCACCGGGCGTGACTGCCGGGATATTGAAAAATGCCCATCCCAGCGCGCAAAAAAGATAGCGGGTGAGAAACTGGATACGCTGTTCGCCAAATGTAGGGAACCGCATCGTCGTATGGGGGGGATGTGGGCCGCGCCGCTCCTGTTCCCGCCGGTCATCGGGCTCGCGGCGGTCACTGGCACGGCGTAGCGGTGGGGGGTGTTCCATCCCGAGTGAGCCTTGTTTAGTGAATTATGATTGCGAAATCATCCCACTAATGATTACTATGGGCAAGGCGTCCGAGATCGCGTGCGTAGTAAATGGCGCTGAGAAAAAAAATGGTTGAGAGGATAATTTCACCTCCGGCAAGCCATGCCGATAACCCCTGATCCGACCAGGCTCGCACCACGCCCTCGGTGAAGTAAAGCAGAATCAGCATGGAGGCCCACTGGTAGGTATAACGTTTGCCGCGCAGGATGCCGAACAGAGGAAATAGCAGAGGCAATACTTTAAGAATCAGCATCGAACCACCAGGCTTGAGCGGTGCGAGCCAACCTTCCCACGCCACCAGCAGGAATATCAGCGCGATCAGGCTGGCAATGCTGGTGTAATGCAGTATGACGATGCGCTTCATGCGCGGCATGCCTCGGCCATGGCAACCAGTGCGCTACGCGCACTTTGTGCATCCAGCACCGGCTGGTTGAAATCGAAGCGCAGTTGCTGCGTATCGACACGTATGTCGAAGCCGTCAGTATCGATCCCGACCATTTGTGCCGAGTTAGTATCCACGCCATGAAAATGGCGACAATAAGCCGCCAGGTTGTGCTGATGGTCCGTATTCATATGCGCGATGATCGCGTCCTCCTGAGCCGCCAGCTGGTTCTCTGGTGCAGCAAAACTGCTGACTTCGATCCAGTGGATTGCGCCAAAGCCTCCGATGTAACGGATATGCGCCGGCTCAATCCGGTAAAAGAAAAAGTCATGGGTGGCAAAGTAATCAGCCGCACCCGGAAAGTAACGCAAATAGCGCGCCCTGAGCGCAGTCTGGTCTTCCATGCGGGCGCAATGGCCAACCACTGTCACCCGTGCGTTGGCTTGTATGTCGGTACTGGAATCGTGTGCCAGCAGGCTGACGCGTGGGTCTGCAGCGATATTCTTGGTATGTTCGGCCAGCGTGCTGATGAGGATGACCGGGCGTGCCTGATGATCCAGTACAAAAGGGGTAACCGAGCCGAACGGGTAGCCATCGAGTTTTTTCGATAGCGTGGACAGCACCCCGTGCTGTTGCCGGCGTAGCAAGCGTCGTGCGTCGATATTGCTCATATGGCCAGCTTCAATGCTGTTTGCGCGAGGCGCTTGCCGAGCGCGAATGCAAGTTTGCGTTCATCTTCGCTGATCGGTCGATCGCCTGCCGCTCCGGCCACATGGCTGGCGCCGTAAGGTGTGCCGCCGCCGGCTGTAGCGGTGAGCTCGGGTTCGGTATAGGGGATGCCGAGCACTATCATGCCATGGTGCAGCAGTGGCATCATCATCGACAGTAGGGTGGTCTCCTGCCCGCCGTGCATGCTGGAAGTAGAGGTAAACACTGCCGCCGGTTTGCCTGCCAGCGCCCCTTTCATCCACAGCCCTGCAGTGCCATCCCAGAAATATTTCATGGGTGCTGCCATGTTGCCAAAACGCGTGGGGCTACCGAGCGCCAGGCCGATGCATTGCTGCAGATCTTCCAGTTCGACATAGGGAGCACCGTTTTCCGGTACCGGTGGGGCTGCGGTTTGAGTGACGGACGCAACCTTGGGTACGGTGCGAATGCGCGCCTGCGCACCGGGCACTGAATCTATGCCGTGCGCGATAATCTGTGCCAGCTGTTTAACTGCGCCGTTCTGGCTGTAATAAAGTACGAGTATGTCTTGCATGGTAAATACCTCTTTTTCATTCTGCATTATATCGTCTGAAGCTTAGCTGGATGCCCAGGACAATTTGGGCAACACTCAAAAGAATTCGTTCAGACCGGGCCCGGCGCATGGGCGTCTTCAAATTTACCGATGGTGTGCGGTATTGATGATGGCTGGATGTTTGGACAGGGCTGACACGGATGTTGAATTTCCACAAACGCCTAGCTGATTTTCTGGAATTCAAACAAATCGAAGTTGTGGGTGTGTTCCAATACTTTGCCGGGCAGTATGCTGCTGTTGGTGGCCGCGCTTAATTCGAGCGGCATATCCGGAACATAAACGCCGCGTGGTACCAAAAGCTGCTGAGGCAATTGCAGTATCGGGTTGGCCGGTAATAGCAAGGCTGGCTGATTGGTGCGGATTCGGCCTACTGCGTTGCGTATCCATACCGGTTGCGGATTGGGTGACAACATTTGCAGGCCGAACTCAATCTGGTCGGCAGGGGAGTTACGCAACCAGCGCACCACGCCTATATTCCAGAGGGGTAGCTGGTGTGAGCGTACCGCAACCACCTCACCCACTTTCAGATTGACGCTGGTGCTGTTGCGTTTATGCAGGGCCAGTCCACTGGCACTGTCATTGGTCACGATCCAATGGGTCGCGATGGTGTCGGTACGATGGTTGCGGCCAAGAGCCGAAATAGTGCTGATGCTGATTTCGTCTGGGTCCAACGTGCCTTGTTGGGTGTTATCGGGCGTGGGGTGCGCCGCCAGCAGAAAGCCATGGATTGCCCGGATGCCGGTACAGAGTTCCGCCTCGTCATCGCTTCCACCGCGCCGGTTGAAATGCCGGGTTGGTTCGTGTCCCCAATTGCGTATCAGCCGCTGCAATAAACCCTGATATGTCGCTTCATCTGCATAGCCTGGCAATCCCAGCTGAGCTGCCGATTTGCCTGACTTGAGAAGGTTGAATAACTGGTGGAGTCGACGTGCGAGTTCCAGGGTATTGAACAAATAGTCACGGGCAGGATCAGTGCTGCCGGTGTAACGGAATAATGGCAGCGGCGGTTGATCTTTATCCGGACTGATCAAAAACAGGCCATTGGTCTGTACTGGTGTTGTCAGTGGCTGGGTTTGTGCAATGTCGCCATACAGTCTCAGCAGATCGAGCACCTTGCTGACCTCACCCAGAGTCAGACGGTAGGGATCTGCCGTGGCAATCAGTAAACACAGACGATAGAGTTGACTGACGCTGGCGGGAGGCGTGTCGGTGATGATGTCATCCTGTACATTCTGGTGAACGGCATAACGGTAAATTTGATGTATTTCTGACCACAGGCCGGTCGGTACATCCGCGTAGCCTTCGTAACACAAGGTCAGCAGGCGCGAATTGGCGGACAAAATGCGCTGCATGGTTTGCGTCTGATCCGGCTTGCCTCGGAAACTGAGAAGGCGTCCGCTGCTCGCCTGTAGCACTATCTTGTAACCGTTGGCCAATTCGATCAGGAGTTCGCGTGCCAGTGTTGCAAGCTGGTGCTGTTTTTCTGTCAATGGCAAGGCAGCGTCACTGATTTGCAGTTTAACGGCGCCAGTTAATGTGTGTACGGTGATGCGGTATAGTTCCAGCAGTTTCTGGCGGGAGTCATCTGCTATAGCCTGGCGGTTTTGTGCTGCGAGAGAGAGCAACAGTGCCTGCGCTGATTCATGCAAATTGGCAACAGGTAAACGTTCCAGCCATGTTTGCAAGTATTTTGGACGTGTTTCGGCGAGATGGCTTAGGCTTGGATCAGGAACGGGAAGCGCGAGATTGAGGTGCATGTGGCGCCGGATATTTGTTTTAGGTGTGGTGAGAAAATTCTAGGGCTTATCTGCCAATTTGTAAAACCAGCGTGTCGTTAAGCGGGAAGCCAAGCAGGTATAATGCCACGGATGAAAAAAACAAAATGTATTGAATGGTCTGTTGCAGCGATCGTATGGGCATTGCTGTCGTACGCCATCCACTACTGGTTGGGGTTGCAAATGCTTACTGTCGGTACGCTGCAATGGAGCTACGGCCTGAGTTATGCTGTTTTGGCTGTGCTGGTACTGGGCTCAGTGGCGCGACTGCGCATAACCGCCCAGGCGCCGGTATGGCGCATGCTGGCATTGCTGGTCTCGACTGCGCTGGCGGCGCTGGAAATCAGACTGCAAGGCCATCCCCGGCAAGATTTTGTGATGTTGCTGGCGGCAGCGGTGGTGGGCGCGTCTGCGATAATAATCATTGCCAGGTATTTGCCGCGCAAGGTTTTGCAGCGTTGGTTTGGCATAGAGGAGCAAGAGTGAAATTCCTGGAATTAATGTTCGAGGCTGCCTTGTGGCGCAGCCGGTATATGGTGGTGCTGGCGGTGGTGGCGAGTATGGCTGCTGCGGTAGCGGTCATGTACATGGCGACGGTGGATGTGGTGTATCTGGTCGGTCATGTCGTGCATTACGCGGATCCGGGTCTGTCGGCCGATGCGCGCAAGGCAATCCACGACGAGACGATTACCCATGTGGTGGAAGTGGTGGATGGCTATCTGCTCGCCACCTTCATGCTGATTTTTTCACTCGGCCTGTATGAGCTGTTCGTCAGCGACATTGACGAGGCGCACGGCAGCCGCGCGTCCAGCAAGATTCTGGTGATCAACAATCTGGATGACTTGAAACAGCGTCTGGCTAAAGTCATCCTGATGATTCTGATCGTCACCTTGTTCGAGAAAGCGCTGCAAATCAAAATGGATAGCCCGCTGGATCTGCTCTATCTGGGTGGCGGTATTGCCCTGATCGGTGTGGCGCTGTACTTTACCCATGCGGCAGAATCTCACGGCAAGGTGGGTGATGAGCCCGATGAAAAGGCTGGCTCGGGACACTGAGCAAGAAGCTAAAGACGGCCAGCGATTTCATCTGGCCGTCTTATATATTTCCTGTCAAACGGACGAGATCAGCCTCCCCCGCCGCCGCTCCCCTCGCCGTGCGCGGCTTGCAACACCAGGGCGTTGAATTCGGCTTCGCTCATCAGTTGATGGGCGGTGACAATCTCGCGTACCGGCTTGCCGGTTTGTTCCGATTCCTTGGCAATTTCTGCCGCTCTCATATAGCCGATGCGGGTATTCAGCAGGGTCGCCAGTCCGACGCTGTCGTGGATGAAACGCTCGCAGCGCTCGCGGTTGACCACCAGTCCCTTGAGATTTTTCTCGGTGGTGGCGTTCATCGCGTTGGTGAGCCAGTCCATGGCATCGAACAGGGCCGAACCGAGCGCCGGCATCATCACGTTGAGTTCCAGTTGCCCGGCCTGGGTCATGTAGGCTACGGCAGCGTCCTGCCCCAACACCTGATAGCACACCTGATTCAGCATTTCGAACATTACCGGATTCACCTTGCCGGGCATGATGGAAGAGCCGGGCTGCACCGGCGGCAGGGTGATCTCGCCCAGCCCGGTGCGCGGACCTGAAGCCAGCAGGCGCAGGTCGTTGGCGATACGGGTCAGCTCCAGGGCCAGCCCGCGCAGCGCGGCCGACAGCGCCTGCATGTCGAACATGGATTGCATCTGCGCAGCCAGATCGCCCACGCCGATGGCTTCTCCGGTCAGCGCGGCCAGTTCGGCGGCCACGCGATTCGCATAATCGGGCGAGGTATTCAGCCCGGTGCCCGCAGCTGACCCTCCCAGGCCGGTCTGGCACAGTAGCGGGCGTACGGCGGCAAGGTTGGTCCCGGCGCGGCGCAGGGTCCAGGCGTAGGCGGCGAACTCGCGGCCGATGGTGGTCGGCACCGCATCCTGTAAATGAGTGCGGCCGCTTTTGACGGTGTCGTGTTCGCGCCCGGCGATCTGTTCAAACACGGCTGCCATGGACTCGCTGGCCGCCAGCAGGCGCGGCAGCTTGGCCAGCAGCGCCAGACGAATCGCGGTGGGGATGGTGTCGTTGGTGCTCTGTCCCATATTGACATGGTCATTAGGGTGGATCGGTGCGTACTGGCCTTTTTCACCGCCCAGCGCTACGTTAGCAAGATTGGCGATGACTTCGTTGCTGTTCATGTTGTGGCTGGTGCCCGCACCCGCCTGAAAGCGGTCCACTACGAACTGATCCAGCAGTTCGCCCGCCAGGATCCGTTCGCACGCGCTGGCGATAGCATCGCGCTGGGTGGGAGTGAGCCAGTCCGGCTGGCAGTTGGCGCGTGCCGCGGCGAGCTTGATTTGCACATGGGCACGGATGAAGTCGGTATCCGGCATGCGCCCCGAGATGGGGAAATTTTCCACTGCGCGCGCAGTCTGGATGCCATACCAAGCGTCGGCCGGAACTTTAAACTTTCCCAGCGAGTCTTGTTCAATGCGATAGTCGGTCATGGTTTAATGGCGGGCAATTTAAACAAATTTGCAATTATAGGAGTTTATGCATGTTGAAACGAATTTTGCTGTTACTGGCCATGCTCGCAGTGACCACCACTGCCTCGGCATTCAGCCTGACCGACAGCAAGGGCAAGCTGCACACGCTGGACAGTTACAAGGGGAAATGGGTGCTGGTGAATTTCTGGGCGACCTGGTGTCCACCTTGCCTGGACGAGATACCTGCCTTGAGTGCACTGCACGACAAGTACAAAAACTCGCGGCTGGAAGTGATCGGCATCGCCATGGACTACCAGAATCCTAAACAGGTGCTGGATTTTGCCGATAGTATGTTTATCAGCTATCCAATTGTGTTGGGAAACTCTAAGATTGCCGCACAGTTCGGTCCGCTACAGGGTTTGCCAACTACTTATCTGTATAACCCGGAGGGTAGGTTGGTTGCCTATCAGGTGGGCGGGATTACCCAACAGGCTGTGGAAAGCTATATCAATAGCAAAAGTACCGTAAAAAAATAACCACCCGCAAAATGCGGGGGAATGAAGGAGACGACAGATGCTACGCGTGCTAGGTTTGGCCTTGCTGCTGTTTGCCACTACGGCCATTGCCGAGGTGCGCGATGTGCAGACCTATTTTTTCCAGCCCAAGCTGGGAGATTTCAAAAGTGAACTGCAAACCGCGCGCAAGGAAGGCAAGACGGGTGTGCTCATCATGTTTCAGATGGCCGATTGTCCATTTTGCGAACGTATGAAATCCACTGTTCTCAACCAGTCCGCGGTGCAGGATTATTATCGCAAACACTTCCTGGTGTTCGAGATGGATGTGAAAGGCGATACACCCATGGTTGATTTCAAGGGCGTCGATACCACCGAGAAAGATTTTGCGCTTAAAAACCGCGCCCGTGCTACGCCCACTTTCCTGTTTTTCGATACCCATGGCGATCTGATTACTCGTTACATCGGCGTTACCAAAGACGCGAATGAATTCCTGTTGCTTGGACGCTACGTGGTGGACGGTGTCTATAAGGACAAACCGTTTGCAGCCTACAAACAGCAAGCACAGCAATGATTCATCCGCGTCATCTCTTGGCGGCTACGATGCTGGCCGGTACGCTGGCGATGGGAGTGCCGGCTCACGCATTGACCTTGGCCGAAGCGCTCGCTGCAGTGGATGCGCAGCATCCCGATTTACGCAGCGCCCAGGCGGATCTCGCCGCAGCCCAGGCAGATGAGCGGGCCGCGGCTGCGCAGCGCGACCTGACTGTCAGCTTTGAGGGGATATTGCGTCAGGGGCGCCCCACTGTTGGATCGGATGCATGGAGTGCAGACAACAGCGCACGTATCGTGGCACGTAAAAATGTGTATGACTTTTCGCGCACCGAATATTCCCTGGGCGCGGCGCGAGCTGAGGTAAACGCGCGTGAAGATGCCTTGCTCGATACGCGCGACCAGCGCCGTTTAAACATCATGTCGCGTTATTTCGACGTGCTGCTCGCCGACCAGCAATATGCGGCCGACAATGAATTCATGGCGGTGGCTTATGTCGCGATGGATAATGCGCGCGACCGCGTTAAAGTCGGGCAAATGTCACGTCCTGATTTTGCCGTGCTGGAGGCGCGTTATCAGGATCTGCGTGAAAAGCGCAACGCCAGCCTGGCACAGCAACGCATCACACGGGCGTTGTTGGCAAATGCCCTTAACCGTCCAGACGTGCTGGCTTCCGACCTTGAAGATCCCAAGTTGCCCAATAACAATGCAAAGCTGCCCGAATATGAAACGCTGTTGCCTTGGGTGCTGGCGCACAATCACCTGATGCTGGCTCAGTTGCAATTGCTGACGGCCGCGCAGCAGCGCCTGGCTGGTTTGCGTCATGAGACTTCCCCCAGTCTGGATGCGGAAATGGTGGCAGCGGATTACAGCCGCACTTCGATTACGCGCGATAGCGTCAGTGCTGGGCTGATCCTGTCATGGCCGCTCTATCAGGGTGGGCGTGTGGATGCCCATATCGCGCGCGAGCAGGCGCAGTTTCAGAAACTGCAGGCGGGTGCTGACAAACTTCATATGCGGATAGCACAAAGCTTGTTGGAAACGCTGCTGGAAATCCAGCAGTTGCAGGGTAGCAGCCGGCCTGCAGCCGAGGAGCAGATCAAATACCGCGACGTGGCACTGGACCGCAGTCGCGCCGATTACGAACTCGAACTTAAAACCAATCTGGGTGACAGCATGGCGCAGACTTTGGTTGCTTCACTGCGGGCACGTCGCGTGGAATATCGGCTGGCGCTGGCGTTGGCCCGGCTGGAGGCATTGGCGGGCAAGCCGCTGGCTGACATCGTGGCGCTGGCGGATAAACAACCAAAAGGATAGGTATTATGAAAGCTTTATGGGCACTGGTATTTCTACTGGGCTGCACGTCTGCATTGGCGGGGGAGGCTACCCGATTACATGGCATACCGCTTACCACACCGGTTTCTGGTGTAGTCAAAAGCGTGTTTGTCAGCGTGGGTCAGCGGGTCAAAAAAGGCCAGCCATTAGTGGCGCTGGATGACACCATTTATCAGGCGCGAGTCATGGAAGCCGAGGCAGGTGTCGCACGTGCCAAGGAAGAAGGCCTGGATGCCGAGCGCGATCTGGCGCGCGCCAAAGAGTTATACAGTCGTGCGGTGAGTTCAACCACCGAACTGGATGCGGCCAAACTGCGCAATGCCCGTGCGGATGCCATGACAAAAGAAGCGCAGGCCCGTCTCATCATCGCACGTAAAAATCAGCAGGACAGCATATTGCGGGCCCCGTTTGATGGGGTGGTGAACGCGCGGCTGGTCGAGCCTGGTATGTATGTGGCGACTACGCTACAACCACCGACGTTGATTGTGCTGGAGAAACGCTAAGACTAGCTACGCGGAGGAATGGCGTTCTGCGCGGTTTTGGTGAAGGGACGGAAGGTCCAGTGTTTTTGCCAGGCGGATAGCACCATGCCGGGATATTCCGGCTTGCCTAAACTGCCATTGTAGCGACCCAGGGCGCGGTATAGATTGCCTTTTTCGATATCCAGATAGAGCCGCAGGATATTGCAGCCGTAGCGCAGATTGGTGCGCAGTTGAAACAAGTCCTGGTTGGGTGTGCCAACGGTTTTTACCCAGAATGGCATGACCTGCATGTAACCGCGTGCCGACACGCTGGAAATCGCATACTTCTTGAAACCGGATTCCACTTCTATTAATCCCAATACCATTTCAGGGTCGAGTCCGGCGCGGGTCGCTTCGTAATACACGGTATTCAGAAAATCCACCCGTTGCTGGGGATCCGGCATGCGTTTGCTGAGTCGTTGTGACATTTCAGCCAGCCAGGCTTGACCATGCGGGTTGTCGAGAAAACTGACATGCGTGACGGGTGAATCCGCGACTGATTTGCCCAAGGCGGCGCGCACGCTGGCTGACATCGGCTCATAAATCTGGCCGCCTGCATGCGCCGCCATTGCCACCATAAGGGCGCTGGCAGCGATCAGGCTTTTACCAAGAATGTTGAGTGTTTTCAAATTCATTTTGCCAAGAGTTGAGTCAAAAATCCGCTAATTTCGGCGGCCGGAATAGTACGGGCAACGTCATCGCGCCTCCCCTGGTATTCAATCAGGCCGTCTTTCAGGCCGCGTTCGCCGATCACCACGCGATGAGGGATGCCGATCAGTTCCATGTCGGCAAACATTACACCTGGGCGCTCATTGCGGTCATCCATTAATACGTCGATACCTGCCTGAAGCAACTCCCTGTAGAGATTATCGGCAGTTTCGCGCACAACTTCACTTTTTTGATAACCGACAGGCACAATTGCCAGCAAGAATGGTGCCATGGTTTCGGGCAGCATCATGCCGCGCGCGTCGAAATTCTGCTCGATGGCGGCGGCAACAATACGCGATACACCGATGCCATAGCAGCCCATTTCCATGGTCTGTGCTTTGCCGGCCTCATCCAGATAGCTGCACCCCATGGCTTCAGAATATTTGGTGCGCAATTGGAAAATATGGCCGACTTCAATACCCCTGCAAATATCCAGCGCACCTTTGCCGTCGGGACTGGGGTCGCCTGCGACGGCGTTACGGATATCCGCTACATTGGGTTCGGGCAGATCGCGGGCAAAGTTGACGCCGGTCAAATGAAAGCCGTCCTCATTGGCGCCGCACACAAAATCGGCCATCGCTGCCACCGCGCGATCGGCAATGACCGGGATGTTCAATCCCATCGGGCCAATCGAACCGGCGCTACAACCCGCCACCGAGCGTACCTGGGCCTCGCTGGCAAAACGGATCTCCTGACCGATGAGTTTGGCGGCTTTGACCTCGTTCAACTGATGATCGCCGCGCAACAACAGCGCCACCGGGCCTTCTGCGCCTTCCACAATAAGCGTTTTCACGGTTTGGGCTGGGGAGATTTTGAGGAAATCAGCGATTTCTTCGATGCTATGCTGGCCTGGTGTCGGAATTTTTGACAGTGCTTGCGTGGCCGCTGGACGTGGAGTGAGTGGTGTCATCGCTTCCGCCAGCTCCACGTTAGCCGCATAGTCGGAATCCGGGTTGTACGCTATCGCGTCCTCGCCCGAATCCGCCAGCACGTGGAATTCATGCGAGCCGGAACCGCCAATTGCGCCTGTATCGGCCGCCACAGCGCGAAATTTCAACCCGAGGCGGGTGAAAATACGTGTATAGGCCTCGTACATGGCCTGATAAGTCTGCTCCAGGCTGGCAAAATCGGCATGAAAAGAATAGGCGTCCTTCATCATGAACTCGCGTGCGCGCATCACGCCGAAACGCGGACGTATCTCGTCGCGGAATTTGGTCTGGATCTGGTAAAAATTCAGCGGCAGCTGACGGTAGCTTTTGATCTCACGGCGTGCGATGTCGGTAATGACTTCTTCATGAGTGGGTCCGAAGCAGAAATCGCGATCGTGCCTATCCTTGATTTTCAGCATCTGCGGGCCAAATACATCCCAACGCCCGGTTTCCTGCCACAATTCGGCAGGCTGCACCGCAGGCATCAGCAATTCAAGTGCACCTGCCTTGTTCATTTCCTCACGCACCACGGCCTCGACCTTGCGCAATACGCGCAAACCCAACGGCATCCATGTGTATAGACCGGAACCCAGTCGTTTGATGAAACCCGCGCGCAGCATCAGGCGATGGCTGATGAGTTCAGCTTCGGACGGCGCTTCTTTCAGGGTGGAAAGGAAAAATTGTGAGACGCGCATGGTGTAAGCTGTCCGGTTGTTCGTAAAATGATGGCAATTTTAACAGCTACGTCTGCGCTGCGTTTACAAATAGGATTTTCATGCGATTTTTCAAGCGACGTATTCACAAGGCGGTGTCGGATCTCGATACCGTCGAAATCAGCGAGCAGGACGGCGTGCGCTTTCTGCACCTGGGTAACGACACGGTACAATCAGCCATGCGGTTGTCCGACCCCAACGGTCTGGAACTGTCCTATACCCGCGCCATGCTGGGTTTTCTGCTGCTCATGGCGCCACCGGAGCGCGCACTGATGCTGGGGCTGGGCGGCGGTTCCCTGGCGAAATTTCTTTACCACCGGATGCCTGCAACAAAATCAATTGCCGTGGAAATCAACTCGCAAGTGATCGCCGCCGCCCGATCATTTTTCCAGCTGCCGGCAGACGATGAGCGTTTGCAGGTAGTGCATGGCGACGCGGCGAGTTATGTAGTTGAACACTTGGGTTGGGATGCCATTCTGCTGGACGGTTTTGATTCCGGCTGCCAGGTCGAATCCCTCGCAACCCAGGATTTCTACGACCATTGCGCGATGGCGCTAACGCAACAGGGCGTGCTGTCGGTCAATCTGTGGGGTAGCGATCCCAACTTCGATGTTTACCTCAAACGCATCGAAACCGCCTTCGATGGACGTATTCTGTGTCTGCCTGCCGAGCGGCGCGGCAATATCATCGTATTCGGCTTCGCCAGCAAGCCTCGCCATACCGAATGGGAAGCCTTGCGCAACCGCGCGGCGCGTCTACAAGCGGACCTGGGGCTGGAATTCACTCATTTTGTTGAGGGGTTGCGTGTGATGAATGCGCATGACCACAAGGGGCTGGCATGAGCGACATGGACGAAATCAAGCCTGGTCAGTCCGTTGAGTTGCTCAAGGAACTGCATATCCTCACCCGCGACGGCAAAATGAACCAGGATAGCAGGCGCAAACTCAAGCAGGTATATCACCTGTACCAATTCATCGAACCATTGCTGCAGGCTGTCCAGCAGGACCACGCTGATATCCGGTTGGTGGACCATGGCGCCGGCAAATCCTATCTGGGTTTCATTCTGTACGACCTGTTTTTCAAGACGCTTAATAATGCGTCGCACATTTACGGGATTGAGACCCGCGACGAGCTGGTGAAAAAGTCGCAGGAACTCGCGGCCAGACTGGGTTTCACGGGCATGAGCTTCCTCAACCTGTCGGTAGCTGAATCCATTACCTCCGACCTGTTGCCGGCCAAAGTGGATATCGTTACGGCACTACATGCATGCAACACGGCTACCGACGACGCGATTCATTTTGCGCTAAAAAAACAGGCACAGTTCTTGGTGTTGGTACCCTGTTGCCAGGCCGAAGTGGCTTCAGTGTTGAAGAAAAACAAAAGCAGAACGCTGGCTAAAAACGCGTTCACCGAAATCTGGCGGCATCCCTTGCATACGCGTGAATTCGGTAGCCAGATCACCAACGTCCTGCGTTGTCTGCAGTTGGAGGCGCACGGCTATCAGGTAAGCGTGACCGAACTGGTGGGGTGGGAACACTCGATGAAAAATGAACTGATTATTGCCAGCTATAAAGATCTGCCGCGCAAACGTCCGGCGGAGCGATTGAATGAAGTGCTGGAAACGCTGGGGCTGGAGGAAATGCGCGAGCGGTTTTTTACGGGGCTTTGACTTTAGGCGTTATACCCAAACAAAAAGGGTGGCTTGCGCCACCCTGATGTTAAACCGAAGCTTGGTTAAAGCCTTTTACAGCCTTAAATTCCCAATTCTTTTTTCCAGTAGGCTTCAATCAAACTGACAGTACGCTTGGGCAGCGGTACGTAGGCCAGTTTTTCAGCTTCGGCCTGACCGTGCTCGAGGAACCATTTGGAGAATTTCAGCACTTTCTCATTTTCGGCCTTGGGATAGTCCTTGCGCATCAGGATGTAGGTGGCAGCCGTGATGGGCCAGCTTTTCGCGCCTGGCTGGTTGGTCAGGATCAGGTAAAAATCGCTAACTTTCGAGAAATCGGCATTGCCAGCAGCGGCCTGGAAGCTGTCCATGCTGGGCGTAACCACTTTGCCGTCGGCATTAGCCATGCGGGTGTAGGTCAGTTTGGTTTCCATGGTGTAAGCGTATTCCACATAACCAATTGAACCAGGCAGCTGCTTTACAAAGCCCGCCACACCTTCGTTACCTTTGCCGCCCACGCCACTCGGCCAGGACACCGAGGTGTCGGAACCCACTTTTTCTTTCCATTCCGGGCTGACCTTGGCCAGGTAATTGGTGAAGTTGAAGGTAGTACCGGAACCGTCTGAACGATGCACGGTGGAAATCGCCATATCAGGCAGTTTCATGCCGGGGTTGAGCGCCTGGATAGCCGGGCTATTCCATTTGGTAATCTTGCCCAGGTAAATGTCAGCCAGAACGGTACCATTCAGTACCATTTCGCCGGGTTTCACGCCAGGCAAATTGACCACCGGGGTGATGCCGATGATGACGGCCGGAAATTGTGCCAGATCGGATTTGTTCAGATCATCCGGGGTAAGGGGTTTATCGCTGTTGGCGAAAGCCACGGTCTTGCTCTGGATTTGCTTGATGCCGCCACCTGAGCCAATCGACTGGTAATTGATTTCGGTACCGGTTTCTTTTTTATAAGATTCAGCCCATTTGGACAGTACGGGGTAGATGGCGGTGCCACCAGCACCTGTCAGCGTATCGGCTGCCGCAGCAACTTGGGCGCCGAGGATCATGCTGGAAGCAATGAAACCTATTGCAAGGGGTTGATATAAACGTTTGAGTGCTGCAGCTAACATCATGGGCTCCTTAATAATTGGAAACTGAGGTATTTGGAAATACCAAAACCGCAATCAGTTTGAGCTATTTATATGACAGTATTGTGACAACAAAAGAAGTGACGTAACCGCTTCTCTCACCCTGGATAAGAGAACCGATTATTTACCGATTATTTAATGAGCCTGGTTTGGCCTGGCCTTTGCCGGTATTGCGTAGCCTTTGCGCCTTTGGCGGCTGCACGCGCCACCAGTGGATCTTCGTCCTGCCTGAGTAGCGCACGTTGTGCCTCGCTGGTGAGTGCATTGCGCGAGATGGCATGACGTACGTTGGGGTCGCGATCTCTGACGCATTTTTCCACCATGGTTGGGGTGAGGTCGGGGCGTTTGGCGATGCATAGACGGATGACGTGATCCTGATCTTCAATCAACGCAGCGACTTCTTCTTCGCTGAGGTCGGCGCGACGGGCAAAGTAGCATTTGATGACCATCCACTGCTCATGCACCATGAAGGGGCGGTAATGCGCAGGCAGGGATTCCGACAGTGCCAGGTCCAACCTTTCGGCTAGCGGAAGCGCTTTATAGTGTTTTTCCAGATCATCCATCGTTCGGTTTGCGGGGTATATCGAGGTTAAAAATATCATCGGCTCATTAAGCCAAATCGCGACTGGCGAGCTGCGGATTTGTGCCGCAATTTCCGACGTAGTACACCGGGTTCCGGAAATAGGGGTTCAGGGAAGCGCATCGTGGCTTTCCAATGTTTACGAACTGTGGAAAAATGGAATCAATTGTAACGGATTAATTTTGGTGACGGATATGATCGACAAGGAGGGATATCGCCCCAATGTCGGCATCATTCTATGTAATTCCCGGAATGAGGTTTTTTGGGGCAAGCGTATACGGCAACATTCCTGGCAGTTTCCGCAGGGTGGGATCAACCACGGCGAAACCCCTGAACAGGCCATGTACCGGGAACTGATGGAGGAAGTCGGTTTGGCGGCGCAGCATGTGCGCATCCTTGGGCGTACCCGCGACTGGTTGCGCTACGACGTTCCGAATCAGTGGGTGCGGCGCGACTGGCGCGGTAATTATCGCGGGCAGAAGCAGATATGGTTTTTGCTGCGGCTGACCGGGCGCGACTGCGATGTGTGCCTGCGCGCCTCGACGCACCCGGAATTCGATGCCTGGCGTTGGAACGATTACTGGACAGCAATGGAATCGGTTGTGGACTTCAAGCGTGACGTATATCGCTCCGCGCTGACCGAGCTGGAACGTTATCTTGAGCGCGATGCGACGCGCAAGCATGGTACCGCCCGGCTTTTCGGCCAGGTACATCACCACGAATAGGATATGCAATGCAAAAATTGTACGAGTCTTTTGATCGTAGCGTGTACTACCTGCCGGGCACACACCCGGCAGTTTTTTTTCTGGCCGACAAAGAGGGAGGCGGTATTCTGATCAATTCGCCGATTTTTTCCCCGGAAACCCTGGCGCAAATCAATACGATCATGCCGCTTAAATTCATTTTTTATCCCAGCCACCTCGGTGCGCAGGATGTGGACGCCTGGCGTAGCGCGTCTGCTGCGCAAACCATGGCCTACGGCCACGAAGCCCGGCATATTTCAGGCAAGACGGATATCGTGCTGGATCGCGAAAACCGGTTCTCGCGCACCATTGATTTTTTACCTATGTCAGGGCGCACCGAAAGCAGTTGCGCGTTGCGCTGCAAGAATAAGCCCGGGCTGATATTTTTTGGGCCGATATTGTCTTGCGGTGTATCATGCTGGCCGACCATTATTGCCCAGCCCGACGATTATTCATTCGAAAACCGCCTGTTCGGTGCCCTGGGTTTGCAGGATGTGAAATTCGATTATGCCTTTACCGACGATTTCGATCCGTTGACCAGTCACTTTGGCCCCGGGGCTGATATCGCAATTCGGAATGAAGTCGAGCGCGCACTGGCTGATTGAGGTTTTGTCTGTGAAGGTTTATATTGGTTCAGACCAGCCTGTGATTGGCAGGAGAACAGGGTAGAACACGATAAAATCAGACAAGGCGACAACTATGAGCGAAACCTATCACCAGCTTCCTTCCGGACGGCTTGAGTCCGGTGCAACTTTTCATAAACCTATACAGAACCTGCCTGAACGGGTCACCCTGAACAGCCCCGCGCTGGATGTGATGACCGATTTCAAAATCGTGACGGCATACACCATTTTTCCTTTGGAAAGCATAGAAGAAGCGCAACACAAAATGATTCACCGTGGAGTGCGCTTGTTGCTGGTTGTGGATGCAAAAAATACGATACTAGGATTAGTTACTTCCACCGACTTGATGGGGGAAAAGCCGATGCAGGTGATCCAGAATACCGGCTGTACTCATGCAGAGATATTGGTGCAGGACATCATGACGCCGGGCGACAGGCTCGAAGTGATTTGCATGAATGATGTTGAACACGCCAGGGCGGGCAATGTGCTGGCCACGCTTAAAGCAAGTGGACGCCAGCACGCGCTGGTGGTGGATCGGCCAGCCCCGGGATTGCCGCAGAAGGTGCGTGGCATCCTGTCGCTGTCACGCCTGACCCGGCAGCTTGGCGTTACCGTGCAGACTGCGGAAATTGCGCGTACTTTCGCCGAAATTGAAACCCAGTTGGCGCACTGAGAAGTATAGTAACTTCGTCACAGCGCGCAAACTTCATCCATGAAGATAGGCTCATGAAACCGGCACGTTTCTCCAGTCGAGCGGTACTTACTGCGCAAACCGCCAAACCGGCTTTGCCGATGTGGAAAATTGTTCCCACACACGATGAAAATGGCAAAATGCTGACCGATTTCATGATGTTATTGCCCAAGCTTCGGCAGCAGCCAAAAGTCTACATAGAGCGTACCGTGCTCAGTATCGAGACGGTTCTCGCCTGTTATCGAGAAGTGGTGTTTGCCGATGTGAACCTGTCAATCAATGTGCTGTGGGTATCGCTGCGGCATCGTTCCGGCGTTGTGCTGGAAATAGCGGGGGCGATTCGCGATCGTGTGCCTGAAGCTTTGCTGGTAGGGCACTATACGGGACGAGAGGCATAAACCAGCGCAATGTGTTAATTTGATGCCGACACGCAAATACGTAGTGGCGAAGCAAATTGAACCTGCTGCTCAGCCATTTACGTTCCTGCTCAACCCATTAAACATGGTTTGCTGCCGGTCAAAGTGAATAACCGGGGTTATGTCCCCGGTTTTTATTTTGGCATGCATGGATGCGACAGGACAGATTGATTAAAATTAGATATTTCGCCGCACACCGAAGGAGTCAAGAGTAATGCCCATATCCGAGCTGCAAGTCCAGACCGCATTGAAAGAAGTGATCGACCCCAACACGCACAAGGACTTCATCACCAGCAAATCCGCGCGCAATATCAAAGTGGATGGCAACGACGTGAGCCTGGACGTGGTGCTGGGTTATCCCGCCAAAAGCCAGATGGAAATCATCCGCAAGCTGGTGGCCGACAAATTGGGTACGCTGGCGGGTATTGGAAAAATCGCTGTCAACGTCAGCTACAAGATTGTCTCGCATAGCGTGCAACGCGGGGTAAAACTCATCCCGGGCGTTAAAAACGTGATTGCCGTGGCGTCGGGAAAGGGGGGCGTGGGCAAATCCACCACCGCGGTCAACCTGGCGCTGGCGCTGGCGGCAGAAGGCGCCAATGTGGGGATGCTGGATGCCGACATTTATGGACCGTCCCAGCCCACTATGCTGGGCATTGTCGGTCGCCCGGAATCCCGCGACGGCAAGACTCTGGAGCCGATGGAAGGTCATGGCCTACAGGCCATGTCCATCGGTTTTCTGATTGATGCGGAAACCCCCATGGTATGGCGCGGCCCGATGGTCACCCAAGCCCTGGAGCAACTGCTTAACGATACACGCTGGCGCGATCTGGATTATCTGGTCGTTGACCTGCCTCCCGGCACCGG
Organism: Sulfuriferula multivorans; assembly: GCF_003851125.1. GTDB lineage: Bacteria > Pseudomonadota > Gammaproteobacteria > Burkholderiales > Sulfuriferulaceae > Sulfuriferula > Sulfuriferula multivorans. The sequence goes on along the minus strand of NZ_BGOW01000015.1, from coordinate 121,439 downwards.
CGACATTCAGTTGACGCTGGCGCAGCGCGTGCCGGTCACCGGCGCGGTGATCGTCACCACGCCGCAGGACATCGCCCTGATCGATGCGCGCAAGGGATTGAAAATGTTTGAGAAAGTCGGGATTCCTATTCTCGGTATCGTGGAAAACATGAGCATTCACATCTGCAGCAACTGCGGACATGAAGAGCATGTTTTCGGTGAAGGCGGCGGCGAGCGCATGTCGGCCGATTACGAAATCGAATTTCTGGGTGCGTTGCCGCTCGATATGCGTATCCGCAAAGAGGCGGATTCCGGTACACCTACTGTGGTTGCGGCGCCGGATAGCCGCATTGCGGAAATTTACCGCGACATCGCGCGACGTGTGGCAGTGAAAGTGGCTGAGCAGTCGCAGGACCACAGCGCCGCCTTCCCGAAGATCGTCATTCAAAATACCTGAGTACCGGAACTTATCCAGATGAGTATCAAGTCAGATAAATGGATCCGCCGCATGGCGGAGCAGCACGGCATGATTGCGCCGTTCGAGCCCGGCCAGGTGCGCGAGATGAACGGCCAGAAAATCGTTTCCTACGGCACCTCCAGCTACGGCTACGATATTCGCTGCTCGAACGAGTTCAAACTGTTCACCAACATTAATTCAACGATTGTCGATCCCAAACATTTCGACTCCAATTCGTTCGTGGATGTGGAAGGCGATTCCTGCATCATCCCGCCCAACTCGTTCGCGCTGGCGCGCACTGTGGAATATTTCCGAATCCCGCGCAACGTGCTGACCATATGCCTGGGTAAATCCACATACGCGCGCTGCGGCATCATCGTCAACGTCACGCCATTCGAGCCGGAATGGGAAGGCTATGTGACGCTCGAATTCTCCAACACCACACCGCTGCCTGCGCGCATCTATGCCAATGAGGGCGTGGCGCAGGTCGTGTTTTTTGAAGCGGACGAAGAATGCGAAACCTCGTACCGTGATCGCGGTGGTAAATACCAGGGGCAGAGCGGTGTAACACTGCCGAAAATCTAGGCCGATGTCATTCCAGGCTAGCGCCAAAACCGCCAAGGCAGCCTCGCGCGAGGCGTCGTCCTGGCGGTTTCATTTTTTCTTCCGTGCTGTCTTTGAACAGCCGGTCTTGAGGAGTCAGTAATGAAATTCCGTTTTCCCATCGTCATTATCGACGAGGATTTCCGTTCCGAAAACGCCAGCGGATTGGGTGTTCGGGCGCTTGCCAAGGCCATAGAAGATGAGGGCACCGAAGTGCTGGGAGTAACCAGTTACGGTGACCTGTCCAGTTTTGCCCAGCAACAGAGTCGTGCATCGTGCTTTATTCTGTCGATCGACGACGAAGAATTTTCTTCGCCCAATGCGGCCGATCAGGCCGTAGCCCAGTTACGCACGTTTGTGGAAGAAATCCGCTTCCGCAACAGTGAAATCCCGATTTTTCTGTATGGTGAAACGCGCACCTCGCGACATATCCCCAACGATGTGCTGAAGGAATTGCACGGGTTCATTCATATGTTCGAGGATACGCCCGAGTTTGTGGCGCGCCATATCCTGCGCGAGGCGAAAACCTATCTCGATTCGCTGGCGCCGCCGTTCTTTCGCGCGCTAACCCATTATGCTTCGGATGGCTCCTATTCCTGGCACTGCCCCGGGCACTCGGGTGGCGTGGCCTTCCTGAAAAGCCCGGTGGGACAGATGTTCCACCAGTTTTTCGGTGAAAACATGCTGCGTGCCGATGTTTGCAACGCCGTGGACGAACTGGGTCAATTGCTTGACCACACCGGCCCGGTGGCGGCATCAGAGCGCAATGCGGCGCGTATTTTCAACGCCGACAACCTGTTCTTCGTGACCAACGGTACTTCCACTTCCAACAAGATGGTGTGGCATTCGACCGTGGCGCCAGACGACATCGTGGTGGTGGATCGCAACTGCCACAAGTCCATCCTGCACGCCATTACCATGACTGGTGCGATCCCGGTGTTCCTGACACCGACGCGCAATCACTATGGCATCATCGGCCCGATTCCGCTGGAGGAATTCAAGCTAGAAAATATCCAGAAAAAGATCGACGCTAATCCGTTCGCCCGTGCCGCCAAAGGCAAGCCGCGCATCCTCACCATCACCCAGAGCACTTACGATGGCGTGCTCTACAACGTCGAGACCATCAAATCCATGCTCGACGGCCAGATCGACACGCTGCACTTTGACGAAGCCTGGCTGCCGCACGCCACCTTCCACGATTTTTACCAGGGCATGCACGCCATCGGCAAGAACAGGCCACGCTGCAAGGAATCCATGATTTTCGCCACGCAGTCCACCCACAAGATGCTGGCCGGATTGTCGCAGGCTTCGCAAATCCTGATTCAGGACTCCGAGACACGCACGCTGGATCGCGACATCTTCAACGAAGCCTATCTGATGCACACTTCCACCAGCCCGCAGTACGCCATCATCGCCTCCTGCGACGTATCGGCAGCGATGATGGAGCCGCCGGGCGGCACCGCGCTGGTGGAAGAGTCCATCATGGAAGCGCTGGATTTCCGCCGCGCCATGCGCAAGGTGGACGCCGAATTCGGCGACTCCTGGTGGTTCAAGGTGTGGGGGCCGGAACACCTGGCCGAAGAGGGGATGGGCGAACGCGACGACTGGGTGCTGCGCGCCAACGAACGCTGGCATGGCTTCGGTGACCTCGCCTCGGGCTTTAACATGCTCGACCCGATCAAATCCACCATCATCACACCCGGCCTCGACGTCGACGGCGACTTTGCCGACTCCGGCATGCCTGCCGCCATCGTTACCAAATACCTGGCCGAGCATGGCGTGATCGTGGAAAAAACCGGCCTGTATTCGTTCTTCATCATGTTCACCATTGGCATTACCAAAGGCCGCTGGAATACCATGCTGACTGCGCTGCAGCAGTTCAAGGACGATTACGACCGCAACCAGCCGCTATGGCGCGTACTGCCGGAATTTATCGCCAAATACCCGCGTTACGAGCGCATGGGGCTGAAGGATTTGTGCGATGCCATTCACGGCATCTACAAGGCCAACGACATCGCCCGCCTCACCACAGAGATGTATCTCTCCAATATGGAACCGGCCATGAAACCCAGCGATGCCTTTGCCAGGATGGCGCATCGTGAAATCGACCGGGTGGAAATCGACAAGCTCGAAGGCCGCATTACCAGTGTGCTGCTGACACCCTATCCACCAGGCATTCCGCTGCTGATCCCGGGCGAGCGCTTCAACGCCACCATCGTGCGTTACCTCAAATTCGCGCGCGATTTCAATGAACGCTTCCCTGGCTTCGAGACGGACATTCACGGGCTGGTGAAGGGAGAAACGGACGGCAAGCCGGTTTATTATGTGGATTGTGTGCGCTAGCGCCGGGACCCATGCGCTGATTCCGGCGAGAAAAACCTGAACCTTGTGCAAAACCTTGCGCAGCAGGCGGTGGCTTTTCAGGGGCTTTAAGCCCGGTGACTGGTAATTGTAATGGGAATGTCACCGCTACCATCACGACGGCGTTGCCATTGTTTGCTCCACCATGGCGGCGTACAAACGACAAACCCTGCCGAAGCAGGGTTTTGTTGTGGTGGGCTGTTTATCTCAATCGCGCCGACGTCGACTGAATCCGAGTCCCACGAGTCCGAGTCCCAGCAGCGCCAGCGTGGCTGGCTCGGGTACGGTAACGGGGGCGGGTGGAAGAAAGGCGACCTCCGTGCCAACACCTGGTGTAGTTATCACATCAAGGCCGCCACTCAAGCCATTGCCCAAGCAAACGCCGGAGAGGCTGTTTTTCTGCAATGTCACGGCACCAGTACTCGCCAAGGCTCTACCGCAAAGATCTGTTGCGGTGGTGTTAAAGGAGATGCTGGCGAGCGCGAGAATATTCCCCAAGAATGTACTGTTTACATCAATGGTCGCGGAGCTGGCGACATTCCAATACACGCCGGCACCTGAACCGGTATTGATCACGTTCACAACCGAGTTGGGCGAGGTGATCAGCGAACTTGCCATCTGGAAAACCCAAGCCGCGTTGGCATTGCCCCCGCCGTCTAGAGTGAGCGCCCCCGACAAATTGGTAACTCCATAAGGAACTGTATAGACGCCCGGAGCGAGGGATCCTGCAAGGGTCAGATCCGAAGCCAATAGGGTACCTGCACCCAGAGATCCAAGATTAGTTATTGCGGCGGTGAGTTGAGTCTGAGCCGACTGCGCGACCGCAGTAGTTGCGTGAACCTGCCCTCCAGTCACCTGTGGGTCCGACACTGCAACGCCGGGTGACGAGTTAAAGCCAGTGATCGAGCTGCCTGCGTAGACACCGACATTTCCGACGATGGTGCTCGTCGGGACATTGGTCACCGTCGAGGCACCCAGAACCGTAAAGCTCGCCAAATCCGAACCCAACAATGGCGTCGCCAGTGCCGGGGAGGCGCCGTAAAGCGCTCCGATCACTGCCAATGACAGTATCGACAAATATTTTGGTGTTTTCATCACTGCGCTCCTAAAGCATTATTTGTTATGCATCTTTAAAGTTCTGCCAAAATGGCGAAATCTCGCTTTATCTAGCGTGTGAACACGGGAAGTTAAGGCACAGGTGCAAGAACCGCACTAGCGTTATTGAACTGATAAGCAGATCTAAGCAAGAATTATGCAACATATAGCAATATATTGATTTAAGAATGATTTGTTATTTTTTGCGGGAGGGAACGGATGCAACGTGTAAAGGATGCCGACGTGGGTGATGTGTGCAGCATTCGTTCTTGAGCAACCCCAATGCTATTGGCAATCCTGGATTAAATAACCCGCTGCGGACGAAAAATCCGGGTGTCAGCGTAAAAGTCCGGATGCTCACTGGCGGGGGTTACACCTGGAATACCCAATAGCGGCAGTGGCGGAAACTGTGCCGGTGTTTGCGGCGGGGTTGCCAACAGCTGTTGAGCCAGCAAGGCATCCAGTTGTAGACGTTGCCGTGCGGCATCCAGCGCAAAAAATTCATTTGGGACCAAAACAGGCACGCACTTGCCCGTCATCGACGGATAGGGGGACAGCGCTTTTTCATGGAGCGCATGGCCAATCAGATAGAAGCGCATGGCAGCACGCACGGTTGCGCGTTGCCGGACAAACAAATCGTTCCAGTCTGCATGCGCCAGCTTCTCCCACAGTACAGATTCGGAGTAAGCCACGACCACGCCGCTCTCGTCCAGCAAGGTCAGGGCATCACGCAGTCGGCTGCGCACGGACGACACCCCGGCGCGGATATGCAATGCGTTGAATGCGGCCTTGGTGTGTGGCCAGTTGAGCCATACCAGTGCGTTGAAGAAGTCGTGCCAATTGCGACTGCGAGTGGGGACAATGCCGCTGTTGTGGATGGTCGTTTCGTAAGCCAGCGCCGGGCCGGGGGTATGGCCGGATACGAAGTGAATGGGCAGGCCGTTGGTGTTGACCACACTACGCTCGGCTGCAAGCCGTGTAAGCGTGGCCGTATCCGGCCAGTTCACCGGTGTGGTCAGCACTGTCGGCAGAGGCAGCAGTGAATCAAAGAGTGAAGAATGGGCTGGCCAGCCGGGTAGCCAAGTGTGGGCGTTATTTTCGATAGCGATATTTGAGTATCAGAATTACAAGTGCCAGCACCATGGTGACCGCGTTGGCCAGCGTGACTGGCAGCGAGCCGATCTGAATGCCGAATACCATCCACAGCGCCACCCCAATAGTAAAAATCAGGAACATGCTGATGGAAATATCATCGGCTTTTTTGCTGCGCCAGATTTTGATCACTTGCGGGATAAAAGCGACGGTAGTGAGTGCGCCGGCGAGCAAGCCGATCCAGTCATGGGCAAGCATATGGGTCAGTGCAATGCGTTGACGAGCAGAGGGCGGTATTGCGTTGTGAGAGGATGCGCGGCACCCAACAGATCAAACAGGCTGACCAGGCCACGGCGGCCAATATCCTGACGAAAGCTGCGGTCGCGGCGGACGATTTCCAGAAGCTCGACCATGGCGTGACCCATATCATCCGCCACCAGGCACTGGGCAGCGAGCTGGTAGCGTGCTTCCAAGTCATTGGCGTCCTGTGCGATGCGTTGCACCAGATCAGCTGGTGGCGGTGCGACATGCGCAGTGAGAATAAAATCGAGATGGGTGATCAGCCGGCTTATTTCGGCATCCTCTCGTAGCGTTGGTGATAAAGCTGTGAGCAAGTCGTGCGCCTGCTGTAGCTCGCCGCCGGACATCAACAGCTTTGCCAGATCGGCGGGAATGCGCGGATTGTCCGGGTCGGCAAGAGCTGCCTCCACCAGTAACATGCGTGCGGCGTGCTCATCGCCGTGTTGCCGGCTGGTGAGTGCACGCACGTGGATGGCGTCGTTGTCGCGGGCGATAAAACGGTCCAGCACTTTACGGAATTCGGCATCCGGATCAGCACCGTGGATGGTGTGAACGACCTGGCCGTGGCGGAAAAACTTTACCGTGGGCACGCTGGTGACGCCGTATTGGCGGGCTATGTGGCCGAGTTCGTCGGTGTTGACCATGACCAGCAGGAATTTGCCGTTGTACTCGGCGGTGAGCTTGACCAGGCGCGGCATCAGCAGCATGCAGGGGCCAGCCTTGGGTGTCCAGAAATGCACCATGACCGGGCCTTTTTCAGAATTACCCAACACCAGCTGGGAAAAATTTTCCCGGGTGGCATCCATCACAAAACGTGAGTCCGTCATGATTGACTACACGCGCTTCAATAGCACGCCGTTGTTAAGCCAGGTGGCCCATTGTGCGTGGTGGGATACGTCTACGCCGTTCGCTTTTGCCATTTGTTGCAAGTGGGTTTGCAAGTCCTGCAACAATTCGGAATCCATCAGGGGGGGATTGTCTGGCAGCGCGGCGTGCAGGCAGAGATAGACAAGCTTGAGTTCGTCGAGATTGTATTGAGTGAGCAATTTCATGGTACAGGCGGCAAACAGGGGAAGCTTATTAGCCTACCACCAATAGCCAGGGTAGTGTGTATGCCAGGGATCGTACCAGGGATCATGCCAATAGGACGGTGGTGACGGCAATGGGCGGCTGGTAAGCACTAATTTCGCACCCAGCACCAGCGGCGAGTGTGTCCGCTGAGCGTTTATTTGCAGGGTACCGGTGATTTTCAGCCAGCGCCCCGGCGCAAATTTTGCAGGATCGTAGTAACCAAAAGCGCAGGCCTTGAACTGACCTGTCGCACCTGCCTGCATGGCGCCGTAGGCATCGTAAGGGCCATTCAATTCAAAGCAGGTATCCGTATCCTCGCGATAAATGGCAATGATCCGTCCCAGCCATTCCACCCGGGGGCCGGTAGGGTCGAAGTCGGCGGCCATTGCGGGTGCCGCCATCAGCATGACCAGGGCAATTCCCAACAGGGTAATGGCTTTATTCAGTGCCATGGCAATATGGACCGTCTGTCGCCGGGCTTGTTCATTGGCACGCTTTAACGCACACTTGAAGACGTTTATATGAGACATGCATCATGCACAGCGCGCAACAAATCCTGTCTTTCTGGTTCGATGGCGATGCGCCGGCACAGCAGCGGCGCTGGTTCGGCAAGGATGAACTGACCGATGCGCGGATGCGGGATGAATTCCTGGCGGATTATCAGGCCGCGGCAGACGGACAGCTTGCCGACTGGCAGGAATCCGCCCCATCCGGTCTGGCCTTGGTGATCCTGCTAGACCAGTTCCCGCGCAATCTGTTTCGCGCAATGGCCCAGGCTTTTGCCACCGATGCGCAAGCGCGGTATATCGCTCGCGACATCATTGCACGAGGTCTGGATAAGGTGCTGCCTCCGCGCCAGCGCATGTTTGTCTATCTGCCTTTCGAACACAGTGAGATGATGGAAGATCAGTTATATTCAATTCCCCTGTTTGAAGGCCTGCGCGATGCGGAAGGCATGGCGGAAGCGGTGCGCTATGCGTACCTGCACCATGAGGTGATCGCCCGTTTTGGGCGTTTCCCGCATCGCAATGCGATTCTCGGCCGCACCAGCACGGTTGAAGAGCTGGTTTTTCTGGAGCAGCCGGGGTCTTCCTTCTGACACGTTATAGTGACATCATTTTCAAACGACACGGCCAAACATGACGATGAGTGATACCCCTGTTTCCATTAGCTTTCATCCCCGTGAAGATAACGGTCCGGTGCTCCGGCACTGGCAGACCTTTCCGGGCAATTTCAAGGGACTGGTGACCCAGCCTGCCGAACTGGATTGCGGCGACTATGATCTGGGCGGTGGCTTGGTGGTGGAGCGCAAGTCCGCTACCGATTTCAGTCTGGCGATTATGGACAAGCGCCTGTTTGGCGAAGTAGGCAAGCTCAAATCCAGCTTCGATCAACCGATATTCATCATCGAGGGCGATCTCTATGGCGGGCGTTTCCATACCGATCCGGTGGTGATTCGCGAGGCCATTGCCTGGCTCACGGTGGGTGAAGGCGTGCCGCTGGTACCCAGCCCCGGTGCCGAATTCAGCGCCGAACTGATGTATACCATGGCCAGTCAGGCACAGCACGGTATCGGTCACCCGATTGTGATGCGCAGCGGCAAGCCGTTCGATCCGGTAAATGGCCAGCGTTATCTGGTGGAGGGATTGCCGGGCATCAACGAGAATCTGGCGCGCGCATTGCTCGATCGTTTTGGCAGCGCGGCAGCAGTATTCGCCGCCAGTGTGGATGCCCTGGCCGAAGTTCCCGGCATCACCCCGCAGGCAGCCGGGCGTATGCGCAAGGTGCTCGACGCACACTGGCCGGGAACGCGTGCATGAGCAACACCCCATTCCGTTTTGCTCATTCCGGTCTCGGGCAATGGATGGAAGCTGCCGAGGCGTGTTTGCGCGGATTGCAGCCGGTGCCTGCGGCTGCCAATCTTGGTTTTGTGTATGTGACCGACCTGTATGCTAACCGGCTGCCGGAGATTCTTGACTACCTGGGTGGCCATAGCGGCGTAGCGCACTGGGTGGGGTCGGTGGGTATCGGAGTGTGCGCGACGGCGCAGGAATACCTGGACGAGTCGGGCATGGCGGTGATGCTGGGCGAGTTTCCTGCCGACAGTTTCCGTGTGTTCGGCAACGTGACCGAACTCGCGCAGCTCAGCGAACAGGCAGGCGGCTTCGAAGTGGGTGAGCGGCCTGCGCACTATGCGCTGGTGCATGGCGATGCACGCAATGCCGAGGTGCCCGATCTGGCCGCAGCGCTGGCGGCGCGGATGCAGAGCGGTTTTGTTACCGGCGGCATCACCAGCTCGCGCTTTCAGTCGTACCAGGTGGCGGATAGCGTCGTGCACGGCGGCTTGTCCGGGGTGATGTTCGGCGAACAAGTTCCGGTGATGACGCGCCTCACCCAGGGTGTGACGCCGATTGCGGCGCCGCATCTGGTTACTGCCAGCCAGGAAAATATACTGGTTTCGCTTGATGGCCGCCCGGCGCTGGATGTGCTCAACGAAGATATCGGCGAAATTCTGGCGCGTGACTTGAGTCGTGCCGCAGGCTATATTTTTGCTGCACTCACGGTTTCCGGCTCGGATACGGGCGATTACCTGGTGCGCAATCTGATTGGTGCTGACACGAATGAACGTCTGGTCGCGATCAGCGAGGTGGTACCAGTCCAGGGGGAGGTGGTATTTTGCCGTCGTGATGCCGGCGCAGCGCGCGAGGATATGCTGCGAATGCTCGGCAACATTAAACAGGCGATCACTGCACCGCCTCGCGGGGCAGTGTATTATTCCTGTCTGGGGCGGGGTGCGGGTTTGTTCGGCGCCGATTCTGTTGAGCTCAAGCTGATCCGTGAGGTGCTGGGTGAATTTCCTCTGGTTGGATTTTTTGCCAATGGAGAAATTTCGCATGACCGACTGTATGGCTATACCGGCGTGCTGACATTATTTTTATAAAGAGGGATTACATGCTGAATACACAAAACCACCAGGAAACCGCAATGCTGCGCGATGAGGTAGAAATGCTCATGCGCGAGCGCGATACACTACTCCGTGTGACAGGTGCTGCCGCCGCATTCGTCGCCGAAATCGACAGCTCCAGCCTGGCAGCAGAAACCCTGCAAGCCGCAGAAGTACTGGCAGAAAGCCTCAATCACCTATCAGAAGACACGTTGCGCGAATCGCTGGAAGCGGTTAAAGCACATATTGATGCGATGGCGTAGCGGCGTTTGAATTAGGTCGTCGCTTCAGAATCGCCGCCAACTATAATTATCCATGCATCCGAAAGTGCCCGCCTTGGGCATGCGATAAGCCATGCAAAAATTCTGGATACCGTCTGAATCTGTTTCCGGTATGCGCCTGTTGGCCGGCATGCTGGGTCTTGCTGCTGCCTATGTTTTAGCCGCACGGCTTGGTTTCTGGATGGCAGGCTTCATGCATCCCGGCGTTAGCGCCATCTGGCCTGCCAGCGGCGTGGCGCTGGCGGCATTAGTGCTGTTTGGCAGGCGTTTGTGGCCTGGTCTTTTGCTGGGTGCGTTTATCGCCAACTGGATCGATCTGCAGTGGTCCGCCGCCCTGGTAATCGGTGTGGGCAATACGCTGGAAGCAGTACTGGCAGTGTGGCTGCTCAATCGTTTCGACACCTTTCACTCCAGCCTGGAGCGCGTGCGCGATGTAATCAAGCTGGCCTTGTTCGCTGCACCGATTGCCTGCCTGGTGGGTGCTGCGGTGGGCATGGTCGCGTTGGCGATGGCGGGTCAGTTGCCTGACGAACAATTGTGGCGGATGGGATGGAACTGGTGGCTGGGCGACATTAGCGGTTTCCTGTTGTTTGCGCCGCCGATCATGGTGGGTTGGCACGCCTGGCGATCGGGTAAATATTCAGCCCCGTCTGTCGAGACAGGGGCAGTGCTGGCGCTCATGCTGATATTGACCAGCTTGCCTATCATCGGTTTGGATATTCCTCCCGGTCTCAATGGCGGGCATTACCTGCTGTTTGTTTTTGTGATCTGGGCGGCATTGCGCCTGGGGCTGCTTGCCACGACGCTGATCACCTTGTGTGCGGCAGTGTTGGCCATTGCGCCTACGCTGATGAACAATGGCGCGCTGGTTGATTACGTTGCCTATCCGCTACTGGTGAATTTGCAAATCATGTTGATCATGATTGCGCTGTCCGGTCTGCTGGTGGGTGCGGCAATTGCCGAACGCAAGCTTGCCGAGTGGCGCCTGGATCAACTGGCACGCTTCGATCCCTTGACCGGACTTGCCAACCGCGCGGCATTTCAGGAGTATCTTGATCACGTCACAGCACATGCCCAGCGTCATGGGGGTAATGTGGCGCTGCTTTATCTCGATCTCGACCACTTCAAGAATATTAATGACACGCTCGGCCATCAGACTGGCGACGAACTGTTACGGATTGTTGCGGCGCGCATCAAGGCTGGCGTGCGTAACGAGGACTACGTTGCCCGCTTGGGCGGGGACGAGTTCACCGTGCTGGTCGTTGGCAATCAGGCTGCCCGCGCTGCCGCTTCGGTTGCACAAAAAATACTGGAAACGCTGAACGAACCGATCAACCTGCTCGGACGGGATTACATCATGTCTGCCAGCATAGGCATCAGCGCGTTGCGTGGTTCGGTCACCACTACGGGTGGTACGACTGTTCTGGATGATGCTCAGGAGCTAATGCGCCAGGCTGATACTGCCATGTACCGTGCCAAACGGCAGCATGGCGGGTTTCTGTATTTCAATTCGAGCATGAATGTCGCCGGTAAACGCCAATTGTCGCTGGAAAGCGGTTTGCGTCGCGCACTGGAACATCACGAATTTGAGCTGTATTACCAGCCCAAAATTCATATTGTCAAGGACCATATCACGGGAGTTGAAGCCCTGTTGCGCTGGCGCCACCCGCGTAGCGGCATTATTGGTTCGGATCGATTTATAGCAGATATCGAAGCCACCAACCTGATTGAACCGGTAGGGGAGTGGGCGCTGCGCGCGGCCTGCCAGCAAATGGCGACCTGGTGCCGTGCGGGGCTGAACGGCCAGCGCGTGGCAGTGAACCTTTCCGCGCGCCAGTTTGCTCAGCCTGATCTGTTGCTGGTGGTCGATCAGATACTGCAGGAAACAGGTTTGCCAGCCAGTAAGCTGGAACTCGAGATTAGCGAAACTACCGCCATGAGCAACGCCAGCCAGGCCCTGAAAATCCTGACGGCATTCAAACAGCGTGGCGTGCATTTATGCATTGACAGTTTTGGAACCGGCTATTCCAGCATGAGCTATCTCAAGCGCTTCCCGATCGACGCGATAAAAATAGACCAATCCTTTATTCATGCGCTGGAAAGCGATAATGATGCAGCTACCGTAGTCTCAGCCATAATCCAGCTTGCCCATAGCATGAATATCATCGTTATCGCAGAAGGCGTGGAAACGACCGGGCAACGCGATTTTCTGGTGCAACATGATTGCGATGAGATCCAGGGATTCTTGTACAGCATGCCGCTGCCTGCCGAAGATTACGCCGAACTATTCGGACAGCACGCCCAGGCCTGATGTCTATCATGACCAGGCGTACCGTGTACGGACTGGAGGGTGAGTTTAACCCCCGAAATTGGTGGTGTCTTTTACCACTTTCTGGCCCGCATTCACCCAGGCTTCAAACCCGCCTGCCACGGATACCGGTTTGGCATAACCCAGGCGTTGCAGGCTGAGAGCGGCTAGTGCAGAGCGGCCACCGGTTTTGCAGTACAGCAGGAGTTCGACGTCCTTGTTGGCCAGAGCCGGGTGATCGCTGGTTTTGAATTCCAGCACGCCACGTGGAATGTTCACTGCATTGGGCAGGCACCCGGCATCGAATTCGGCCGGTTCGCGCACGTCTATCACCACGGCACCTGCGCTAATGCGCTGGGCAGCGCTGTTGGCATCGATTTCCCCGATCTGGGCCTTGGCTTCTTCGACGAGTTGTTGAGGCGTCATGCTCATAGGGTTTCTCCTGTAAAAAATCAGTGTTGATTGCGCATGTGGTCGGCCACTTTGGCAAATGCGGCAGACAGTTCGTCGCGCAGTTGCTGATCCTGGACCACCTCATGCAACGCCGTGTTCATGCATAGCAGCCACTGGTCACGCTCGGACGCGCTGATCGCAAACGGCAGATGGCGGCGGCGTAGCATGGGGTGGCCATATTCTTGCACATACAACTGCGGGCCGCCCATCCAGCCGCACAGAAACTTGAACAGCTTGTCTTCCGAACCTTGCAGATCCTCGGCGTGCAGCTTGCGAATGCCGTAAGACTCGGGCAGTTCATCCATGATCTGGTAGAAGCGTCTGACCAATGACCGTATCTTGTCTGCCCCGCCAATATGGTCGAAGTGGCTGGTGGGCGTCGTGGTTTCAGCTTGCATGGTTCTTCCTGTTTGTCTCTGCGTCGGTAAGTGGCCGTAGCGGCATCACTCACTCAGGCGTGGATGGGTAGCATCATATTTATCCTAGAAAAAGCAGTTGTCCACGAAAAACACAAAAAGCACAAAAATATTCAAAGCGATAACAAGCTGTAGATCATCACCCAATGGGTGAATGACTTAAATCAACCTAAAAACCGCGATTCAAGCCACAGAGAACACAGAGATGAAAGGGTTTCCACCTATTTTTCCGCTTCACCTGATGGGTGCAGCCAATATTTACGGCAACCAATGGTTTTTGCGAGTTGGGCGACAAGCCGCCCATCCCTGCGAACCCCGTTGCCTCTGTGAACTCTGTGTTCTCTGTGGCTAACTGATTTTTTCAGGATCAATGCAATATATTGATTTGTTTCGTGTCTTTCGTGTCTCCCGTGGGGAAATCGCCGTTTTTAGGTTTATTGGGCAGCCGATATTATCCTGCTTGTGCTGGATGATGGCGAGCACACATAGCGCATTGAGACACTGAAGACTGCTTTAAGGTTCTATGCGGGCGTTGGGTTGCGGCGTTACCCCCGCGTTGAGTCCGGTGCATCCTTTTCCCGTCGGCTCGTTTAGCGGGTCAACTGGGCATACAGCAGCGGCAGTCTGGAGGGCAGTTCCGATGGTTTGTGGATAATGATGAAATTGTTCTTGCCGAAAATATGCGGCAGGTATTCGTGAGCTTCCTGGTCGACGGTCACGCAAAACGGACGCAGGCCCTGCTGCCTTGCTGCGATCAGTGCCTTGCGCGTGTCTTCGATGCCATAACGGCCTTCATACAGATCGGCGTCGTTGGGTTTTCCGTCGGTGAGCAACAACAGCAGGCGCTCGCGGGCTTTTTGGCGCCCCAGGATTTCGGTGGCATGGCGGATGGCTGCACCCATGCGGGTGTAATACGCCGGGCTGATGCTGTTGATGCGGCCGCGCACGGTGTCATCGTAAGGCTCATTGAAAGTTTTCAAGGTATGGAAGCGCACATCGGTGCGTTGTTGGGAACTGAAGCCATACAGCGCGAAGCGGTCGCGGGTTACGGACAATGCCTCGGAAAAAAGGAACAGGCTGTCGCGGATGACATCGATTACGCGCCGTTCTTCGCCTACCCATGCCTCGGTGGATAACGACAGGTCGGCCAGCAGCAGGCAAGCCAGGTCGCGCTCGCGCTTGCGCTGGTCCAGATAAAAACGGGTTTCTGCACCCGCATTGTGGGCGAGGTGGCGGATATAGGGATCGATATCAATGTCGTTGCCTTCGGGTTGTGCCTTGAGGCGCAGGCGAACCGGTAGCAACGCGCCGAACTGTCGCCGCAGGCGTTGCTGGTCGCGCTTCAGATGCTCGGGAAGCGCGCATGGTTTGGCATCCGTCAGGGGAATCGTGTTGACCCGGCATCGGTCCGCTTTCAGGGTGTGCGTTCTGTAGTCCCACTCGGGCAGCATCCTGTTTCCGTCCAGAGGGGTGTCATCACCCTCTGCCACGGGTAGATCGAGGGTCATGCTGAGCTTCTTGGCAATGTTCCTGCGGTCCTGCGCGATAGCGATCACATCCAGATCGTCCGCCGCCTGGGCGAGATCCTGATCCTCGTTTTCCTTGGTTTCATGTTCGACTTTCGCGTATTCGGTCCAACTGAATATCGATTCGGGCCGGAAGATCAGAAGACCGCCTTTGCGCTCCGGCATTTCCGTGTGTTCGGCCAGCCGGCGTTTTTTATCCGACTGGAGCGCGCTCGCCGCCTGGGAAGGCTGATCCGGTGATTTATCCGGGTGCGGCTTTTTGCCTTTGGCGGGCAGTTCGGGGCGCAGCCACAGCAAGACGGGATGGGGCGGACGCCGCGCAGCGGGGAGCGCCGCGACGCTGCCCGGTTTGCGCAGCGCGGCACGGATCGCCTGTTCCTGTTGCGCTTCATCCGGGGCCAGCTTGCTGATTGGCGGGCGGCGCGCGATCTCTGCTTCCACCAGCCGGCCATAGCTTGCTGCCAGACCTGGGTAGCCTCGGGTTATCGTGAGTACGGCGGCCTGGTTTCTGGCCAGCCACGGCAGATGTGGCTGCGGATCGACGGCGCACAGGGCTGCCAGCCAGAAATACAGATCGCGGTTCAGGCTGGTTGCGGGAAAGGCATCGATTAGCGGAGGCAGCTGCAGCGCCTGACGATCCACCCAGGCGAGATCCACCTTGCGCGCGCTGCCGGCCAGACGCTCCAGCAGCGAACGCCTGGCGCCGTGGAGCGTTTGCGCCCCCGCCTGCACAGCCACACCGTGGTCTCCGCCAAGGGCGCGGAACAGCAACGCGGCATCACGGGAGACGCTGGCCAGCTCGACCGCAGCTTCTGGAAAGCGGCGTGCGGCCAGGCGGTTAATCAACCGGTGCCAGGCGATGCCGACCTGTTCTTCCATGGCCTGACCCTCAGTTTCCGAAAATCGCGAGGACCACCACCATCAACGCGCGGGTGATCTCCGGCTCGTCGGAAAGGCATTCCACTATGGCCGCGCGGCATGCCACCTGCGGGTCGCAGCCGCCGGCAATCAGCTTCGCCGCGTCGACGATCAGGCGCGTGCCGGGCGCTTCTTCCAGGTCGTGATCGGCGGTACTGCGCAGGGCGTTGGCGAGGGTGACGAGACGCTTGGCGGTGGCGGGGTCGACGCCAGACTCCGTTGCCACGATTTCGGCCTCGCGCGCGGCTTCCGGAAAGCCGAAGGCGAGGGACACGAAGCGCTGGCGAGTGCTGGGTTTCAGACCCTTGAGCAAATGCTGGTAGCCGGGGTTGTAGGAGACGACGAGCATGAATTCCGGCGGCGCCTCCAGTATCTCTCCGGTACGGTCGATGGGCAGAATGCGGCGGTCGTCGGACAGCGCGTGCAGCACCACCGTCGTGTCCTTGCGCGCTTCCACCACCTCGTCCAGATAGCAGATGCCGCCGTGACGCACTGCCTGGGTGAGCGGGCCGTCGGTCCAGTAGGTGCCGGAAGCGTCGATCAGGTGGCGGCCCACCAGGTCCGAGGCGGACAGATCGTCGTGGCAGGATACGGTATACAATGCGCGCCCGAGTCGCGCCGCCATGTGTTCGACGAAGCGCGTCTTGCCGCAACCGGTCGGGCCCTTGATGAGCACCGGCAGACGGTTCCGATAGGCGAGTTCGAAGACGGCGATCTCGTCTCCGGTCGGCGTGTAAGGCGGGATGAGACCGGGCACTCTGACGGCCCGGGCGATCGAGGTAACTGACATGGGAAAGCTCCTTGATTAAGCGGTGAGATAGGCAATGGCGATAAGGCCGCCGACAGCGGCCAGATACGCGGCCATGACCAGGCGCCACACCGGGCGCACACGGCGCAGGCCCATGAAATAACTCACCACCAGTTGCCCCTTGACGAGCGTGAGTGCCAGCACCGCTGCCATGAGTACCTGGCTTGGGGCATTTGAACCCAGCTCGAAAGTGATCGTGGTGAGCCCGAGCAGCACCAGCCAGGAGGCGGTGCAGGGTCTTAACGGAATGGTTTGAAGCAGTTTCATCGGTCGTCCTTTCAATGAATGACGTAAACCAGCGCAAACAGGATGATCCAGACCAGATCCACCATGTGCCAGTAGGATCCCCCGGTCTCCACGCCGGTGTGGTTTGCAGCGCTGTAGCGCCCGGCATAGGCTTTGTAGGTGACCACGGCAAGGATCGCCATGCCCATCACCACGTGCATGAAGTGAAAAAACGTGAGGGCCAGGTAGAACATGTAAAACAGGTTGGTGGAAAGGCTGATGCCCTGCGCGAAATCCTGGTGGAATTCCACCAGTTTCAGTACCAGAAACATCCCGCCCAGGCCGAGCGCGGCAGCCAGCCAGTTACCACAGGCCGTGCCGCGTCCCGCCTTGATCGACTGGGTTGCACGCGCTACGAAATAACTGCTGGTCACGAGGATCAAGGTATTGGCGAAGCCGTAAGCGCGGTTGAGCGTGAGTTGCGAAGCGTTGAACAGCTCCACGTGGGTGCTGCGGGCAAATGCATAGGCGCCGAAAAGCACGCCGAAAACCACGAGCTCGGCGAAGATGAATATCCAGATTGCGAAATCCCCGGGCAGGGGCTGCGCGGAATCGACGCTGGCTTCAGTATGCATGGTGGATCACCCTGAAATGGACGGGACCGCAGTCCCGCCGTGCTTTGCTCAGGCGGCCAGGGCCTGTTTCATTTCGCTGGCGTATTCGTATTCACCCGCAATGAAAAAGCTCCGCAGATAAACCAGCAAGCCGATGAAGAAGCCGACGCCGGCGAATTCGCGCACCCAGAAGAACACGCGTGCCTTGTCCTGCACCTGCATGAATGGCATTGGGTCGTCCGCGGCGCGTTGCAGAATGACCGTTACGATACCTGCGCCGGTGAGGGCAAGGGCGATGCCCAGCATGCTGAGCACCATGATCCAGAATCCCGCTATTTCCCAGCGCTGGGCGGCAGCGCTGTTTGCTGTCCGCCCGCGCAGCAAAGGCATCGCATAGGAAATGATGGCCAGGGAGATCATTGCATAGGCACCGAAGAAAGCCAGATGCCCGTGAGCCGCAGTGAAATTGGTTCCGTGCATATAGTATTGGGCCGGCGCCAGGGTGATCATGAAGCCCCACAAACCAGCGCCGAGAAAGGCCATGATCGGCGTGCCGAGCGCCCACAGCATGGCGGCCTTGTTCGGGTGTTCGCGGCGGCGCTGCAACAGCATCTTGAAGGAAAAGGCGATGAGCAGTATGAACGGGATGGGCTCGAGGGCGGAAAAGATCGAGCCGAGCCAGATCCAGTACGAGGGTGCGCCGGTGTAGTAATAATGGTGTCCGATCCCGATGAGGCCGGAAATCAGCGTCATGGCGACAATGATGTAGAGCCATTTTTCCACGATCTCGCGGTCCACCCCGGTCATTTTGATCAGAATGAAGCCGAGCAGGGCGCCCAGGATCAATTCCCAGTCTCCCTCGACCCAGCCATGCACGACCCACCACCACGCGTAGCTGGCTTTCACGGTGTCGTGCGGGAAGTAAAAGGCGGGCAGGAAAAGCAGCGCCAGACCCCACAGGCTGCCCACCAGAATCAGGTTAATGGAAGTCTTGCGCCCCTTGATCAGGGTCATGGTCACATTGAACAGCAGTGACAACGCCACCAGTACGATGCCGATCTTGGTGGGCAGCGGCTGCTCCAGGTAGCCACGGCCCATGGTGGGCAAAATTGCGTTGCCGGTTATTGCCGCCAGATGAGCATAATCCACGAAAAGATAAGCGACTATCGTCAGCGCTGCGGCGATGAGAAACACCCAGAAAGTGACCAGCGCGAGTCTGGGGCTGTAAAGCTCGGTTTGCGCCTCTTCCGGAACGATAAAGTAAGCGGCGCCCATGAAGGTCATCAGCAGCCATACGATCAACAGGTTGGTGTGGCTCATGCGTGTAACATCGAAGGGCAGCTCCGGGAACAGGAACGTTCCGTGCAAATACTGCAGCCCGGCGATCAGCCCGAACACGATCTGCCCGACAAACAAGGCCAGCGCGGCGATGAAGTAGGGTTTAGCCACCTTTTGAGACTGGTATTTCATGATTTTTTCCTTTTTCATTGCGGGAGAATGGAGTCCAATCAACCTTGGATATTGGGCGGCCAGTTGTTGGTGTCGATGTTGGAAAGCCATTGCAGATAGGCCACGAGATCGTCCAGCTGATTCTGGGTGAAATGGAAATTGGGCATCTGCCTTCTTCCCGGCACTCCCGTGGGTTGAGCCTCTATCCACGCCTTGATGAATACTGGACCCCTGCGTTTGTAGACGTTGGCGAGTTCCGGAGCGAAATAAGCACCTTCGCCATTGACGGTATGGCAGCCGATGCAATCGTTGCTGTCGAGTAAATACTTGCCGCGCAGCACGGCGGATGTCATTTTGTCCGCGTGGTCCCGTTCCGGGATGCGCTGCCAGGTGTCGTAGCTGAGCGCCAGATAAATGGCGAGAAAAAATACCGCGCCGCCGAGAAAAATGTTGCGGGCCATCGCTTTGGTGAAGACTTGTTGCATGTTCGGCTCCTTGGGCGTTGAAAAAAGATGTGTAGTTAAACTGTATTTCAAATACATCTATTGTTCCTTGACCTAGGTCAAGCGGGACTGAATTGTCGAATGGAAGATCAGGGATAGCCTTGACGGTGCGGCCAATAGGGCGATGCGAATACGCTGAAAGACCAGGCTTTGGCGGCCCGGCCGGATTCATGTATCTGCTGTCGGTTTTACGCTAAGAGGGGGAACGAGGAATGAAAAGGCCGAATTGCCGGGGCATGCCTCAATCGCCCTGGATTTGGCGATTTCGGCTATCGCATTGCCCGACAAAAGAGGCCACACTGTCCGGCCTGATGTTGCTGCGCTTATTGCGGCACTGCTTCAACTTTTACCCAGATACTGCCCTGGGTAGAGTTGTTGCTACTGGCATGGCCAAGCAAATTCCTGTCTTGCTGATTTCCTTGCGTGTCAGTGCCGCCAAGTTGCGTCCATTCGCCTAGCCGGGTGGCGATTGTCGTGTATTGTCGTTGCACGTTGATTGCACCATTGGCCGCCGGGCTATCCATCTGCGGGCTGATTTCCAGCGTCACGCGCTGGCCATGGAGATGCGGCGTGGCGTAAAAACCGCTGCCAATGTCGCGATATACCGTGCTGTCCGAAATAATCGCCCCGCTGGGCGACAGATAGACTTGATGCAATAGCATGGGCAGCGATACGCCGGCCTGAATATAGGCGCGCCCGCCATCGGCTACTCGCACGATCTGGCTGACTTGTTCTCCGCGGTTGTGCTGGTGCTCGTCCAGTCGCGCGTCAACCCTGCTGTTGCCGCTGCGGATACGGGCATTGAGGCCATCGTGACCAGAAACGGGTTGATCCAGCTGTAGCGAATCACCGCGGTCAATGTGGCCACCGACAGCCAATTCGCGCTGCTGGCTGTTTTGCTGGCGGTGCTGGCTGACATAAATCAGCAACTGGCGTACCGGTTTGTCGAGTGCCACAAGCGCAGCTTTGATCTGCGCGCGATTGGCGCTGGAGGCGCGCAAGATAATCTGGTCGTGGACGCCGGTCAGCACGCCGCCGGGTTCCAGTAGCGGGCGCAGTGCCGGCAGTACTTCGTCCGCACTGCGGTTTTGCAGGGTGAGAACTTCCATCCCGTTGGCCAGCGCCAGTGTTGGTAGCAGGCATATCAAGACCAAGACCCGATACAGCTTACGCACGCTATTTCTCCAGTGATTCTTTTTCCATCAATAGATAGGTATTGTAGGCATTAGGACGGTTGGCCTGTGCGAAAGCCGGCAGTTTGGCGTATTTTGACCAGTCGGTACGAGCGTAGGCTTCGTCAAATGGCACCAGGTCGTTCACCGCTTTACCCATCGTGGTCCGTACGTAATTGAGATAATCGCGGGTCAGGGTCAGATCGGTCAGCGGCGTCTTGGAAACCGTGCCATGTCCCGGTACCAGCACGCGCGGTTTTAGTGCGATGAGCTTGTCGAGCGATGCCAGCCAGGCCCTGCTGTCGGCGTCGCCGATGAAGGGCACGCGGCCCTTGAAGACCAGATCGCCCGCATACAGCACGCCATCTTCCTGCACCAGCATGGCCATGTCCTCGGCAGAGTGAGCCGGGCCGACAAAACGCAACGCAAAATGAATGCCGCCCATCTCGAAGTCGGCATCGCCGTCCAGCCATTTGTCGGCCGGCGTGAGACGTGTATTTTCATCTACCCACGGGAACAGCACTTCCTTGCGTTGCGCCAGGCGGGCAGCCGCAGCCTCGGTATTGATCGCACCTTGACCGTTTTTGTGAGCCCATACCTCGGCACCCAGCTCCTTGAATACCTGTGTGCCGTAATAGTGGTCGGCATGGTAGTGGCTGATGATGACGCGTTTGATCGGTTGCGTGGTGATCTTGCGGATTTGTTTGATCATCTCCGCTGCCAGGGAGGGTGTGCCCAGAGTGTCGAATACCACCACGCCGGCTGGCGTGACGACAAACCCGGCGTTGGACATGTAGCCTTCGTTGGCTGAAGAGGCGGCCCCGGATAGCCCCTGCACGTAATAGCTATGCGCACCCACTTTGATCGGTGTGACCTTGACGCCGACAGCGGCATATTGCGCGCCATATGCGAACGTAACGAGGCAGCTCAGGAATAGCGCGGCGAGTATTTTCATGGGTGTATCCTCCTTGTATTGTCGTGCTTTTTGGGTATTGTACGCGCGACAGCAGACGCCACGGTATGGTATCTTCCCACCGTGTAAACAGCTTCATTAAGGATATGTTTTGATCAAGAAAAATTGGCTGCCTTTCGTGCTGGCTTTCGTGTTGCCGATTGTGCTGGTGTTCTGGTGGTGGGGCGGATTCAACCGGGCGACGATAGTGCAGACAGTGGCTGGCCCCTATCATTATGTCTATGCCGAACACATTGGCGATTACGGCAAGATACCCGACATTCAGATCAAGGTTGCCGATGCGCTGCGCGCCCAGGGCATTACGCCGGGCGCACCCATTACCATTCTCTACGACGATCCGCGCACCACGCTGAAAAGCGCTCAACGCGCACACGTCGGCTATTTGCTGGGCCGCGGTGTCGCCATCAAAGCGCCGCTGCAAGTGGGCGATATTGCTGCACGGCCGGTGCTTGAGGCCCGCGTGCAGGCCAGCATGTTGCTGGCGCCCAGTACCGCCTACCAGGCATTGCACGATTATCTCAAATCCGGCGGCAAGGATATCCGGATGCCTACGGTGGAGATTTATGTGCCAGGAAATTCCATCAACCAGATGGGCGTGCTCACTGTGGAAATGCCGATTTAACCAGCAGGCGGCACGATGACATTCTTCTCTCTGCTGGCCGCCTTGCTCCTTGAATACTTCCGGCCGCTCGGCCACCCGCTGCCGCATTACCAGGCATTCTGGCGCTATGCCCAATACATCGAACGTCAGCTTAATACCGGGCAATACCAGCATGGCGTGTTTGCCTGGCTGGTGACGATATTGCCCGTGCTGATCACGGTGAGCGTGGTGTATTTCCTGCTGGGAGCCGTAAGCCCCCTGCTGGCCTGGGTGTGGAGCGCATTGGTACTGTATGTGACGCTGGGTTTCAAGTATTTCAGCAAAGTCGGCGAGCGCATCGCGCGCGCACTGGAAGCCGGCGACCTGGACGCGGCGCGTATGGTATTGGCCGAATGGCGCGGCCTGGATGCCAGCGAGCTGAATGCCGACGACATTGCCCGGCTCGCCACCGAACGCACGCTGGAGAGTGCGCATCGGCAGATGTTCGGGGTGATTGTATGCTTTGTGCTGTTGTCGCCGTTGGGGCCGGTGGGCGCAGTTCTGTTTCGCCTGGCGTCGATTCTCGGTCGCAAATGGGGTGTTGCAAACAGCGAAGGGCGGTTCGGTGAATTTGCTGCACGCGCCTATTATTGGATCAACTGGATTCCGGTACGACTTACCGCGCTGAGTTTTGCCGTGGCGGGTGATTTCGAGGACGCAATGTACTGTTGGCGTACTCAGGCGCAAGACTGGCCGGATGCCAGCGAAGGGATTGTGCTGGCCAGCGGCGCAGGGGCACTCGGGGTGCGCCTGGGGCTGCCGATCAGCGCTGCGGGCGGATGGCTGCAACGTCCCGAGCTTGGCCTCGGCGACAGCGCCGATGCGCAATACCTGAACAGCGCAGTAAGCCTGAGCTGGCGCGTACTCGGTTTGTGGCTGCTGGCATTACTGCTGATTACTTTGGCCAAGCTGGCGGGATAAATTTTGCTGAACGCAATCTGGATCGGGTTTTTTCTCATTGCGTTTGTTTTCGCCACCGTCAATTTGGTGTTTTTGGGTCAGGCCGACAGTTTTGCGCTGGTAATGAAAGCAGCATTCGACGCGGCCAGGAACGGCTTCGAAATTGCTCTGGGGCTGACCGGCGTGATGGCGTTGTGGCTGGGCGTAATGCGTGTCGGCGAGCGTGCCGGATTCCTGCAAGGGCTGACCTGGCTGCTGGCGCCGCTGTTTCAGCGCCTGTTCCCCGACGTACCGCGCAACCACCCTGCCCTGGGCGCCATCACCATGAACATGGCGGCCAACATGCTGGGGCTGGACAATGCGGCTACGCCGATCGGCATCAAGGCCATGCAGGAATTACAGACGCTCAATCCGGACAAAAAAACCGCTTCGGACGCGCAGATTCTGTTTCTGGTCATCAATGCATCCTCGGTCACGCTGCTGCCGGTGACCATCTTCACCTACCGCGCCCAGGCCGGGGCGCACGACCCCACGGATGTGTTCATTCCCATCCTGATCGCCACCTATTGCTCGACCATGGCGGGCTTGCTGGCGACGGCGTTTTACCAGCGCATCAACCTGCTCGATCGTGTGGTGCTGGGTTATCTTGCCGCGATCAGCGCCGCGGTGTTCGGACTGGTAGCGTATTTCGCGCACCTGCCGGCGGCGGAGATGTTGCGCCAGTCGGCGCTGGTGAGTAACGTATTGCTGTTCGGCCTGGTCACGCTGTTCATCGGCGGTGCTGCGGTGCGCCGGGTCAACGCCTACGAAGCGTTTATCGAAGGCGCCAAGGACGGTTTTCATACCGCCGTCACCATTATCCCGTATCTTGTTGCGATGCTGGTGGCGATTGCCGTATTCCGCGCCAGCGGAGCGCTGGATTTATTGATGAATGGCATACGTAGCGGCGTGGTCATGCTGGGCTGGGACACCCGTTTCGTCGATGCGTTGCCGACGGCGTTGATGAAACCTCTGTCCGGCAGCGGTGCGCGTGCGATGATGATCGACACCATGCACACCTTCGGCGCGGATTCTTTCGCCGGACGTCTTGCTTCGGTGATCCAGGGCAGTACCGAAACCACTTTTTATGTGCTCGCTGTGTATTTCGGAGCGGTCGGTATCCAGCGTGTGCGCCATGCGGTCGTCTGCGGCCTGCTGGCGGATCTGGGCGGACTGGTCGCAGCGATTGCAGTGACCTATCTGTTTTTCGGGTAGCGGGTTAGCGCAGAGGATGTTGAGGTTTTTCTCAGTAAGCTCTGCGGCGAATTTTTTCTGAGATTGATGTGGTGAAATGAACGAATATTCAATCCTGGCGGCAGTGGATCTGGGTTCCAACAGCTTCAAGCTGCAGATGGCGCGGGTGGTGGACAGCCAGATTTATCCGCTGGATGCGCTCAAGGAACCGGTACGGCTGGCGGCGGGCGTGGATGCGAATAAACATCTCGATGCAGCCTCTCAGCAGCGCGCACTGGATTGCCTGAAACGTTTTGGCGAACGTCTACGCGATCTGCCGCGCGGCGCAGTGCGCTGTGTGGGTACCAGCGCGCTGCGCGTCGCGGAAAATGCACAGGAATTTCTGGAACAGGCGGAAGCTGCACTGGGCTACCCGATCGAAGTAATTGCCGGACGCGAAGAAGCACGCCTGATCTATATCGGCGTTGCGCACAGCCTGCCGGCCAGCAACCAGCCAAGGCTGGTGGTGGACATAGGTGGCGGTTCCACCGAATGCATCGTCGGCAAGGCTTACACTCCGCGCCTGATGGAGAGCCTGCACATGGGCTGCGTCAATTTCACCCAGCGTTTTTTCCCGGGCGGACGCATTGACAAACATGGCCTCAAGCAGGCCGAACTCACGGCCCGCGCCGAAGCACAGACCATCGCTGCCAGCTACGCCGGACAATGGCGCGAAGCGGTAGGGTCGAGCGGTTCGGCACGGGCGCTGGCCGACATTTTGATGCAGAATGGCTGGGCCGAAACCGGCATCACCGGCGCAGGCCTGGCGGCGTTGCGCGCCCAGATGATTCGCGCCGGCAGCCTGGACAAACTCGAGTTACCCGGCCTGAAACCCGACCGCAAGCCGGTAATCGCCGGGGGCTTTGCCATCATGAGCGGCGTGTTTGCCGAATTCGGGATCGAGCATATGACCGTAGCAGAGGGCGCCCTGCGCGAGGGTGTGCTGTACGACTTGATGGGGCGTTTCCATCATCGCGACATGCGTGTCGCTACGGTGGAGCAGTTCATGCGCCGCTATCATGTGGATACCCGCCAGGCAGAGAGGGTGACCGCGCTAGCCGTCAGGCTTTTCGACCAGTTGCAGGCGGATGCGGCGACCGGCACGGCCAACCTGCGCGCATTTTTGCAGTGGGCGGCACAGCTGCATGAAATCGGTATTTCGATTGCCCACTCCGGCTACCATAAACACGGCGCATATATCCTGGCCAACGCCGACATGCCGGGTTTTTCGCGCATGGATCAGGCGCTGCTGGCACGTCTGGTGCGGGCGCAGCGCGGTAGCCTGAACAAGCTGCCTGAATTCCAGCACGATAGCCCGGAGCCGGCCGATCCAGCGACACGCCACGCGGTACTTGCGCTGCGCCTGGCCGTGCTGTTCTACCGCAGCCGTGCGGATGTGGCGCTGCCCGAACTGCGTCTGGGGTGCCGCGATCCGGCATGCCAGCTCTCCCTCGCGGCAGAGTGGCTGGCGGATAACCCGTTGACGGCGACTGCGCTGGAAGAAGAAATGGAAGATTTGAAGGCAGTCGGAATAAAACTGACGTATCCCAGCTGAAACGAGTCAGGCCACAGGTTTCGCCAAGAGTTCCAGCAGTGCCTGCTGCGCACCATAAGGCTGCGCACGGCGCCGGATGCGGCGGTGATAAGTGCCCTGTTGATCCATTTCCCAGGTCTGCTGGTTGTCTTTGAGATAGGGCTTCAAGCCTTCGGTGATGACGCGTTTTTTCAGGCGCGGCTCCAGCACCGGAAAACACGCTTCAATGCGCCGGAAGAAGTTGCGATCCATCCAGTCCGCGCTGGACAGGTAAACATGCTCGGCACCGTTGTCGCGGAAGTAAAAGATGCGGGAGTGCTCGAGAAATCGCCCAATGACCGAGCGTACCCGAATGTTTTCAGACAGGCCGGGCATGCCCGGCTTCAGCGCGCACACACCGCGCACGATCAACTCTATTTTGACCCCGGCTTGTGATGCTTCGTACAGCGCGCGGATGACATCCGGTTCCAGCAGCGCATTCATTTTGGCGATGATGGTGGCGGGCAGGCCATTGCGTGCATGTTCGGCTTCACGCTGGATGGCAGCGATGACCCGGCTATGCAGGGTGAATGGAGCCTGCCACAAGTGCTTGAGACGCGACGCCTTGCCCAGCCCGGTGAGCTGGGTGAAGATTTCATTCACATCGGCGCAGATGTCTTCGTTACAGGTGAGCAGGCCAAAATCGGTATACAGGCGTGCGGTGCGGGCATGGTAATTGCCGGTGCCCAGATGCGCATAACGTTGCAATTTGGTGTCCTCGCGCCGCACCACCAGTGCCATTTTTGCGTGGGTCTTGTGCGCCACCACGCCATACACCACATGCGCGCCGGCTTCTTCGAGCTTGGCGGCCCAATTGATGTTGGCTTCCTCGTCAAAACGCGCCATGAGTTCCACCACCACGGTCACTTCCTTGCCGCTTTGCGCGGCGGCCATCAGTGCCTGCATCAGCATCGAATCGGTGCCGGTACGGTACACCGTTTGGCGAATCGCCAGCACCTGCGGGTCGTCTGCCGCCTGGCGGATAAAATCAATCACCGGCTGGAACGACTGGAACGGGTGGTGCAACAGAATATCGCCGCGGCGCACGGCGCTGAACAGGTCGCCAGGCTTGGTCAGCTGATTGGGCAGGCCGGGGATGAACTGCGGGAATTTCAGGTCAGGCCGATCCACTTGATCGGGTATTTGCATCAGTCGCACCAGGTTGACCAGGCCATTGACCTGATAAAAATCCTCGCGCTCAAGATTGAACTGTGCGAGCAGGAAATCTGCCATTTTCGGCGAGCAGTTATCCGCCACTTCCAGCCGCACTGCGTTACCGTAGTGTCGATGGGGCAGTTCGCCCTGCAGTGCTTCGCGCAGGTTTTTGGTTTCTTCCTCGTCCACAAACAGGTCGGAGTTGCGCGTGACGCGAAACTGGTAGCAGCCTTGCACCGTCATCCCGGCGAACAGCTCGTCCACATGTGCGTGCAGGATGGAAGACAGGAACACGAAGCCGTATTCGCAACCGGCAATTTCTTCCGGCATGCGGATCACGCGCGGCAATGAGCGTGGCGCCTGCACCACGGCTGCACCGGAATTGCGCCCGAAAGCATCGCGCCCGGACAACTCCACCGCGAAATTCAGGCTCTTGTTGAGCACGCGCGGGAACGGGTGGGCCGGATCCAGCCCGATGGGCGTCAATACCGGCATCAGCTCGCGAAAAAAATAGGCGCGTATCCACTCGGTCTGTTCTTCGTTCCAGTGGGTACGACGCAAAAAGCGGATGCCCTGGTCGGCCAGTTGCGGCAGGATGGCCTGATTGAGGGTCTCGTACTGTTTTTCCACCAGGGCATGCGCGCGCGGGGCAACATCGCGGAAAGTTTGCCGCGCACTGAGCCCGTCTGTGCTCACGGAGGAAGAACCGAGTGCAATGTGTTCTTTCAGTTCGGCCACACGCACCTCGAAGAATTCATCCAGATTGCTGCTGACGATGCAGATGAACTTCAGCCGTTCCAGCAGAGGCACATCGGGATCTTCTGCCTGCGCCAGCACGCGCTCGTTGAAAGCAAGCAGGCTCTGCTCGCGATTGAGGAAATGTTCGGGAGTGGATGTGGTCATGGCAACATGTTATCAAAGTAAAGCTAATATCGTTTATATGCGCGGCCAAAAGGTACCAGCCCGCCTTTATATGACTTTTATATGACAAAACCATGACAGTCGAAATCGAGCTCAAACTCGCCCTCCCGCCAATACAGGCCGCCCGCCTGAAACGCCATCCATTGTTGGCCGGAGCGGGACGACCGTTGCGGCGACGGCTGGTCAGCGTGTATTTCGATACCCCGGAACTCGATCTGATGTGCGCCCAGGCTGCGTTGCGCGTGCGTCGGGTAGGGCGCGGCTGGATACAGACAGTCAAGATCGGCGGCGGCTCGGCAGGCGGACTCCACCAACGGCCGGAATGGGAAACGCCTACGCGCAGCGAAGCGCCGGAACCCGGGCGCTTCACTGCACCTGAAGTCAGGGAGTTGCTGACTCCTGCCCGTCTGGCCCGACTGCGTCCGGTGTTTGAAACGCATTTCTGGCGCGACGCCTGGACATTGCCGGTAGCCGGGGGCGGCAGCATCGAAGTGGCCCTGGATCAGGGTGAAGTGAGCGGGGGAGGACGCAACCAGCCGATTTGCGAAGTAGAACTCGAACTGAAATCCGGCCAGCCGGCCGCGCTGTATGACCTGGCACTGGATTTGGCGGCGGACTTCGACCTGTATCCTGATCCGCTGAGCAAGGCCGAACGCGGCTACGCACTGTTCCAGCATCTGCCGGCCCGGCCGGTGCAAGCCGGGCCGGCAGGCCTGAAACCGGAGATGCATGTGGCCGATGCTTTTGTGGTTGTGATGCAAAACGGGCTGGAGCAGTTCACCGCCAATCTGGCTGGCCTCATCCACGAAACCGACCCCGAATACCTGCATCAGGCGCGGGTCGCCGTGCGCCGGCTGCGTTCGGCATTGACGGTGTTTGCCCCGGCCTTGCCCGATCCGGCGCTGGCGCCATTACGGGAGGCATTGCGCTGGCTGATGAGTGAGCTGGGCCCGGCGCGGGACTGGGATATATTCGTGACGGAAACTTTGCCGCCGCTGATGCGTGCCATGCCCGACCAGTCGTTGCAAAGCCTTGCCCGTACCGCGCAATTGCATCGGGAGGCAGCGCGCACCGCGATGATTTCGGCAGTTTCGTCACGGCGGTTAACGCGCCTGCTGCTGGAAGCCGGACGGATGTTGCTGCTGCGCCCATGGGAGCAGGCAATGGAACGGATCAGCTCGGCATGGCAAGGCAGCCCCGCCACCGCATTGGCCGAATCGGTGCTGGATCGGCGTCAGCACCAGTTATTGCGACGTGGCCGGCATTTTGTCCGGTTGGATCCGGCGGCACGCCACCACTTGCGCATTGCCGCCAAAAAACAGCGCTACGCCGCCGAGTTTTTCGCTGAACTCTATCCGCCAAAAGTGGCGCGGGCCTATATAAAAAACCTGGCCGCATTGCAGGATAATTTGGGCGCGCTGAACGACATCGCAGTAGCGGGTCGCTTGTTGAGTAATCTGCGTGGCCGCCGTGCGGTCAATCGCGCCTGGGCATGCGGTGTGGTGCAAGGTTGGGTGGAAAGCCGTGCCCAGGTAAAAATCGCCGAACTCGAACCAGCATGGCGGCGCATGAAAAAAACTCGTCCGTACTGGCAAAAGCCAATACGAGATTTGAAAGTCTCCGGTTTTAATTCCGTAACAAGGAAGCGCTAGCATGTATGAATTTTTGGAAGCAGATATGGATTTGATCCTGTGGCGTCATGCCGATGCCGTAGATGGGCTGCCTGACATGGAGCGCGAACTCACTACCAAAGGGCATAAACAGGCTGCACAGATGGCAGCTTGGTTGAATGCGCGTTTACCCAAAAACGCCGTGATTCTGGTGAGCCCGGCGAAACGTGCGCAGCAAACTGCCGCAGCGTTGGGGAGGCCGTTCGAGACAGTAAAAAAAATCGCTCCGGGTGCCGATGCCATGAGCGTAGTGCTTGCTGCCGGCTGGCCGGACGCGGGCGGTTGCGTGGTGTTAGTCGGCCATCAACCCAGTCTGGGGCAGACGGCAGCGCTGCTGCTGAGCGGTACTGAATCGAATTTTTCGATCAAGAAAGGCGGCTTGTGGTGGCTTACCAACCGGGTGCGTCAGGCCACGCAGCAAACCATGGTGCGCGCAGTGATGACGCCGGAATTGGTCTAGATTCCGGGCAGTATCTGTGCCAGGGCGGTGTGCAGCGCATCGGCAGTGAATGGTTTGCAGATATAGCCGCTGGCCCCCGCGTTGTGCGCTTCGGCAATATTCTCCGGCAGCGCTTCGGCAGTGACCATCAATACAGGCAGATGACGGAGCGCTGAATCGCGGCGGATTTCACGTAACAGCTCGATACCGGTCATGTTGGGCATGCTCCAGTCAGTAATCACCATGTCGAAATGACCGGCATGCAATTTTTCCAGCGCCGCCACGCCGTCCTCGGCTTCCTCGGTATGCGCATGGCCAAGTTCCCGCAACAGGCTGCGCAGCATGCGGCGCATGCTGGAAAAATCGTCCACCACCAGAATTTTCAGTGTGTTGTTGGTCATCCATCATCCTCGTCTGCAATATTGTACAAGACCTGTCGGTTGCCGGATTGCTGAAATTGCCGGTACGCGTTTTGCTGCTTGTAAAAGCGGGTGCTGTGCTTCAAGCTGGGACGGGTTGTTCCCGAACATGAGAAAAGCATGAACTTCGACCTTCCGCTCGCCGACATCTCCACAGATATCTGGGACACCAAGTACCGCTACCGGGACGGCGACGTGATTCGCGATGCTTCCCTGGAGGATACCTGGCAGCGGGTGGCGCGTGCGCTGGCCGCGGTGGAAGCGGGGCAGGAGGGCGTTTGGGCGGCGCGTTTTCATGAGGTGCTGGCGAATTTCCGCTTTCTGCCCGGCGGGCGTATCCAGGCTGGGGCCGGCACGCGTCACCGCACCACTTTGTTTAACTGCTTCGTCATGGGCACCATCGAGGACAGTCTGGACGGCATTTTCAGCGCACTGAAGGAAGGCGCGCTTACCATGCAGGCCGGCGGCGGGGTGGGCTATGATTTTTCCACGTTGCGCCCGCGCGGGGCTCGGGCGGACGCCAGTGACACCATTGCCTCCGGGCCGGTGTCCTTCATGCACATCTGGGACAGCATGTGCGCCACCCTGATTTCCACCGGTGCGCGCCGCGGAGCGATGATGGCCACGTTGCGCTGCGACCATCCCGACATCCTGGAATTCGTGGAGGCCAAGCGCGATCCGGCTGTGCTGCGGCATTTCAACCTGTCGGTGCTGGTGAGCGATGCCTTCATGGTGGCGCTGGATCAGGACGCTGACTGGCCATTGAGCTTCCCGCCCGGGCGCACGGTGGGCAACGTGCGCGCCCGCGCGCTGTGGGAACGCATCATGCGTGCCAATTACGACAGCGCCGAGCCCGGCGTAATCTTCATCGACCGGGTTAACCGCCTGAACAACCTGGGGTATGAGGAAACCATCAGCGCCACCAACCCCTGCGGCGAGATACCGCTGCCGCCCTACGGCGCCTGCGACCTCGGCTCGATCAACCTGACGCGCTTTGTGCGCGCGCCGTTCACGCCCGATGCTACGCTGGATCTGGACGGCATCGCTGCCACCGCCAGCGTGGCGGTACGCATGCTGGATAACGTCTACGAGCTGGCTCATTTTCCGGTGCCGCGCCAACGCGAGGTGGCGCGGCGTTCGCGCCGTTTGGGGCTGGGCATCACCGGGCTGGGCGATGCGCTGGCCATGCTGGGTTTGCGCTACGGTAGCGATGCTTCATTGGATGCAGCGTGTGCGGCGATGGCCGCGATCTGCCATGCCGCCTACCGTGCCTCGGCGGAATTGGCCAGGGAGCGCGGGCCGTTCCCTGCATACCGGGCCGAGTCCTATCTTGCAGGCGAATTCGTGCGTGGCTTGCCGGAAGACATCCGCACCGCCATTGCCGCCCATGGCATCCGCAACAGCCACCTCACCGCCATTGCGCCGGCGGGCACCATCAGTCTTCTTGCCAACAACATTTCCAGCGGCCTGGAGCCGATCTACGCGTATCGCTACCAGCGCAATGTGCGGCGACCGGACGGCGGTCTGACCGAATACGCGGTGGAGGACTACGCCTGGCGGCTCTACCGCAGCCTGCACGGGGATGCGCCGCTGCCGCCGGGTTTTGTCAGCGCTACGGAAATTCCGCCTGACCAACACCTGCAAATGCAGGCGGCGTTGCAGGCGCATGTGGATAATTCCATTTCTAAAACCATCAACGTACCGGCGGACATGGCGTTTTCCGGATTCGAGACGATCTACCGGAACGCTTATGCGCTGGGCCTGAAAGGCTGCACCACCTATCGGCCCGGCGCTGGCCGCGGCCAGGTCATGACGGCCGATCAGCAGCCCCCCGCCAAGCCCTGTTGCGAGCTTCCCGGCGCAGATTGAACAGTGCTTCGGTGCTGTTTGGTGCGGGTTTCCGGAGGCGCCGTTATCGGGTAAACTGGCCGGATTTAAATTCAAGCGGATGATGGCATGTTAAAAGGCAGTTTGGTCGCCATTGTGACGCCCATGCAGGACGATGGCAGCCTTGATCTGGTGCGCTTGCGTGCGCTGGTTGACTGGCATGCAGCGCAAGGCACGGATGGCATAGTCGTGGTGGGCACCACGGGCGAGTCGCCCACGGTGAGTTATGACGAGCATTGCGCGCTGATTCGTGCCGTGGTCGAGCAGGCTGCCGGACGTATGGCGGTGATTGCCGGCACCGGGGCGAACTCCACCTCGGAGGCAATCGAACTGACGCACTGCGCCAAATCGGCCGGGGCGGATTATGCGCTGTCGGTGGCGCCGTATTACAACAAGCCCACGCAAGAGGGTTTGTACCGCCATTTTCGGGCGATCGCCGAATCCGAGGAATTGCCGCTGATACTTTACAATGTACCGGGGCGCACGGTCAGCGATATCAGCAACGACACCACACTGCGCCTGGCCGAAGTTCCCGGCATTGTCGGTATCAAGGATGCGACCGGCAGTATTGAACGCGCCACAGATCTGGTTTTGCGCGCACCGGCCGACTTCGCCTTGTATACCGGCGATGATGCGACAGCGCTGGCATTCATGCTGATGGGCGGGCATGGCGTGATTTCAGTTACCGCGAATATTGCGCCACGCACCATGCATGAGATGTGTATTGCCGCCTTCAATGGGGAACTGTCACGGGCGCGCGAACTCAATCAGCAGTTGTTCGGACTGCATCAAAAACTGTTCGTCGAGGCCAACCCGATCCCGGTGAAATGGGCGCTGGCCGAGATGGGCCTGATCGGTGCCGGGATACGTTTGCCGTTGACGCCGTTGTCTGTAGAGCACCACGATACATTGCGCCGGGCCATGCGCCGGGCCAATGCCATGTAAGTATTTTAAGGATTGGTAACCATGAAACGTAGCAAATTGTGGATGGCGCTGGTTAGCGCAGGTGTGGCACTGAGCGTTGCAGGTTGTGGCAGCATGGATGCCCTGAAATCGAAAAAGATCGACTACAAATCCGCCACGACGGTACCCACGCTGGAAGTGCCGCCAGACCTGACTGCGCCCACTGCCGACAGCCGCTACCAGGTGCCTGACCTCAATCCGCGCGGCAGTGCCACCTATTCGGCCTACAGCGCAGAGCGCAGCGAGAACGCCGGCACCGGGAAAAGCGAAATCCTGCCTACCCAGAACAAGGTGCGTATCGAACGTGCCGGTTCCGAACGCTGGCTGATCGTCAATATGCCGCCGGAAAAAGTCTGGCCGATCGTCAAGGATTTCTGGCAGGAAAATGGTTTTGTGATCAACGTCGAGGATCCTCAGGCCGGTATCATGGAAACCGACTGGGCAGAAAATCGCGCCAAGATTCCTCAGGACATGATACGAAACCTCTTGGGCAAAGTCGTGGACAACCTTTACTCCACGCCTGAGCGCGACAAATTCCGTACCCGCCTCGAACGCACCACCAATCCACCGGGCGAAACCGAAATTTACATCAGCCATCGTGGCATGGCTGAAGTGTATACGGGTAATGGGTTTGAAGATAAACACACGATCTGGCAGCCGCGCCCGGCTGATCCCGGACTGGAAGCCGAAATGCTGAGCCGCCTGATGGAGCGTTTCGGGGTGGAAAAAGCGCAGGCCAAGGCCATGCTGGCCGAGCAAAACCAGCCTGATCGCGCGAAGCTTGCCCAGGCAAGCGGCGGTGCACCCATGTTGATGCTCACCGATCCATTTGATCGCGCGTGGCGGCGGGTGGGGCTGGCGCTGGACCGCATCAACTTCACAGTGGAAGACCGTAACCGCGCCAAGGGAATTTATTACGTACGCTATATTGATCCGCAGCAAGACGTGGAAACCAAACAGAGCTCCGGCTTCCTGAGCAAGCTGGCGTTCTGGCGCAGTTCCAAGAAAACTGCGGACAATGGTGACAAATACCAGGTTGAGGTATCTGAAAATCAGGCGGCCAATGGTTCGGAAGTCCGTGTAATGACTGCGCAAGGTACGCCGGCAAAACCTGAAACTGCCAACAAGATCATCAAGCTGCTGCTCGAACAGCTCAAATAATGCGTTTTGCTTCCCTCGGCAGCGGCAGCGAGGGCAATGCCCTGGTTGTCGAGGTGAGGCATACGCGTATCATGCTCGACTGCGGTTTCGGTCTGCGTGACACGGTGCGCCGCCTGGCCGCCAAATCGCTCCAGCCCGAAGACGTTGATGCTATCGTCATTACCCACGAGCACTCCGATCACATCGGCGGTGCAGCGCGCTTTGCACGTAAATATGGCATCCCGGTATGGATGACGCGCGGTACCCTGGCGGTATTCCGCAACCAGTATGCGCAACTGCCCGAGGTACGCGAACTCGACAGCCATACTGCCTTTGCCATCGGTGACATCGAAATTCATCCTTTTCCCGTACCGCATGATGCACGCGAACCGGTGCAGTTCGTGTTCGGCGATGGCATGCACCGGCTCGGCGTGCTGACTGACGTGGGCGCCTCGACCGCGCATATCGAAACCATGTTGTCCGGGTGCGATGCGTTGGTGCTGGAGTGCAACCATGATCGCGAGTTGCTCGACAACAGCACCTATCCGCCCGGTCTGAAACGGCGCATCGCGGGGCGATTTGGTCATCTCGACAACCAGGCTGCGGCCGCGCTTCTGTCCAAACTGGATAACCGTCGATTGCAGCATCTTGTGGCCGCTCATCTTTCCAAACACAACAATACGCCACAGCTGGCATTGCAGGCTCTGGCCGATGTGCTGGGTTGCATGCCCGACTGGTTCAGCCATGCCAGCCAGGACGAAGGGTTTGGCTGGCGCGAATTGCGTATGGCTTGATCCGCAGGCGGACAGATGCACAGTTCACCTCCGATTTCACCTCGTCTGGTCGGCCTGCTGGCTATAGCGGCAGGCGCCACAGTGGCCAATCTGTATTACAGCCAGCCCTTGCTGGTCGAGATAGCATCCGACTTCGGCGTGCAGCCTGCAACGGTGAGTATTGTGCCGACCGCAACCCAGCTAGGCTATGCGACCGGCTTGCTGCTACTGGTTCCGCTCGGCGATAGTCTGGAGCGCCGGCGCCTGATTGTGGTTACTACCCTATGCGCTGTTTTGATGCTGTTTGGTGTGGCGTTCGCACCTACGCTTGGCTGGCTGACGCTGGCGAGTTTCCTGCTGGGAGCGGTGAGCGTGGTACCGCAGCTCGCGGTGCCCTTTGCGGCACATCTGGCTGCGCCAGAGCAGCGCGGACGCATTGTCGGCATTGTGATGAGCGGGCTGCTGGTGGGCATCCTGCTGTCGCGCACTTTGAGCGGCTGGATCGGCGCTTATACAAGCAGCTGGCGTGATGTGTATCTGCTGGCCATCGGCGTGATGCTGATGCTGGCGGTGTTGCTGCAACGCACCCTGCCGCGGCTGCCGCCCAGCCGGCCGATCGCTTACACAGCGCTGCTGGCTTCGCTGTTCCATCTGGTGCGCAGCGAGCCAGTGCTGCGCCGCCATGCGCTGGTGGGAGGTTGCGGATTTGCTACGTTCAGTGTGTTCTGGACCACGCTGGCGTTTCATCTGCATCACCTGTCACCTGACTACGGCAGCGAAGTGGCGGGGATGTTCGGCCTCATCGGCGTCACCGGCGCACTCGTCGCACCGCTGGCCGGACGCCTTGCTGACCGCGTGTCAGCGCCGTTGCTGAACGGCGGCGCTTTGCTGCTGGTGCTGCTCGCGTTCCTGCTGATGGGGCTGACCGGGACCACGCTATTGGGACTGGCGCTGGGCGTGGTGTTGCTGGACGCCGGCGTGCAGGCCAGCCACCTGTCCAACCAGACGCGTATTTACGCGCTCCATCCCGATTTACGCAATCGTCTCAACGCCGTGTATATGGTGATGTATTTTCTGGGTGGTGCGGCAGGCTCAGCGCTGGGCGGATATGCCTGGCAACATGCCGGATGGCTGGCGGTGTGTGCCGTGGGTGCCGGGTTTGCAGTGGCGGGTATGTTTGCATTATTTCTGGTCGGGCGCGCAAACCCGGTAGCGCACTGACAGATAGCATGCGTATGCTGTAGAATAAGCGCTTGATTTATCAGGAGCAATACGCATGGCTTTTTCCGATCTCGGCCTGGTGCCAGAGATACTCCGCGCTGTAGAAGAGTGCGGTTATACCGAACCCACGCCGGTACAGGCGCAGGTCATCCCGGTTGCGCTCACCGGTTGCGATGTGATGGCCGGCGCGCAAACCGGCACTGGCAAGACCGCCGGATTTACCCTGCCGCTATTGAGCCGCCTGGCGCCTTACGCCAGCTCCAGCCCATCCCCCGCACGTCATCCAATCCGCGCACTGATCCTCACCCCCACGCGCGAACTGGCGATGCAGGTGGAAGAGAGCGTGCACCGCTATGGCAAGTATCTGCCGGTGCGTATTACTGTGGTGTACGGCGGCGTGAACATTAACCCCCAGATTGATATGCTGCGCAGTGGTGTGGATATTCTGGTCGCCACGCCGGGGCGCCTGCTCGATCACGTGCAAAACAAAACGCTCAACCTGTCGCAGGTACAAATGCTGGTGCTGGATGAAGCCGATCGCATGCTGGACATGGGTTTCATGCCCGACTTGCGCCGCATCATCGCGTTGCTGCCGACTGCGCGCCAGAACATGATGTTCTCCGCCACCTTCTCAGGCGAGATCAAGAAGCTCGCCGACAGCATGATGAACAACCCGCAACTGATCGAGGTGGCGGGTCGCAATACAGCAGCCGAGACGGTCACGCAAAGCGTGCTGCCGGTGCACAAGGAGCGCAAGCATGCGCTATTGGCGCACCTGATCAAAACCCGCGAGCTGCGTCAGGTGCTGGTGTTCTGCGGCACCAAGATTGGCGCCAACCGGCTGGCGCAGCATTTGTGCCGGGATGGCATTCCGGCCAACGCCATTCATGGCGACAAAACGCAGCAGGCCCGGGTGGAAGCTCTGGATCAATTCAAGCAAGGTGCGATTCAGGTGCTGGTAGCGACCGATGTCGCCGCGCGCGGCCTGGATATTGACCAGCTGCCGTGCGTGGTGAATTACGACCTGCCGCACGCGGCGGAAGACTATGTGCATCGCATCGGCCGCACCGGTCGCGCGGGTGCCAGCGGAATTGCACTGTCGCTGGTGGCGGAAGACGAGTTGCGTTACCTGGCCGATATAGAACGGCTGCTCAACACCAAAATTACTTCTGAAATCATTCCCGGTTTCGAGCCCGAACTGGGCGCCATGCCAGAACCGGCACGGCCACCGCGTGCGCGTAGCGAGCGCCCCGCACCACCGCCACGCGAGCCGCTGGCTGGCAGCCCTCCACCCCGGCGCGAACGTGAGGACATCGAAGTGCCCGACACGCCGCTCAGCGTGCGCGCCAAAGAATCCGCCGCTACCGGACGCAAACAGGTCGCCGCGTTGTTCCGGCCACCGGTGAATTCGAGCCGTTAACAACCCCTCCGCGCATGATTGAACTGGTCGTTGTGGCTGCCCTGGGCGGGCTTGCCTGGTTCTGGCTGGATAGCCTGAAAACCCGCGAAACCGCTATCGCCGCTGCAAAACGCGCGTGCAATGCCGACGCCGTACAACTGCTCGATGACACCGTGGCGGTGGCGTCTATCCGCCTGGCACGCCATCCGGGCGGACAAGTCACCTTGCGGCGTTTTTACCGTTTTGAATTCAGCGATACCGGAGATAACCGCCGCGGCGGTGTGGTGCTGATGCTGGGCAACGTGGTGGAGACGGTCAGGCTGGGCAATGTGTGGACAGTGTAGTCCAGGCGGTTTGCAATCTAATCCAGCCCGCTCAATTTCTCCGATGGTTACATGGATTCGATTTCCAGTACCGCCAGGCTGATATGTTTGCCCAGTTGTTCATTAAATCCTGACCAGCCCTTGTAAGCGCTGACCTTGGCTGCGACGGCGTCCTTCATCTCAAAATCGCTCTTGCCTGCGTCGTACTGGCGCTGAACTTCGGCCATGAGCGTCGCCATGTAATCGCGGTAGTTTTTCACCATCCCGGCATCCGCAGTTTTGCCGTGGCCGGGCACATAGTGCTTGGCCTTGACCTCGATAGCGCGGTCACAGGCGGCGATACTGCCCTTGAAGGTTCCATCGTCCAGGCGCGCTATGCGTTGGTTCAGCACGTTATCGCCAGTGAATACCACGGCATCCTGAACCACTTCAATCATGATGTCGGTTTTGCTATGCGCATTTTCCGGCGCCATGATGTGGAAAGTCATGCCGCCGGTGGTAAAGCGCTGGTTTTCCGTCACTGCAACCGTGGGAATCACCGCGCGCGTGCCCTTGGTATACCCCTGGGTGAGGCGTTCCATCAAGCCTGTCCATACCTCGGCTTCACCGGCCTGGGCCTTGCGGATCATTTCCGGATGCGCCATCAGTTGCGCCTTGGGATAGGCTTCCAGAATGGCCTGGTTGCCGAGCCAGTGGTCACCGTGTATGTGGGTATCAAGTACATGAGTGACGGGCTTGCCGGTGAGCTTGCGTACCTGGCGCAATACCATGCGCCCCACTTCAAGGCTGGAACCCGGGTCGATGATCACAACACCGTTATCCGTAATGACGAAGCCGGGGTTGTTCATGAAGCCCTGATTGGCGACCGAAGGCTCGCCCAGCGGGCCATGGATGACGTAGGTGTGCGCCGCAATCTTGTCGGCCGGATAGTCGCGAACCATGTTTTCGGCGGCATCCGCAGCGCTCAGTGGAAGAAACAACAGTGGCGCGAACACTCGACACAAGGTGTGAATTATTTTCATGTTGGGTCTCCTCAAATATTCGGGCAAGCCTGCATGATGCCGTACAGTCCGACAGGGCGATATGGTATGGCACTACCACCATTTTTCGAAAATGATGCGGCTGGCGGGCACGGCAAGGCTGCCCAGTATGCTGCTGATATCTTCTACCATGCCCGGCGGCCCGCACAGATAGTAGAGTGTGTCGCGACTCATGCCGGCGCTTTCGAGCAGGGTGGAGTCCATGCGCCCGGTACGCCCATGCCAGTTGTTATCGGGCTGGGTGACGGTGACCAGGCTATGCAGATTGGGATGATGCCGGACCAGTTGTTCAATTTCATTGCGGAACAGGAATTCATCCGGGCTGGGAATGCTATATACCAGCGTGGCTTCGGTGTCGGGCACTGCGTCGGCGATATAGCGAAAAATGCTGATGAGCGGCGTGACGCCGACACCAGCGCCCACCAGTACCACGCGCTGGCTCATTTCCGGCTGGTAGACGAAAACTCCCTGGCCTCCGGAAATGCGCACACTATCGCCAATTTTGGCATGTTCATGCAGCCAGTTCGTGACAGGGTGGCGTGTGCTGGATTTGATGGCCAGTTCCAGGCTGTCGGTGATTACAGGCGACGAAGTCATCGAATAGCCGCCAACCTGGATCGCACCGTCAATTTCTACATACAGGTCTATCCATTGGCCGGCGAGAAATCGGAACGGGGGAGTGTCTACACCGAGCCGGAACGATTTGACGCTTGGAGTTTCTTGCTGGATGTGCGTGATAATTGCGTTAAACAAGGCTGCCCCCGGCTGGTTATTATGGTTATGGTCGCACAGATTGTCCGGAACACAGTTACTTCTTCGCCTCGAAATCAAGAGAAGCCGAATTGATGCAATAACGCAATTCGGTCGGTGCCGGACCGTCTTCGAATATGTGCCCGAGATGGCTGCCACAGTGACGGCAATGTACTTCAGTGCGCGGCATGAGCAGACTGTTGTCGTGACTGGTTTCCACTGCAGACTCGATGATCGGTTGCCAGAAACTTGGCCAACCGGTGCCTGAGTCGAATTTGCTATCCGCGTCGAATAAAGGCGCACCGCAGCATGCACATCGGTAGGTGCCCGCATCCTTGAGATTCCAGTATTTGCCGGTAAAGGCGCGCTCGGTGCCATGCTCCCGGCAGATTTGATATTGCTCGGGCGTGAGCTTTGCGCGTAAAGTCTGTTCGTCCAAAGGCGATTTTTCAGTCATTTTGATTCCTTTTATCCAAGTGGAATTATGATCATAAATGGGTGACTAATGGCAAGAAGTCAAATTTCACGGTTTTGACATTGACATGAACGCCTGTTGTGATCTATATTCTGTTTACAGTTTAGATTTAGTCTAATCTGTTCGATGCTTGTATTCCTAGAGCTTCGCGTTACCTGAACGTTACCTGAGGAGAATTACCATGCAACTCAAAGGTTCAAAAACTGAAACAAGTCTGAAAGAAGCGTTTGCCGGTGAATCTCAAGCCAACCGCCGTTACCTGTATTTTGCAGCAAAAGCGGATGTGGAAGGCCAAAATGACGTTGCCGCAGTATTCCGTTCCACTGCGGAAGGTGAAACCGGCCATGCGCACGGCCATCTGGAGTACCTGGAGGCCTGCGGTGACCCGGCTACCGGACTGCCTATCGGCGCTAGCCGCGACAATCTGAAAGCATCTGTCGCCGGTGAAACACACGAATACACGGATATGTATCCAGGCATGGCTAAAACCGCGCGTGAAGAAGGTTTTGATGAAATCGCCGACTGGTTTGAAACTCTGGCCAAGGCCGAGCGTTCGCATGCCGGCCGTTTCCAGAAAGCGCTGGACGCACTTGTAGACTGAAAAGTCTGACATTGCGAATTAGCGCAATTGTACTGCGGGTTGTGGTGGCTGCACGTGCACCGCGACTCGCAGGTTTAAATCCCATTTTGCATTCAGAGAACAAAAATGACCGTGCGAGAAGGTAATCTACAAGCTCCTACCCGACATCCGCTGGATTGGCAAAACCCCGAATTTTATAATGAAGCCGCATTGTTCCACGAAATGGAACGCGTATTCGATTTGTGCCATGGCTGCCGTCGCTGCGTGTCGTTGTGTACGGCCTTCCCGACGTTATTTGATCTGGTGGATGAATCGTCCACGCTGGAAGTGGATGGCGTTAACAAACAGGATTACTGGAAGGTGGTCGATCAATGCTACCTGTGTGATCTGTGTTACATGACCAAATGCCCCTATGTGCCGCCGCATCCCTGGAACCTGGATTTTCCTCACACCATGTTGCGAGCCAAGGCGGTCAAGTTCAAGCAAGGTGAAACAAAATTCCGCGACAAGCTGCTCTCCAGCACGGATGCCATGGGAAAGCTGGCTTCCATCCCGGTGGTAGTGCAGGTTGTCAATGCGGCGATGAACAATACCGCCGCACGCAAACTCATGGATACCCAGTTGGGTATCCATAGAGATCAGGTATTGCCGAAATACGACAGCGCCAAATTTCGCAGCACCGCGCATCCCGACAATAGTTTTACCAGCCGTGAAGGCGCGCAGACGCCAGGCAAAGTAGCCATATACGCAACCTGTTATGTGAACTATAACGAACCAGGTATCGGTCATGATTTGTTAAAAATACTCGCGCACAACGAAATCCCCAGCGTGCTGGTGGAAAAAGAATCCTGCTGCGGGATGCCTAAACTGGAACTGGGTGATCTGGAAACCGTGGAAAAGCACAAGAATGTGAATATTCCGCACTTGGCCAAACTGGCGCGCGAGGGCTATGCCATTCTCACCGCCGTCCCATCATGCACGCTGATGTATAAACAGGAACTGCCGCTGATGTTCCCCGATGACGCAGATGTGCAGGCGGTGAAGGCAGCAATGTGGGATCCGTTCGAGTACTTGATGGCACGCCAGGCAGATGGTTTGCTCAAGACCGATTTCGCCAAGCCGCTGGGCAAGGTTGCCTACCATGTGCCTTGCCACCAACGTGTGCAGAATATCGGCAATAAGACCCGCGACAGTCTGAAACTGGCGGGTGCCGAAGTTACCATGGTGGAGCGCTGCTCCGGCCATGATGGTACATGGGGGGTGAAAACAGAGTTTTACCCGAATGCAGTGAAAATTGGCCGCCCAGTATTCAAGCAGATGGCAGCTGCCGATCCGGACTACATCAGTTCGGATTGCGCCATTGCCGCAAGCCACATTCAGCACGGCATGGGTGAGAGCCGTGCACAGAAGGCACACCCTATCACCTTGATGCGTATCGCCTACGGACTATAAGGAGCAGAGTACATGAGCAGTGAAGGTTACCACGAGCCAATCGACAAACTGTCCGCTGCGACTCAGGATATGCATCGCGCCATCGTCTCGCTGATGGAGGAGCTGGAGGCAGTCGACTGGTACAACCAGCGCGTTGATGCCTGCACCGACCCTGAACTCAAGGCTATCCTCGAACATAATCGGGACGAGGAAAAAGAGCACGCGGTGATGGTGCTGGAATGGATACGTCGACAAGACCCCACCCTAGATCATGAGTTACGCGAAACCTTATTTAAAAAAGGCCGTATCGCCGGCCAGCATGAACACGAGGAAAAATAAAATGGGACAGATTACCCGCGACAGCTTGATGACGCTGGAAGCCTACGCCAAAGCACGCCCCGC
This sequence comes from Sulfuriferula multivorans, assembly GCF_003851125.1. Classification (GTDB taxonomy): domain Bacteria; phylum Pseudomonadota; class Gammaproteobacteria; order Burkholderiales; family Sulfuriferulaceae; genus Sulfuriferula; species Sulfuriferula multivorans. The sequence continues at coordinate 78,518 of NZ_BGOW01000015.1, read as the reverse complement.
ACTACGAGCACAGACCATCGAGCACAAAAAAAATCGCCGGGTTCAACTGGGCGATAATGTGGCATTAATGTTCGAGGATGAACTCACTCTTCGGTACCAGATTCAGGAAATGTTGCGAGTGGAAAAAACTTTTCTTGAGGAAGGTATTCAGGATGAGCTTAATGCCTATACTCCGCTGGTGCCGGACGGTAACAACTGGAAAGCTACGATGCTCATCGAATACCCCGATGTGGATGAGCGCCGCGTGATGCTCGCCAGGCTCAAAGGGGTAGAAGACAAGGTCTATGTTCAGGTAGCAGGGCACGCTCGCGTTTACGCTATTGCTGATGAAGATATGGAGCGCGAAAACGAGGAAAAGACCTCCTCGGTGCATTTTGTACGATTTGATCTGCAATCCGGGATGGCCGCATCGCTCAAGGCCGGCGCAGCACTGGCGATGGGAGTTGACCATCCCGCCTATACTGCTCATATGGATGCGGTGCCCGAGGCGACGCGTACATCATTGTTAAAGGATTTGACTATTTAGTTTTCGGGACGGGCTTAAAGCCAAAATACTGCAGGCTTGATTGAAGATGAGGAGAATATCGTGCTCGACAACATGATGATCAATCGTTTTAAATCCGGCTTGGGTGGCCAGCCTTTACCCTTATCTATCCGCTTCTGGAATGGCGAAATCTTGCGCTTAGGGGAGCGCGATAGTGTTCGATTATCGCTAAACTCCTCCCGCGCAGCAGCCTCATTATCCCAGCCTACACTGGGCAAGTTCGCACGTTGTTATGTCGAAGGCGAAATTGATCTGGAAGGTGATATCCACGAAATCCTCAATCTGGGTGAAAGACTTTGCGCCGAGGGTGAATGCCTGGCGCAGGACAAGAAAGGCAGTCATGCATGGAAATGGTGGCGCCATACCCATACGCGAGACCGCAAGAACATCAGCTATCACTACGACGTCTCCAACGATTTCTATGCGCTGTGGCTGGATCAGAAACGCGTCTATTCCTGCGCCTATTTTCGCCATCCAGACGATACCCTTGAAGCCGCCCAGGAAGCCAAACTCGACCATATCTGCAAAAAACTGATGCTGCAGCCTGGCGAAAGCCTGCTCGATATTGGCTGTGGCTGGGGCGGCCTGGTGTTGTGGGCGGCGCAACATTATGGCGTTCACGCGGTCGGCATTACGCTTTCCCAGAATCAGCATGATTATGTACAAGAGCAAATCAAGGCAAGTGGCCTGGAAGGCAAAGTGGAAGTGCGGCTGATGGATTATCGCGATGTGCCGCCGGACACGCAATTCGACAAGATTGCCAGCGTGGGGATGTTTGAACACGTGGGACGCGGTAATCTGGATACTTATTTCGACAAGATATTCAGCCTGCTCAAACCCGGCGGTTTGGTGATGAATCATGGCATTACTGCAGCGGGCCTGGATACCAGTGGACTGGGTAACGGCATCTCCGAATTCATTGACGATTATGTGTTTCCCGGCGGTGAACTGGTGCATGCCGCGCGGGTCATAGAGTCGCTGGCGCGCAGCGGTCTGGAATGCCTGGATGCAGAAAACTTGCGCCCCCACTATGCGCGTACGCTATGGCAATGGGTGCACCGGCTCGAACAATGCAGTGACGAGGCACGGCGCCTGATCGGCGAGCGGAAATATCGTATCTGGCGGATCTACATGGCGGGTTCGGCACACGCTTTTGATCGGGGCTGGATGGCACTGTTTCAGGTGCTTGCTGGTAAACCCCATGCCAATGGCAGCTTGTCGTATCCGTTTACACGTGACCACGTTTACGCATGATGCATCTTGAATGAGACAATCTGACTCTGCGGGTTGTCGCTAAATGTGGTTTTTTAGACGTTTTCCTGCATTGCTGCGGTGTATCATGCGACTTTTTGCGATGGATAATCATGCGTCAACTTGTATCGCTTGTATTGCTTGGAATGCTCATGGCACCCACATTGGGACATGCGTGGGGACTGGACTTTGACAGGGATTTTGATGAGCAGAAAAAGCCGTGGGAAGAAGTAAAAGCCCAGCTGCCTTCCTATCCCAAAGACGAAAACCTGCAGGCGTTCTATGTAAGCGGCATCGCCGGGAATCATTATTTTGTGGACAAGACCACGCTGGAGACGGACAAAGATGGCGTGGTGCGTTATGTATTGGTCATCAAGGCGCGAGGCGGTGCGACCAATGTGAGTTTTGAGGGCATCCGCTGCGCTAACCGGGAACGCAAGATTTATGCGATTGGTCACGCAGACGGTACCTGGTCGCGTGCTCATGATAGCAAGTGGCAGCCAATCGATTCAGCTTCTTCGCTGTCCTATCATCGCGCCCTTGCCGACGAATATTTGTGCCCGCAGGGAGAAATGGTGAGTAGTCCCAAAGACGTGCTCAGGAATATGCGCGGCGCGTGGTAGTTCGTCTCATGATGAATTTTAGAGTAATACGAGATTGTCGCGGTGGATCAGTTCAGGTCCGTCAACGTAACCCAGCGTCGCCTCGATCTGCGTCGTCGGTAGCCGCACAATCTTTCGTGCTTCGCTGGCGGCGTAATTTGCCAAGCCCCGTGCGATTTGCACACCTTCCGGCGACACGCAGGTAACCACTTCACCGCGCGCGAATTCGCCCTCGACGTTAATCACGCCGATCGGCAGCAGGCTCTTTCCATCCAGCGTCACGGCTTTGACTGCACCGGCATCCAGGGTCAGCTTGCCGCGCACTTGCAGGTGGTCGGCAAGCCAGGTTTTGCGCGATGACAGCGGGGTTTGAGTGGCTGCCAGTTGTGTGCCGATTGCTTCGCCTTTGGCCAACCGTACGAGTACATCGGCTTCGCGCCCGCTGGCAATAATGGTGTGCGCGCCACTGCGGGCAGCACGTTTGGCCGCCAGGATTTTGGTCAGCATCCCGCCGCGGCTGATGGCACTGCCCGCACCGCCCGCCATTTTTTCCAGTGCCGGATCGCCAGCGTGTGCCTCGCTGACCAATGTGGCATCCGGATTGTTGCGCGGATCAGCGGTGTACAGGCCAGCCTGATCAGTAAGAATCACCAGCGCATCGGCTTCTATCAAATTGGTTACCAGCGCGGCCAGGGTGTCATTGTCGCCAAAGCGGATTTCGTCGGTGGCAACCGTATCGTTTTCATTGATGATCGGGATAACCTTCAATGCCAACAAGGTGCGCAAGGTGGAAAGCGCATTCAGATAGCGGGTCCGGTCGGCCAGGTCGTCATGGGTAAGCAGAATCTGTGCGGTATGCAAAGCGTGACTGCGAAAGCTGCTTTCATAGGCTTGTACCAACCCCATTTGTCCTACTGCTGCTGCCGCCTGCAACTCGTGAACGGCACTGGGACGGGCTTTCCATCCCAGGCGCTGCATGCCCTCCGCCACCGCGCCGCTCGATACCAGCACTACTTCCTTGCCCATATGGGTAAGTTGAGCAATTTGTGCCGACCAGTTGGCCAGCGCGGCATGGTCGAGTCCGCGGCCGTCGTTGGTGACCAGGGCGCTGCCGACCTTGACTACCAGACGGCGGGCGGATTGCAGTACCGGTTTCATAAGGTCGGGTCGTAAGTCGGCGTTACGGGTTCGGCGGCAGGTTGTGCAACCGCTTCTTCAGCTTCGCGGGTGGCTATGAGATGTGCCATGATGGCGTAGGTGAGGGCCTTGCAGCCTTCTCCGGTCAGCGCTGAAATACTGAACACTTCGCCTTCCCAACCATAATCCCGGACGAAATCTGCGATCTTGCTCGCGCGTTCGGTTTCATCGAGCATGTCGGTTTTGTTGAGTACCAGCCAGCGCGGTTTATTGTAGAGCGACTCGTCGTATTTACGCAGTTCGTTGACAATGGCGCGGGCTTCGTAAACCGGGTCGGTGCCTGCATCCATGGGTGCGATATCCACCAGATGCAGCAATAAGCGGGTGCGTGCCAGATGCCGCAGAAAACGGTGGCCCAGCCCGGCGCCATCGGCAGCGCCTTCAATCAGCCCCGGTATGTCGGCGATGACAAAACTCTTGTCGATGTCTACGCGGACCACCCCCAGATTGGGCGCCAGTGTGGTGAAGGGGTAATCGGCGACTTTCGGGCGCGCTGCGGAAACGGCGCGAATAAAGGTGGATTTTCCTGCGTTGGGCATGCCCAGGAGGCCGACGTCGGCCAATACTTTCAGTTCCAGTTTGAGTTCGCGTTCTTCCCCCGGTTCGCCACGGGTGAATTGACGCGGGGCACGGTTGGTGCTGGTCTTGAAGTGCAGATTGCCGAGGCCGCCTTTGCCGCCTTTGGCGATTACGGCACGCTGGCCATCGTGGGCCAGATCCACCAGCACTTCGTTGGTCGCCATATCGGTGACCACGGTGCCCACGGGCATGCGCAGGATGATATCGTCGGAGCCTTTGCCATTGCAGTCAGCACCGCGGCCACCTTCGCCGGGACGGGCGCGGAAGGCGCGTGTATAGCGAAAATCGACCAGAGTGTTGATATTGCGATCGGCAACCGCAATGATGCTGCCCCCGCGACCACCGTCGCCGCCATCCGGGCCGCCGCGCGGAACGAATTTTTCGCGCCGGAACGAGGCCGAGCCATTGCCGCCGTTACCGGCGAAGACCTCGATTTTTGCCTCGTCAATGAATTTCATCTGTCCATGCCACCAAAGTAAAAAAGCCCTATCCAGCGGATAGGGCTTGAATGTCCAACCGAGCGAGTATTACGCGGTAGGGATGATATTGATCATCTTGCGTTTTAGCGCGCCCTTGATGACAAATTGCACTACGCCGTTAACCGTAGCGAACAGAGTGTGATCCTTGCCCATACCAACGTTGTCGCCGGCATGAAACTGGGTGCCACGCTGGCGCACGATGATATTGCCAGCCAGCACTTCCTGTCCGCCGTAGCGTTTTACGCCCAGGCGTTTGGAATGAGAGTCGCGGCCGTTACGGGAACTGCCGCCTGCTTTTTTGTGTGCCATGGTTTATCTCCTTAAGCCGAAATGCCACTGATCTGGATTTCAGTGTAATTTTGACGATGACCTTGATGCTTCTGGTAGTGCTTGCGACGGCGCATCTTGAAAATGCGGATTTTCTCGCCGCGGCCATGCGAAATAATGGTCGCAGTGACCTTGGCACCGTCAACCAACGGCGCGCCGACCTTGATGTTGTCGCCTTCGGCAACCATAAACACCTGATCCAGCACGATTTCGCTGCCAACGTCCGCGGTGATCTGTTCTACTTTAAGTTTTTCGCCAGCGACAACGCGATACTGCTTGCCGCCGGTTTTTATGACCGCATACATGGTGAGCTCCAAACATCTAAACTAGAGGAAGGGCGGAATTATATAGAAATCAACAGGCAAGGTCAAACCATCCTTGACACAACAGTGTGTGTCTCCCTACCATTCAACTCTTTTTTGCGATTTTTCGACAATGCAGGCAATTCAAGCGTTTTTGGCAGATGATATGCGTAGCGTGGATGCGGTGATCCGCGCTCGTCTGCATTCTGAAGTGGTGCTGGTCAGTCAGGTCAGCGAATATATCATCAATAGCGGCGGCAAGCGCCTGCGCCCGGCTCTGGTGCTGCTTTCCGCGGGCGCGTTGGGGTATCGCGGCACGCATCAATACGAACTCGCAGCCGTGGTTGAATTCATCCATACCGCGACCCTGCTGCACGATGACGTGGTGGATGAATCAACACTGCGGCGTGGACGAGAGACAGCCAATGCGCTGTTCGGTAACGCCGCCAGCGTACTGGTGGGGGATTTTCTCTATTCGCGTGCATTCCAGATGATGGTTACGGTGAATAACATGCGGATAATGGAAGTGTTATCTGACGCCACCAATATCATCGCCGAGGGCGAGGTACTGCAGTTGATGAACTGCAATGATGCAGATATCCACGAAGAAGATTATTTACGGGTGATTCGTTACAAGACAGCCAAGCTGTTCGAAGCGGCGGCGCGCCTGGGAGCGATTATTGGCGGCGCCGAACGCGCTGCTGAAGATGCCTTGGCTGCTTACGGGATGCATCTGGGGACGGCTTTTCAGCTGATTGATGACGTGCTTGATTATTCCGGTAACCACGAAGAAATAGGCAAGAATATTGGCGATGATCTGGCTGAAGGCAAGCCCACCTTGCCGTTGCTGTATCTGATGAAACACGGCACACCCGAACAGGCAAGTATGGTGCGCCATGCCATTGAGGAAGGTGGTCGAGCCGAATTCCAAACCATATTGGCAGCGATTGGCAGCAGTGGTGCGCTCGATTACACGCGCCGTCAGGCAACGCGCGAAGCCGAGATTGCGTGCGCGGCCATTTCCGGATTGCCGGATTCTCAATATAAATCGAGTCTGTTAAAATTGGCCGACTTTGCCGTCAACCGCGATTATTGAATTTGCCCGGTTGATTATTTATACCAGTCAATTCGGGGTGTAGCTTAGCCTGGTAGAGCGCTACGTTCGGGACGTAGAGGCCGGAGGTTCGAATCCTCTCACCCCGACCAGTTTAAGTATATTATCCTAATCCTCTGCCAAATCTGCAGCCAGCCTTGTAGCGCTGGATTTCCGGGAGATTTATCTTGGCAAAAATACTGTTGTTGTTGATTATCGGCGGCGTGATTTACTGGGTGATCAAATCCCCGGCGCGTGGCAACAGACAGTCAGGTGGTCGCGTTCAAACAAAGCCGCCGGAAGATATGGTGCGATGTGTGCATTGCGGCGTGAACTTGCCACGCAGTGAAGCATTACTGTCGCGCGGCGAGTTTTTTTGCGGAAACGAACACCGTCAGTTGCATCAACCCTGAGTGAACCAGCACGCGAGCAACCCATTGAGGACGGCCGCTGCCATCGTAACCTCTCCCAACACCCCCGAGCCCGCCAGCTACTGGCGCACGCTGCATTATCTCAATTTGTACCGGCTCATCCTCGGTGGTGTGTTTCTGGCGATTAGTCTGCTGTCTTCCGACCAGCCCTTGCTGGGGCAGGAAAACCCCCGCCTGTTTTTTCTCTATAGCATTATTTATCTCGGTCTGGCTGCGCTGGCTATTGTCACGATCGGCTTGCGCAAGCCACGCTTTGAATGGCAGGTAAGCTTTCAAATATTGACCGATATTGTGCTGATTGTGCTGATGATGTCTGTCAGCGGCGGCGTGCGCAGCGGTCTGGGTCTGTTGTTGATTGTGTCACTGGTGTCGAGCGGACTCATCAGTCGTGGCCGGCTGGTCCTGCTGCATGCGGCGCTCGCGACGGTTGCGGTACTGGTCGCACATACCATTGGTGTGCTGGATTATCGTGAGTCTGTGGGGGATTTTGCCCAGGCGGGGTTGCTGGGCGTCGCGTTCTTCACCACTGCCTGGATTGCACACGTGCTGGCCAGACGCAGCCATACCAGCGAGCAACTGGCGGCGACGCGCGCGGAAGACCTGGAAAACATGGCGCAGATCAACCAGTTGGTGATCGAAGACATGCAGGACGGCGTCATCGTGCTCGACGGTGAAGGCAATATACGTCAGGCGAATCGCCATGCAGTACGCATACTCGATCTCGCTGATAAAGCTGACGAAGGGGTGGGCCAACCGCTGGGCGGGGTGGTTCCAGCGTTGGTGCACTGTCTGGAACAGTGGCGTAAAAATTCGCAGGCAAACTTTGCCGCGTTGACTGTCGGGCGCAGCAATGCACAATGTCAGCCGCGTTTCATTGCGGTGGGCGACAAGCGTGTAATGGGTGCCGTATTGGTACTGGAAGATCTGAGCCGCGTGCACCAGCAGGCGCAACAGATCAAGCTGGCGGCACTGGGACGACTCACCGCCAATATTGCCCACGAGGTGCGCAACCCGCTATCTTCGATCAGTCATGCCGCGCAGATTCTGCAGGAGGACGCTATGGAAGATAAAACCCATGCACGCCTGCTGCAGATTATCCACGACAATACCAAACGTATCGACCGTCTGGTCGGTGACGTCCTGACGCTTAACCGGCGTGACCGTGTTCAACCCGAATCCATTGTGCTGGCGAGTTATCTGCCAACTTTTGTAGAGGAATTTTGTCTGGCGGAAAATATTCCACCAGACAGTATCAGCCTGAGTGTTGATAAAGGAAAAGACGTGTGTTTTGACCGTGGCCATCTCAACCAGGTGCTGTGGAATCTGTGCCGCAACGCCTGGCGGCATTCGCGCAAGCAGCCGGGCAGTATAGGGTTGCGGGTGAACAAGGCGAGTGCAAGCGTGATGGAAATACATGTTGTTGACGACGGTCTGGGTATCGCCATGGAAAATCTGGGCAAGCTGTTTGAACCGTTTTTTACTACTGACAGCTTGGGCACCGGATTGGGATTGTATATTTCGCGTGAAATGTGTGAAGCCAATCGTGCCAGCCTGGATTACATTGTTGAGAAGACGGGCGGACATTTCAAAATCAGTTGCCGGGAGGGCGCGTGTTAAAAAGCAAAGAAAATCACACTGGGCGCAGTGGGCAGGCGCCTGTGCTGCCAGTACTGATTGTGGATGATGAGGCGGATATCCTTGAGTTGCTGGAATTGACGCTGTTACGCATGGGGCTGGATGTGGTGAGAGCCATGCGCGTGCAGGAAGCGATCGAAAAACTCAAGGACGGGAATTTCAGCCTGTGCCTGACCGACATGCGCCTGCCCGATGGCGAAGGGCTGGAAGTAGTGCGCTATATCGGTGAGCAGCGACCGGAAATTCCGGTCGCCGTGATCACAGCGCACGGCAATACCGAAAACGCGGTGGCCGCACTCAAGGCCGGGGCATTCGACTACATTAATAAACCGGTGACGCTGGAACAGTTGCGCGCCTTGGTCAAATCAGCCCTCAAACTACCTGAACGTCATGCAGCGCCGTCAGCTTCGGAACGTGCGTTGATCGGGACTTCTCACGCCATGCAGCAGGCGCGCGAACTGATCGAAAAGTTGGCGCGCACCCAAGCGCCGGTGTATATCACCGGCGAATCCGGTAGTGGCAAGGAACTCGCCGCACGGCTCATCCACGAACAGGGTGTGCGTGCGGACAAGACATTCGTGCCGGTCAACTGCGGTGCGATTCCCGAGAATCTGATGGAATCGGAGTTTTTCGGTTACAAAAAAGGCGCTTTTACCGGAGCCGAAGCGGATCGCGACGGTTTTTTTCAGGCGGCCAATGGGGGGACTCTGTTTCTCGACGAAGTGGCCGATTTGCCATTGCAAATGCAGGTCAAATTGCTGCGCGTGATACAGGAAAAAAAGGTGCGCAAGGTCGGCAGTACATTGGAAGAGTCTGTGGATGTGCGCGTCATCAGCGCCACCCACCAGAGTCTTGCGCGCTGTGTGGAGGAAGGCCGTTTCCGCCAGGATTTGTACTATCGGTTGAATGTGATCGAGCTGAAAATGCCGCCGTTACGTGAAATGCGTGAAGATGTGGCGGAAATCGCCGGCACCTTGCTGGCACGCCTGGCGCAGGCGGCGGGCATGGCCGTACCTGCGCTCGATAAAGAAGCCGGCAAAGCGCTGTCGCAATACGATTTCCCGGGTAACGTGCGGGAACTGGAGAACATTCTGGAGCGTGCGCTGGCGCTGTCTGGTGGCGGCAAGATTGATGCAATGGATTTGCAACTCACCCCTGCACAGGAGGAGGGCGCGCAGGAGGCATTGCAGGCAGGCGCGAAATGGCCGTTGCAGGATTACCTGGACAAGCTTGAGCGCGAGGCCATTCAGGAGGCGCTGGAAAAAACCCGTTATAACAAGACCGCTGCAGCCAAGCTGCTGGGGATCACATTCCGCGCTTTGCGTTACCGGCTGGAACGGCTGGGGATAGAATAGCCTTTCGAGACCTGCCTATCCCAATGCGATCGCCAGATAGCCTGCATACAGTGCGCCGTTTACCCACAAATGCCACACTCGCAACTGGCCACGGGCGAGCATCAGACGCAACCAGGCGGCAGCGATCAAAGTGATAATCACGCCAGCCAGGACTTCTTTTTGAGGTACCCACGGGGTCAGCGCAATGCCGATGGCGGGCAGCAATGTACCCTGGAATACCATTGCACCGGTTACGTTCCCGAAGGCAAGGGTATCCTTGTGTTTGCGGATCCACAGTATGCTGTTGACCTTTTCCGGCAATTCGGTGGCCAGTGGTACGATCATCAGCGATAGCAACAGGGCGGAGATACCCAGTATCGGAGCAGCGAGTTCGATGCCGTGGATAAAGCCTTCCGCGCCTGCCACCAGCAGCCCCAGGCCAAGCGCCAGTTGAATCAGGATGGTGAGCAGGGTGGTGGGGATGCCGAGCTTCGACAGGAACATGGGCTTGCCTGCTTCGGTGGCGTGGCCATCCTGCACCAACGCAGCCGAGGCGCGCAGGGTCATCATCACGTAAACAAAGTAGATCAGCACCATGATGACGGAGAACAGGAAACGAATCTGGCTCGAGTCATGTGGAATGAACAGTGCCACGCAGGACAGCCCGAATGCAACCAGGAAAAAATTCATGTCGCGCCTGAGTCCGGTGCGTTCCGGTGTGAAATGCCCCTGCATACCGCGTTTTTTAAGCACCGCAAGGCTGATCATAAACATGGTCAGGGTAGACAGCATGAGCGGCGCACCGAGAATCGCGCCCACGCCGATTTCCTGGTTCACCTGGACATTCTGTGTGCCGGCGAAAATCGCCAGCAACGGCACCATGGTTTCCGGCAACGCTGTACCTACCGCGGCAAATATCGAACCGGTAACACCTTCGGATATCTTCAGCTTTTCGCCCAGATGTTCGAGTGCGTTTACGAAGACTTCCGCGGCAATCAGAATGAGCACCAGAAAACCCAATAATTCCAGCCAAAGCATATCGATATCCCGGACAGCATTAAAAACCGGATTTTAACAGGCTTGCGGCGGTAAAGCCTTATCCCGTAAAGTTGTGCCCTTTTAAGCATGAACGGATTACCTGATGGGTTTGCTGGATTTACTCGGTTTCAACAAACTGCCCGCGGGTTTGGCGAGCAGTACGCTGGTGGTCGCAGAGGCCGCCACTCTGGCGCGCGCAGATAAATTCCTCAACGCTTTACAAGCCCGGTTTGGCAACGTGGCGCTGGCACTGATTGATGCGGGCAGTTACGCAGGTGAATTGCCTTATCTGGCACTCCCCGGCGCAGCGGATCTAGCACTTTCCAGACTGGAAAAAATTCGTCCGCAGCGGTTGATCGTTCTCGGGCTTGACGGCAGTCATGCGGGGCTGGTGCAAGCCGCAGGGTGCCCGGCCTGGTGGATTAACGCACGTGATGTGCAGGCGACACAGGCGGGTTGTCGGGCGGTGACGGTAGTCCAGAGCGGCATGCCGGTACCCGATGCTGTGGTTACCGGCGATCCGCTTGCCGGAGTCGAACAATTACCGCAAATTGTCATGGATAGGGAGCTGTGCGAGCGTCTCAAGGAGCAGCGTGAGGGCGGTCGCTGGGTAGGTTATTTCGCGGGCACGGGCGAGGATGAGGAAGACCTCGCGTATGCGATTTTCAGTCGCCTGATGCGCCACAGGATGGGCTTGATGATCCTGGCGCCGCGCGATCCGGCACGTTGCGAGCCGGTATACCGCGAGTCCATCAAATACCGCCTGCAAACCATTCGGCACGCGCGTCTGTCGACCTCCTTCATCCCGATCAAGACGCGTGTTTACTACGTTGAAGACTCGCATCCACTGGAGGCGCTGTATGCCTGTGTGGATTTCGTGGTGGCCGGTGCCACGCTGCATCGCCACGCCCGCAATGCGCCCGATATCGCCTCGCCCATGCTGCATGGCAAGCCGGTGATCGTCGGACCGGCTCATCGTGATCAGCCGCTGCTGGCCGCGGCGCTGGAGGCGGGGACAGTGCTGGCGGGTGACGATAACGAGCAGATTTTTGCGCACGCCCGCAGATTGATCGATGATCCGGCCTATAGTCAGCAGCTTGCCGCGCAGGCCAAGGCCTGGCTGCAAACCCAGCCAGGCGCATTGGAACGGGTTGTCGCGCTGATTGAATAAATGAACCTGGTCGAGCTCACCGAATTCGATTTCCATCCGCGCATCACCCATAGTAAGGGGGTGAGCCTGGTGATGTTCAGCGGTCCGGATTGCGGCAGCTGCCGGCGCCTGGAAAAGTTGCTGCCGCAGCTTGCTGCGGGACGCGTGGCGCATCTATATAAAGTGGATATCCAGACAAGCACCGCACTGGCGCGGGAGTATGAGGTATTCCATCTGCCCAGCCTGTTCCTGTTTGTGGATGGGCACTTTCATGCGCCGCTGCATGCCGAGCCGACGCCGGAAAGATTCAGTGCAGCGATAGCCCGTGCGCTGAATGAACCGGCACACGAGGAGCCCTGATGAAGCTACAGCAAAACGGCGTGGTTTCCGGCGTGCGTTTCATCGCCTCACCCAACTGCGACTGGCGCGCCAATCCGGACGATATCCGGCTGCTTGTAGTGCACAACATTTCGCTGCCGCCGGGGGAATTCGGCGGCGCTGGCGTGGTGGCACTATTCACCAATCGCCTCGATCCCACAGCCCATCCTTACTACGCAAGTATTCATTCTTTGCACGTATCAGCGCATTTTTTCATCCGTCGCGATGGCGAAATAATCCAGTTTGTGCCCTGTGTGAAACGAGCCTGGCATGCAGGCGTATCGAGCTGGCGCGGCTGGGAGAAATGCAATGACTTTTCTTTGGGTGTGGAACTGGAAGGGGATGACCATACTCCTTTCAGCGACGTCCAGTACATACAACTTGCTGCGCTGATCGCACTCTTTAAAACCGAGTATCCCAGCATCGAAATTGCAGGGCATTCCGACATCGCGCCCGGACGCAAGACCGATCCGGGTGCCTGTTTCGAGTGGCCGCGCCTGAACCATATCTTGCTCAACAAATAAGAATCGTTCTCAAAAATGCTTGCACACTTGGAAAAGGTGTGTAATATTGCGAATCATTCTTATTAACTTTTGTTGCGAGCAAGATCATGGACCTGCACAACACTGTTTCAGTACGCGATGGCGCCGCCTCCGCTAGCCAGAGGCGTTACCTGGTTCTCGACCGGACGCTGCCGATCCGCAGCGAATCCCTGTTCACGCAGAACGATGAAGTGCTTATCGCCCATCAGGGTGAGCATTACCGCCTGCGCCGTACCCGCAACGGCAAACTGATTCTAACCAAATAGGCAAAAGGGCATTCACCATGTATATCTGTATATGCAAGGCTGTGACCGACAGCGCAATCCGCGAGGCCGTATGCCAGGGTGCCTGCCGGATGCGCGATCTGAAAGAAGGGCTGGGCGTGAGCGCACAATGCGGTAAATGCGCCTGCCACGCCAAAGCTGTGCTGGAAGAAGCCTTGTCGAAACAGAGCATGATGCAATCCATTCCACTTGAACCCGGCCGTCTGTACGAGGCAGCAGCATAAGGACGAGCCCTAAGGAGGCAAACATGAAAGGTAATGCAGACATCATCCAGTGGTTGAACCGCCAGTTGCAGCACGAGCTGACCGCCATCAACCAGTACTTCCTGCATGCGCGCATATACAGGAACTGGGGCTTCGGCAGCCTCGGCAAGCACGAGTACGAAGAATCCATAGAGGAAATGAAGCACGCCGACATGCTGATCGAGCGCATTCTGTTTCTGGAAGGCCTGCCCAACCTGCAGGAACTCGGCAAGCTCATGATCGGTGAGAAGACCGAAGAATGCATTGCCTGCGATCTCAAGCTGGAACAGGGTTCGCGCGAGACGCTGGTGGCGGCGGTTGCCGCCTGCGAAAGCCTGCAGGATTACGTGTCGCGGGAATTGTTCGAGCACATTCTGGAAGACACCGAAGAGCACATCGACTGGCTGGAAACCCAGCTCGATGTGATGCAAAAAGTCGGCATCCAGAATTGGCTGCAAAGCCAGATGTAAGCTATTGACGCTGGCGATGGTCGCCAGCGCAGTTTCGCCAGCCAGCCCGATCCCGGACAAGCCAGCCAGATTTTTAATTGTCTTGCCAGGGGATCTACCATGAAAAATTTAATGACCACAGGGTTGGGCGGCGCGGCTGCGCTGTGTTTATTTTCCGGCGCGGCGCTTGCCGATGAAAGCCTGTTCGGCTATGTCAGGGGCGCGGAAACGCTGCCCAAGGGCGCCACGGAGCTGGTGCAGACGGTGACGCGGCGCTGGGACAAGGGCGCCGGCAGCTATACCGCATATGACAGCAAGACCGAGCTGGAGCACGGCATAACCGACCGGTTCACCGGCGCGGTTTATCTGCTCGGGCAGTCAGTCAATACCCAGGGCTTGCTGATCGACGGTTACATCCCCAAGGATGAAAACTCGGGACTCAGGCTGTCGGGCATGGAGGTGTCGGCCAAATATAATTTTCTGAGCCCGGCCAAGGATGATTTCGGCCTGGCGGCTTATGTGTCCGGCGCTTACAGCACGCTGGATCCGCATTCCGGACAGAAGAAAGACAAATACACGGTCGAGACCTGGCTGCTTGCGCAAAAGAACTTCCTTGACGATCAGCTCGTCTGGGTGGGCAATCTTGGCCTGGAAGCCACCTATGCCAAGCGCAAGCCGATCGATGGACTGCCGGCCGGCTTCGACTGGCCCACCGGGCCGGAAATGGAAATCGGCGTCCTGGCGGGAACCGGCGTCTCGTATCGCATCGCGCCGCGGTGGTTCATCGGTGCTGAGGCGCTTTACGATACCGAATTTGAAACCGAAGTGGGACAGGAGCGCTGGTCTGTACAGGCTGGGCCGAATATTCACTACGGCGACAAAAACTGGTGGTTTACCTTGAGCTGGCTGCCCCAGTTGCGCGGTGGCGGGGAAAAATTTGCGGCGCAGAACGACACCAATCTGCACCTGATAGAAAAGACCAAACAGGAAGTCCGCGTCAAGCTTGGTTTCAATTTTTAAGGAATGAGCATGAGCAATTTAGACCGCTGGCTGATGATCCCGGCGTTGATTCTGCCCGCTGCGGCGTCTGCACCCGCATTCGCGGTGCAGTACCTGAGCGTGGAGCAGGCCCAGAAGGTATTGTTTCCCGGCGCCGACCAGTTTGAAGCCAGGCCTGTCGCGCTCAGCGCCGCCCAGCGTAGTGCGATCGAATCCGCTTCGGGTGTGCGCGTGCGCACGGCGGAAGTCGCTGCCTGGCACGCCAAACAGGGCGGCAAGGCGACAGGCTGGTTCATCCTGGATGAAGTCTACGGCAAGCACGAATTCATTACCTACGCGGTGGCCGTCGGTCTGGATGGCGCGGTGAAGGGTGTGGAAATCCTCGATTACCGCGAAACCCACGGCGGCGAGGTGAAAAATCCGAAATGGCGCGCCCAGTTCACCGGCAAGAAGGCCGGCGATACGCTGAAGCTGGATGAGGACATCAAGAACATCAGTGGCGCCACGCTGTCGTGCAAACACCTGACCGACGGGGTCAAGCGGCTGCTGGCGACCTACGAGGCGGCATTGAAGTGAATGCGCCGCTCGATGCAGCTCTGCTGCAATCGCAACCCGGCGTCGAACATCTGCGCGCACGGCCGCTGCTCGGTACCCTGGTGGAAATCGCGGCAACCGGCGCGAGCGCTGAGCAGGTGCAGGCCGGGATCGAGCGTGCTTTCCAGGCGGTGGAAATGGTGCACGCGCTGATGAGTTATCACGCTGCCGATTCGGACGTATCGCGCATCAATCGCTGCGCGTTCGAGCGCCCGCTGCCGGTGCATGAACACACCTGGCGGGTGCTGACTGCGGCCCGGGAAATGGCTGAAGCGAGTGGCGGGCTGTTCGACATCAGCATTGCGCAGACGCTGACGCAACTGGGTTTTCTGCCGCGTCACGCCGATTTCCCGCGTATTTCCGGCCGGGGCAACTGGCGCCATGTGGCGCTGCTGCCGGACAACCGGGTGCGGCTGATGCGGCGCCTGCGCATCGATTTATCCGGTATCGCCAAGGGTTATGCGGTGGACCTCGCCATCAAGGCGCTGATGGATTCAGGCATCAGCGCCGGGCGGGTCAACGCCGGCGGCGATTTGCGCCTGTTCGGTGATGCCACGCAGACCCTGCATGTACGCCACCCGGGCGCACCCACCAGCATCGTGCCGCTGGTTGAATTGCGTGCAGGTGCCGCCGCTACCTCCGCCGGTTACTATACCCAGCGCCGCCATCGCGGGCGCATGATCACGCCGTTGATTCACCCGCACACGCGCGCGGCATGCGGCGTGGAGCGCAGCGTGACGGTTTTGGCGCAAGACTGCATGACCGCCGATGCGCTGACCAAGGTCGTGCACGCCGATCCCGCCCAGGCCGGTGCTGTGCTGGCACGTTTCAATGCACGAGCACTGATGCTGGAACACGACCCGGTGAGCGGCGGCTGCCGTATCTTTGATAGTGCCGCAACTGGTCAGCCCGGCTGTCGCGCGCGCTGGGGTATCGCCAATGACAGCGAACAGGCATGCGATGTATAACTTGCCGCTGCCGATCCGCTTTGCCAAGCCGCACAAGCGCGTGTTGTATGGCGTGTTCGCGTTGTTGTGGTTGTCCGGCGCACTGTGGCTGGGGTTTCATTATTTTCTGCGCGTGCCGGGTGAATTCGGTGCAACGGCGCACCCATTGGAAATCTGGTGGCTGCGCCTGCATGGGCTGATGGGGTTCGCCATACTCGTTGTTGTTGGCTCGGTGCTGCCTATCCACACCCGCCGCGCCTGGCATTTGCACAAAAACCGCAGTACCGGTTTTTTAATGCAAAGCGTATTGCTGTGGCTGTCACTGACCGGTTACGCGTTGTATTACTTCGCCACCGATGCCAACGCCGCCTGGCTGCCCCTGCTGCACTGGGTGGTCGGGCTGGCGTTGCCGTTGATGCTGGTGTTGCACATCCAGCGTGGCCGCGCCCGCTCGAAAACTGTTTTTAAACCCGTATCTGCTCTGGATACCCATCTCAACCAGCCAGCCAGCCCCACGCCTTTCAGCGTCGCCAGCCAGCCGAACACCGCTTGCTCTGCCGAAAGGAAAAATCATGCACCCCTCCAAGTTGAAACCGGCGCTCCTGGCGACGCTGATCACGCTCTCGTTCAGCGCCCACGCTGAATCGTCCACCAGCACCCTGGAACAAAAGCTCGATCAGCTGCAGCAGGAAATGACGGCGCTCAAGCAGCAGCTGGCCGAAGAAAAAGCGGCGCGTGAAAAGCAGGTGGACAGCGCTGTCAAAGCAGCCGTCGCGAGTAATCAGGCAGATAACCCACCCGCTGCATCGGATACCAGCATCGGTGGTTATGGTGAGCTGTCGTACAGCAATTATCGCGATGGCTCGGTCAAGGATCAAGTGGACTTCAACCGTTTTGTGATGTTTCTCGGGCATCGTTTTAACGACAGGCTGCGTTTATATTCTGAACTGGAACTGGAACACGCCGTATCCAGCGCGGGGGATAAAGGAGAAATCGAAGTCGAGCAGGGTTACATCGAATACAACTTGCTGCCACAGATGAATCTGCGTGCCGGTTTGATGCTGATGCCGCTGGGCATTCTCAATGAAACCCACGAGCCGCCGACTTACTATGGTGTGCTGCGCAACGAGGTGGAGACCCGCATCATCCCTTCTACCTGGCGTGAGGCAGGGATTGGCCTGCAAGGCCGCGTATTGGATAGCGTCCTGGAATACAACATCGGTATTTCCACCGGCTTTGACGCCAGCAAGTATGCAGGCAATGCGGCATACGCTGTTAAGGACATGCATGGCGAAGCCAGCAAGGCGGCTGCCAATGATCTGGCAATCTATGCCGGGTTGAATTACCGTCAACCCGGTTGGATGCTGGGGGCCGGGCTATTCACCGGTAACACCGCACAAAACGGCAACGGCGACAATCCCAGTCCATTTTTGCAAGGTAAAGACGCGCGCCTGACGTTGTGGGATGTGCATGGTAAATACGGTGTGGGTAATCTGGAACTGCAAGCACTCTACGCACGCGGCACGCTGGGCGATACCCTGGCGATCAATCAGGCCGTCGGCGTGGTACCCACTTCCGGTGGCGCTGCGCCCAAGTCCTTCTATGGCTGGTACGGCCAGGCGGCCTACCATGTATGGAAAAAAGGTGACATGCGCCTGAGTCCGTTTGTGCGCTACGAGCGCTACAATACCCAGGACAGCGTGGATGCGGGCTATACGGCCAATCCGCTGAATGACGAGACCGTCGTGACAGCCGGCGCCAACTTCAACCTGAGCCGTGAAGTGGTGCTGAAAGCCGACTGGCAGAACTACAAAACCGACAACAAGAAAGACCGCTTCAACCTTGGTGTGGGCTATATGTTCTAGAGTAATGGTGTAAGTCCGGGAAGCCAGCGCCCATTTTTAGTACACAGGCATGGCCAATCAGGGCTTCCCGTCCCGCCGGGTGACCGGCGTTTCACCAAGGAGAAAATCATGCAAACCCAGGACAAGCAGCAAGCCATTACACTGTTGAACCGCATCATGGAACTGGAGCTCGCCGGCGTGGTGCGCTACACCCATTACGCGCTGATGATCTACGGCTATAACCGCATCCCGATTGTGAGCTGGTTGACCGAACAGGGCGATGAAGGCCTGCTGCACGCGCGCCGCGCGGGTGAGCTGATCACCCATTTCGGCGGCCATCCATCGCTGGGTATCGGCCCGCTGCTGGAGACCCACCAGCACGACATCGGCGCCATCCTGCGCGAATCGCTGGAACATGAGCAGGCCGCGTTGGCCACTTACTACGAGTTGCTCGAACTGGCTCAGGGAAAATCGGTATTGCTGGAGGAATACGCGCGCGAACTCATCGCAGCGGAGGAGCTGCATGCCGGAGAAGTCAACAAGATGCTGCGCAAGCCCGGCGATATTGCCGAATTTGACGGTTAATTTGTCATGGGATGCTGCGAAGACAGCGCCTGTGCGGTCGGCCAGCTCCAGGCGCGCCAGTCGCGCACGCTGAAGTGGGTATTGCTGATCAACAGCGTCATGTTCGGGGTCGAGTTCGGCGCCGGGCTGGCGGCCGGTTCCGTCGCACTGATGGCGGATTCGCTGGACATGCTGGGCGACGCGCTGGTGTATGCACTGAGCCTGTATGCGGTGACGCGCGGACTGCGCTGGAAGGCGGGCGCTGCACTGGTCAAGGGCCTGGTGATGGCAGGTTTCGGCTTGTTCGTGCTGGGGCAGGTGGCATACCGGATGTTCAATGCTGTTCCACCCGAGGCCGCCACCATGGGCGCGGTGGGTTTGCTGGCGCTGGCTGCCAACCTGGTGTGCCTGCGTCTGCTCACCCGCCATCGCGACGAGGATATCAACATGCGCTCGGTGTGGCTGTGCTCGCGCAACGATATTGTTGCGAATGTCTCGGTACTCGTTGCTGCCGGATTGATTGCCACGATCCACCAGCCATGGCCGGACTGGGTAGTCGGCTTCGGTATCGCCGCTCTGTTCCTGCACTCGGCATGGCGGGTGGTGAGGCAGGCCCGCCACGAATTTCTGGCAACCTGAATCGTAGGCTTTACCCTGCGAAAGGAATACCAGCGAGCCGGGGCGGTCGATCAATGCCTGTTCGTAACGGACGTCTATGCCAAGGTTCGCACTGATTTCTCCCGGGCCCACTGGCGCATTTTTGCTGCTGCAATAAATGCCTTTTGGTCGGCGACATCGACTATTCCCGCATCATTTCCCACATTCGCTGTTTTCAAAAGCGCACGACCACCGGCGTCCACAGCGATGGCTTTGAGATGACCGAATGCATCGCGCACGAAATCGATTGCGGCGCTTTCCTTCGCGAGCGCTTTGGCACCATCCGCGGAGAGAATGACCGCTACCGCGTCAAACAATATAGAGGGTGAACCCGCCAATTGTCCGTTCGCCGCCAGCACTGAGCCATCGGCCAGCTTTGCGCCCCCCACCCTGGGTGCAACGATCTTCACAGTGGCGCCGGCGTCGATCGCGGCCTTTTGCACTTTTTTAATGATGGCGCCGTCCGAACCGTCTGCAATCAGGATGGCAATTGCGCGCCCCATCAAGGTATCCTTCATTTTGCCGATGATCTGCAATGCCGGCGAAACGGGCAGTTTCTGCACGGGTGCAGCGGCTGCCGGCGCTTCAGGTAATTTGGAAAACCCAAGACCGTTGGCGACGCGCTGGGCGAGGTCTTTCTCAATATGCAGGAGGTGACCGACCATGGCCTCACGCACGTGCAAATGATCGACTTTGGACAGTTCGAACACAAATGCTGAAGCGATATGCGCCTGCTCGTAAGCGGTCTGGCTCAGATAGAACTGGCGCGCCTGGCTGTAGTGGTCAGCGAAACTCTCGGGGCGAACGCGGCCTTTCTCGCCGCTTTCATTGACTGCCGCGCTATGAAAGCCCCCGACCGGTGTTTCGCGCGGCGAGTTTTTGGACAAGGAGTTGGGCTCATACGCAACACGGCCTGCCGGTTGCTCCATCTGCATGTGTCCGTCGCGTTGCTGGTTCGCAAACGGGCACTGGGGCGCGTTGACCGGGATCTGGTGGAAATTGGGCGAACCCAGGCGCGAAAGCTGCGTGTCGAGATAGGAGAATAAACGGCCCTGCAACAGGGGATCATTGGAGAAATCGATGCCGGGCACGATATTGGCTGGACAGTAGGCCACCTGTTCGGTTTCGGCGAAAAAATTGTTCGGCCAGCGGTCCAGCACCATGCGCCCGATTACCTGCAATGGCACCAGCTCTTCGGGGATCAGCTTGGTTGCGTCCAGATGATCGAACGGAAATTTATCCGCTTCTTTCTGGGTGAACAGCTGAACCGCGAATTCCCATTCCGGAAAATTTCCGGCTTCGATGGCTTCGAACATGTCGCGGCGCTGGTAGTCCTGATCCGCACCGGAAATCTTCACTGTCTCATCCCAGATGGTGGACTGCAGGCCGAGCTTGGGACGCCAGTGGAATTTTACGAAAGTGGATTCGCCGGCGTCGTTAATCAACCGGAAGCTATGTATGCCAAATCCTTCGATCATGCGTAGCGAACGCGGGATTGTGCGGTCAGACATGATCCACATCACCATGTGCATGGCTTCCGGCGTCAGCGACATGTAATCCCAGAACGTGTCGTGAGCGGTTGCCGATTGCGGGAAACCGCGGTCGGGTTCCATTTTTACCGCATGAATCAGATCTGGAAATTTGATGGCATCCTGGATGAAGAAAACCGGAATGTTGTTGCCGACCAGGTCCCAGTTGCCTTCCTTGGTATAAAACTTGACGGCAAACCCGCGCACATCGCGCGGCGTGTCGACCGAGCCAGCGCCGCCTGCAACAGTCGATATACGCGTAAACAGGGGCGTCTTCACTCCTACCTCGGTGAGTATTTTGGCGGTGGTATATCGTTTCAACGAAGCGGTCAGCTCGAAGTACCCATGCACCCCGGTCGCACGCGCGTGCACGATGCGCTCGGGAATACGCTCGTGATCGAAATGGGTAATTTTTTCGCGCAGGATGAAATCTTCCAGCAGCGCAGGGCCGCGCGCATTGGCTTTGAGCGAGTTCTGATTGTCGGCAAGCGCGACGCCCTGATTGGTAGTGAGTGCGGAGTGCTTCCCCCCGACAATCTGGTGCAGTTCGCCTCCGGCACCGATTTTTGTGTCGCCGTTCGGGGCCGAATGCTTCGCCTTTCCTGAATTGCGCATGGTCTTTTCTTTGCTCATGATCGATCTCCTGATAAGTGATGTCGGTCTACCGGCCATTGCCTCTTCACGTGTGTGGCGCCGGGATGTTGGGTAGTGCTACATGGTTGCGGCAAGGTGTACCAAGTATTACTGCACCTTAAGCGCACAGAGCAATCAGGTCTGTACGGAGACGCACGCTAGTGGATTGGGGGCCGACGAACCTTGATACCGACAGGGAGTTGCTTTGTGAAATTGATGCAAAGACAACCACAGGGCTTGAGTATCTGGTGATACGGCTCGAGCCCCTGGAGGAAAAATAGCCACGCGGCGTCAAACTGGGTATTGCGGAATGCGGACCATCGGCTATTGTGAAGTTGGAATAGCATCATTTGTGGCCGGAGTGTCTTTTGTTCCCATGCTGAACGGATGGAAAGAGAGCGCCACTTTCAACTCGTATCCAGGGAGAAGCCATGAAAGCCACGATGGTATGCGTTCATTAAAAGAATTAAGGACAGGCATCCTGATATAAAATACGGCCCCATGGCAGCCTGCGGTCTTTGTCGCTTCACTCGTACTCGGCTGACGATATTGTCGCAAACAGGGCTTTCCCCCTGGAAGCAAAACAACAAATGGCAAATGGAGAGCTTCATGGGCAGCGAATGGATGATTGATTGGAGCCGAAAGACCGCGACGCATACCGGGGGGCTCAAGCTGCAGTTCATTAAGCAGGAGGAGTTCAACCGGAAATACGAAATCACCACGAGGGACGACAGATCGGCGGTTCACGAACCCGACGGATGGGTGCGGCTGGTGGTCGACGGACTGAAGAGTGACCGGCCGGTAAACGTCACCGATATCCACGACCTGCTGCTGGCGGGACAGAATGCCTTCCTGGAAGAAGCGCGCCGCCGGGAGCAAACCTAGCAAAACGCCGGATGAGCGCGCAAGCGGGACGCCCCGGCGGAGGCTCGATTCCAATACAAGATGTGACCCCTTAACCCCTCAAGCTGCCGCTTGTACCGATATTCCCGCCGTCAGCAGGTAAACGCGCAGGCTACGATGGTGCAGGCCAGCCGTCAGCTAAACAGCAGCGCGCATTAGCCGCGCGGCTTGCACCATGTTGGCCAGCGCGGCTTCGGTCTCCGGCCAGGCGCGGGTTTTCAGGCCGCAATCCGGGTTCACCCAGAGATTTGCCGGGGGCACTACCTCGGCAGCTTTTTTCAGCAGGCGTGTCATTTCCTCAGTGGATGGCACGCGCGGGCTGTGGATGTCGTACACGCCGGGGCCGATTTCGTTGGGGTATTTGAAATCGCCGAAGCCGCGCAGCAGTTCCATGTCCGAGCGCGAGGTCTCGATGGTGATGACGTCGGCATCCAGTGCGGCGATGGCGGGCAGGATGTCGTTGAACTCGGAATAGCACATGTGGGTATGGACCTGCGTCTCGTCGCGCACGCCCGATGCGGAGATGCGGAATGCGCGCCCGGCCCAGTCCAGGTACGCCGGCCAGTCGCCGCGGCGCAGCGGCAGGCCTTCGCGGATGGCCGGTTCGTCGATCTGGATAATGCCGATGCCGGCGGCTTCCAGGTCAACCACTTCATCGCGGATCGCCAGCGCGATTTGCAGCGCGGTGTCGCTGCGCGGCTGGTCGTCGCGCACGAACGACCATTGCAGGATGGTGACCGGGCCGGTGAGCATGCCCTTCATCGGCAGGCTGGTCAGGCTCTGCGCGTAGGCGGTCCATTCCACCGTCATCGGCGTGGGGCGCGACACATCGCCGTAAATCACCGGCGGCTTCACGCAGCGTGAACCGTAGCTCTGCACCCAGCCGTTCCGGGTGAAGGCAAACCCGGCCAGCTGTTCGCCGAAATATTCCACCATGTCATTGCGTTCGGCCTCGCCATGCACCAGCACGTCCAGCCCGAGGCTGACCTGCTTGTCCACCGCCAGCTTGATTTCGCGCTGCATCGCTGCGGTGTAATCCGCTGCGGACAACTCGCCGCGCTTAAAGGTGGCACGCGCAGCGCGGATTTCCTTGGTTTGCGGAAAAGAACCGATGGTGGTGGTGGGGAAGGCGGGCAGGTTGAAGCGTGCGCGCTGTCTGGCCTGACGCGCCTTGAACGGTGTGGCGCGCCGGTCTGCATCCTGCGGCAATGCAGTCAGGCGTGATGCCACCGCCGGGTTGTGTACGCGCGGGCTGGCGCGGCGCGTGGCGGCGGCACTGCGCGATGCGCCAAATGCGTTGGCATATGCCAGGTCGGCGGCGCCGATGTCCTTGTTCAGCGCCAGTTTCAATGCACCGAGTTCATTCAGTTTTTGTACCGCAAACGCCAGCCATGAACGTAATTCGGCGTCCAGCTTGTCTTCCCCTCTCAGGTCCACCGGTACGTGCTGCAGCGAGCACGATGGTGCGATCCACAGCCGGTCGCCCAGTTTCGCGTGTGCCGTTGCCACCAGCTCCAGTGTCTGGTCCAGATCGGCACGCCAGATGTTGCGTCCGTCAATTGCCCCCAGCGACAGCACCTTGTAATGCGGCAGGCGATCAAGCACGGTGGTCAGCTGGTGCGGCGCGCGCACCGCATCGATATGCAGGCCAGCCACCGGCAGCGTGCAGGCCAGCACGGCGTTGTCGCCCAGCGCGCCGAAATAGGTGGCGAGCAGGATTTTTACCCCGGCGGCGTTGAGCCGGTTATAGGCGGGTTCGAATGCCAGTTTCCAGGCCAGCGGCAAGTCCAGGCACAGGATGGGCTCGTCCAGCTGCACCCATTCCACACCCAGAGTTTTCAGACGCAGCAGGATTTCACCATAGACCGACAGTAGTCTGTCGAGCAGCGCCAGACGCTCGAAGCCGGCAGATTTTTCCTTGCCGAGGAACAGGAAAGTCAGCGGACCGACCAGCGTAACCTTGACCTTGTGTCCCAGCGTCTGCGCCTCAGTCACTTCGTCGAACAGGCGTTCGGACGCCAGCCTGAAAATCGTATCCGCAGTGAATTCCGGTACCAGATAGTGGTAATTGGTATCAAACCACTTGGTCATTTCCAGTGCCCAGGTGCCCTGATCATCGGTTCCGGCATGGCCGCCGCAGCAGGATTTGGCTTCGCTCGCCACGCCGCGCGCCTGGGTGAAATAACGCGCCAGCTCGGTTTCCTGCCCGCTGAAGCCGAAACGCGCCGGTTCGCAGCCCAGCATTTGGATGTGGTTGAGCATCTGGTCGTAGTAGGCGAAATCCCCCACGGCAACGAAGTCCAGCCCGGCGCCGGCTTGCAGCTGCCAGTGGCGCGCGCGCAGTTCGCGGCCGCTGGCTTCCAGCGTGTCGGCATCGATCTCGCCGCGCCAGAATTTCTCCAGTGCGAACTTCAGTTCGCGATTTTTGCCGATGCGGGGAAAGCCCAGAGTATGGATGGTGGTCATGATGGTCGGTCCGGATTTGAAAGTGTCATGCATGATGCGACAAGCTGGTTTATGATACAAACGAGTAATTTTCCTGATTTGTATGAATTAAACTAATACATGCTGACACTTAAACATCTGCGCGTAATCGAGGCGCTGAATGAAACCGGCAGCTTGACCCGTGCTGCCACCCGTCTGCACCTGACCCAGTCGGCACTGTCGCACCAACTCGTCGCGCTGGAAGGCCATTACGGCGTGGTGCTGTTCGAGCGTAGCCGGCCATTGCGCGCCACCCCGGCGGGGATGCGTTTGCTGCACCTGGCCCAGGAGGTATTACCAAAAATGGAAGCCGCGCGGCGCGACCTGGCGCGGCTGGCGGAGGACAACCAGCCGGGACGGCTGCGCATCGCGGTGGAGTGCCATACCTGCTACGACTGGCTGATGCCGGGCATGGACGCCTACCGCGCGCACTGGCCTGAGGTGGAGATGGATCTGGTGGGAGGCTTTCATACCGATCCGCTGGCGTTGCTGGCCGAAGACAGGGCCGACCTGGTGATCGTTTCGGAAATGGCGCGCCACAAAGGCGTGTCGTTCAGTCCCTTGTTCCGTTACGAGATGCTGGCACTGATGGCGACCGGCCACCCGCTGGCGGCCAAGGCGTATTTAACCGCGAAGGATTTTGCGCAAGACCCGCTGATCACCTACCCGGCGCCGGATCGCCTGCTCGACGTGGTGCGGCGCGTATTGAAGCCGGCCGGGGTGAATCCCGAGCGGCGTCTGGCCGAACTCACCATCGCCATCGTGCAACTGGTCGCCAGCCGCAAGGGACTGGCCGCGCTGCCTGCCTGGGCGGTGCAGCCGTTTCTCGAACGCGGCTACGTGGTGGCGCGACCCATCGGCAAGAAGGGTTTGTGGAGCGGGCTCTACACAGCCGCGCGCGACAGCGACGCGGAGCGGACATTTCATCGCGATTTTGTCGATACCCTGCGCGAGCAGGCGTTCATGACGCTGCCGGGGATAGAGCCGCTGGAGGGATTGCCTCACGCACGTTGACGCGATTCAGCGCCGACAACACCGCCTTGAGCGACGCGCTTACCGTGTCGTGATCGAACGCGGCGCCGGCTACGCGCTGACCATCGATGTTGAGCTGGATATAGGCCACGGCTTCTGCGTCGGTGCCGCTGCCGATGGCGTGTTCGCTGTAATCCACCACGCTGATGCGCTGGCCGCTATGGCGCATCCAGCCTTGTACGAAGGCGGATATGGCACCTTCTCCGTGCCCCTGTATTAACTGTATCTGCTGGTCAAACATGATTTGCGCCGCGAGCGTGTCCTGGCCGCCGGTGCGATCCAGACGGTAGCCCTTCAGGCTGACGCGGGCATGGTCGTTGACGAAAGTTTGCATGAACAGGGCATGGATGCGTGCGCTGTCCACTTCGCCGCCGTCGGCTTCGCTGGTGCGCTGCACCGCCTGCGCCAGTTCCTCCTGCATCCAGCGCGGCAGGCTGAGGCCGTAATCGCGTTCCATCACAAACGCCACGCCACCCTTGCCGGACTGGCTGTTGACGCGGATCACCGCCTGATAATCGCGCCCGATGTCGAGCGGGTCGATGGGCAGATAAGCAACTTGCCATGGCGCGTCGGCTTGCTGGCGTTGCAGGCATTTGCGGATGGCGTCCTGATGGCTGCCGGAAAACGCGGTATAGACCAGTTCGCCCACCCACGGGTGGCGCGGATGTACCGGCAACGCGGTGCACTCGACGGCAACCTGGATGATCTCGTCGGGATTGGACAGGTCGAGTTCAGGGTCGATGCCCTGGCTGTACAGGTTCATCGCCATGGTGACGATGTCCATGTTGCCGGTGCGTTCGCCATTGCCGAGCAGGGTGCCCTCGACGCGATCGGCACCGGCCAGCACGCCCAGCTCGGCGGCCGCCACCGCACAGCCGCGATCGTTATGGGTATGCAGCGAGAGAATGATGCTGTCGCGGCGGCTAATATGGGTGGCGAAATATTCCACCTGGTCAGCGAATATGTTCGGCGTACTGCTCTCCACGGTAGACGGCAGGTTGATGATGCACGGCTGCGCGGGCGTGGGTTGCCAGACGTCCAGTACCGCCTCGCACACTTCCACTGCGTAATCCATTTCGGTATTGGAAAAGCTCTCGGGCGAATACTGGAACGTCCACGCGGTGGCCGGATATTTTCGCGCCTCGCGTTGCACCCATTCGGCACCCTGGCGCGCAATCGCGGTAACACCGGCGCGATCCAGCCCGAACACGCGTTCGCGCTGCACCGGCGAGGTGGAATTGTAAACGTGGACAATCGCGCGTTTTGCCCCTTTGAGCGCCTCGAAGGTGCGTACGATCAAAGCCTCGCGCGCCTGCACCAGCACCTGGATGGTGACGTCCTCGGGAATCGCGTGCGCCTCGATCAGCCAGCGTACAAAGTCGAAATCGGGCTGGCTGGCGGACGGAAAACCGACTTCGATTTCCTTGAACCCGAGCTTGACCAGGAGTGCCCACATGCGCTGTTTCTGCGCGACGTTCATCGGCTCCAGCAGTGCCTGATTACCGTCGCGCAGATCCACGCTGCACCAGCGCGGCGCAGCGGTAATGGTGCGGCTCGGCCACTGGCGGTCACGCATCTGCGGTGCCGGGGTGGGGCGGTATTTGCGGTGGTCAAACGTGCTCATGGTGCGGCTCCTGGTCGGGTTAACTCGGAAAACCTAATTGCAGCCACAGAGCCCACAGAGAACACAGAGAAAATCTGCCGATAGGGCAAACGTAACGGGCTTCTCTCTGTGATCTCTGCGTCCTCAGTGGCTAATGCTTGTTTCCTGGTTTGAATCTGGCGCGATCGCCGGTTGTGGGGGGTGCGCGGCGCTGGCTTTTTGGGCTGGCGCTATTGTGCCCACGGGTAGTGGACAGGAAGAATATTAGGCCAAAGTAAGCGGCATGTGCTTGCGTATTATGTTGTAATAAACAGAATTATGGCAATAATATTGCGATAAAAATGATATTGTAGGAATTATGTTGTTGTATAAAGCATGGGGAGGCGAATCATGGAATTGGACCGTTACGACCGTCAGCTGCTCGCGCTGCTGCAGCAGGAAGGACGCATCAGCAATCAGGAGCTGGCCGAGCGCATCGGCCTGTCGCCCTCGCCGTGCCTGCGCCGCGTGCGCGCGCTGGAGGAAGCCGGGCTGATTACCGGCTACCACGCCGAGCTCGACGCCAAAAAGCTGGGGCTTACCCTGCTGGCGCTGATTCACATCTCGATGGATCGCCACACGCCGGAGCGTTTCGCCAATTTCGAGGCACGCGTGAGTGCCTTGCCGGAGGTGCTGGAATGCCTGCTGATCACCGGCCAGGACGCCGACTACCAGCTCAAGGTCATCGTGCGCGACATGGATGCGTATCAGGCCTTGTTGCTTGAGCAGATCACCCGCATCGAGGGCGTGAGCGGCGTGCATTCGAGCTTTGTCATGCGCCGGGTGGTCGATAAAAGCGCGCTGCCGATTCCTTGACGGACGTGATTTAAAAACTAGCCACAGAGAACACAGAGATCACAGAGCATATGTGGTTTACTGGCTTGGGTGGTTCGAGGTCATTCTGCAAAATCAATGCGCAGAATTGCGCACTAAAAAAGCTGTATACGAAACGGGTTTTCCGCTTTTCTCTGTGCCCTCTGTGTTCTCTGTGGCTAAAGGTTTAAAACGAATTCAGTTTCAAAGCAAGCTTGCATCCATCTGCTACAGTCACCATATCTATTGTGAACAACGCAAGGAGCATGAATCGTGGACAACAATACCGACACCACCGGACAGCCAGCGCTCGACAGCATCCATCACCTCGCTATCGTTGTGAGCGATGTAGCGGCGTCGGTGGCCTGGTATCAGGCCAACTTCAAGTGTGCAGTGGCGTATCAGGATGTGACCTGGGCGCTGCTGAAATTTGCCAATACCAGCATGGCGCTGGTCATCCCTGCACAGCACCCGCCGCATATCGGCATTCAGGTGGACGACGCAGCGCGCTTTGGCCCGCTCACCACGCATCGTGACGGCACGCGCTCGGTGTATGTCAATGATCCGGATGGCAATGCGCTGGAAATGATGGCGCGGGAGAGTGTGCGGACGGGTTGAGGGTGTTGTGAAAACGGGTGTCCGATGTTTTGGCTTGAATGGCTGAGATCGATCCCAAACGGTCGTTCACCCTCATACCAAGATGCTGCCCTATGAGGCGCAGGCAATGAAACAGGATTGCCACTACCTGTCTTTTATCAAGACAACACACCCAGCGCGACCAGCACCACAATGATGCCCACAATGACAGCCCCACCGCTTAGCAACAGAACTGCACCCGCCGCGCAGTCTTTGGCGATTTTGATTGTGGGATGCATCTCGGGATGCAAATGGTCGATGAGCGACTCCAGGGCCGTGTTGAATAGTTCTGCAGCCAGCACCAGCAAGGCAATAGTCAAGCATATCGCCCACCATACGGCAGATACCTGCAACAGCAGGAGCGCGACCGGCAGGGCGATGGCGAAGCCGACCTGGGTGCGGAAACTGCGCTCGTTTCGCCACGCTGCAGTAATGCCTGCCCAAGCGAAGCCGAGCCGGTGCCGCATTCCTTTGTTCTTCATATCATTCACTCCGGCTGATAGATCAGCAGCACGTTTTTATCCCAGACGATTTCGCCGCTGGCCGATCGAGGCTCGCCGTCACGCCTGACAAAACGTGTCGGCAAACCTGAAAGACTCGCGAACAAAACTTGGCGTGGTGCATTGAAATCCTTGCCATCCTGCGGCAGGTTAAACCAGGCCAGCGGGCGATGTATTCTTTCCTGTATCACTGTGCCGATCCATATCGGTGCGCGCGAGGTCTGCAACATTATTTCTGATGACCACAAGCGCAACACCAGGCGCTGGTCCGGCGTGCCCTTGAGCGGGTAGATCATAGCCAGCGTTTCATAACGACCATCGTGCACATGCGGCAGCAGCGGCCATTGCATGGCAGTGCGGTGGGTGTCGAGCCAAAGCAACAATCGCTTGCCGGACACCGGCAATGCCTCGCGCCACCCTTGCGCCGCCAGCCTGGCGCGCAGGAAGTCGAGCGACCCTGCCCACTGAACGGTAAGCGGCTGCTCATACTCGCCCTCGATATCGATGCGCCAAGCGGGCAGGGTTTGCCAGCCCTGGCGCCACCAGTCCTGCTGCGCCATCACTTTGGATGGCCGCTGAACCGCGTAACGCGCGGTATCGGCGCTGTGCTGGTTCGCGGCATGAATGACGGCACCCACGATGAGCGCGCTGGCCGCCACAGTCAGCAGGCCGCGCGCCGCTAGCGCAGGCGCCGGGCGGCGCAAGTAGGCGATGCCCAGCAGCGCCACCCACGCCACGCCGAAACTCAAACCGCCCAGCACGTCGGACAGCCAGTGCGCACCCAGGTAGATACGCGAGAAAGCGATCAGGCCGGCGAGCAAGGCCATGGCGCTGAATACCGCGAGTTGCCCGCGCAAGGACAGTTCGCGCGCGGCGAGCACCGCCAGAAAGCCGAAGATGACGATGCTCATGGCCGCATGGCCGCTGGGGAAACCGAACGCGATGCTGCCGTCGTACATGGGCAGCGGGCGCGGCAGACCGAATCCCGCTTTAAAAATTACCGTGAGCACGCCACCAAAACTCGCTGCTGCGAGCCAGTAGGCCGCCGGCCGCCAGGCGCGTTTCCACACCAGCCATAGCAGCACTGCCGCGATGACCGGCAGCGTCACCGCGGCATCGCCCAATTGAGTGAGCGCGATCATGACGCTGTCGCCAAAGGGCGTGCGCAGCCCTTGCAGCAGGTGATAGACCGTCTTGTCGACCAGCACCAGCGGATCGCCGGTCAGCACATCCTCGATAATCCCGAAAAACACCCACGCAGCGGCGATCAATACCGCCGCGAACACCAGCAAGGCGCGGGGTTCGGCGCGCGCCGGATCGAGCAGCGCTGCGACCATGCCACGCAACGACCAGGTTCTCACTGGCAGCGCGCTATCCGCCCAGGTCTGAAGTTGTAGCAAGCCTTGTTCGGCGCGTGGTTGTAGCCAGATCACGCTGCGGCTGACAATCCAGACGCCGCTCCAGATCAGGATCAATAGCAGCACGAAGATCAAAGCGAGGCGCGTTGCCACCGCGCCTGCCAAACCCAGCGAGGCGCCGAAGACGACACCGGGCAGGATGTAGACCGGCGCCCAGCCGAACGCTGACAGGATGTTGGCCGCGTAGAAACGTGCCGGAGGCATGCCGAGCATGCCAGCCACCGCCGGAATCACGGGGCGTACCGGTCCGACGAAGCGCCCCAGGAAGATACTCATGCTGCCGTGCCGATGAAAAAACGTCGTGCCCTTTGCCAGCAGTTTCGGATAGCGGCTGAAAGGCCAGCGATTATGCAATTCGGCACGGTAGTGACGTCCCAGCCAGTAGCTGCTGGCGTCTCCGGCAATCGCGCCTGCGGCTGCCCACGCTAATGTGGTCCACAGGTCTAGCGAGCCGACCGCTACGATGGCGCCTGCGCCGAACATGATGAGCGCACCGGGGACGAACAGCCCTATGACCGCGAGAGATTCGGTGAACGCGGCGAAAAAAACGGTCGCATAGGCCCACTCGGGGTGTCGGGCAATCCAGGCGATTAAAGTATTAAAGTTGGCAATGTCCACTATTGGCTGGAAAGCACGCCGCGAAGGCAATAAATACGAATTTACGCGCTTGTGTACCCCGCCTCGCGTTGGCGGCGAACGGCGCGTCCGAAGACCGTGTCAATTTCCGCTATGTGGCAGTATGGCAGGCATTCCTTCCGTCTAAAATCGTCCACAAGAAGATACAGGCCTGTTGTCGCGTTTGCCTGTGGCGCATCGAATCCTGGCGTAACGAACCGCACAATGCTTGATTCATAACCACTATTTCCCTGCCTGACTTAATCAAACACCACCGTCTTGTTCGCATACAGCAGCACGCGGTTTTCGATGTGCCAGCGCACCGCGCGCGACAGCACGATTTTTTCCAGATCGGCGCCGCGCCGGATCAGGTCATCGAGCGAATCGCGGTGCGAAATGCGCGCCACGTCCTGCTCGATGATGGGGCCGTCGTCGAGCACTTCTGTGACGTAATGGCTGGTCGCGCCGATCAACTTGACGCCGCGCTCGAATGCCCGGTGATAAGGCCGCGCGCCGTGAAACGCGGGCAGGAACGAGTGGTGGATGTTGATGATGCGGCTCGGGTAGTGGCGGATGAAATCCGCCGACAGCACCTGCATGTAGCGCGCCAGCACGATGAAATCGACATGGTGGTGGCGTAACAGGGCGAGCTGGGTTTTCTCCGCATCCGTCTTGTCCTCGCGGCTTACCACAATGTGCTGAAACGGTATCCGGTAGGCCTCGGCCAGCCATTGCGTGTCGGTGTGGTTGCTCAGGATCAGCGGGATGTCGCAGTTGAGTTCGCCAGCCTGGTAGCGGTACAGCAGGTCGGCCAGGCAGTGGTCGTAACGCGACACGAAAATCGCCAGTTTGGGGCGGTAGGCCGAGTGTGCCAGGCGCCATTGCATCTGGAAGCGTGCGGCAATCGGCGCAAATTGCTGCTCAAAATCATTCAGGTCCAGGTCGAATCCGGCCAGTTCCCATTCCACGCGCATCAGGAACAGCTTCAGCTCCGCGTCCTGGTGCTGGTCGGCGTGCAGGATATTGGCGTTGTGCTGGTATAGAAAATCCGCAATGCCCGCAACCAGCCCTTTCTGGTCGGGACAACTGATGAGCAGGATGGCAGTATTTTTAGTCGTCATGATGAGCCCCTTTTATGCATCATAGCCAGACTCGACAGCTCACCGCAATCGGATAGAAAAATTAGTGTTGCCCAAGCTGCTTGATTCCAAAGCGATTCCCCTGAAACCAACAAAAAAAGACGAAATTTGTCCTTGCGATAAAGGCTCAGGATTACTACAATTTGTTGGGTTATTGCCAGCGACCCACTATATGTTGTGGGTAACTCATTGCAGAAGCTGTGTATAACCTGTTCGTAACTAAAACTAATTCCAAGGAGACGCCCAATGCAACTTGCCACTCCCATTTCTTCCGATAGCCCGGTGCGCAAACCTTCTGAAGGTGGCGCTGCGCCAGCGCAGCCCGCAGCCTACGGCGACTATAAAATCATTCGGCGCAATGGTGCGGTGGTGAGTTTTGAGCCTTCCAAGATCGCCGTGGCGATGACCAAGGCGTTCATTGCCGTGCACGGCGGCCAGGCTGCGGCGTCGGCGCGCATCCGCGAAATGGTCGATGGCCTGACCAATGCGGTAGTGCAGGCATTGATGCGGCGCCAGCCGCACGGCGGCACTTTCCATATCGAGGATATCCAGGATCAGGTCGAGCTGTCGCTGATGCGCTCAGGCGAGCACGAAGTGGCGCGTGCCTACGTGCTGTATCGCGAAAAACGCAATCAGGAACGCGCCGCGCACCGCGCTGAACACGCGCAAGAGACCACCATGAGCGTCACCGAGGACGGCGTGCGCAAGCCGCTCGACATGGCCGCACTCAACGCGCTGGTCGCCACCGCCTGCGAAGGCCTGGGCGCCGAAGTCAATCCGACCGCGATCCTGCAAACCGTGTTGCGCGACCTGTACGACGGCGTGCCCATGGCCGAGGTGGAAAAAGCCCTGGTGCTGGCAGCACGCGCCGGGATCGAGCAAGATCCCGGCTACGCCTTCGTCAGCGCGCGGCTGCTGCTCAATTCCATCCGCCACGAGGTGCTCGGACGCACCGTGTTGCAGGCAGACATGGCCGGCGTGTATGCGGAATATTTCGCCAGCTATATCAAAAATGGCATCGACGCAGAGCTGCTGGATGTGCGCCTTGCCCAGTATGATCTGGCGCGCCTGGGTCAGGCACTGGACGCCTCGCGCGACCTGAAATTCGGCTACCTCGGCCTGCAAACCCTGTACGACCGCTACTTCCTGCATATCGAAGAGCGCCGCATCGAACTGCCGCAGGCGTTCTTCATGCGCGTGGCGATGGGCCTGGCGCTGAACGAGATCGACCGCGAAGCGCGCGCCATCGAGTTCTACCAGGTGCTGTCCAATTTCGACTTCATGTCCAGCACGCCCACGCTGTTCAACGCCGGCACCCAGCATAGCCAGCTGTCTTCCTGCTACCTGACGACCGTGACCGACGACCTCGACGGCATCTACCAAGCGATCAAGGAAAACGCCATGCTGCAAAAGTATGCGGGCGGCCTCGGCAACGACTGGACCCCGGTGCGCGCGCTGGGCAGCCGCATCAAGGGCACCAACGGCAAATCGCAAGGCGTGGTGCCGTTCCTGAAAGTGGTCAACGACACCGCCGTGGCAGTCAATCAGGGCGGCAAGCGCAAGGGCGCGGTGTGCGCCTATCTGGAAACCTGGCACCTCGACATCGAGGAATTCCTCGAGCTGCGCAAGAACACCGGCGACGACCGCCGCCGCACCCACGACATGAACACCGCTAACTGGATTCCCGACCTGTTCATGAAGCGCGTCATGGAAAACGGCGATTGGACCCTGTTCAGCCCGTCCGACGTGCCCGATCTGCACGACAAATACGGCCGCGCGTTCGAAGAGGCCTACATCGGCCACGAAGCCAGAACCGTCAGCGGCGATATCAAGTATTTCAAGCGCGTGCCTGCTACCCAGCTGTGGCGCAAGATGCTGTCCATGCTGTTCGAAACCGGCCATCCGTGGATCACCTTCAAGGACCCGTGCAACATCCGCAGCCCGCAAAGCCACGTCGGCGTGGTGCACAGCTCCAACCTGTGTACCGAGATCACGCTGAATACCTCCGACACCGAAATCGCCGTGTGCAACCTCGGTTCGGTCAACCTGGTCGCGCACCTGAAAGACGACGGCCAGGGCGGCAAGACCCTCGACCTGGAAAAAATGCAGCGCACCATCCACACCGCGATGCGCATGCTCGACAACGTGGTCGACGTGAACTTCTACGCGGTCGGCAAGGCGCGCAATTCCAATCTGCAGCATCGTCCGGTCGGGCTGGGCATCATGGGCTTCCAGGATTGCCTGCACGAAATGCGCGTGCCCTACGCCAGCGATACCGCAGTGGAATTCGCCGACCGCTCGATGGAAGCGGTGTGCTACTACGCCTACTGGGCCTCCACCGAGCTGGCCGGCGAACGCGGCCGCTATTCCAGCTTCACCGGCAGCCTGTGGGACCGCGGCATCCTGCCGCAGGATTCGCTCAAGCTGCTGGGCGCGGAACGCGGCGGCTACCTGGAAGTGGACGACTCCAGCACGCTCGACTGGGACGCGCTGCGCGCGCGCATCAAACAGCACGGCATGCGCAATTCCAACTGCGTGGCGATTGCGCCGACCGCGACCATCGCCAATATCGTCGGCGTGTCGGCCAGCATCGAGCCGACCTACCAGAACATCTACGTGAAATCCAACCTGTCGGGCGAATTCACCATGTCCAACCAGTACCTGGTGAAAGACCTCAAGGCGCTGAAGCTGTGGGATGAAGTGATGGTCGGCGACATCAAGTACTTCGACGGCTCGCTCGCCCGCATCGACCGCATCCCGGCCGACCTGCGCGCGCTGTATGCTACCGCGTTCGAGATGGAAACCAGCTGGCTGGTGGAAGCCGCCTCGCGCCGTCAGAAGTGGATCGACCAGGCGCAGAGCCTGAACATCTACATGGCCGGCGCGTCCGGCAAGAAGCTCGACGAAACCTACAAGCTGGCATGGCTGCGCGGTCTCAAGACCACCTACTACCTGCGCACGCTGGGTGCCACCAGCGCCGAGAAATCCACCGGCAAGGGCGGCGAACTCAACGCGGTGAGCGCGAGCGGGGGCGCCAGCAGCCATCAGGGCGCAGCCACGGAACCGGCCACCGAGGTCAAGTTCTGCGCGATTGACGATCCCACTTGCGAGTCGTGCCAGTAAGCAAAAATGCCGAGCCGCCACAGAGAACACCGAGGCACGGAGAAATGCCGGATTTCGGGTTTTCGATTTCTCTGTGAACTCTGTGGCTAAAGGTTTTAAACACTATCCGCTGCCCGGAACCTGCATTCCCGCGCGGGTCTAACAAATGAAGGAGAACCATCACCATGCTGAGCTTTGAAGACACCTTTTCCAGCCCTGCACTGCAACCCGTCATGCCCGGCATGAAGTCCGCCGCCGCGCCGGTCGAGCCGACTGCCGCCACGCGCCGCGTGCGCGCCGAAGACAAGCGCATCATCAACGGCACCGCCGACGTCAACCAGCTGGTGCCGTTCAAATACAAATGGGCCTGGGACAAATACCTGTCCGGCTGCGCCAACCACTGGATGCCGCAGGAAATCAACATGAGCCGCGACATCGCGCAGTGGAAGGACCCCAACGCACTGACCGAGGACGAGCGCCGCGTGGTCAAGCGCAACCTGGGCTTTTTCGTCACCGCCGACAGCCTTGCCGCGAACAACATCGTGCTCGGCACCTACCGCCACATCACCGCGCCCGAGTGCCGCCAGTACCTGCTGCGCCAGGCGTTCGAAGAAGCC
This sequence comes from Sulfuriferula multivorans, assembly GCF_003851125.1. GTDB lineage: Bacteria > Pseudomonadota > Gammaproteobacteria > Burkholderiales > Sulfuriferulaceae > Sulfuriferula > Sulfuriferula multivorans. The sequence continues at coordinate 41,993 of NZ_BGOW01000015.1, read as the reverse complement.
ATCCACACCCACGCCTACCAGTACATCGTGGAGTCGCTGGGCCTGGACGAAGGCGAAATCTTCAATGCCTATCACGAGGTGCAAAGCATCCGCGACAAGGACGATTTCCTGATCCCGTTCATCGAGACGCTGACCGACCCCAACTTCACCACCGGCACGCCGGAAAACGACCAGAAACTGCTGAAAAGCCTGATCGTGTTCGCCTGCATCATGGAAGGCCTGTTCTTCTATGTCGGCTTCGCGCAGATCCTCGCGCTGGGCCGCCAGAACAAAATGACCGGCGCCGCCGAGCAGTACCAGTACATCCTGCGCGATGAATCGATGCACTGCAATTTCGGCATCGACCTGATCAACACCATCAAGCTGGAAAATCCGCACCTGTGGACGCCGGAATTCCGCGAGGAAATCCGCGTGCTGATGCAAAAAGGCGTGGAGCTGGAATACCGCTACGCCGAGGACACCATGCCGCGCGGCGTGCTGGGTTTGAACGCCAGCATGTTCAAGGAATACCTGCGCTTCATCGCCAACCGGCGCTGCCAGCAGATCGGGCTGGACGAGCTGTATCCGAACGCGAGCAATCCATTCCCGTGGATGAGCGAGATGATCGATTTGAAGAAGGAAAAGAACTTCTTTGAGACGCGGGTGACGGAGTATCAGACAGGCGGGGCGTTGAGCTGGGATTGAAGTGTGAAAATCAAGTTTCTTGTTCGATAACAGATCTCAGTACCATGAAACACTACAAACACACCTGCAAAAAATGTGGGAATGAGTTTTTGGAATTGCCGCTAGCTCCTCTTGATCCCATGATCAAAACTAGGGCTGCAAACGAGTGCAGAAGATGTGGTTATCACACTTCCATTTTTGAACTTAACCGCCATAAAATTGACACGAAAACTACTTCCATCTTGTAGTCTGGGATTGCAGCTAGCGGGGCATATTAATGAAGAACAACATCAATTTACCGCCGCTCGCTTATCAAAAATCCCCAAGTTTTGCGTTCTATATTGAGCCGGACGAAAATGTCCCAATTAGCAATGCTGAATTTCTTGATGGTTTTGTCAGGTTTGGCGCATGGATGAGGTACGTACAGGCATATCAATACGTTCAAATGCGTGCGCAGACTGAAGACAGCTTTGAAAGGCTTATTGCAACATCCGGTTTTTATTCTGTTTATGGTGCTGCTATTGAGGACATCGCTTCCACCATGCTTTCATGGATGTGTTGGAATCGATATCCAGAAATGCGCTTGGCGGATATCCTGTATTTGACTTCATTTGGCAGAGACTCAAGAGCAAAGCCGTCTGTTGAGTACATTGAAAATTTAATTAGCCAAATTCATGACGAGAAAAGACAAAAAATTGACACGAATGTTTTCGCAGAATCATTAAAACTGACAGGAGCCGTGAATACCTTATGGATGATGGGACTAAAGTGGAAACCTATCCCATCTGTAAAAATAGCCAGAACCGAGAGCGAGCTAGATTTTTGGGGAAAGCTCCCTGCTGCAATAGATGCAGCCATTGCGATATTGACATGTAATACAACGAAATGTATGGGTTCGGTTTACAACAAGATTAAGCACGGGCCTCAACTTTCAGTAATAAATATTGTTGATTACTTTGAGAAATTTGGATCAAAAGATGCTCTCGACAGATTAACTAGAAATTTGTCTTCGAGAAAAAATCATCCAGAGACATTGAGGATTCTGTTTGAGGGGTCGCGTACAAAAAATGAACCTGGTGGACATGCCCCGGTGAATCTTTTTTTGAACGATGATCTGGCGGATGTGGAGACGATCTTTGCAAGGCCATTGACTGATTTAGTCAAACCAATTTGGCTGGTTGGCATGTGGCTTCGCAAGATTCATTTCTCGAAAAACTTCGATGGACTCCCAAAAGTGGTTCAAGAAGCGGAAGATTTTGCATGGGAAGTCCGAGCCAAAATTAGCAGCTCAGAAGCTCTTTATGCGGCCAGTTGTCATGAGCATTATTAGCGAGTGCGAAGCATCGAGCAGGGCATTGCAGGAACGTTTCTTTCCTTCCAGCGAGTTGATTTACCGATTTGGTGATCAGAAAGGGTTGGAGGGCTTCGGTGTTAATGGCGATAGCTCCGCAAAACTTCGGGGTCAGGTCTCAATACTGTTCGGTTAGTTATTAATGTTGTATATAAATCAATTTGTTATGTTCTGATTTTGCACTAAATTGTTGCTTAACCGAACAGTATTGAGACTCGACCCCGCTTCTTGCATGGCCTGTGAGAAAAAATATTTAGAAAGTTATCCAATGAATAAATTAAAGTATGTTTGCGGAAAATGTGGGAATGACATAATGAAGCCAGCCATTCTTCCCTTGAATACATCATACAAATCGCTAGCCGCAAATGAATGCGACAAATGTGGTCATGTCACGAATATTTCAGATTTGTTAGCAAATAAAAAAATTGTGGACGAGAGCAGGGTGGAGCAAAACTACTTGTAGTATCGACATTAGAACCATACATATTATTGGGGGATATATGGGTTTTTTTTGGGATGCAATTAAGGCTATTGGAATAAAAAATGGCGGCGAAATATCGTCTTTAATAAAGGCAGATTCCATAATAAATGAAGTAACTGGAATTAATCCAAGGGGATATCACTCCAGAATGTATGCGGTCGTTAATGCGGTTGTTAGCGAAAAATATGACTACTATTACAAATGTAGTAATACGCCATTAAATGTAGATGAAGTGGCATTCTATAAATTAATGTTTTTATTAATGTTTGCTAACGAAGAGGGATATGAGACAGCAAAAAACGAACTTCGAAATGCTCTTTCTGAATATCGACTCGCTCGAAAAGACTTAATCCGACCACAGATAATAGGAGAATCATGGGAACTCACATTTTAATAGTATCGTAGTGTTGATTTTATATTCTAATTTACTGCACACAAAAATGTGAAGGAATTCACAATGAATAATTTTGATTATGAAACGCCATATTTAACAGTTATTGGGTTAGGTAAAATAGACTGTCGTGCAGAAGAAAACTTTCAATCTCTTATTCAGATGTATGCACATACTGGCTCTGCAGTAAATGAAGGGCGTGATGCTGCCCAACATAATTTTAATAATGGTGGGCAACCAAAAAATCCTTATGGGCAATGGCTGAGGCCACTCAAATGGACTGCTTGGAATTTGGGTTACTCATTTTGGATAAAAAATCTTCATTTTCGCAATGAGTTACATTGAATTCAAAACTTCGCAAAACTTCGGGGTCAAGTCTTTCATTAACACATACCAATTATCAAATTGACGCACCTGTTCGACGAAGGAACAATAGGGGACAGACCACGGTTTTGCATGAGGAGTGCTAAACAGGTCAGGGGTGCGTGTACCCCAACACCAACAGCAGCAGCGCCGATAGGGCCATGGCCGCGTGGAGGCTGACGCCTATCATCGGCGGTGGCGAGCGATGTTCGTGATTGCCCATGCGCAGGGCCAGAAGAACCAACCCGCCGAACAGCGCCAGAATAAACAGCAGCGCCGCGTCGTTGTACAACACACGAATGGGACTGCTGAAGATATGTCTTCCCAGCAGGATCAGGCCGAGTAGGGCGACGCCGGCATGCCCCGCCGCCAAGGCCCGGGAGCCCCGTCGATAGCGCACGCCCAAAACGACGAGCCACAGGCCAAGCACGGCCGCCAGAAAAAACAGAACGATTGTGGCAAGGATCATGTGTTTTCCCGGATCAAAGAAAAGCGATACAACGTTAAATACGACCGGATGACAGGGCCCGGTTTTGCATTAACAGATACTAAAACTAATTGTCGCGTCTATGCGACGTGTATCTCTTGAACATATTTTGCCGGGGGGAGCCCGGCATCTGGTCACATTTTCTTGCTCGGCCAAGAAAAGGTAACCCAATAGAAGGCCGCCCCGCTGCGCCGCGCGTGGTGTTTTTTTGTTTCCCCCGGCAATTAAACATTGGCACGAAGGATGGAAGGCAACGGTAAGGGTCGCAACAGACAAACCGGTTGCTGCTCGGAAAGAGGGTGCATCTTGTCATATCCTGAATACAATTCGAAGACGAAAACGGGCGTTTGACGGCGGCATTTACGCCGAGGATACTTTAGCTCGTGCGGGTGAATTTCCTATCCTGAGCACACCACAAACAATCATCTATATACCAAACGGAGGAAAGACCATGAATACCTATAAGAAGGCGCTTCTGGCATTGACCATTCTGACCGCAATGGGGGGCGCAGTCTCCAGCGCTCGCGCCAACGAGCTGGCGGGAGTGAAGGTGGCCAAGGCTGTGTTCGATATCACCACCGGTGACCAGAAAGTGTTCCTGGACCGGATGGACCTGATCCGCCAGACGGCGGATGGCCTCCGGAAGAAGGGCATCAAACCCGACTTCGTCCTGGTCATCCACGGGCCGGCGGCCAAGTTTGCCACCAAGACCCTGGTGGGAACCAAGTTCGAAAATGAAAAGCTGGACGATCTCACCAAGGCCCAGTCCTCCCTGGACAGCTTGAAAAATTCGGGGGCCAAAATCGAACTGTGCTCTATTGCCATGGATCGAGGCCACATCGCCAAGGACAACGTAGCGCCCTTCGCGGTGATTGAGGACAACGTATGGGAAAACACCATAGTGCTGGAGAACAAAGGCTACGCCTACATGCCTATCCACTAAGGCTTGCCCGGGCGGCAATCCCCCAGTGAAGGGCCGCCCGGCCTCCTCTCAGCAGCGAATTCTTGCCTACGGCATTGCCTTCAATCTGTTGAAGTACATTGCTTGTACTTAAGCTTGCCGGGCTGCCCCGGCAATCAAACATCCGCGCGAACATGCCAGAGTATGGGTGACCGCGATTTTTGCTAAAAGCAGTTGAGTCCGGTAAGAACAGTTAATCTTTTTAGCTATAAACATGGAGTTATTTTAAATTAACTATTATTATTAACAAATATTTGTTTATATATTAAGTTAAAGGTGATTACGTGCTTCATAGCTATGCATTTACAAACTTTCAGTCATTCCGTGAGCGAGTTGAAGTTGACCTGAGCATCAGCCGAAAAGTGGCGCTGACGGACTGGATGATTGAGACGCCCACGGGTGATCGAGTGTCGAAATTAATGGCGGTGATTGGTCCCAATGGCAGCGGTAAGACGGCGCTATTGAAACCGGTGGCTTTTCTGAGTTGGTTCATCAGCCAGTCGTTCCAGAACCAGCCGGATGCCGGCATCCCTGTCACGCCGCATTTCGCGGTGGCGAACGAGCCGACGGAGTTCGAGTGCACGGTCGATTTAGACGGTAAGCTGTGGCGTTATGTGCTGCGTTGTACACCTGAGCGCGTATTGCATGAGGCGCTTTATCAAAAACGCGAGCGCTTCGGTTATGTGTTTGTGCGTGATTGGGATGCTGCAACCAATTCCTATGTGGTGAAGCAGCAGGATTTTGGCTTGGCAATGCAGGAGGCGCGCAAGGTGCGCCCGAATGTTTCGCTGATTTCCTGGGCGGCGCAGTTTGGTGTGCCTTTGGCCATGCGGATGGTTGCGCCGTACATCGTCACCAACGTGAATGTCTTGGGTCGTATGCCCATGGGCGAGCAGGTTATGTTGACCGCTGCACAGCATTTCTCGGAACATCCTGAACAGCGTGAGCGCATGGATCGCCTGCTGTCTGCGTGGGACTTGGGTTTGTCCGGTGTCGAATTGCAAGAAATTGCGGTGAACAATCCGCAAGAGCCTGGCCAGAAGGTGTGGATGCCTTTTGGAAAACACAGGAATCAAACAACTGAATATCGTCTGCATTTCGCGCTGGAGTCGAGTGGTACGCAGGGTGCGTTTGTGCTCCTGGCGAGGCTACTGGAAGCTTTGGAAAAGGGTGGTCTTGCGGTTATTGATGAATTCGAGAACGATCTGCACCCGCACATGCTGGAACCCATCTTGGATCTGTTCGCCAACCCAACGACTAACCCGCACCACGCGCAGCTTTTATTTACCTGCCACGCCATGGAAGTACTGAATCTCGTCCACAAGTCGCAAGTGATGCTGGTGCAGAAGGATATCGATTGCGAAAGCACGGCGAGTCGCATGGATGCGGTAGCCGGCATCCGTAGTGACGATAATTTCTACGCAAAATACATGGCGGGCGCTTACGGCGCTGTGCCGCATTTCTGATCGGTCAATTGATGGCTATCTGGAAAGCACAGCGCACGCTGTTAATCGTGGGAGAGGGTTACCACGAGGAGGCGTTCTTGAGTTACGTCAAAAAATTATATGCGCCGCGCGGCTGCGGTTTGTCGGTAACTATCAAAAATGCACGCGGCAAAGGTGCACAACGTGTGATCGAATGGACTATTCGACAGATTGCCAACACCGACTACGATATGGTTGCCGCACTACTGGATACCGATACGGATTGGTCCGAGGCAATCGCCAAGCGGGCGAAGATAAAGAAAATTCAGGTGCTCAAATCAGAGCCTTGTTTTGAGGCTCTCATGCTGCGCCTGCTGGATATCAACCCGGTTGGCGATGCCAGAGCGCTGAAAAAGCAATTCGCCCCATTCGTCAATCATGATGCGACGCAGTGTGATCACTACAAAATACATTTCACAGAGGCGTGTTTGCAGACTGGCCGGACAAATGAGGCAGCTATTGACGCTTTGCTTAAACTCATGGGCGTATGACGTGTATTGCTTGAACATGATTCGTCGGGCATTCAAACATCGCGCGTGAAGCGCTCAACTTAATTTGCCCTACTTTTAATCGAGTACTGCCGTCACCATGTAACATGCTGGAACCCGAAGTGGCCGCAAATACTCCGCCATCCTCTCGCGCAGGTGCGAAGCACCGCTTAATGATTTTCCCGAAATTGATTCCATAACCCAGGAAAGGAACACCATGTCACATTCTCATGCCGTCGTCTGGATCGACCATGCCGAAGCGCGCATCATGCATATCAGCCCGGAAGACGTGGAAAAATCCATCGTCCACCCCGCCGAGCCTCACCTGCACCTGCATCACAAACGGGGTTCAGTCAGCGGTAGCCGCGAACCCGAAGATCAGCATTTCTACCACGAGGTCGTCGAAGCACTGAGTGAGGCCAAAGAGATTCTCGTAGTCGGGCCCGGTCAGGCCAAACTCAACCTGATCAAGCACATGCATGCGCACGACCATGACGTGGAAAATCGCGTCGTTGGGCTGGAAACGGTGGATCATCCGAGCGATGCCCAGATCGTCACCTTCGCCCGAAAATATTTCGTAGCCAAGGATCGGATGATTGCGCAGTAAGTGAAAAATTGGAGCCCGGTTTTGCATGGATGCATCATTACAAGACCAGGCTCCAATCTCTTAACGAATCAGAAAAAGTGACGCCCATGCCCTCATTACCGAAATGTCCAAAATGCAATTCAGAATTCACCTACGAAGACGGCACGATGTATGTTTGCCCGGAATGCGCGCATGAATGGTCGAAAGATGCGGTCGCCGAGAGTGCCGACGAGAAGCGCGTCGTGCATGACGCCTATGGGAATGTGCTGCAGGACGGTGACGCGGTGACCGTGATCAAGGACCTGAAGGTCAAGGGTTCGTCATCGGTGGTTAAGGTGGGCACCAAAGTAAAAAGTATCCGTCTGGTTGAAGGCGACCATGATATCGACTGCAAAATTGATGGCATTGGCGCCATGCAGTTGAAATCGGAATTTGTCAAGAAGGCATAGCCCGACGCACACTACAGAGCCAGAACCTCAGTGGCGTGATTGCTAACAACACTTTTAAAAAAATCCTATGCCGCACCGCGCATCGTCAAAATTGGCCGCTGTTCCTGAGGACGCTGAAGACGGTAAAAAACCGTGGTTTAAAAAACTCGGGCCGGGTTTGATTACCGGCGCGGCGGATGACGACCCCAGCGGGATTGCGACCTACTCGCAGGCTGGCGCGCAATTCGGTTTCAGCATGCTGTGGACGGTTTTTTTTACCTATCCATTAATGGTGGGGATCCAGTTGATCAGCGCCAGAATCGGGCGCGTAAGCGGCCGAGGGTTGGCCGGCAACATGCGGCGCCACTATCCGCCCTGGCTGCTGTACAGCATTGTCGGTCTATTGCTGATTGCCAATACGATTAATATTGCTGCCGATATCTCTGCCATGGGCGCCGCACTGAAATTGATTATTGGCGGACGTGCACAATGGTACGCAGTCGGTTTTGGAGCCGTGTCCTTATTGCTTCAGGTGTTCATTCCTTATAAACGCTATGTGCGCATTCTTAAATGGCTCACGCTCGCATTGCTGGCTTACGTGGCTACGGTGTTTGTCATCCACGTTCCCTGGACGGAGGCTTTGACCAGAACGTTGGCACCGCATTTATCCTGGAAGCCTGAATACATCACCACCGTGGTCGCCGTATTCGGCACCACCATCAGTCCTTATTTGTTTTTCTGGCAAGCTTCGGAAGAAGTGGAGGACCTGCGCGCCAATCCGCAAGCCCAGCCCTTGATAAAACAGCCTGATCAAGCGAAAGCAAGCCTTAGAGACATCAAAATCGATACTTTTATTGGCATGGGTTTTTCCAATTTAGTCGCTTTCTTTATTATTCTTACCACGGCGGTGACGCTTAACCTGCATGGGATAACGGATATTCAGACTTCCGCGCAGGCGGCCTCTGCGTTACGTCCGATTGCCGGGGATTTTGCTTTTTTGCTGTTCAGCGCCGGCATCATCGGTACCGGTTTGCTGGCGATTCCTGTACTGGCCGGTTCTTCCGCCTACGCCATGTCCGGTGCTTTTAAATGGAAAAACAGCCTTGAGTACACACCGCTGAGGGCGAAAGGATTTTATGGAATCATCATTCTTTCTACCGTGATTGGCGTGGCGCTGGGTTTCATCTCGATCAACCCGATCAAGGCGCTGTATTGGAGCGCTGTCATCAATGGCGTGATCTCGGTGCCCATCATGGTGGTGATGATGCTGATGGCCGTTCGGCCGGAAATCATGGGGCGTTTCGTTTTATCCCCAAGACTCAGGATACTCGGCTGGCTCGCTACGCTGATGATGGCCCTGGCAGTGGGTGCGATGTTCTGGACGATGCGTAGTACATAGTAGGCAGCATTTAGTGGTGGAAATGCTGAGAAACCAGCGTGGATGATGCCTTGGGAACCGTGCCCATCAACGGCCAAAAATATTTTTCTCCCGCGTCGATATTCATCTAGTATTAATTCGTGAAACCAGTTTCTGGCCGCCTTTGCGTATAACTCAGACAAAGGAACAGCGATGCGAATGATAGCCTATGCAGCCGCAACCCTTGCGCTTATCGTGGTGCAGATGGCGCCTTCCTTTGCCGCGGGGAATCCTCAGGCGGAAGGACTCACCGAGCAAATCGTCGAAACCACTCCTCGAGAAGGCGTCTATCAGCGTTCCCTGCTGAGCCGCAAAGCAACCCAAGGTGAAAAGTGGCTGGTGGTGTCCTTTCCCGGTTACCCCGGCATACTTCGATTGGCCCAGAAAAACGGCGTGATCGAGTATGAGCTGAAAGGGAATTTCCTGGTTCGGGCCCGGCGTCACCTGGTGTCAAACGACATCGCGGTGGCGACCCTCGATTGTCCTTCGGACCAGCTCGCGGACTGCGGCGACGCCTACCGGGCCAGCGACAAACAGGTGCGTGATGTTGAAGCGCAGATAGAGGCGCTCAAGGCCATCGTCGGTCCACAAGTCAAGGTGGCCTTGATCGGCACGAGCTACGGTACCGTCTCGACCGAGATACTCGCGCTCAAGCTCGGCGGCAAGGTGGACGCTGTCATTCATACCTCCTCTATCACGATGCCGCGCCGGGAAAGGGGCCTGGTTTTGAATGGGATCGACCTGAGCAAGGCCACGATGCGGCAACTCCTGGTGCATCACCAGGACGATCCTTGCGACCTCACGCCGTTTGCACCGCTGAAGAAGTACGAAGGCGTCATCCCGATCATGCGGGTCAAGGGTCAGGACAATCCGCATGGCGCTGACTGCCAGGCCTTCACGGCGCACGGATTTGTCGGCCGGGAGCGGGTGGTGATGAACAGCATTGGCGACTGGCTGGTGAACGATCATTTGACCGAGGTCATCGAGTAAGCGTGTAACGGGTGCCCCAGCGCATCAGCGCCACAGGGGCCGCCTCCAATCTCGCCTGTCAGAAATAAAATGCCACGACTGCCTTGAGGCGTCCGTTCTCCAGCACGGGCAGGGCCAGCATGGTCTCCAGCCGCGCCTTGCGGGCGGAGGCGCCGATGGCCGAGCTGTCCTCCGCCACGGATTCGCAGATCTCCGGTATGCCCAGCATCCAGGCGCGGCTGATGGGACTATCTCCGGGATAGAGCCGGGTGGAGGCGTAATCGAGGGCGAACTCGGGTACGTTGTCGCAATGGCCGACGTTGAAGATCAGGGCCTCGCAGTTCTCCTCGGGTATCCAAACCTCAAAGCGCCGGGCGATGGGCGTTCCCATGGCGGACAGGAAGGTCATGACATAATTCTGGCCGGCTTCGCCGGACACAGGGATGCCCAGGCCATTGCTGAGCCCGGCCTTGCGCGCGTCATCCTTGCGCAGAAAGCGTTCCGCATTCCACAGGTTGTCCACGATGACCGGCATGCCGCTTTCCCAGACCATGCCCGGCAGTCCGAAGCCGGGGCGGAACTGGGTGCGGCGCGAGACATACTCGAAGTTTACGGCGTTGCCGTAGTAGCCATCTTCCAGGCTCATGTCGTAGGACAGGGCCGGATCGTTGTGCCATAGCTCGATGGCGCCCACGCTGTCCGCGTCGTTGCCACAGAACATCACCACCACCGCCAGCAGATAGTCCCCGGCGAAGATGGGCAGTGCCACGCCGCAGGTGAGTCCCGCTTCCCGCACGGCCTCGGCGCGTCTGAAATAGGGTTGCTGCCAGTCCTTGAGAAGGATGGGGTGACGCGCGGCCCAGGCCTTGCCCGGCAGGCCCTCGTCGTAGCCGAAGCACATGCGCTCGCTGGCCATGCGCAACTGTTTGTAGGGGCCGTACAAACCGCCCTGGAATTCGAGAACGGTGCGATTCCTGGAGGGTACCCAGATCTCGCTTACCTGGATGAAAGTTTTCATGGCGGGCGTCTCTCTTATAAATAAGTGAATACGGCCCTCGCGCGGTGGTCGCAAAAAACGCGACGATTCATTATATTTTCTCAATCCAGTATAGGTGTATTTTCGATAGGTTAATCCAAATCTTTTGCATCAAACCCGCGGTTGGATTCCATTTTCAGTTATGGGTAATATCTTGACTGAAATATAAGATGTATCTATAGTACATCTTATATTTCTGGCGGCGGTATGCTGCAGAATAGATAGTGCGGTCGGATTCGGCAGGCAATGTCAGAAATGCTCCCAATAGGGGATGAAACAGGTCAAATCGCTGACCGTGCTTGAGCGGCGTGGCCTTTATCTCAAGGAGGTCAATCCATGGAAACAGGTAAGGATGTAACGGGGGTAAATCAAGGCATTGCCGGTCACGGCTCGTTTTTCCAGGACGCGGGTTTATCCAGTGCGGATGCCGAGAAGGCCACCGAGTGGGTACGCAAGCACGTCGACAAGCGCACCGTTGATCTGGGCGAGCGCATGGACGACATTCGCGATCACATGTGGGAGCTGGAGAAGGATGGCCAGATCATCGTGCATCGCATTACCGACGCACACAAGCCCATCGACGTCCAGACCCTGTTCGGATGGAACAAGCGCATTCCCACCATCCAGCTCTGGCACCACAAATCCTGCGGGCAGTGCGGCAATATCCCCGGCTATCCGACTTCCCTGATGTGGTTCATGAACAAGTTCGGTTTTGAGCCGGGCAGGGACTACCTCGACGAAACCGACCAGACTTCATGCACCGCATGGAATTACCACGGCTCCGGCATCGGCAACGTCGAATCGCTGGCTGCGGTGTTCCTGCGCAACTTTCACCAGGCCTATATCTCTGGCAAACAGCATGGTTTCGAGGCGGGCCATTTCTTCCCGCTGGTGCATTGCGGCACCTCCTTCGGCAACTACAAGGAAATCCGCAAGTACCTGGTGGAATCTGCCGAACTGCGCGGGCGCGTTACCAAGATACTCGGCAAGCTGGGACGTCTGGTAGACGGCAAGCTGGTGATCCCGGAAGAGATCATTCACTACTCCGAATGGCTGCACGTGATGCGCAACCGCGTTGCCTCCGAGCTGCAGACCGTCGATGTGTCGAATATCCGCGTCACCATGCACCCGGCTTGCCACTATTACAAGATGGTGCATGAAGATGCCATCTATGACCCAACCATCCTGGGCGGCAACCGCACCGCCGTGGGCAGTTCCGTGGCGCTGGCCCTGGGTGCGCAGCTGATCGACTACTCCACCTGGTACGACTGCTGCGGCTTCGGTTTCCGTCACATTATCTCCGAGCGGGAATTTGTCCGTTCCTTCACCATGGATCGCAAGATTCGTGTGGTGCGCGAAGAAGCCAATGCGGACGTGCTGATCGGGATTGATACCGGTTGCATCACCACCATGGACAAGAACCAGTGGATCGGCAAGGCGCACGACAACAACTTTTCGGTGCCGGTCATGGCTGATATTCAGTTCGCGGCGCTGGCTTGCGGTGCGGACCCATTAAAAATCGTGCAGTTGCAATGGCATGCTTCTCCCTGCGAAGAACTGGTGGAGAAAATGGGCATATCCTGGACCGAAGCCAAAAAGACATTCGAGGCCTACCTCAAGGAAGTCGAGGCGGGCAACATCGAATATCTCTACAACCCGGAACTTGCGCTGGGTACTGCGCCGAGGCTGAAGAGTTAAACAGGGAAATGATAGGCGTCCCGGCTTGGCGTAAACCTGGGAAAAGCAGTTGAAGCCACAGGAGCACGGAGGAAACAGGCTTCGCAAGGATGGGTGACTTGTCGCCCGGCCCGCATGCTTTTTTCAGGATAAATGCCAGCTTGACCAAACTAATTGAGAAGGATAAACATGCTTCCGAACTTGCAGATTCTTGATGGGCAACCCCATCTTTTCGATGCCCGCGGTGTCGCCAAGCGCTTCCGCCATGCGGCTATATTCGGCGCCCTGGATGCCTTGCACCCGGGGGAGACCATGCAATTCGTCAATGATCACGATCCATTGCCGTTAATCGACCAAATGCACCAGCGCTATGGTGGGACGGTCGAAGTGAAATATGTCGAACGCCAACCCGGCAACATCGTCATCCGTTTCACGCGTCGTTAGGGGGCAGGTGCAGCCGCGCTCAGCTGCGCTCCGCTCTTTCGGCAGCCTACACGGCAGCGCAGATTGAGCTTTTTCAGCAGGTGCTTGATGTGGACCTTGACCGTGCCTTCGGTAAGCCCGGCTTCCTGCGGCGTGCTGGGACGTGCCTCTTGCCGCAGGGGGCGTGCAATGCGGCGATCAGATCGTCCTGGCGATCCGATTTAAAATCCTGGATGCCTGGATGCCTGGATGCCTGGATTTATGGTGGTGTCCTCAATATTTTTCCGGATCCGGTTTGACGGGTTTGCTGATGATGATGCGCTTGGCTGTTCTTTCCTGGTCCGGGTACAGGGGATGTGCCTGATCCAGGTTCAGCGTTTCGGCCAGTTCTTTTTCCCTGATTGAGATCAGTTCGAAACAGTGGCGGATGTCCTCTACGGTCTGATCCGACAGGCAACTAGGCATGTTGGCGCGCGGTGTGGCGTCCTTGACGACATTCGCCAGCGTCTTGCGCATGACGCGGAGGATGCGTCGCTCCATTGAGGGCTCCTTGAGTTCGTCGCTCATCATCCATGCCTTTCCGGAGTGATCAAATTACACCCCAACAGAGTTGTATAAGGGTGGTTGCCCAGTGCAGGCTCAGGTGTTTGCCATGCGCTCGTAATAACGTGCGCGGTAGAGCAGGCGCCGTTGCGTTTCATTGTCACTGAAACCGCTGCGGTCATGCAGCACGTTGTTGCAGACCAGGCCCATGCCGGACTCCAACCGGGCGCGGAAGATATAGGACAGGTCGCTCGCCAGCAGCTGTTCCAGGAAGGCCACGGCGGCCAGGGTGGCCGGAGACGGATTCCATTCGATACTGCGGGTGCGAGCGGTGTAGCGCATGTGGAGTTGGCCGCTGTCCAACACGGAAAACACCGGGCCGGTTTCAGCGGGCCGCGCCACACCGTTCTCGTCCATGCGCGCCGGAATGGTCATGGCATCGGGCGCCATGAGCGCGCGGATGTGCTCGGGGCTCGCATCGCGCATCAGCAGGTAGGCGATTTCGTGGTCGAGCAGGGTATTCTCCCCGCCGCTGACGGCAGGCGTTACGCAGTGCAGCATCAGCCCCAGGATGCGCCGTTCCGGGGGGTTGTAGTAACCGTCCGTGTGCCAGCGGATGGGGCGGTCGGTATAGGGAATGAAGTCGCCGCGTTGGCCGCCGCCTGCGGCGACGGTGAGAGAGGTGATGGCATCCTCGTCCGCCAGCAGGTTGTGGTCCAGTTGTTTCAGGCCGAATTGCAGCCCCAACATGCGCGGGATGTCCTTGCCCGGCGTGGCGCCGCAGTGGCTGGCGTAGATGGCCAGGTTGGTCTTGCGGCAACGTATCAGGATCGCGTCATGCTCCGCCGGGGTGAGCGCACGCGGGTCGCCTACCTCCACCACCATGTCTTCGGCGCGCCTGGGGTAATTGCTCAGCTTGGCTTCGCGCCAGGCCTGATAAGCGGCGTCGGCGTCCAGATGGAAAGGGCTGCGTGTGCTTGTCATGCGGGCAGGGGAACGCCTGATGTTTGCGGAAACAGGCCATCCACCGCTTTCTTGACGGTTGCTACCATCTCTGGCGCTTCCAGTTCCATGATCTGGTCGATCACCCAGGGCTGGTCGCGGCCTTCCATGATGTCGCGGATGCAGTTGCCCAGGTAGCGCAGCGCTGAAAAACTGGGTTGCTCCGGCGGAAAATCGAAGCTGGCGTAATCCTGGCCGCGCCGGTTGACCAGGTTGATGAAGTCGGCCTGGTAGGGGTGGCCGTGGTCGTTCATCACCTCGTGGATATTTTCTTCCAGGATTTCCGCCAGGCGCTTTGCCAGGGCCTGCACCAGGACTTGCCGTTCAGCGTCCGCGATGCGGCGGTACACCATGCGGTCGGCGAGATGCAGCATGAAGGCTGCCAGTTCCGCCAGCAGGGTAAAGCCGCGTTGGGGAGTGATGATGTCGTAATCGGACTTGGAAAGGTCGATGACCGTTTTGTCTGCCAGCTTCCATATGGTAAGTGCGATCACACCGGCCTGTTGCTCCGGTCCCTTGGGGCCGTCCTCCTGCTTGAACCAGATGGTTTTAACGCGGATAGCCATTTTGGTTTAATCCTCCTTGATGGTTGGGCGCGACGGATCGGTGATCCATTCGCTCCAGGAGCCGGGGTAGAGCCGGGCGCCGGACAATCCGGCAATCTCCATGGCCAGCAGGTTGTGGCAGGCGCTGACACCGGATCCGCACATATGAATGCTGCGCTGCGGCGGGGTCGCGCCCAGCGCCTCCAGATAGGCGGCGCGCAACGCGTCGGCGCCGAGTAAAGTGCCGTCCAGGTCCAGGTTGTCCTCGAACGGCCGGTTCATCGCGCCGGGGATATGGCCGGCCACTTTGTCGAGGGGTTCCACGAAGCCGATGAAACGCTCCTCCGGGCGGGCATCGAGCACTGCTTCGCCGCGGCGGATGGCGGCGCTCACCTCGGCGGCGTCTGCGCACAGATCGGCATTGGGCCGGGCTTCGAAGCGTGCTGGCACGATCGTCGGCGCATCTGCCGTGAGCAGACGCTTTTCCCGCTGCCATTTGTGCAAGCCGCCGTCCAGCAGGCCCACGTTTTCATGCCCCAGCCAGCGCAGCAACCACCACAGTCTCACCGCCATGGAGCCGAAGCTGTCGTCGTACACCACGACCTGGACGTCCTGGCTTACTCCCCAGCGGCCGAGTTTTTCACCCAGTATGGCGGGATCGGGCAGCGGGTGGCGGCCGCTGGCGGGCAGAACCGGCGCGGACAGGTCGGCGTCCAGGTGGGCATAGCGGGCGCCCGGGATGTGCGCGGTGGTGTAGGCTTGGCGTCCGGCTTCGGGCCGGGTCAGGGTAAAGCGGCAGTCGAACAGGATCCAGTCCGGGTCGTCGAGACGCCGAGCGAGTTGTTCGGTGCTGACCAGCGTGGCGGACCTCATGGCCGCAGGGCGGGATGGTAACGGAATCGGTCGGCCATGTTCATATTGGGCGCTATCAGTAGCCGCCTTTCCCGAACGGCTTGGTCAGGCCGGCTACCCGCGCCGCCTGGCGGGCAGGCTGGTTGGGAAACAGGGTGTACAGATGCTTTTTCCAGTCCGGACCGGGATGGTTTTCCTCGAGATCCTTGACCATGTTGCGGAAATTCGGCGTATGGCCGTCCTCACGGAATTTCTCGCGCAGGTAACGCACCACGAACCAGTGTTCGTCGGTCAGGTCGATATTTTCCGCGCCGGCGATGACGGGCACGATTTCATCGTCATAAACCGGTTCCAGCAGGAATTTTTCATCATCGACTTCCAGTTCCTGGCCGTTGTAGGTGTAGCTCATTTTTTCCTCCTGTCGTTAACGGATTGGCGATTAAACCGAGCCTATTGCGCCGACGGCGGCAATGGATTTATGCGGGATAAAGATGCCGCACCCGAGCTTGCGGTGCGCTCCCAGACCCTGCTGCTGCATATGGATGGCATGTTTCAATGGCAGGTTGTGCAGCAGCAGGCTATAGCCGGAAACGGTATCGCGGCCGTCAAAAACCTGCTGGCGTCTGCCGCAAATGAAACGGCTGTCAATGCCCATCTGGCTCAGCATGCGCATGATGTCGAGCGTGAATTCTTTTTCATCTGTGCTGCCGGTGACCACGCAATGGGCATACAAGGGCGTGTACCTGCTCAGCGGCTTGATCTTGCAGGCGCCAATGACCAGTTCCTGTTGCTCCAGGTGGATGGTGCGCCCGTTAAGTTTTGTTAATTCATCCAGACGGCCGGCCGGGCAGCGCACCACCAGTTTGGTACGCCGGTTCAGCATCAGTTCGCCGGCGCCGCTGTCGGCGCCATGCACAGGATGAATGCCCAGCAAGGGCTCATCCTCGATCCAGGGCAACCAGCGCAGCAGTTCCCGAAACAGCAGATAGCCGTGATCCGCCGGTATGTGCGGGCCGCGCAATTCCAGATGCGCATCGGACATCGCGGCGATGCCGATTTCCGACATCTCCGCGTGATCGTCGTTGAGCCAGCCTATTTTCCTTCTCCTGCTTTGACCTGCCCGGACTGGGCAAGGGTGTCCGCCCATTCCAGCATGGCCAACCCCCACGCCCTGGCGGTGGGTTCGTCTATATCGAAAATGGTAAAACGTTTCTGCTCGCGAATCCTTACCCGCAGCGTCACGTAATCGGCCTGGTGCAGTACGTGCTGAAGCTCGATTTGCTGCCGGTAGGGCGAGGCCAGCAATGTATGCAGCGTTCTGATTTCAATCGCGTCCAATTTTTGTCCCCAATGAGCGTGGAGCAGGAAAGCCGCATTTCTTAAAGGCACCTGGGCTACCCGGGCTCGACAGGATTGTAATCGGCCTCATTGCTTCATCCTGAGCAAAGTCTCTCATTGTCGCCAGCACAAGAAACTAGCCCAAAAGGGGGGGGTGCACTACCCGAATGGTTAGGTGTGTACTACCAATCAAGTTTATGGAATTGGCGTTTTTGAAGGAGGAACATACATGAACTTTCAGTGACATTGCGCCGAGTATCAGTTTCCGGCGACCGCATCAGCGGTCATGGACTACGTGGCCTTTGAGCACGGCAGGAAGGGTCAGGTTAACGACTAGTGCAGTCTGGTTGAATAGATTGATCGGTTGATCATAAGTTCAACCATGGAATTTGGACAAACCGGCAACTACTTACTGGTGGAATGAAGGGAGTGGCTATGACCAAGAAGATGTACGACACGCCGATGCTTGACCAACTCGAGAGCGGACCGTGGCCCAGCTTTGTAACCGGGCTGAAGCGTCTGGCCAAGGACAACGACATGATGGTTGACCTGATGGGTCAGCTGGAAACCTCCTACCAGACCAGGAAAGGTTACTGGAAGGGCGGTACCGTGGGTGTGTTCGGCTACGGTGGTGGTGTGATCCCGCGTTTTAGCGAGTTGAAGGACGATCAAGGAAAGCCCATCTATCCAGCTGCCGCTGAATTTCACACCCTGCGTATCCAGCCGCCGGCCGGCATGCACTACAACACCGAGATCCTGCGCAAGCTCTGCGATCTGTGGGAAAAACATGGTTCCGGGCTGATTGCCCTGCATGGCCAAAGCGGCGACATTATGTTCCAGGGTGTCTCCACTGCAAACGTCCAGCCCGCCTTCGACGAGCTGAACGAAATGGGCTTCGACATGGGCGGCGCCGGTCCTGCCCTGCGCACCTCCATGTCCTGTGTGGGTGCAGCCCGTTGTGAAATGTCCAACTTCGACGAGGCAAAAGCATTGCGGACCATCATCAATGACAATATTGATGACATGCATCGTCCCGCGTTGCCGTATAAATTCAAATTCAAATTCTCGGGCTGCGGCAATGATTGCGTGAACGCCATTCAGCGTTCCGACATGGCGGTAATCGGTACCTGGCGCGACAGCATCCGTGTCAACGAGGCGCTGGCCAAGGATTACATGGCCAAACACGGCATGGAAAAACTGGTTAACGACGTGATCAGCCGTTGTCCGACCAAGGCCTTGTCCCTGAAAAATACCGCCAACGTTTCCCGGGCCGACGGTATCTCCAGCGTGGCCGTCACCGACACCCAGTCCCTGCAAATCGACAACCACAATTGCGTGCGCTGCATGCATTGCCTGAACGTCATGCCGGGTGCGCTGCTTCCCGGCACCGATAAAGGTGTGAGCATCCTGGTGGGCGGCAAGAGCGTGCTGAAGATCGGCGCCACCATGGGCACGATGGTGGTTCCGTTCATGAAGCTGGAATCCGATGAAGACTTTGAAGCGCTGGCCACTCTGTCGCGCAGCATTATCGACTTCTTTGCCGAAAACGCGCTGGAGCATGAACGCACCGGCGAGATGATCGATCGCATCGGCCTGGTCAACTTCCTGGAAGGCGTCGGTATTGATATTGACGCGAACATGGTTCTGGAGCCGCGCAGCAATCCCTATGTACGCACGGATGGCTGGGACGAAGAAGTCGAGAAGGCGGCAGAACACAAGAGAAAAATTGCCGGTTAATGCCGCTTCATTAAGCGCTGAACAAGTTTTCTATCTGGAGATAAGAAATTATGGCTGAAATGCGTTCACCCATTGAGAGCGGCGTTCCGGATCCGATGCCCTACATGCACCCGGTCATGGTCAAAAACTATGGCAAGTGGGCTTACCATGATCATCCGAAACCCGGTGTCCTGCGCCACCGCGCTGAAAGCGGCGATGAAATCTGGACAGTCAAGGCGGGCACCCAGCGCCAGATGGATGTCTACACCATCCGCACGTTGTGTGACATTGCCGACCAATTCGCCGACGGACACGTACGCTTTACCGCGCGCAGCAACATCGAATACATGGTTGCCGACGAGAGCAAAGTGGAACCCCTGATCAAGGCGCTGAATGATCATGGTTTTCCGATCGGCGGTACCGCCAACTCGGTTTCCATGATTGCCCACACCCAGGGTTTCCTGCACTGCGACATCCCCGGCACCGATGCTTCCGGCGTGGTAAAGGCATTGATGGACGAACTCTACGACGAGTTCATCAAATGCGAGATGCCCAACCGGGTCAAGATGTCCACCTCCTGCTGCGAGATCAACTGCGGCGGCCAGGCCGACATCGCGATTATCATGCAGCACACCAAGCCGCCCAAGATCAACCATGATCTGGTTGCGAACGTGTGCGAGCGCCCTACCGTGGTGGCGCGTTGCCCGGTGGCGGCGATTCGTCCGGCGCTGGTGAACGGCAAACCTTCCCTGGAAGTGGACGAGAAAAAATGTGTTTGCTGCGGCGCCTGCTACCCTCCCTGCCCACCGATGCAGATCAACGATCCGGAGCATTCCAAGATTGCGATCTGGGTCGGCGGCAAGAACTCCAACGCGCGTTCTCGCCCCACTTTCCACAAGCTGGTGGCTTCCGGCTTGCCCAACAACGCGCCGCGCTGGCCGGAAGTGGCCGCTGTGGTCAAGAACATTCTGTCCGTGTACAAGGCGGATGCGCAGCCCTGGGAGCGTATGGCGGACTGGATCGAGCGCATCGGCTGGCCGCGCTTCTTTGAGAAAACCGGTCTGCCTTTCACCAAGTACCACATTGACGATTGGCGTGGCTCGCGGTCGACGCTGAACGCCTCTGCGCATATCCGTTTTTAGTTGCTTTTGAGCCGTTCCTGCAGTGCGCAAGGCCGGCTGTGACCGTGCCATAAAAAAGGGATTGAAGGTATGAAATTCGGAATCATGGTCAACGAAGGCCCCTACACCCACCAGGCCACGGATAGCGCATATCAGTTTGCCAAGGCGACATTGGAAAAGGGTCATCAAATCTACCGGGTTTTTTTCTATCACGACGGCGTCAACAATGCCACCCGGCTGACCGAGCCGCCGCAGGATGATCGTAACGTTGTTGCGCGCTGGTCCAAGCTGGCGGAAGAGCACGGCATCGATCTGGTGGTGTGCGTTGCCGCTGCCCTGCGTCGCGGTATCTGCGACGAGAATCTGGCGCCCGGTTTTCGCATTTCCGGTCTGGGTCAACTGGTCGAGGCCGGCATCCAGGCCGATCGGCTGGTGGTATTTGGTGATTGAGCAAGAGGAGGGTGTGATGAACGAGACAACAGGCGGTATCGAGGATGACGAGGGCTCCGGCATCGTAAAGAAATTCATGTTCGTCAACCGCAAGGCGCCTTACGGAACGATTTACGCGCTGGAAGGGCTGGAAGTGGTGCTGATCAGCGCGGCTTTCGATCAGGACGTGAGCATGGCTTTTCTGGATGACGGTGTGTACCAGCTGGTCAAGGGGCAGCATACCAAAGCCCTCGCTGTGAAAAACTTCTCACCCACCTACCGGGCGCTGGAAGGTTACGACATCGAGAAGCTGTATGTGGAACGCGAGTCGCTGGAGATGCGTGGCTTGAACGCGGACGACCTGCTGGTACCGGTGGAAGTGCTGTCCTCTGCCGCAATGGGCGACCTGATGAAAACTCAGGACGTGGTTATTGGTTTTTAAGGGGAAAACGAATGCTGCACATCGTGAACAAATCTCCATTCGAAAACACCACGCTCGCCAGTTGCCTGCGCGTTGTGTGCAAGGGCGGTGGTGGCGCGCTGCTGTTGATCGAAGATGGGGTTTATGCGGCAACAAAAAACAGCGTTGCGGGGAATGCCGTCCACGATGTCATGGGCGACATCCAGGTGTATGCGCTATGGCCTGACGTGGAGGCTCGCGGCATCCAGGACCGGGTGCTGGAAGGCGTGAAAATGGTGGACTATGGCGGTTTCGTCGATTTGGTGGTTGAGCACAGCAACGTGCAATCCTGGTTGTAAACGGATTTTAAATTAGAGAGGTTACATATCATGGCTTTGGAAGTTAACGGCAAGACCTACGAGACCGATGAAGAGGGCTACCTGCTCAACCTGAGCGAATGGGACGAAGATATCGCCAAAGTGCTGGCCGAGGGCGAGAAAGTGGATATGACCGAAAATCACTGGGAAGTGGTCAATTTCCTGCGCGAGTACTACAACGACTACCAGATTGCTCCTGCGGTGCGCGTGCTGACCAAGGCGATCGGCAAGAAGTTGGGCGCGGAGAAGGGCAACAGCAAATACTTGTACGAGCTGTTTCCGTACGGTCCGGCCAAGCAGGCATGCAAGATTGCCGGCCTGCCCAAACCCACCGGCTGCATCTGATCTACGGCGGCTGATGCAGCGTAAAGCGGCAACGGTCTCACGAGGCCGTTGCACTGCAGTTTATTTGAGACCGGAAGGCAAGCGCTAGCATGTCATCGCTCACAATTTTTTTTGCGCTTCTGTTTTATCTGGCGACAGCGCTGCTGGTCAGCGGACTGGCTTATAAGATTTATATCTATAGCCGCACCCCGGCGCCGCTGAAGATTCCCACCATGCCCGCGCCCACTACCACGACCGGCGTTGTGATGCGCATGGGGCGTGAAGTCGTGTTGTTCGAAAGCCTGTTCAAATCCAACAAGTGGATCTGGATTTTCGGCTGGATGTTCCATTTTGGCCTGCTGCTGGTGCTGCTGCGCCACCTGCGTTATTTCACCGAGCCGGTATGGGGCTGGGTGGTGTTGATTCAGCCCTTCGGCAAATACGCCGCATTCGCCATGATCGCAGGCCTGCTTGGCCTGTGGGCGCGGCGCTTTCTGGTGGATCGGGTGCGTTACATTTCCACCCCCTCCGACCACCTGATGCTCGCCCTGCTGGTCGGCATCGGTTTGACCGGCATGGCCATGAGCTTTGTCGTGCATACCAATATCGTCGGGCTCAAGGAGTTCATGCTCGGCCTCATGGTGTTTGACTGGCAACCCCTGCCAGCCGACCCAATCTTGCTGGCGCATCTGTCCCTGGTCGCACTACTCATGATCATTTTTCCCATCAGCAAACTGCTGCATGCACCCGGCATATTTTTCAGCCCAACTCGCAACCAGGCCGACAACTCCAGGGATACGCGCCATGTGGCCTCCTGGGCTGCACGGCTTGAGAAATAAGAACAGGGGATCCAGGTGGCCGCACCCAAATTCGAAGTTCCTGAACTGAAGGGTTACACGGACATTCCGCTGCTGCGCGAAGGTGCGGCAGCGGAGGTCAAATCCTTCCCGGCGAACGCGCAGATACAGGAAGCACTGGGCTTCCCGGGCGAACTGGCGGAAAACTGGCAGGAAACTGCCATCGGCAGGATGGGCGAACTGCTTGGCAAATATCGCTCGCTGCAGGTTTTTATGGATGCGTGCGTGCACTGCGGGGCGTGCACCGACAAGTGCCATTATTATCTCGGCACCAGTGATCCCAAGAACATGCCGGTGGCGCGCCAGGATCTGATGCGCCAGGTTTATCGCCGTTATTTCACCTTTGCCGGGAAATATTTTCCCAAGCTGGTAGGGGCCAAGGATCTGACCAGGGAAGTGCTGGATGACTGGTACCGTTATTACTACCAGTGTTCCGAATGCCGCCGTTGCTCGGTGTACTGCCCCTATGGTATCGATACCGCCGAAATCACCATGGCGGGCCGCGAGATACTGGACTGCGTGGGCATCGGCCAGAAATACACCAACGAGATCCTGGGCAAGGTGCATCGCATCGGCAACAATCTGGGGCTGCCCGGCCCAGCTCTATTGGACACCCTGACAGGCCTGGAAGAAGACATCGAGGAGGATACCGGCTTTGCGGTGAAACTACCCATCGACGTCAAGGGCGCGGAAGTGCTGCTGATCACGCCCTCCGCGGATTTCTTCTCCGAGCCGCACGTGGAAAGCCTGATCGGTTACGCCAAGGTGTTCCATGCTGCCGGAATTAGCTGGACGCTGTCCTCACTTGCCTCCGAGGCCGGCAACTTCGGCATGTTTATCGGCAACTACGAGCAGATGCAAAAGGTGGCGCTACGCATCCGCGAAGCGGCGCTGGAACTGGGTGTCAAACGCATTGTAGTGGGCGAGTGCGGCCATGCCTGGCGCGTCGCCTACAGTTTCTGGAATACGTTGATCGGTGTTGGTCTCGGCGCAGGCGCTGACGACAAATACGGCAGGATGCTGCAACAACAGCTGGATCCCAACTATCCGCAACCCGCGCATATCTGCGAAGTGACTTACGACCTGCTGCAGCAGGGTGCGATCACGATGGACAAGGAAGCCAACGATCACCGCATCATCACTTTCCATGATTCCTGCAACGTGGCGCGGGGCTCGCGCATGGGCGACATGCCGGGCGGGCAGTTCCTTATCCCGCGGGAAATCATCAAGTCGGTAGCCAACCGTTTCCACGACATGGCTCCGGAAACCATACTTGAGGGCACCTTCTGTTGCGGCGGCGGCGGTGGCCTGTTGACCGACGACCTGATGGAACTGCGGGTCAAGGGTGCGCAGCCGCGCATGGATGCATTCAAGGATGTTGTGGACAACCATGGCGTCAACTTCATGGCCACCATCTGTGCGATCTGCAAGGCACAGTTCACCAAGGTGCTCCCGTATTACGGCTTCGACATGAGCATGGTGGGTGGTGTCCATCAATTGGTAAGTACGGCCATTCGGCTGGACGCAAAACAGTAGCTTACGGAATTCACTTCAGGAGAGCAGCGATGTCAAGCACATCCGAGGACATGGAAAAAAAACTGACCTTTCGTCGGTACAAGGAAGATGATCAGGACTGGAAGCAGTGGCAGGACAAGATTTTCGATGCCGACCACTCCCACCTGTGCCCGGAGTACGTGCTGTCCTCTCCGCCCTGCCAGGCCAGTTGTCCGGCAGGTGAGGACATCCGCGGCTATCTGAACATCGCGCGCGGCATCGAAAAACCGCCGGCAGGCGTGACCTGGCAGGAATATGCATTCCGCCGCATCACCGAAGCCAATCCCTTCCCCTCGGTGATGGGCCGCGTGTGCCCGGCGCCGTGCGAGTCCGGTTGCAACCGCAATCAGGTCGAAGACTTCGTGGGCATCAACTCCGTCGAACACTTCGTGGGCGACTGGGCGCTGACCAACAAGATGGCCTATGTGAACAAGGCCGAGCCCACCGGCAAGAAAATCGCCGTGCTCGGCGGCGGCCCTGCCGGCCTGGCCTGCGCCTACCAACTCGCTCTGAAGGGACATTCCATCACCATCTTCGACGAGCACGAACTGCTCGGCGGGATGATGCGCTACGGCATCCCCGGTTTCCGTACGCCGCGCGAAGTGCTGGACGGCGAGATTCAGCGCATTCTGGATTTGGGCGTGCAAACCCGCATGAAAACGCGTGTCGGCAGTGACATTGCGATGGCGCAGCTGGAGCAGGAATACGATGCCATTTTCATGGCGATGGGGGCACAGAGCGGCCGTCCGCTGCCGGTGCCAGGCGCCGAAGCACCCAACTGCGTGACCGCCATGGCCTTTCTGCGCGCCTTCAACGACGGCCGTTTGCAATACGTGGGCAAGCGCGTGGTGGTGATCGGCGGCGGCGACACCTCGATCGACGTGGCAACCGTAGCCCGCCGTCTGGGCAAAATCACCCACGATACCGAGACTGAACGCCCCGAGCACATCATTGCCGGCAACGTGGCGCACGATGTCGCCGAGGCTTCCGTGCGCGAAGGCGCGGAAGTGGTGCTGGTGTCCCGGGCCAGCATCGACAAGATGCACGCCAACAAGCATGAAATCGAGCAGGCGCTGGCCGAAGGTATCGATATCCTCGGCGGCGTAATGCCGATAGCGGTAATCCTGGGCGCGGATGGCCGTGCCACAGCCCTGCGCGTAGCCGAATTCGACATGGTGAAGGGCGAATCCGTCATCAGGGAAGGCACCGAACGCGATCTGCCCGCCGACCTGGTGGTGTCCGCCATCGGCCAGGCGGTGGATTTCACCGGCCTGGAAGAGTTCAACAACAACAAAGGCCTGATCAAGCCGGACAGCCACTATCGCTTCCCCGGCAAGAAACATATCTTTGTCGGCGGCGACGTAATCAAGCCGCACCTGCTCACCACTGCCATCGGTCACGCCTCCATCGCCGCCGAAGGCATCCATGCCTTCCTGGACGGACATGAGGAACTCGACAAGCGCCCCAAGGTGGACGCGCACCGCTTCGATCTGCTGCGCAAGCTGGTGGAAAAAGGCATGAAAATCGAAGAGTACAACCACCAGCAAATGCATGGCTCGGACACCAGTGCTTTTGCCGTGCACAACTTCGAGGATCGCTCCGCAAAATACGTAATCCCGTCCACCGAGCTTTTCCTCGGCCATTTTCTGTTCGCCGAGCGCCACAAGCGCGAAACGATCACACTCAATGCCGAACAGGCGCTGGGTAATTTCGAAGAGCGTCTGGCGGCTCTGAACGAGCCACAGGTTGTGGCGGAAGCCAAGCGCTGCATGAGCTGCGGTTTGTGCTTCGAATGCGACAACTGCGTGGTGTACTGCCCGCAGGCCGCCGTATTCAAGGTTAAACGCGACAAGTCGACACTTGGCCGTTATGTGGACACCGACTACAGCAAGTGCATCGGCTGCCATATCTGCGCCGACGTGTGCCCGACCGGCTACATCCAGATGGGCATGGGCGAGTAGGGCTCGATATGAGAAGGCTGGCCAAGGGATGGGTTAAACCGGCTGCATTGGGCGCCTTTCTGCTGGCTTGCGCGCTGACGCTGGCCTACGCGGGGAGCGGCACTCAGGAATCGTCACGGGTACCGAAGCCCAATGTGACGACGGCAAAAGGCGAAAAGTGCGTGGAAGACACCGAGTATATGCGCAAAAATCACATGAAGTTGCTGCGGCATCACCGCATTACGGCCGTGCACGAAGGGGATAACCAAAAAACCGACAAGTACAGCATCGTTAACTGCGTGAACTGCCATGCCAGTGCCAAGGACAACAGCGTGACCGGACCGGGCGATTTCTGTCAAAGCTGCCATGCCTACGCTGCAGTGAAGATCACTTGCTTCGAGTGTCATTCCAGCAAGCCTTCCGGATCGCCGCCGGCATTCCATCCGGCAGTGTCGCAGGGACCGCTGAATAAAACGACCCGTGCCACCATGATGCGCTATCAGGCTTACCATGGGCGTCTGCCGAATCTGGATGCCGGGTTCAACGCCAAGGATGTGGCTGGAGTGATTCGATGAGCGATTTTGACACTTACCGCCGCCGCTTCATGGGAGGAGTGCTGGGCGTGGCCGCCACTGCTGCGCTGCCGGCTGGAGTGCTGTTCTGGCAAACCGCCCAGGGCGAGGTGAAAGACGGCCCTCCCGCTTCCGACAAGGTACGCTGGGGCATGCTGGTGGATACCACAAAATGCGGCACCGGTTGCGATGCCTGCGTGCGCGGGTGCGATCAGGAAAACGGACTGTCCGGCGATACCTCGCCTACCAGCCCGCAGTGGATACGCAAAGTGCAGGTGAGCAACCCGCGCACCGGCTACAGCTTTTCCCTGCCCATGATGTGCCAGCATTGCGAGGAGCCACCCTGCGTGGACGTGTGCCCCACCGGCGCTTCGTTCAAGCGTGCCGACGGCATTGTGCTGGTGGATCGCCACCTCTGCATCGGCTGCCGCTATTGCATGATGGCCTGCCCCTACAAGGCGCGCTCCTTCATCCATCAGCCAGTCACCGATCAGTTGGCGGAAGTGCCGCGCGGCATCGGCTGCGTGGAGTCATGCACTTTCTGTGTGCAGCGTATCGACGCGGGCAAGCAGACTACGGCCTGCCAGGATGCCTGCAATGCCGAAGGCCACCAGGCCATTTATTTCGGCAATCTGAAAGATCCTGACAGCGAAATTTC
Organism: Sulfuriferula multivorans; assembly: GCF_003851125.1. Taxonomy (GTDB): domain Bacteria; phylum Pseudomonadota; class Gammaproteobacteria; order Burkholderiales; family Sulfuriferulaceae; genus Sulfuriferula; species Sulfuriferula multivorans. The sequence goes on along the minus strand of NZ_BGOW01000015.1, from coordinate 14,560 downwards.
CAGACGACTTGCCAGCTACCGCAGTCAGGAAGTTCTGGCGAGCCTCAACCTGCACACCGGTGTACGCTACGAAGGTATTTGAACCATGCAAACCGTATTTCGCGAACTGGAAGGAAAGAGCAGTACCTATTACGGCCTGCTGGGCGGACTGGGCCTGCTGGCGCTGCTTGGTCTGTTTGCCGCCTATCAGATGGAGCATCACGGTCATATCATCACCGGTATGACCAATCAGGTGGTGTGGGGGATACCGCACGTATTTGCGGTGTTCCTGATCGTGGCTGCCTCCGGTGTGCTCAACGTGGCGTCCATCGCAACGGTATTCGGCAAGCAGTTCTACAAGCCGCTGGCGCCGCTGTCGGCGCTGCTCGCCATCGCCCTGCTGGCAGGCGGCCTGATGGTGCTGATGCTGGACCTGGGCCGCGCCGATCGCCTCATCGTCGCCATGACCCATTACAACTTCAAGTCGGTGTTTGCCTGGAACGTGTTCCTTTATACCGGCTTCTTCACCCTCAGCGCGATTTACATCTGGACCATGATGGATCGCAAGGTGGCTGCTTTCAACAAACCGGTGGGTTTTGCCGCCTTCTTCTGGCGCCTGTCGCTCACTACCGGTACCGGCTCCATTTTCGGCTTCCTGGTGGCGCGCCAGGCCTATGACACCGCCTTGCTGGCACCGATGTTCATCATCATGTCGTTCTGCTACGGACTGGCCGTCTACCTGCTGGTGCTGATGGCCGCCTACAGCTGGAGCAAACGTCCACTCGGCGATTTGGTCATCAGACGTCTGAAAAATCTGCTGGGCGTGTTCATCGCCGCTGTGCTGTATTTCGTCGCGGTCTATCACCTGACCAATTTTTATTTCACCAGGCAGCACGAGTTCGAGCGCTTCATCCTGCTCGACGGCGGCATCTATACCCTGCTGTTCTGGATCGGTCAGATATTGCTGGGCGGTGTGGTACCGTTGATTCTGTTGTACGCACCCGCTACCCGCCAGTCGCGCAGCGCCATTGCCAGCGCCTGCCTGCTGGTGGTGCTGGGAGGGCTGGCGCAGATGTATGTCACCATTATCGGCGGCCAGGCTTTTCCGCTGCAAATGTTCCCCGGCATGATCGAGTCCAGCAGCTTTTTCGATGGCGTGATTCATCCCTATGTACCCAGTTTGCCGGAAACGCTGCTGGGGCTGGGCGGCGTGGCGGTGGCCGGTGCGATGGTCGTGTTCGCAATCAAGATTTTGCGTTTTCTACCGGAAAGCCTGGATGACCCGGCGGTGACACTCTCCCACAAGGCTGACTGACACCGTCCGGCAAACAGGCGTTTGTTTTCAAGGATACCAACATGAGTGAAGAACATCCGTTTGCTCCCTATATCCGTATCCTGGGAAAGGGCAGAAGCGGGTCGCGCTCGCTCACCCAGGACGAGGCCTGTCAGGCCATGCGCATGATCCTGGCCGGGGAGGTCGAGCCCGTGCAACTGGGCGCCTTTCTCATGCTCCTGCGGGTGAAGGAAGAATCCCCCGAGGAACTGGCCGGTTTCGTGCTCGCCGCACGCGAAACCATGCCGCTCCCTGATAACGCGCCAACGGTGCAACTGGACTGGTCGTCCTATGCCGGCAAGCGGCGCCAATTGCCGTGGTTTTTGCTGTCCGCGCTGCTGCTCGCAAGCCATGGCGTCAACGTGTTCATGCACGCCGCCGGCGGGCGCAAGGACAACCGTGTGTACACCCCGGAGACGCTGGCGCTACTGGGCATCAGCCCGAGCAACTCCTTGCCGGAAGCGGCGGCCCAGATCCGCACTCGTCACTTCGCTTTCATGCCGCTCGAGGCATTGAGTCCGGCGCTATACCAGATCATGGAACTGCGGCCGATGCTGGGCCTGCGCTCGCCCGTCAACACCATGGCGCGCATGCTGAACCCGCTGCGGGCGCCCGTGGCGATACAGGGTATTTTTCATCCGGCTTACCGCGATATGCACCAGTTGGCTGCGCAGCTGCTCCAGCAGCCGCACCTGGCCGTGCTCAAAGGGGAGGGCGGCGAGATCGAGCGCAATCCCGACTCGCCCTGCCTGGTCAAAAGCGTGCACAACGGTGTGTTGTCGGAGGAAGAATGGCCTGCGCTGTTCCGTAATCGCCACATGAAAGACGAGAGCATGGACACCCGGCGTCTGCCCGCTCTGTGGAACGGCGATATCGAAGATGAATACGGGCTCGCGGCCATTACCGGCACCACTGCGATAGCACTCAAAACTATGGGCATGGCGGACACCCAGGAAGCAGCGCAGACCATGGCTGTGGAACTGTGGAAGCGGCGTCCCTCCACCTGGCTCAAGGCGGCCTGAGCGGAATAGACATGTCGCGCTTTCTCATCTCCGCAGCACACAAGTCGTCTGGAAAAACCACGCTGAGCATCGGCTTGTGCGCGGCTTTGCGTGCCCGCGGCTTGCTCGTACAGCCGTACAAAAAGGGGCCGGACTATATTGATCCCATGTGGCTGACGCTGGCTGCAGGCCGCCCCTGCTACAACCTGGATTTTTACCAGATGGGCCGGGAGGAAATCAGCAACCTGTACCAGCAACACAGCGCCAGCGCGGATGTCTGTCTGGTGGAAGGCAACAAGGGACTCTACGACGGCCTGGACCTGGACGGCGGCAACAGCAATGCGGCGCTGGCGCAGTTGCTGGACCTCCCGGTCATCCTGGTGATTGATGCGCGCGGCATGACACGTGGGGTGGCGCCGCTCATCCTGGGCTACCAGGCTTTCGACCGCAATATCCGCATCCATGGCGTGATTCTCAACCAGTTGGGAGGCTCCCGCCACGAGAGCAAGCTGCGCGCGGTGATCGAGCATTATACCGATGTGCCGGTGCTGGGCGCGGTGCAGCACGATCCCGCGCTACAGATCGTCGAGCGCCATCTCGGGCTGATGCCGAGCAACGAATCCGCCTCCGCCACCCGGCAAACCCGTGCCATCGCCGAAAGCATCGCCGCGCAAGTGGACCTGGAACGGCTGCTGCAAGTGACCGTTTCTCCGCACCACGAAGCTGTTGCGCCAGCGGCACCAATCCGGCCGCTGCAACGTTTTCGCATCGGTCTGGTGCGCGACCGGGCGTTCGGTTTTTATTATGCCGACGATCTGGAAGCCCTGGCTGCGGGCGGCGCGGAAATCGTCCCGATCAATGCCCTGGATGATGCGCATTTGCCGGCGCTGGACGGCCTCGTCATCGGCGGTGGTTTCCCGGAATTGTTCCTGCAGGAACTGGAAGCCAATGCCTCGCTGCGCCGCGATATCCACCAGGCAGTAGAAGACGGACTGCCGGTTTACGCGGAATGCGGCGGTCTTATGTACTTGTCCCGCAGCATGCGCTGGAAGGGACGCGCTCACCAGATGGTGGGCGTGATACCAGGCGACGTGGTGATGCACGACAAACCCGTGGGGCGCGGTTACGTGCGCCTGCGCGAAACCGGGCTGTCTCCCTGGCCCGGAGGCGCAGCGCCGGCGCAGGAAATCTGTGCGCACGAATTCCACTACTCCAGCCTGGAAAATCTGGCGCCGGATGTGCAGTTCGCTTACGAAATGGTGCGCGGTCACGGACTCGATGGCTGCCACGACGGCATCGTTTATCGCAACCTGCTCGCGTCCTATACCCATTTGCGCTCCACCCGGAATTTTAACTGGGTGCAACGCTTTCTTGCCCTGGTAGCCCGGCATGCGTCCTCCAGAGTGGCTGCCAAGCAGGCCGTGGCTTAGGGCTTATCCGTGAATTATTCATGGACAAGCTCTTAATTAGCCGAATCAACTTTAACCAGTCCTGAACAGGAGCACTCGCATGATTACCGTGACCCCCCTTGCCGCTCAACAAATTCAGGAGTCCGCCGAACGCGGCGATATGGAAGGCATGGCGTTGCGGCTGGCGGCCCGCATCACCGAGGATGGATCCATCGAGTACGCCATGGGCTTCGATGAGCGTAGCGCCGATGACGCACTGGTGAGCGTTGAAGGTGTGGATTTGCTGATTCATGAAAGCCACCAGGCGCTGCTGAATGGCGCAACCCTGGATTTTGCGGAAGTCTCTACGGGCCAGTCAGGATTTGTATTCCGCAACCCCAATGCGCCACATTCCGCCTGCGGTGGTGGCAGTTGCGGTGGTGGGGGCGGTAGTGGGGGCTGTGGCAGTGGCAGCAGCGGCGGCTGCGCCTGACCCATGGATACTCAAGCGATGCAATTCGACCTTATCGTCATCGGCAGCGGGCCGGGCGGTTATAAGGCTGCCATCAACGCCGCACATCTGGGCGCAAAGGTTGCCTTGATTGAACGCGATCTGCCCGGTGGTACCTGTCTCAACCAGGGATGCATCCCGAAAAAAACCCTGCTGCATATGGCCAGCCTCATCGCCAGCGTGAACGAACTGGAAGGACGCGGACTGGTGGGGCATGTCAGCGGTGATTTCAAGGCCGCGATGGTGCAGAAGGATGCCGTCGTCAAGGGTATTCGCGACAGCTTTCCGATCTGGCTGAAGCGCCTGGGCGTACGTATTTTTCGTGGCGAAGCCCGCTTCGTCGACCGTCAGCGGGTGCGCATCAGCCTGACGGAGCCGCTGGCGGATACCACTGTAGCTACGCTTGAACTGCAGGCACCGCGCATCATCATTGCCACGGGCTCCACTCCCAGAGAACTGCCCGCCTGCCCTACCGATGGCCGTGTCGTGGTGAATTCCAGGGATTTTCTGTTCAAGCTGGATTATCTGCCGCGCTCGGTGCTGTGCGTGGGTGGCGGGGCCATAGGCGTGGAATTCGGTTTTCTGCTGCATCAGTTCGGCGCCAAAGTGCGCATCGTGGAACAGGGTGATCGCCTGCTGTATCGATCGAGCATGCCTGATCGGGCCTGCAGCGCTCTGGAAAGAAAACTGAGCCGCCTGGGCATCGAGGTGTGCAACAATCTCAACGTTATTTCCACCAAGGTTGAAGAAAACGGTATAGAAGTCGAGTTCAGCAACTGCGAACGTGCACGCTATGACTACGTGCTGGTAGCCGTGGGTCGACAGCCCCAAACCCAGGGTCTGGGCCTGGAAGAGATAGGCGTGGATGTTAATGCCGAAGGTTTCATTGTCACTTCCGAATACCTGGAAACCAGTGTGGCGGGCATCTATGCAGTAGGCGATGTCAAACACAGCCCCATGTCCAGCCCGATGACCGCCAACGCCGCCCTGTACGATGGCAAGGTGGCAGCGACCAATGCCATCCGGGGCAACGAATTGCATGCCAATTATTTCAAGGTGCCGTTCGTGATCCACTCGGCGCTGGAAATGGCCAGCGTCGGACTGTCCGAAGACCAGGCCGAGGATGCCGGTTTCGCGGAGGAAGTGGCGCGTTCCAGCCTGGGTGGTTCCGGCAAGGCGCGCGCATGTCATGACTTCGAAGGTTTCACCGAGGTGGTGCACGATGCGGAAACCGGCCAGTTGCTGGGCGGCTGCATCGTGGGCCCGGAAGCCGGCGAGCAGATCCACATGCTGTCCGCCGCGCTGCAATCGAAGCTGGGGCTGTGGTTCTTCAAGGACATGAGTTACAGCCACCCGTCCTGGTGCGAAGAGCTGGAAACGACCATTGACTCCTGCACCTCGGCTTTTTCCAAGTCCGACAAAATCATTTTCCGCCCCGGCATTCTTGCCGGGACTGAATAACCCGGCCCAGACCGAATCATGAATTTTCTTCCTGTATTTATGGATATTCGCGGCCAGCGCTGCCTTGTGGTGGGCGGTGGCGAAACCGCCGCGCGCAAGGCGGCGCTGCTGCTTCAGTGCGGTGCGCAGGTAACTGTCGTGGCGCCAGAACTCGTGCCCGCTTTTACCGAACTCAAGGACCAGGACCGGCTTGCCCATCGCAAGATCGGATTCGAGCTGGCGCTGCTCGACGAGGTTGCATTGGTGATTTGCGCCAGCGGGGACGACGACCTCGACCGCATGGTATCCCAGGCTGCGCGCGACCGTCATCTGCCGGTGAACGTGGCGGACAGGCCCGAGCTGTGCAGCTTCGTGCTGCCTGCCATCATCGACCGTTCGCCGCTGCTGGTGGCGGTGTCCAGCGGTGGCGCCGCGCCGGTGCTGGCACGGCTGTTGCGCGCGCGGTTGGAAACCCTGATTCCCTCCAGCTATGGCCGGTTGGCGTTGCTTGCCGCCAGCTTCCGCGACGAGGTGAAAAAGAAATTTTCCCTGTCAGCCAAACGCCGCATGTTCTGGGAAAAAGTTCTCCAGGGACCGATTGCCGAGCTGGTTTACGCCGGCAATGAAGCGGCGGCTGAAGCAGCGCTCAAGCAGCAACTGGACGAGGAAACCGATGACTTGCCGCAAGGCGAGGTTTACCTGGTGGGCGGCGGCCCCGGCAACCCGGACCTGCTGACCTTCCGGGCGCTGCGGCTGATGCAGCAGGCCGACGTGGTAATCTATGACCATCTCGTTGCCGATGCGGTACTCGACATGTGCCGACGCGATGCGGAGCGCGTTTATGTGGGCAAGGAGCGCGCCAACCATACCATGCAACAGGAGGGCATCAACCAGTTGCTGGTGCGTTATGCCCAGCAAGGCAAACGGGTGCTGCGCCTCAAGGGCGGCGACCCGTTCATTTTCGGCCGTGGCGGAGAAGAAATCGAAACCCTGTCGGAAAACGGCATCCCGTTCCAGGTGGTACCGGGCATCACTGCGGCGTCGGGCGTGGCGTCCTATGCGGGCATTCCGCTCACCCACCGGGATTACGCACAGTCCTGCGTGTTCGTCACCGGGCACCTCAAGGACGACAGCATCAACCTGGACTGGGATGCGCTGGCCCGGCCCAATCAGACTGTGGTGATTTACATGGGACTGCTGGGCCTGCCCATCCTGTGCAAGGAACTCATTTCACATGGTTTGCCCGCGGCCACGCCCGTCGCCATCGTGCAGCAGGGCACCACGGTGCGCCAGCGGGTATTGGTGGGCACCCTGGAAACGCTGCCGGCGCTCGCCACTGAGGCCGAGTTCAAGCCGCCCACGCTCATCATCGTGGGCAATGTGGTGAAGCTGCACGAGAAACTGGCCTGGTTCCGCACCGAGGCGTGCAATAAAACCTAAAGGCATTTGAATCACGGGGAGTGCGGGGGAAACCAGAAGCTTTTGAGCTCGAATTCTTTAGGGCAAGATTTGACCGCGTTTGTCTTGCTGTTGCTGGGCTAAAATATCATAAGACAAGATGTCCCCCTTTATGCGAGCGAATGTCATCAGGGCCAGAGCACTATGCTCAACAACAGGCCGGATATATTGCTTGCAGTTAGATTCTTGTTTCTCGAAATTGCTTCATCCTTGCAAAAAGGGGGGAGTCCATATATCCGACATTAGGTGTTAAATCATGGATGCCGATTTTGGCAAAATGCTCGAATTGATGGAGCTTACATTTCGTGACTTTGAAGCGGCAATGCCGAACAAACCCAAGTTGGTAGCAAAGACCTATGGTTGGGTGTATCGATTTGAAGAACAAGATATATATCAAGCACTAGTTCAAAAACTCGCGCGCGTGCAAAGCACGATAAGAGCGGCCCGCTTACTTCTGATGCATGGGCATGTCCAAGAGCAAGCAATGCTCCATCGAGTAATTGATGAAACCAACGAGGATGTCCTCTTCTTAGTTTATGCGGTTACAAATGACAAAATTACACCTCTGCACGAACGGTATTTAGCGTCTTTCTGGGAGGAAGAATTTGATGAATCCGGAAACCCAGTAAAATCAGAGCAAAAGAGAGAAATGGTGTCCCGCAAAAAAATTAGGGCATATATTGCGAGCGTCGAAGGAGCACCCCTAAACCCGAGCTGCAGAATCGAATTAAGCAGAACCTTAAGCAAGGCATATTCTGGTTTTATTCACGGCGCTTCACCACACATTATGGATAGCTATGGTGGAAACCCGCCTCATTTTCATACACAAGGGATGCTCGGAACGCCAAGGATTGACGAACACACGCGTGATCTTTGGAACTACATGTATCGCAGTTTTCTCTCTCATATTTTGGTGGCCAAAGCTCTCGGTGCCGAAAAGCATGTCGACATTTTGACGCGGCACAAAGAGCGTTTTGAATTAAATGCGGGTAATTAACCAGCTTTTATGTTAAAGGGTAAGTATGAATATCGAGTGCGACCCAGTTAATTTCCAGCTGAAATTGCAAGTTCTAGCAAAAATCTACTCATGTAATTTTTAATTAGAGATTCGAGATCACGATTATCAATCCCAAAGATTTCAGCCTTTATTGCAGTTGGGCAATTAAAAATTAATGTTTTTCTGGAGACAACTACCGGTACAGCTAAGCTAGCAAAAATTCTTTCGAACCTATCGGTTGAAAATTGAATCTCTGGATCAGCGTTATATATTGATTTGTATTCATTACAAAGACGTTCTTTTTCCCATTCTTCCGCTTGCTGGCTAACTTGTTCATCTATCCTCACTTCTTCATCGGCAAAGTACTTAAATACGATGCTTTCCGATGTAATATCAGGATTAATGTCGCGCTGCTTATCGGTGAAATCAGAGATTTTCTTTCTGGATTTTAATTGATCGATACGTTTTAAATATGCGTGTCCTAGCACTTCAAATATCAGCCCTTGTAAGAAATATGACTTTTGATATTCAAGAAATGCCGGAGTCAAATCATTATTTAAGTAGCATTCGTTTATCCGAATTAAAGGGAGCGACAATTTATTGCAATATTCATTCTTGAGTTCGTCCTTGCGCTTTTGTTTATCGTCTTGGTGATGTCCTCCATCAAATTCGACAGCAAGTAATGGATACATGGAGTTTTTTTCTACTACCAAACAATCAAAAGATGTTTTTTGTGCATGGTCCCAAATATATCCCCATGAAGAACTGTTTGAGTGGATGGCTTCCCGCTTGATGGTTGCGATGGAGGACGCCCTAACCTCATGCAAAAGAACAAATGGATTGTATTGCTCGAGGGGACCAGCCCGATCAGCAATAATCTTGTATGCCTGAAACTGCTGAAAACCAACTGAGTTACGCTCATAAAGTTTGGATTTTCTCTCACCATTTAGCGCATCCATAATATCTCTTGGGGTCAGATTAGAAAAAGCATCCTTGGTGATAACTTTAACGCCCGTCTTCAAGAGTATCTCAGTAATCAGAGGGTCTTCCGACTTTATATCAAACACTGTTGCTAGAAGTTTCCCATTAGGGAATGGGGTAAGAATTGCAAGCGGAATAGTGCCAGTATATTGCAAACCCATGAGGGATTTAGAAGCCTCGTGTGACTTTGGATCGATCGCCTGAGACAAAGGGAAATGAATAGCTAGATCATATCTATTGGATTGTTTATTTAGCCATTCCAGAATCGAAATAGCTACCTTCGTTAACTCCTTGTCAGCAACTGGCTTAAGGGTAAATGGAGAAGTGTTTATTGTCATAAATTCGCGGGCCGTCCGAGTTATAGTCGAATCTGGTGCATGCAATAAGAGCCGCGGGATCGCATCTTGCATTGCAATATTCTGCTGACAAATTATTGATTGCCACGATGCGTGCGCCCGGCGCGCCGCATTTCATAAAATCTCACTTGCCATGCCCCGCTATTTAATCACCAACAGACATTTCTATTTTGCTCTAAACAGAGTCAAACTACGCAAGAAAATGGGTCCGATTATTTTCTTCTTTCCGAATTGAGGATGAATATGGCAGACTAAAATGCAAATAGGGTGTTATCCATGTCCCAGACTATTTTGTTACCTATCTCCCCAACCGTTCATTGCGGATTCGAAATGCCGAGCATGGTCCCCGCCTGTTCCGCATCTAGGCCGACGACAAGATAGAAGCCTGCGCGAGAAAAGCGAGCAGCTAATTCTCCGTCCTCTACCTCAACGACGACGTATCGGTATGGGGAAAATGGCGCCACTTTCGTTTCGGGGTTGATAGTTGGTCCGGTGGCTGAGAAGCGCAATTCAAATCCGGCGACCATATTTGCGATGTCCTCGAATTTTGCATGGTATCCGCGACTTGTATGGCTGTCACCGCTGCCGTCCTTCACGAAAAAAACCTTCGGCATGTCTTTCTCCCATTCATTTTGACGGGTCGTCGTCGTAAAACCAACCGTCCTCGTTTGACCGTGAAATGCTACCCGCGTATTCAAAAGTTTCCTCAAGAATCTCTCGGGGCGTTTCATTTTGAGATAATTGCTGCTCGTTCGACGAATCGAATAGGGGCCAAAGGGTCGCGTCCGGCATTGCAATATTCTGCTGACAAATTATTGATCTCCGCGATACGCGCGCCCGGCGCGCTGCACTCCATAAAATTCCGTTTGTCCTGCCCCACTATGTAATCACCAACGGACATTTCTGCTATGCGCTAAACAGGGTAAAACTACGCAATGCATTGATTCTCCTCCGTGTTCCCCGTGGTTAAAATGCCTTTTTCAGGACCGGGTTTTTACCGTGCATTACGATTTGGAGGCGCCGGTGCCGGACTGGCCGAGCCGTTGCTCCACGGCAAATACCGCTGCGGCCACCCGGGAAGTGAGGTTGAGCTTGGAAAAAATGTTGTGCACATGCAGCTTGACAGTATCGTGACTGATTCCCAGATTACGGGCGATGACCTTGTTGCTTTCCCCCTTGGCCAGGCAGCCAAGTATCTGTTGCTCGCGCTGGGTCAGTTGTTCGATGAGCGAGTCTTTCTTGCCCTGTTTGGCATCCAGCAGATTCACCAGTTTGGCGGTCATCGTCGGTGCCACCACAGTTTCGCCCCGGGCCGCGCGCTGGATGGCGTCCACCACCTCGGCCGGCTCCATATTCTTGAGCAGATAACCGCGGGCGCCTGCGCGCAGGGCATTGGCCATGTCGCCCTGGTCGTCGCTCACCGTCAGAATCAGCGTCGGGAATAGCAGCCCTTCCTGGTGGAATTGGCTCAGCAGGGTAATGCCGTCCACCGCCGGCATGTGCAAATCCATGATCACCACGTCGGGGTGTATTTCTCTCAGCATACGACGTGCTTCCTCGACGTCGCCGGTAATGCCGGCCACGCTGATGGTGCCCGAGTGTTCCAACAGTTCGGCCAGGCCCTTGCGGAACAGTGTGTGGTCATCCACCAGCACGACTTTGATCTTGACCGTCATGTGTTATCCCTCTTGCGCGGAGGCTGGGACGGAAACATCAATGTCAGCCGCGTGCCGGCGCCCGCCTGACTGGTGATCTCCACGCTGCCGCCCAGTTGCTTCGCCCGCCCGTGCATGATGTTGATGCCGAAATGCATGCCAGGGCCGGGGTGGCCGGCGGCGCAGAGGCCGATGCCGTCATCGGTAATGGTAAACCGGTAGGCATCGTCGACCTGCTCGATGTTCAGGTGAATGTTGTGGGCACGGGAATGCTTGCAGATATTGGCGAGCGCCTCCTGCACAATATGGAATACCTGGACTTCCTGGTCCGGGGTGAGATTCAGCCCATGGGTGTGGTTGGTGAAATCTACTCTGGCTTCAGTTTTCTTGCACGCCCCGGCCAGTAGATCCTGCAGGGCCGGCACCAGGCCGCGCGGATCCATGCGGTGATGGAACTGGGTGAGCAGTTCGCGCAGACCGGAATAGGCAGACTCCAGGGCATCTTCCATATCGCCAAGATATTTTTCGGTAAATTGCTTATCCCCTGTGTGCACGGACTCCTTGAGCATCTCCAGGCGAATGTTCATGTAGGCCAGGGTTTGGGCGAGTGAATCGTGAATTTCGTTGGACAGCATTTGCCGTTCGTTCATCAGGCTGATGCGCATGTTTTCCTGAGTCAGGCGCACGTTCTCCAGGGCCATCCCCAGATGCTCGCTGATGGAGGAGAACAGCAGCCGTACTTCTTCCGGAATGGGAGGGGCGTCGGCGAACATGAACAAGTTATAAACCCCCAGCACATGGCCCTTGTGCTGCAAGGGTACTGCCACAAAGCTCACGCAGTGGTCGCCGAAAAATTCCAGGCCCGAGTTGTTCTTGCATAGATGCACCGCCTCGGTGCTACGGGCCGCGGAATCATGCACTGCCTGGCCGCAGACGCCGCAGCCCAGGGGTACGATGCGCTCCTGCTCCAGCATTTCCTCTGGCAGGCCGATGGAGCCAATCAGGCGTAGCCCGGTACCGTCGGCGGTGAGCACGCGCACTGCACCGGCGCCCGCGCCGGCCAGTCGCACCATGGTTGACAGGAAGCGCTCCAGCAGCCGTTCGATATCGACATTGGTGCTGAGCGAGGTGGCGATTTCTGATAGCACCCGCAATGCAGGCAGCTTGTATAAGCCCTGGTCGGTAACCGATTCGGAAAATCCGGCGGAAGGACCGCTAATATCCTGCATGATTTCCTCTCCTGAAGCCCGCCTTGATGGATAAATTTTTGTACCAAGCGTACGCCGGCCAACTTCTGGTCATGCTGTTTTCGCTCTGCGATCTGCAACAAAGCATTGAAATTGCTAACACTATAAATCCAAACTCCGTTGCAGAAGAAATTTTATCGCTAGTACCACTTGCGTAAACCACCTTCCATGCTAAATTTTGCGTCGATTTGCAGGGATGAAACAGGTAGGCGCTGCCTGCATAAACAGGCATCATTGGACTATCCAGGCACAACGGAGCATTCGCATGAACTCTATTTTCGGACAGCATCGATTGCAGGTGTGGTTTGCAGTCGTCACGCGGGTAGCGTTTTTATCCAGTTATGGGGAGGGCACGGCAAAATGACTTCGATCAGGAAAATCATCCCGCTTGTGTCCCAGGAATCCGCCGATGCCAGTCTAAGCACTTGCGCGGGCGCCGAACCCTTTGCCCTGATGGTGCTGGGTGACAGCATGATGCCGGAATTCGAGGAGGGCGAAATCATTATCATCGAGCCGGAAGGCCTGACGACAGAGGGTTCCTTTGTGCTGGCCTTTCACAACGAAGAATACATCTTCCGTCAACTGCTGCGGCGGGAGGGTGACTGGTACCTGCATCCACTCAATACCAACTACGAGGATGCGCTCATATCGGATCTGTCCGTAGTGAAGGGCGTCATTATCCAGAAACAGCGTCCAGGCTCGCGTCGCACTCGCAAAACCTATGTCGCCAAGCGTGCGCATTAAGCAATGCAACGCTACAACACTGGCGTGCACGTATCGCAGATCACACGGCGTGCGAGCGACTGACATAGACCCATGGCGCCATAGCTCTATATGCGCTGTCCCGGCACACACCATCGAATTGCGCAGGTGATTTAAGTTAAACATTGCGGACTTGGCACAAATGCAGTTCGTTACTGCTCTGTCGGGCTTTCCGATGTCAGGTTGGCGAGTCGATCCATATCGACAAAATATATGTATTTGCCCTCAATCTTGATAATGCCATCCTCCTGAAAGCGCGCCAGAATACGGCAAACCGTTTCTTGAGTCAGCCCAAGATAATTGGCGATATCCCTGCGCGACATGGTGAGCTTATAGGCGGGATGGGATGATTTATTCTTATCAATATGCCGACTGAGACTCATCAAATATGTTGCCAGCCGCTCGGTGGCGTTCTTTTTTCCAAGTAGCAGCATCATCTGCTGGCCGCGGAGTATGGCATGGCTCATGATAGCGAGCATATGATCCTGCAAGTCGGGAATATTTCTGCTCAAGCCTAGGAAATGCGGAAACGATATCTCGCAGATATTCGTTGTTTCAAGCACGATGGCTTCGCTGGCAAAGCGCATGCCATTGAGGGCGTCCAGCCCGATTATCTCGCCGCGTCCGTGAAATCCGGTAATTTGGGTCCTGCCATCATTGCTGTAAATATATGTTTTTATCGATCCGTGGCGAACTGCGTAGATTTCGTGGAATGTATCGCCGCTCCGATAGAGATATTCCCCGCGTCTCAATACAAATCGCCGCTTGACCAGTGTATTGGTAACGTTTGCATCTTCACCATTACTCGCCAGCCTGCACATTCCATACATGTCACAGTCTTTACATGACATGAATTCCAAAGTCGGTGGTGAGGGGGTCCTGTTATATGGTTTTGACATAAGCTGCTCCAGCTCGGGTGGGTATATCCAGCATTTTGCCAGCCCATTGTGGGTGAGCATGTTGGCAGGGTGATACATGATTCAAAATGTGCTGCATGCCTCTGACAAACTTACTGCATTGGTGTCAGTTGGTCTCTCGACAATCGGCCGTAACGGGTTCCCATGCTGCATCTTGGTGGTACTTCCGTTCAACGCGCTCTGACTGCGGGTAAGTTCCTCCGAAAATATTGACGACTTAAAGTACGTTTTCGCACTTTTTGTTGATCCAGATCATGATTATCCCCCTTCTAGATAGCCTAGCATCATAAACAGTTAAGAATATATTTCTTTAGTGATGTATGTCTTGAAAGGGTGAGGTCGATGAGCTCGAAATTGAACATTAAATACTGGCTGCTCTTGGTACCAACATTGTTAATGGCGCTGATGAGCTTTTCTAACCCGGCCAGTGCAGTTCCAAGCTTCGCACGACAGACCGGCCAAAACTGCGTCGCCTGCCATGCCGGGGGACAATTTCCCGAACTTACCCCCTACGGGCGCCTGTTCAAACTCACTG
>NZ_BGOW01000014.1 GCF_003851125.1 Sulfuriferula multivorans | reverse complement strand
CCTCTTCCAGTTACCAGTTACCCGGCTCCCAAAATCAGGTACCCATCGCAAATACCCACACTTATCGGTTGTCTTGTTGTTAAAGAGCGGTGTTTCCAATTTCATTCATTCTCGCCTCAATCAGCGAGGTGCGAATTATACTTACTTAAATCCGCATGTCAACAACATTTTCAAAATTCAGAACTCACAAAGTTTTCACGAAACGCTATTAACTAGATGATTTTAATCTGTTTTCTGCGCATGCCAATCAACAACGAGATGCGAATTATACAGTCCTAAAACACGCCGTCAATCGTTTTTTCATAAAAAGTACATCATGCCAATCGATGTGTTTTAAATTCAATATGTTAGGCGATTGTGACTCGGGCAAATTTACGTTTTCCAACCTGCACCACCACACATTTTCCCGCGCTCAACACCCATGTTTTATCGCTGATCTTGTCGCCATCCACCTTCACCCCGCCCTGCTCGATCATGCGCATGGCATCAGAGGTGCTGGCTGTGAGCCCAGCCTGCTTGAGTACTTGCGTAATGGACAAACTGCCATTATCGGCCTGCAAGCTTACCTCCGGCATCACATCAGGGATGGCACCCTGCCTGAAGCGTGCCTCGAAATCGTTTAGTGCCTGGACTGCCGCCGCAGTGCCATGAAAACGCGCCACAATTTCCTGGGCGAAGTGCACTTTGGTATCGCGAGGATTCGCTCCGGCATTGATCTGCTCACGCCAGCCATCGATAGTTTCCAAGGATTCGAAAGAAAGCAACTCTATATAACGCCACATCAGCTCATCAGACACAGACATGATTTTGCCAAATATTTCCGAGGGCGCTTCTGTGATGCCTATATAGTTGCCCAGCGATTTGGACATTTTGTTAACGCCATCCAGGCCTTCCAGTAATGGCATGGTGAGGACGCATTGCGGCGCCTGTCCATGCTGCTTCTGTAGCTCGCGCCCCATTAGCAGGTTGAATTTTTGGTCGGTACCACCCAGTTCCAAGTCCGCGTGGAGCGCCACAGAATCATAGCCCTGCACCAAAGGGTAGAGAAATTCATGTATGGCGATAGGCTGGTTTCCCTTATAACGTTTGTGGAAGTCATCCCGCTCCAGCATCCGCGCCACAGTATGGCTGGCCGCTAGCTTGACCATCCCTGCCGCTCCCAGTTTATCCATCCAGGTGGAGTTGAATACCACTTCGGTTTGCTCGGGCTTGAGTATTTTGAATACCTGATCGGTATAAGATTTAGAGTTTTCCAGCACCTGCTCGCGCGTCAACGCCGGACGTGTGGCATTTTTACCCGTAGGATCGCCAATCATGCCGGTGAAATCTCCTATCAGGAACAAGGCATGATGTCCCAAATCCTGCAACTGGCGCATTTTGTTCAGCAGCACTGTGTGGCCCAAGTGCAAATCAGGCGCGGTCGGGTCAAAACCAGCTTTCACACGCAAGCGTTTACCAGCGCGCAGCTTATCCACCAACTCCTGCTCCACGATCAACTCATCGCAACCGCGCCTGATAATGCGCAGGGTTTCCTGTATTTCAGAATCAATCATTACTGCCTCGAGTGTTTTCTCAAAATAGAGCAAAATTTAAAGATATTTACTTATTGACCGCTATATAACTACATGAAACGGATCGCCACGCTTTCCGCTTTGACCCCAATCTGTTAAGCTCACGCGTCAATTCTGTATGGAAAGGCGGCACAATGACCAACCAAAAGGCAGTAAGTTTAACGCATGCGGACAAATTGCATGCGCGTAAAGTGCGCCTGCGCTGGCTTGTTGCCGCTTCCGCCCTGCCACTTTTTGGCATCATTGCTGCCTTTGGTGTCGCGCCACAAACGGATACCAACAATATTCCCGTTAACACTGTCATTGAGAATCTGACGGTTCCCTCCACCGTAATCGAGGCTGACAATTCCATCCCGTCAACCGCCTATTGGCGCGACGAACGCATTGAATCCGGCGACACTGTAGCCACGATTCTTGATCGACTGGGCGTATCCAGTGAAGAAAGCGCAAAATTCCTTCACAACCCGGCGGCTAGCCGCGCGCTTGCGCAAATCAAGCCCGGTAGACGCATCCAGGCTCAAACGACCGACTCCGGTGAACTGTTATGGTTACGCCATATCAATTCCGCTGGCTCGCTGTTGCAAATCTCCAGACAGGGACAAAATTTTACAGTCACGCAGCAGCAAGCTGCGCTGGAAACCAGAACCGTAATGAAATCTGGTGAAATTCACAATTCATTGTTTGGCGCCACTGATGCGGCTGGCATACCAGACAGCATTGTCACCCAAATGGCTACGCTGTTTTCCGCCGATATTGATTTCCACCGTGATATACGCCGCGGCGACCAATTCAAGGTTGTTTACGAAGTGTTGTACAGCAGTGGTGAACCAGTCATGACCGGACGCATACTGGCAGCCGAGTTTACCAACGATGGCCAGACGTACAAGGCCGTCTACTTCCGGCAACCCGATGGCAAAGGCGAGTACTACACTCCCGACGGCAAGTCCCTGAAAAAAGCTTTCTTGCGCTCGCCGATCGAATTCTCGCGAATCTCCTCTGGCTTTGGTATGCGTTACCACCCTATCCTGAAGCAATGGCGAGAGCACAAAGGTGTTGATTACGCGGCGCCTGCAGGCACCAAAATCAAGGCCGTCGCCGATGCAGTAGTGGCTTTTGCCGGCCAGGAAAACGGCTACGGCAACTTTATCCTGCTGCAACACAGCGGCAATTACAGCACAGCATATGGCCATCTGTCAGCGTTCGCCAAGGGTCTGCACAAAGGCGAAAAAATCCACCAGGGCGACGTGATTGGGTATGTAGGCAGCACCGGTTGGGCTACCGGCCCCCATCTACACTTCGAGTTCCGTATTGCAGGCGTGGCGGTAAACCCGCTTACCGCAAAAATTCCTTATGCTTTCCCGATCTCGGCTCAATATCAGCCCATGTTCCGTAGCGCTACCCAGCCATTGGTCGCCAAGCTCAATTTGTTGAATGGTACCAATCTGGCAGCTCTGGAATAACCGCCAGTCAAATTGGCTGGACCTACATATTTCATCGGACTCATGTCCGGCACCAGTCTGGACGGCATTGACGCCGCCTTGGTGCAGTTTGATTTGACGCAATTCGCGGGTCACCTCATTCACACGGTCTATCTGCCTTATCCGGAGACGCTGCGCGAGAAATTGTTGGAGATTCATTTCTCGGGGAACGATGAAATCCACCGTGCTGCCCTGCTGTCAAATGAATTATCCGGGTTGTACAGTCAGGTTGTATCCAGATTGCTGGCCGAAAGCGCTACCGCCCCCGGCAACATTGATGCTATTGGTTGTCACGGACAAACCGTAAGGCATCGACCGGACGTCGGCTATACGATACAACTGGCCAATCCCAGCCTGCTCGCCGAACTTACAGGCATAGCGGTGGTAGCGGATTTCCGCAGTCGCGACATTGCTGCCGGTGGTCAAGGTGCGCCACTCGTCCCCGCTTTCCATGCAGCCGCATTGCGTCACCCCAAAATACATCGCGTCATCGTCAATATTGGCGGCATCTCCAACCTGACGGATTTACCACCCAGCGGAAAAATCATCGGTTTTGATTGCGGCCCTGGCAATTTACTCCTGGACGCCTGGTGCCAACGCCATACCGGCCAGCAATTTGACCTTGCCGGGGCATGGGGGTTAGGTGGAGAAAATCTGCCCGAGTTATTTAAAAAGCTTGCAGCGCACACCTTTTTTTCTGCACCCGCACCGAAAAGCGCCGGTCGCGAGGAATTCAATCTGGATTGGCTCATCAGCCATTTGTCCGGGGATGAATCTGCACAAGATGTGCAGGCAACGCTGCTGAAGCTGACCACATACGGCATAGCCCAAGCCATAGAAACATATAGCCCCAAGGCGCAAGAGATTTATATCTGCGGCGGTGGTGCGCACAATACAGCGCTCATGCAATCATTACATACAGAACTTCCAGGAAAATTTGTTGCCTCCACCGACGCGCTTGGCATTAGCCCAGACTGGCTTGAGGCGCATGCCTTTGCCTGGCTGGCTCGACAGACCCTTTTAGGATTGCCGGGCAATCTGACGGAAGTCACCGGCGCACGCCACCCCTGTGTTTTGGGCGCGGTATATCCGGCATAGAAATGGTACAGACAAAAAAAACGGGCTGCCATATGGCAGCCTGTTTTTTAGGATGGTGCTACTTATTATTACTTTACTCAGGCAGAAAACGAAGAACCGCAACCGCAGGTGGATGTGGCATTCGGATTCTTGATCACAAACTGCGCGCCTTCCAGACCTTCCTGGTAGTCAATTTCGGCACCAGCCAGATATTGGTAACTCATCGGATCAATCAACAGAGTCACGCCGTTCTTGACCATCGGCGTATCGTCTTCATTCATCACTTCATCAAAGGTAAAGCCATACTGGAAACCGGAGCAGCCGCCACCCGTGACGAATACACGCAGTTTCAGGTCGGGGTTACCTTCTTCTTCGATCAGCTGTTTCACTTTATTGGCAGCATTGTCGGTAAAGACAAGCACACTGGGCATTTCAGTCATGGCATTCATTACTTACTCCTTAAAACTTGAAAAGTTCGTTCGTCATTATGGACAGGACCCACGCTTACGTCAATGACTACCCATTGGTCAAGGCAACAGACCGATTAGTTCCAGGCCCATGGTTTCAGGCAAGCCAAACATGATGTTCATATTCTGTACCGCCTGACCGGATGCGCCCTTCACCAGATTATCTATCGCCGACAAAATCACCAGCGTATTGCCGCCCTGCGGGCGATGCAGCGCAATACGACAGGTATTGGCACCACGCACCGATCTGGTTTCTGGATGCGAGCCAAAGGGCAGCACATCCACGAATGGCTCGTCCTGATAACGTTGTTCAAACAGCGCCTGCAGATCGGATTCGCCGGTCAAGCGCGCATACAGCGTAGCATGAATGCCACGAATCAGCGGCGTGAGATGCGGCACAAAAGTCAGACCTACCGGTTTGCCGGCATAACGAGCCAACCCCTGGCTAATTTCTGGTAAATGGCGATGCCCAGAAGCAGCATAAGCCTTGAAATTATCACCTGCCTCTGCAAACAGTGTTCCTACTTCAGCTTTACGACCGGCTCCACTCACCCCGGATTTGGCATCGGCAATCAGGTAGCTTTCATCCACCATACCGGCTTCCAGCAATGGCAAAAATCCCAGCTGAACCGCCGTCGGATAACAACCGGGATTCGCAATCAGCTGCGCAGTCTTGATCTGCTCGCGATTTACCTCGGGCAAACCGTACACTGCCTGCGCCACCAGATCAGGGCAGGCGTGCTCCATGCCATACCATTTTTGCCAAACCCCGAGATCCTGAATGCGGAAATCCGCTGCAAGGTCAATAACTCTCACACCGGCCGTCAGCAATTCACGTGCCTGCTGCATGGCTATACCGTTGGGTGTGGCAAAAAATACCACGTCGCATTTGTCCAGCCCCGCATCTTGCGGGTCGCAAAACCTCAAATCTATATGTCCACGCAAATTTGGGAACATGTCCGCGACCGGCATTCCGGCTTCCTTGCGCGACGTAATCGCCACAATCTCTGCCTGTGGATGGCGCGCCAGCAAGCGCAATAACTCCACGCCCGTGTAGCCGGTGCCGCCAACGATACCCACTTTGACCATCTGATTTCCCCTCTGCTGTAGGTTTCTAATGATACCGCGAACGCACAATGAAAAAAGCCGCCCGATGAGGGCGGCTTTTTCTGTGCTCCGAACGCTTAACGCTTGGAGAACTGCTTGGCCCTACGCGCTTTACGCAGACCGACTTTCTTACGTTCCACTTCGCGTGCATCACGCGTCACCAAACCAGCCTTCTTGAGTGCTGGTTTGAGTTCCGCATCAAACTCGATCAAAGCGCGCGTAATACCATGACGGACTGCTCCGGCTTGACCAGATTCGCCACCGCCGTGCACGTTTACCATGATATCAAAAGTAGCCGAGTTGTTAGTCAGCTCCAATGGTTGACGCACCACCATGCGACCGGTTTCACGCGAAAAATACTCGTCAACAGGCTTGTCGTTCACAACGATATTGCCCTTGCCAGGCTTGATGAACACCCGTGCCACTGAACTCTTGCGGCGGCCGGTGCCGTAATAATAGTTTCCGATCATTGCTTATCCTCTGATTTCCAGCGCTTTGGGTTGCTGCGCAGCATGGGGATGCTCACCACCGGCGTAACACTTGAGCTTCTTGATCATGGCGTAGCCCAACGGGCCTTTAGGCAACATGCCTTTAACCGCTTTTTCCAGCACACGGCCGGGGAAACGCGCCTGCATCTTGGCAAAAGTCGTTTCGTAAATACCGCCGGGATAGCCGGTGTGACGATAGTACTTCTTGTCTTCTGCCTTGTTGCCAGTTACTTTCAGTTTGTCCACGTTCACGACCACGATAAAATCGCCGGTATCAACGTGGGGGGTAAATATGGGCTTGTGCTTGCCACGTAGACGATACGCAACTTCGGCCGCCACATGGCCGAGAACTTTGTCCGTGGCATCAACCACGAACCATTCACGCACGACTTCGTGCGCTTTAGCGGAAAAGGTTTTCATTCGAAACCCCTGAGAATCTGGATGAGGAAAGCCGCGCATTTTACGGCCATCTGGAGAGACTGTCAAACCACTGTTAGAATCCAGCCTTTCATTTGGCATCAAATTACATGAACTGGCTGGCCACAAATCTGATTAGCTCCTTGCTTCTCCCGCCGCTGAACCTTATTTTGCTGGGTTTCGCAGGCTTCTTTCTATTACGGCGTCGACCAGCACTGGCTCGCGTCCTGATATTTGTATCGCTTGCATTTCTGGGTATCTTATCCATGCCTGCAGTAGGAAATCGCCTGCTGGCGCAACTGGAACCATATCCCGCCCTGAATCCGGCACACCTGCCGCAGGCAGACGCTATCGTCATCCTGGGCGCCGGCACCTACTTCGACGCACCCGAGTATGGTGGCGACACGGTTGACTCCCTGGCGCTGGAACGGTTGCGTTATGGCGCCCGTTTAGCGCGCCTCACGGGCTTACCCATCCTGGTAACCGGGGGCAAACCTGCTGGCGGCAAACCCCAGGCAACAATGATGCAAACGTCGCTGGTACAGGACTTCCACGTACCTGCCCGCTGGGAGGAATCGCATTCCAACACAACCTGGGAAAATGCTCGCAACAGCTACGCGTTACTTGCGCCCACCGACATACGACGCATATTTCTGGTCACCCATGCCTGGCATTTACCGCGTGCCGTTTACTCGTTTGAAAAAGCGGGCTTTCGCGTCATCCCTGCCGGTACCGGTTTTACGCTAGCAAACAAAATCCGCATCATGGATTTTATCCCCCAGCCACGCGGCCTGCAGGCCAGTTATTATGCGATGCACGAAGCTATCGGGCTTATCTGGTATCGGTTAAAAGGCTAAAATCACATCTCGCCAGCACAGGAGTTACATATGCAAGCACGTATCAAATGGGTGGAAAATGTTGCGTTTCTGGGTGAGACCGGCAGTGGTCATGCCGTATTAATGGATGGCGCTCCAGAGGGCGGCGGTCGCAACCTGGGGCCGCGCCCGATGGAATTGGTGCTCATCGGCACCGGCGGTTGCACTGCTTACGATGTGGTACACATCCTGAAAAAATCACGTGCCGAGATTAGCGATTGCGTGGCCGAAATCCAGGCGGAACGCGCTGACGAAGACCCCAAAGTATTCACCAAAATCCACTTTCATTTCATCGTTACCGGCAAAAATCTCAAGCCGGAACAGGTCGAACGCGCAATCCATTTATCCGCTGAAAAGTATTGCTCGGCCTCAATAATGCTCGGCAAAACCGCCATGATCACCCACGATTTCGAGATACGGGAAGTCTAGCCGGAGAAATTGGATTGACGGCAATTACATCGGGTAACAACGCACCGAGTAATAGATATCTTGCTCAATTGATTGCAGCAGCCGGTCGATATTCGGATGCTTGCCAGGATGCGCACGCGCGTCTTCGGTGTGCTCGGAAAATAGCGCCAGTGCTTCCTCGGCGGCTTTGGGGCCCACACCACCCCATTTGAGCGCGACATGGTAATAGACACGGAACGAGCCGCTGCTGCCTGGTTTGTTTTCAATCACCGCCGCGACTTCGCCGTCTTCGCCGAACAGTTTCATCAACCCGAAGGCATCCACGTTTTCCAGCTTTTCCAGGTTTTCTGCAAAATTCGTCATCACTTCTTTTCCAAGCGCAAAGGCGGGGATTATACCCAGTAAGCGGTTTTCGTCATGACTTTCGAAGCGAATTTCATGGCCATTTTGATCGGCGCAGGCAGTTCCTGCGCCCCGTACGTCACAGCAGTCTCGGCATGGCGTGCCTCGTCTGCCTGCATCTGCTCGACTACCGCACGGCTTTTGGCATCAGCTTCCGGCAACGTTTCCAGATGGCCGCCCAGATGCGCTTCGACCTGACGTTCGGTTTCAGCCAGAAAGCCGAGGCTCCACTTGTCGCCCAACGCTCCCGCTGCCATGCCCAGCGCAAGCGAACTGGCGTACCACACCGGGTTCAACAGGCTCTTGCGCCCACCCAGCGCGTGAATGCGCGATTCGCACCAGGCCAGGTGCTCGGTTTCCTCACGTGCAGCCTCCTCCAACGCCGTCCTGGCTGCCGGATCGCGTGCGGTCAACGCCTGCCCCTGATACAGCGCTTGCGCGCACACTTCTCCGACGTGGTTCACCCGCATCAGACCTGCCGCGTGTTTTTTGTCCGTCGCTGCAAGTTCCGCCTCACCCAGATCACGCCCCGGTAATGGACGTGCGCTCTGCGCAGGTGCAAACAAGGTGCGCAAGCCCTTGTCGAATTCAATAATCAGTTTATCCAGCGTCATGTCCATAGCACCTCTACAGAATATCGACGGATGATCTCATCCGCCGTCACCAAAGTCAGGCCCTCGCAACGGGCCTGGGAAATCAGCATGCGGTCAAAGGGGTCGCCATGTAAACGAGGCAACGCATCCAGGCCCCAGACATGCTCCAACCGGATGGGGAGGATGGAGAATGTTTTGTCGGGTAAATATTCCGTAACCATGCGCTGCAATGGTGTTCGTGTTTTCAGCTTGCCCAGCATGGTCTTGATTTGCATTTCCCACACACTGGCAATACTGAGATACACCTCGTTATCCGCAGACTCACACGACTCGCGTACCGACGCTGGAAACCCTGGCGTGGCGTCGTCCAGCCACAGAAAAACATGGGTATCCAGCAGCAACTTCACAGCGGCCCATTACCCAGCCAGAACGCATCTTCAAGTGGAGCATCGAAATCGTCGCTGATGTAGATCATATTGTCCTTATGCAGGCCAAATGTGCGCTGTTTCGGCTTGGCTTCGATGAGCACCAATCGCGCCACCGGCTTGTTCGCCTTCGCGATAATCACCTCATCCCCAGCTTGCACAGAGGCCAGCAATGCGGAGAGCTGTGTTTTCGCTTCGTGGATATTGACGGTCTTGATGGCCATGTCGCACCTCGTATTAGCTAAGAATATGACTAACGATTTTACGGGGCGCTTTGCCGTGCGTCAACCTATAAACGACCGGAGAGCCTGACCCAAAGGGCCTGACCCCAAAAGTGAAAATCATGGCGGCCGAATAAAAAAACGGGCCACCGAAGTGACCCGTTTCTAATCTTCCGTACACCACCGGCAGATGCCGGCAAATGCTTAGAAGTTGTGGATCATACCCACGGAGAAGCCGCTTGGGTTTTGACCCACGGCTGTACCTGGGTTATCGCCATGACCGCCACCGAAGGCACTAAAGCTTGCGCCAGAGTCGTTGCTGGTACGGGCATAGGCAAGGTATGCAGTCGTACGCTTGGACAAGCTGTGGTCGAAGCCAATGGCATACATTTTAGCGCCGGTATTGCTCACACTACCCAAATCACCCGCTACATAGTACTGAGCCTTGATGCTATTGCTACCCATCTTGTAGGCGCCACCCAGACCATAAACCTTGCGATCCTTACCGGACACACCACCCAGGTCGGTGCCCTTCTCGTACATACCCAACAACTTGAAGTCACCCAGGTTGCCACCTGCAGAGACACGCCAATCTTTTTCGTCATTAGCCGCGCCCGCACTAGTCAGACCATGCTTCTCGTAACCCAAACCAACGAAGAACGGACCAGCGTCATACATCGCAGTCGCCGACCAGAGGTTAACGCTCTTGTCTGTGGCAAATGAAGGGTCAGCAGCTTTGGCCAGATTGGTGGAATGCATCACATTGGCCTGGAAACCACCCCAACTGGGTGAATTGTATTCGATGGCATTGTTGGGGCGGGTGTCAAAACCCAAGCTGAAGTTACGGACGTCGCCGATCTGATTGTTGAACAGGTCAACTTTACGGCCCAGCAGCTTCATCGGGCCTTCGTCCTTGCCCAGTTTCACGGCACCCCAACTTGCGCCGGACAGGCCAGCGTAAGCTGGGCCGTTGCCCAAGCCGTCGGCACCGTTCTGGTTATAAAGGTCACCGAAGCCACCGCTACCGGTATTGCCAAGAGAAACGTAAGTCTTCAACAGCCAGATAGCGTTCAGGCCGTTACCCAGATCTTCCTTGCCTGCAAACTGCAGGAAAGAAGCGTTGGTGGAAACGTTGGTCTGACGTGAGTTAGTGGTAGGGGTATTAACGCTCTTACCATCCAGGCTATCCACCGACACGTGCATCTGGCCGGAAATGACGACACTGCTGGCATCGGCCATTGCCACTGGGGCAACGAAGGCACTGGCGATGGCCAGCGCGATAAGTTTCTTGTTCATGCGAATCTCCTTAGTTGAAGTGTGTATCGCAGCGGGTTTCACCCCGATGCGAACCCCTCTTGCGAGAAGCTGAGGGCATTATGCCCAAGGCTTTTTGCGCCCCGCAAGCTTTATGGGAAATTTTCTTGATTTCCAAGGCGCTGTGTTGTTTTTTTGCAACACACGATTATTGGAGAATGTTCAGAGTGGTGTCCGATTGTGCAGGATGGCCTGTTTGAGCACCGGGTCGTCCAGCGTGTCCAGATGGATGACGTCCAGCCTGTAGATAACAGGTGCCTGTTCCAGCGCCTCGATCAGATCGTGCCAGCGCGCGGGGGCCAGGGCGGGGGCTTCAATGGCGAGATCAATGTCGGATGCACGCCGCGCCCGGCCGGCGGCGCGGGAGCCAAATACCCAGGCGCGGCGCACTTCGGGAAAGCGGGCAAGCGTGGCCTGTAAAGTGTGGCGGTCTTGTTCGCGCAGTTGCAGCATGGATTCAGTCCAGCGTCAGTTTTGCTACCCGCGCCGCCATGTCGTGGAGCTGGCTGGCATAGCGCTGGCGGATGTGGGCTGCGATGGATTCGGCCACGGCTTCGCGGTAAGTGTGGGTCGTGAGGTTGCGATCTTCCAGCATGGCGAGCCAGACATCGGCTTGTTCGGGGGTGGCAATCAGGCCATCCACAAATGCCTGCTTGAGCGTCTGGCGCGGGCCGGTGGCTTCCATGCCCTGGTGCAGAAGATAAAGCTGCAGGGTTTTCCATGCGATTTCGAAAGTGAACTCAAAACGCTGAATGGTGGCGTCGCGCAGGATGCTGTCGCCCTGCTGCATCACAGCCTCTTGCAGCCGCGCTGCCGCGCGCAGGAAATCCTGCTGACGTTGCGAAAAGCGTTGATTGTCCATGCGCTGATTGTGGGCGAGACGTGCGTATCTGGCAAGCCGAAGGCACCCGGCTACTATTTGCGCATGGTCCACCACACGATGCCGAGCAGCAGGGCAAGCGCTACCCCTGCTTCGAATACAAACCAGGCGAGGCTGACCATTCCGTTGTCTTCCATGTTTGCGGCCTTTCTTGTTAAACGACAATTCATCCTGGAAAAAACAGCTGGTCCACAAAAGACACGAAAAGCACGAAAAAAAGTTCATTCAATATAGGGTGAATGACTTATCTCAGACATGGGTTTATTTCGTGATTTTCGTGTCTTTCGTGGATAAATGTCTTTCGGTTCATTTCACCGGGGTAGGGAAATTGCGAATCAGGTCGAGACGGATCCTGACGGCCTCCCCCGTTTCGTTCCGCGCCATCAGCCATTCTGCGCCGCTTTCCTCGGATACGTCCTGCGGCCATATGCGCGCCATGTACGATTGCCGGCTGGCTGGATCATGCCAGTGCAGGTCCATCGATTCGTTGCACATTGCGGCAATGGTAATGCGTTCAATATAAAAACGCGGAACCGGCTGATAGGGTGGATACATGGCTTTGTTATACTTGAGGCTGTTGCTTAATTTCGTGATTTTCGCATGAGACTACTTATTCGCACAGCTTTGATATTAGTCGCGCTGATTAGCGGCGGCTGCGCCACCCAGCCCACAGCGCCGATTACGCCACCAGTCGCCAAGCCAGCGCCCAAACCGGCGCCACCCGGCCCGCCGCAGCCAAAGCCTGCACCGGCTGTGGTATGCCCGCCGCCCACGCCGGAAACACCGCCGCCACCTCCTCCGGTAACCCCCAACCTGAGCGCGGCCGACTGGTCCAGCCTGCCCGGCTGGCGGGACGACAATCTACTGGATGCATGGCCTGCGTGGCTACAGTCGTGCGCGGCGCTGAAAACCAGACCGGAATGGCAAGCCGTGTGCGCCGCATCAGAAGCGTTAAAACCCACCGACGCTGCAACAGTACGAACATTTTTCGAAAGCCAGTTTGCACTCTACCAATCGCGCCAGGCCGACGGCAGCGAGAATGGCTTGATTACCGGCTACTATGAACCGCTGCTGCATGGCAGTCTCACCCCCAGCGCGAAGTACTCGATCCCCCTATATGGTCCGCCCGCCGATTTGCTGACCATTGATCTCAGCAGCGTTTATCCGCAATTGAAACACATGCGTCTGCGCGGTCGCTTGCAGGGCAACAAGGTGGTGCCGTATCTGGACCGCGCCGATATCGACGATGGCAGCACTCCGCTTAAAGGCAACGAACTGGTCTGGGTGGACAACCCGGTGGAGGCGTTCTTCCTGCAAATCCAGGGGTCGGGGCGCATTCAACTGCCCGACGGCAGCATGATACGGGTGGGCTATGCCGACCAGAACGGCTATCCGTATCGTTCCATCGGTCGGGTACTGGCCGAGCGCGGCGAGTTGCCTCTGGCACAGACTTCGATGCAGAACATCAAGCAGTGGGGTAAAAACCATCCCGACAAGCTGCCGGAACTGCTTGCGCAAAACCCCAGCTATGTGTTTTTCCGTGAGCTACCGAATAACGGCAGCGGCCCGATGGGTGCGCTGGGCGTGCCGATTACCGGCGGGCGCAGCATTGCCGTGGATGCCCGTGCGATCCCGCTGGGCGCGCCAGTGTGGCTGGACACCACCGTGCCCTCGTCCGATCAGCCGCTGGATCGCCTGATGATGGCACAGGATACCGGCGGTGCCATTCGCGGCAATGTACGGGCGGATTTTTTCTGGGGCTTTGGTAATGAAGCCGGAGCAATCGCAGGCAGGATGAAGCAGACTGGCCGGATGTGGGTATTGCTACCCAAAGACATGCCGGTGCCGAGCGAGTTACCAACACCGCTGGCTGCGAAAGCCAAGGTCGTCAAGGAATAATCACGCCAGCAGCATTAACGCTTTTCCGGAATGGACAGGCTTACCGATCCAGCTCGTAACGCACTTTAATCTGCACGAGCGATTTCACCGCGCGACCGTCTTTCTGGGCCGGCGCGAAGCGCGCATTGCGAAAAGCATCGCGCGCACTCTGGTCGAAAATTCCCGGTGGGCTGGCATCGCTGACTTCGACATCCTGCACGTTACCACCCTCATCCAGCTTCAATTTGAGCACGACCCAGCCTGCGGTGCCGCGGGCGACTGCGTCTGGCGGGTAAACCGGGCTGATGGCGGCCAATGCGCGCGGCTGAACATCCAATTGTTTGGCGGTGTAATAAGTAGGGTCAACCAGTAACGGCACATTGACTGCCGGCAACGCGCTGCTGGGCTGCGGCGCAGGATTGGGGGCTCTGGGCACTACCGGCGGCGCATCAGACGCGGCGGGCGCTGGTGGCGAAGCACGCTCCTCTGGTGCAGGCGGGGCGGGTTGGGGAGGCGCTTCGGGTGCTGGCTCTGGCGCCGTTTCAGGTGCTGTGGCTGGTACCGCCATTTTGGGTGGCGCCGGTATTGGTGGCGGCGCAGCGGGCTGCAGGCGCGCCTCGATCACCGGAATAGCGGCGGCTACCGGTGCCGCAACAGGATTAACGCGCAGCAGGCCGATCAGTGCCAGATGTGCCGCAATGGAGATGGACATGGCGGCCACCACGCGTTGCATGGCCGGGCTGAGTTCAGGTTCCTGAAGATCGGCTGGGCGCGGCATGCCCGTGCATCAATGCAATACGCGCGGCATGGCAAGAGTAAACACGGGAATCTCCGCGTCGAAGTGCTCGCCGTCTTCCGCCACCATCTGGTAGCTGCCGTACATGGTGCCTACCGGCGTCGTGATCGCGGTGCCGCTGGTGTATTCAAAACTCTCGCCAGGCTTGAGCAAAGGTTGCTCGCCCACCACACCCAGACCACGTACTTCCTGCACCTTGTTTTCCGCGTCGGTAATCACCCAATGGCGCGAAACGAGTTGCGCCGGAATGGTGCCGGTGTTGGTAATGGTGACCGTGTAGGCAAATACATAGCGATCCATGTGCGGATCGGATTGGTCGGGAATGAATACCGTCTCGACGACTACGGTTACGTGATTTTTTCTGCTGTCGCCCATTTGCGTGTCTGTCCTTGAGCCGGTCGCGCTGTTACCCCGGCGCGATTCCGGGTAAAATTGGCTTCTTTATCCAAAGGCTTGTTGAAAGGGTCACCATGTCCAGGCAATTCCGTATCGCACCGAGCATTTTATCTGCAAACTTCGCCAAGCTGGGACAGGAAGTCACTGATGTGATCGCGTCCGGTGCGGACATCATTCACTTTGATGTGATGGATAACCATTACGTGCCCAATCTGACTATCGGTCCGCTGGTGTGCGAATCGCTGCGCCCGGTGACGGATGCAATCATCGACGTACACCTGATGGTCAAGCCGGTAGACCGTATTATCCCCGATTTCGCCAAGGCCGGGGCGAACATCATCACCTTCCATCCGGAAGCGTCCGAACACATCGACCGCACCCTGTCGCTGATCAGGGAATGCGGATGCAAGGCTGGCCTGGTGTTCAACCCGGCCACTTCGCTGAGCTATCTGGACTATGTGATGGACAAGGTGGACATGATCCTGCTGATGTCGGTCAACCCCGGCTTCGGCGGACAGAAATTCATCCCGGAAACGCTCAACAAGACGCGTGCCGTGCGCCAGCGTATCGATGCCTCGGGCCGCGATATCTGGCTGGAAGTGGACGGCGGCGTGAAAGTCGACAACATTGCCGAAGTAGCCCGCGCGGGCGCCGACGTATTCGTAGCCGGCTCTGCCATTTTCGGCGCAGCCAGGGACAGCGACGCGCACCGCTACGATAGCGTGGTGGCGGCAATGCGCGCGGAACTGGCTAAAGCCTGACCCAAGCCGCTGCTGCTTGATCCGGCATGACGTAAACGAGATTAGACATTAAACCTAAAACCGCAATTCAAGCCACGGAGATCACAGAGCACACAGAGATGAAGCGTGTTCCGCATATTTTCCGGTTCATCTGATGGGTGAAGCCGGTATTTACGATAACCATGTGAACTCCATTGCCTCTGTGAACTCTGTGTTCTCTGTGGCTAACTGACTTTTTAAGACCATATGAAATTCCCAATCAAAATCAAGGCCGTGGTGATCGACCTCGACGGCACGCTGCTCGACACCGCACCCGACCTCGCCCACGCGGCAGAATTGATGATGGCCGAACTCGGCATGCCGCCAGTGCCGCTGGCGTCCATCAAAACCTACATCGGCAACGGCGTTTCGCGTCTGGTAAAGCGCGTGCTGACCGGCAGCATGGATGCCGAACCGGATGCCGCACTGTTTGCCCGCGCCTATCCGATTTACCAGAAGCACTATGGTGCCCATGTTTCTCTGTATTCGCGCCCTTTCCCCGGCGTGGTGGAAGGCCTGCAGGCGTTGCGGGCAATGGATATGCATGTGGCCTGCATTACCAACAAGGCAGAAGTGTTCACGATTCCGCTGCTGCGCGATACCGGCCTGCTGGATTATTTCGAACTGGTACTGTCGGGCGATACGCTCCCCAAACGCAAGCCCGACCCGTTGCCCCTGCTGCATGCCTGCAAGCACTTTGGCGTCGAGCCCGGCGAACTGCTGCTGATCGGCGATTCGCTCAACGACACCCAGGCCGCGCGCGCGGCTGGCAGCCCGGTGTTCTGCGTGCCGTACGGCTACAACCGTGGACGGCCAGTGGCGGAACTGGATCTGGATGCAGTGGTGCCCAGCCTGCCGGAAGCCTCGAAACTGATTACCAAAGCCTGAACAGCATGAATCCCTTAAACGTGGAAATACATAGCGAAAAGCGCCTGTCATGGCGATGGCGCTGATACGCCGGCTTTTTTTGGTGGTGCGATACATTTCGTGCCGTACCTCGCTATGCTTCTATGACTTAATGGTGAAATCATGACTGAACAGGAATTCAACCAACTCGCCCGCGAAGGCTATAACCGCATCCCGCTCACGCGGGAATTGCCGGCCGATCTCGACACCCCGCTATCGGTCTATCTCAAACTCGCCGACGCGCCCTACTCCTACCTGCTGGAATCGGTCGTGGGCGGGGAACGCTTCGGGCGCTACTCGTTCATCGGCCTGCCTGCCCATACCGTGCTGCGCGTATACGGCCATCTGGTCAGCGTGGAAACCGACGGCGTCAAGCTCGAGCAGGAAGAAGTCGCCGACCCGCTGGCGTTTGTCGAACAATTTCTGGGGCGTTTCAAGGCGGCTGTCGTGCCGGGCCTGCCGCGTTTCGCGGGCGGCCTGGCAGGTTATTTCGGCTATGACACAGTGCGCTACATCGAGAAACGCCTGCAGGCGACGCGCCAGCCCGATGTGCTGCATGCCCCCGACATCCTGCTGCTGCTCACCGACGAGCTGGCGGTGGTGGACAATCTCACCGGCAAACTGACCCTTATTGTCTATGCCGACCCGATGCAGACGGATGCATATGCCGAAGGCTACCGCCGCCTGAACGAGTTATGCACACTGATCAGGGCGCCATACACTGCTCCCATGCCACAAAAGGTCGGTAGCGCCGAAGCCACCTCCGAATTCGGTGAAACCGCGTTCAAGCAGGCGGTATTGCGCGCCAAGCAATATATCGTGGAAGGCGACATCATGCAGGTGGTGTTGAGCCAGCGCATGTCGCGCCCGTTCGACGCCAGCCCGCTCACGCTGTACCGCGCGTTGCGCAGCCTCAACCCGTCGCCGTATATGTTCTATTACGACATGGGCAGTTTTCACGTGGTGGGCGCGTCGCCGGAAATCCTGGTACGGCTGGAAGATGACACCGTCACCGTGCGCCCCATCGCAGGTACGCGCCCGCGCGGCGCCAATCGCGAGCACGATGCGCAACTGGCCGCCGAACTGCTCGCTGACCCCAAGGAATGCGCCGAACATTTGCAGTTGCTGGATCTGGGACGCAACGACGCGGGGCGCGTGGCGGTCACCGGCAGCATTCAGGTGACAGAGAACATGCTGATCGAGCGTTATTCGCACGTCATGCACATCGTCTCCAATGTGGAGGGCAAGCTCAAGCCGGGCCTGTCGGCAATGGACGTGCTGCGCGCCACTTTCCCCGCCGGCACCGTGTCCGGTGCGCCCAAGGTGCGTGCGATGGAAATCATCGACGAACTCGAGCCCAGCAAGCGTGGCATATATGCAGGCGCAGTAGGTTACCTCGGCTTTGGCGGCGGCATGGATCTGGCGATCGCCATCCGTACTGCGGTGGTCAAGGACGGCATGCTGTACGTGCAGGCGGGCGCAGGCATCGTGGCCGACTCGGTACCCGAGAACGAATGGACGGAAACCCAGAACAAGGCGCGCGCCGTGATCCGCGCAGCGGAACTGGCGCAGGCCGGCCTGGACGGGCTGGAAGAATAGCTGCCTGCCGGACTGCTCATCAGGTCAGTCCGGCGTATCGGTTTGGAGGAGAGCGACATGCAGCAAACCGTGATTGTCTACACTGCTCCCGGTTGCCCGGATTGCGCCGCAGTCAAACAATTCCTGCACGAACGGGGTATCGCTTTTGAAGAGCGCGACATTAGCCATCCCGATGTGGCGCAGGAAGCAAAAACGCGTTATGGCGTACGGATTGCTCCGATCACGGTGCTAGGCGATGCATTTTTTTACGGCACCTTCCAGGACCAACGACCCAAACTGGACGCGGCATTGCAGAAATAGAAGGTCAGCGGCGACACCTTAAGCCGATCCAGCAATAGTGCACCTCACCATGACACGCCACCTATGCGACCGCATTTGCAGTGCCCAATCGATTGCCCGGCACCCTGCTCAAACTCAGCATCAAATCGTATCTGATCTGCCTGCTGGATAAGATGTCGCTTCATGTGTAAGAAACTTCCGCTCTTTCCGACTCAGTACTGATGGATGCCAAGAAGAAGCGCGACACTTTGTTAGCGGAAACGACACTGAATGATGGCGTTTTCATTGAGGATTTGCGGCGCCAGATGATCAGATTTGCCAGCCTGCAACTCAGTGACGTCCATCTTGCCGAAGATGCCGTGCAGGAAGCGCTTGCCGGCGCGCTGGCCAGCGCAGAGCACTTCGCGGGGCGCTCGGCGCTGAAAACCTGGATATTTGCCATTCTCAAAAACAAGATCGCCGATGTATTGCGACATAAGCAGCGCCTGGTCAATGCCAGCAGTTTGCCGCAGGACGATGAGGAGAACGAGGATTTCGCAGACCTTCTGTTTGACCAGAGAAGACATTGGCAGGCGGATGGACGACCCACCCTTTGGGGTAACCCGGAGGCTTCCTTCCGGCAACAACAATTCTGGCATGTATTTGAAGCTTGCCTTGAAAATCTGCCAGCAAAACAGGCGCGCGTCTTCATGATGCGCGAATTTATCGAGTTGGAAACCGATGACATCTGCGCGGCAACGGGTATCACGCCCAGCAATCTGTTTGTGTTGCTGCACCGGGCCCGTTTGCGATTACAGGTATGCCTTGGAAACAAATGGTATTCAAACGGGGAACGCTTATGTTGAATTGTCAGGAAATCATCCGTCTTGTTTCGGAATCACAGGAGCGCCCACTCACGCTGCGCGAAAAAATCTCCCTGCGAACGCATGTAATGATGTGCTCGGGTTGCAGCAACTATGAGAAAAACATGGCCTCCCTGCGATTGACGATGAGAGCGTTTGCGAAAGGCACCAATGAAAAAAATAAACACGAGCCTGAATCTCGCGACAAGGGATGAAAGATGCCGGTTGCAGGTCTGCACGGATGCGCTGCGGGCGCAACGGTACAATGCCGTGGCAACAAACAAAGCTCTTCAAATGTTAGTCACCTATAGTCTGTATGGTATCTGCAAGCAGATACTAGCCCTTCCGCCCCGGAGGTTGCATTCGATGATTTCAGTTATGGCAAGCATTTCGAAACCCCATCACCAGGAGAATGAAAATGAAATATGTATGGATCGCATTGAGCATGTTGATGGTCTCGTTCACGGCAAGCGCGGATGAAGGCATGAAAACTCTGGCAAGCAAACACGGATTTCAGGATACGCAGGCCCGGCTGGAAGCGGTACTGAAAGAAAAAGGCTTGACCGTGTTCGCCACAATCGACCACGCGGAAGGCGCACGAAAAGCAGGGTTGAAAATGCAGCCCGCTACGGTAACGATTTTCGGCAACCCCAAGGGCGGCACGCCTTTCATGGTGGCAGCACCGGAAGCAGCGATTGATTTCCCGCTCAAGGCCCTGGTCTGGGAGGACGCGGCAGGAAACGTGTTCATGAGCTACAACTCTCTGACCTGGGTTGTCGCCCGGCATGACATCAAGGGCCAGGACGAATTGGCGAAGAAACTGGATGGATTGCAGGCCTCGATCGCCAAAGCCGTGACCGAATAAGAATACGGGCCCTGATAAGAAACAGTCGCAAATGATGCCCTCTGTACAAAGCGCACTCATCGTTACAATTCGATGTGTAAGAATTGGCGGCTGATCCCGACAAAGCAGTAACCCATGATTTTCGTGGGCGTAAATTGCGGATACCCGAATCCGCACTTTGAATCACCCGTAGCAAATTCCGCACGGTAAATCGGGTTTTTTAATCAAGAGGAGGCTTTACGATGAGCGCTGTAAAAAAAATGACTGGAATAGCCCTTGCTGCTGCCGCGGCGAGCATGTTCATGACTGTAGGTGTGGCCACCACGGCGGTAGCCGCCGAAGCCGCGATCCACTGCGAGGGGGTGAATTCCTGTAAGGGAAAATCCGATTGCAAGACGGCCAACAACGCTTGTAAAGGGATGAACGCTTGCAAGGGTCACGGGTTTCTCACCATGAGTCAATCTGAATGCGACAAGGCCAAAGCACAGATGATGAAGTAAACGGATTTGCAACAACAATCCTGCGCCGCAGTACATTCGAAGACCGGCTCGCCGGCTTCGAATGTTTCCACTTATTTGGCAAGGCGTACTTCAAATGCCACATCATGCTGAGCAGTTACTCCATCCCCCCCTGGGATTTGGTCTGGGTTTGCGGATACCCCACTACGAAGCAATTCTCGAGTCGCGGCCAGCCGTCGACTGGTTCGAAGTGCTTTCGGAAAACTACATGGTGCCGGGGGGCAAGCCGCGTCATTACCTCGACCGCATTCGCGAAAATTATCCGATTGTGATGCACGGGGTTTCACTGTCGATCGGCAGCAGCGATCCACTGAATCGGGATTACCTGAAGCAGTTGAAAACACTGACCGATCAAATCGAGCCGCGCTGGATATCGGATCACCTGTGCTGGACCGGGGTGGACAGTACCAATCTGCACGACCTGATGCCGCTTCCCTATACCGAGGAAGCCCTGCAGCATGTCGTGGACCGGGTGAGCGCAGTGCAGGACATCCTCGGGTGCCGCTTGCTGCTGGAAAACGTGTCGAGCTATGTCACGTATAAACACAGCGAGATGAGCGAGTGGGATTTTCTGCGCGAAGTTGCACAACGGGCGGACAGCCTGCTTCTGCTCGACATAAACAACATCTACGTCAGCAGTTTCAATCATGGTTTCGACCCGGTTGAATACATTGACGCCATCCCAGTGAACCGGGTACAGCAATTTCACCTCGCCGGCCATCGCAACCAGGGCGGTTGCATTATCGATACCCACGATGAGCCGGTCATCGACCGGGTTTGGGAACTCTACGAACATGCGGTGCGACGCTTCGGCGCGGTTTCCACCATGATCGAGCGCGACGATAATATTCCGCCACTGGAGGAGTTGCTGGCCGAACTGGATCGGGCTCGCCATATCGCCAAGCAGGCGCTCACACAGATAGCCGACGCATGAGCCAGTTAGCCGCCCTGCAGCGGGCATTTCAGACCCATATATTGCATGCGAATGATGCCATCCAACAGGCGATCACCGGCACACCACTGGCGCCGGCCACCGAGCGCCTGGGCATCTATTCCACCGCTTATCGATTGCGCCTGCTGGAGGCGCTGCAAACCGATTACACAGCGCTGCATGCCGCCTTGGGGGATGAAGACTTCGAGCAATTATGCTTTGCTTTTATCGCTGCCTTTCCCTCGACCTATCCCAATCTGCGCTGGTTCGGCGCCAACATGGATGCCTATCTCAAGGCGACGCCACCATACCTGGACATCCCCGTACTGGCTGAACTGGCCAGTTTTGAATGGGCCAAGGGGCTTACTTTCGATGCAGCGGACGAAGACCGCCTGACCATCCAGGATATGGCGGCCATACCCGGCGCAGATTGGGGGCGCATGACGTTCCAGACGCATCCGTCGGTGCAGCGGCTGGATTTTTTTTCCAATGCTCCGCTGATCTGGAAAGCCGTGGCGGCCGCGGCCGATCCACCGCAACCCTCATACACAGAGGAACCACTGTCCTGGATCATCTGGCGACAGAATCTGAGCGTTTATTTCCGATCGCTGGATAAAGATGAAGCCTGGGCTATCGACAGCCTGCTACACGGCGTCAACTTCGCGGAAATCTGTACCGGCCTGTGCGAATGGGTGG
Source organism: Sulfuriferula multivorans (assembly GCF_003851125.1). Classification (GTDB taxonomy): domain Bacteria; phylum Pseudomonadota; class Gammaproteobacteria; order Burkholderiales; family Sulfuriferulaceae; genus Sulfuriferula; species Sulfuriferula multivorans. Next base: position 179,689 of record NZ_BGOW01000014.1, on the reverse strand, counting down.
ACGAACTTCACGCCTCTCAACACGCGGCAGGACTGCTCAAAGGCTGGCTGGAAAGCGGCATGATTCGTAGCGTGCATTTCAAGACCTGAGCAATTTCCTCAATCATTGCCTGAAGACAAACAAGTCGCACAGCTATGACTTCGTCTGCGACGGCACCGGCCATCGAACAAGCCTGTTCTGTAAGAAAAAGCAGGCCCGCCAGACTAAACAGCAAGCGAATCATTCAGTCGCTCGAAGCGGGCGCAACTCCGATTGGAAACGTGGTTTCCGTCTCGCTTTTTATACACACAGCAAGGAGTTACACACATGAACAAGCAGGATATTCTGGTTAAGTCCGCGGTCGCCAGCCTTCTGGCCTTTGGCTCCCTGGCGCTCACTACTCCGGCTATTGCGGCAGACAAGCCTAAAATGGAACAGTGCTATGGCATTGCCAAAGCTGGTAAAAACGATTGCGCCGGAGGTAAAGGTAGCGCGAACTCCTGTGCAGGGACGGCAACAAAAGATGGGCAGAAAGATTCCTTCGTGCTGTTGCCAAAAGGGACTTGCGCCAAGATCGTTGGCGGCATACCAGGCCATGCATAACACCAGATGATCGCAAAAAAACTGCGCGGCCGGGTAGCTAGGCCAATTCCGTCCAATGCCGGAATTGGCCTGCGCGCCAGGCATTATCTGGACATTCTGTCTGCACCGCCGGCCGTCGGCTGGTTCGAGGCGCATAGCGAAAACTATTTCGCCGAAGGAGGATTGCCTCTTTACTACCTGGAACGAATTCGCTCCGATTACCCCTTGAGCCTGCACGGCGTCGGCTTGTCGCTCGGCTCAACCGACTCATTGAATATCGCGCATTTGCGCAAACTTAAATCTTTGATCGAGCGCTTCGAACCGGGCTTGGTATCGGAACATTTGTCCTGGGGCTCGGTGTCTGAACGCTACTTCAACGATCTGCTTCCGTTGCCTTATACCGAGGAGGCGCTCACGCATGTCATCTGTCGCATCATGCAGGTACAGGATTTCCTGAGCCGTCAGATCCTGATTGAAAACGTATCGAGTTATCTTCAGTACCGGCAATCCACAATTCCTGAATGGGAGTTTCTGGCCGAGATTTCGGCGCGTTCCGGTTGCGGCATCCTGCTGGACGTCAACAATATTCATGTCAGCGCAGTGAATCACCGCTTCGATCCGCTGGCATACCTGCACGCCATACCCGCAGGCGCGGTGCAGGAAATCCATCTTGCCGGATTCGACAACAGTGGCGAATGCCTGATCGACACGCACGCAACAGCGGTCTGCGATGACGTGTGGACGCTATATGGCCACGCATTGGCGCATGTCGGAAATGTTCCGACGCTGATCGAGTGGGACACAGACATTCCCGCTTTACCCGTGTTGCTGGAAGAAGCGCGGAAAGCCGATGCGCTGTTACAGGAGGTCCGCCGTGAGCGCTCTGCGTGACCTACAGCAGGACTTCATGACGGCCGTCTTCAGCGCAAAAAAAGCCGCGTTGGCGCGGCACTTGGTTGGCACAGCATCCGAGAGAGCGTGGCGCATCGATATTTATCGCAACAATGCCGTCAGCAACCTAAGTAGCGCGCTCGAATCTGCCTATCCTGTCATCGTCAAACTGGTCGGCGCGGAATTTTTCCGCTATGCCGCGCAGGAATATATCTCCCGGTACCCTTCAGTCAGCGGGGATCTGCATGTTTTTGGCGAAGCATTTGGAGCGTTTCTCGCGCCCTTTCCACCCGCAGCACAGCTGCCCTATCTGCCCGATGTCGCCAGGCTGGAATGGCTGTGCCACAAGGCTTACTTTGCGGCTGACCACGCACCGTTTGCACTGGACAGATTGAAGCAGGTGGCGCCTGAACACTATGGTCGCTTGCAATTCAGGCTCAACCCTGCCTGCGCCCTGTTCGAGTCTGCGTTTCCGGTCGATCGGATATGGCAAGTCAATCAAGATCACCACACCGGCGACCAGGCCCTGGATTTATCCAGCGGAGCCGCCACTGTCGTGGTGAAGCGGGAGATGTATCGCGTTGCCGTTAACGCGCTGCCCCGCAGCGAATGGTGCGGACTGCATGCACTATCCACCGGGCACACTTTTGCGACAGCTTGCGATGTCGCACTCCAGATCGACCCGGACCTGGACCCGGGTGCGGCGCTGAGACGGTGGGTAGAGGAAGCGATACTGGTGGATTTCAGTATTTCGGCATAATAAGGAGAGACTCGTGAGCGTGATCCGCAAGCTACTACACATGGCAAAATTCGCCATACTCCGACTGGAAGATATCAGCCCTGTCGCTGATCTGGTCATCCGCCTGTATATCGCCAATATTTTCTGGAAATCCGGATTAACGAAAATCGCCAATTGGGACAGCACCGTCTATCTATTCACCAATCTTTATAGTGTACCGGTTCTGTCTCCCGAGATGGCGGCCACCTCGGCAACCATGGTCGAACTCGGTGGCGCAGTCATGCTGGCGCTTGGTTTAGCCTCCCGGTTCGGGACCGCCGCATTATTCATACTCAACATAGTGGCGGCTACCTCTTATCCGGACCTCTCCGACGCAGGCCGCGAACTGCACCTTTATTGGGGGATGTTCCTGTTGATATTCCTGCTGCATGGGCCGGGGAAATTGTCGATTGACCATTTCATTCGCAGAAAATGGATGCGATAGGATTCGATCCGGATTATTTACCGGGTAATAAATGGATCCCGTCGTTTATCCAAACCATCCCAGACTACTCGGCAACTGAACAGACTTACCTTGGTTGCCGCGTTTTTGCGGTTCTTTTCATTTTTCTTGTCTGCACCCGGCAGGCAAGGGATAATCTCAAGTTCTCTGATGCCGCCAGGCCGGCAAAATACCCACGCGAATATCGCCTGATATCAATCAGCGGTATTCACATGCGGAATTCATGAACCTCGATGAGTTGGTGACGACATGCTATTGATGATCGATAACTACGATTCCTTCACCTACAATCTGGTGCAGTATTTTGGCGAACTGGGTGAGGACGTGCGGGTATTCCGCAACGACGAAATCGACCTTGCCGCGATTGCCGCTCTGCAGCCCGACCATATCGTGATTTCTCCGGGACCGTGCACACCCAATGAAGCAGGCGTATCAGTGCCGCTGATCAAGGCGTTTGCCGGGAAAACCCCGCTGCTCGGCGTGTGCCTCGGCCATCAGAGTATCGGCCAGGCATTCGGTGGCAAGATTGTCCACGCCAAACAGTTGATGCACGGCAAGACCTCGATGATTCATCACAAAGATGTGGGTGTGTTTCATGGATTACCCAATCCGTTTCGCGCCACACGTTACCACTCGCTGGTGATCGAGCGCGACAGCCTGCCCGACTGTCTGGAAATTACTGCCTGGACCGAGGACGGCGAGATCATGGGAGTGCGTCACAAAACCTTGCCCATCGAAGGCGTGCAGTTCCACCCCGAATCCATCCTCACCGAATACGGGCATGAGATGCTGGCGAATTTCCTGTCCGAATTTCCTGCCTCTCCGGCCAAGGGAAAAAGCGCATGATGAACCCGCGCGAGGCGCTGAATCATCTGCTGGAAAAACGCGACCTCGAACACGAGGATATGCTGGCGTTGATGCGCGCCATCATGGGCGGAGAACTCGCTCCCGTACAGATCGCCGGCTTGCTGGTGGCGCTGCGTTGCAAGGGTGAGAGCGTGTCCGAAATCGCTGCTGCCGCAGAAGTCATGCGCGAGTTATCTACCAAAGTGCCTCTCACTGATGTCGCGCATCTGGTGGATACCTGCGGCACCGGCGGCGACGGTGCACACACTTTCAACATCTCCACTGCTGCTGCTTTGGTAGCTGCCGCAGCCGGGGCCAAAGTCGCCAAGCACGGCGGGCGCTCGGTGTCGTCCACTTCGGGCAGCGCGGATGTGCTGGAAGCTCTGGGAGTGAACGTGAATCTCACCCCGGACAGAGTGGCGCAGGCGGTACGCGAAATCGGCGTGGGCTTCATGTTCGCGCCCAATCACCACAGCGCGATGAAACACGCTGCCCCGGTGCGGCGCGAACTGGGTGTGCGCACCCTGTTCAACCTGCTGGGGCCGCTGACCAACCCTGCCGGGGCGCCGAATCAGGTGATGGGCGTATTCGCGCGCGATCTCACCGGCAAGCTCGCCCAGGTTCTGAAAACTCTCGGTAGCCGGCATGTAATGGTGGTGCATGCCGCCGACGGCATGGACGAAATCAGCCTGGGTAGTGCGACCTTCATCGCAGAGTTGAAGGAGGGTGCGATTCGTGAATATACCGTTACGCCCGAAGAATTCGGTTGCGCACGTTGCGATGCCGCGGATCTGGCGGTGCACAGTGTGGCCGAGGCCAAGGCGATGCTGCTGGCAGCGCTGGAAAATCGCCACGTTGCAGCTACCGACATTGTGGCAATCAATGCGGGTGCGGCAATTTATGTCGCCGGGTTGACGGCCACGCTGGCAGACGGGATTTCTCTGGCGCGTCAGCAAATCACCTCGGGCGCCGCACGCGCCAAGCTCGATCAACTCATCGCGTTTACGCAACGGCCCGCCTGACATGTCAGACATTCTCAATCGTATCCTCACCACCAAGCGTGAAGAAATCAGCGCGGCCCTTATTCGTTCCAGCCTGGCTGAAGTTCAAGCCGCTGCCCGCGACACTGCACCTGCACGTGATTTCATCGGCGCGATGCGCGGCCGGATGGAGACTGGGCAAGCTGCGGTGATCGCCGAGATCAAGAAAGCCAGCCCCTCCAAAGGGCTGCTGCGCGACGATTTTCAGCCCGCAGCAATCGCAGCCAGTTACGCCCGGCATGGTGCGGCGTGTTTGTCGGTGCTCACGGACATGCAGTATTTCCAGGGCAGTGCGGACTATCTGATCGAAGCGCGTAACGCGTGCAAGCTGCCGGTATTGCGCAAGGATTTCATGATCGATCCTTACCAGATGTATGAAGCGCGCGCCATGGGCGCCGACTGTATCCTGCTCATCGTGGCAGCGTTGAGTCTGTCCGAGATGCAAAATATGGAAGGCATTGCGAAGGAGCTCGGCATGGCGGTGCTGGTGGAATCGCACAACGCCACCGAACTGGAACGGGCGCTGCAACTCGCCACCCCGCTGCAGGGCATCAACAACCGCAACCTGCGCACTTTTGAAACCTCATTGCAGACCACGCTCGATCTGCTGGGCATGCTGGAAGATCAGCACATCGCCGTAACCGAGAGCGGCATCCACAGTCGCGATGATGTAGCGCTGATGCGCGCACATGGCGTCAACGCGTTTCTGGTGGGCGAGGCATTCATGCGCGCCGCAGACCCGGGGGTGGAACTGGCGCGGCTGTTTGGCGATTAACTGCTTGTTGCAGGCTTATACGCCACCATATCTATCAACGCCGACATCCCGGAATGATGGCTGCCCTCGTTGATGACCTCATCGTGCTCGCACAAATGCTGAATATCCCAGTCGCCAAACCATTCGCGCAGCATCGGCTCGGTGTAAAGGTTTTCCAGGGCTGACGGCCCGCCGGTCTTGTATTCCAGTTGGCGCGGCGTATAGCCCTGCAAGAGCAACAAACCGCCCGGCTTGAGTGCGCGCCGGATGCCTTCGAACTGGCATGCGCGTCCGGCCGGATCTGCGAACTGGATGAAAATGGCGACGATGACGTCGAAACGCGCATCGCCCCAATCCCACGCCAGCATGTCGGCGGTTTCAAACTGCAGCGTCACGCCGCGTTCATCTGCCAGTTTTCTGGCCTTGGCCTGCGCCACGCCGGAACTGTCCACTGACAGTACCTGTAAACCCTGTTGCGCCAGCCACACACCATTGCGTCCTTCGCCGTCGGCCACAGCCAGTGCGGACTGGCCGGCATCCAGGCGCGCAGCGTGCGACGCTAAAAAAACATTGGGTGCAGTGCCGAAAACATACCCTTCGACCGCGTAACGTTCATCCCAGAATGTCGCCATTATTTTTCCTTTCCTGCCGCATCCAGCATCTCGTTAATCTTGTCCGCCGGTACCATGCCCGGAACGCGCTGACCGTTTTCAAAAATCAGCGTGGGGGTGCCGGTGACGCGGTATTTGTTGCCGAGCGCGATATTGGACTCGACCGGATTTTTGCAGCTGCCGTTGTTTTTCGGCATCACGCCGCGCAGCATGGCATCATCCCAGGCCTTGTTGCGATCCGGTGCACACCAGATGGCTTTGGCATTGGCATTGGCATCCGGATGCAGGCTGACGATGGGATAAAGAAAAGTATAGATGGTGACATTGCTGACCTTGGTCAACTCCTGCTCCAGCTTCCTGCAATAGGGGCAATCCGGATCGGAAAAAATCGCCAGTTTACGTTTGCCGTTACCCTTTACGGTTTTGATTGCGTCAGCGAAGGGCAGGCTATCGAACTTGACGGCATTGAGCTTGTCCAGGCGCTCATTGGTCAGATTCTGGCGGGTTTTGAGGTCCACCACACTGCCCACAAACAGATAATGGGCATTTTCATCGGTATAGGCGATCTGGCCGTCAATCAGCACTTCGTACAACCCGGAATACGGGGTTTTGGTAATACTGGCGATGGCTGCGCCGGGAAATTTTTCCAGCAGGGTTTTCTTGATGGCCGTCTCATCCGCGTTGGCCGTACACGCCAGCACACTGATCAGAAGTACGGTGGACAACAGAATACGTTTAAACATGTTTGCTCCAGAATTTTGAAAGTAAATGGCTCAGACCAGCGCGTGTTGTATCAACAGGTTTTTGATCAAACCCAGCCGATTAGTGAGGTCGAGCCCGGTATTGCGCAACCGGGCCAATCCCGGTTGGGTGCTGCCAAACAGCGTATGCAGACCGTCGGTCACGCCCTGCATGGTGAGAATGTCTTCCTTGCGCGCGCGCTCGTAACGGCGCAGCAACGGCAGTTCGCCACAGCTTGCCGCACCGCGTGCGCGTAGCACTTGCGCCAGCTCGCGCGCATCGCGCAAACCCAGATTAACGCCCTGCCCGGCCAGCGGATGCACACCGTGAGCGGCATCACCGATCAGTGCAAGACCGGGCTTGACCAGCGCATCCATACGGCTGAGCGCCAACGGGAAAGCAGCCGGCGCGCCCAACAAATCAAGCTTGCCCAGCGTATGGCCGCCAGCCTGCGCCACACGTTCGGCCAGTTCGGCACCCGGCAATGCCAGCAAGGTCTGCGCGTGCGCCTCGGCGGTTGACCACACCATGGAAAAACGCCGGCCAGGCAATGGCAGCCAGGCCAGCACGCCGCCAGGGCGGAACCACTGACGCGCGATATTGGCGTGGGAACGGCTACATTCAAAATTGGCGACGACACCCAGTTGTCCATAATTACGTCGGGTGACCCCGATATCCGCCTGCTGGCGCACCCATGAATTCCCGCCATCCGCCGCTACAATGAGCTGGCTCTGCAAAACCGTGCCGTCTGCAAGCGCCAGCCGCGCTCCCGCGGCCGACCAGTCCAGTTCGGCACAGCGGGCACCGGCAAACAGCGTCAGATTGGATTGCTGCTGCAATGCAGTCCACAAACCATGCTGGATGCGATTGCTCTCCATGATCCAGGCGAGTTGCGGCAAACCTGCCGCATAGGCATCAAACTCAAGTTGAGCACCGGTGTCGCCGCTGATTTCCATGCCGTATACCGGGGCGATACGCGCCGCATCGAAACCTTGCCACACACCCAACTCGTCAAGAAAACGCGCACTGCCGGGACTGATGGCATAAATGCGCGCGTCCCATTCCGGCGTCGGTACAGCCGGCGGATGCGGTTCCACCAGCGCCACCTCGAGCCCGCTTCCTTTCAGCGCAGCACTGAATGTAGCACCGACGATGCCGGCGCCGACCACGATGATGTCGTAGGCCGCGGCGGTCATCCTGGAAAAACCTGTTGCAGCCACAGAGAACACAGAACGGGCGCGGGTTTTAAGGAAGATCGTTTTTTTTCTGATAAGTGTGTCGGCAAAAACCACCCATACCTTGCTTTTTCTCGGTGGTCTCTGTGCGCTCTGTGGCCAATGGCTGTTTTCAGGTTCATCCGCGTGCTCCGAAGATCATGCGCCGCGCCACGAAGCGCTTGACCGGCGGCAGCGCCTGCAACGCCGCCAGGCCAACGCTGCGGCCATGGTGCAGCAGTGTGTTGTCGTTGGAAAACAGGCGCACCAGCAGATCGGTGAAGAAAATCCCGCCGCGCGTATCCAGCCGCCGCGCATTCCTGTACATGGCAAGCATGCCTGCATCGCCCAGTGTTTCACGCGTGCTGGTGCGTATCCGGGCAGCCAGTTCCCAGGCATCGCGCAACCCAAGATTGAAACCCTGCCCCGCTACCGGGTGCAACATTTGGGCGGCGTTGCCGATCAGCACTGTGTGCGGGCGCGTAGTCTGGGCGGCGTAGCGCAATCCCAGCGGGAAACTCGCGCGTTGCGCAACGCTTAGAAACTGGCCCACGCGGTCGCCGAAATGTTGATGCAGGGCGTGCAGAAATTCCGCATCCGGCAGTGCCCGCAGGGCTTGCACGCGCGCCGGGCTGGCGGTCCATACCAGCGCAAAACCCGCGCCCTGCGGCAACAACGCGGCAGGGCCGTCGGGGGTGAAGCGCTCATAAGCGCAACCGTTATGAGGCAATTCGGTGGTCACTGCAGCAATCAGCGCATTCTGGTCGTAGTCGCGGCTCACCCGCTGCGCTGCACCGGCACCGCCGTCGGCCACCACCGCGAGGCGTGCGGTAACCGGCGTAACGTCACCCGCACGGCTGACTTTCAGCATGGCATAACCGCTGGCGGCGCGTACTTCGTCCACGCGCGCACCGCTCACCACGGCTGCCCCGCTGACGCGCAGGCGCGCGTGCAAGGCCGCATCGAGTTCGGCATAGTCCACCACATAACCCAGTGCCGGCAGTTTTTCTTCCGTTGCGCGCAGCCACGCCATGCCCAGGCCGCCGCGCTGCGAGATGTGTATGGTGGTGATTGGCGTCACTTCGCTGAGGTCGGACCAGACCCCGAGCCGTTCCAGGATCAGACGGCTGCCGTATGACAGCGCCAGGGTGCGGCGATGTGCCGGGCGGGTGAGATCGGCGCGCGCTTCCAGCAATTGGACTGAGAAATCGCCATCCGCCAGCAGCAGCGCCAGCGTGGTGCCCACCGGGCCGCCGCCGACGATGACGATGTCGCTGTGTTCACGCATGGCGCATTACAGCCTCGATCTCGGCCACGGTTTTGGGTGCGGCGGCGGTGATCACCTCGCAGCCGCTGGGCGTTACCAGCACGTCGTCTTCAATGCGGATACCGATATTCCACAGAGCCTCCGGCACGTTGTCGGCAGGGCGGATGTAACAGCCTGGCTCGATGGTGAGGGCCATGCCGGGCTGCAATGCGCGCCAGCTGCCTTCGCTTTTGTAGCTGCCCGCATCGTGCACGTCCAGCCCGAGCCAGTGGCCGGTACGGTGCATGTAAAAACGCCGGTAGTCGCCGGATTCCAGCACGCTATCGACGCTGCCGGTACACAGCCCCAGATCAATCATGCCCTGCGCCAGCACACGCAGCGCCGCTTCGTGCGGCTGGTTCCAGTGATTGCCGGGTTGTACCGCATCCAGCGCGGCGTATTGCGCGGCCAGCACCATTTCGTACACGTCCTTTTGCGCGGCGCTGAAGCTGCCACTGACCGGGAAGGTACGGGTGATGTCGGACGCATAGCCATCGAGTTCGCAGCCGGCATCGATCAATAGCAAATCTCCTGCATGCAGCTGGGCATTATTGCCCACATAGTGCAGCACGCAGGCATTGGCACCCCCGGCGACTATCGAAGTGTAGGCCGGCGCCTGGCTGCCATGGGCGCGGAAGTGGTGCAACAGTTCTGCTTCGACCTCGTACTCGTAACGTCCCGGTGCAGTCGCCTGCATGGCGCGGCGATGCGCCGCACAGGAAATCGCGGCAGCGCTGCGCATGATAGCCTGCTCCGCATCGTCTTTGAACAGGCGCATCTCGTCCACCAGCTCGCGTACATCGCGCAAACTGCCGGGTGCGGTCACGCCACTGCGCGCCTGCTCGCGCACGCTGTTGAGCCAGCCCAGCACGCGCGCATCCCACGCAGCATCCTGTCCGAGCGCATAATGCAGCGTGGGCTGATCGGCCAGCAGGCCGGACAGGCGTGTGTCGAGCTCGCTGATGGAATAGGCTTCGTCGAAATGGAAAGCAGTGCGCGCCACCTCCGGTCCGTAACGGAAACCATCCCAAATTTCGCGCTCCATATCCTTGTCGCGGCAGAACAGTACCGTGCGTTGCGTGGCCGCCAGCAACACGACGACGGCCTCCGGCTCGCCGAATCCGGTGAGGTAGTAAAAATGGCTGTCAAAGCGATACGGATAATGGCTGTCGCGATTACGCAGTTGCTCCGGTGCAGTAGCGAGCACTGCAACACCAGTGCCCATTTGTTGCATCAGTCGGCTACGGCGTGCGCTAAAGGGAGTCGTGTTAGTCATCGGATTCTTCATCGAGATATTGTGAATCGAGCAAGGCTGCCCAGATATTTTCCAGCTCTGGAAGCCGCGTCAGCAGGGATTGGTGCAACTGGACCGCCAGTTCGCCAAACACAGCGCTGTCGTTGCCGCCGTCCATGTCCTGCGCGGCGCGCTCAAACTGCAACAAGGCATCTTTCAGGCTGAAAGCAGAGCCTAGCGCATTTTTCACCTGTTCGCGCGGATGCGGAATCCAGTCGCGATCAGCGGCCAGTGAACGCAGCTTTTCGCCCACATCCAGCAAGCGCTTGCGCATTCGTGTCGCCGCGCCCATGCGCGAGGATTTCACTTCACCCCATACTGCCAATTCCATCAGAGCCGTCCATTGGGCGCGGAGTTCCGCGACCCAGACCGGGTCGATGGTGACTGCCTGGCGCACTTCGTCAGTATTCATGCTGATCCCAACAGCTCGCGATTCAATTCCGCCAGGCGCTCCGGCGTGCCGATGTCGCGCCAGCGTCCGGCGTAATATTCACCGCTGACTTGCTCGCGTTGCATCGCCCAGCGCAACAATGGGGCGAGCTTGGCTGGTTGGCCAGGCGTCATGCCCGCAAACAACGCTGGCCGGTAAATGCCGATGCCGCTGAAAGTCAGCAGGGCATTACCGTCGCTGTGTACGGTATTGGCAGACAAGGCAAAATCACCGCGGCTGTGTTGCGGCGGGTTATCCACCATTACCAGATGCGCCAGGCACTCAGCCACACGATGAGTCCTCATGGCATCGAGGCGCGGCAGGAGCTTGCGAAAATCGTAGTCGGTCCAGATATCCGCATTGACTACCAGGAACGGTGCATCGTAAAGCATACGCAGGGCATTGACTATGCCGCCAGCGGTCTCCAGCGCCTGCGCCTCGTGCGAGTAACTGATGCGTACACCAAAGGCGTTGCCATTGCCCAGCATCGCCTCAATCTGCTCGCCCAGGTGTGCATGGTTGATGACCACGTCAGTAAATCCGGCGTCAGCCAGTTTTTCCAGATGCCACACGATCAACGGTTTCCCCCCCGCCATCAGCAGCGGCTTGGGGGTGTGATCGGTAAGCGGGCGCATGCGTTCGCCACGCCCGGCTGCCAGAATCATGGCGCTGTTCAAAAAGTATATCCGGCGGATTCGGGGGCTTGCCCCTGTAATGTATCGAGCAATTGCAACAATGGTTCGAGCTCGCGATAACGGGCACAGGCACTGCGCAGATACGCCATCACCAACGGCATATCCTTGAGATATCCGGTTTTGCCATCGCGATGATACAGGCGCGCGAAAATACCCAAAACCTTGAGATGACGCTGCACGCCCATCCATTCGAAATCGCGGTAAAACGCGCCGAAGTCGGCATTCACCGGCAACCCGGCGCGCCGCGCTTTTTCCCAATAGCGAATCACCCAATCCAGCATGATTTCTTCATCCCAGCAAATATAGGCATCCTTGAACAGCGACGCCAGATCGTAAGTCACCGGGCCGTAGACGGCATCCTGAAAATCCAGCACGCCGGGATTGGGTTCGCTCACCATCAGATTGCGACTGTGGTAATCGCGATGCACGAACACCTGGGCCTGCGCCAGATTGTTGGCGAGGATGGCCTCAAATACCGTATCCAGCGTTTGCGCCTGCTGCGCATTCAATTCCACTCCCAGATGACGCGTGATGTACCATTCCGGAAACAGCCGCAATTCACGCTCCAGCAGAACACGATCATAATCCGGCAGCACTCCGGGGCGACTACTGCGCTGAATACTGACCAACGCATCCAGCGCATCGTTATAAAGCGGGCCGGCATTATCTGCGTTGAGTACCGACAAGTAAGTGACATCGCCCAGATCGGTCAATAACAGGAAACCCTGAACCAGATCCTGCGCCAGCACTTTAGGGGTATTGGCGCCCGCCGCGCCAAACAGTTCGGCTATCGCGATGAAAGAATGGCAATCTTCATACTGCGGTGGCGCGTCCATAACGATATAATGGTCGCCATTCGACAATACGGCGCGGAAATAGCGCCGAAAACTGGCATCCGCAGAAGCGGGTGCAAGACGGATGGCCTGTTCTGGAAACAGGTTCTCCAGCCAAGCCTGAATGCGGTGTTGACGTTCCAAACGATCTCCGGACGATGATATATATTGAGCCACGATTCTAGCATTATTCGCTGACCAGACCCCATGCCGCCATCCCAATTCAAATGTTACCTAGCTGCCTGCCTGATGCTGTTTTGCGATATCGCGCTGGCAGAAGATCCACCTGCTGAGCAAACCAGTTCAGTCCTCCCCCCACAAAAAACCGAAGACGCCCCGCTGTACCTGCATGCCGACCAGATAGAAGGCATTGCAAACCAGCAAGTGAAAGCTAAAGGCCACGTTGAGTTGCAACGCAACGACGGCGTGTTGACCAGCGATTACCTGCAATACACATTTGATACCGACCAGGCCTACGCCACTGGCGATGTCACACTAGAGCAACCGGGACTGAATGTGCGCGGCCCGGAACTGCGTCTGCGCCTGACCGATCAGGTGGGGCAGATGCAACAGCCGGTATACAGCCTGAGCGATCTGATTACGCATACCCAGGCCACCGCATTGACTCGCAAGGCGCGCGGCGAGGCGCGAGTGCTGGATTTTGAGGGGAAAAACCAGTACCGTCTCAAAGACGCTACTTATACGACCTGCCCGGTCAATAATGATGACTGGTATCTGCACGTCAAGGATCTGAACATCGATCGGGGGCGTGAGGTGGGTACTGCACGCAATGCTTATCTGGAATTCAAGGGCGTGCCCATTCTGTATACGCCATTCATAGATTTCCCGCTCAATAACCAGCGTAAATCAGGCCTGCTCGCGCCCACCTTCGGCACCACGGGTAGTAGCGGCCTGGAGTTTCGCCTTCCGTATTACTGGAACATCGCACCGAATTACGACGCCACCATCAGTCCGCGCATCATGAGCAAACGCGGGCTGCAGCTGGGCGGAGAGTTCCGTTATCTGGGTGAAAGTTATCGCGGCTTACTCAATGGTGAGTTTCTGGCTGACCAGGCCACCAAAACCAATCGCTGGAGCGTGTTTGTCAACCACGACCAGACTTTCGCTCCGGGATGGAGCGGCCACCTGCATTATGAGCGGGTCTCCGACAACAACTATTACCGGGACTTGTCCAATCAGATCAACACCACTTCGATTACCAACCTGTCGCAGGATGGCAGCATCAACTACAGCGCGGGCTGGTGGAACGCCGGTATCCGCGCGCAAAAATTCCAGACCCTGCAGGATCCGCTGGCGCCCATCGTGCCGCCCTATAATGTGCTGCCCCAGCTCACCCTTAACGCCAATCTCTACGACTGGCACGGCGTGGATTTCAGTTTCGCCGGCGAAGCCGTGCACTTCGACCATCCAACCCTGGTCACCGGTACACGGGTATCGGCTTACCCCAGCTTCAGCCTGCCGATGGCGAATGATTTCGCCTACCTCACTCCCAAATTCGGCGTGAGCCAGACCAATTACTATCTGGATTCGAGCACGCTGCCGAATACCGTGCGCACCTTGCCGATCACCAGCGTGGATAGCGGCTTTTACATGGACCGCACTACCACGCTGTTTGGCCACAATTACCATCAAACGCTGGAACCGCGAATTTTTTATGTTTACATCCCCTATCGCGACCAGAGCCAGATTCCCAATTTCGACAGCGGCGAGGTCGATTTCAATTTTGCCCAGATGTTCACCGAAAACCGCTTCGCCGGTGGCGACCGCATCAATGACGCCAACCAGCTCACTACGGCAGTGACCTCCCGCCTGATCGAGCCTGAAAGCGGCCTGGAACGCCTGCGCGTTTCGCTGGGCCAGCGTTTTTATTTCGCTCCCCAGAAAGTCGTGTTGCCCGGGGGCACACCCAGCAATAGCACATCTTCCGACGTACTCGCCAGTATCGGCGGCCAGCTCAGCCAGGCGTGGCGCGCCGAGGCGGCGGTACAATTCAATACGGGTCTGGGCGAAAGTATCCGCAACAGCATCTCTGCGAACTATCATCCGGAGCCGGGGAAAACACTCAATCTGAGCTATCGTAGTATTCGCGGCACCTATAACAGCCTGGGAGCATCCAATCTCGATACCATCCGACAGGTGGACATCTCCGCGCAATGGCCCCTTGCACCGCGCTGGTATGGCCTGATGCGTTATAATTATTCTTTTGTGGATGGCCGCCTGGTGCAAGGTTTGGCGGGGCTGGAATACAATGCCGGCTGCTGGGCAATCCGCGGCGTACTGCAGCGCATTGCCACCGCCACTGGCAGTGCCAGCAATTCTTTTTTCATCCAGCTCGAATTGAACGGTATTGGCCGACTCGGCTCTAATCCGCTCGATGTCCTCAAACAAAGCATTTCCGGCTACGTGAATACCAATGAACTTCAAAACCCTTAATCGCATCCTGCACGTCATTACCCTGCTTGCCGCTTTGTTACCGGGCGCGGTCCATGCGGCGCAAGACGACGCTGCCCAACCAGCATCCGGCACACCCAGTGGCTCTACAGCCAAGCACGCTGCGCCGCCTATCAAGCCGCTCGACAGCATCGTCGCCGTGGTCAACGATGACGTCATTACTCGTTACGATCTCGATGAGCACTACGATCGCGCCGTACAGCAATTGAAGGCACGCAAAATACCGCTGCCATCGCGTGCGGTGCTGGAAAAACAGCTGCTGGAACGCATGATCAACGACCGTATCCAGTTGCAATATGCCAACCAGACCGGTATCCGCGTGGACGGGCCTACACTGGATAAAGCACTGAACCGCATCGCCGCCCAGAACAACATGAACCTGGAACAGTTCCGCGCCGCCCTGGCCAAGGAAGGCATGGCGTTCAACAAATTCCGCAACGACATCCGCGATGAAATCATCCTGCAGCGTCTGCACGAACGTGATGTGGACAGCAAAGTCAACGTCACTGAAGCCGAGGTCGATGCGTATCTGGAAAACCAGGCCAAACAAGGTCAGGAGGACGAGTACAACTTTGACCACATCCTCATTCGCATTCCCGAGGCCGCCACCACAGAGCAAATTCAGAAGCAGCGCGCTCGTGCCCAGAAGGTGCTCGACGAACTCAGGAAAGGCGCTGATTTCGCCCAGCTGTCAGCCAGTTATTCCGACGCCTCCAATGCGCTGGATGGCGGTAATGTAGGCTGGCGGCGCGGTTCGCAATTACCCACCGTGTTTGCCGATATTCTGGCCAAGATGCAGCCCGGCCAGGTATCCGACATTATCCGCAGCAGCAATGGCTTTCATATCCTCAAACTGGTCGACAAGCGCGGGCAGAACTCCAAAATGGTGGTCCAGCAGACTCATGTACGCCACATTCTGATCAAGACCAACGAACTGGTATCGGCAACCGACGCCAAAAACCGCTTGCTGCAAATTCGTGAACGCCTGCTCAATGGCGCCAAATTCGCAGATATGGCACGCCAGTACTCGGACGACAGCTCGGCTGCCAAGGGGGGCGATCTGGGCTGGGTGTCGCCCGGCGAAACTGTGCCAGAATTCGAACACGCGATGAATGCGCTGAAACCCGGCGAAATCAGCCAACCAGTGCAATCACCGTTCGGTTTCCATCTGATCGAGGTGCTGGCACGACGCGATCAGGATGTCACCAAGGAACGCCAACGCCTGCTGGCGCGCCAGGCGCTGCGCCAGCGCAAGATCGAGGAAGCGCAGGAAGAATGGCTGCGCCAGCTGCGCGACAGCGCTTACGTCGAATACCGTAACGCGGAATAATTCAGGCCGTGACTGCGCCCATCCTCGCCATCACCGCGGGCGAACCCGCCGGCATTGGTCCCGACCTGTGCGTGATGCTGGCCCAGCAGTCACGGGAACAAGCCTGGGTGGTCATTGCCGATCACGATCTGCTGGCGCAGCGTGCCGCCATGCTTGGCCTGCCGCTGGCGCTGCAGCACTATGGCAGTACGCCGGTCAGCCATGCAGCCGGAACGCTTACCGTTCTGCATGAACCGCAGCATGCGCATACCACCCCTGGGCTGCTTAACCCGGCCAATGGCCATTATGTGCTGCAAACCCTGAAACTTGCGGTACAAGGCTGTATGGATGGCGAATTCGCCGCCATGGTCACCGCGCCCGTCAACAAGGCCGTCATCAATGACGGCGGCATCCCCTTTACCGGCCATACCGAGTTTCTTGCCGAAGAAACCGATACCCCGCACGTGGTAATGCTGCTGGCTGGCGGTGGCATGCGCGTCGCGCTCGCCACCACTCACCTGCCGCTCGCGCAAGTCGCCGCCGCCATTACCCGCGAATCACTTACCACCACATTGCATATCCTGCACCATGATCTGGTCCGGCGTTTCGGCATCGTACAACCGCATATCCTGGTCGCCGGACTCAATCCGCACGCGGGAGAATCCGGCTACCTCGGGCATGAAGAAATCGGCATCATCAATCCGGTACTGGATGAGTTACGCGCACAAGGTATGCGCCTGACCGGCCCCTTGCCCGCCGATACGCTATTTAATCCGGCGCGCCTGGTGGATGCTGATTGCGTGCTGGCGATGTATCACGACCAGGGCTTGCCGGTGCTCAAATACGCCAGCTTTGGTGGCGGGGTGAATATCACCCTTGGCCTGCCCATCATCCGCACCTCGGTTGATCACGGGACCGCACTCGACCTGGCGGGCAGCGGGCAAGTCCATTCCGGCAGTCTGCAAGCGGCGCTGGATCTTGCGGCTCAGCTGGTGGCGCACAGCCAGGCCAGCTAGGCACACCGGCATGTCCCGACATATCCCGCGCAAACGCTTCGGTCAGCATTTCCTTCGCGACCCCGACATCATCGCCGCGATCGTTCATGCCATCCGTCCGCAGCGTACTGACAACATGGTGGAAATCGGTCCTGGCCTGGGCGCGCTGACGCGACCCTTGCTGGCGCATCTGGATCATCTGCATGTGGTCGAACTCGACCGCGACATCATTACCAGGCTGGCGCGCGAGCATGTTCCGGAACGCGTGTCCATCCATGCCGGCGACGCATTGGCGTTTGACTTCGCCAGCCTGGGTGAAAAGCTGCGCATCGTCGGCAACCTGCCCTACAATATTTCTACGCCACTGCTATTTCACCTGGCAGAATTCGCGCCCCATATTGTCGACATGCACTTCATGCTGCAAAAAGAAGTGGTCGAGCGCATGACTGCCAGTCCCGGCACCCACGACTTTGGCCGCCTCACCGTGATGTTGCAATACCGCTTTGACATGGAAGCATTGTTCGACGTGCCGCCGGATGCTTTCGACCCGCCGCCCAAGGTCAATTCCGCGATCGTGCGCATGCTGCCACGCGCGCCGGACATGATGGCAGCAGCCAGCATCGAATTGCTGGAAAAAGTGGTGGCCAGCGCTTTCAGCCAGCGTCGCAAAACCTTGCGCAACACGCTGGGCGGCATGTTGTCCGCGGCCGGATTTGAACAAATCGGTATCGACCCGGGCCGTCGCGCCGAGACGCTCGCAGTAGAAGATTTCGTATGCATCGCCAATTATTTACATGGTAAGGAAGTCAAATGAACCTGATAGATATCGTCCAGGCCTGCCTGGAACACATGCAGCTGCCTGCCACCCGCGTACCCAACCTGCCTGTCGTCAACCTGCCGGTGGAAATCGAGAACGGCAAGCTGAATATTTTCATCCATGCGCATGAGGATGCCGAACGCGTCTTCGTTTATGCGCGCCCGCAGGACATGCTGGTGCCGATCGAACGCATCCCGGCCATGGCCGAATTCCTCACCCGCGCCAACTACGGCCTGCCCTTGGGCAACTGGGAAATCGACATGAACGACGGTGAAATGAATTTCAAGAACAGCATCGATGTCAGCGGCGGCGCGCTGACTGAAGCGATGGTGAAAACCCTGCTGGTATTCGCCATGGAATGTGCCAACCGCTACCTGCCCGGCATCCGCGCGGTGATCGATGGCAGCGATGCCAAAACGGCGCTGGAAGCCATAGACGGCCCCACCAAGGTCGTCATCAAATAGGCAGTTGAAGATATGTCGCTGCGCATGATCGCCCGTGGCATTGCGGTGGAAATGTATGTCGGTATCTGCGATTTTGAATACCAGACGCCGCAGACGGTGATTGTCAACGTGGAAGCCGAGGCCACGCTGCCGTATCGCCCGCACGACATCGGAGAGTGTCTCGACTACACGCTCATGTGTGATTTCGTCCGCGCCTGGAAAGACCGCCCGCATACCGAACTGGTGGAAACCCTGCTGTTCGATGTGGTGGAATTCTGCTTTGCCGATGCCCGCGTCACGCGGGTCGATGTGGAAATCCTCAAACCCACTGTCATCGCGCAAGCCAATGCGGTAGGCGTAGGCATGCGCGTAACGCGCGCTGATTACCAGCAGTTGCGCGCCAGCCGGGGCGCAGCATGAGCACGCAGCCTCCTCTGGCCGTGGTCACCGGGGCGGGCAAGCGCCTCGGACTGGCTATTACCCGCACACTGCTGGAAAACAACTGGGAAATTCTTGCATTGGTGCGTCACCCCAGTGTTGCACTCAACGCATTGGCCGCAACAGGTCAGCCCGTGCACATCATCCAGCAAGATATTGCCGATCCCGCAGTGTGGTTTGAACTCTGGCCAAGTCTGCGTGCGCGCTGCGGACGTCTGCCGCAAGCGCTGGTACACGCTGCCTCCCTGTTTGAGCACGACACCGCCGCCACCAGTTCATGGGCAGCCATCGAAGCGCACCGCCGCATCAATTACGACAGTTTTGTCGCCGCCGCCAGCGCCTGGCTGCAATGCGCCGATGCCGCACAACGCGGCGCGTTTGTGGCGCTGGTGGATCAAAAAGTGCAACGCCTCAACCCGGATCATTACGCCTATACCCTGAGCAAACTCAACCTCGCTGCCAGCATCCCGTTTCTGGCGCAGGCGCTGGCACCGCAGCTACGCGTGAATGGCGTAGCGCCCGGGCTGACCCTGCCCAGCGGGGGGCAGACGGACGCTGACTTCCATACTGCGCAAGCTGCGTTTCCTCTGGGCGCGGGACTCGCCCCAAACGATATTGCCAGCGCCGTGCTGTTTTTGTTGCAACAGCGCTGGATTACCGGCCAACTCCTTACCGTGGACGGCGGCCAGCACCTGCAAAGCGATTGCGACGTGATACGACGCACACCCACACCTTCGTGACCTCATGACTGGTTTGCACAAGCGCGGACAAAGGCACCCTCTCCGCGACTACCCGTCGCAGCCATTCAGCTTGTTACAGCCCTCCTGCTGAATCAGGATTTTTTCTGAATGAATTCGATCTTGTAACCGTCCGGATCTTCCACAAATGCGATCACCGTGCTGCCATGCTTCATCGGCCCGGCTTCGCGGCTGACCGTGCCGCCCAAGCGTTTGACCTCGGCGCAGGCCTGATAGGCATCATCCACTTCCACGGCGATATGGCCAAAACCGTTTCCCAGATCGTAGGCGGGTGTGTCCCAGTTGTGCGTGAGTTCCAGCACGGTATGGTCCGACTCATCGCCGTAGCCGACAAACGCCAGGGTAAACCGGCCTTCCGGGTAATCGTTGCGGCGTAACAATTTCATTCCCAGCACTTCGGTGTAAAAACGGATCGAACGTTCCAGTTCACCGACGCGCAGCATGGTGTGCAACATGCGCATGATTTTCTCCTTTCATCTGATTTGTTAATAATGCAGCCCATCCATCAAGAGAGGCGCCAAAAATCGAAATTTCGCGTTAAACTTGAAAAATTATCCAATCACTCCATGCACTGCTGTTTTTTCATGGTAACGCTTGCTTTCATTCATGCCCGAGCTTCCGGAAGTTGAAACCACCTGTCGCGGGCTGGCCCCGCATTGCGTTGGGCGCAACATCGTTACAGCCTTGGTGCGCAACACACAATTACGCTGGCCGGTACCCGCCGACCTCGCGCAACAAGTCGCCGGACAGCCTATTCTGAACCTGAGCCGGCGTGCCAAATACCTGATCATGACGCTGCAGCATGGCGCCATCATCCTGCATCTGGGTATGTCGGGCAGCCTGCGTATCATGGACAGCAATTCCCCGGCAGGCGTTCATGACCATATTGATCTGGTGCTCGATAATGACACCTGTATCCGCCTGCGCGACCCGCGCCGCTTTGGTGCCGTATTGTGGACGCAAAGCGACGTTTTACGTCACCCCCTGCTGGAGAATCTGGGGCCGGAACCCTTGTCGGAAATGTTCGATGAGACCTACCTGCATGGTTATTCACGCGGGCGCAAAGTACCCATCAAAACGTTTCTGATGGATAGCCATGTGGTGGCGGGGGTGGGAAATATTTATGCCAACGAGGCGCTGTTCCTCGCCGGCATCCGTCCCACCATGCCTGCCGGGCGGCTCTCGCTGGCCCGTTATGCCAGGCTGACAGCGGCCATCCGCACGATCCTGGCACGTGCAATTGAGGCTGGCGGCAGCACGCTGCGCGATTTCGTCAACAGCGCAGGCGAGGCTGGCTATTTCCAGCAACAATACACGGTGTATGGACGAGCTGGAGAATCATGCCGGGTATGCAGCAGTTCCATCAAACAAATACGCCAGGGGCAACGCTCCACATTTTACTGTCCGTGTTGCCAGACTTGACCAGGCATGGGCTTTGCTATGCTTTATTCATGGATAAATTTACAAACCATTGAAGCGGCTAAATATTTGGCCGATAATGACCCGGCAAAATACAAAAACGCCCATTCAGGAGAGCGCACCATGTCCAACAATACCCTGGTCGAACAGTTCGAGCATTACAGTTCCTGGCGCGAACGTCTGGCCCAGAGCATCGCGGGTTACCACGATTGGCTCAGCGAACAGGAAATCAACGATGGCCAGATTGATCTGCGCTTGCAGCATCTGCTGGACCGGCTGGCCGAGGACAAGCTGAATGTGGCTTTTGTCGCCGAATTTTCGCGCGGCAAGTCAGAATTGATCAACGCGATCTTCTTTGCCGACTACAAGCAGCGGCTCCTGCCTTCTACAGCCGGGCGTACCACCATGTGCCCGACCGAACTGCTCTACGACCCGGAACGGCCGCCCTCAATCCAGCTGTTGCCCATCGAGACCCGCGGCAGCAGCGTGACCACCGCCGAGTACAAACGCTATCCGGAGGAATGGATCACCACGCCGTTGAATGTTGATTCGGCTGACGCAATGACTGCGGCCATGCTGCAAGTTGGTGAAACCCGCAAGGTCTCCAAGGATGAAGCGACAAAATACGGCCTTTATCACGAAGGAGATGTGGATGCCCTGCTCACCGTGGATGCGGATGGCCGTGTGGAAATTCCGCGCTGGCGTCACGCCATCATCAACTTTCCGCATCCGCTGCTGAAAAAAGGCCTGGTCATCCTCGACACGCCGGGACTGAACGCCATCGGTACCGAACCGGAACTTACCCTCAACCTGCTGCCCAACGCCCACGCCATCGTGTTCATTCTTGCCGCGGATACCGGCGTGACCAAATCCGATATCGAAGTGTGGCGCGACCATATTGCCACGCTGCACAGCCGCAATAAAGGGCGGCTGGTTGTGCTCAACAAGATCGATGGGCTGTGGGACGATCTCAAACAGGCCGATGCGATCGAGCAGGAACTCACCAGCCAGATCAACAGCTGCGCCAACCTGCTGGGGCTGGATGCCTCCCAGATTTATCCAATCTCCGCCCAGAAGGGCCTGCTTGCCAAGGTTAATGGCGATGCAGCCCTGCTGGCCAAAAGCCGTCTGAGCGAATTTGAACGAGCGTTAAGCGATGAGCTGATCCCGTCCAAACGCGAAATCGTGCGCGACAATACCGAAAACGAAATGCAGGACCTGATGTCCGGCACGCGCGCCTTGCTCACTGCGCGGATGACCAATATCAACGAACAGCTGGGTGAACTGACCGGCCTGCGCGGCAAAAACGAAGAAGTCGTGCAGCATATGATGACCAAAGTGGAGGAAGAAAAAACCCACTTTGAAAAAGGCCTGCAGCAGTTCCAGGCGCTGCGCAGCGTGTTCTCGCAGCAATCCAATGCACTGTTCGATTATCTGGGTATGGATCGCATCAAGAGCGAGGTCCGTGAAACCCGCATTGCCATGGAAAACAGCCGCTTCACCAAAGGCCTGCGCGAGGCGATGAGTGCTTTCTTCATCCATGTGGACGCTAATATTACCCACTCAGCGGAACAGATCGAAGAAATCAAATCCATGATGACGGCGATGTACAAGAAGTTCAACGAGGAACATGGCCTGATCGAAATCACTCCGCCGAACTACTCCACTTTCAAATATAAAAAGGAAATGGAGCGCCTGGAAAAAAGCTACAACGAGCATTTCAACACCTTGATCAACATGCTGACCAACGAGCAGTACACGCTGACCACCAAATTCTTCGAGACGCTGGCAAGCCGCGTGGTCAATATTTATGAAGTAGCCAATCGCGAAGCCGACAACTGGCTCAAGGCAGTGATGGCCCCCATGGAAACGCAAGTCCGCGAACACCAGATGCAGCTGCGTCGTCGGCTGGAAAGCATCAAGCGCATCCATAAGGCCACCGACACGCTGGAAGACCGTATCGCCGAACTGCAGCAGATGCAGGTCACCCTGCGCAGACAACTGGACGAGCTGGATGGGATGCAGTCACATGTCACGACGGTGCTCAACCCAGGCCTGACTGAAGTCAGCGCTGCTGTAGCCTGAACTTGGCTTCTATCGCCAAATAAAAAGCCCCGCAAGCGGGGCTTTTTATTTGGGAGGCCATCTCAAGCCGACGCCTGGCGTCCCGTCAATAACAGATAACGATCCATTAACTGCTCCTGAGTTTCCTCAATCCCCAGCGGGATACAGTCCACCGGGCATACCTCCACACATTGAGGCGCGTCGTAATGTCCAACACACTCGGTGCATTTGTTCGGGTCGATTTCGTAAATGCTGTCGCCCTGATAGATCGCCTCATTGGGGCACTCCGGCTCACACACGTCACAATTGATGCATTCATCCGTAATTAACAGAGACATTTAATTATCCTTTACTGGGTTGATGCAATTTTAGCCTGAAGTCGTTGTGCGACCAAGTGCGGCACAAACTGGCTCACGTCGCCGCCCAGCAGGGCGATTTCACGCACCATGCTGGCGGAAATAAACATCAGTTGCTCGGCCGGGGTCATGAACACGGTTTCGACCTCGGGATTGAGGTGACGGTTCATACCGGCGAGCTGGAATTCGTATTCGAAATCCGATACCGCACGCAAGCCACGCAAGATGATATGAGCTTTCTGCTCGGCCACGAGTTGCATCAGCAAGCCAGAAAAGCCCACCACACGCACCTGCGGCGCATCGGAAAACACCTGCTGCGCCATCTCCACGCGTTCGCTCAAATCAAAAAACGGGCGCTTATGGCTGCCTGCAGCCACCGCCACCACAACCTCGTCGAAAATGCGCAATGCACGCCGCACCAGGTCTTCATGACCGCGTGTAACCGGATCAAAGGTGCCGGGATAGACCGCAATTTTATACATGGCTGTCCTGTTCCTGCGCCTGTTTGAGTAGGCAAAAATGCGCTTTACCCGCGCGCCCCTCGCGCCACACCAGCCAGCCAGGCGGCACGACCAGATTGCCGTCATGCTCGACATACACACGGGCGCCGGGGTTCAGATGCGGCGGTAACGCCGCCAACACCTGCTCCTGCAAACCTGCAGCATAAGGTGGATCAAGAAATACCACGTCAAAGCGCCCGCTGTACTCGGACAGGAATTTTACCCCATCTCCCTGCAACACATCGACATTGTTGGCTGCCAATGCAGTCAAGCTGAGTTGCAATCCATTGAGTACCAAACGGTTTTTTTCCACCATTGTCACGCGCCGAGCACCGCGTGAAGCCGCTTCGAATCCAAGCGCGCCACTACCGGCGAACAGATCGAGGCAATCCAGGCCATGCAACTCTTGCCCGAGCCAGTTGAACAGCTTTTCGCGTACCGCATCCGGAGTGGGTCGCAGTCCTTCAGCATCGGGGAAACTGATCAAACGCCGCCGCCAGTGGCCGCTGATAATGCGCACCCGATTGCGCAAAGTCCCGGCATGATTCATTTTCCGCTGCCACCCACCACGATGGTAACCAGTTTGTCCGGATCGATATGGCGTTTGAACGCAGCTTGAATCTGTTCTGCAGTGACCGCTTCGACCCGCTTCGGGAACTCGTCCAGATAATTCAGTGGCAGATCATAAAAACCGATCACGGCGAGATATTCGAGGATTTCCTTGTTGCTGTCTATACGCAACGGAAACCCTCCCACAATGTTGTTCTTGGCCTGGGTCAGCTCCGCGTCGGTCACCCCGTTGGTGACAAAATTCGCCAGCGTCTGACGCACTACCTGCAGCGCCTCATCGGTCTGGTCAGTGCGGGTTTGCAGCCCGATCTGAAACGCGCCAGCCTCGCGCATGGGCATGAAATAACTGTACACGCTGTAGGCCAGACCACGCTTTTGCCGCACTTCGTTGAGCAGGCGCGAATCGAAGCCGCCACCCCCCAGGATGTAGTTGCCCACATACAGTGCAAAATAATCCGGATCGCCGCGTTTTACACCGGGCTGCCCGATGAGCACCTGGCTCTGCTTGGCGGGGAAGGGAATGGTGCGCGACACCGCCTGCTGCAATGCAGGCACCGGCGGTATGGTCAAACTTGCCTCGCCACTGGCTGGTGGCAGTTGGTCAGTAAGCTGATGGGCAATGCGATCCGCCTCGGCACGACTGATATCGCCCATCAATGCCACCACCGCCCCCGAGGCGGCGTAGTGACTACGGTAAAAGGCCTGCAAATCGGCCACCTTGAGCTTGCTTACGCTGTCGATCTCGCCGCTGTCACGCCGCGCATAGGGATGGCTGCCAAACACCGCAGTCTGGAATGCCTTGGCGGCAAGGCTCTCAGGCCGGGCTTCGGCTTCTTGCAAACCAGCGATGACACGCGCCTTTTCCCGCTCCAATACAGGCGCAGGGAAGGTCGGCTGCTGCAATACCTTAGCCAATATCGACAGTGCTGCATCGCGCTGCTCGGGGCTGCTCAGGGTGCGTAGCGTAATGCCGGCGCGATCCGCATCGAAACGTCCGCCCAACTCCGCACCCACGTCGGCCATGCCGCTGGCGATCAGGTTGTCATCCAGTCCGCCCGCACCCAAGCCCAGCAGGTGGCGCGTGAGATTGGCCACGCCGCCCTGGTTGGCGGGCTCCAGCGCCGTACCGGCGGGAAAATCGACACTGACGTCCAGGATCGGCAAATCGTGGCTTTCCACAAAATACACCTTGGCGCCATTGGCCAACACCCAGTGCTGGATGGGCAGGCTGGCATGTGCGCTCAATGTGGCGAAAACTGCAAACAGTGCAAACAGGATACGCATTATCGAAGTTCTCCACCGGTATGACGCATCCCCGGCATGTCGGGGCGCGGAGGCTTGTTGTCGAACGGTTGCGGATCCAGCGTCGCCACAGTCAGTTCGTCATCCACCAGATATTTGCGTGCCACATCGCGCACCTGCTCGGGGGTCACCGCCTGCAATTTTTTCACGCGCGCCTCAATTTCGGATATGGGCAAACCTGCAGTGGCGTACTCGCCCAGTTGCATGGCCTGGTAAAAAGTCGAATCGCGCTGATATACATCGCTCGCGATGACCTGCGCCTTGACCCGCTTCAACTCGTCGGCGCTCACACCATCGCGCTTGATGAGTTCGATCTGGGCACGCAGGGCGGCTTCCAGATCGGCAGCGCTCTTGCCCTCGGAAGGCGTGCCATCGAGCAGGAACAGCCCGGGGCCACGCGCCACGGCATCGTAATCGGCGCCTGCTTCGCTGGCCACACGCTGCCCGCGCACCAGGTTGCGGGTCAGGCGCGCGGCATCGCCGCCATCCAGCACTGCCGCCAAGACTTGCAGCGCATAGGGCTCCCAGTCCTTGTCGACATCGCGCAGTACCGGCGCGTGGTATGCCATGATCAGATACGGCAGCTTGGCGGGCGCTTTAACCGTCACGCGCTTGATGCCGGTTTGCGCCGGTTCTGGCTGGGGCTTGCGCAGCGCCAGCTGCTTGGCGGGAATGGGTCCGAAATAGCGCTCAGCCAGCTGTTTCACCGCGTCCGCCTGGACGTCGCCCACCACCACCAGCGTGGCATTATTGGGCGCATACCAGCGCTGGTACCAGTCGCGCGCGTCCTCCACTGTCATGTGTTGCAAATCGCTCATCCAGCCGATGACCGGGCGCCGGTAGGGGCTTTCCTGAAACGCGGTGGCCATCAGCTGCTCATACACCAGCGCCTGCGGCTTGTCGTCGGTACGCATGCGACGCTCCTCCATCACCACCTGGATTTCTTTGGCAAAAGCGGCGTCAGACAGGATGAGATTTTGCATGCGGTCGGCTTCCAGCTTGAGCGCCAGTCCCAGCCGGTCTTTTTGCAATTGTTCAAAATAGGCAGTGTGGTCCCGGGCGGTGAACGCATTTTCACGGCCACCCGCTGCTGCAATCAATTTGGAAAACTGCCCATCCGGCACGTCTTTGGTACCCTTGAACATCATGTGTTCGAGCACATGGGCAACCCCGGTGGTGCCGTTGAATTCATCCAGACTGCCCGCGCGGTACCACACCTGCGATACCACAATCGGCGCACGATGGTCTTCCTTGACCAGGACGCGCAAACCATTGGCAAGGTGAAATTCCTGTACGGAGGCCAGGGCTGGGGTCGCCAGGCATAAAATGCCGATGACAAGCGCTTGTTTTATAAAGTTCATACAATCCCGGAATGAGTTAGGCTAAGGCGCATGATAAAATAGCTGTCGCAATTATATGCTGTGTTTCCGCACACCGTTTAAAGACTGCCCACACTGTGTTTAGTTTCTTCAAGAAATCCGGCGACAAGCCCATCCCTGCCGAAGCCCCCCCTACGCCGACCAAATCGGCCGTCGTTGACGCGCCAGTGCCTGCAGTGGAGGCTGTGCCCAAATCATCCTGGACGCAGCGCCTGAAACAGGGCTTAAGTCGCACCCGGGAACAATTTGGCAAACAGCTGAGCAACCTGTTTTCGCGCGGCGGGAAAATAGACGCAGACTTGTATGACGAACTGGAAACCATTCTGCTCACCGCTGATGTGGGCGTGGATGCCAGCCAGTATCTGCTCGACAGCCTGCGCCAGCGCGTCAAAAAAGACCGGCTCACCGACGCTACCCAATTACAGGCTGCACTGCACGACACATTGTGCACCTTGCTTTCACCCCTCGAACAAGCATTGGACGTAAGCACCCACAAACCCTATGTGATCATGCTGGCAGGGGTAAATGGCGCCGGCAAAACCACCACCATCGGCAAGTTGGCCAAATACTATCAGGCGCAAGGCAAATCCGTGCTGCTGGCAGCGGGGGATACGTTCCGCGCCGCGGCACGCGAGCAACTCATGGTGTGGGGTGAGCGTAACAATGTGGCGGTGATCGCGCAGGATGGCGGCGATTCGGCGGCGGTGATTTTTGATGCCATTGCTGCCGCCCGTGCCCGCGGCATTGATATCGTGCTGGCCGACACTGCTGGCCGCCTGCCCACCCAGCTCAACCTGATGGAGGAAATCCGCAAGGTCAAGCGTGTCATCCAGAAGGCTGAACCCACTGCCCCGCATGAAGTCTTGCTGGTGCTCGACGCCAACACCGGACAAAACGCGGTTACACAGGTCAAAGCGTTTGATGATGCGCTGGGTGTTACCGGCCTGGTGCTCACCAAGCTCGACGGTACGGCCAAGGGTGGCGTGATTGCGGCCATCGCCAAAACCCGTCCGCACCCGATCCGCTTTATTGGTGTGGGAGAAAGCCTGGAAGATTTGCGTCCGTTCGTAGCACAGGATTTTGTTGACGCTTTATTTGAGGGACCTGCGCCATGATTCGTTTTGATGCCGTGACCAAGCGCTATCCAGGCGGTCATGAGGCCCTGTCCAATGCTTCCTTTGAAATCGCCAGCGGCGAAATGGTATTTCTCTCCGGCCACTCGGGTGCAGGCAAATCCACACTGCTTAAACTTATCGCTGCTATTGAACGCCCTACGCTAGGAACCGTGACGGTCAATAGTCAGAATGTCGGCAAAATGCGCCGCGCTGCAATTCCCTATCTGCGCCGCAATATCGGCCTGATATTTCAGGATCACAAATTGTTATTCGACCGCAGCGTCATGCAGAACGTGCTCCTGCCTTTACAGATCGCCGGGTTTCCGCGCCACGAGGCAGCTGGCCGCGCACGCGCGGCACTCGACAAGGTTGGCCTGCTCAAACGCGAAAAGGCCAACCCCATCACCCTTTCCGGAGGCGAGCAACAGCGCCTGTGTATTGCCCGCGCCGTGGTGTCGCGCCCCAGCCTGGTATTGGCCGATGAACCCACCGGCAACCTGGATGCAGATTACGCACGCGACATCATGGACATGTTCAAGGCATTCAACCAGGTGGGTGTCACACTGGTCATTGCCTCACACGATGAAAACGCCATCAGCGCCTATGGTAGCCGGGTAATCCATCTCGAACACGGGGCATTACTGTCATGATGACCTGGCTCGCGCACCATCGCCAGGCACTCATCGCAACCCTGGCGCGCATGGGGAAAGCCCCTTACGCTACCCTGTTTGCCATTATCGCTATCGGCGTCGCATTAAGCCTGCCGGCAGGACTGTTTGTATTACTTCAAAACATCACCCGGCTGGCCGCTGATCTGCCCGCTCAACCCGAGATCAGCGTTTTCATGCAACAGAACGCGAACGATGCCGATATCACCGTGATACGCCAACGCCTGCAGGCACGCACCGATTTAGCCGGTTTTCACTTCGTACCACGTGCGCAGGCGCTGGCAGCTTTGTCGAAGCAAGCCGGCGTCAGCGACTTGACTGCGGGCTTGACTGACAATCCGTTGCCGGATGCCTGGATCATCGTCCCTGCGCAAGCCGACGCCCAAAATATGGCGCGTATCGCCGCTGCTATTCGCGGCTGGCCGCAGATCGCCGAAGTCCGGGATGACAGTCAGTGGGCGCAGCGCCTCACCGCTCTGCTAGGTTTGGGCCGCGATCTCGTATGGGTACTGGCAAGCCTGCTGGGCGCTGCGCTGGTAGCCGTATCCGGAAATACCATCCGACTGCAAATTCTTACCCGTCGCGAGGAAATTGAAGTCAGTCGACTGATCGGTGCCACCGACCGCTATATACGTCGTCCATTCCTGTATTTCGGCGTAGTACAGGGACTATTTGGCGGACTCATTGCCTGGTTGATTCTAGTGGTTTCTGTGCTGCTGCTCGACCAGCAGGCCAGCAAGTTGGCCGCACTCTACGCCTCAAGCTTTCATTTGACCGGCCTCGGGTTGATAGAAGTGGCAATACTGCTGGCGATTGCCGCCGCACTGGGCTGGCTGGGCGCTTATCTGGCGGTGAACCGCAGTCTGCGCCTGATAGAATCCAGATAATCAAGAAATCCGGTGAACTTTACATGATTAGCACTCTCTTATGTAGAGTGCTAGAATGGATTCAAGGAGGAATATGCCATGTCACCTACTTTTGCATTGCCAGCATTAAGCAACAGTGCCAGCAGTCTGGACAGCTATATCCACACCATCAATAGCTATCCGATGTTGAGCCTGGAAGAAGAAATTTCACTGGGACGACGCCTGCGTGACGATAACGATCTGGAAGCAGCCGGCCACCTGGTGATGTCACACTTACGCGTGGTGGTAAGTATCGCCCGCAAATACGTCGGCTACGGATTACCCCAGGCCGACCTGATTCAGGAAGGTAACATTGGCCTGATGAAAGCGGTCAAACGCTTCGACCCGGAACGCGGTGTGCGATTGGTGTCATTTGCCATGCACTGGATCAAGGCTGAAATGCACGAATACATTCTGCGCAATTGGCGCATGGTAAAAATCGCCACGACTAAAGGCCAGCGCAAACTGTTTTTCAACCTGCGCAGTCACAAGACCGGTCTCAATAGCCTGAGTCCGGACGAGGCCAGCGCCATGGCTAAGGAACTGGGCGTAAAGCGCGAAGAAGTGCTGGAAATGGAGGCGCGATTTTCCGGGCAGGACGTTACGCTGGAGCCTTTGGGCGAAGACGGTGAGGACGGTTATGGCCCCTTGGCATATCTGAGTAATGCCGAAGATGAACCATCGAAGATTCTGGCGCGTAACGAAAACGAACAGCGCACTAGTACGGGCCTGATGTCTGCACTGGGCAGTCTGGATGCTCGCAGTCGCCACATCGTCGAAGCACGCTGGTTGCGTGAAGATGAAAACGCCACCCTGCACGACCTGGCTGCGGAATATAATATTTCTGCCGAGCGTGTACGTCAGATCGAACAAAAGGCATTTCAGAAAATGAAGGCTGCGCTGGTTTAAGTTGTTATCAGATTTGCCCTGACCCATAAAAAACCCCGCATTTGCGGGGTTTTTTATGGGTCACATTTGCGTGTCACGCAAACAGGAGAACCGAGAAGAAGCTGAGCCAGGCAAACACAATGAGACTCACGATAACGGTCATCGGCAGATTGGTTTTATTGAACAGCTGAGTCATGATCCATCCTTACATGAATATATAAAATTGAATCCATTTTAAACTATTTCGTTTTGTCGCTCAATTGATTCGACGGCAGCATCGGGTCATCCTCATCCATCAGGATGCGTTGTGCCGGCCCTTCCATATCTTCGAACTGGCCGCTTTTGATTGCCCAGAAAATACCGAAACCAATCAATAAAATAAATATGACCGTCAAACCCAGCAGAAATACCAATGTAGATGTCATCTTAACCTCAAAGCGTTCAACACCACCACCATGGAACTGATGGACATACCCAGCGCTGCCAGCCACGGCGAGACATAACCGAGCGCGGCAAAAGGTAATGCGATCACATTATACGCCACCGCCCAGAACAGGTTCTGGCGCATCACTCCCAACGTGTCACGTCCCGTTTCCAGTGCCTGCGGCACATCGTCCAAGCGGTTGGAGAGCAAAACGATGTCGCTACTCTGGTTGGCCACGTTAGTGCCCGCCGCCATGGCAAACGATACCTGGGCCGCAGCCAGGACTGGCGCATCGTTGATGCCATCCCCCACCATCGCGACGATAGCGCCATCGCGTTGTATCGCCTGCAAAACAGCCAGTTTGTCCTGAGGTTTTTGCTGCCAGTGGAGATCGCTGACACCCAGCGCAGCGCCGACATGGCGCACGGTGGTTTCGTTATCTCCACTTAAAATACTGATGCCAATGCCACGCGTCCTGAGTGTCGCAATTGTCTGCCTGGCATCATCCCGCAACGGATCTTCCAGTACAAACACGGCCAGCGCTCGCGTCGCATCACACAGCCATACCAAAGTTGCACCGGGATAGCGGGTGGAATAATTCTCAGCCAGGATACGGCTTGCAGGCGAAAAATCCTGATTACCCAGAGAATAAGTTTGCCCATCCACTACACCGGACACACCTTGTCCCGGGTGATTTCGTGCCGCTTGCACGGCCGGTAAATCAGACGCCAATACGCGCCCCTTGAATGCCGCTGCCAACGGGTGTTCCGAGGCTTGCTCGAGACTCGCAGCCAGCACATCACACTGCGCCGCGGTCAAATCTGCTAGAACAATCACATCCATCACCGCCGGTTTACCTTGCGTCAGCGTCCCGGTCTTGTCGAATACCACATGATTCACTCGTGCCAGTGTTTCCAATGCATGGCCGCGCGTCACCAGAATACCGCGTTTAATGAGATGTGAGCCTGCCGCTGCCAGTGCAGCCGGTACTGCCAGCGACAATGCGCAGGGGCAAGTCACCACCAGCACTGCCAGTACGATATCCAGCACCTGCGTGCGGTCTATGAATAGCCACGCCAGCCCGACCACAGCGGTAAAAACAAGCAGTGCAAGCGTGAACCAGGAAGCGGTGCGATCCGCGAGTGTGGCGATATGCGGTTTTTCGGCCTGCGCCTTATCCACCATACGTACAATGCCAGCCAGGACGGTATTTTCACCCACGCCAGTCACTGTCAATGTGAGCGGGCCTTCCAGATTAATGCTGCCGGCGATCACGCTATCGCCAGGCTTTTTAAGCACCGGACGCGGTTCGCCGGTCAATAGCGCTTCATCTACCGTCGACATCCCTTCCGCAACCGTGCCATCCGCTGCGATCGTCTCACCCGGTTTGGCCAGGATACTGTCACCGCGCAGCAGATCCAGCACCGGTACATATTCTTGCAGGCCAGCCCGCAACCGGATGGCCATGGTGGGCTGAAGCTTGAGCAGGTTTTCTGCCGATTCAATCGACTTTCCGCGGGCGCCAGCTTCCAGCAAACGCGTACCCAGCAGGAACAGGGTAAACATGCCGATAGAATCGTAATAAACATGCGCTCCACCGAACAGGGTGACCCACACGCTCCCGATGAATGCTGTAATAATCGCCAGCGCCACCGGCACATCCATATTCAGATGCCTGGACTTGATGCCACTCCATGCTGCGCGATAGAACGGCATGGCAGAGAACGTCACCACCGGCAGCGTCAGCAGCAGACCGAACCAGCGCAGCAGCACCACTGTACTGGGAGCAATGCCATCCCAGTTCCCTGCGTAGAGACCGACCGACAACATCATCGTCTGCGCCGCGCCTATCCCGGCAATGGCAAGCCTCTGCAAATCCTTTTTACGCCTGGATTGGCGCAACGCATCGGCTTGCAAAGCGCTGTAGGGATGCGCGTTATAGCCAAGCAACTGGATTTCCTGGAGGATGCGCGACAGGGAGATTTCACGGCTATCCCAGGCAATCCTGGCACGATGATTAGCGTAATTAACCTGTACCGAGTTCACGCCCGGCAGTTGTTTGAGATGGCGTTCGTTTAGCCAGACACAGGCAGCGCAGGTGATTCCTTCCAGGATCAGCACCGCTTCGCGCTGATTCACGCCGCTGTCGATCACAAAGCTGCGCTGGATATCCGGATGATCGTACAGGGCAAGCTTTTTCAGCTCATCCGGCAATATTTCATGCCCTTGCCCCGGCAAAGCAGTGCGATTCGAGTAATACTCGCTTAGACCATTGTCCACAATCGCCTGGGCGACTGCCTGACAACCACGACAGCACATAGCGCGCGACTGGCGTGCGATGTTAACGCTAAATTCTGCGCCGCCAGGGACGGCCTGACCACAGTGATAGCAAGATTCAGATGCCGTCATGCATTACTCAGGAGGCAGGCACGCTCACATCGTGTTCGCGCTCGACGCGTTGACCATTGGCCTCGATCACCAGCTTGACCACCCACGAGCCGGTACCGGGAATACTGATACTGCCGCCGTACTCACCTGGCTTACCCTCAAGCAGGCGGAGTGGAGGAAGCATTTGCACATAGCCGGGACGAAAGAAATTCAAGGTGACAACGGCATTTTGCATAGGCTGCTTCAGCCTGTCATGTAAGCGCATGGTGAGATTATTCACTGCTGACGGTCCTGACTTCAGCGTATCCAGGCCTTCCATTTCTACGTCCCAGCCCAACTTTTGTTCATCCGAGAGTGTTTTAAGATGCTCGTTGACCGCCTTGGCCGCCTGCTCGTCGTGCTCGGTAACTCCCGAGAACCCGGAATATACCGGGTGATTCTTGGCACGTGGCATGATCAGGCTGGCCACCCAGGGCGGCACGCCCTGGGTGGAAACAGCCACGAATGTGCCATCGATCACCGTCAGCAATCCGAAGAACACGACCATTGCTTTGGGTGCCCAGTGCATGCGTTTTCCCGAGTTGCGTTTATCGCTTGCGAGCAGGCTGAGTACAGTTGCGGTGGCGAGATAGATTGCGACGTGAATGGCTATCACATCAAGCTGATCGCCATTCATAATGGCATAGACGGCATAACCGATAGTGGGAACCGCACCGGAAATCACGCCACGCCAATAATTTGCCAGCCCTGCACGCCCCAGCAGCCAATGCAATATCACCACGATTACGGTGCCGCCAAACAGCGTTTCCAGCAAGCTCATTGTTCGTTCGTCCTTGAATAAAAGTTTACCTGCTCTACCACCCGCCCATCCGGTTCAGATATTGGGGTGATCACAAAATCAAATCGGGGATATTTTCCGACTTGCTGCGGCGTGAGTATGATACTTGCCTGCACGAGCACGCTATTGCCACTGCGCACCTTGACGGTCTGCGACTCATCCATAGCCAGAGCCCCCGGCGGCAAGCCCTGCGTGCTGATGCGATATTCCATATCAGCACCGCTCTTGTTGGTGAGATGAATCTGATAACGATTGCGGATGTCGCCATTGGAGAGCACTACGTATAACGGCTGGCGTATTTGCTGCACATCGTGTTCGAAATTGGTACGCGTGGCGATACTGTATATCAGCGCACCTGTCATAACGCTGAGAGCCACGAAATATCCCACAACCTTAATTCGTTTCCAGTGAATATGCGGCTTGGCCGGCTCAGGCAGCGCCAGATTGGCTTCCGAATCGTAACGGATCAGGCCGCGCGGATAACCCACCGAATCCATAATGGTGTTGCAGGCATCAATACATAAACCACAGGATATGCAACGGTATTGCAAGCCGTCCCGAATATCGATCCCAGCCGGGCACACCTGCACGCAGAACCCGCAATCAATGCAGTCGCCATAACCCTTCTGCTGGCGTATTTCGTGTATTTTCAATTCTGCCCTGGGCGCTGCACGTCCCATGCTGCCATCACCCCGCTTGGCGTCATAGGCGACAGCCAGCGTTTCGGGGTCGTACATCACACTCTGGAAGCGCCCATACGGGCATATATATGCGCAGATTTGCTCGCGCATCAGGCCTGCCGCGGCGTAGGTGGTGAGTGTCAGCGAAAATACCGTGACATAGGCGGCATAGACTGCGTGGCCGGTAAAAAACCGCACCAGCAGATCCGGAGCATAGCCGTAGTAGAGCACGAAAGTCATACCGGTCCAGAATGAAATCAGCAGCCACAGACCGTGCGTCACGCCCAGTTTGAGAATCTTCTCGCCGTTCCACGGTTGCCGCTGCAACCGAATACGCGCGGGACGCTCACCCTGCACCAGCTTTTCAATCCAGATAAATATATCTGTCCATAAAGTCTGAAAGCAGAAGTAGCCGCAAAATGCACGGCCTATCAATGAAGTGGCAAAAAAGAGCAGAACGGCGGCAATGAATAACAACAAGGCCAGCCAGAAGATATTCTGCGGATACATGACCAGGTCGAAAATGAAGAAGCGGCGTTCAGCCAGGTCGAACATGACCGCTTGGGAAACCACGCCATGTCGCGTCCAGGGTAGCCAGGGCAACCCGAAGAACACCGCATAGGCCAATACCATCACACCCCATTTGAAATTGCGAAAACGCCCTTTAACTGAACGGGTAACAATTGGGATGCGCTTCTGGTATAGCGCCCGCGGTTCTTCAATACCAACGTTCAAACATATTCTCCATGAAAAAACCCCCGCAGTATGGCAGGGGTTTTGTTTAGGCCGCGAGACCGGCCGGAACCGGATCAGGGGTCAATAGCTACTTATTTACCACCACCCAATTCGTGTACGTAGACGGTCAACAACTTGATTTGTTCAGCCGACAGTCGATCTTTCCAGCTAGGCATGACGCCTTTATTCAGGCCGGTACGAATGACATTCTTCACTGCGGCTTCCTTCAGCGGTATGGTTTTGGCATCGGGCACGTCTGCCCACAGCCAGATGCTGTCAGTCAAGTTGGCTGAACCGTGTGCCTGGCGACCTTTGGCATCAACCCCGTGACAGTAGTAGCAGGCTGCCGTTTCGGAATGAAACAGCACGTCACCCGCCTTGGCGCTCTCCGGATTTACGGCGTTATGCGAAAGACTCAACACATAATCAGCCAGTTGGGTCATTTGCGCATCAGTCAACACCTCGGCAAACGGCGGCATGTAGCCATGACGGCCATCGGTGATGGTCTGCTGAATGTTTGCGTAATGACCACCGTAGAGCCAGTCGTCGTCGGTCAAATTCGGTGCGAAATCCATTTTTCCGCCACCACCCTGCTGATGGCAGGCTGCGCAGTTGTCCGAGAACAACTGTTTGCCTGCGGATAATACAAAGCTGTTGAGTTCCGGATTCTTGGCAATCTGTTCAAACGGCATCGCCGCAACCTTATCGAAATAGGGTTTCTGCGCAGCGACCGCCTCGTTGGTTTCATGCATAAGCAGAGCACGGGTATTCCAGTGTGTGGTCTTGGTCACACCCTTGTCGTTAACGTAGGTGATCTGATCAAAACCCGTGGTAAATCCATTACCTATCGGCCACGCGGGATAAGTAAACCAATATGCAACCGCCGCGAGCACGCTAATATAGAACGCATAAAGCCACCAGTCCGGGATCGGATTGTTGTATTCCTGCAGGTCACCGTCCCATGCGTGACCGGTAGTCTGTACCGTGTGGGACTGTAATTTTTCCTGGCTCATTTCTTGTCTTCCTTGCTTTCAGATTCATCGTCCATGAATGGCATGTATTTGTAGGTTTCCAGCCGCTCACCGCGCTTTTTGCTGCCGTACACATACAGCACAATCAGCACGAAAGTGACAAACAGAATCACCAGCGCCAGCGGCTTGGTATTCTCATATGAAGCAAACCAACTCAACCATTTCATGTCCATGGGCCGGCCTAATTATTGATTAACGGTATTTCACAAACGCGTCGTCGTCATATTTGCTGAAATCAACCATGGTGCCAAGCACCTGCAAATACGCCACCAGCGCATCCATCTCCGTAATTCTGCTGGGGTCACCATCATAGTTGCCCGACTCTGCCTGAGCGATAAGATTTTTGCGCGCATCCGGGATGCTCAACATCTCGGCTGTTGCTGCCCCGAACTGTTTGACGTTAGCCTGATATTCGGATTTGGTGAGCGAATAGGGTACGCCGACTTTACGCAAGGCTTCCATGCGTTCCTTGATATCCGAAATATTCAGTTCATTCTTTTCCAGCCAGGGGAAATTGGGCATGACTGATTCTGGAACCATGGAGCGTGGACTGGTCAGGTGAGCAACCTGCCATTCGTTGGAGTACTTCTTGCCGACGCGCGCCAGATCCGGTCCGGTACGCTTGGAACCCCACTGGAATGGATGATCGTATTCCGACTCGGCTGCCAGCGAATAGTGTCCATAACGCAGCGCTTCATCGCGGAACGGACGGATCATCTGCGAATGGCACAGGTAGCAACCTTCACGCTGATAGATATCACGGCCCCGCAATTCCAGCGGGGTGTAGGGACGTACGCCATCCACTTTCTCCACGGTGTTCTTGATAAGAAATAGCGGAGCGATTTCTACCAGGCCGCCAATACTGATGGCCAGCATGACCAGCACCAGCAGCAGGCCCACATTGGTCTCAATCCATTCGTGCTTGAAATTGAACATTTCTGTTTCCTTGTACTTTTAAGCGCCGGCCATGCCGGATTTGACCATTTTGGCGGACATTTTTGCTTCCAGCTCTGCTGCCTCGCCTCTGGCTTGGCGAATGGTCATGGCAACGTTAACGAACATCATCACCATGCCGGTCAGGAAGAACATGCCGCCAATCGCACGCATCGCATAGAACGGGTGCATGGCTGCAACAGACTCAACGAATGAGTACTGAAGATTGCCGTACTGATCGAATGCACGCCACATCAGCCCTTGCAGAATGCCGGAAATCCACATCGCAGTGATGTATAGCAACACGCCAATGCTGGCAAACCAGAAATGTATGCCCACCAGTTTTTGGCTCCAGATTTTGGTGTCCCACAGCTTGGGTATCATGTGATACATGGAACCGAAGGTAATCATTGACACCCAGCCCAGCGTGCCTGAGTGCACGTGACCAACAGTCCAATCCGTGTAATGCGACAGCGCGTTCACGTCTTTCAGCGCCAGCAGGGGGCCTTCAAAAGTAGCCATGCCATAGAACGACAGCGCCACGATCAGGAAACGCATGATCGGATCGGTACGCAGCTTATCCCACGCACCGGACAGGGTCATGATGCCGTTGATCATGCCGCCCCAGGATGGCAGCAGCAGCATGATGGAGAATGTCGCCGCCAGAGTGGAAGTCCAGTCCGGCAGCGCGGTCCAATGCAGGTGGTGTGCGCCGACCCACATGTACAGGAAAGACAGTGCCCAGAAATGGACGATGGACAAACGGTAAGAGTAAATCGGACGACCGGCCTGCTTGGGCACGAAGTAGTACATCATGCCCAGAAACGCCGCTGTCAGGAAGAAACCAACCGCGTTGTGCCCGTACCACCATTCCGTCATCGCATCCTGCACACCCGAAAACAGGCTGTATGACTTCATCGAGAACAGGCTGACCGGCACCGCCAGATTGTTGAAGGTGTGCAGCAGCGCAGTGGCAAGAATGAAGGACAGGAAGAACCAGTTGGCCACATAGATATGTGGCTGCTTGCGGCGCATGATGGTGCCGACAAACACGGCAAGATAAGTGACCCATACAATCTCGATCAGGATATCGATCGGCCATTCCATTTCCGCGTATTCGCGCGATTGGGTGTGGCCCAGCATATAACTGATATCCGCCAGCACAACAATCGCTTGCCAGCCCCAGAAGGTGAAGCTTGCCATACCGTCACTGAACAGGCGCGACTGGCAGGTGCGCTGCACAATGTAATAGGAGGTTGCAAACAATGCGCTGCCGCCGAAACCGAAAATCGCGCTGGTGGTATGCACCGGACGGAGTCGTCCGAATGTGATGTATGGAATATCGAAATTCAGGAACGGCCATGCCAGTTCTGACGCAATATATACGCCCGCTGTCATGGCAATCACACCCCACACCATGGTCATGATGGAGAACTTCTTCACAATATCGAAATTGTATTGCTCGGTACTGCTCAGTGCCGTAACCGCCATGAGGACTCTCCTACGTCGCCTAGTCTTAATTAAAATTAGCTAGTGTTAGTAAATTGGAATATTACGAATTTTCGGATTTTACCAGCGACAGGTTGCCGCGCGCAAGATATGTTCAGTTCCTGAGCAACAATGAAATGTCGTGCGCGATTGCATGAGGCCCTTCCC
The DNA here is from genome assembly GCF_003851125.1 of Sulfuriferula multivorans. Lineage (GTDB taxonomy): Bacteria > Pseudomonadota > Gammaproteobacteria > Burkholderiales > Sulfuriferulaceae > Sulfuriferula > Sulfuriferula multivorans. Next base: position 140,149 of record NZ_BGOW01000014.1, on the reverse strand, counting down.
CATAGGGCATGTAGAGTCGCAACCGGCCTTGTGTGTCGTAGATATAGGTCCCGGCACTGTGGTCCACCGTATAATTGCCACGCGCATCTGGCGGCTGCTTTTGATAAAAAACCTTGAATGATTTGGCGAGTACGGCAGTTTCTTCCGGGCTGGCATACATTCCCAGGAAACCGGGATTGAAGGCAGGCATATACTGGGCAAGCACGCTGCGTGTATCCCGTTGCGGATCCACCGTCACAAAAATGACCTGTACCCTGGCGGCATCCTTGCCAAGCAGTTTCATCGCCATGGCGAAATCCGACAATGTGGTCGGACAAACATCCGGACAGTGCGTATACCCAAAAAAGATTGCAACGACCTTGCCACGAAAATCGGCCAGGGTTCGCACCTTGCCGGTCTGGTCAGTCAGCCGAAAATCGCGCGCATAATCGGCGCCGGTGATATCGGTAGCTTGATAATGCGGTGCCTGTTTCTGACTGCAGCCACTGAAAACAAGCGCCACAAACAAAAAAAGGAAATGAACTGGATGCCGGCTGACCATATTGCCTCTTCGAACATACCCACAAGGGAAAGTTTGCCGCAAGTTTATAGCGGGCAAACCAGGATTGTATTCCTGCTGTCCGAATGATGAAAATATATGGTGCGCTAACCCACCGGCCGCATGAATTTGATCATCCAGTAATGGTCAACCAGCAACAATGCAAACAGCAAACTGAGGTACAGGATTGAATAGCGAAATGTCTTTTGCGCCAGGGCATCACTGTAATGCCGATAAATGGAAATCGCATAATAGAGGAAGATGCCATCCAATATCAGCGTACCGCCAAGGTAGATCAATCCACTCATGCCCGTAACGAATGGCAGCAGCGTCACTGCGGTAAGCGCCACGGTATAGAGCAGCACTTGCAAGCGCGTGTATTCTTCACCGTGGGTTACCGGCAGCATGGGCAATCCGGCTTTCGCATATTCCTTGCTGCGATACAGGGCCAGCGCCCAGAAATGCGGCGGGGTCCACACAAAAATAATCAGGAATAACAGCAGTGCATCACTGCTCACCTCGCCAGTGACCGCCGCCCATCCCAGCACCGGCGGCATGGCACCTGATGCCCCCCCGATCACAATATTCTGCGGAGTGGCCGGTTTTAGAAATATAGTATAGACCACCGCATAGCCCACAAACGTGGCCAAGGTTAACCATGCCGTCAACGGATTGACATATGCATGCAGCAAATACATCCCGCCGCCGCCTACCAAACCAGAGAACACCAGTGTTTGTGCACTGTTGACTTCCCCGGTGGGAAGCGGCCGGGCACGCGTACGCGCCATTTTGGCGTCTATCTTCTGCTCCACCAGGCAGTTGAATGCAGCTGCCGCACCTGCCACCATGGCAATACCAAGCGTAGCGGCCAGCATCGGCACCAAGGGTGGCCAGCCGGGCACCGCGAGGAACATGCCAATCACAGCAGTAAATACGATCAACGATACAACGCGCAATTTGCAAAGCCGCAAAAATTGCTGACAGCGGCAAGCGCTTATTTGCAAAATCAGGCTGGTAGTCATATTTTACCTCCGTCCGTTGGGCACGCTGTACGCACCTTCAGTTTTAATTTTCTAGCCAATTTGTGATGTCTTGAGCAAATGCTTGATGTCTTTGATCATGCCACTGGGGTTCGGTTTTTTTGGAAAACGCATCATCAGGTTACCCAACGGGTCGACCAGATAAATATAATCCGCTACCTGTCCGTTCGCAGGGAATTTTGCGCTCATCTCTTTGCTCGCTGTCACCACAATCGTGCCCGGATAATCGACCATCAATTCAGAGGTGGGCGCTACATTATCGGTGACCAGCCAAAGACGCTGCAGCCTGTCGCGCTCCGCACCCTGCGCTGTGCGTACCTGGCGCATGGTATAAAGTTTCTCGCGGCAAGACGCATCGCACCTGCCGCTGTCAAACATCACCATTACCCACTTGCCTTTTAATTGTTTCTGACTGAATGCAGATCCACTCGCCTCAGTACCAGCCACGCCAGTCAGCATCTGCACCGGCAGCAATTCGCCATAGTTGGAAGTTTTCCCACTGGGCGTCCAGAAATAATACGCAATATATGAAGCCGCCAAGGGCAACGCAAAAAGTCCGAATAGCAACAATAGCTTGATGCGGGAAATTTTGTTTTCAGGCTGAGATACGTTTGACATTGAGCACCAGATAAATAATTAAAATTGCCGTTGCGATTGCGAACCACTGTACGGCATAACCCATATTCATCGCCGCACCGGCATCGGGGCGATCCCATACCCTAACCAGACCATCCCTGGTGTCATTGATCTGCTGGATCAAAATGGGCTGTACAGCGTAGGGAAGCGTCGCAGTGTAATGCTTAAAATGCAGGTTTTCCCATACCTGTCCCTGTACCGTTGCTGTCGACAATTCCAGGAAACGGCTAATCGGGTTGGTCACGATACCTTCAATACGCACCTCGCCGGGCGCCTGTTCTGCGTGCGGAGGAATGGCGCGATTACCGGCACCCAGCCAGCCCCGATTGACCAGCACATAGCTTCCGCTAAAGTCGTCGCGAAACGGTGCAATGACATAGTAACCTGCACGCCCCTGGTAGAGTTTGTTATCGATGTAAATCTGGCGGGAAAAATCAAAATGGCCATGCAAAGCCACTTTTTGGTACAACAGGTTTGTGCCATCGCCCCCTCGAACCGGCAGCGTCACGGCGGGGTCTCGCTGCATCAGGTCATAGCGCGCTTGCAATGCGCTTTTTTGATCTGCCCGATTCAGTTGCCAGTTGGCTAAAAACAAGGTCAGCGCGATCATCACTATCATGGCCAAAGTGGGCACCAACGTCGGCTTGAATTGATAGGCTCCAAATCTCATCTTGCTAGTGTCTCGCTGGCATGTCTCGGTAGGCTGGGATAGACTGAAAAAAATTGTATCGCGGAGGCCAGTCATGCGCATTATTGTATTGATTTTTATTTTTCTGATTCTCGCCAGCCTGTTCAGTGCACTCTACTATCTCATCAAAGATAAAGGCCAGTCCGAACGTACCGTCAAGGCGCTTACGGTACGGATCATATTGTCTCTCACTTTGTTCGCCCTGCTGATGCTCGGCTTCCATTTTGGCTGGTTGCCTCAACGCAGTGTGTAACCCGGAATAAAAGCGCCGCACACTTGCGCGTGCGGCGCAGTCCCCTTTATCCCCGCCTTGCTCTTATAACCAATACACCACCACAAACAGCAGCAACCATACCACGTCCACAAAGTGCCAATACCAGGACACTGCCTCGAACGCAAAATGATGGCTTGGTTTGAAGTGCCCAGCCATCGAACGAAACAGAATCACAATCAACATGATGGTGCCGACGGTGACATGAAAACCGTGAAACCCGGTCAGCATGAAAAACGTGGCGCCATATACACCCGCTCCCAGCGTCAGGCCCAGTTTGGTATAGGCTTCGTGATATTCATATGCCTGCAAACCGAGGAAGCACATACCCAACGCGACGGTCAAGATCAGGCCAAGCACCAGCTGGGTGCGATTGTTTTTCTTCAATCCCCAGTGCGCCCAGGTCACGGTCAAACCTGAAGTCAGCAACAGCAAAGTATTGATCGCGGGGATGCCCCAAGCTTCCATCGGAGTGAATTTCGAGGCCAGCCCCGGACCGGCTGTCGGCCAAGTGGCCGTATAGTGCGGCCACAACTGCAGCATGGTTTCGCCCGAGCCCAGACCGGGAACCGAGATTGTGCGCGTATAGAACAGTGCGCCGAAAAAAGCAGCGAAAAACATCACTTCGGAGAAAATGAACCAGCTCATGCTCCAGCGAAATGACAAATCCACCTGATCGTTGTATTTGCCTGCTTCGCTCTCGCGTATGACTGTGCCAAACCAGCCAAACAGCATGAACAGCAGCACACCCGCTCCGGCAAGCATGACGAGCTTGCCGTTGCCCATACCATTGAGATCCATGACAAATCCAAATGCCAGCAGCATCAATGCAATCGACCCGACAATCGGCCAATGCGATGGTGGTGCGAGGTAATATCTATCCTGATGCGTTTCCATGACTGTGCTCCTCCTTCACTGTTTTATTTTTTTACACGCCTAAAAATTATTTTACTTGGTCACCAGATAGACCAAAAATAAAATCGCACCTACCAATAATGCAGCACCTATCAACCCGGCCACGATAACCTGCACGGGCTTCAGATGGGTTACATCCGACTGGTAATCCGACTTGCGCCGGATACCCAGAAAACTCCAGAACACCGTCTTGGCCGCGCGCCAGCCGGAAAGTGTTTTACGTTGCCCATCCTCAACCACGTGCGCCCTTATCGTTTGCTGCGACGGCTTGTGCATTCGGGTTCAGATTGAAAAACGTATACGACAGGGTAATAGTTTTTACATCCTTAGGCAGAGCTGGGTCAATCACAAACAGTACCGGCATGATTTTGGTTTCATGCGGTTTAAGCATCTGTTTGGTGAAACAAAAACACTCAATTTTCTTGAAATATTGCACGGCAAGGGCAGGGGCATAACTCGGGATCGCCTGTCCGGTAATCGGCACATCACTGTTATTGACCGCCTTGTAATCCACCTGCATCAATTGCCCCGGGTGCACTTCAACGATGGGCTTCATGGAGGAAAATTTCCATGGCATGTTTTCGTTGAGGTTGGCATCCAGCTCAAGTCGTATTTTTCGGCTCATGTCTACCTGGGTATTTTTGGCGAGCTCCTGCTCACCACCCTTGTTGAGGCCGCTGACTTCGCAAAGCTTGTTGTAAAACGGTATCAGCGCAAAACCGAACCCGAACATTGCAACGGCAACAATGCCCAGTTTTTTCAGCATTACCCGGTTAGCTTGCGTCGCGCTCATTGCCAGTGGTTAATAATGGTGTAAAGAAACAAGCCGACCGCTATCAATGCAAGCGAGATCGCCGTTAAATATTTTTTACCTTCATTGTTCAATTTGTTCACCTATTCCCGTTCGAGCAGGGCGAACGCCCTGCTCTGCAAACATTCACTTCACCATCGGCGCCGTCTCAAACGTGTGATAAGGCGCAGGTGATGGCAGCGTCCACTCCAGCCCTTCCGCACCTTCCCATACTTTGTCGGTAGCCTTGGCTCCGCCACGCACCGCCTTCAACACCACGATCAGAAAAATCAACTGGCTGGCGCCAAAGATAAATCCGCCAATCGAGGCAATCTGATTGAATTGGGTGAATTGCAGCGCATAGTCCGGAATCCGCCTTGGCATGCCGGCCAGCCCGAGGAAGTGCATGGGGAAAAACAGAATGTTCATGGAAATGACCGAGAGCCAGAAATGCAACTTGCCCAGCTTTTCGTCATACATGTGCCCGGTCCATTTTGGCAGCCAGTAATATGCACCGGCAAAAATGGAGAACAGCGCCCCGGATACCAGTACATAGTGAAAATGCGCAACCACGTAATAGGTATCCTGCAACTGGATATCGACAGGCGTAATCGCCAATACCAGTCCGGAGAACCCTCCCATGGTAAACAGACAAACAAAGGCCACTGCAAACAGCATTGGTGTCTCGAAAGTCATCGAACCCTTCCACATGGTGGCTACCCAGTTGAACACCTTCACCCCGGTGGGCACCGCAATCAGCATGGTGGAATACATGAAGAACAGCTGTCCTGCTGCAGGCATGCCCACAGTGAACATGTGGTGTCCCCAGACGATGAACGACAGAATGGCGATGGAACCGGTGGCGTACACCATCGATGCATAACCAAACAGCGGCTTGCGTGCAAACGTTGGAATAATCTGGGAGATGATGCCAAAGGCCGGCAATATCAGGATGTACACTTCAGGGTGTCCGAAGAACCAGAAAATATGCTGGAACATGACCGGATCACCACCGCCTGCCGCATTAAAGAAATGCGTGCCGAAATGGCGGTCGGTCAGCAGCATGGTCACCGCGCCGGCCAGCACAGGCATGGTAGCAATCAGCAGGTAGGCGGTTATCAGCCAGGTCCACACAAACATCGGCATCTTCATCATGGTCATGCCAGGAGCACGCATGTTCAGGATGGTCGTGATGATGTTGATCGAACCCATAATGGACGAGGCGCCCATGATGTGTACGGCGAAGATGTTCAGGTCATAAGACATGCCGCCCTGAATGAACAGCGGCGGATACATGGTCCAGCCACCAGCGACAGCGCCACCCGGCAGGAAGAACTCGCCAATCAGGAAGATCGCAGCCACCGGCAGCAGCCAGAAACTCCAGTTGTTCATGCGCGGGAAAGCCATGTCCGGCGCCCCAATCATCAAGGGCACCTGCCAGTTCGCAAACCCGGTAAAAGCAGGCATGATCACACCAAAAATCATGATGAGGCCATGCATCGTTGTAAGCTGGTTGAAGAACTCCGGATGCATAAACTGCATGCCCGGCTCAAACAGTTCGGCACGGATCATCATCGCCATGCTACCGGCAACGAAGAACATGATCAGCGCAAACCACAGATAGAGCGTACCGATATCCTTATGGTTGGTGGTTTTTATCCAGCGCATCAAACCGCTGGGGTGATGATCATGACCATGGTCGTGAGCGTGTGTCGCATCCATATCGAGTCTCCTCTTCTTGCTCGCTTGATTATTTACGCAGTGCTTTGATTTCAGACGGCTGGATCACATCGCCTGTATGGTTGTTCCAGGCGTTACGTTCATATGTGACCACCGCTGCAATCTCGGTATCGGACAATTGCGCTGCAAATGCTGCCATCGCGGTCCCCGGCTTTCCGTTCATCACCCGATCAATGTGTGCCGCCTTATCCCCGGTGGCAATCTTGGAACCGTTGAGTGCCGGGAATGCGCCCGGGATACCCATTCCGGATGCCTGATGGCAGGCTGCGCAATGGGTGGTGTATACCTTTTCGCCTTTGCTCTTCATTTCATCCAGGGTATAGACCTTATTCGGATCCTCTACCACCGCGGCCATTTTTGCTTTCTGATCGGCAAGCCATTTGGCATAGTCTTCAGGCGTTTTAGCCTCGACCACGACAGGCATGAAGCCATGATCCTTACCGCATAGCTCGGAACACTGGCCGCGATAAATTCCCGGTTTATCAACCTTGAACCAGGTATCGCGGATAAACCCCGGTATCGCGTCCTGCTTTACTCCAAAGGCCGGCACGGACCAGGAGTGGATCACGTCATCGGCGGTAACCAGCATGCGGATTTTTTTGCCGATCGGCACCACCAGAGGATGGTCCACTTCAAGCAGATAGTGCGCATCCTTGGTGGCCTTATTGTCAATCTCGTCTCTGGGTGTAGATAGATTGCTGAAAAAATGTATTCCTTGCTGCAAATAATCGTATTCCCATTTCCACTGATAGCCGGTGACTTTAATCGTCATGTCCGGACTCGCCGTATCCTTCATGGCCAGTACCGTCTTGGTCGCGGGAAACGCCATACCTATCAGGATAAAAAACGGAATGATTGTCCAGATAACCTCAACCGTGGTGTTTTCATGGAAATGCGCAGCCTGGTGGCCCTTGGACTTGCGGTGCGCATAGATCGAATAAAACATGGCGCCGAACACCACCACGAATATCGCCAGAATCACATACATAATCAACGTGTGTAGATGATAAATCTGCCCAGCGATGGGTGTTTCCGGACTTTGCAGATTCAGCTCATAGGCCGCATGCGCCAAATTCGTCGCCAAACCCAGCACCATGCCTGTGGCCGATCCCAACATTCGTTTTATTTTCATGCCTTCTCCCCTATCCTCGTGATTCTGCTTATTTATTGACACCCAAGCCGCCATTCCAGCTGGTGTGCCAGTTCGGTACGTTGCTCATCGTTAAGATGACGTCCCAATTCCTGCTCGGCGCCGTGTGTGCGTAGCGCCACCCGACACTGCTGACCGACCGTCCGACACTGCAGCACGACCTGCGCCCAGCAACGGTTATATTCGGAACGCATGACGCGCACATTATCGCGTCGCTCCAGCACCAGTTTGTTACCTACAATGGTAATGCGCTCGTAGTCGCGCTCGTGACAGGAAATTTGATAAAACGCCAGCAAGACAACCAGCATTTCCAGCCCGGCAAAAGGCAGAATCGGCCAGGCGCCCATCATGGCAAACACCCAGGCGGTGCCCGACAGAATCAGAAAGAGGGAAGCTAAAACAAGAATTTTGCCCGACCGCGACAGCGAGCAATTGGGCCGTGCAGTGATACAGCAATCCACTGGGCCAGTCTGAGTGATTTGTATGCCGCCGTACATTTTGTGCAAATCCCGCTTATTGTCGTTTTAAGTCGGATGCCCTGCGACCTTTTGTCGCGCTGGCTAAAGTAGCACAGCATAACGGCGAAAACAATCAAATATATTATGCAAGCATTTGAAATATCTATGTAATTTATTAATTAAATAACACTATTCGAATTTGCTGTTAGAGTAATTTTTCGAACGCGAGATAGGTGGAAAGCGCTGAAAAATCCATACTGGCCAGCCACGGCACTACGCCCAATAAAGGCATATTGAGGCGCTGCTGTAGCGTCGCCAGATTGGCGTCAAATTGCGCCATGGCGGGATCAATCCGGTTGGCCACCCAACCCGCCAGTGGCAGCCCGGCCTGGCGGATGGCTTCGGCGCTAAGCAACGCATGGTTGATGCAACCCAGGCGCATTCCAACCACCAGTATCACCGGCAAGGACAACTTGCGCGCGAGGTCGGACATGTCCTGATGATCATTCAACGGCACGCGAAAACCACCTGCGCCTTCCACTATCACGACATCAGCCTGCGCGTGCAACGCATCACACGCCCGCGCGATCACATCCAGCTGGATTGTCATCCCGGCCTGCGCAGCTGCGATGTGCGGTGCGACGGCGGCCTCGAAACGGTAGGTATTCACCAGCGCTTGCGCTGCATCCACATTGGCTGCAGCGCGCAGTTGCTCCACATCATCCCAATACGCTACCCCATCACGCCACTCGCATCCCGCCGCCACCGGTTTCATTCCGGCCACGCGCAATCCGCGCTGGGCAAAATAGCGCAGCAGGGCAGCCGATATCAGCGTCTTGCCCACACCGGTGTCGGTGCCGGTGACGAAGTAGCCCCGCGCTGTCATGGCAGGCCTTTCTCCGTGCGGCGCCTCTGGATATTCATCTGGATGATTTGCTGGCCATCGGCGGTACGGGTTTTCTGGTTCACCCAGGCGTGGCCATAGATCACTTCGTAAGTTGACGGCAGGCGGCCTTGCTGGCGAAATTTTTCATACGCCGTTTCCAGCGCCTGCCAGCGTGCGCGCCCCATCAGTCCGGGATTGCGCCCTGCCGTAACGTTGTGCGCGCCGATTGCCTTGAGCTCCCGCATCAGCGTTTTCAGATCGTCATAAGTCAGCGTGATGTATTCCATGTCCATCACCGGCGTACTGAACCCCGCATGTACCAGCACATCGCCGATGTCGTGCATATCGACGAAACGGTTGACGTGGCTGTAACCATCCACCGTGTTGAACGCCTGACGCAATTCCTTGAGCGTATCCGGGCCGAAGGTGGAAAACATCAGCAAACCATTGGGCGCCAGCACCCGGTGCATTTCCGCGAAACTCACATTCAGGTCGTTGCACCATTGCAGCGCGAGATTGGACCACACCATGTCCACGCTGGAAGTTTTCAGCGGCAGCCGGTCAATGTCCGCACATACCGCGCTAAACGGCGCAGCTCGACTGATGCGCTGCCACAGGCTGGGTTTGGGCCGGGCGATCTGCAACATGGATTCAGCCAGATCCAGCGCCACCAGATGCGCTTCCGGGTAACGGCTACGCAACCTGGCGGCGCCATAGCCTGTGCCCGCACCGGCATCCAGCAAGGTGTTGGGCGTGTGCTTCACATAATCGAGCCGCTCCAGCATGCGGTCGCAAATTTCGCGCTGCAATACGGCATGCGCGTCATAGCTGGCGGCAGCGTGGTCGAAGGCTGCACGCACCCGTTTTTTGTCGAGATCGTAAATGGCGTCAGTCATGCAAAAAATCCGTCAGCGCCGAAACAAACTCGACACGATGCGAGAGAAAGGGGGCGTGCGAAGCGCCGGAAATACGACACAGATGTCCATCCGGCAAGTGTTGCGCAAGCCATTCGCCCGCAGCCATCGGAGCCAGGGCATCGTGACTGCCATGTATCACCAATGCGCGTTGAGTGATGTCCGGAACAGAGCTCCGCAGATCGGCATTGAGCAAAATAATCAGTCCAGCTTCGAGTACTGCCTGGTCCGGTCTGCCGCGCACAAACAGCAACTCGCGCAGTCGTGCCAGCACTGCTCGCGCCGACTCGTCTCCTCTGGCCTGCAATGCAAGGAAACGCTTCAGCGTGCCTTCATAATCATTCACCAGGCTTTCCGCGAAGAGTTGCAATACTTCACGCTGAATGCCCTGCGGCCAGTCGGCACGCGTCACAAAGCATGGATTGGTACCCACGGTAACCAGTCTGCTCACCTGCGCCGGATATAACCGCGCCATGCTCAGCGCCAGCTGACCACCCAGCGACCAGCCGCATACATCGAAATGCGCCGGCAATGCATCGATCAAACGCGCTGCCAGCGTTTCCAGCGTGTAAGGAGTGAGCGCTGCACTGCCGCCATAGCCGGGCAAATCCACAACATGCAATTGATGATGCCGAGCCAGTTCGTCGGTCACACCCGCCCACACACCGCCGTGCATGCCCCAGCCGTGCAGCAGCACCAGCGGCGCGCCCTGTCCACGTATTTCGATATGCAAATCAGCCCGCTGCATGAATACTGTTAAGTGCGTCCACCAGCTGCGCCACATCGGCTTCAGTGTGTGCCGCGCTCAGCGAGATGCGCAGACGCGCGCTGTTGGCAGGCACCGTAGGAGGACGGATCGCCGGTACCAGGATGCCGCGCTCGAGCAAGCGCTGACTGGCTGCCAGCACCGCATCGTTGCTACCGATCAGCACAGGCTGGATGGGGGTGGCGGAATCCATCAGCTGCCAGTTTGGGGTGCGCAGGCTGGCACGCAATTGTTTGATCAGGTTTTGCAAATGCACACGCAAGCCGTCACCCGCTTCGATCAGATCAATGCTGGCGAGCAAAGCCGCCGACAGCAGCGGCGGCGTCGCGGTCGTGTAAATATAGGTGCGCGCTTTTTGCAGCAGCCATTCGATCACCTCTGCCTCGCCTGCCACGACCGCCCCGAATACACCGGCGGCTTTGCCCAGAGTGGCCATGTAGATGATGCGCGGCGATGCCAAGCCGAAGTGCGCCAACGCCCCACGCCCACCCGCGCCCAGCACACCAAAGCCGTGCGCATCATCCACCAGCAGCCAGGCGTCGTAACGCTCGCACAGCGCCAGCAAATCAGGCAACGGCGCCAAATCGCCGTCCATGCTGAATACCGCATCCACCAGCACCAGCTTTTGCACTGAGCGGCTGGATGACAGTTGGGTTTCCAGCGTGGCCATATCGTTGTGCGGGTAACGCGTCAATTTTGCGCGCGACAACAGCGCGGCATCGTTGAGCGAGGCATGGTTGAGACGGTCGGCAAACACCTCGCCATCGCGTCCGATCAGCGCCGTCACCACGCCGATATTGGCCATGTAACCTGTGGAAAATAGCAACGCGGCAGGCAAGCCGACGAATCCGGCAATACGCATTTCCAACCCATGGTGGAATGCATGATGACCGGTGATGAGATGCGAAGCACCCGCCCCCACACCCGTGCTGAGTACAGCCTGACTGGCCGCAGCAATCAGCGCAGGATGATTGGCCAATCCAAGATAGTCATTGCTGCAAAATGACAGCAGGTTTTGGCCGTCAACACGCACGTGCGCGGCTTGCGGTGATTCGAGCAAACGCCGGTTACGCCGCAGGCTTTGCGCCTCGAGGTGTGCCAATTCAGTACGAATGCGCTCCAGCGCATTGAAGGGGGGAGGCGTTGTCATCGCTTGATCTATGAAACCAACAGAGTGACAGGATTCAGAACATCCAGCCGCATGCGGCCTTCAACCTGCCTGTATCAATGCGCTTCGCCCTGCGGCCGTATTCCCAGCTTGTTCAGCAGATTACGGTCGCGTGCCACATCCGGGTTGCCGGTGGTCAGCAGTTTTTCGCCATAAAAAATCGAGTTGGCGCCCGCCAGAAAACACAGCGCCTGTATGGCTTCAGACATTTCCTGCCGTCCTGCGGACAACCGCACATAGCTCTTCGACAAGGCGATGCGCGCCACCGCGATGGTGCGCACGAATTCGAGCGGGTCGAGCGCCTCGGTGTCCTGCAACGGCGTGCCTTCCACCTGCACCAGCATGTTGATCGGGACCGATTCCGGCTGCGGGTCGAGGTTGGCGAGCTGTGCAATCAGCCCGGCGCGCTGGGTGCGTGATTCACCCATGCCGACGATACCGCCGCAGCATACATGCAGATCGGCGCCGCGCACGCGATCCAGCGTGTCAAGTCGGTCCTGATAGGCGCGCGTGGTGATGACCTCGCCGTAGAACTCGGGCGCGGTATCGAGATTGTGGTTGTAGTAGTCCAGTCCGGCATCTTTCAATTGCTCGGCCTGACCGTCTTTCAGCATGCCCAGCGTGGCGCAGGTTTCCAGCCCGAGCGCCTTGACCTCGCGCACCATGTCCAGCACCGGATCCAGATCGCGCTGTTTGGGCCCGCGCCAGGCGGCGCCCATGCAAAAGCGCGTCGCACCGGCAGCCTTGGCAGCGCGCGCTGCGTCCAGCACTGCATTCATTTCCAGCAGGCCCTGATTTTCTACCCCGGTGTCGTAGCGCGCGGCTTGCGGACAGTAGCCGCAATCCTCGGAGCAGCCGCCGGTCTTGATGGAAAGCAGGGTGGACAGTTGCACGGTGTTGGGGTCGAAATGCTCGCGGTGCACGCTCTGCGCGCGAAACATCAAATCATTGAAAGGCAGCGCAAACAGCGCCTCCACCTCGGCCACGCGCCATTTTTCGTTTGCCGATTCGATCAAGGCTGCGGCTTGGGTCATGTCATTCATTGGTGTCTACCTCTATTGTCATATCCTGCCATTGCTCATGGCCCGCCTTGTAAATGCTCCACACCCCCCACGGCACCACCACAATGGCCAGTATCGCCCATATCGCCACTAGGCCATGCCAGTTGCCAAACAGGACATAAATTGGCTGACCGAACACCATCATCGACCCGGCTGCGCCATAGAATCGATAGCCGGAAAAGCGGTTGTACTCAGCCGTGCGCGGGTTCGGATGATGGGCGATCGAGGCATATACAAAAATGGATGCAGCAATCCAGATCATCAGCAAAGGTGGAATCAGCGTGGCCGTTACGCTGGCGATGCTGAACAGCTGTGCCGAAAATCGCGATTGCTCGGCGGTAATAAGCTTCTTTACTTTCATGCACGAGTGGGCGCGTTAGAATGGGTTGAATTGTCTTTTATTTGAGGTGGATAGTCAATTTTGTCTGTGCCAATATTGAACATCTGCACAAAATTTATGCAAACCTTGCTGCCGCAGGATTGCCTGCTCTGCGGTGCATTCTCCGGTCGCCGCAAGCTATGTGCTGGCTGTGCTGCTGACTTGCCCTACCATAACCAGGCGTGTTGCCCGGTGTGTGCACTCCCCACGCTGGATGGAAAAGTATGTGGGCACTGCCTAAAACGTGCGCCCCACTTTGCCCATACATTTGCTGCCTTTACCTATGCTTTTCCGCTGGATCGTTTGGTCCAGTCACTCAAATACAGCCACAATTTCGCCGTCGTCTCCCTGCTTGCAGACACCCTGGCAACTCAGGTGAATGGCCAGCCTTTACCGGATGCGCTGATTCCCATGCCGTTGCACCCCAACCGGCTCAGGCAGCGAGGCTTTAATCAGGCGCATGAAATCGCCCGGCATGTCGCCCGCAATCTGCATCTGCCGGTATTGCCTCACGCCGCCACGCGCGTCATCGACACGCCGCCGCAAGCCAGCTTGCCGCTCCAGGAACGACGCAAAAATCTGCGCGGTGCTTTTGCCTGCGACCCCAGCATTCAAGGCAGACGCGTCGCCATCGTGGATGACGTAATGACCAGCGGCAGCACACTGGATGCGCTGGCCGAAACCCTGCTCAAAGCCGGCGCGCTGGAAGTGCAATGCTGGGTGATTGCGCGGGCATTGCAGCATGGTTTCTGACGTCACTGCCCGGCTATCGCTCAGTCCCGCTTAATGATCCAGAAAAGGATAGTCGGTGTAGCCATGCTCATCACCACCATATAGCGTCGCGGGATCCAGCTCATTGAGCGGCGCATTGCGGCGCAAGCGCTCGACCAGGTCCGGGTTGGAAATGAACGGCCGGCCGAAGGCGACGAGATCAACAGTATTGTCAGCCCTTGCAGCAAGCGCCATCTCGCGTGTGTAGCAATTATTGGCCATGTAAGTATTCGGGAAGCGCTTGCGCATGGCTTTGAAATCGAAATCGCGGCCGGTTTCGCGCGGGCCGCCGGTATTGCCTTCGATCATGTGCAGGAAGCCGAGTTTGCGCGCTGCCAACTGGTCAGCGACATAGCCATACAGCGCTGCCGGATCACTGTCGTCGATGTCGTTGAACGTGCTCAGCGGCGACAGGCGCACCCCCACACGATCGGCATCCCAAACCGAGAGCACGGCATCGGTGACTTCGAGCAACAGGCGCGCGCGGTTTTCAATGCTGCCGCCGTAAATATCGGTACGCTGGTTGGTTTTGTCGCGCATGAACTGATCGAGCAGGTAGCCGTTCGCGCCATGTATCTCCACGCCGTCGAAACCAGCGTCGCGGGCATTCTGTGACGCATTGCGGTAATCGGCAACGATGCCGGCAATCTGGGCAGTTTCCAGGGCCCGTGGGGTGACCATGTCTTCCTTGCCTTTGCTCGTATACACCGTGCCTTCGGGTTTGATCGCCGAAGGCGCAACGGGCAGTCCGCCGTCAGGCTGAAAATCGGGGTGCGAAATGCGTCCGACATGCCAGAGCTGAAGGAATATTTTTCCGCCCGCTCCATGCACCGCATCCGTCACCTTGCGCCATCCCGCAATCTGTTCCGGGCTATAGATGCCTGGTGTCTGGATATAGCCTTTGCCCTGCTGGGAAATCTGCGTCGCCTCGCTGATAATCAATCCGGCGCTGGCGCGCTGCGTGTAATACGTCACCGCGAGCGGGCCGGGCACATCGCCAGCCAGTGCGCGGCTGCGGGTAAGCGGCGCCATGACAATACGGTTGGCCAGCGTCAGGGCGCCCAGCTTGTAAGGCTGGAACAGATCGCTCATGGCTGTTACATCGGGATTACTTTGGTGCTGGATAGTCATTACTGGCTCCTGTAGTTACGGACTGAACAGTCCAAAATGGTTAAAAAAACCGGATTACTTAATGCGTAGAACCTAGCAAGCATTCCAATTGCACATCAATGATTGCCGCCAGTCTGTGCGTTTCCACACCTCCTTTGGCCAGCACCTGAATACCGGCAATCAAATTAAGCAGCATGTCGGCGCTGTGGGCTGGCTCAAACCCGGACGGTATCGAGCCATCCGCGTTTCCACGCTGGATGGTTTCTGCCAGAAATGCGGCAAGCATGTCGAGGTGATGGCGCACCGCATCTTCAATTTCACGATCATGCGGCGCCAGTTCCACGGCAATATTCACGATCAGACAGCCGCAGCGCTGGCTGGGACGACACGCCGCCGGATCGATACTGTGCCTGACCCACTCGGCAAGCAGCACCGCAACCGGCTCAGCGGCGCTGAAATGACGTCGCGTTTCGGCCATCTCGCGTTCGCTGTAACGGCTCAATGCCGCCAGCAGCGCCTCACGCTTGCTCCCGAAACATTCGTAAAAGCTGCTTTTGCTCAAGCCCATGGCAGCCATCAGATCCGTCATCGAGGTTGCTTCATACCCCTTGAGCCAGAACGCGTTGAGCGCCTGGTCAAGGGCATGGTCGATATCGAATTCGCGACAGCGGGGCATAATTTGCTTGCTTGGGGAAGATACACAACCATAACGGACCGAACGGTCCAATACAAGACTTGCCATTCGTTTAATGCCTCAAAATGCTACGAACAACCCAAGACCGGAAGCCTACAAGCTTACTTCCTCAATCGTAAACAGCCGCCGGTACTCGCGCATGGCATAGCGGTCTGTCATCCCGGCGATATAGTCTGCGATGGCACGCGGCGCGTCGCCATGGGCTTTTTCCTGGTGTTCCATGGGCAACAAACCGGGGTCGGACAGGAACACACCGAACAGGTCGGTAACCACACGCACAGCCTTGGTGCTCATACGCGCGACACGGAAATGGCGATACAGATGTTTGCGTAAAAACTGTTTGAGCTCGCGATTTTCGTCCGCAATAGCGGGGCTGAAACCGACGAGCATGGGCGCGGCGCGCACTTCGTCCAGGCTTTGCACTCCCGCCGCATCAATGGCGGCCTGACTGTGCTCCACCAGGTCGAGCACCAGAGTGTTGATCATGCGCCGCACGGTTTCATTGATCAGGCGGCGGCCATTGAGCTGCGGATATTTGGCCTTGGCCGCTTGCAGATGGCGCGCAAACAGATCCACCTGTTCCAGTTGCTCCAGCGTGATCAGACCCGAGCGCAGGCCATCATCGACGTCGTGGTTGTTGTAGGCGATCTCGTCGGCGAGATTGGCAACCTGCGCCTCCAGGCTGGGCTGCTGTTTCATGATGAAGCGCTCACCGACGTCACCCAGCATGCGCGCATGATGCAGCGAGCAGTGCTTGAGGATGCCTTCGCGCGTCTCGAAGCACAAATTGAGGCCGTCGAATTCAGCGTAGCGCTCTTCCAGCTTGTCCACCACGCGCAAGGATTGCAGGTTGTGTTCGAAGCCGCCGTATTCCTTCATGCAGGCGTTGAGCGCGTCCTGCCCGGCGTGGCCGAACGGCGTATGGCCGAGGTCGTGCGCCAGCGACACCGCCTCCACCAAATCTTCGTTCAGCGTCATGATGCGCGCGATGGTACGGCCGATCTGCGCGACTTCCAGGCTATGAGTAAGACGCGTGCGGAACAGGTCGCCTTCGTGGTTCACGAACACCTGGGTCTTGTATTCCAGCCGGCGGAAGGCGCTGGAATGAATGATGCGATCGCGGTCGCGCTGGAATTCGCTGCGCGGCGTGGCCGACGGTTCAGGGTGACGCCGCCCGCGCGAATCGGCGCTGCGGGCGGCGTAGGGAGCAAGTTCAGGCCGGCTGGACATAGTGGGTAAGCGCCGCCTCCAGGTCGGCTTGCGGTACCTCGGCGGTGACAAACGCCGCCCCGATGCCGCGCAACAACACAAAGCGGATGCGCCCGCCTTCGACTTTTTTATCCAGCCCCATGTGCTGCATGTATGCTTCCACGCCCAGATCGGGCGCGGTGTCGGGCAGGCCGGCACGGCGGTACAGGCTGCGCACGCGCTCGACTTCGGCGGCGCTCATCAGCCCCATGCGCCGCGACACGTCCGCCGCCAGCACGGTACCGGCAGCCACCGCCTCGCCATGCAGCCAGTTGCCGTAGCCCATGCCGGATTCGATGGCGTGGCCGAAGGTATGGCCGAGATTCAGCAACGCGCGCAGGCCGGATTCGCGCTCGTCCTTGGCCACCACTTCGGCCTTGACTTCGCACGAGCGGCGCACCGCGTAGGCAATGGCCTCCGCATCCAGGGCGCGCAGTTTTTCGACGTTGGCTTCGAGCCAGTCGAAAAATGCCGCGTCGTAGATCAGCCCGTACTTGATCACCTCCGCCAGCCCGGCAGACAGTTCGCGCGGCGGCAGGGTTTTCAGCGTATCGGTATCGGCCAGCACCAGTTGCGGCTGGTAGAACGCGCCAACCATGTTCTTGCCCAGCGGATGGTTGATGCCGGTCTTGCCGCCCACCGACGAATCCACCTGCGCCAGCAGCGTGGTGGGAATCTGGATAAACGGCACGCCGCGCAGGTAACTCGCTGCCGCAAAACCGGTCAAGTCGCCGATCACGCCGCCGCCCAAGGCGATCAACGTGGTCTTGCGCTCGCAGCGATGGGTCAGCAGCGCGTCGAAAATCGTATTCAGCGTTTCCCAGGTTTTGTATTGCTCGCCGTCGGGCAGCACTATGGGCACCACTTCCACGTTGTTCAGCGCCAGGCCGTCGGTGAGGGTTTGCAGATACAACGGCGCCACCGTGGTATTGGTAACGATGGCGACGCGCTTTTGCGCCAGATATGGCAGGATCAAAGCGGGCTGGTGCAGCAGTTTGGCGCCTATGTGGATGGGGTAGCTGCGCTCGCCCAGGTCTACGGTGAGTGTTTGCATCAGGTCTTGCTTTCCGGGTTGGTCGGTCTGGAAGGTGTGTAGCCTTTCAGAAAATACAACGGACGATTTTTGGTTTCATCGAACATGCGCCCAAGATATTCGCCGATTATACCCATGCCCATCAATTGCAGGCCGCCGAAGAACAGGATCACCACCATCATCGACGGATAACCGCGCGCCGGGTCGCCATGCATGAGGGTGCGGTAAACGATCCAGGCGGCGTACACGAAAGCGCCCAGCGACGCCAACATTCCCACATAAGTGGCGATCTTGAGCGGCGCGATGGTGAACGAGGTGATACCTTCCAGCGCAAAATTCCACAGCTTCCAGTAATTCCATTTGGTTTCGCCAGCGAAGCGCGGATCGCGCTTGTACAGCACCGCCTTGCTGGGAAAGCCGATCCACGCGAACAGACCCTTCATGAAGCGGTGCTGCTCGCGCAAGCTGCCCAGCGCATCTAGCGCGCGCCGCGATAACAGCCGGAAATCGCCCACATCCTGCGGGATGTCGACCCGGCTCATGCCGCGGATCACTTGGTAGAACAGCTTGGCAGTCGACTTCTTTATCCACGACTCGCCGTCGCGCACGGTGCGTTTGGCATACACCACATCGAAACCCTCGCGCCAGTATTTGACCAGTTCGGGGATGAGTTCGGGCGGATCCTGCAGATCGGCGTCAATCACCACCACTGCCTCGCCACGCGCGTGGTCCATGCCGGCAGTGAGGGCGATTTCCTTGCCGAAATTGCGGCTCAAATCGACGATGGCCACCCGCGGATCGACAGCGGCCAGTAGTTCCAGCAACGCCAGCGTGCCGTCGCAGCTGCCGTCGTTGGCGTAGACCACCTCGCTGGTCACACCCAGGCTATCGAGGACCGCGCTCAACCGGCGGTGAAACGCCGGTAGCACTTCCTGTTCGTTGTAGGCCGGCACCACTACTGACAGCGTGATCGGCTCATCTTTGTTCAAGTTGTATTCTCCCTGAATACCCACAACTTGCTGCCGGCGAAATTCCACACCAACACCAAGCCCGTCGCCACAATTTGCGCCAACAGGTAATGCATGCCGACCTCGTGCACCAGCCCAGCCATGATGGCGGCATTGATCCCCATCCCCAGCAACGCCACTGTAAAAAACTTGGGCAGCGCTTCGGTATGACGTTTGCTGCTGTTAAACGTGAACAGGTAATTGAGCACGTAATTCACGCAGGCACCCACTGCAAAACCCGCCGTGGAGGCCAACACCGCGTCCATTCGAGCCAGTCGAACCAGCGCGATAAGTACACCATATTGGGCGGCGGTGCCGATTGCGCCCACCCCGGCGAATAGCAAAAACTGGCCCCCAAGCTTGCGTGGCTGGCTTGTCGGTTGGGTGTCAGTCATGAGCAAGGGTGCCTGTCTGCATTCCGCCACAAGCATGATAGTGGTGACATTCAGCGTGCACCGAATCTATCCCGCAACTTCAACAGCTGGTAATTATCGTGTTGTTCGATGACATCAAATTGACCGGCTGCCGTTTGCGCAATCTGCCGCTCCCAATCGCGCGCCGACGGCCCACGCAACATGCGGTTGGTGGGCACAATCAGACAGTATAACGGCCTGCCCGGCGCACGCGCCGCCACAATCTGCGCTACCGCCGCAAAGCCCTTGCTATCCGTCGCGCTGTCTAGCTCCAGGTGCATGATGGCGCGACTACGCACCAGCCTCTGCACGAAGGTATCCTGATTGGACACGATCACCGCATCCACCGGCAAGTGCGTCACTAGACTAGGCAGCGTACTGTCCCGCGCCAATTCATACTTGATCCGGTTGGTGAGTATCCAGTCCTTGGGCAGTACGGCAGCCGCGTCGACAAAGCGAGGGGAAGAGGCAAATGCTTCGGCGATGTAACCTTCACGCTGCAGATCATCGTTTAAATACACTGCACGGCCTGCCAGTAATAACGCGGTCAGCAGCAGGAAAAGTTTTTTCTTGCTGAATAGCGCATATGCCGCCAACCCCAGCATCACCCACGTGGATTGCATGGCGTAGCGTACCGAGCCATCTACACCGTAACGTTTCTGCGCAATGATAACAATGATACTTGCCAGCACCGCATAGCTTGCCAACAACAAGATTGTGAAGCGCTGTTCCGGCACGGCACGGCGTAATTGGACCAGCGCCAGGTACAGCAACCCAGCGGCCATCGGTACGCCGGCCAGCAGCAACAACTTGAAATCCCACGCTAGCAGCGCGATAGTTTTTGATCCGCTCATATCCATGAACAGACCGGATATGAAAATCCGCAGGCTTTGCAGATAGCCAAATGACGCCTCGCTGTTTTGATAAGGCTGGAGCTGTCCGAACAACAGATAGTTGCGCCAAAACAGCGGCACCGCCATGCATGCCACGCCCAGCCCCCAAACCACCAGATGCGAAATGGCCAGCTTCACACTGCACGCGCGCACCAGCACGGCAAGCACATAGGCGCACACTACAGCGACCAACAATGCCGCGCCCGCATTGCGCAAGGCGTAAGCAGTACCGCTCAACAACCCGGCCATCAACATCGCCGGCACCCAGCGCCGCATTCTCTGGGCGCGCGCCAGCAAACCCAGGGAAAACGCCACCAGCACCAAAAACGGCACATCGGTCATCGCCATGTAACCGTTTTCCACTGCGCCGGGCGAGAGTGCCGCTAGCACACCGCACACCGCCGCCCGCGCAAAACCGGTAAGCGGTGCCAGTGCAAACGCCACGGCAAGTGGCATCAACACCCAGAAAAAACGGCTTACCCACAACGCCGCCGTATCTGCTGATATTCCACCGAGGATGACACTACCCACCAGCAACGAGTAGCCTGGAGGAAACAGCGTGGTGGGTGCAAACAACTGCGGCAGCTGGGTCAGCGATGCAGTGCGCATTAGCCCCTGACCGGCGTGCCAAAACTCGGCTTCCTGAATAACGCCCGTGCTGTCGTTTTCGAAGGGGTACTTGAAAGGTGAGTTTAACGCGGTCAGCGTCCAGGCGATGACAATGCCCAGCATTAGCAGGCTGCCATAGCGAATCAGCGTTTCCTTCCACGGATATTGCATTATCGGCTTCCTGTGCGCGTCATAGCGCATAAATTTTGTAATTATTTTTCAACTGACTGGCGTTTATCGCGGCAATTTACTGTGCACTGCGCTAAAAAATGGTAATGACCACTCATCTCATCGCCGTTTAGTTCAACGGTTCTGGCACAGCCATTTGCTGGAGCCTCCACGTTTGTTTTTCCTAAAACAATTCTCCGACATAGCCGACTCCGGGCCATGTCGGAAATACGCTCAAAAAGAGCGTTGGCAGTTCGTCAGGAGTGTCAAGCTCCCAACCTGGGCGGCCATTATAGTCGATCCTGCCGCGGGCCTGGACATGGCTTGCCGTCCTGCCCATTATCAGCATGTGTCGATCTTTATTGGGATGCGCGATCAAAAACAAGGTATAAGCAGCAAGTCTGCTTGCCAATGCGTGAAGCCAGCTTGCAGGCATAGCGTTTGCTTTATACATAAGATTGCCAACATAATGAATAGGCGACGATAATTCCCCGTCATAATCATTGATTACAATAAACGCGACCAAATCGCCACTAACTTTAGAGCCACTCCATATGATTCAAGCATCAAAAAGCCTGTACGGTTATCGCGAACTGTTGATCGCACTGGCATGGAAAAACATCACCGTGCGTTACAAGCAGGCGTATCTGGGCATCGCCTGGGCAATCGTCAAGCCGCTCACGCTGATGCTGATCTTCACCCTGGTCAAGAGTTTCGTCGGCATCGATAGCGGCAATATTCCCTACCCTATCCTGACCTTCGCCGCGTTGATGCCGTGGACCTTTTTTCAGGAATCGGCATCGGAAGGCGTGACCAGTGTCGTGGGCAACGCCAACCTGATCAAGAAAATCTACTTCCCGCGCGAAATATTCCCGCTCACAGCGGTCGTCACCAAACTGGTGGAGCTGGGTATCAACTTCTTTATTCTGGCTGGGCTCATGGTCTGGTATCAGATGATGCCCAGCATCTATATGCTTTGGGTGCCACTCATTATTCTCTACACCCTGCTGGCGGCTTTGACCGTTGCTTTCGTCGGCGCCGCCATCAATGTCTATTACCGCGACGTCGGCACCGCGCTGCCGGTGCTGCTTTCCCTGCTTATGTATGCCTCGCCGGTGATCTATCCTTTGCATCTGGTAAAAGAAAAACTGCTGGTGCATCAGGCGGCCGGCGAGTGGTCGAACACACTCTATACCCTGTACACACTGAACCCGCTGGCCGGCATCATCGACGCGTTTCAAAGCGTGGTATTGAGAAATGAAGCCCCCGACGTAGCAGCCATGATTCCCGGCATGATCCTGATCGCCATCCTGCTGCCCTTGAGCTACGCCTTCTTCAAGCGGGCGGAATCGTATTTCGCGGACGTGATTTAAAGACAGCGAGTATAGCGAGAGGGATTGAGAAAGCTTGACCACCATGACCAATATCGATACACAGACAACAGACACGCGGGAGCAGGAAATCCGGGCGATGCTTGTCGCCACCATGCGCGCCAATACAAACCGCCTGGGCGGGCATCAGGTTGTCCTGTTCGGTTCTCGCGCTCAAGGCAAGGCCAAGTCGCGTTCCGATTTTGATTTGGGCGTGGTTGGCAAAACACCCCTCCCCCTGGAAGATTTTTTTGCCATCCAGGACATGCTCGACGAATTGCCAACCTTGTACCGCATCGACTGGGTCGACTTCGCCCGGGTCAGCGAGCGATTCCGTTCGCAAGCACTGAAAAATGCAGAGGTGATCTATGAGTGAAAGCTGGATCATTGACGACTTCGCAGCTGCGCTTGATCAGTTTGAAGCCGCCATGCAAGTGGCGCCGGCAAGTGACCTGATCAAGGCCGGTTGCATCCAGTATTTCGAGTTCACGTTTGAGCTGGCATGGAAATCGGTCAAAATTCTTGCTGAACAGGCTGGCCTGGAAGCAGGTGGATCGCCCAGATCCTGTCTGAAAACAGCCTTTGCGCAAGCTTGGATAGATGATGAACCGCTCTGGCTGGAAATGCTGGAGGCCAGAAACCGGATGTCACATACCTACCACGCCAAGGATGCCTTACAGGTGTATGACCGTTTGTCGCATTTTCCGCGCCCAATGCGAACACTGTTAGTCGCCCTGCGAAAAAACTGAACCCGTATGGACATGAATTATCATCGTCTGCGTTTTATAGGATAAACATGAGATTGCAACCCAAAGAGGTAAATGCCATTGCACAAGCTGCCCGGGATGCCTTTACTCCTGGTACAGCAGTGTTTCTCTTTGGTTCCCGGGTGGATGACAGCAAGCGTGGGGGAGACATTGATCTGCTGGTTGAGATTCCCGAAGCCATGCTTCCTGCGGAGTTAGTGCGACGTCGTACCCGTTTTGTGTCGCGCATCTACCGGTTGCTTGATGAACAGCGCATCGATGTCGTCATTGCCACGCAAAACCAGCAAGATTCGCGGGAAGTTGTTATTGCGGCAAAACGTGAAGGAATCCAGGTGGCGCAAGTATGATGCCGACAGACAAACTTGCTGCTGTGCTTTGGGAGGCAGATCGCCACCTGGACATACTTACGGAAGCATTAGCAGAATGGAGCGTATCGCCTGCGATCACATGGCAGGCGTTGGAAAGTGATCGCGCCCGTGTCCGGATTGTGGACCAACTGCTTTTCCGCTTTATCAAATTGCAGGACACGGTGGGGGAGCGCCTCATACCAGCAACACTGGCCAGCCTGCGTGAGCCGCTTGAAGATTGGCCCATGCGTGACCGGCTAAATCGTTTGGAAAAGCTGGGTTACCTTGATGTGGACAATTGGTTGGCCTGGCGCGAAGTTCGTAACAGGTTGGCCCACGAATATCCAGACCAACCGGAGGTTCGCTTTGCCGCTCTGATGGCTGCAATTGATGCAGCCAAAGCTTTGGCCGCACTGTATCGAAATTGGCGCGCCCGTTTGGAAACCAGCCCGTAGCCTACCCTTTAAACTATCCGCTATCTGCCAACAACTAACCGCTACACGTTACTTCACTAACCCCTAGGAGCCCTGAAGATGAGCCTCACAATTGAACAAATCGCCGAGGAAGCGCTTTCCCTCCCTAGCGAAGCACGGGCTTTGCTTGCTGATCGCCTTGTTGAAAGTCTTGACCCCTTGGAGGACGGCTATATACGGCAGCTTTGGGTTGCTGAAGCGCGCACTCGCCGTGATGACGTCAGGAATGGCCTGGTTAAAACCATTCCGGGTCAGGAAGTGCTGGATCGCGTCCGGAAATCGGTCACGCGATGAGATTCGAGTTTCACCCTGAGGCACTGGCCGAGTACGAAGATGCCGCTCGCCATTACGCGGAGTGTCAGAAGGGACTGGAACTTCGGTTCATTGCGGCAGTGGAACATGTCATCCAGCAGATTATTGAAACGCCCGACCGTTGGCCGGTGCTCGAAGAGGATATTCGCCGATGCCTTACCCGCGTCTTTCCTTATGCAGTACTTTACTCGGTTGAAACCGATTACGTACTGATTATCTCGCTCATGCACAGCCACCGCGAGCCAGGATATTGGCGCAAACGTATCGCAGATCCAGCTAATTGACTAACCACTAACCCCTATACGCTAACCGCTATGCCCATCATCGAAGTCAACCACGTCACCAAGGAATACAAGCTCGGCCAGCTGCACAGCCTGAAAACCACCGCGCTCAACCAGTGGCGGCGGCTCACCGGCCAGCCGGTTGAAGAGCGCGCCCCGTTCAAGGCGCTGGATGACGTCAGTTTCTCCGTTGAGCAAGGCGAGGTTGTAGGTATTATTGGCGCCAACAGGCCGGCAAAACCGAAAATTGGTGCTGACCCCATTGATTGCGTGATTGACTAATCCTGTACGCTACTGACTACTTTAATTTAATGGATGGAGGCAAAAATGAAATACCGCGTCATTATCCAGCAAGACGAAGACGGAATGCTCGTGGCGGAGGTTCCCGCCCTTCCCGGATGCGTGTCCCAGGGTGCGACACGAGTGGAGGCACTAGCCAATATCCGAGAGGCCATAGAAGCTTATCTGGAGAGCCTGAAGGAGCACGACGAGCCCATTCCCCCTTCCATCGACGAAGAGGTCGTTGAGGTGGCTGCGTGAGCAGCCTACCTCAAGTTTCGGGTCGTAAGGTCGTGGCAGCCCTGGCAAAAATCGGCTTTGAGAAAGACCGCCAGAAAGGGAGTCACATCGTGCTCCGGCAGGTTGAAGCGCCTCATCGCCGTCTCGTGATTCCCGACCATGACGAAGTTGCAAAGGGCACCCTTCGCGCCATCATCAAGCAAGCGGGCCTTACTGTAGATGAACTCATTGACCTATTGTGACATCGTGGCGAAACGTATGTCCTTTAAACAATACGCCACCCACTAACCCCCTATCCGCTAACAACTACCCGCTATGAGCATCATTGAAGTCAACCACGTCACCAAGGAATACAAGCTCGGCCAGATACACAGCCTGAAAACCACTGCGCTCAACCAGTGGCGGCGGCTCACCGGCCAGCCGGTTGAAGAACGCGCGCCGTTCAAGGCGCTGGACGACGTCAACTTCAGCATCGAAGCAGGCGAAGTCGTCGGCATCATCGGCCACAACGGCGCCGGCAAGAGCACCATACTCAAGCTGCTGGCCAATATTTCAAAACCCTCCAGCGGCAGCATCAGCGTCAAAGGCAAAGTGGCACCGCTCATCGAAGTCGGCGCCGGTCTGATAGGCGACCTCACCGGGCGCGAAAACATCTACCTCAACGGTGCCATCCTCGGCATCTCCAAGGCAGAAATAACGCGCAAATTCGATGAAATCGTCGCCTTCGCCGAACTGGAAGAGTTCATTGACACCCCGATCAAGCGTTATTCCTCGGGCATGCAGGTGCGGCTGGGATTTTCCATCGCCACCAGTGTGGAATCAGACATCCTGATCGTGGATGAAGTGCTGGCGGTGGGCGATCTGGCGTTTCAGCGCAAGTGCTTTGACCGGATGGAGGATTTGATCAAGCGACAAGGTAAAACTGTATTGCTGGTGAGCCATAACATCCGACAGGTACAACGACTGTGTAGCCGAGTCATTATGTTAGACCACGGACGAATCAATTTGGATGGGACTCCACAAGCGGTATGCGACAGCTTCTACGAACAGAGTGACGAGAAGATCAAGGCCAGCACTGTCCTTGCACCGACGCGCACCGACACCAGTGGCGAACTCGAATTAATGGAACTATATTTTCTGGATCATGACGACCAAAGGACCGACCGCCTTTCGTATAACCACGACTGTGTGGTTCATTTCAGAATCCGGGCACTCCAGAGACTGGACGAAGTCACCTTCGGCTTCGGCTTTCATACGACAGACTTTCTGTACTTGACCACCCACAACAGCGAAGAGCAACTCCATATCAGCCACCTCCCACCTGGTGAGCATGAGATCGTGTGCAAAATAGCCCGTTTGCCGCTTCTGCCGGGTGTCTATTCACTGCGTTTTGGCGTAACCGCCGGTCAAGCGGCGGGTGGCATCTTCTATGGCGAGAACCTGAAGCATTTTCAGGTGGTCGGCGATGTACCAATTACGGTGCGCGAGGGATTCTTCGCCTTGGATGCACACTGGTTGCTAGAGGGCCGCGAAGTAGCAGAAATCCCGGCTATCTCTCCGAATACCTGCCACATTTGCAATGCCGTTCACAATCGTTCCATCTTTGAAGAGAAATAGGATGAATAAAACAACATTAGCAGATCACGCATTACCTTTTACTGGCGAGAGATTTGTACCTGAGAGGCAGGATGAAATTGCGATCGAGCACATGCATCGGTATGCGCTTGCGATGGAGTTTTGTGACAATAAGGACATCTTGGATATTGCGTCTGGAGAGGGCTATGGTTCTGATCTCCTAGCCACCCGAGCCAAGAGCGTCATAGGTGTCGATATTGCTAAGGAAGCTATAGAACATTCGCAGTCGAAATACCAACGATCGAACCTCCGCTATCTCGAGGGTCGCGCCGACAGTATCCCGTTGGACGCATGTTCTGTTGATGTAGTTGTAAGTTTCGAAACGCTAGAACATCACAATATGCACGAGGAGATGTACGCAGAAATAAAGAGAGTACTTCGCCCTGGTGGATTATTGATTATTTCGACGCCGGACAAACTCTTTTACTCGGATTTACCAAAATTCGAGAATGAATATCACGTCAAAGAGCTTTATCTCGAAGAGTTCCGTAACCTTTCAGCGAAATATTTCAAAAACGTGACGATGGTTTTCCAGAAGCTTGCCTATGGATCACTATTGGTTTCCGAACAAAACAATACTGCTTTCGAATACTACGCTGGTACTGTTGGTGAAATAGACTCAAGTGCGCAACTACCTGAGCCAACGTACAACATTTGTATGGCCTCTGATGAAACCGTACCCCCTGTCGGGGTTAGCCTTTTCGACGCAGCAAAAATCCTGGCTGACTATCAAGCGCAATCCTCGGAAAAACCTCGGCTAGATGCGCGATTGGAAAGCCTAAGTAAGCAGCTTAATGATGTTGTCAATTCGCGATCATACCGTCTAGGCCGGATGTTAACTTGGCTTCCTCGTAAAATATCTGGCGGTAATACTTGATTAAGAATCTTCTAGATGCTTGATCCCACTTTAATGCTCATCGATATAGAAGCCCCTGTGCTGTCAGCAATGGCCAAGGTCTCCATTGTCATTCTTAACTGGAATGGCAAGGAAGACACACTTGAATGTTTGGCTTCTGTCGGCCAACTGGACTACCCAAACTATGAAGTTATCGTGGTGGACAACGGTTCCACTGATGACTCAGTCGATGCCATTTCGAAGCAATACCCCGACACAACCCTTCTGCAAACCGGTGCCAATCTGGGTTATGCAGGCGGGAACAACGTCGGCATTCGTTGGGTACTGGAGCATGGCGCGGATTACGTTTTATTACTTAATAATGATACCGTCGTCTCAACTAATTTACTAAGTGCATTCATAAATGCAGAGAAACTCCTGCCATCTGGCTCTATCTTGGGTGCAAAGATTTTTTTCTACGACGAACCAGACAAGCTCTGGTTTGCTGGTGGCCAATGGAACAGTGGGTCAAATAGCTTCGAACACATTGGACATGGCCAGTCAGGTTCCACTGAATTCAATCGCGTGGCAGAAGTAGATTACATAACCGGGTGCGCGTTATTCGCTGGCGCCGAGACATTCAAGGAAGTTGGCCTGCTAGATGAACGTTTCTTCCTTTCGTATGAGGAAACGGACTGGTGTTATAGAGCAAGGGCAAGCGGCCACAAATGTATCGTTGTTCCTGACGCCAAGCTTTGGCACAAAATTTCTTCGTCTTTTGGTGGTGCTGATACTCCGCTTTTCAGCTATTTTATGGTCCGCAACAAACTGCTCTGGGCAAAAAAACACCTCTCTCAGTCAGCCAGAATTAGTCTGCATAAAGAAAATCTTCGCACCTTGTGCCGAATTTTATTGCCGCCATTGATCCTGGCAAAGATGAACCTTCCGTTTGTAAAAAAATTGCTGTGGTCACTTACCACTTGGCTGAAGACGGTACGGCGGAGCCTGGCCAATCCAATGAACCAGGCTACGCTGATGGCTCTGCGTGACTATTATCTGGGCAGGTTCGGAAACTGTCCGCCCAAGGTTAGAACCCTCCGTAAGCAGCAAAAAAAAGCATAAGCGCATGGCACTCCCTTTTGGCATCAATGTAATTGGTTACGTAAGCAGCAATGTCAGCTTGGGCATTACTGCGCGCCAGTTTATCAAGCTATTTCAGGAAAAAGGCGTGCCAGTCGCAGTCCATGATATCGATTTTGGCCGCTCCGAGAGAGGCCGGGATTTCGACTTTCAATCTCTGGTCGTGCCGGCGGGGAGCGAATTACCGTACTCCGTCAACATGTTTTTTATCGCGTTGTACCAACTCCCACATCTATTGCTTAAATCGTCCCCAGATATCTTCTCTGCTGAGCGTCTAAATGTAGGTCTGATGTGGTACGAAGTCACCTCTATACCAAGTCACCATGCCGAGGCGCTCGCACTATTAGATGTGCTTGTTTGCGGATCCGGATTTGTCAAACATATCTTCGATACAAATGTACGAAACACATTGACGATCGAGTGCAAGCATCCACTGTATCTACCTTCCGATATCTTCCCATCACGGGAAAAATTCGGCCTTCCGAAAGACTGCGTCTTGTTTATTTGCAGCTTCGACCCTCACCACGACCCCGCGCGGAAAAATCCATTCGCAGTGATCGACGCATTTCTTGCGGCGTATCCCCTCAGAGACGAGGGAGCCCACCTTGTAGTTAAACTTAATAATGCAGACGTTAAGACCAAAGGTTGTGATCCTGGAGCTCTCGTCCAGCAACTCAGGCAGCGGTGCGCAAACGATCCCCGAATTCACATCCTGCCTCAATCTCTTCCTTACTCGGAAGTCCTCAGCCTTTACGCGAGTTGCGATGTGTTTGTTTCCCTGCATCGATCGGAAGGTCTAGGCTTGGGTCCGCTTGAAAGCATGCTACTTGGTAAACCTGTGATTGCCACCGCATGGTCTGGAAATATGTCCTATATGAAGCACACCAACTCATGTCTGGTTGGTTACGACCTCATTCCATACTCCGGCATGGGAGCAGACGGCCCTTTCCAACTCCGCAAAAAAGCGAAATGGGCCGAACCTCGCGTCAGTGAAGCCGCTGATTGGATGCGAGTTCTCGCACAAGATGCCAACCTCAGGCGAGAGATCGGAAGCAAGGCAGCAATCGATGCAGCGGCCTACCATAAGGAGGCGCAGCGCGCAGACTTCCTGAACGAATTGGAATGCATCGTTAAGGAGAAGCAGTGGTTACACTCCCGCACGTCAACAAAATGGACTCAGATTGATCGGCTTCGGCAGTTGCAACAATCCATAGATTTCGTTGGTTGGAGTGGCTTCAAACGCCATATCCGCCATGAACTTGATCGAAGAGTCTTATGGCGACTCAATAAATAACTGAGCCAACCTCGGGAGCCGAAAACATGAAATCCATTTACTGGCGCTTGGCGCCAAGATTCAAGCGCTGGCTGCTCAGAGTACTGAAGCAGTCATCGCTGCTGGAAAAACTGAACCTGACGTTGACGTTCTCCATCAACGGTGCGCCTTTCAGGATCCCCATCATCAGGGGAATAGGCGACCAAAATGCCTTCATGACTGAAATGTGGATGGTGGAGGTCTTGAAACGCCTGCTTCCCCTCAAGCCAGGTACTTTCATCGACGTCGGCGCAAATATCGGCCAAACCCTTCTCAAGCTGCGGGCCGTGTCGCAATCGACCCCCTATCTGGGTTTTGAGCCCAATCCTGCCTGTGCGGCGTATCTGTTGGATTTGATCCTAGCGAACCGCTTTGAACGGACTCTCATGATTCCCATAGGGCTCAGTGATTCTCGCGGTCTGTTGGATCTTATCTATTACGCGGAAGACAACCGAGTTGATAGCGGAGCATCTTTGGTGACAGACCCAAAGTTCAGGCCTAATCACCCCGTGGTTTTCAGGCAACCGGTTCCGGTATTACCTTTCACGGACGTTGCACGGTACCTGGGTGACTCGGAGCCAGGCCTTGTCAAGATTGATGTCGAAGGAGGGGAGATGGAAGTCCTCAAGAGCATGGGCGCCATGATTCGGATGCACCAGCCACCGGTTTTGCTCGAAATCTTGTGTATGGGTGACGACGCGTCTACTTTGGCCAAGAATCTGCTTCTGGAAGCATTCTTCCGTGAAATAGACTATTCCATCATGCGGATCGAGAAAGTACGAGAGCGTTTCGGCCAATTCGTGCTAATCGATGCCATCGGATTGAATACAGACCCGACAGGTTGGGACTATGTAGCCGTACCATCCCGTCTGGTGGCGAGCTTGCTACCATTGGGCGGAATCCATGAGGAGCGAGAATGACCGTCTACTACCTCTGCCCCGAACACAAGACACCAGTCGGCGGCGTACGCGTCATCTACCGTCACGTGGATATCCTCAACAAGCACGGCATTCCGGCTTATGTGGTTCACAAGACCCGGGGGTTTCGCGTTGACTGGTTCGAGAACGACACCCCCCTCGTTTATTGGCGCAATAACCTGTTCGATCGTCTGACGGCCAAGGTGGGGCGCAGACTCGATCCGGGCGCAGTGATCGAATTGACTATATCTGGTGGCCCAGTCTCCAGAATCGGCGCCGCCGATATCCTGGTGATCCCGGAGATGTACGGCCCAGATTTAGCTGCGGCCTATGGCCGTGGGATCAAGAAAGTGGTGCTGAACCAGAACTGTTATCTGACCTTCCGTGGTTATTCCTTCAACCGGGACCGGCTCATCTCACCCTATCACCACAAGGATGTGCTGGCCGCTCTGATCAATTCGGTGGATGGTGAGGAATACCTGAAATACGCGTTTCCCGATCTGCCGCTGTTTCACTTCCGGCTGTCCATCGACCCGGAGCGCTTTTCCTACCAGAGGGAGAAGAAAAAACAAATCTGCTTCTCGCGCATCAAGAACGAGCAGGACGCCATGCAAGTAGTAAATATCCTCAAGTTCCGCGGGGCGCTGGAGGATTTCGAGATCGTGCCTTTCATCAACCTGCCGCAGAGCGAGGTGGCGCGCATCTATAAGGAGTCATTGCTCTTTCTCAGCTTCGGCTATCCGGAGGGTTTCGGCCTGCCGCCTGCGGAGGCGATGGCCTGCGGCTGTGTGGCGATAGGCTTCCATGGTGGTGGCGGAAGGGAATTTTTTAAGCCGGAGTTTTCTTACCCCATCGAGCAGGGCGATATCATCGGCTTTGCCCGCACAGTGGAAAAGGTCATTCAGGTTTACAAGGAAAATCCAGAGTATGTCCAGGCAAAGGGGGAAAAGGCCGCAGCCTACGTCCAGGAGTACTATTCTCCGAAACTCGAAGAACAAGAGGTTATCGCGGCTTGGGAGGCAATCCTCTCGAACTGCCAGCAAGGAACCAAACAAAATGCATGAGCCGAAAATGAGCAAACGCGCGCGCGTCATCGCTTTCCATCTGCCTCAATACCATCCAACCCCAGAGAATGACCTGTGGTGGGGGAAGGGATTTACCGAGTGGACCAACGTCGCGAAAGCGACCCCCTTGTATCCCGGTCATATGCAGCCGCGTGTTCCGGCTGACCTGGGGTTTTATGATTTGCGCCTGCCTGAAGCGCGCCATGCCCAGGCCGAGCTGGCTAAAGAATACGGGATCGAAGGCTTTTGCTACTACCATTACTGGTTCGGTGGAAGACGCATACTTGAACGCCCCGTCAACGAAATACTCGGCAGCGGCGAACCCGATTTCCCTTTCTGCCTGTGCTGGGCCAACCATAGCTGGAGTTCGGTGTGGGACGGCACCAACAAAAGCCTGATCGAGCAGACCTATCCCGGCATGGACGATCACCGGGCCCATTTCGACTGGCTGTTGAAGGCTTTTACTGATCCCCGCTACATCACGCTGGATGGCAAGCCCGTATTCCTGATTTATCGCCCGGACGACATCCCCGACATCCACAAGATGGTGGACCTTTGGCGCGAGCAGACGGCCGCCGCGGGCTTGCCGGGTTTGTATCTGATCGGTGTTTCTCATCGCGATGAAAAATGGGATCCGCGCTCCTGCGGTCTGGATGCCTGCGTCATGCAAGCCTTGCCAAAGCGGGACGGGCGTATCCCCCGTCGCTATTTCTTGACCAAGCTGAAACTTGCTCTGCAAAACCGCAAATCCGAGCTGACCATCTGGGATTATGAGGAATTCATGCCCAGCCTGCTGCGTAGCAACAAGGTCGATTTTGACGATTACCCCATCGCACTGCCTTGCTGGGACAATACGCCGCGCTCGGGTATGCGCGGTGTGGTCTTGCACAACTCCACCCCGGAACTGTTCAGGCAACACTTACGCCAGGCCATGGGGTGCGTAGCGACTCGGCCCCCGCAAAAGCAAATCGTTTTCCTGAAGGCGTGGAATGAATGGGCTGAAGGCAATTATGTCGAGCCCGATCAAAAATGGGGGCGGGCCTATCTGGATGTCATCAAGGAAGAAGTTGCGCAGGGCGACTGATTGCCAGCTACTATCATGACCTACACCACACCGACACCGCTCATCTCGATCATCATGCCCTGCCTCAACAGCGAGCGGCATATCCAGGCTGCCATCGACAGCGTGCTGGCGCAGGCTTTTGGCGATTTTGAGCTTATCGTGGTGGACAACGGCTCGACTGATCGCACGCCCGAAATTCTCGGCGCTGAGAACGACTCCCGCCTCAGGGTACTTACCCTGCCGGAACGCAGCGTAAGCCTCGCGCGCAATCTGGGTTTACGAAAAGCGCGTGGCGCCTTCATCGCCTTTCTCGACAGCGACGATGCCTGGAGCGCCGAGTTCCTGGAGAAAATGCACACGGCGCTGGTTTCTGACTCCAAGGCTGTGCTGGCTTATTGCGGCTGGCAGAACCAGGGCTTGCCCGGGCCGCGCGGCGAGCCGTTCGTCCCGCCCGATTACGAAAATCCGGACAAGGCCGCCACGCTGCTGGAAGGCTGCCGCTGGCCCATTCACGCTTGTCTCACCCGCCATACCGCCATTATCGAGGCTGGCGGATTCAACACCCGTCTCAGCATCGCAGAGGATTATCTGCTCTGGATGGAGGTGTCTGTCACCGGCACCATCATCCGCGTGCCCGAGGTACTCGCTAGCTATCATCACCACGACGAGGGGCAGCCCAGGCGCAACCAGGCGCTGGTTGCCCTTGACACCCTCAAGGCAAAACAGCTGTTTCTGCGCCACCACCCTGAGATCGCAAAACAGATCGGGCCCGACAAAACCGAGTCTCTGACTTGGGACAAGTTGATCCAGCAAGGCAATGCATTGCACTGGCAGGGTGATCTCAAAAACGCGCGGCCTGTTTTTCGCAAGGCTTTACTCGCTGGCCACGGCTCGCTTTCTGCCAAACTGCGCATGCTGCCCAGCCTGCTTCCACTCAGCGCGCATCGTGCCATCCTGGCGGCCAAGGAACGGCTGAATTTCTGATGGACACAGCTCAAAACCAGATTATTGCAATGGGCCGGTCATTTAAAATGAATAATATCCTGCAATGATTGATCCATTTTCCAATTACCTTCATCGTAGTGCCGGTCAACATGGCCCGGTCATGCTGATGTACCACTCGGTCACACCGGGTAGTAGTCACCCTGACTGGCCCTGGGCTGTTTCCATGCAGAGCTTCCGGGACCAACTCGATTTGCTTGCAGAGGGGAATTGGGCGACACCCACCATGACAGAGCTGGTCGCCACACCGGAAAAATGGACAGCCCGCACGGCTGTCATTACCTTCGATGACGGTTACGTGGACAATCTCGCAGCCTGGGAAGAGCTGCAAAAACGCGGCATGCGCGCTACCTGGTTCATGGTTTCCGGTTCTGTGGGACGGGAACCCAGCTGGCCGGCGGACGGGCGCCCGGCTGGCCGCCTTCTGAATGCCGCCGAACTGCGTACCATGCAGGCCAGTGGCATGGAGGTGGGGTCGCATACGGCCAACCATGTGCGCCTGACACAAGCTGACGACAAGCTTCTGAGCGCAGAGCTGAATGATTCCAAGGCTGCCCTGGAAGACGCCCTTGGCAGCGAAATATCCAGTTTCGCTTACCCCTACGGCGCCTGGGACGCGCGCTGCGCAAGTGCGGTGCGCGAGAGCGGCTATCGTGCCGCTTGTACTACACGTACCGGCTGGGCTTTACGCGATGATGACCCGTATTTGCTGCGCCGTTTGACCGTGTTCAATACGGATACGGCAGGCAGTCTGGCGCGCAAGCTTTACTTCGGCAGCCATGAGGTTTCCTGGCCCGCTGTCGCGCGTTACGCCATGCAGCGGCTGACATCCAGAATGCGCCCATAGATCGCGTGAGCCCCGGCGTTTCCATCATCATGCCTTGTTACAACGCTGCGGCTCACCTACCGCAAAGCGTGAGCAGTGTGCTGTCCCAGACCTTTACCGATTGGGAGCTGATCGCGATAGATGATGGCTCCAGCGACGACACGCTAACCTTGTTGCAAGCTCTGACGGATCCGCGTGTGCGTGTCCACTCCCAATCCAACCAGGGCGTCAGCGCTGCCCGTAATGCCGGGCTGGCACTGGCGCGCGGCCAGTATGTCGCTTTTCTGGATGCGGATGACACCTGGGCGCCGACTTTTCTGGCGAAGCTGTTCGCTGCCCTGCAAGCCCACCCTGACGCGGTATTGGCCTACTGCGGCTGGCGAAATATCGGGCTGCCGGGACCTCGCGGCGAACCCTTCATTCCTCCCGATTATGAAACCTCTGCCAAACTGGAAACGCTGCTGGGCGGCTGCCGCTGGCCGATTCATGCTGCGCTCACGCAGCGCGACGCGATTGCGGATGCGGGCGGCTTTAATCCGCTTTACACCAACGCTGAG
This sequence comes from Sulfuriferula multivorans, assembly GCF_003851125.1. GTDB lineage: Bacteria > Pseudomonadota > Gammaproteobacteria > Burkholderiales > Sulfuriferulaceae > Sulfuriferula > Sulfuriferula multivorans. The sequence continues at coordinate 104,383 of NZ_BGOW01000014.1, read as the reverse complement.
GACTATGCATTGTGGCTGCAAGTGGCCACGGTTGCGCCGATTGCGCGGGTGGCCGAGGTGTTGGCGTTTTATCACTTCCACGGTGCGGCGCAGGCATCCGCCAATCATGCTCGCGCCGCACTGCAACTGTGGCGGGCACAACGCGAATTTCTCGCCAGCCATCCACAAGCCATTAGCCAGATCGGCCGCGAGCAGGCCGCGACACTCACGCACGGCACGCTGATGCAGCACGGTTTCGAATGCTACTGGGCACGTGACCTCGATGGGGCACGGAGCATTTTTCGCACTGTCATGCGGCACGGCTACGGCGCACCGCGCGAATGGTTATATATGCTGCCATCCTGGTTACCCTTGTCATGGCACTGGGCAGCGCTACGACTGTTTGAACGATTGATGGGGAGGCGAAATGGAAAACCCTGAACCGCGCCAGGGAACAGGTACGCCACCTGCGCCGGTCACCATCGCCGTCTGCACCTATAACCGCAGCGCATTGTTGCCCGGACTCATTGGCGCATTGCGCGCGCAACAATGTCCGCTGCGTTTCGATATCCTGGTAATAGACAACAACAGCAGCGACGCCACACAGGCTGTATTGCAACAACAGGCGGCGCTACCCGGTGCCACGCTGCGCTGGATACATGAAACCCGCCAGGGCATCGTCCATGCACGTAACCGCGCCATTACCGAAACGGCTGCCAGCGAGTATCTGGTGTTCATCGACGATGATGAGTTGCCTGAGCCGGGTTTTATCAACGCCGCACTGGATGCGCTAAGCCGCGAAGGCGCCGATTGTGTCGGTGGCCGTATCACCGTGGATTTCACTGCGCATTCACGCCCGCACTGGCTTAAGGATGATGTGCTTGGATTTCTGGGTGCGCTTGACTATGGTGCCAACCCGCTCTGGATAGAAACCGCCGCAACCCCGCTATGGAGCGGCAATATCGCCTACCGGCGCGCCTTGTTCGAGCGACTGAACCTGCGCTTCGATGCACGTTACAATCGGGCCGGCGATGGTCTCGGCGGCGGTGAAGATGCTGCCATGTTCCGCACCCTACTGGCTGCCGGGGCACGTATGCGCTACCGTCCGGATATGGCCATCACCCACAGGGTGGACGCCACGAAACTGCGACGCCGCTATTTTCTGCGCCTGCACTGGCTGGCGGGGCGTAAAGTCGGACAATTCGAAACGCCGGATTACCTACGCACCTGGTTCGGCATCCCTCCCTTCATGCTGATTCAGGCACTCAAACACTCAAGCAAAGCCTTGATGATGATGATGACACAGCGCCCTGCTACCTTGCGCCAGGCAATGAACGCTGCCCATGCCTGGGGCATGATTAGTGGTACCAAGCAATCTTTGCTGGAAAGGCGGGAAAATGAACCGAACCGTTATTAATGTCACCTTGGGTTCCACTCCCACTGTTTGCTGCCGGGAACACTGCTCATGACTTGTGCCCTGTGGAGGTATAGCCCTACGCTCAGCACCCCGCGAGCAAAAGGTAACCCGGTTCCATGAGATTAACTGTCCTCATCTGCACTCACGATCGCGCCGATCTGCTGGCTCGTGTGCTGGCCTCGCTCCAGGCGGCGACGCGGCCACGGGATTGGCAGGTAAATATTTTGGTGATGGCCAATGCTTGCACGGATTCCACCCATGAGCTGCTGGAGAGCGCGCGCCAGGCCGGGCTGCAGGATTCGTCCAGGCTGCCGCTAGACTGGCTGGCCGAGGCACGACCCGGCAAATCGTATGCCCTGAACACGGCTATCCCCCATGTTAAAGACAGCGACGTGGTGACTTTTGTGGACGATGACCACCGCGTGGACAGCGCCTATCTCGTGGAAATATGCCGGGCGGCAGAGACCTATCCCGACGCCACGATGTTCTGCGGCCGCATCCTGCCGGACTGGGACGGCAGCGAACCCGCCTGGGTGCACGATGACGGGCCATACAAAATCCGCCCCCTCCCCATCCCGCGCAGCGACGGCGGCCCTGAGCCTCGGCAATTGACCCTCGACGATCCTACGCCGGGTGGCGGCAACCTGTTCCTGCGCGGCGCGGTTTTTGACCGGGTGGGGCACTTCCCCACGGACCTGGGGCCACGGGGTCATGACCTGGGGGGTGGGGAGGACAGCGTATTCGTCCAGTCCGCCCTGGAAAAAGGGGAACAACTCATGTATGCACCCGGGGTGGTGCAGTACCACTACGTGGACCCTGAACGATTACGCTTCGGCTATGTATTACGCAAGGCTTTCCATCGCTCCCGCAGCCAGGTTCCCCATCAGGCCAGTCGCACGGGTGTGCCTTTATACATGTGGCGCAAACTCGGCGGCTATCTGTTGAACTGCGTTTTCACCCTGAGTCACGCAAGTCGCCGTTTCTATCTGGTACGTACAGCCGCCATGCTGGGAGAAATTTCCGGTGTGCGCCGCGCTGGCCCACGTCTCGCCTGCAGGAAAGGTGACAAGCGCCGGGACGCGGCCTACCTGACCGGCATGGCGCTGTCCCTGATGGCCGGTTTTGCCGCCGCAGTCAGCAACGCTCCAGACCTCAGCCTGATCGCCCTTGCAGCCAGTGGACTGGCGGCCGGATTGGTCACCCTTGCCATAGGGGTGAAATCCATCGCCAATTTCAGCGTCACCGGCCCGCGTATGCCGCCTGATATCCGGGTCCATTACCGGCGCTATGCCCTCTTCGCCTTCCTGCGCCTGGTGGCCTACACCTTCGTCATATCCCTGCCGCTGGCTGGGGTGGGCGTGCTGGTCTATGTAGCCGCTGCATTCGGGGGGCTGACAACAGCCGGCTTACTCCAGGCCACCCTGGCGGGCCTGGTTTCTACGCTATTGCTGGGAGCGTTGCAATTCAGCCGTCACCTGCTCTTGCTGCCAGCCAATATCAGTACCTCCTACAACTACCGCCTGAGCCGCCTCTATCCCTATTGGCAGCGTCTCACACCGGCCCGACTGCGGGTAGTCAGCTTCCTGCTCCTGGCTCTGCCGGCGGGGTTTGTGTTCGGAGCCGGAGCCATACTGCTGGGCCAGGGGAACTTGCCACCCGGGTTGGCCTTGTTCGCATTCCAGCTGACCTATGGCCTGCTCGGGCTGTGGCTACGCGACCCCGAGCCCGGCACCGTGCAGACTACTCCGCGCTCTGGCGCGCCCAACATCATCATGATCGGGTCGGATACCTTGCGCTCCGACCGCCTGGATGGGAGTTACACTCGCGAAGCGGCCCCCTATCTACGCGAACTGGCCAACAAGGGCGTACTGTTCAACCACTGTTATGTACCCTGCGCGCGCACTGCCCCCAGTTTGCTGTCCATGCTCACCGGCCGCTGGCCCCACGAAACCGGTGTGCGCGACAACTACGTCACCGACGAACAAACCCGTCTGCAGGTGGAGAGCCTGGCCACGATCCTGAGTGAACACGGCTATTACACTGCCGCGCTGTCCGACTGGTGCGGCGCAGATATGGGTAAATTCACCCTGGGCTTCGACCACGTCGATGTCCCCGCCGACCAGTGGAACATCAAGTACTTCCTGCGCCAGGGCCCGAAGGACCTGCGGTTATTTCTTTCCCTGTTCGCCCGCAACCGGTTCGGCAAGCGATTCCTGCCGGAGATATATTATCTTGGTGGGGTACCGTTAACCGATGAGTTGGGCCGGGATGCCCGCCGCCTCATCAATGACCTGGCTCGGCGCGACCAGCCGTTTTTCCTCAACCTTTTCTTTTCTACCACCCACGGCCCCTTCGGTTCCGAATATCCCTACTACACCCGGCACGCCGATCCCGGCTATGCGGGCGAATCCAAGTTCGTCATGGCTCGTCTGACTGACCCGTTTGAAATCATCCGCCGCCAGGGTGCACCCAAGGAAGAATTCGACCTGGATCAGATCATCAATCTTTACGACGGCTGCGTGACACGCTTCGACGATGAGGTAAAACGCCTGATGGCGCACATGGAACAGTGTGGATTGACTGAGAACACCCTGGTTGTGATCTACGCCGATCACGGCATGGAGTTCTTCGAGCATGACACATGGGGACAGGGCAATTCCGTCATCAGCGAAGTCTCCAACCGCATCCCCCTGCTGATCTGCGGTCCGGGTGTAGCGCGCACAGGCATTGTCCGGGATCCCGTTCGCAGCATCGATCTCATGCCCACCCTGGAGGAGCTGTGCGGCATCACTCGTGAGCGAGGAACGGATGGCGTGTCCCTGGTGCCTTATCTCCAGAATCCGGCGACCTGCATGGCACCGGATGTGTTCAGCGAGACCGGCGTGTGGCTAACGGACCTGCCGGGAACGCCGTCCGGGCACTTGCGTTATCCCAATCTTCTGGAACTGCTCACGGTGCGCAACAAAACCACCGGCACCATCTCACTCAAGCCCGGATACGAAAAACAGGTCATCCACGCCAAGGATCGGATGATTCGTACAGGTCGCTGGAAACTAGTATATCAACCTTTGCAGAATGGGCACCTGCTCAAGCTATTTGATGTGGAGGCGGATCCGGGTTGCAGCCAGGACGTTAGCACGCTGTATCCAGATGAAACAAATGCGCTTTGGCTGCGCCTCGCCTGCTGGTTAAATGCTGACCCAATGATGGCGCACGATAATGCACAAGATAAATTCGAGAATAACTAAAAGGACATCAGGATGAATCCTCTCAATAGGTTGATGCTCCCCTTAGCCGCTTTTTACCTCCGCTCCTGCACATTCGATATCGGGCGCTGGAGGCTGCTTAATCACTTCTTGCCAATGTTGCGCAAAGACGGTTCTCTCATGGGTGAGAGGATAGTCAATACCCATTACGGGTTCCGATACAAGGCAGATCTGGGTGACTGGTTGGGTCAGTATGTTTACCTCACAGGTGTATATGAGCCACCCACTGCCCACGTAATTTCTACGTTATTGAACCCTGGCGATATCTTCATTGATGTAGGCGCCAATTCCGGTTTTTTCACTCTCCTGGCTTCGCGCCGGGTTGGCCCTACCGGCCGAGTCTTATCGTTCGAACCCTTACCATCCATGCGGAGCCGGATCACGGAAAATATCGCCCTGAATGAGATGGGAAATGTAACCCTGCATCGTGTAGCCCTTTCCAATAGCGTGGGTGAGGTCACCTTCTACGAGGGTCCACAGGGCCACAAAGGAATATCAAGCATGAGGCCGATCGGTGAGGCGTCCGCCATCCTGCAGGTGCCCACGATGCCATTGGATGATTTGGCTGACAAAATCCCTTCGATCAAGCTGATAAAGATCGACGTTGAAGGCGCGGAGCAACTCGCTATTGAAGGAATGAAAAAGCTACTGGCTCAACACCATCCATACCTGATCATCGAGATTACCGACCAGTACCTGAAGCCTTTTGGACACAGCGCCCAGGGACTCAGCAATTCACTCTGCAGCCTGGGATACCGGATGTACAAAATCACCCCAAATGGCTTGACCGAAACCTCCCCAGATCGAGCGGCCGACGAAGATCAATATAACGCATTGTTTAGCAAAAACCCGCTCGGCTCCCTTCTCTCCCATGTTTTAATACCGCAATGAATCTGTCCAATATTCAAGGTATTATCCATGTCGAATCCTGAGAAACAGAGCAGATTAATTGAGCTCGATGCTTTTCGGGGTATCGCAGCCTTATCGGTTGTGATTTTTCACTATACAACACACTACGATTTTCTCTATAAACACAGCACACCATTAGCTTTCGGTTTTCCTATTGGCCGATACGGGGTAGAGCTTTTCTTCATGATAAGCGGCTACGTTATTTTTTTAACACTAGACAAAACAAAAACTCCGCAAGAATTCGTTGTTTCCAGATTTTCCAGACTCTATCCAGTCTATTGGGTAGCAGTGCTGTTGACGTACGCAATTACATCATTTCTCTTGTTACCGCGATACGGTGTAGCGTTCACTGATGCGCTGATTAATCTTTCTATGTTTCAAGAATTGGCTAGAGTGCCGGATGTAGATAATGTCTATTGGACGCTTCAACGCGAACTAGGGTTTTATCTGTTGACCGGGTCATTATTTTACTCTGCCGCAAGAAAATATATCGTCCATATTATTGCAGCGCTAATATTCGCAAATATCTTTATTTCATATTTCAGCCTACTAGACAAAATTCCAGGTCTATGGCGTATATATTCAGTACTTCCGATAATTCAACTCCATTTATTCGGGCTTGGCATAGCATTATATCTACTGCACAGAAACAGAATAATGAACTGGCAATTCTACCTCATGATAGCGTTGTGTCTATTCTCTGCAGGTATTGCTGTCGACACTACACATTCATTAATAGTTGCTCTCTTGTTTGCATGCATATTTTTTGCCACTCGTATCCAGCCAAGAATATTACGCCATCCTTATCTGTTGTTTCTTGGGGAAATATCTTATCCATTATATTTAATACATAATAATGCTGGAAGTGCAGCAATATATACTTTAGAAAAAAATGGCATGCCTGTTTTTTTATCAATTTTATTCGCGATATTGTTAATAATAATACTAGCAACAGCAATGAATAGGTTAGTAGAAAAACCCGGGCTCAGGTGGCTCAGAAGCCGATTCAAAAAGAAGATGGAAACACCTCAGTATTCTTGAATACACAACCCGTACATATTCATTTATAAAGTATGAAAAGCTGTCTTTTTATCAACAACAGTCCTCAACCCGGCCGCAAACATCTGGCCAAGCTGGGGGGTGGCGGCAAGAGCTTGCTCTCCCTGCTCGCCCAGATACCGGAACAAGGCTGGCAGGCTCATGTGGTGGTCCCCGGCGAAGGGCAATTCACGGATGCTCTGGTTGATATGGGCATACCGCACACCATCTTTCCCTTCCGTCTACTCGACTGGCGCCGACCGATGGAGGCCGCACGGACCACTCTGGCCTGGCGGCGGATCATGCAAAAGGTAAACCCGACACTGATTCACGCCAATGGCTTCGACCTGAGCCGCTCCTTCGCCTTGGCCGCCGGCAGCTTGAATATTCCCTTCATTACCCATGTGCGCTTCCCGATCGAGCCCGAGGGCGCGCGGTGGGTGCTGCGTGGCCTGCCCAAGCCTGCTGCCTTCATCTTCAACAGTCAGGCCATGCAGGACAGGCTGTGGCCGGATGTGATCAAGAACGCTCCGCACAGCCGTCCATACACGGTGCACAACGCTGTGGACCTGGCTAGTTTCACCCCCGCACCTTGGCCGGAAGGCTCGCCTTATCGAATCGGCATTGTCGCGAATTTCGCGCCTTTCAAGCGCCATGAGGACTTCCTGCGCATGGCGGCGGAAATGTTGAAGACGCGACAGGATCTGGAATTTTTAATCGTGGGCGACGACACCGAGGGTGCAGGCCGACGCGCCGTGCTGGAAACGCTCGCGGAGGAGTTAGGCATCGCTCCCTATGTGCGCTTTCTGGGCCATCGGGCGGATATCCCGGACATCATGCGGCAACTGCATGTGCTGGTCGTGCCCTCCCAATTCGAACCCTTCGGCCGGGTGGTCATCGAGGCTATGGCCTGCGGCCGGCCTGTGGTCGCCAGCCGCGATGGCGGCATCCCCGAAATTATTGACGACGGAAAAACCGGTTCGCTGGTAGAAGTGGGAGATTACGCCGGATTTGCCCGGGCCGCACTTGATCTGATCGACAACAGAGAGCGGTGGGAAAATTTTAGTAGAAACTCGGTCGAGGCCGCACAACGACGCTTCTCCATACAGGCACACACCAAAAATATTCTTGATATCTATGGCGAGCTATCAGCCAGATAAGCTTTGTCGGTGATATGAATTTAATTGCACTCGTATCGAAATAAGGCAATGTAAACTTTACCAAGTAAGTCACGGCCAAGAAATCGCTTTGTCTAGGGACAGAACCGGCACCAGGGATTAGTGGGCGAGCCTATTTTTGGTTCTGGAGCTTGCGCGGGCTCCTCCTTAGGATGGGGAGTGGCGCTTTCGACGGACTCAACGGGTGGTGGTTTTACTGGCGAGTCTTGTTGTTCCATCGGTTTCGCTGTTACGTGATGCGGTGTCGGAGGCGTGGTGCCACCGAGCACTTTAAAACGTCGAAGCAGCCCGGCAGAATCGGGCGCATAACGCAACCCTTCCTCGGCAGTATTCAATGCCTTTTTCTTATCACCCAGACGGACATAGTAATCACTCAACGCGTAATAGGCCGGCAGATAATCGGGCTGCACCTCCAGGGCTTTCATAAAACTTGCCGCGGCCTTGGATGATGAAGTATTTCGCTGCGTGCTTTGGCGCAAATACGCATTTCCCAAGTTCACGTAAGCCTCAGCCTGTAGCGGGCAGTTTTTCCACCAGCCTCCTTGAACCACCGAGTTGAAAGACTGTATGCCTTGTTGCAGCCAATACCCGCTCTCCCTGTTGAACTTGTCGGCACGTATCATAGACTTGAGGCCGTCACAGTAGTGATGGATGGAGGGGCACCCCTCGGGTATGGTACTTTTTATTTCAGGAAGGCCAACGCTGGCGCCATACATCGCAGTACAGTAGGGCGGCATCAATGCCAACTCATCCTTGGTAACCCCAAAACTTTGCAGCGCAAACGCAGGTGCCTGAAACAACAGAACAATCAAAATTAATAAACTGCGTGACATGTAATAATCCTCGCTTCGGTTACCGGATAACTCTGAATGATTCCTGGATATGCGATTCAGAGCCGATTCTTTTGGAAAAATTCGCAGCAACAATTTACTACCTGCTCTAAATACTTCTTTCGTGGCGCGTTCTGGTCAAATTCCATATCCGCGACAATAGCGCCATTAATTATGCCCCGGGCGTTAACAGCTATATTTTCTCATCCTGCACCAAGCGATTGATCATCTCAGCATAACGCCCATTTCGAAAACGACAAGTGCCAATGAAATGAACAAAACGTGTTGTATCTGGTTGTAATTTTTCACAGTCAGTGTAATCCGGGTGTGGCAACACCATGGCAGCTGACTGGTTCGCTACCACCAAATTCGACATCACTTGCTCGCTACCCCACTCATTCCATTTGTCGCCGATGAGCTCCTGCATCTGAGCCGACACGCTCCGCATCAGCTCAATTTTCCCCGGTCCTGCCGGGAAACCGGCGAAACCTGAACAGCCGCGTGTGTATTTCAGTGTAGGCGCTTCGCGCAAACGATCAAAATGGATCTCGGCTTGGACCTGTACATGATTTGCAGCACCAGCACTTGCGCGCGTCCAACCGGCCAATTCTCGTGCGATTTCAATTTCCTGGCCATTCCTGGTGCCAATGGCAAAAGCACGATTAGCCTGTACGGTATTTTTCACTTCATCAATCGGTCCCCGCGTCAGCGTGTCTGCATCAAGCTGAATCACATAGTGCGTTTGAGATAGGCGCGCGATAGCGGTAAGGCGTTCCCAGGTACCCCCGGTCGGCAAACCTGGCTCACGACAATCCACCAAGGCATGGAAGCGGATGTCCGGCACATGCTGTGACAGCAACACGCGATCCTCTGGCGTGAGACTGCCGTCATCCACCACATGCACAATGCTGGGCGGCACCCGTCTGGCAAAGGACTTCACTGCAGCAAGGTACATTAAAACATCCTTATGCTGCAGTTGCGACAGCACGGCAGGCGCCGTAGTATCGCCCAGTTCTACGGGGGCAGTGTGTAGTATTCCTTGCACGCGACTGGAAAAATAGCTGCGCCGCAATCTATCTTTCAGTTTATAAAACATGATTTTTCATTTTTGTGATCCCTGCAGTTGCAATCGCCGCGTCTTGTCGGCCACACGTTCCCAAGCGAATTCAGCCTGCGCCCGGATCAATCCCGCCTCACCCATACTCCGTGCCAGCGATGGATCACCCAAAAGTCGGTGTAGTGCCGACGTCACTGCGAGCTCATTGCCATCCACACGCATGCCGGTCATACCGTCAATCACTGCTGCACCCGTGCCACCTGCCGTTCCTGCCACAGCGGGTTTAGCACACGCTGCCGCCTCAATGAATACCATGCCAAAGCCCTCAGTGTCGCCGTTGATTTCGCGATTGGGCATGGCAAACACGTCACACGCATTGTACCAACGCGGCAGGTCGTCCGCACTGACGTGTCCCAGCAAGTGTACGCGATCAACGACGCCATGTTCACTCGCCAGATCGAGCAAATAATCCTGATCCTCGCCGATGCCGATCAGGGTGTACTGCACATCCAGACCTGCCTGGACCAACGCAGGCAGCGATTTGATGACCTGATCAAAGCCCTTGCGCCGCGACAGGCGGCCGACCGATAAAATCAACTTGCCTGCTGCGCCCACCCCGACCGACTGGCGCAAATCGTCGCACGCCAGGCCGGGTCGGAAACGCACCACATCGACGCCAGGGTAAATCAGCGTGATGCGCGCCGGGTTGACGTCCATCTTGATCAACTCATCGCGGGTGAATTCGCTGTTGGCAATCACCCGGTCGGCGTGGCGCAGGGCGAAGCACATGGCCTTGTATTTGCCGCCGCGCCCCCAGGTGGTAAGTTCTTCTCCGTGTGCGTAGATCACCACTGGATGGAATGTCAGCCGCGCCACCGCCCAAGCAGTGAGCCCCTCGGGCAAGGCGCGTCCAGCGTGGATGGCATCAAAACGGTGGGTGAGCGCCAGTCCCAGCGATTTGAAAAACAAATTGAAATACATGCCGAGCGATTCCGGTCGCAGCCACGCCACGCGGCGCATGTTGATGCGGTGCACGCTGTTGGGATGGCTGGCATCCACCTCGACGGCACCGGGCACGTCGGCAGTCACAATATGAGTTTCCTTGCCCGACAGGCGCCGGTATACCTCGGCAAACCACACGGCGGTGCCGCCCTTGGTGGGCAGGAATAATTCGGTGAGTACCAGGTAACGCGGCATCTTTAGCCTTTAAGTATGGACAACAGATTGCGCAGGCTGGCAATACTCGGGGATTCAATCAGCGAAGGCAGCACAGCGCGTACGGCTTCCATCCGTCGGCCTGATTTTACCAGCGCGTAAGCGAGGTTGAGCCGCGCCTGCCGTAACCGGCTGGCATACCCGCGGCGTACCGCGGCGGGCAAGCCCGCAGCCTGTTTACCCAATGCAATCAGCGTGCGCATATTCTCGAACTGGGCGCGCACCGGATCGGCACGGGTGGCGCTGGCATTATGAATGAGGTACACCGCCATCGGCTCGCAGATCACCCCGGCCCGGTGGCTGCGTGCGACCAGGCGGGTGAGCAGGTGTACGTCTTCACACACCTTGAAGCCCAGCGGATAGCCGCCTAATGCCAGAAATGTGGCGCGCGGCAGGCTCAGGGTATGCGTATCACCGAAATGGTCGGCCACAAAAGCTTCGAATTCTGCGCCTTCCATCACCACTTCGCGGTTGCCCGCAGCTTTGTCCAGCATGGTCCGGCCGGATGCCTTGCCCGGCATCGAGCGGCTCAGCAATTTTCCGGAGAGGTCGCGATATTCGTAATCGCCGCTGAGAAAATCCAGCGCCGGGTCGCGTGCAATCCATTCGGCGTGCCATTTCAGGCGGTTGGGATAGTACCAGTCGTCGGCATCGAGAAAGGCCAGCCAGTCACCGCTCGCCGCCTGTGCTCCGTGGTTACGCGCGGCGGATACGCCTGCATTTTCCTGGTGCAGATAGCGGATCTTTTCCCCGTAGCCTGCCGCCACGGCGGCGGTAGCATCGGTCGATCCATCGTCCACCACGATGATTTCATGCGCCGCCCAGGTCTGCGCCAGCACCGAATCCAGTGCGCGCGCCAGCGTCGCGGCTGCATTGCAGGCAGGGATGATGACGGAAAATTTCGGGCCGCTCATGCTGCCCATTTTCCCAGCAGCCACAACGGCAACACCAGTCCGGTAAGGCGTGCCAGTTTTGCGAAATGCGGCAGCGTTTGGGTGCGTGCCAGCCAGGCACGCAGACGTGGGTGCAGGCGAGTTTCAATCAGCTGCATATCCTGGCGTGCCATCGCCTCGGCGATTTCCTGCGTGGACAGGAAGCGCAGCGCGGGATAAGCAACGCATGCCGCGTTCAGCAACCGTTCCAGTTCATGGAATGCTACGTCAGCTGGTTCGCCGATAAAATTGAATCGGTGGGTTTCCAGCAGCGTCGGTCGAGCGCACGCAGTTTGCCGCGCCAGCGCCGCCAGTCCTTGCTCAGCTCGGTGGCCGAACGCAGGTTCGAAATACTGGTCGCGCACCACGTAGCGCACGTCGTTCCGACCGCGTTCGCCATTCAGTATGTAGCGCCCATCGCCCGCCGGGTGGCCTTGTGCATCGCGGTATTCGTGACGCGTGCCGGGGGTGACGATGCAGCGCACGCCATGCGCCGCCCAGGCGCGTTCGACCTCGTCGTTCCACACAAAGGTGGTGGGCACGGCAACTTGCGCCGCTATGCCGAAAATACGCTGGAATGTGGCGGTTTCAGTGGCAGCGGCTTCGATGATTTCCGGGGTTGAGAGGGGCAACGAGGGCAACACAGCCGCCGCGGCCCAGCGGCTTTGCAGCGGCGAGGGCAGGTCTTCGGTGCGCGGCAAGGCTTCACCCGCCAGCCAGGCTGCCACTCGCCAGTCTGTTTGAGAGGCTGCCATGACGGCTGGCGGCCAGTAGTGTTCCATGCCATGCAACTGGGGAACGAAGACGCCGTCCGCGATACCTGCACGCAATGCAGCCAACACCGGCGCCAGGCGCGCATCGTCCAATGCGATACTCACATACTCACGACCGCCAGCCGCGCGTATCGCCTCGGTATCGGCAATGGCCAGCACGACGCCCAACGTCATCACCGGATGGCGCCCGGTATGGTCGGAATGACGGCCGAGCAATGCACGCAACGCATCCAGTGCTGCCGCCTGGGACAGCATGCCCGCGCCCCAGTCGTCGCTTTCAATCACCAGTACCGGGTAGCGCCATGCCGGCTCATGCCACAGGGCTAGCAGCGGCCTGGCGTATAACACTAACACCAGCGCCCAGGCCAGCGGCAGCAGCCATAGCAGCGCCACCATGTTCAGAGCGTGTACCCCATCGCCCGTGCCACGCCAGCCACTTTCGGCAGCACGCGCTCTACACGGTCACGGTTGCGCCCGTCCTTCCATTTATCCAGGCGGATTTCGGAGAAGGCGTTGTAGGGCGTGTCTAGCACGTTTTCGCAATGCGTCTGCATGGTCGCATCGAAAGGTAGCCCTGCCTCGTCAAACAGACGCTTGAAACCACCTACTGGATCGCGCACCAGGTCTTCGTACAGCACCTCGCTCCACTGCCCGGTGGGAATGGCCACTTTTGCGTCGAGTATGGCCTGGTTGATGGCGTTGTACTGGAATGCGCACACCTCTTCGACCGACGCGTTGACGTAATCGCGCCAGCCATCGGCGAGGAAAAAGCACCATTGCGTATAGCGGCCGTTTTCCACCGCGACTTTTTCCGGCAACTGCTGCGACCAGGTGGCAAATTCTTCCGGTTTGCCCCAGCCTTCGATCAGCGAATTGAGGTTGTCGCCGGGGCTGCGCTTGATGAACACGAAGTGGGCATCGGGGAACAGCGAGTGCAGGTAGGGTACGCACAGGCCGTTCTGGTTGTTCTTGTCGACAAAGCGGGATTGCCCGGTCCAACTGTAGAAATAACGCGATACGTAATCGCGGTCAGCAGCGCTGGCATCCGCCGCATCCAGGCCGTGGGTGTCCCAGTGCTTGTTGGAAAGCGGATGCATGCCCACCCAGAAATCGTGGGTTTCGCGATTGAGCGAACCCAGCACTTTCGACTCGGAAAAGGTCTTGTACACTAGCGTGGTGCCGGCACGACTGCAACCGACGATGATGACCGGCCGTCGCGCCGGCGTGCGCGTCACATTCCACCAGCCTGCACGTGCCGCGCGCAGGGCGCGGTTGCCATGGTATTTCAGGGTTTTTTCAACCTTCAGCCAGAATTCACTCACGTTTATGCTTCATCCCATAGAAAAATTCGTTAGCCACAGATTTCACAGAGAAAGTTCCAAATCGCTCAGAAACCCTTGGTCCGATGGATCAAAACACTATGCAAACCCGCCTCACCTCTGTGCTCTCTGTGCGCTCTGTGGCTGTCATTGGTTTTTTGAGTTCATCAAAAATGCCTGCGCTTAGGTTACCATCCCGGCTACAAAACCAAACACACAAGGAGTGAGTATGGCCGGAATCTGCGGCTGGCTGGACAACAAACTGGATCGGGTGCGCGGTCAAGGTATCCTCGACACAATGTGCGCCGCACTTGGCACCCCTTCTGCCGGACTGGAGAGCACCCTGCGCGATGGTGCGGCGCTGGCGGCGAGTTCGCCGTTCAATGACATCAGCTTGTATGAAGCCGGCGGCGCGATCGCCGTGCTGCGCGGCCGCATTCACAGCGACGACCTTGCCATCGCCAGCGCCATCGCCCGGCACAACCCCGCGGCGGGGGTACTGGCCGCCTGGCGCCAGGCCGGCCGCGACGGGCTGGCACAGATCCATGGCAGCTTTGCCCTGGCGGTATGCGAACCGGCCAGCAACACCCTGCTGCTGGCGGTGGATCGCGCCGGCGCGCAGCCCTTGTGCTACGCGGAAGTTGCCGGCGGCCTCGCGTTTGCCGCGCGTGCCGACGCGCTCACCGCCCATCCCGAGGTGGGCAGCACGCTCGATCAACAGGCTATTTTTGATTTTCTGTATTTTCATCTTGTCCCTGCCCCCTCTTCGATTTTTCAGGGGGTGAAAAAGCTGCTTCCCGCCCAGTTTGTTGAGTGGCGCAATGGTCGACTCAGCACCGGATTTTACTGGCACCTGCATTACGATGACCACAACCGCGCATCGCAAGCCGAGTTGGCCGCACGCTTTCGTCCCATTCTGCGCGACTCGGTGGCACGCGCTGCGCAGGGCGACCACCTGGGCGCATTTCTCTCCGGCGGACTGGATAGCAGTACCGTCACCGGTACGCTCGCCCAGCTGAGCAATACACCCGTCAACACCTACTCCATCGGCTTCGAGGCCGATGGCTTTGACGAAATGGAGTACGCGCGTCTGGCCACCAGAACTTTTACTGCACACGCGCATGAGTATTACCTCAAGCCTGCCGATATCGTCACCGCCATTCCCATTATCACCGCCGCTTACGACGAACCCTTCGCCAACGAATCCGCCGTGCCCACTTATTTCTGCGCCAAGCTGGCGCACGATGACGGCATCCGCATCATGCTGGGCGGCGACGGCGGCGACGAAATTTTCGGCGGCAACGCGCGCTACGCCAAGCAAAAAATCTTCGAGGCTTATGGCCTTATTCCGCCCTGGCTGCGCGCTGGCGTCATCGAGCCGCTGGCGCACTTTCCCGGCCTGGCGACGCTGCCACCGGGACGCAAGCTGCAGAGTTATATTCACCAGGCCAGGGTGCCGCTGCCGGATCGCATGGAGTCGTATAATTTCCTGCACCGCACGCCGCTGGCCGAGATTTTCAACGCTGATTTCCTCGCCCAAATCCAGCCCGACCAGCCCGGTGAACTATTGCGCGAAGTCTACCAGCGCAGCGATTCGCAGCATTTCATCAACCGCATGATGCACCTCGACCTTAAGTTCACGCTAGCCGACAACGACCTGCGCAAGGTCGGGCGCATGACCGAGGCAGCCGGGGTGGAAATACGCTACCCACTACTCGACGATGCCCTGCTTGATTTTTCCGGGGAGGTACCCGTGCATCTCAAGGTCAAAGGCACACGCCTGCGCCATTTCTTCAAGGAAGCGGTTCGCGACCTGCTCCCCAATGAAATCATCAACAAATCCAAACACGGCTTCGGCCTGCCGTTCGGGGTGTGGGCAAGCACCCATGCGCCACTACGTGACCTGGTGCAGGACAGCCTCGCCGCGTTCGAGCGCCGCCACATCCTGCAACCGACTTACCTGGCCGAACTGCGCCGCCAGCACCAGAGCGGCCACGCCACCTACTACGGAGTGATGATCTGGGTGGTGGTGATGCTGGAGCGGTGGCTGGCACACCGCGATCTCAAACCCTGATTGGCCGAACGAAAACAAAAATAGTTAACTGCGACTACGCCTCACAAAAGGCTGTGGTTTACGCAGTGGTTGGTTCACCACCACAGTACCTGCTGGCACCGTTTGCTTGAGAGCTATCACCCCGGTCATCACCATGATCGCGATCAGGTGGTAATACAGGTCAAAGTTCGCCAAGCCCAGAAACGCGCCCGCAGAAGCAAAGCCGATCATGCTGACCTGCAGCATGCGCGCCAAATCAGCTGCCCATTTTCGATCCGGATCCTTGCCGCATTCGCGGATAATCCGCGCGCCCTTGCGCCAAGTCAGCCAAGCCAGCAACATGAACAAGCCAAAACCGACATAGCCGTGTTCGCCCAGCATTTCAAAATAGATGCTGTGCACATCGTGTACATTGGTTGGATCGGGAGCATATACCCTGAACACCGCTGGCTGGAAGGTATCGAACCCGCCCCCCACCAAGGGTCTGTCCTTAGCCAGGTTATACGCGGTCCACCACGCATTAATACGCCCTTCCGCAGACTGATCAGTTTGATAATTATCAATAGTAGACATGCGTGCATGCCATGCTGGAGGCATGATTGCCAAAATCGCCGCCACCGCTAGTACCATGATTAGCCCGGTAAACAATTTGTTGCGGGTTTTCAGCCAGAGAAAAGCGCCCATTGCCACACCACCTACCAGTGCACCGCGCGATTGGCTGCCTATGACGGCCAGTGCGCATAGGAACATAGCGGCGGTGTAACCATGGCGCAACCAGGCTTTCTGCGCATTCAGGTGCAGATACCAGATCAACGGTATGGTCATGATCAGCGCCAACGCCATTTCATTGTTGCCACCAATAAAGGTGCCCATTGGTCCCTGTACCCGGTAGGCACCGCCGTGAACAATCGTAAAAATGCCGCCCTTGATTCCATAGAAACCCAGCGACAGGGCAATGATCAACACCAGTGTTTCAAGCTTCTCGCGCGTGTTGATGAGCATCATGGTCAGGAAAACCATCAATTGAATTTTCGCTACCTTCTCCAGCTGCAGCCACGCTAACTGCGGATACAGCGAGAAAATGGTAGTGACCACCATCCAGCCGATCATTATCAGCAAAACAATATTCTCCCGCGTCCACGGAATACGCTTGGGCTCGCGTGAAAAAGCAAGCCCCAGCAAGGTGACGATAGCCACCACAAAGGCAAACGGAAAATCGTAGGCCATGCCCCATGTCAGGCGGTGCGGGTTCATGTAGCCCAGCCACGACCACATATAAATTCCGACATAAGGCTTTCTTAATATTAAAGGAAGGGAGCCAAACACCACTGCAAAAACAAACAGATCTCTCAAGCTCATGTTGTGCTTCTCCTGTCACTATTGATGCCAGATGACGGCACCACATGGCTCACCACATAACGGTATTTACCGGATTTTTCCTTGGGCACTTCATCCATCCGTTCTATCTCCACGCGTACTTCCGAGCCCAGGCGTTGCTGGATACCCGACAGGATTTTTCCGATATTTGCTTCGTCAAACTGACTGTCGGTAGCCAGCAGTACGCGCGTCAGCGCCAAGCTTTCCTGAACGATCTTGAATTGACGCACGCCAGGCAGGTCGCGGATCACATATACCAGCGCCAGACCGTGCATCACAGTGCCGTCCTGTGCCACCACGAAATCGGTGCTGCGTCCTTCGATGGCTTTCAGCAACGGCAAGCCACGCCCGCAGGGGCATGGCTGGTCATCAAGCACGCCGACATCGCCTGTGCGATAGCGAATAAACGGGAAATCGCCGGTGGCCAGATGCGTCACCACGATCTCGCCCGACTCGCCGTGCGGCAGCACGCGCCCCTGGGGGTCGACGATTTCCACGATGATGTCTTCGGCGGTCAGGTGCATGCCACCTGCCGGGCACTGATGCGCGATGAAACCGGCGTCCCGACCGCCGTAACCGTTCGCCACCGGGCAACCAAAAGTTTTTTCAATTTGTGAACGCTGGTGATCGTACAGCGCTTCTGAGGTGACGAAGGCGACTTTGATGCCCAGATCATTCATGGCAATGCCACGCTCGTCAGCGTGACGCGCAATATGCGCCAATGCAGACGGGTAGCCGAACAGCATTTTCGGACGCATGGCGCGAATCTCACCGATGAAACCGTCGAGCTTGTGCGCGGACATTTCAAACGCGGGCAACAGTTTCGTACGCAGCAGCTTATCGCGCAGTTGCTTCACACGATCCTGTGCACCCAGCTCAATCGGTGAGCCCCATACCACGATCTCCGGGTCGCCGATATCCACCCCCCACCAGCGCGTGGCACGCCACTTGGCGGCGACATCGTGGCTGACACGTTCGCGACCAATGAAAAAAATCAGCGGCTCGCCGCTGGAGCCGCCGGTATTGAAGCGCGCCAGACCGGTGGCGTTATCCGCCTTGAGTTGTTCAAGATGGCTACGTATCTCAACCTTGGTCAGGAATGGCAAGCGCGCCAGATCGTTCAGCGAAGCCATGCTTAATGGCTCGAAACCGATGCGCCCAAACAACTCGCGGTAGTACGGCACATGCACCTGCGCCTGCGTGAGCAAGGCGCACAGACGTTCCAGTTGCAAGGCTTGCAGACGTTTTGTGTCCCACCACTGAGCCTCTTCCATGCCACGGTGCACCGCAACAGTAGTGTGATGTTTGAGTCGCTCATGCAGCGGGAACAGGATATTGGCGGCAATGGCGGTATACATGGGATGCATGTTCCGTTCAGACAACGCTGTAGACAGCGCGCAAATAAAACAGGGTCCTAGCCAAGATGACCTCCGTTACCAAGACTCACTCACTGTGCGGATGCGCGCGTAGACAACGCAAGCGCATGAATCGTGTTGAGTTCTTCCACCAGCACAACCACACGTTTTTGCCAGTCGTTGTCGCGCGCATAGGCAAGGATGGCTGAACGATCCCAGTCTTTTGCCAGCGCTGCCATGAGGGCAGTCCTCAAGGCGGCGTGGTCTCCGAAAGGCACGATCATGCCCAACTCGTCGCGGCACACCACTTCGGCATTGCCGCCCACATCGGTGCTGATGACGGGCAGACCGCATGCCATCGCTTCCAGAAACACATTGGCCCAGCCCTCATTGCGCGTCGACAGCACGAACACGTCGGCAGCCGACAGTGGCCATTTCAGCGATGCGGCGGGGATGATGCCGAGAAAGCGTACCGTATCCTGCAGGCCCAGCGCCGCTACCTGTTGCTCAAGCTCGGCGCGCATGTCGCCCTCGGCACCGGCACCGCCGACGATCAGATAAACCAGTCCGGGGAAACGCAGTTTCAATTCCGGCAGGCATGCGAGGACACGATGAAAGCCCTTGCGCTCGACCAGCCCGCCTACCGAAATCAACACCGGCGCATCAGCGGCTATGCCCAATTGAGTACGCGCTTCGCTACGGGCGACCGGATGAAATTTATCGTTATCCACGCCGTTGCCCACCACGCGGATTTTGTCGCCGGCGATGCCCAGGTCAATGGCATGGCGGCGTAGCGAATCGGACACCGAGAATACCCGCGCCGCACGTGTCAGTGCACGCACCAGCAGCGGGCGCAGCTTTGCATTTCTGGAATGGGGTACTTCGGTGCCGCGCAGGGTGATGGTGACCGGCACGTCCAGCCATTTGCCCAGCAGCGTAGCGGCATAGCCGTCGGGGTAGGCAAAATGGGCGTCCAGGATGTCGAGTTTGCCGGCGCGACGCAGCTTCTTTAGAGTGAAATAACTTCCCAGCGCCATGAACAGGCCATCCAGTTGTTTGAATGCGCCCGGTACCGAAAAGAAAAGCGGGTGCAACACTTCGATACCATGCTGGCTCTCGTGACGCAGCGCGGGCGGACGGAAATGCGGCTTCCAGCGCCGCAGCAGCGATTGTCCCGGAAACCACGGCTGCGGCGACACCACGGTGAGCGGCAGCACCTCACCCACACGGAACATGCGTTCGCGGATGAACGGACCGGCATTGGGCGCGCCCGCGTGCGGGAACAGCGTTGAGAACACCACTAGGTGGGGTTTCATGCACAACACCTTAATCCTTTAGCCACGGAGGACACAGAGCGCACAGAGAAAATGAGGATCGCAGGGATGGAGACTTGTCGCCCAACTCGCAAAAATAGCTCAATAATGCAAGCGCGTATCCTCCTCCCGTAATTCGCACGCGAAGGTTCTCTCCGTGACCTCTGTGTCCTCTGTGGCTCAATGCTTTTCCTGGCTTCATGGTAACAAGGTCTGACGTTTGGCGTAGTCGTAGACGGCTTCATAGCGCGCTACGCTGGCTGCCCAGTTGCGCTCCTTTTCGACAAAACGACGGCCATTGGCGGCAAGTTGCGGCCAGCGCGCCGGCGCATTGAGCAAGCCAAGCACTTTTGCAGCCAGATCGGTCGCGTCGCCGGCGCGGAACAGCACACCGGTTTCTCCGTCGCGGATCAGTTCCTTATGCCCGCCCACGTCGGACGCCACCAGTACCCGCCCTTGCGCCATCGCTTCCAGCGGTTTCAACGGCGTGACCAGTTCAGTCAGCCGCATGGACAGACGCGGATACACCAGTACGTCGACGAGGTCATAATAACGCTGCACCTGATCATGCGGCACGCGTCCGCAGAACACCACCTTGTCCGCCACACCCAAGTGCGCGGCCTGCGCCTTGAGCGCATCTTCCTGCGGCCCGCCGCCCACCAGCAGCACCCGCACATCGGGATTGCTTTGCAGCATCAACGGCAGCGCGTCGAGCAGCAGGTTCAGGCCTTCGTAGGCGTAGAACGAGCCGAGAAAACCCAGCACCTGTTTGCCTTGCAGACCGAGCTGCGCCTTGAGTACGGCATCCGCCACGCCGCTCGTGGTGAATTTTTCGATGTCCACCGCATTCGGTATGACCGTGATTTTTTCCGCTGCCACACCCTTGCGCGCCGCGAGGTCGCTGCGCAGACCCTCGCAAATGGTCGTTACCGCATCGGCATGCTGCACCGCCCAGGTTTCCAGCGAGCGGCTCAGCCGATAGCGCGGCCCCCACTCGGCACTGGTGCCGTGATCCACTGCGGCGTCTTCCCAGAAGGCGCGAATTTCGTATACCACCGGAATATTCAGCGCACGCCCGACGCGAATCGCGGGCAGCGCGTTGAGCGCCGGCGAATGGGCATGCAGAACATCGGGTTTCTCGCGTGCCACCACTTCGCGCAGGCGCCGCTCCGTCGCATTCATCAGCGCGATCATATTGAAAAACAACAGCCGCGCGACCAGACCCGTGACCGGCGGCGTGCGGTAGAAATGCAGCCCGTCCACCACCTCCTCGGCCACCTTGCAGTTGATCTGCTTGGGGCTGGTGAGGTGTTCGGTGTCCCAGCCACGCTTCCTTTGCTCGCGCAGGATCGCGGCGCTACGAAAGGTGTAGCCCGAGTGCAGCGGAATGGAATGGTCGAGGATGTGCAGGATTTTCATCGCGCTGCCGCCTGAGCCATTTCCACGTGACTTGTACCGATATTTTCCTGGTTGCGCAAAAACGCCTCGAACATCAGCACCGACCACAATGCCGCGCCGTAATCGCGTCGCCCGCTGGCGTGCTGATCAACCATTTCCTTGAGAAATGCCGCATTGAACAGGCCGGTGTCGAGCAGGCGCGGCGACAATACGGCATTGCGCAAACGCTGCATCAAGGGGCCGCGGAACCACTCGGACAGCGGAATCGAAAAACCCATTTTCTTGCGATACAGAATATCGTGCGGCAGGTATGGTTGCAGGGCGTATTTGAAAATGTGCTTGCCCTCGCTTCCCTTGAGCTTCATGCCCACCGGCAGGCCCGACACCCATTCCACCAGCTGGTGATCGAGCAGCGGCACGCGCACTTCCAGCGCGTGCGCCATGCTGGCGCGGTCCACCTTGGTGAGGATGTCGCCGGGCAGGTAGGTTTTCATGTCCAGGTACTGCACCCGCGACACCGCATCGCGGCCGGGGTTGCTGGCGTCGTGGCGGCGCAGCACTTCCACCGCCGAATAGCCTTGCAGCTGGCGCTTGAGATCGTCCGAAAACAGTTGCGCGCGCAGCGCATTGCTGCACACCGACACACCGTGAAAATAGCCTTCCACGCTATCGCGCGCCATCGCCTCGAAGGTGGTCTTGGCGCGCAATACTTTCGGCGCCCAGTCGGCTTTGGGGTAGACGCGGCCGAGCAGGCCGAACAGCGGACGGCGCATGCCCAGCGGCAACAGTGCGCGCATTTTCTCTTCGTAGCCGTGCCAGCGGTAGCGCCGGTAACCGGCGAAATTCTCGTCGCCGCCGTCGCCGGACAGCGCCACAGTGACGTTCTTGCGTGCCAGTTCGCATACCCGGTAGGTGGGCATGGCGGAGCTGTCCGCATAGGGTTCGTCGTAGAGGTGCGCCAGCTCGTCGATCAGCGAAAAATCATCGGCCTCGACCTGGCCCACGCGGTGCGCAGTCTGATAACGCGTGGCCACCTGCTGGGCGTATTCGGCCTCGTTGTATTTGGGATCGCCGAAAGAAATCGAACAGGTGTTGACCGGCGCATCGGACAGATCCGCCATCATCGCCACGATGGCGGAGGAATCCACACCACCGGACAGGAAGGCGCCCAGCGGCACTTCCGCCACCATACGGATTTTCACGGCTTCGCGCAGGCGCGCCACGGTTTCTTCGGCGGCGTCGTCTTCACGCATGGGTGGCAGCGGGGTAAACGGGATGTCCCAGAACTGGCGCGACTCGGGCAAGCTTTTGCCACGCTGCAAGGTGAGCGTGTGGCCGGGCGACAGCTTCAGCGCCTGCCGGTAAATGGTGCGCGGCTCGGGCACATAGCCGTAGCCGAAGTAGTCTTCGATCGCCAACGCATCGAATTCGCGCTTGAAATCGGGGTGGGCGGTGAGCGTTTTCAGCTCCGAACCAAACACAAAGCAGCCATTGTCGAGCAGCGCATAGTAGAGCGGCTTCACCCCCATGCGATCGCGCGCCAGGAAAAAAGTCTGGCGATTGCGATCCCATAAAGCAAAGGCAAACATGCCGCGAAAATGCTCGACGCAAGCTTCACCCCATTCTTCCCAGGCGTGCACGATCACCTCGGTGTCGGAGCGGGTACGGAAGGTGTGGCCGAGGCTTTGCAACTGCGGGATCAGGTCGACGAAGTTGTAAATCTCGCCGTTGAACACCACCACCACGCTGCCGTCCTCATTGAACAGCGGCTGCTGGCCGCTGGCGATATCAATGATCGACAGGCGCCGGTGGCCCAGCCCGACGCCCGGCTCGATGTGCAACCCCGCCTCGTCCGGCCCGCGGTGCGACTGGATATCGTTGATGTGCGACAGCAGTGCCCGGTCGATCGGACGCACACCCGTCAGGTCAAAAATTCCGGCGATTCCGCACATGGTAAAACTGTCCTCGTTTAGCCGTCATTGCGTGACGGTTCGTCATTATTGTCAGGTACGCAACACTTGGTCATACACCTGTTCGTAAGCATGCGTCATCGACTCCAGGCTGAATTGACGCTCAATTTGCTGGCGCGCAGCCTGTCCCTGGCGGCCTGTCTGTGCCGGGTCATCAAAATAGCTCAGCAAGGCGCGTGCCATCGTCTCCACATCGCCCACATTAACCAATGCGCCATTGCCGCCGGACTGCACCAGTTCCACGTTGCCACCGACCGCCGTGGCGACCACCGGCAGGCCGCTGGCCTGTGCCTCCAAAATGGTGTTGGAAACACCTTCCCCCAGTGACGGCAGCACGAATACGTCCATGGCACGCATCAGCTCCGGGATATCAGTGCGTTCGCCGGGCAGCCAGGCCAGTTCTTCAGCGCCCGCAGCACGCAACAGTTCCAGGCACGGGGCGCGGGCAACCCCCTCGCCCACAATCACCAGGCGCGCCCGCTGTCGTGCTTGTGGGTGCAATTCCAGTAAGCGCAAAAAAGCACGCACCAGCGTCGGATAATCCTTTACTTCGGCCATGCGCCCGACACTGCCGAACACCACCGCATCATCCGGAGCGAAGCCTGCCGGCAACTCGCTACGCTGCCCTGTGCGCGGATGAAAGCGCGTGCTGTCCACGCCGCTGTAGATCTGGGTAATGCGGCTGGCCGGCACGCCCACCGTTGCTTGCAGCCACGTCTGCAGGTCGCGGCTGACAGTAATGTAGTGCCCCACCAGCGGGCGTGCGGCACGCCGCAACAGATTGTATTTGCGGTTGCTGCCATACAGGTCGAACACGTCGCGCCCGTGTTCGCCATGGATACGCCGCCGCACCCCGGCAGCAGCGGCGACGAACTGACCTTCCAGCGCCGACAGGTTGCGCGTATGCACCAGGTCCGGCTGTAGTTCACGCAACTTGCGCCATAATTTCGGGTAGATTGAAATATCCCGTCCCGGTTTTTTGTGCAACGCATGAAACGGCACCGGCTGAGCCACAATGCGCGCGGCAAAGTCCGTGTAGTCAGTCAGGCACACCACCGTATGACGATATTTGTGTGCCGGCAATCTGTTCAGAATATTCACCATGCCATTCTCCATCCCCCCCACCGAGAAGTGATGCACGACATGGACGATCAGCGGAACCTTTGCAGCACTCAAGGTTGTGCGACTTGTTTGAGGCTGGCAGCAATGGATGGCTGCATATCGCGCATGAATTCACGCAGCACCGGTTGCGCCTGTTCCACATCGCCGGCATAAGGCGTGGCAATCACAATGGCCGCGCCGTCGTCGCGTGCACCAACGACTCTTTCGCTGGCCAGCAACAACTTGGCGAGATAGTCATTGGTGGTGTCGCGCCCAGCCAGTTGGTTCCAGCGCCATACCAGCAAACGTTGCGGCGTCGAACGCAGCCTGGCCTGGATTACTTCGGCGGGCTGCGTGCCTGCACCCGGCGCGATCGTCGTCTCACCCAGGTTCGACCACTCGGGATCTTTCTGCCTGATCATGTAATTCTGGCTGGTAATCTGCTCGGCACCCTGCCGCTGGGTGCGGTAATAGGCCAGATACAGCATCACCTGCTGGGTACCCTTGCGGTAATACACGGCGTGCTGGGCATCCGGACCGACGTAGTGCGGATGCCAGTCTGTAAACGGCGCGGTTTCCAGCGCCCAGCCGTTGGCCGGCGCGGGGGGTGCAATCTGCAGGCCATTCGGCGGAACCGTGTGTCCATCCAGCCAGGCTGCGTAGGCATAGCCGCTGAGCGCGACGGCGATACTCAGTAGCGCCGCTAATGCCACCCTGCTGAGTGGTGCGGCGGGTGCATCGTGCGCCAATACCTGCGCCGACGGCACAATCGACTGTTCATCCTCGCGCCAGAAACCGCCGATCCAGAACAGTAACAGCATCACCACGCCGAAAAACACCCAGCCGTAGATCAGGTGGTCGAAGCCCAGTGCCAGCTTCATGTCGGACAGCACGGCGATCATCACGATCATGTAGGCACGCAGGCCATTGGCGATCACCGGCACCACGATGGCGGCTAGCGCGAACAGAATGCGCCGGGTATTGCTGCGATACGTGAGGTAGGCGTACAGGCAACCCAGCGTGAACGAGGCAATCAGGTAACGCAGCCCGCTGCAGCCCTCCACCACCGACCACTCGCCACTCGGGATGGTGAAGAAAGTACCTTCCTGATAAACCGGCATGCCGGTCAACTGCAGCGCCTTGACGGTGAAATTGGCGGTAAACGTCATCATGTGCGGAATCAGTGCCTCACCCATGGGTACCGCGAGCAGCAGGAACCCGAGCGGAAACGCCATGGCACGCACCACGCGGGTGCCGAGCAGGGTCCACACTGCCGCCGGCAGCATCGCCACCAGCATCAGTTGCTCGCCCACCAGTACGCCACCGCTGTGCGCGAACAGCCAGCCCATCGAAAGCAGCAACAGCAACACCAGACCGCGCCAGTCCGGCCGGTATGCCAGGCGCGCCAGTTCGCTGCGGCGGCGCCAGATCAGCCAGGCGCTGATAGGGAAAATCAGGAAGCCATGGGTATAGGTTTCAGAACGCTCCCAGATCGCCACCGTGGACGCGCTGGTGGAATAATAAATCAGCAGTAAGGCAACGACAGTGGCAATGGCCAGCGCGGCGGCGGCAGGCCAGCCCCGCACCATGGACGGTTCAGCGGCAGCGGGTTGCAAGGTGGCGCTCATGTGCGGTGTTCCCTGATTGATACCACCTTGGCGGCAGTGGGTTGTTGAATCGGTGAAGGATTATGGCGATCGAGAAGGGCGTCCACCCGGCGCAGATTATCCGGCCAGGCATAATGCCCCAGCATGGCGGCCCGCGCTGCCGCGCCCATATCAGGATGCGCGCCACCCAATAGCGTCATGACTTGCCCGGCAAAGTTGGCTGTGCTGTCGGCCACCAGCAAATCCCGGCCCGGCGTAGCCTGGATACCCTCCAGCGCCTGCGCGCTGGCGACTACCGGCAGCGCCATCGCCATGGCTTCCAGCACCTTGTTCTGCACCCCCCGGGCGATACGCAATGGCGCAACTGCCAACCGCGCGTGACGCAACCAGGGGCGCACATCCTCGACGCGACCTGTCACCGTCACGCCGGGCAACTGCGCCAAATCCCGTACCACCTGCCCTGGGCGCCCACCGACAATGACGAATTGCGCTGCAGCATACCGTGCACGGATAACAGGGAATATCTCGCGCGCAAACCATACCACCGCATCCACATTCGGCCAGTAGTCCATGGCGCCGGTAAATACCAGTGGCAGGCTGCCTGCCGGGTAAGGATTGGGATAGGCTCTATCCGGCGAGAAATATTCGAAATCCACGCCGTTATTGAACCAGTCGATATGTGTCGCCGATTCCGGTGCGAGCTGGGAAAAATGACGCGCTTCGGCTTCCGATACAAATAACGCTGCATCGCTACGTGCTGCCAGATCGCGCTCCCATGCCAGCAGGGTACGGCCTTCGCGCCGATACAGCCAGGACAGCGGCCAGCGTTTGGCCTGGGCGTATTGTGTCCACTTGTCGGAGTCCACATCGACAAAATCCACCACACTATGCAACGCGCGATCCTGCGGCACGAATTGTCCCATCGCCGATGAGAAAATCAGGACTTTGGAGACTCTGCGCGCAGCGAGCGTTTGCGTTACCCAGCGCTGCAACCCTGCATGAGCATAGTAGGGCAGCGTCAGCGGCGTACCTCTGACAAGCCCGACCAGACTTTTCAATTTGGCACGGCCCGGTTTGAGCGGCGCAAAAAAAGTCTCGTCGCAGATTGCCTGCAAATGGCTGGTGTATTGCCAGTCTTCGGGGTCATCGACAAAGCACCCAAGGTGAACACGGTAGCGCTGGGTCAGGTGCTTCAGCAGGTGGTAGGAGCGAATCTTGTCGCCCTTGTTGGGCGGGTAGGGAATGCGATGCGCAAGAAACAACAATTCTTCCATCGCCTAACCCAGGTTTTTGACGATATGCGGGCCGATTACATTGGCCAGCGCCAGCGGCATACGTTGCCACGCCTTGATGAACAGCCGGTATTTTGGATTGAGGGGATTGTGGTCGGGCACGCTCTGGCCGCGTACCAGCTGATATTCGTAATAAAGCGGTTGCGGTTCGAAACCCCAGTTTTTCTTGAAATCGTAGGAGCCGGTGCCGAGTTTGCTGCGCCCGTAGTCGAACATGCGGCAGCCTTTTTCACAGGCACGGCGCATCACCTCCCAATACATGAAATCGTTACCAGCCAGATTCCGCGCTTCGGCAGTGCCCCCGCCGTAATAGGGCAGCACTTCATCGCGGAAATAAAAATTCATTACGCTGCTGATGACGCGACCCTCCACCGTAATGGTCAGGATTTCGCAATCTTCGTCGAACACCTCTTTCAATATCCGGAAATACTTGCGCGAAAACACCGGCGTGCCAAGCCGGTGCACACTACTGGAATAGGCGTGGAAGAAGCGCTGGGTGTCCGTATCGATCTCGCTCACCAGTCCGGCCTTGATGCCTTTGCGCACCATCGCGCGCTGCTTGCGCGGGATGGCATTCAGGTTGTGCTCAACTTCCGGGTCGATCTCCTTGCGAAAGGTCACGTACAAATCCTTGCCCGGCCAATCCGTATGGAAAGGCTGGAGGTTGCGGTATTCGAGATGCTCGACACCCAGTTCGATGGCTAGCCTTTGCGCAGCCTGATCGAGAGCGTGCTTTGCCTCAGGGCTTGATGCGGCCGGGCCACCGTATACGCAGAATGGCAATGCAGAAAGCGAATGTCCAAACAGGCGGCTGTTGATTTCAGCGAGCGGCAGCACACCGTGGATTTCACCGTTTACTTCAGCCAGCAAAAAATGGGTGCGATGGCCGAAGGCGCGCTTGATTACTTCCGCCCAGCCCGCACGGTGAAAAAAAGTCGCCTCAGGGCAGTCTTGTACAAAAGCATCCCAGCGCGCCGCATCGCCCGGCTGCATGGGACGCACGGTCATATCGACCGATTCGGACGGGAGTTTGACCGATGCGTTCATGCCGCATCCTTCATGAATACCCTGTCCACCCGATCCCATTGAAAGTCACGCAACAAGTGCGCAATGCGGCCTTCCATACGATCCAGGTTCACATAGTGGCGAAACCGCGTTTTGAAGCCGATACCGGTCTGGCGCGGCTGTTCCGGGTCGATTTCCCAGGGATGAAAATAGAACATGCAGGGCTCGCCATCGGTGTTGTTCACGCGTCGCATCAGCCAGCGCGACAGCGCGTAGGGCATCAGGCGGAAGTAGCCGCCGCCGCCGGCGGGCAGGTTGCGCCCGAACAGATGTACGGTGCTGGGCGGGAATTCCTGCAAATCATCGTTCAGCGGGCGGAACGCAAAACGTGGTGCCTCGGGCATTCCGTAGTGATCGTGCACCACGGGATAAATGCTGGAACTGTAACTATGGCCGGCTTCGCGCAAGGTTTCCAGGGCCCAAAGATTGCGGCTGCCAATGGAGAAACTCGGTGCGCGATACCCACGTACCGCCACACCGCCGATGTCTTCCAGCAGACCTTTGGCGCGGGTGATGTCGGCACGGAATTGTTCCGGCGTCAGGTCTGACGCACGTTGATGACCGTAACCGTGGCTGGCCAGTTCGTGCCCGTTGTCGACAATGGCGCGCACCAGTTGCGGATAGCGCTCGGCAATCCAGCCCAACGTAAAAAAAGTGGCGTGGGTGTGATGCTCATCCAGCAAGGCGAGTATGCGTGCAATGTTGCGTTCCACCCGGCACGGCTGGCTATCCCAACTGTCGCGTGCGATGTGCGCCGCGAAAGCGGATACCTGAAAGTAATCTTCTACGTCGATGGTCATGGCATTGCGCACGATAGGCCCTTTATGCGACAGCATAATGACGCGCGTCCAGCCATTGCGACAAAATCGCGGCGATGCGTATCGCTGCGCGACCATCCCAGTATTCGGGAATGCGCCCGGCCTTGCCGCCGCCATTGAGCACTGCCTCTGCCGCCACCAGTATCTGCTTGCGGTCGGTACCGACAATGGTATTGGTGCCTTCGTCTACAGTAATGGGCCGCTCGGTATTGTGGCGCAAGGTCAGGCAGGGCACGCCCAGCGCTGTGGTTTCTTCCTGAATGCCGCCCGAATCGGTCAACACGATGCGCGCATCTTTCATCAGGCCGAGCATTTCCAGATAACCCAGCGGGGGCAGTACCCGGATACCCGGCTGGTTCAGCCACGCCGTCAGACCGAGACGGTCAATACTGGCGCGGGTACGCGGATGCAACGGAAAAACGATGGGAAGGTCTGCGGCGATCATTGCCACGGTTTCCAGCAGATTGCCGAGGATGTCGACGTCGTCCACATTGGACGGCCGGTGCAGCGTCAGCACCCCATAGCCTTGCGGTAAAGTCTCACCCAGGGTGACCGCAGCAGGTACTGCGCGCGGCAGATTATGGTGCAGCGTGTCGATCATCACATTGCCGACAAAATGCACGCGTGCGGCAGCGATGCCTTCGCGCAACAGATTTTTGTGGGCATCCTTTTCAGTGATGAACAACTGGTCGGAAATCTGGTCGGTCAGCACACGATTGATTTCTTCCGGCATGCTGCGATCGTAACTGCGCAAACCGGCTTCAACGTGAATCACCGCCACTCCGCGCTTGGCCGCCACCAGCGCACAGGCAATGGTGGAGTTGACGTCACCCACCACCAGAATCGCGGCCGGCTGCTCCTGCTCCAGCACCGGCTCAAAGCGGCGCATGATTTCGGCGGTTTGCACGGCGTGACTTCCCGAGCCGACTTCCAGATTGATGTCGGGATAGGGGATGCCAAGATCGGTGAAGAAGCGGTCATTCATCGCCGCGTCATAATGCTGGCCGGTATGCACCAGCTTGGCATGGATGCCGGCGCCCGCCAAAGCGGTCATCACCGGCGCGATTTTCATGAAATTGGGACGCGCACCTACCACGCACAAAATATCGGTCATGCTGATCCCCGTGTTGCGTTCTATTGATTGGCTTCCGGCGCTTCGTTCGCCGGGGGCACACTTTTCTCCGATACCATGAACAGTATCTTGCGTACGATGGGCAGCATGCGGTTGAGCGAACGTTCCATCTGTTCGACCCGGCCATTGAGTTGCAGCAAGTCATCGGGTATACCCTGCCCACCATTGGTGGTGCTGCCATTTCCGCGCAACACGCTTCCGCCTGGCGTATCCTGATGTGCTATTTCGTGGCGCAGATCTTCCACGACTTCCTTTACCGCCGCGCTATCGAAAGCGGTCTTTTCTTCCAGAAAACCATACAGCATCAGGCGATCGCAAAAAGTGTTGATACGACGCGGTATGCCGCCGGTAAATTGATAAATGGCCTCGAATGCATCGTCACCGAATGACGGCATGCCTTTCCAGCCTACGGTACGCAGGCGATGCTCGATATAGGCGCGGGTTTCCAGCGCATCTAGCGGCCCCAGGTGGTAGGAAGCGATCACGCGTTGGCGCAGCTGCTGCATGTCCTGGCTTTGCAGGATATTGCGGAACTCGGGTTGGCCCAACAGAAAACTCTGGATCAGCGAACGCTCGTTATTCTGAAAATTCGACAGCATGCGCAACTCTTCCACTGCGCGCGGAGTCAGGTTCTGCGCTTCATCCACGACCAGCAATGCGCGCTTGCCCTGCTGCGCGGCTGCCTGCAGGAAACCTTCAAGGTTTTTCAGGATGGCGGATTTGCTGATGCCCTCGTGTTCCAGACCGAACGAGGCGGCGACGCTGCGTAGCGTGTCATCCGCGTCCAACTGGGTACTGACCAGTTGCGCCGCCACCACATTCTCCGATTCCAGCTGCTTGAACAGGTTGCGAACCAGCGTGGTCTTGCCCGCCCCCACTTCGCCGGTGATTACAATGAATCCCTCGCCCAGCGACAGGCCGTACTCCAGGTAAGCCATGGCGCGTTTGTGGCCTTTGCTGCCAAAGAAAAAGCGCGGATCCGGGCTCAGCTGGAAGGGTTTGGCGTTGAGGTGGTAATACGCTTCATACATGTGATTGCATCCTAGAAGGTCATATTGACCAGCGCCGTGATGCTGTTTTCAGTGAAGTCATTGCCGGGCTGATTGGAGTTGCGTGCCTGATGGCGAATGAATACGGAGCCGTTTAATTTGGGCTGGAACTGATGGGTCACGCCGCCCGAAACACTCCACAAGTTGTCCTTGCGATTGCTGGCTGGCACATCAAAACGCGTCAGATTCCCGGTCAGGCTAACCGTAGTGAACGGTGCAAAGCGCCAGTTCCATCCGGCATTGATACCCGACGATTGATCATAAGTCCCGCTGGTCTGCAAATCGCGGCGCATGCGATAGACACCCAGGTTGTAATCGCTCTTGCCCACATTCACGCCGACGCCTGCGGTAAAGTTTTTAAGAATGTAGACTTCGTTGACCAGGCTGAGGTTGGGGGTAACGACTGCTGCAGCCAGTTGACAATCTGCTGGAACCGGAGAGCCGAGAGGAATCGCCACCACAAACCCGGTGGGTGACCCCGTTGCCGGGAAATAGGAATACCCGGCCGGGATGATTTGGCATACATAATATCCACCCAGCAATGCATAAGACAGGCTGGTGGCGCTGCTGGTAGTGAGGTCTTCGCTGTACCCGGCGCGCCAGGTGGTATGACGGGTGCGTTCGCTCAGGTCAAACGAATAGGTATTGCCAAAATAGCGGCGGCCATAAGTTGCTGCCACACTGGTACGGGACGTTGGTGTCCAGCTGAATCCCGCATTCCAGAAAGACCCGTCAGTTGAACCGCTATTCAGGATAATGTAGCTATTACGCTCCACCCCTGCTGTTGCGTTCACCCGGAATTTGCGCGTCAGCGCATAACCCAGCGTGGCAGAAGCGCGTTCGAATTTGGTATCGGGTACAGACTGGTTTTTATTCTGACTGTAGCTGTAATTGAGTCCCCAGAACAGGTCGTTGAATGATGGACCGCTGGTCAACGATCCACTCATGCTGTTGGTCACCGTATTGGAAATCCCCTGGCTATTGTAATAAACACCGCTGGTGCTTACCCGGTACATGCCGTCGGCGAAGTTACCAAAACGTTTTTGAACATAAGGGCTGATGCTGTAGGTCCCAACCGTGGTCAGGTTATTGGTCGCATTGGTGTTGCCAAACCCTACCGGCCCCAGCGCATTGATGTTTTGCTGGGAAATCGCCGTGTTGGCATCGAGAAACAGAAAATCTTTCAGCAATTCGGCGTTGGCGCCCGCATTGAGCTGGTGATTGATCGCGTTGTTATTGCTGTTATTAAGATAAGTCAGGGATTGCAGCGAGTAATTGACCCTGACCCTGAGACGCGCACCTTCTTTGCTGAATTGCACGCCCGGGCGCACCTCGGTAATGAAATCACTCTCCCTGGGCTGACCGGAAGGTGCGAAGTTGACGTTATCGGTATAGCGCTCGCTCAAGGTCAGATTCGGCGTGACGGTCCAATCGGCCGCCGCAGCCGGTAAAGCGACTCCACCCAGCAATAGGGTAGGGACGAACACAACACTAACGCCCAGGCGTGCTGCAGAATTAAGCCGCGACCTATTTTCCGTATGTGCCATAGTATCCGTAGTAGTTATCGTTACCGAGTACCGCGGTCGACTTGTTCAGCACCATGCCAATGACTTCACACGACTCAAGCTGGCTCAGCGCTTCCTTGACAGCCTCCTGCGAGGTTTTTTCTGCTTCTACCACCATCACGATCTGCCCCATGTGGGTGGCCAGAACGCTGGCTTCACTGGTGGACAGCAGGGGTGGGGAGTCAAAAATGATGACGCGATCCGGGTAGCGATTGGCCAGGTCTGCAACCAGCCGGCTCATCGCCGAGCTCGCCAGCAACTCGGTGCCATGCTTGTAAGGATGGCCGGCAGTCAACAGGGAGAGCTTGGGGATGTTGGTGCGCAGCATCACCTCCGACAATTCCAGGCTTGGATCCTGCAATACATCCAGCAAGCCCTTGCCGGCACGTATGCCGAGATATTCAGGCAGGCGTGGTCGCGCCACGTCGGCATCCACCAACAGCACGGTACGCTCCATTTCCGTTGCAATGCTGATTGCGAGATTGAGCGAGCAGAATGATTTTCCCTCTCCGGGCAGCGCACTGGTCACCATGATCAAATTGCCGTTCCTGACTGCCGCTCCGCCCTGTCCAAAGGCATTGGCCAGCAGCGGGCGCTTGATCAGACGGAACTCCTCGGCGACCTGGCTGCGCTCGGCGTCCGGCGTGACACCTCCCATACGCGCCAGGCGCTTCAAATCAATCTCAACCTGCATGGAAGTCACGCTAACGCCAGTGTCGTTATCCGTTGGCGCCGGCGTGGCGGGGGATGCGGTCTGGGCATGTTCACGCTGCATTGCGGCTTCAATTCGGCTGGTATGATTTTCCGTTGCCGTTTTGTCTGCTGCGCCTTGCGGCTGCGACACGGCATCACCATGCCCCAGCTTGTTGGCTGCTTTTTCTATAATGCTCATTTATGAACTCCCTGAATCCGGCCTCTGCATACAAAACCGCAGAACATTGCAGCGGGCATGCTTGCAACGTAATCGGTGGCCTGTCTCCGAGTTATTGATTGGATGCTCCGCAACGTTTTCATCTTGATCATCGCGCCATGAACATCTGCAGCGTCAACAGAATGCCGTAGGCGCCAATCAAACTGAAAAATGACAGCGCGTAGGCAATCAAACCTTTGCGTTTTTTGAACTTGACGGCATCGGTCTCGATCCGGGTTACCGAACCCAGCAACGGCAGGCCGGTCAGTTCACGCAATACGCGCCTGTCGGTAACGGTACGGCGCAACTGGCTGACCAGGAAGGCCACTACAATACCTGCAAGTATCCCCACTAGCGGTACCAGCGAAATCAGCAACGGGCGATTTGGCCAGGACGGCTTGAGCGGAACGCGTGGTGGATCGATCACCCGGAAATCGACGACGTCGGTTTTGCTTTCCACTTCTCCGGACAAACTCGCCGTCTCGCTACGCGCCAACATGGAGGCGTAGTTTTCCTTATACATCCCGTAATCGCGGGTCAGCTGGGTATACTCCGCCTCGACATCGAGCGTGCTGTCGACAGCTTTTTTGAGCTGACCCAAGCGGCTCTGATATTCATCCACCCGTGCTTTAAGCGAAGCCACCGTAGCATCCGCTTCGGCGATAGCGACGGTCAACTGCTGATAGACCGGGTTGAGTGCACGACCATCGCCACTGCTCTTGATGGTTTTGGCTTCCTGTTTTTTCTGCGCTTCCAGCTCCTTGATCAGACGCTTGGTAGACACGATATCCGGATGCAGGTCGGTATAAGTGAGGCGCAGGGTATCCAGGTTTTTTTGCAATGCCTGGATACGTGCATCCAGCTCCGGATTGCTTTGCGTCTGTACCGCAGCTGCGGATATCTCCGGCTCTTCATCAGCCAGCTGGCTTTTGAGTTGGTTGCGGCGGTCGGTCGCTTCACGCAAATCAAGTTCCGCCTGATGCAGCGAGGTCGTGGTTGCTGACAGCTTGGCGTAGTAATCGCCGCCTTCGCCAGGCATCAAACCCATGTGTTTGCGCTTGAAGTCCTTCATGGCATTCTCGGTATCGATGAGTTTTTGCTCATAAACCTTGAGTTGCTCATCAATAAATTTCCGCGAAGAGGAAAGATCCTTGCGGGATTTACCCAGACTGCTTTCGACGAAGATGGTCAACAACGCCTGCACCACACGCTTAGCCAATTCGGGATGCTCATTCTGATAAGCGATAGTGTAGAGATTGTTACCTGTGGCAGATGCCTCCATTTTGATCTGGCTGGCCAGACCATCCAGCATGGCTTCAGTCTGTTGCGGCGTCTTGGCCTTGATGTCCATGTCGGTCATGCGCGCCACTTTTTCCAGGTTGGGGCGGCTGACCAGGGTACGCGTCATCAGCCGGACCTGCTGATCAATATCGGGCTGGACAGTAAGCCCGCCGAGCAGCGGCTTGAGCAAGGTTTGGGTATCTACATAGACGCGAGCGGAAGCCTCAAACCGGCTGGGAAGGGTATACACCCAGAACCAGCCCGCAATCGAGACGATCCAGGCGACGATGACAATGTACCAGCGACGATGCCAGGTCGCCCGTACATAGCCCATCAACTGGTTTAGCAGTTCATCCATGTTTCCCCCTAGAGTTTTTCAGAAGTTCTTGGCAACTGAAAATTATTATCAGAAAAAGCTTTCCGGGATCACCAGCACGTCGCCCGGGAGGATGGGCACATCGGCACTGATATCACCGCCGTTGACCAAGTCATCCAAACGCACGCCCAGACGCTGCTGTTTGCCATCCACGGTACGCAAGATATAAGCCTTGTTGCCTGCCGCAAAATCGGTAATGCCGCCCACATCGATCATCAGATCAATCAGACTCATGTGTTCGCGGTAGTTCAGCGCCTGTGGCTTGGTCGCCTGACCGATCACCCGAACCTGCTGGCTGAACGGCCCGATACCGCCCGCCACTATCACGGTCACGATTGGTTCCTGAATGTATTTCGACAGCGCTTTTTCGAGATCGCGCGCCAGTTGGGTGGGGGTTTTGCCGCTGGCAGGCATATCCTCCACCAGATTCATGGTCATTTTGCCATCCGGACGCACCGGGAAAGTGCCGGAGACTTCGGGATTGCGCCAGACGAAAACACTGACGCTGTCACCGGGGCCAATCAGGTAATTCCAGTCAGCCTGTTGGGCTGTCTTGGCTGGCGCCATTGGATAATTCGTTGCACATCCTGACAAACCCATCAGCACAGCCAGCAGCATTATCCACCGGAAAGAAATCAGGGGGTTGATTGCGTTCACGGTATTCCTCCCACTTATCAATTAGTTAAAAGTTTCGCCAAGCATTATGCCACATGCGTAATTCTTTAAAACGTGTCACAAAATAAGTGCATCAAAATACAATCAGGCCAAACCGTAAGCACATTCCAAGCCAAACAGCGCCATGCTTAATGTAACAATGAGTTAAATTTTTTAATTCGTTAAATGCGCACCGTCATTTCATCATTACCGACGATATGCGTTACATAACTGACGAAACGCCGACAGATCATTCCAACCAAACCCTTTCGAGCATACCAGTATGCGATCACAACGCACATCATCCAAAAGTGATAGCCAGACTGACATTCACTGCATTCAATCCACACCCTCCACATTTGCGGCCAATAAAGCCGCCCGACGCTGCAAACATTGCGGACAATGCCCGCATGGCTTGGCATAACCCAACAGGCAGCTATACGTATCGCGTAAATTTATACCCAATTTGATGGCAAGTTCAATCACCTGCACTTTATTCAGTTCAGCCAGCGGCGTGTGCACCGCAATATCGCCCAGGCTGCGCGCCAGGTTATTGAAGCTCTGTACAAACAATGGCGACGCGCTCGGATAGGCGTCCGAGTCATCGCGATTCAGGGCCAGATGCAGACAGGTTGCGCCGATTTGCGTGGCATAACTCATCCCCAGCGCCAGCGCTACCAGATTGCGGTGCGGCAGCGGCACATGCAGGCGTTGCGTCTGTCCGGCGCGAAAAGCGTCTCCTACCGCCCCCATGTCCAGCCGCTGCAACGGCACACCCAGCTTGTTGCTGTGAATGCTGGCGGCACGCAACTCCTCGCGGCCGGCACGTTGGCCATAATCGATGAACAGCGCATGCAATGACGCGCCCTCGCTGTGCTTGAGATGCAGCAGGGTCACGCTATCGATGCCGCCGGAGAGCAGGACAAGTTCGGTCATGGCGAGGATGCTACACTATCCACCCGCAACAGGAGGCACGTGCATGTCCACCGATAGCATCGAGCAACTACAGGCCGAGATTCGCCGCTTTGCCGAAGAACGCGACTGGCAGCCGTTTCATACGCCGAAAAATCTGGTGATGGCGCTGGCGGTAGAAGCCGCCGAGCTGATGGAACATTTCCAGTGGGCCACGCCCGAACAGAGCCAGCACCCGGACCCGGTCAAACTAGCCGCCATCGGCGAAGAAATGAGCGACGTGCTGATTTATCTGGTGCGTCTGGCCGACGTGCTGGAACTGGATTTGCTCGCCGCCGCGCGCGCCAAGCTGATCCACAACGGACAAAAATATCCCGCCGATGCGGCGCGCGGCAACGCCAGAAAATACACCGAACTTACGCAGGACAAGCAGCCATGAGCTACTACAAACACCACGTTTTTTTCTGTACCAATCAACGCGAGGACGGCGCCCGATGCTGCGGCGCATCCGGCGGGCAAGCCATGCGCGACTATGCCAAAAAGAAGATCAAGGCGCTGGACCTGAATGGCGAAGGCCAATGCCGCATCAACAGCGCAGGCTGCATGGACCGTTGCAGCGAAGGACCGGTACTGGTGGTGTATCCGGAAGGCACCTGGTACACCTACGTGGACGAGCAGGATATTGACGAAATTATCGAACGGCATCTGCAACACGGCCAGGTCGTCGAACGGCTGAAAATCTGACGTGAAGCGATCCAAACTGCGTATCAAAACGGCCATCGGCAATATCGAAACGCTGGTCAACGATCCCGGCAGCGAACGGCGCGGGCTGGCCTTTATCGCCCACCCGCATCCGCTGCACGGCGGCACGCTGGACAACAAAGTGGTGCAGACCCTGGCGCAGACCTGCCACGATGAAGGCTATGTCGCAGTACGGCCGAATTTTCGCGGCGTCGGCGGCAGCGACGGCGAATACGATGGCGGCTTGGGTGAAACCTACGACATGCTGGCAGTCATCGCCTTTGTGCGCGCCCAATACGCCGCACCGTTGCCGCTCATCCTGGCCGGGTTTTCCTTTGGCGCCTACGTACAGCACCGCGTCGCGCAGCACCTTGCCCACGCCAAACTCATCCTGATCGGTCCGGCGGTGAACATGTACGATTTCGATGCTGTGCCTGCCCACACTCACGTCATTCATGGCGAACACGACGAGCTCGTGCCCCTGGCCGCCGCACAAGCCTGGGCGCAGGCCAGCGGCGCGCAGCTCAGCGTGATCCACGACACCGGCCACTTCTTTCACGGCAAGCTGGCCGAACTCAAAGCGGCGGCACTGGCAGCATGTCACTCCTGAGGGCGCGCAATCTGCGCAAACGCTACGGTGACACCGAAGTGGTGCGCGGCCTCGATCTCGACATCGAGGCGGGTGAGTGCTTCGGCCTGATCGGCCCGAACGGCGCAGGCAAGACCACCACGCTGAAAATGCTGCTCGGCCTGATTGCACCGGATGACGGCAGCATCGAAATCCTCGGCGAACCGGTGCCGTTGCGGGGGCGCGAGGCACGACTGCGCATCGGCGTGGTGCCACAGATGGACAACCTCGACCCGGATTTTTCGGTGCGCGAAAACCTGCTGGTGTATGGCCGCTACTTCGGCATTGCCGACAGCGTCATCCGCGCGCGCATCCCCGGCCTGCTTGAATTCGCCGGGCTGACCAGCAAGGAAAACGCCCGCATCACCACACTGTCCGGCGGCATGAAGCGGCGCCTGACGCTGGCGCGCGCGCTGGTCAACGACCCCGAGCTGATCGTGCTGGACGAGCCCACTACCGGCCTCGACCCGCAGGCGCGTCACGTCATCTGGCAGGGCCTGCGCCGCCTCATCAGCCAGGGCAAAACCATTTTGCTGACCACGCATTTCATGGAAGAAGCCGAACGGCTGTGCGACCGGCTGGTGATACTCGATCACGGCACGGCGATTGCCAGCGGCAGTCCGCGCGACATGATCGCCGCCGAAATCGAGCCCAGCGTGATGGAAATCTATGGCGAAACCGTGGCTGACTGGGGCGCACAGCACGGCCACACGCTGTGCGAACGCTTCGAGATCACCGGTGAAACGCTGTTCTGCTACACGCGTGATTGTGACCGTGTGCTGGACCAACTGCGCGCCCAGCACAGCTTGCGCTACCTGCACCGCCCTTCCAATCTGGAAGACGTATTCCTGAAATTCACCGGACGGGAGTTGCGCGATTGAATAACCGTCACAACTTCGCTGCACCGCGCCTGTCGCTGCGCTTCATCCCGGTGTGGCGACGCAATTTTCTGGTGTGGAAAAAGCTCGCCGGATCCAGCATTCTCGGCAATCTCGCCGACCCCATGCTCTACATGCTGGGCTTTGGCTACGGCCTCGGCAGCCTGATGCCGGAGGTCGGCGGCGCCCGCTACATTACCTTCCTGGCGGCCGGAACGGTGTGCTACTCGACCATGAACAGCGCCACCTTCGAGGTGCTCTACTCCGGCTTCTCGCGCATGCATGTACAAAAAACCTGGGATGCCATCCTCAACACACCACTCAATCTGGACGACGTAATGCTGGCCGAGCTAACCTGGGGCGCGTCGAAAAGCCTGTTGTCCGGACTCGCCATCCTGGCGGTGATCTGGGGCATGGGGCTGCAGCAAAGCTGGCTGCTCAGTCTTTGGGTACTGCCGGTGGTCATCCTCATCGGCCTGACCTTCTCCGCAATGGGGCTGGTAATGACCGCGCTGTCGCCCAGCTACGATTTTTTCATATACTACTTCACGCTGGTTATCACGCCGATGGTGCTGCTATGCGGGGTGTTCTACCCGGTGGACCGGCTGCCTGATTTTCTCCAGATAGCCGCCGCCTGGCTGCCGCTGTCGCACGCCATCGACCTGGTACGCCCATTGATCCTTGGCCGCATCCCGACGTATATTGCCGGACATGTGGCGGCGCTGGCCACGTGGGGCCTGCTGAGTTACTGGCTGGCGCTGGGGCTCACCCGTCGTCGACTGCTCAAATAGCGACGGCCATGCCAGATTTTTGGCGGCATTGGTATAAACTGTTCGAACAACGAAAACACAGGAGGCTGAAATGGAGGCTGAAATGGATATTCCGCAACGTGATGGGGATGGCTATCTGACCGACATGAGCGCGTGGACGCCGGAAATCGCGCGCGCGATGGCCACAGCCGATGGCTTTGAACTGTCCGATGTGCAGTGGGAACAGATCATGAAAGCCCGCGAATACTACGAGGATTGCAACTCGGTGCCGCCGGTCCGGAAATTCGCCAAATACATCGAGATAGACCAAAAAGAACTCTTCAAAATCTGGATGACCGGCCCGATGAAACCCATCACCAAATACGGCGGCCTGCCCAAGCCCACCGGCTGCGTCTGATCTGACGAGGCCCCCGGCTAACGCCGCAGCGCCTCCAGAAACCGCTGCCCCGCTTCAGCCAATGAAAACACTCACACTGTCCCGACATTCGCCTGACCGATGACGCGAACGGCGAGGCCGCCCAGTTCTGCCGAAGTCTCGACCTGCATATCCAGCCGGTGCACCGCTGCGATGCGTCGCACGATCGACCAGCCCAGTCCACTGCCGCTCTCACTGCTGCCAGGCACTCTGAAGAACCGCTCACCCAGCCTGTTCCGGTCGGTATCGGCCAGACCCGGCCCACTGTCTTCAACGCTCAACACAACACGCCCGGCCTGCTGCCGCACGCTCACCTTCACTTGCGCTGACGCCGGGCTGTATCTCACCGCGTTGTCGACCAGATTACGCACCAGAACCGCGAGCAGCGTCTCGTTGCCTGGAACGCTGCAGGGTTCAGTGGCATCGAATTCCAGCGTTTGATGTTTGGCGAGCGCTTTCGGTGCCAGTTCGGCCACCACCAGTTGCGTCAACGCGCTCAGATCGACCGCCGCCATGGCAGGCGCCGTAACGGCTTCCAGCCTGGACAAGGTCAGCAATTGCTCCACCAGTCGCGTGGCGCGATCGCAGCCCTCCAG
Organism: Sulfuriferula multivorans; assembly: GCF_003851125.1. Taxonomy (GTDB): domain Bacteria; phylum Pseudomonadota; class Gammaproteobacteria; order Burkholderiales; family Sulfuriferulaceae; genus Sulfuriferula; species Sulfuriferula multivorans. The sequence continues at coordinate 63,214 of NZ_BGOW01000014.1, read as the reverse complement.
CGTGTTTTTAAGCGCGTGCCTACGCAAGGCATCGTCAGCTTCGCCCAACGCCACCTGCGCTTGGGCACGGATCGCCGCGATCGGCGTGCGCAGTTCGTGCGCGGCATCTGCCGTGAAGCGGCGTTCGGATTCCAGCAACGTGCCAATGCGCTCGAACAGACCGTTCAGGGCGTTGATCATCGGCGCCATCTCCGAGCTTATGCCGTCGAGCGCGACCGGATGCAGCGCCTGCGGTTGGCGCTCAGCCAGTGCACGCCCGAGCCGGCGCATGGGTGCGACGCCGCGGTATACCGCCCACCACACCGCCAACGCCAGTAGCGGCAGCGCCACGACCATCGGCCACAGCGTGCTGCGCAGCACGGCCCACAGAATCGAGTCCCGCGAACTCGCCTGCTCGCCCACGTACACCTGCACGTCGCGCTCAGCCCCGTAGGCCGCAAATACACGCCACGCAATGCCTTTGATCTGCGCTGTCGCGAAGCCGGTCTTGATGTCCTTGCCGGATTCGACCATTGGTGTGACCGGCGCGTTGGCCGAGCGCAGCACCAAGCGACCCTCGTGGAAAACCTGGAACGCCACCTTGGGCGCATAACGGTGCAATGTGGGCGTATCAATGCCGGGGCCGTCGTCCTCTACCTCGCGCGTCTGCTGCACCACCAGCAGCGCAGCCGCCTGCGCCAGGTGGCTATCGAGCAACTCGTCGAGCTCGTAGCGCGCGTCAAACCAGGTCATCGCCGCGGTGACCAGCCAGACGCCCACCACCACGGCGAGTACCAGCGCGAGCAGCCGGCCTTGCAGCGAACCAGACGGTTTGATCATGATTTCGGTAAGTCGCGCAGCAGAATGTAGCCGACGCCGCGCACGGTCTGGATCAGTGCAGCGCCAAGCTTGCGTCGCAGATTGTGGATATGCACCTCGACGGCGTTGCTTTCCACCTCCTGGCCCCAGCTGTAGAGATGCTGTTCGAGCTGTTCACGCGAGAGCACGCGGTCGGCGTTGAGCATGAACGCGTGCAGCAGGTCAAACTCCCGCGTCGACAGCATGACGGACTCGCCCGCCTGTCGCACGGAGCGGGCCGCCGGATCGAGAACGACATCCTGCACGGTCAGGCACTCCTGCGGCTGGCCGTGTGCACGACGAATCAGCGCGCGCAGCCGTGCGGCAAGTTCGTGCAGGTCCACCGGCTTGACCACATAGTCGTCGGCGCCGACGTCGAGTCCGCGGATACGGTCGGGCACTGCGTCACGCGCGGTAAGCACCAGCACCGGCAGCGTGACGCCGGCGCGGCGGACGGCAGCCAGCACCTCCATGCCATCCTTCAACGGCAGCCCGAGGTCGAGCACCGCAGCCGCATAAGGCTGGGCGCGCAACTCGCGCTCTGCGGCCTCGCCGTTGCGCACCCAGTCCACCTGGAAGCCGAGCTGCCGCAGACCGGCGCGTAGGCCGTCACCCAGCAGCGGATCGTCTTCGGCGAGCAGGATATGCATGGCGTGAATTGTCTCACGAAGCGTGCTCAGCCGCGATCAGGGTTCCCGACCGTCGCCGATGCAGCGGGCCGGTCGGCGAGACCAGTGCCCGACGGTGCGCTTTGCCACTGCATCCACCAGAAACCCAGCACCACCGCCAGCATCAGCACGGCCACGCTGCGCCAGGGGCGGCGAATACCTTGCTCCGGCAGGCCCGGCTTGCGCCCGTTGATCATCGAGCCCACCAGATTCTCGCGGTGCAGCCAACTGCTGAGCAACACACCGGCGACATGCACACCGATGACGGCCAGCATCACGTTGGCTGCCGCCTCGTGCACCTCTTCCAGCCAGTCGCCTGCGATATCGTTGTAGGTGGCCCAGCCCGCTGCGGTGACGGCCAGCGCCAGGCCCAGCAGGGCCACGATGGCCAGCGCGCCGGCCGGGTTGTGGCCTGTATGGTGTTCGGGCCGGCCGCGCAGCAACGCGCCGACATAGCGCGCCACTGCTTTGGGGCCACGCACGAAGGTCGAGAAGCGCGCATAACGGGTGCCCATCAGGCCCCAGGCAATGCGAAAGCCCACCAGACCGGCCATCGTGTAGCCCAGCGTCACATGCAGCAGTCGCCAAGATTCGCTTTCGGCGGTGAGGTAGGCACCGGCAAAACTCAGCACCATGAGCCAGTGGAAGACGCGAACCGGAACGTCCCAGACCAGGATCTTGCGGGTTCCCAGTGCGTCGACAGATTGGTTAGCGGGGGATACGGACAAATCGTTCATTGAAATCTCCTTGGTCGGATCGGGTATGGCAGGCGGCACAGTTGGAAGCGCTCTTTATCGACGGTCGCTTCCAGGCGGACGCAGGCACCTCGTCGTGCTGGCGAATGAACCACGCCGAACGGGTGATGCGATCCTCGGGAGGCGCTTCGCGCACGCGCCCATAAGTGCCGGAGTAGGCGGTGAGCCAGGTCGCGAGCTGTTTCACCGTTGCCGGATCAAGCGAGGCATCCGTGCCGTAGTGGTGCGGCAGGTTGTGCATCACCCGCTGCCAGGAGGCGGCCGGCAGCATGCCGGGCGGATAGGCCACGTGGCAGGCGGCGCATTCCTGCTGATACTTGGGCAACAGCGGCACCCGCGCAGCGCGCTGGTCGTCATCGGCCATGGCCGGGTGGTTGATAGCGATGGCGACGAGCAAGCCGAACAGGGCCTGATGGACGCGGGAGTGAAGTCGAAACGGCATGGCGGGTTCTCCTTATAGGGTGGATGAAGTGGGGCGCATCATGGCTTGAGCGTCAGCAGCCAGCTCAACACGTCCGCCTTCTCGGCGGCAGTGCATTCGCGGCCCACGACGTCATTGCAATTGCGGCGGAACCATTTCTCGGTCCTGGCCGCGTCGGTGAAGCGCTCGGGGTTGAAGGCCGGCGCCAGCGCGCCGATGGTCTTACCGGTCGACGCATGCTTGCCGGTCTTGGTGGGCACTGCGCCATGGCACGAGGCGCAACTCCATTCGCGGCCGTGGTGGGCGGTGAAGAACTGCTGGCCACGGGCGGGCACGGCAGGCGAACCGGCCTGGGCGGTATAGCCAGACAACAGCTCCGGCGCGGTCGCCGCCTGGGCGGCAGGCGCGAGAGCAGCAACGGCCAGCCCGACGGCGGCGATGGATCGAAGCAGGGATTGATGCAGGGACGATAGATTCATGGCAACTCCTTTGTTGCCATGTTGCGGCTGAAATCTTAAGGCTTTCTTAAGCTGGGCTGTGCGTCCTCTGGCTCTCTCAAGCTGCGCTGGCTAGCGGCTTGCCGGGCTGAGGGTTGATGTCACCGCCAGAAAACCTGCACACGCTGCAGTGCATGACCGCGACCTTTGGTTTTTTTGTGGGGGATTACAATCCGAACACGCATTTCCTCGCCAGCGTCGTCGATATTCGATATTGCACGCTGCCGGGCACCGACGTGTTACAGCGCCTCCAGAAACCGCTGTCCCGCCTCAACCAACTCCGCCTTGAGCGCATCGCCACGACCCGCATCGTCGCCACAAGCCTCGTCCAGCAACCGCATCGCATCGGCTTCAAAGCGTGCAAACGCCACCCGCACCTTGTCCGGATCAAGTTGCCCGGCATGCGCCGCTGCCTTGGGCTGCACCGAATCGCCGATGGGCCTGAGCACTGCGTAACGCGGAATCACGCGCTGACCGCTACCGTCTTCTGCCGAAGCCACCAGCGGGCTGACTTTGGTATAGACTTTACCCTCGAATTCGAACTGCGCGCCGAGCGGGAGATGTGGGAATTTCATGAATTTCGCCAAGGCCATCAGGATTTTCGTATCAAGCAGTGTGAATTACACTGAACAAATACTTTCGCGTTTTATTTTCCAAGTGTCGTTTTATTTTACACATACGCCCAATCTTATAACCTTGAATTACGCATGTGCTTGTTTCGAACAAAATAATAAATAATGGTATGTTTTATGCTTAATTATTTTCACGCATATCAAGCGCAACTTTCCGGGAGATCATCATGAAATATCTGTCATTTATCGCCTTCAGTCTCATTTCATCGAATCTTTGGGCTGCAGGGGGAGTGGCACCAACAACAGTCCCTGAACCTGAAACTCTCTTTCTGTTCGGGATTGGCGTTGTGGCGCTGATCCTTTCCCGCAATAAACGCAAGTAAGCCAGGCCCCGGCACCGCCAGGTGTCGGGGCTTCGTTTATTCGCATTCCACAGTACAGCTTCTGCCCGCCTTTGAAATAACCCCTGCACCCGAATCAATCAAGCAGCACATCCAGGCCGCTACGCCTCACCTGCCATCCGAAAGGCGCCGCAAACATGCGGCCCATGGTACGCGCATGCAGGCCGGCGCGGGTGACAAACAAGCCCGCAGCATTGCAGAAGCATTAAGCCAGACCCTGCGCACGGATACACCAGCAAGCATCGATTTGCCGGTAATCAAGGGGCGCAAGGCCACAGCAGCGGTTGCGGAGCCTTCCATCAGCGGCTCGCGCGAAAGCCTGTTGATGTTTGTCGAACAACTGGCCCAGATCAGCCCGGAACAGGCCGGGCAGGGCGAAGCAAAAAGAGTGTCCGGCAAACGCGTGACGAAGAAGCAGGCGGCCACCAAACAAGCCAAACCCGTGAGTAATGCACAGCGGATTGACGATGCGTTTGCTGCGCTGGAGAGGTTGAGAACTTGATGATCAGGGGTGTTCGCCTGTCCCGCTGGCACTGAGATCAGTAGCGATCTCCCTGAACTGTTCCAGCGCCGCCTCCAAATCCTCCACAATCTCCGCCGCGATCACTTCCGGCGCGGGCAGGTTGTCGGAGTCGGACAGCGATTCATCCCTTAGCCAGAAGATATCCAGGCTGGCCTTGTCGCGGTTGATCAGCTCTTCATAGCCATATTCACGCCAGCGGCCATCGGGGTTTTCTGCCGACCACGTGGCTTTCCGGTCATGCCGGTTTTCCGGGTGGTAGCACTTCACGAACTCGTCCAGGTCTTCCCGCTTCAGCGTGCTGGTCTTGAGCGTGAAGTGCATGTTGGTGCGCAGGTCGTAGATCCACAGCTTGCGGGTCCACGGGGTTTCGGCGGCGGGCTTTTTGTCGAAGAACAGCACGTTCGCCTTCACGCCCTGAGCGTAGAACAGGCCGGTGGGCAGGCGCAGCAGGGTGTGGACGTCACAGTCGTGCAGCAGTTTGCGGCGGATGGTCTCGCCGGCCCCGCCTTCGAACAGCACGTTGTCCGGCAGCACCAGGGCGGCGCGGCCGTTCTGCTTCAGCAGCGTCTTCACGTGCTGGACGAAGTTGAGCTGCTTGTTCGAGGTGGTGGCCCAGAAGTCGTCGCGCTCGACGGTGTCGCGCTCCTTGCTGACCTTGCCCTCCTCGCCCACGATGGTGGTGCTGCTCTTCTTGCCGAAGGGAGGATTGGTCAGCACCACATCAAAGCGCTCGCCCGGGTCGGCGGCCAGCGAATCGCCCACCGCAATCGGCAACGTAGAAGCGGCGTCCCGCCGCTTTTCATCGTCGTCCAAGCGGCGGGACGCCGCTTCTACACTGCCGATGCCGTGCAGCAGCATGTTCATCGCGCACAGCCGGGCGGTGGCCTGCACCAGTTCCCAGCCCTTGAAGCTTTCGCCGCGCAGTTTCTTCTTCTCCGCCGATGTCATGTTGGGGTAGTGTTTCACCACATAGTCGTGCGCCGCCAGCAGAAAGCCGCCGGTGCCGCAGGCCGGGTCGGAGATGGTCTCGCCGGCCCTGGGCGCCATGGCATCGACAATCGCCTGGATCAGCGGGCGCGGCGTGAAGTACTGGCCCGCGCCGGACTTGGTGTCCTGCGCGTTCTTCTCCAGCAGGCCCTCGTAGGCGTCGCCCTTCACGTCGGCGCTCATCGACACCCAGGTTTCCTTGTCGATCAGGTCCACGATCAGCCGCCGCAGCTTGGCCGGGTCCTGGAACTTGTTCTGCGATTTGGTGAAGATCAGGCCGAGCAAGCCTTTCTGCTTGCCCAGTTCCTCCAGCGTGTGGCGGTAGTGGTCGAACAGCTCGTCGCCGTCCTTCTTCACCAGGCTGGGCCAGTCATAGCCGGCGAGCACCGGGCTGGCCTGGTTGTAGGGCGGCCGGCTGCGCTCGTCGGCCATCTTCAAGAACAGCAGATAGGTGAGCTGTTCGACATAGTCGCCGTAGCTCATGCCGTCGTCGCGCAGCACGTTGCAGTAGTTCCAGAGTTTTTGGACGATGGTTGAAGTGTTCACAGCTTGGCTTCCATTTATTGAGCTACCTTTTATTTACCAGCGGGCGAGACAGGCTCACGCAGATTCATCCCCACTCCCTTTAACTTGGCCACCACTTAAGTTAACGAAAAACGATTTCCGTTAACTAACAAATAATCGTAGGTAACGATCAAACGCATAAGCCCGTCCCCGTTGCTGCCCGGTAATCTCCAGCAGCATCCCCAGCTTCTCGAAATCCCGGATCAGGGCATTGGCTGTTGGCGTGCTAACGGACAACGCTTTCTCGATGTCGGCCGCCGACACCACCGGCTTGCGGTACAGCAGATTCAGTACCTGTCGGGCGTTGGCGGCCCGCTTGCCCAGCCCCAGCACGGCGTGCTCGGCTTCGGTGCGCAGGGCCAACACCTGCTGGAACACTTCGCGTCCCTTGGTGGCGGTTTCCGCCATGCCCTGCAGGAAGAAACGCACCCAGTGGATCAGATCGTTCGACACGCGCACCCGCATCAGCGCATCGTAGTAACTCGCCCGATTGCGCTCGAAGAAGTCTGACAAATAGAGCGAAGGCTTCGCCAGCACGCCATGGCTGACCAAATACAAGGGGATCAGCAGCCGCCCGATGCGACCGTTGCCGTCGAGAAAAGGATGGACAGTCTCGAACTGATAGTGGCTGATGGCCACCCGGATCAGGTGCGGCACCACGATAGCCTCGTTGTGCCAAAACGCCTCCAGGTCACTCATCAAATCCGGCACGCCGTCCGGATGGGGCGGGATGAACACGGCATCCGTCAGGCTGGAGCCACCGATCCAATTCTGGCTGGTGCGGAATTCCCCGGGCTGCTTATGCTCGCCGCGCACCCCGCGCATCAGGATTTCATGGGCCTGTTTCAGCAACCGGTTCGACAGCGGCAGCGTCTTCAACTCGGCAATCGCCGTGTTCACCGCGTCGATGTAGTTGCGCACCTCGCGCCAGTCATCGCGCTTTTCTGGCTGAATCTGCTCTTCCGACATCAGTGCTTCGTCGAAGCCGGTCTGGGTACCCTCGATGCGGCTGGAAGTCTGCGCCTCCTTGACCACGTGCATTTCAATGAACAGGTCGATGTCCGGCACGATCAGGGAAAAGGCATTCAGCTCGCCCAGCGCCCGGTTGGCCGCCTCCAGCAAGGCGTTGATGGTGGCGTCTTCCCACACCCACTCATGGTTTACCGGAACCGGCTCGAAGCTCTTGTACTGGTAGCGCTGCCGCAACACGCCCGCCTGGAAGGTTTCAAATTTCATGAACGGATCCTCCATGCAACTTGTTGAAGATCAGCCCGAGCAGGCCTTTCTGCTTGCCCAGTTCCTCCAGCGTGTGGCGGTAGTGGTCGAACAGCTCGTCGCCGTCCTTCTTCACCAGGCTGGGCCAGTCATAGCCGGCGAGCACAGGGCTGGCCTGGTTGTAGGGCGGCCGGCTGCGCTCGTCGGCCATCTTCAGGAACAGCAAATACGTCAATTGCTCGACGTAGTCGCCATATGACATGCCGTCGTCGCGCAGGACGTTGCAGTAGTTCCAGAGTTTTTGGACGATGGTGGCGGAGTTCATAATTTACAGACCGATTGAGTGCTTCTTGGTCACCAACTGATTGAAAAGGGCGACACCTTGGCTGACGATCTTGATGGTCAAGATTGGCACCAGCGAAATTCACGATAGAGAAGACCAAGCATGGCAATAGCGGATTCAGCATCATCTTCGATGAGCAACCGCCCTTCCCGCGTTAACTGTTCATTAGGTTTGCAACGGGCATGTAGCCGTGCGATCGCTTTGCCCACCGAAACAACGATTACTGGTAAATCTTCGGCCATCCGTTTTTCCAGTGCCTTAATCTGAGGGCCAAGGTCGATGCGACGAAGGCCATCATCACTGAATTTGTCAGCCATCCAGACACCCAAAGACGCCTGCGCTGCGTCGCGGCAGCGGTCGATGACTGACTCCGGGCCGGCGCGGTAAGCAGCTTCAACCACCTTCTCGATAGTCTGCATCACCTTCTCTCGGCCCTCGGTAGGAACCAAATCCATTTGGATTTCTGGCAGAACGCCCATTGCTGAACGGGCGCGCAAGGTGACCAAATCTTCACCCGTTACGATCCGCTCGATGCCGATGACTTTCCAAAGCGTAAATGCATCCGCTGTACCCAGGGCAACAAGGGGCGAAGTCTTCTCAGGATGTAATTCGGTGAACGCGGGCCAGCGCTGGAAGCCATAGAGTCGCTTGATGAGGTTTCCTTGGTGATCCCTATTCCCGACTTCCTCCTTGAAGGCTGGGTGGGTCTGGACGTGCCACTCCTGGGGTTGGAAGCCTAGATTGAAATAGAAGCGACCACGGCGAACGCGGGTCACCGGATCAAAAGTGTCTTCCCGGAAAATCAGTTTGGCGTGTCCGAGATCAGATGAGGACGTCGGCATGGCAGAAAGGTCCATTTCTAGTGGCAAAACGGTAGCTATGGAAACAAAGGGCGAAGGCCATATGCCGTGCCCATAGTTACTTGAACCTTCGTAAAAAAGACGACGGTCGGTATCGATCGCAATCATGCCGACAGCCCCATCACATACTCGGTTTGTCGTGCCGAGAAGGCTTTACCAAGAATTGCTTGGCGCATATGCTCGGCACGTTGAAGGTTGGCGTCCACCTGAACCTCTGTTTTGCTGATGATTGAAAGATGGCGGTCGACTTCGGAGACGATGCGGTGTTGTTCAGCGATTGGCGGTAACGGGAACGCGATTGAACCAAACCGACCAAGGCTGACCTTCAACTGAGCAACACCCTTTGTGATACCGAGTATCTGTTTGTGCACTAAGTCAGATTCGATTGCATACGCGAAAAACTGCGTCAGCGCAAAGTCGCCGAGCCGCAGCTTGATGCAATCCGCTGTAACAACTGCAGGTGGCCTATGCGCGGGATAGATACAAACATCACCTGGTGGATCACCCATTTTTGTGACAAGTAGATCGCCCGTTGCGACCCAATGCGCTCGTAACTCCCCGGCCTTCACCTCGCTAACGTAAACCGTGTCAGGTCCACCGAACATAGCTGCGCGGATGTTCCTCACAAACACCAATGGCACCCCGGAAGTGGCGTAGTCGCTCACCTTAAGACTGCTACCAAATGGCCCAATTGCTAGTGAATACGGCTCACCAGCTGACAATTGCGCAGGCGATGCCCACACCCACCCCTCCGGCAATTCGAGCAGGTCAGTGATGTCGGGTGCGGCGGGTTCTTTGTATTTGCCCTTGCCTTGCCACTGGCTGCGACGGGTTTCGAGGATGCGTTGCAGGAGTTGGGCGCCGGTTACGTAGCTGCGGCCTTCGCGGCGGGCGAGTTCGGCTTCGGTTTCGACGAGGCGGCCTTCGACGGCGGCTTTGAGGACGGCGGCTTTGTAGCGCTTGAAGTTGGCCTTGACGCGCTTGAGGTTGGCGACGGCTTCGTCGAGGCGGGAGAATTGTTTTTCGATTTCCGCGACGATGCGTTTTTGTTGGTCGAGGGGTGCAACTTGAATTGGCGTCTGCCCAAGCGTCTTAAGATAAACCCCCTTCTGTGCGGTACCTCGGGCCTTGGCCTCAAAGTAACGCTGAATCACAGGCGACTGAAGTTGGTAAACAAGATACTTCGGCAGAAGTTCTGGCCCCGGTGTAAGGACAGCCACACTTCTTTGCAAGGCAAAGGGCCCCGCAGCTTCTGGAACGACAGCAGCTCGGCCAATAGTGCCTACGATGGTCAATAGAACATCGCCAGCAGCAATTCGTGTCCTTGCATTTTCAGTTTTAAAAGCGCCCTCAGAGATCAGGCGAAACACATCAAAAACGATTTCGTTGTTTTCAATATTGCGTGCGCTAAGCATCGGCAGCCCAGTGTCTTGTTTAGGCGGCGGATTGTGCGAGCCATCGACGAGCTTGGTTACCAGTTCACGAAGCGGCTTTTCGCACCATCCATCAGATGCTGTTTGTACGAAGTAGGCCGCAGACTGCTCTTGGACCTTCATGCCGCCAAGCTTTCGTTCAATTGCTCAATCAGCGTGTTCAGCTCATCGCCGAAGAGCTGATACACCCTACCCAACCCACCCTCCTGGGCGAAGGGCGCGTATTCGAAGTCGTCCGGCTCGATGCCGCGATTCACCCGTACACCTCGTCATGGCTGCCGATGTCGAGCAGCAGGATTTCGTGCTCTGTGATTTGCAGGGTGAGTGTGATGCGGTAGCTGTAGGTGAGGCTGACGGCCTGCATGCCCTGGAGTTTGCCGGTCAGGGGATGCAAGCGCAGGCTGGACTGGAAAGGGTCGGCACTCAGTTGCTCCATCGTCTCGATGAAACGGGGCCGGAGGTCGGGGTGCTTGGCCAGGAACTTGCGCACACGACGGTCGAAGAAGGCCGTGGTGGCCAGGGTCCAGCTCATGTGGCCGGTTCGCTGTCCAAGTGCTGCATCAGGGCTTCGACGCTGTCGTGCCGGGTAACGCGGCCAGCCTTGGCATCCTCCAGCGAGGCCTTGATGCGGGCCAGTGCGGCTTCTTCCTGGGACTCGATCAGTTCGCTGTAGCGCTCTTCAGTCAGCACGACATATTGGGGGCGATTGTTCTTGATGATGTGCACCGGGCCTTGCGCCAGGGCTTCATCCACGGCGGCGATGCCACGACGCTTGATTTCCTGTGCTGGGACGATGTTCATGTTTAACTCCAATACTCAAAGCAGTACTTATTAAAGCACTATATAAGGTATCCGTAAAGCCAAAGATTATCCCGCGGGACGCGCGGCAGAACTTGTAAGCGGTGCTTACAGGCTGGCAAGCTCACGTTGCGTTATGCCGCCAGGCTTTCGTTCAGTTGTTCGATGAGGGTGCTCAGCTCATCGCCGAAGAGTTGATGCACCCTGCCTAATCCGCCCGCCTGGGCGAAAGGTGCGTATTCGAAATCATCCGGCTCGATGCCGAGGTTGGCGGCGATGTGGTCGCGGATCATTTCCAGCCATTTCATTTGTTCAGTAGTGAAGCCCGTAGAAGCGGCATCTTGCCGCTTTGTTTCAGCCAAGCGGCGGGACGCCGCTTCCACCCACGCCTTGAAGTTGGCGTTGACCCGCTCGGGGAACGGGATCAGTTCGTTGTCCTGATGGATGGCGAAGCGCACCAGCGAAACCAGGTCGGTGAGGATGCGGCGGCCACTGGCGCCTTTGACCTTGCTGGCTTCCAACGCGGCGTAGGCCTGCCAGAGCTGGGATTCGTTCCACAGGTAGGGCGGTTTTTCGATGGCGTCGGCGAGTTCTTTTACGGCCTCGAAGGTGAGGCGCTGTTTGTAGGGCTTGCTATAGAGGATTTGCAGGGCGGTGATTTCGTCTTTGTGGTCGGCGATGAATTGCTCGAAGGATTGCACCAGGCCTTTGGCGCGGTCGCGGGCGGCCTGGCTGAAGGCGGCTTCGAGAACCTGGTCCTGGCTGACGTGGTCGATGGTGAGTTCGTTTTTGGCTTTGATGTCGAGGATAAGCTGGCGTAGCGCGGGGTCGCAGAGGGGTTTGGCGGCGAGTGTCCGCGCCTGCTGCATCGCCGTGGAAGCGGCGTCTCGCCGCTTGTCCGCCGCGCTCAATTCGTATTCGGAATGCCGCTGTATATATTGCTCAATGCGAAACAGTTCTTCGGGCGAGCGTACGATACGGTCGTAGGACTCTTTTTGCCAGACTGAGATCGTGCCTTCCGACAAGCGGCTGGACGCCGCTTCTAACTGCAATATCTGTTTGGCCGTGTAGCTTTTCCAGCTATGCAGGATTTCAGAGAGTTCGTGCCCCGGCAGTGGCGTGACGATCACGTGGACATGGTTGGCGGCCACCACATATTTTCCGAGCCGGTAGCGTTCTCCGTCGAAATACCTCAATGCCGTCTCCATCAGCTCGCGTGCTTGAGGGTTTGCCAGAGCGCAGCTTCCCACACCGGCGTCCAGCCAGGACTCGATGCGGGCGGAAAAGCGCTCTGTATAGTCGGTTTCCTGTGCGGCTGACCAGGGGCGGGGGTTGCGCGTCAGCCAGCCGGCACGCGCTTCCCGCCAGGCGATGAGACGTTGTTTGGGTAGCGAATCCGCCAGACGGAAGGTGACGAAATAGCTGGCCTCATCCTGCCGCCAGTGTGGAAGGTTGGCGCGCTGCATCTCGATAGGAGCATTGGGGTCGAGGAAGCCGTATCCCGCGTAATCGTCAGCGGTTTCCATTGGTAAGTGTGGCAAGCGGCGGGACGCCGCTTCTACGGGATCGGGCGAAAGTGCAGCTACCAACTGGTGGGCGAGGTCTTTAAGGCCGAGGCCGCCGCTTGCGGTGCGAATCTTCGCATCGTCTTCGGCGCTGATGCGGTGTTCCATTCTTGACAGGCGGCCGGCGATGCTGGTGATGACGTCGTCTTCGGTGTTGCCGAAGGCGACGGCTTGCAGCAGGCGCTCGAAGCTGACGCTGGGCTTTTTCTCCATGGGGCGAGCGTCGGTTTTGTCCTGCTCGCACACGCCGACGGCGTCGATGATGACGAAGTGGTCCTTGGCCGTGGCGTCGGGGGTGACGGCCTTGAGGTCGTCGGGATTGATGACGCGCACACCGCGACCTTTCATCTGCTCGAAGAAGCCGCGCGATTTGACGGCGCGCATGAAGAAGACGATTTCGACCGGTTTGATGTCGGTGCCGGTGGCGATCATATCGACGGTGACGGCGACGCGCGGCATGGGACTGTTGCGGAAAGCCTTGATGAGCTCCTTGGGCGTGGCGCCGGTGGTTCTATAGGTGATCTTCTGGGCGAAGTCGTTGCCCTTGCCGAATTCCTCGCGCAGGATTTCGACGATGTTTTCGGCGTGGTTGTCGTCCTTGGCGAAGATGAGGGTCTTAGGCACCCAATCGCCGCTGCGGCCGGGGAAGATTTCGCTGAACAGCTTGTCGCGGAAGGTGCGCACGATGGTGCGGATCTGGTCGGGGGTGACGACGTCGCGGTCGAGCTGGTTGGGGTCGTAGGCGAAGTCGTCGTCGAGCTCTTCCCAGCGGGTTTTGCGGGTGTCGCGTTCCTGCTTTTCGACGTAGTAGCCGGCTTCGACCTTGGAGCCGGCCTCGGTGATGGCAGTCTTGATGCGGTAGACGTCGTAGTTGACGTTGACGCCGTCTGCCACGGCCATTTCGTGGTTGTATTCCATCACCAGGTTCTGGTGGAAGAAGCCGAAGGTCTGCTTGCCGGGCGTGGCGGTGAGGCCGACGAGGTAGGCGTCGAAGTATTCCAGCACCTGCGCCCACAGGTTGTAGATGGAGCGGTGGGCCTCGTCGGTGACGATGATGTCGAAGGTCTCGATGGGAATATTCGGGTTGTACTCGATGGGCTCGGGTTCCTTGAACAACTTGCCCAATTGGTCCACGGATTCTTCTTCCAGGTCGGCTGGCAAGTCGCGGCCCTTGAGCATGGAATACATGCGCTGGATGGTGCAGATGCAGACTCGGGCGGTGGTGTCGATCTGGTTGCCCTGCAGGCGCTGGACGATGTATTCCTCGCTGAACTTGAAGTTGTTGTAGGGCGAGACGTATTGCTGGAATTCCTTGAGGGTCTGGTCGGCGAGGTTGCCGCGGTCGACCAGGAACAGGATGCGCCGCGCCCCTGCGAACTTGATCAGGCGGTAGATGAAGGAAATCGAGGTGAAGGTCTTGCCCGAGCCGGTAGCCATCTGGATCAAGGCGCGCGGGCGGTTTTCCTTCAGAGATTTTTCCAGGTTGTGGATCGCCGTGATCTGGGCGGGCCACAGGCCTTCTTCTTTCAGCGGCGGCATGGCTTGCAGGCGGGCGAGGAAGGTGGCGGCGGTTTCGCCTGCGCTGCCCTCCCCCGGCTGCGCGGTGGGCGCATAGCCCAGCCACTCAGCAAACAGTTCAGGTTTGTGGAACGCGAAAACCGGGCGCGAGCGCGGCGTGGGGTCGAGGCCGTTGGTGAAGCGGGTTTCGATTCCGGTGGACTGGTAGGAAAACGGCAGCGGGTTGCGCCAGCGCGGCAATCCGGCAGGCAAACCCTTGGTGTATTTGTCGGACTGGGTTTCGACGCCGGTGAGGGTGACACCTTCCTTCTTGGCCTCGATCACCCCCGCGGCCTTGCCGTCCACATACAACAGATAGTCGGCAAAGCCGTAACCGGGCAGCGGGAATTCGCGGATGGCAACGCCGCGCGCTGCATGGATGTTGGCAGCGGCAGCATCGCAGACGTGCCAGCCTGCCGCATGCAGCAACTGATCTATTTTTTCCCTGGCTTGTTGTTCGGGCTGCGGCATTGGTAGGGTTGGTGTTGTTATTGCGCAATCATCGCACAATCGGTTAATCGGGGCATTAGGTTGTCACCCCCTGCGCCTGTTGATCTGCATGATAGCTGCTGCGCACCATCGGCCCGCAGGCGGCGTGTTTGAAGCCCATTTCGGCGGCGGCGGCCTCGAACACGGCGAACTGTTCCGGGGTGACATAACGTGTGAGCGGGATGTGGTGACTGGAGGGTTGCAGGTACTGGCCGATGGTGAGCATGTCGACGTCGTGGGCGCGCAGGTCGCGCATGACTTCGAGCACTTCGGCGTCGGTTTCGCCGAGGCCAACCATGATGCCGGATTTGGTGGGGATGTCGGGGTGCTGCGCCTTGAAGTCCTTGAGCAGTTGCAGGGAATGGGCGTAGTCGGAACCGGGGCGGGCGGCCTTGTACAGGCGCGGCACGGTTTCCAGGTTGTGGTTCATCACGTCGGGCGGGGCGCTGCCTAAAATATCCAGCGCAATATCCAGCCGCCCACGAAAATCCGGGGTGAGGATTTCGATGCGGGTGTTCGGCGCGGCGCTGCGCACGGCGCGGATACATTCGGCAAAATGCCCGGCGCCGCCGTCGCGCAAGTCATCGCGGTCGACGCTGGTGATGACGACGTATTTGAGCTTCATCGCGGCGATGGTGTGGGCGAGGTGCGCGGGTTCGTCAACATCGGGCGCCAGCGGTTTGCCGTGGCCGACGTCGCAGAACGGGCAGCGCCGGGTGCACAGGTCGCCCAGGATCATGAAGGTGGCGGTGCCGTGGCGGAAGCATTCGCCGATGTTGGGGCAGGAGGCTTCCTCGCATACGGTATGCAGCTTTTGTTCGCGCAGGATGGCTTTGAGCTCGGCCACTTCGGGCGAGTTGGGCGATTTGGCGCGAATCCAGGACGGCATTTTGAGGCGCTCCTGCGGCACGATCTTGATCGGGATGCGCGCGGTTTTGGCTTCGCCTTTGTGGAGTTTGATGTCGGCCATGTTCAGGTTCCTTTGCTGTGCTTCACAGCGTGATATGTCGGGTCAGGTGCGCGGCCAGCGTTTCGGCCAGTTCGGCCGGGGTCGCGGCGATGCCGGTATCGCGGGTTTGCGTCACCGCCATGGCCGGGTAGCCGCACGGGTTGATGTGGCTGAATGGGGTTAAATCCATGTCCGCATTCAGCGCCAGACCATGGTAGCTGCAGCCGTGTTTGATGCGCAGCCCGAGCGCGGCGATCTTGGCGCCCGCCACATACACACCCGGAGCATCGGCGCGGCGTTCGGCGCGGACGTCGTGCTCGGCCAGCAGATCGATGACGGCCTGTTCCATGCGGCTGACCAGTTCGCGCACGCCGAACCCGCGCCGCTTCAAATCCACCAGCAAATAGGCCACCACCTGGCCGGGGCCGTGGTAGGTAATCTGGCCGCCGCGGTCGATTCTGACCAGCGGGATGTCAATATCATCCAGCAGATGTTCGGGCTTGCCGGCCTGCCCCAGGGTATACACAGGCGGGTGTTGCAGCAGCCAGATTTCATCCGTCGTCGCGGCATCGCGCCGGGCAGTGAAATCCTGCATGGCCTGCCAGGTGGGCAGGTAGTCCACCTGGCCGAGATGGCGAATCAGCACGTCTGCCAATGCTTACAGCACCATCTTGACCATGGCATGGCTGGTCAGCGCCCGATACAGGTTATCCAGTTGTTCACGCGAGGTGGCGCGCACGGTGCAGGTCACGCTGAGGTAATTGCCAGCACTGCTGGGGCGCATTTCCATCGTGGCGGCGTCAAAATCCGGCGCGTGCTGCAGCACCACTTCGAGGATGGTCTGGGCAAACTCGGGGTGTGCCGCGCCCATGATCTTGATGGGAAAATCGCTCGGGTATTCAATCAGGCTGTCTTCACTCATCCGACCTCCACCTCACTTGAAAATAAGGCGCAGACTATCCCAGGCGCGTCCGAACATATTGGCAACGCCGACGCTTTCCAGCGCCAGCAATGGATATTGCGCCAGCGGTTTGTTATTCAGCGTCAGGGTGACGGTGCCCACCTGCTGCCCCGCCACCAGCGGCGCCAGCAATGGCTGACGCGTGGTCATGGTGGCTTTGATGTCTTTGGCCTGACCGCGCGGCAGGCTGAGGTAGATATCGCGCCTGAAACCGGTTTTGATGGTGTTGGATGTACCTTTCCAGACTTTCAGGTTGGCCACGGTCTGGTTTTTGGCGTACAGCCTCACGCTGTCGAAAAACTGGAAGCCGTAATTGAGCAGGCGCTGGCTTTCCATCGCACGGGATGAATCGGAACCGGCGCCGAGCACGACCGACAGCAGGCGGCGCGTGCCGCGATGCGATGAGGCAATCAGGCAGTAACCGGCGCTCTGCGTGTGGCCGGTTTTCATGCCGTCCACTGTGGGGTCGGTCCATAGCAGGCGGTTGCGATTGGCCTGGGTGATGCCGTTGTAGGTGTATTCCTTGATCGAGTAGAGCGGATAGTAATCGGGAAAATCGCGCACGATGGCGGCCGCCAAGCGCGCCAGATCACGCGCCGTGGTGTAGTGCTGCGGATCCGGCAGGCCGGTGGCATTGACGAAGTGCGTGTTGCTCATGCCCAGACGCTGGGCTTCTTTGTTCATCATTGAGACAAATCCGGTCTCGCTGCCGCCGACGGCCTCGGCCAGGGCAATCGTGGCATCGTTACCGGATTGCACGATCATGCCGCGCAACAGGTCGGCCACGATGACCGGCTTGTTGGGCTCGATGAACATGCGCGAGCCTTCCGCCTTCCAGGCTTTTTCCGATACCGGCACGGTATCGGTCAGCTTGATGCGGCCCTGACGCAGAGCGGAGAAGGTCAGGTAAGCGCTCATCAGTTTGGTCAGCGATGCCGGTTCAATGCGCTGGTCGGCATTGTGTTCAACCAATGACTGCCCGCTTTGCATATCCAGCAACAACCAGGCTTTGGCAGCCAGTTGGGGCGGCGGCGCCATGGGCAGGTCGGACGGTGCGGCCATGGCGGTGAAGGAAATAGCCAGCAGGAAGAGGGTAAAAAGTTTTTTCATCAGGTAATCAATGAGCATTCAGGAGGAATTTAGTTCAGCGGACGACGCGAACCGGCTTCAGATTCATGCGCTGCTGCACTTCGCGTGCAGCCTGGTTGGCGCTGTCAGGGTCGGTATAAGGTCCGAGCGCGACCCGATAGCGTTCGTCGTGGTTGAGAATGACCAGCTCGTTGCTGCGGATGTCGAGCTGGGTGGCGGCGCGCGCCAGCAGTTTTTCGGCATGGGCGCGGCTGGTGAAACTGCCCAACTGCAAATAAGTGCCGGTATCGCTGCCCGCTTCATGGTCCTGCGCGATGTCGCCCGGGGTGATGCTCTCCACCTCTACGCGGCCGCTGCCGCCCTGCACGATGCCGAGTTTATGGGCCGCCGTATAGGACAGATCAATAATCCGCCCCTTGTGAAACGGGCCGCGGTCATTGATGCGTACCACGACGGATTTTCCCGTCGCCAGCGAGGTCACGCGCGCGTAACTAGGCAGCGGCAAAGTGGGGTGTGCGGCGGTCATCGCATACATATTGTAGGTTTCGCCGGAAGCGGTACGTTTGCCATTAAACCGGCGCCCATACCAGGATGCCAATCCTTCCTCCTTATAGTCCTTGCCGGTGGCCAGCGGCGTATATTCACGGCCCAGCGCCATATACGGTTTATTGGCGGTTTTGCGCAGCGGCTCTGCCTTGGGCACGGCATCGGGTATCGCATCCAGGTCGGGCGGCGGATTGTCACCCGGCCCATCGTCCAGATAATAGCCGCCCGGCTTGACGGATTTGGCTGCATTTTCGCTGGCCATTGGCTGGCCGGGCTTAGTGGCTGCCCCGGTTGGCCTCGCGGGAGTTTCCGGTACGCTGCGCAGCGGCTGGCCAGCACAGCCTGCCAGCACCAGGACGATTATGTAGAGTGCAAATTGTGGTTTCATGATTTGAGTAACTTTCTATGGGTTTTTACGCTCATCAATATGCCGAAGCCCAACATCACCGTGACCATCGCTGTGCCGCCATAACTCACCAGCGGAAGCGGCACGCCGACTACCGGCAGGATGCCGCTGACCATGCCCATGTTGACGAATGCGTAAGTAAAAAATGCCAGTGTCAAACTGCCCGCCATCAAGCGGGCGAACAGTGTGGGCGCACTGGCGGCGATCATCAGGCCTCGCACAATGATGGCGAGGAACAGTATAAGAAGCAGCGCGTTACCAAGCAGCCCGAACTCTTCGCCGAATACCGCGAAGACAAAGTCCGTGGTGCGTTCCGGCAAAAAACCCATATGGGTTTGGGTGCCCTGCAACCAGCCCTTGCCAAAGCTGCCCCCCGAGCCCATGGCGATGGTGGACTGGATAATGTGGTAACCCGCGCCCAATGGATCCTGGGTGGGATCAATCAGGGTCAGCACGCGCTTCTGCTGGTAATCATGCATAAAATGCCACGCCACCGGCAGGCTGGCGCCCAGCGCCACCAGCATACCCAGCATGATGCGCCAGGGCAGGCCGGCAAAAAACAGCACATAAAAACCCGATGCGGAAATCAGCAGCGCAGTACCCAGATCGGGCTGTTTGACGACCAGCGCCACCGGTATCGCCAGCAACAGCGCAGCGATGCCGTAATCCTTGAGGCGCAGGGTGGCTTCGTGATGGTGAAAATACCAGGCCAGCATCAGCGGCATGGCAATTTTCATAATCTCGGAGGGCTGGATGCGCGTCACCCCCAGATTGAGCCAGCGCCGCGAGCCATTAACGACCTCGCCCACTGTGGCTACACCGAGCAGCAGCAACACGCCCACCACATACAGCGGCAATGCCATGCTCAGCAAATATTGCGGCGGGATATTGGCCACCAGTACCATCACCCCCAACGCCACCAGCATATTGAGGCCATGCGACAGGAGTCGCGCATCGCTCTGACTGGCTGCACTGTATTGCACGAACAGGCTCATCACCATCAGCGTCAACAGCAATAGCAACAAAGGCGCATCAATGTGCGACAGCACCCTGAGCAGCAAACGCCTAATCCGCATGGACACCTCCTTCTGCGGCGGCCGGGGCCTTAATAACTTCACCTTTGGGCAGCTTGCCCAGCAGATAATAATCCATCACCGCCCGCGCAATCGGTGCCGCAGTGGTACCGCCGTGCATGCCGTTTTCCACCAATACGGCTATCGCGATGCGCGGGGCATCCGCCGGCGCAAATGCGATATAGACCGCATGATCGCGGTGGATGGCCAATATATGTTTGGCATCGTATTTCTCGCCCTGCTTGATGCCGACAACCTGGGCGGTGCCGGTCTTGGCGGCAATCAGGTAGGGCGCTCCAACGTTCGCAGCAACTGCGGTGCCACCGGGGCGGGTGACATCCACCATCGCGGACACCACAACCTGCAGATCCGCCGGACTGATCTTGATCTGGTTCATTACTTGCGGTGGTATGACACGACGCTGACCGGTACGGCTATCGATAATTGCCTGGACCAGTTCCGGCCGATAAACAGTACCTCCATTGGCCAGCGCAGCCGTAGCAACCGCCAGTTGCAGCGGGGTGACCAGATTATACCCCTGACCGATACCGGCGATGACCGTTTCGCCCGGGTACCAGGGCTGTTTCGAGTGCTTGGCCTTCCATTCGCGCGACGGCAAGACCCCCGCTACCTCGCCCTCCAGGTCGATGCCGGTTTTCTTGCCGAAGCCAAACTGGGACAAAAAGGCGTGCATGCGGTCTATGCCCAGGTCATTGGCCAGACGGTAATAATAGGTGTCGCACGATTGCACGATGGATTTGTGCATGTCCACGGTGCCGTGACCGCCTGCCTTCCAGTCGCGATAGCGGTGGCTACTGTTGGGCAGCGAGAAATAACCGGGATCGAAGATGGTATCGCCGGGCTTGCGCACCCCGTAACTCAAACCTGCCAGTGCCATGAACGGCTTGATGGTGGAACCTTCCGGATAGGCACTGCGCAGTGCGCGATTCAGCAGAGGTTTGTCGGGTGAGTCGTTGAGCGCATTCCAGTTCGCCGTATCGATACCATCGACGAACAGATTGGGATCGAAACCGGGGGTGCTGACAAAGGCCAGTACGCCGCCGGTTTTGGGGTCGATGGCCACCAGCGCGCCGCGATAACTGCCAAAGGCTTTTTCCGCTATCGTCTCCAGCTTGCTATCCAGATTCAGCACCAGATTGTTACCGGATATCGGACTGGTACGCGACAAGGTGCGAATCGCATGGCCACCCGCATCGGTTTCGACCTGCTCGGAACCCGTGATGCCATGCAGTTCGGTTTCGTAGCTCTGCTCGAGGCCGACCTTGCCGATGTGATCCGAACCGCGATAGTTGGCCATTACGCCTTCATCATCGAGACGCTTCAGGTCGGCGTCATTGATGCGTCCGATGTAACCAAGCACGTGCGAGGCAGTGGTCCCCAGCGGGTATTGCCGGAACAGGCGCGCTTTGACATCGACGCCGGGGAATCGATAACGGTTGGCAGCCAGCTTCGCCACCTCTTCATCGGTGAGCCGGGTGCGCAGCGGCAGCGTTTCAAAATTGCGGCTCTCGGTCATCAGCTTGGCAAACCGTTTGCGCTGTGCGGGAGTAATCTCAACCAGCTGTGCCAGCTTATTGATGGTGTCCTCCAGATTGCCGGTTTTGCTTGGCGTCAGTTCCAGCGTGTAGGCAGAGTAATTGTGCGCCATCACCACACCGTGGCGGTCGAGAATCAATCCCCGATTGGGTGGCGTAGGTACGATCGTGATGCGATTGTTTTCGGCCAGGGTATGGTAGCGCTGGTATTCCAGCACCTGCACATAAAAAAATCGCGCCAGCAGCAGCAGGAACAACAACACCACCATCCACGCCGCGATGGTCACTCGTTTGCGAAATCCGGCTAATTCAAGCTGGTAATTCCTGAGCTGCGCAGGCCGGATCATGAGGCATCTGCAGCACGCGGTGCCTGACGCGGCCACTGCAGCAACAGGGAAACCGGCAGCCATAACAACATACCACTGGGGACTGCCAGAAAATATTCAGCACCGCTGAATGCATGCCCGGCAAAAGTGGCGGCGACAATGCTGGTTAGTTGCTCGACCAATAGCAGAGGAAGTATTTGCAATGCCTGCTGCCACAGATTGAAATTGAGGATGCGGCGCTGCAGCAGCAATGTGCCGAATGCCGCCACGGTATAGGCCATGGCATGTTGACCGAGCACGCCGCCATTCGCCATATCGGTGAGCAGCCCCAGACCCCACGCCACGCCCATGCCCACACTGCGCGGTTGCCGCACTACCCAGTAGAGCGTGATGACCAATAAAAAATCCGGGCGCCACCACAACGCCGTACCCATCCAGGGCAGCAGGTTGAGCGCCAGTCCTGCCAGCAGACTGATCACAATCAGCAGGGTGCTGGCCGCGACTGGCATGGTCGGCCCCTTGGGCGTGGCAAAGGTCATTTCGGCTTGCCTTGAGGAGCATGCTGCGCCGGCAGCTTTGCGCCGGCGGGTACGCTATCCACGATCAACACCTGCCGATAGCTGTTTATCGCCGCTTTCGGGGTGCATTCAACCCGCAGAAACGCACGGTTCGCGCTATGGTCAATACGCGCAACCGTGGCTACCAGCAGACCGGCCGGATAGATCCCGTCAATTCCGGAAGTCACCAGCACGTCGCCAATGCGTATATCTGCGCTTTGCGGCAGATAACGTACATCAATCTCATTTTCCACACCCTGGCCGAAGGCAACCGCGCGCAAACCATTGCGCTGGATCTGCACCGGCACCGGCTGGCCGGCATCGGTGAGCAGCGTAATTTCACTGGTGTAGGGATAGACACGGGTAACCTGACCCAGCAGACCGATTTCATCCATCACCGGCTGGCCGGCGTGTACGCCATCCTGGCTGCCGCGGTCGACAATGATCTTGCGGCTGTATGGGTCACGCGGCACCGAAATGATTTCCGCCAGACGGGTATGCAGCGCAGTGCGCTGATGGGCTCCCAGCAGGGTACGCAGACGACTGTTTTCCTGCTCCAGATCATGGTAACGCAGTACGGCACCCGCATAATCCAGATTGCGCTGGCGCAGCACGGCATTATCCCGTTGCAAATCGGCGTGATTGACGAAAAATCCGCTGACCCGGTCATAGATGCCCAACGGCGCCTGTACCGCCTCCTGAACCGGGAAGAGCAGTGTCGACAAGGCGCTGCGCACGCCTCCCAGTACTTTGAAGCGCGTATCCGCGACGATTACCGCGATACTGATCAGCACATAAATCAGCAGCCGCGCGCCCGCGCCGGGGCCGCGCGGAAAAAGTTGCAGCTGATCGTCCCGGTTAGACATGCGCTAGCGAGGTATTCCGATGATTGGGAACGGCGATGAAATACAGCAGTACAACATTACAAATCAGGAATCCTGGGCGAATACCGCACCGAGCCGGTCCATTTCCTCCAGCGCGCGGCCTGAGCCCCGCACCACGCAGGTAAGCGGATCCTCGGCGACGATCACCGGCAGGCCGGTTTCTTCCATCAACAGGCGATCCAGGTCGCGCAGCAACGCGCCGCCACCGGTCAGCACCATGCCCTTTTCGGCGATGTCGGCGCCCAGCTCGGGCGGGGTCTGTTCCAGTGCCGATTTCACTGCACTCACGATATTGTTGAGCGGATCGGTAAGCGCCTCGAGGATTTCATTGCTGGAGATGGTGAAGCTGCGCGGAATGCCTTCCGCCAGATTGCGTCCCTTGACTTCCATTTCGCGCACTTCGGAGCCGGGAAAGGCCGAGCCGATGCCCTTTTTGATGTTTTCTGCGGTGGCTTCGCCGATCAGCATGCCGTAATTGCGACGGATGTAATTGATGATGGCTTCGTCGAACTTGTCGCCACCCACCCGCACCGATGAGGCATAGACGATGCCGCCGAGCGAAATCACGCCGACTTCAGTAGTGCCGCCGCCGACGTCCACCACCAGGGAACCGGTCGCTTCCGCCACCGGCAAACCGGCGCCAATTGCTGCCGCCATCGGCTCCTCGATCAGATAAACCTGACGCGCCCCGGCGCCGATCGCCGATTCGCGAATGGCACGCCGCTCCACCTGGGTAGAGCCGCACGGCACGCAAATGATGATGCGCGGGCTGGGATGGAACATGCGCGTATCGTGGATTTTCTTGATGAAATACTTGAGCATCTGCTCGGTGATGGTGAAATCGGCGATCACGCCGTCTTTCATCGGGCGAATGGCGGTGATATTGCCCGGGGTACGCCCGAGCATCTGTTTGGCTTCCAGACCTACCGCCTGGATGGTTTTCTTGGCGCTGCCCCCGTCCTGACGTATCGCCACGACCGACGGCTCGTCCAGCACGATACCCTTGCCGCGCACATAAATCAGCGTATTGGCGGTGCCGAGGTCAATGGCCAGGTCAGTAGAAAAATAACCGCGTAAAAATCCGAACATGTGTGTGTTTCCGCTAAAGTAGAACCGGAGGTTTAAGGCCAAGGCCGCGGGCTCGAAGACTGTTGAGTCCGGCACACCCAGGATTAGCCTTGCATAATCTGTATATGTTACCCTAACAGGCTTGTTTCCTGTGAAGATTTAAGCTGTATGTCACTCACCCTGCAAGACGTAAAACGCGTCGCCATGCTCGCCCGCATTGCCGTTACCGATGAGGAAGCGGCGGCCTATCAACAACAGCTCAACGGCATTTTCGGCCTGATCGAAGCCATGCAGGCGGTGGACACCGCCGGTGTCGCACCCATGTCGCATGCCCAGGATGTGTGTCAGCGATTACGCGACGACACCGTGACAGAGACCGATCAGCACGAAAAGTTCCAGGCCATTGCGCCGCAAGTCGAAGCCGGGTTGTACCTGGTACCCAGAGTCATTGAATAGTCCTCTCCCATGATCAACGCAAGCCTGAAACAACTCGCCGCGCTGCTGGCCGGGAAAAAAACCTCCAGCCAGGAGCTGACGCAAAGCTACCTGGAACGCATCCAGGCGCACAATCCGGCACTCAACGCCTTTGTCACGCTCAACGCGGAAATCTCGCTGGCGGAAGCGCGCGCTGCCGACGCCCGCATCGCCGCCGGCAGCGCCGCGCCGCTCACCGGCATCCCCATCGCGCACAAGGACATCTTCTGCGCCGACGGCTGGCGCACCACCTGCGGCTCGAAGATGCTGGATAATTTCATCGCGCCCTATGACGCACATGTTGTCAGCCAGTTCAAGGCAGCGGGCATGGTCAGCCTGGGTAAAACCAACATGGACGAGTTCGCCATGGGCTCTTCCAACGAAACCTCGTATTTCGGCGCGGTGAAAAACCCGTGGGACGCGAATGCTGTTCCCGGCGGTTCCAGCGGCGGCTCGGCAGCGGCCGTGGCGGCGCGTCTGGCACCCGCCGCCACCGGCACCGACACCGGCGGGTCGATCCGCCAACCCGCCGCCCTGACCGGCATTACCGGCCTGAAACCCACCTACGGCGTGGTGTCGCGCTACGGCATGATTGCTTTTGCCTCCAGCCTCGACCAGGCCGGGCCGATGGCCAAGTCCGCCGAAGACTGCGCGCTGCTGATGAACGTGATGGCGGGCTTCGACGAGCGCGATTCGACCAGCCTGGAACGCCCGAGCGAGGACTACACACGCGATCTGGAGCAACCGCTGGCCGGGCTGAAAATCGGCCTGCCACGCGAATATTTCGCCGAAGGATTGAGCGCCGACGTCGGTGCTGCGGTGGAAGCCGCGCTGGCCGAATACCGCAAGCTCGGCGCCACCACGGTGGACATTTCGCTGCCCAACACACGACTGTCGATCCCGGTGTACTACGTGCTCGCTCCTGCTGAAGCATCCACCAACCTGTCGCGCTTCGACGGCGTACGTTATGGCTACCGTGCGCCGGATTACACCGACCTCACCGACATGTACCAGAAAACCCGCGCGCAAGGTTTCGGCAGTGAAGTCAAACGCCGCATCATGATCGGTACTTACGTATTGAGCCACGGTTATTACGACGCCTATTACCTGCAGGCGCAGAAAATCCGCCGTTTGATTGCGCAGGACTTCGACGCCGCGTTCCAGCAATGCGACGTCATCATGGGTCCGACCACACCCGACACCGCGTTCAACTTCGGCGAAAAAGCCGACGACCCGGTGGCGATGTATCTGTCCGACATTTACACCATCGCCGTCAATCTCGCCGGGCTGCCGGGCATGTCGGTGCCGTGCGGCTTCGGCGCCAATGGCCGTCCGGTGGGCCTGCAGATCATCGGCAACTACTTTGCCGAGGCGAAAATGCTCGGCGTCGCCCATCAATACCAGCTGGCGACAGACTGGCATACGCGTATGCCGAATACAATTTAGATCTCAGCCACAGAGATCACAGAGAACACAGAGTCGGGATTTCGATTCCTCTGTGGCCTCTGTGCCCTCTGTGGCAAAAAGGGCTGAAACTATGCAATGGGAAATCGTTATCGGGCTTGAGGTTCACACGCAACTCTCCACAAGTTCAAAAATCTTCTCCGGGGCCAGCACCGCATTTGGCGCGGCGCCCAATACCCAGGCATGCGCGGTGGATATCGCCCTGCCCGGTGTGCTGCCGGTGCTGAACAAGGGCGCGGTAGAACGTGCGGTCCAACTCGGCCTGGCAATCGGCGGGCATATCAGCCGCCGCTCGGTGTTCGCGCGCAAAAACTACTTTTACCCGGACTTGCCCAAGGGCTACCAGATCAGCCAGATGGAGCTGCCGGTGGTGGAAGGCGGCAGCCTCACGATCCAGGTCGGCGAGACTGAAAAAACCGTCCGCATCACCCGCGCCCACCTCGAAGAAGACGCCGGCAAGTCGCTGCACGAAGACTTTCACGGCATGACCGGCATCGACCTGAACCGCGCCGGCACGCCGTTGCTGGAGATCGTTTCCGAGCCAGACATGCGCGGTTCGGCCGAAGCCGTGGCCTACGCCAAAACGCTGCACAGTCTGGTGGTATGGCTGGGAATCTGCGACGGCAACATGCAGGAAGGCAGCTTCCGTTGCGACGCCAACGTCTCGGTACGCCGCATGGGCGAGACCGAACTCGGCAAGCGCTGCGAAATCAAGAACCTCAACTCGTTCCGCTTCCTGGAACACGCCATCGACTACGAGGCGCGACGCCAGATCGAGATCATCGAGGATGGTGGCGTCGTCCGCCAGGAAACCCGCCTGTACGACCCGGATCGCAACGAAACCCGCACCATGCGCAGCAAGGAAGACGCGCACGACTACCGCTATTTCCCCGACCCGGATCTGCTGCCGCTGGTGATTTCCGAGGAATGGATAGAACGCACGCGCGCCGCCATGCCGGAATTGCCGGAAGCGATGCGCAGCCGTTTTGTGACGCAGTATGGCCTGCCCGTTTACGATGCCGGCCTGCTCACTGCCAGCAAGGCGCTCGCCGCCTATTACGAAGCGCTGGTGGCGGCAGTGGGTGGCGAGGCCAAAACCTGCGCCAACTGGGTGATGGGCGACCTGTCGGCCGCACTCAACCGCAACGAACTCGACATCGCCGACAGCCCGGTATCCAGCCGCCAGCTCGCTGCACTGATACAACGCATCACCGATGGCACGCTGTCCGGCAAGCTGGCCAAGGAAGTATTCGAAGCGCTCTGGCAGGGTGAGGGCGAAGTGGATGTGGTTATCGAGGCGCGCGGCTTGAAACAGGTGTCCGACAGCGGCGCGATCGAAGCCATTGTTGATGCCATTCTCGCCGCCAATCCCAATCAGGTCGCCGAATACCGCAGCGGCAAGGACAAGATGTTCGGCTTTTTTGTCGGCCAGGCGATGAAAGCCATGAAGGGCAAAGCCAATCCGCAGCAGTTGAACGACATCCTCAAGCGCAAGCTGGGTTAATTCGCCCGGCACAGCAATTGGGTATACTTGCGCGGAATCCTGATCCCGTGAGAACACCATGACCGCTCCATTCAATATTGTCGTGCTGGCCGCCGGGCGCGGCACGCGCATGGCATCCACCCTGCCCAAGGTGCTGCATCCACTGGCCGGCAAACCACTGCTCGCCCACGTGCTGGACACCGCGCGCCGCCTCGACCCGATACAGACCTGCGTGGTGTATGGCTACGGCGGCGATGCGGTGCCGCAGGCCATCGCCGACCCCAACATCGCCTGGGCGCTGCAGGCCGAACAGCACGGCACCGGCCATGCAGTCATGCAGGCGTTGCCGCATCTGGGCGGCTCCGGCGTGACGCTGATTCTGTACGGCGACGTGCCGCTCACCACGCTGGAAACCATGCGCGAGCTGTCTGCGCTCGCCGCACAGGACAGCCTGGCGCTGCTCACCATCGAGCTGCCCGACCCCAGCGGTTATGGCCGCATCGTGCGCGACAGCAGCGGTGCCGTCGCACGCATAGTCGAGCACAAGGACGCCGATGCGGACGTGCGCGCCATTCACGAAGTCAACACCGGCCTGATGGCCCTGCCCACGCAGTTGCTCGCCGGCTGGCTGGCACGGCTGACCAACCACAACGCGCAGGGCGAGTACTATCTCACCGACATCATCGGCATGGCGGTGGCCGACGGGGTGCCGGTACGTACCTGCAGCCCGCGCCATGAATGGGAAATCCTCGGCGTGAACAGCAAAGTACAACTGGCGCAACTGGAGCGCCTGCATCAGGCCAATGTGGCACACGTCTTGCTGGAACAAGGCGTGACGCTGCTTGATCCGGCGCGCCTGGACGTGCGCGGCACGCTGCTGTGCGGGCGCGATGTGAGCATCGATGTGAACTGCGTATTCGAAGGCCGGGTCGAGCTGGAAAATGGCGTGAATGTAGGCGCCAACTGTGTTTTGCGCGATGTGCGCGTGGGCCAGGGCACGCAAATTGCGCCGTTCTCGCATATCGTCGAAGCCACACTGGGCAGCCATAACCACATCGGCCCGTACGCGCGCATTCGACCCGGCACGGTGCTGGCCAGTGATGTACATGTCGGCAACTTTGTCGAGATCAAGAACAGCCAGGTGGACGACGGCTCCAAGATCAACCACCTGTCTTATGTCGGCGACAGCACGGTAGGCAAAAAAGTAAACATCGGTGCAGGTACCATTACCTGCAACTATGATGGTGCCAACAAGCACCGCACCGTGATCGAGGACGATGTTTTTATCGGCTCGGATACGCAACTGATCGCACCGGTAACCGTAGCCCGTGGCGCAACCATCGGCGCGGGCTCGACGATTACCCGGGATGCGCCGGCAGGCGAACTCACCCTGTCGCGCAGCAAGCAATTGAGCATTACCGGCTGGCAACGGCCGGTCAAAAAACCGAAAGCATAAGCAAGAGGAAACCGTTATGTGTGGAATCGTCGGCGCCGTGGCGCAACGCAATGTAGTCCCCATCCTGCTCGAAGGCCTGCGCCGCCTGGAATATCGCGGCTATGATTCGGCCGGGCTGGTGACTGTCGATGGCGGCCTGAACCGGGTACGCAGCATCGGGCGTGTCGCCTCGCTGGCCGAGGCTGCGCTGGCGCAAAAAACCCACGGCCACCTCGGCATCGCGCATACGCGCTGGGCCACTCACGGCGCGCCCACCGAGCTCAATGCCCACCCCCATATCAGCCGCGACGACCTGGCGGTGGTGCACAACGGAATCATCGAAAATCACGAGGCGTTGCGCAGCCGCCTGCGCGAATTGGGCTATGCGTTCACCTCGGAAACCGATACCGAAGTCATCGCCCATCTCATCCACCATTACTATCATACCGACAAGGACCTGCTCAGCGCAGTGCGCCGCGCCGTTGCCGAACTGCACGGCGCCTATGCCATCGGCGTGGTGGCGCATGATGCACCGCACCAGCTGGTGTGCGCGCGACGCGGCAGCCCGCTGCTGATCGGCCTGGGCATCGAAGAAAACTTCATCGCCTCGGACATCTCCGCGCTGCTGCCGGTCACCCAGAAAGTGATTTATCTGGAGGAAGGCGACGTGGCCGACATCGGCCTGCTCAGCATCCGCATATACAATGCCGGCGGCAACCTGGTGGAACGTGCCGCACACATTTCCGAGCAGTCTTCTGAGATGGCCGAACTGGGCAATTACCGCCACTTCATGCAGAAGGAAATCCACGAGCAGCCGCGCGCGCTGGCCGACACGCTGCACGACGCCGTGGCCGGAGAAAGCCTGATGCCCGAGCTGTTCGGCTTTGAAGCCGCCGAAGTATTCAGCCGCATCAATGCCGTCACCATCCTCGCCTGCGGCACCAGCTTCCACGCCGGCAAGGTCGCCAGCTACTGGATCGAAGCGCTGGCCGGTATCCCGTGCCGCGCCGAAATCGCCAGCGAATACCGTTACCGCGACAGCGTTCCCAATCCCGATGCGCTGGTCATCACCCTGTCGCAATCGGGCGAGACCGCCGACACCCTGGCGGCGCTCAACCACGCCAAAGCACTCGGCCATCAATACACCCTGTCGATCTGCAACGTGCCGGAATCGGCGCTGGTGCGTCAATCCAAATTGCGCTTTCTCACCCGCGCCGGCCCCGAAATCGGCGTGGCTTCCACCAAAGCCTTTACCACCCAGCTCGCCGCACTGTTTCTGCTCACGTTGCTACTCGCCAAACAGCGCGGGCGCTTGACGCCAGCTGCCGAGGCCGCGCACATCCAGTCGCTACGCGAGCTGCCCGGCAAAGTGCAGCATGTACTGGCGCTGGAACCCGAGGTGGAGCGCTGGGCGGAACGCTTCGCCGACAAGCAGCATGCGCTGTTTCTGGGACGCGGCATGCACTATCCGATCGCCATGGAAGGCGCGCTGAAGCTCAAGGAAATCTCCTACATCCACGCCGAAGCCTACCCGGCGGGCGAACTCAAGCACGGCCCGCTGGCGCTGGTGGACAAGGACATGCCGGTGGTGGCGATCGCCCCCAACGACACTCTGCTGGAAAAGCTCAAATCCAACCTGCAGGAAGTCCGTGCGCGCGGCGGCGAGCTGTACGTGTTTGCCGATGCCGACACCCACATCGCTCCCAGCGAAGGCATCCACGTGCTGCAACTGGCCGACCACGCCGGGCCGCTGTCGCCCATCCTGCATACCATCCCACTGCAAATGCTGTCTTACCACGCCGCCCTGCAAAAAGGCACCGATGTGGACAAGCCGAGGAATCTGGCGAAATCGGTGACGGTGGAATAATCGGCTGGATCCGTGGCCAATATTCCGCCCAGGCAGACCGAAAACCAACACGGGGGATGCCAACCCGATTCCAAATGCACGTTCGTCGTAACATGCGACTTCATGGCAAATTTGCGAATAGATAGTTGGGGTGAACGAACCATGAATCTATCCATTACCTTGTATCCCGGATGATGCATAACAGCCAGGAGAGAACAAAAATGCGATCCCTTTTGCGTATATTCCGATTCATTCATGGGCTGATGGCTATTCTTTTTGCCTGCGCTGCGCTCATGCTTATCGCAATTGCCACTCGCGTAGGCTGGCTGGCCTTCATTGATGGATTAAATCGAGTTGCCGCCCAGGGAATTATTGAAGCCGTTGGCCTATTGGCCGCTGCTGTCGTTGCTTTACAGATTGCCGAGACGATTTTTGAAGAAGAGGTCATACGCGATGCCGACATCAGCGCACCGACTCGGGTACGACGTTTTCTGTCTCGATTCTTCGTGGTTGTCATTGTCGCGCTGGCGATCGAGGGACTTGTCGCAACATTCAAGGCCCTGCACGAAAATCCCGCGCAACTCCCTTATGCGGCAAGTCTTTTGGTGGCAGTCGGCGTGCTTCTCGCCGCCTGGGGTCTATTCGTGCATCTCAATCGCTCTGCCGAGGAATTGGAGCCGGAGGCAATGGCCGAGGCAAAACGGGAAGACCACAAGCTCAAATAGTCTTTACCGACGTATGCCCTTATCTCTAAGAGAGGAGACACATCCACCGCGCTGCATGCACGCCAAACACCACTCATCTCAAACGGCATGAAAAAGGCGCTTCGCTTTCTGCGTCCAAAAAAATTGCGCACACTGATTGAATTCAATTTAACAAAAGGGGTTTATATGAAAGCTATACATGGATTGTTTGTGGTGGCCTTGGGCTGTCTCGCTGCAGCATCTGCTCAAGCCGAGGACGTTGTGCAAGTGTCTTCACTCATTCCTTATCAAAGCGATGAGGTTGCGAATGAAACCGTTCGCAAGGAATGCAACTGGAATACCACCATGCCGCTCAATTTGGCCAAGGAGTCCGATGGGCGCGTTAAAGTCGCGGAGCAGAACCTTGATACGATAACCGGTAAAAAGCTGGTGCTGGTTGCCACTCATCTCCACACACTCGGTGGTGGGGGCTGGACAGGGCCTAAGTGGCTGGTGCTGGAAGGGAAGCTAATGCAAGGTAACAAACTGCTGGGGAATTTCGAAGTCAGGCGCCAGACGATTCACGGTTCATTTCGGGCTTGCGGGACACTGGAGTCGCTCAGTGAGGAAATTACGGAAGATATTCTGAAATGGCTTAAAAAGCCAGGTTTGAATGCCAAACTGGGCGACGCGGGCTAGCAGGACAGACCATTGCGAAGCCATCGTGGGGTCATGGCACCAATTCTTTTCCTTTGTGTCTGATCAGGGTGGCTGATGTGCTTCACAGTCACCTCAACCCTTATTTTTTTACGGATTTCACGATCATGAACAGACCATTTGGAATCAGGCTTGCATTGCTGGCCGTCTTATTCTGCTACGGCGTTGCTGCCGGCGCGGAAGAGTCATCGCCTGTTGTCGTAAAGGTGGAGAAGGCCATTGAACGTGGCGCAAAGGCCACCGTCAAGGGTGTCAAAATCGGTGTGGCTGCGGGCGAACGCGGAGTCAAGCGGGGCGCGCACGCGGCAGCCCACGGGGTTGAACGCGGTATGGAGGCGACATCGAAAGGCATCAAGCGCGGCGCTACCGCAACAGCCCACGCGGCCAAGACTGTGGAAAGAAAAGTGGACCCATCATCCACTTCTTCCTCGACGGCTAACCACTGAGATCGCCCGGTTTTCGGTTGGCCGATACTGTAATTACAAATAATCTTGAAACAACCTGTCATGGATGAGGCCGCCCGGCGCGAGTTTCTGAACATGGTCAAAGCGCACCAGGATCGTGGTGATCCCAGCGGATGGTGCGATCAGGTGTACCGCGATGTCGGCGGTGATTTTACGGCGGTTTTCTGGGCTGATCTGGTCCCCAACCCCTATCTGATTTCATGGCTTGAAGATCACCCGATAACCGGTAGCAGGCTACGCGCGATCACCATCGGCTGCGGCGTGGGCGACGATGCTGAAGCCCTGTCTGCACATGGCTACCAGGTTACCGCCTTCGATATTTCTCCTGCTGCGATTGATCTGTGTCGCCAGCGTTATCCGGACAGTCGCGTCGAGTATGTCGTGGCGGACCTGTTCGATCACCCCAGGGATTGGACGCACGGATTCGATCTGGTGTTCGAGTGCAACACGATTCAGGTCTTGCCTGGCGCATACCGTGTGCGCGCCCTGAACGCGATCGCCGCCATGGTCGCCCCCGGCGGCGTCGCCCTGGTCTCGTGCCGCAGTCGCAATACCGGAGAAAAGGAGGACGCATTTCCGCTGCCCCTCGACCGGTCGGAAATAGACGGGTTCGTCCATGCCGGACTGCAGGAGGAAGGCTTCGTGGCTTACGATGACGATCAAGACCCGCCGGTACCGCACTTCTTTGCCTGGTACAGCAGACCGATGGGATGAGGGCATGAGGTGCGCTGACCATCCCTTCCCGCATAATTTTCAACTCCCTTCATGATCCGGGGGAAAGGCCGTTACAATCTTTCGGAGAGCATACCCCCTGGCCCGACCGGATACTGGCTACAACAATTGATCTAGATCAAACAATGTTCGGCACATCAGTTGTAATATGGAACCACGTACCTACCAAGGGGAAGAAGCGATGCTGCGCCAATTACTGATACTGGTTTTACTTGCCGGGTTGGGGATATCCCAAGCCATTGCAGCACCTGACGGCGCGGCGCTTTTTGCGCGCAACTGCGCCGTCTGTCACGGTGAAAACGGCACTGGCGGGATCGGTGTTCCGCTCGCGTTGCCGTCATTTCAGGCCAGCATCAGCGACGACTACCTGCGACAGACTATCCGTCTGGGACGGCCCGGCAGAGTGATGCCGTCATTCAGCAATTTGAAACCGGATGAGATCAATGCCATCGTCGGCTACGTGCGCGCCTGGAACAAGGGGCCAGCCGTCACTTATTCCACCCGGCCGATTCAGGGCAATGTGGTACATGGCAAACAACTGTTCGCGCAATACTGTGCGGCTTGTCACGGCGCCAACGGAGAAGGTAGCGAAGGTACCGGCGTCACGTTTTCCCGCCCGCGCGATTTACCAATCATGGCGCCCGCCCTGCACAATCCCGGTTTTCTTGCCTCGGCCACTGATGCCATGATCAAAGCCACGCTGATGAAAGGCCGGGAAGGTACACCGATGGTCTCGTTCATCAAACGCGGACTGAAGGAGGACGACATCAACGATATCGTCAGCTATGTACGCAGCTTCGAAAAACAGCCGTTGGCAGAAAGCGCGAAGCTATTGCAAGTGGAGAATCCGGTCATTGTGCGCGACTCGCCTTATGACCTGAAAACCACGGTGGAAAATGTAAAGCAGGCGGTGAGCAACAACAATTTTTTCTATGGGCGGGTGCAAACGCTGGAATATGGGCTGACCACACCGGACAAGGAAAACCCCAAGCAGGTCATCGTGTATTTTTGCAACATCAGCCTGCTCAATCAGGCGCTGGGCATTGACCCGCGCGTGGGCATGTTCCTGCCCTGCCGCATCACCATTGTTGAGCACAACGGCAAGGTACAGGTGATGTCGGTAAATCCTGAAGTACTCAGCAAACTGTTCAACAATTCCGAACTGAATCTCCTGTGTGAACAGATGAAGAAAAACTACACCACCATCATGGAAGAGGCGACACTATGAACAAACTGATGCAGTGGATAAGCATAGTCAGTCTGACGCTATTCTTAAGCGCGCCGGCCATGGCGGAGGGTCTGCTCATGGCGCGCACGGATAACCAGTTCCCGGAAGCGATGACCTTACTGCAAAGCGCCATTTCATCGCATGGTTACAAGATCACGCGCTTGCAGGAAGTGAATGAAAATCTGGCGAGGCGTCATTTCAAAAGTGACATGTACCGCGTGGTGTATTTCGGCAAATACGACGAAATCAAACAGGTAACGGCTAAATACCCTGATCTAATCCCTTTCCTGCCACTGAGCATCACTATTTTCGCGGAAGGCGATCAGGCCATAGTGGTAGCGAGCCATCCACGGATGCTGGAAGCGTTTTTTCCTGATCCGAGCCTAAAACCCATATTCGAGCACTGGGAAAATGACATGGTGTCGATCATTGACGAAGTGCGCGAATCGAAATAAATCTAGCACTCCGCAGGTGCGTTCATGGGTAGCCACAGCGTAAAACATGCGCCACCCTGCGGCTGGTTACTCGCCTGGACATGTCCCCGGTGCAACTCTGCCACACGCTTGACGATGGCCAGCCCCAGACCCGCGTGACCCCGACCTTCGCGTTGCTGGCTGCCCTGGAAAAAACGCTCGAACACCCTGGCAATGTCGGCGGGGGGAATCCCTGCTCCGGTGTCGCTCACTATTACAGCAATACCGCCACCATGATGCTTGGCAGCAAGGCGGATGGTGCCCCCCGCAGGCGTATAGCGCAGCGCGTTTTCCATCAGATTGGCAATGGCGCGCTCAATTAGCGCAGCATCCACTTGCGCTAGCGGCAGCGCATCCGGATAGTTGCTATCAATGTGCACGCCGCGCGCTTCAGCGGCGGGGGCAAAGCGCTGGGCAATGTCGTCAATCAACTCGCCCAGATGGGTGGGCGCTTTTTCAAGGCGCACGGCGTCACTGTCGAGACGAGCAAAATCAAATAGCGACGCGGACAAACGATCCAGGTGCTGGGCATTTTTCAATGCAACCTGAAGAAAGCGTTCGCGCTCTGCTTCACCCAGACGTTCGCCGCGCAGGATAACGGTTTCCAGATGTCCGGTCAGCGAGGTAAGCGGCGTGCGCAGGTCATGCGAAATGCTGGCCACCCAGTCGCGCCGGGTGGCATCCATGCGCCGTACCCGCTGCACCTGTTCATGCAGGCGCTGCACCATGTCGCGGAAGGCGCGCGACAGATGGCCGATTTCATCGCGCCGATCCTGATGCGGAAAACTGGCGGGGTCGGGAATATCCTCGATACCGGCCGCACGCACCTGGTCGGCTGCGCTGGCCAGACGGCGCAGTGGACGCGTGATCTGCCCCATCACAATCAATACAAACAGGGCGCTGAGTATGCTCGCACCGAAAGCGACCAGCAGTGCGGTGCGGTTGGCATAGCTGGAAGCCAGTAGCTGGCCCGGATTGGTCTCCGGCGGCCGCATCAGCATGTAGAGGTAACCGGATTGCACCTTGCCATCATAGATCGGCGCGGCGGCAAACAGGCATTTCATGTCCGGGAAATCCGGGTCGCTGCCGTATATGATTTTTCCGCCGGGCTGACCCAGCAACTGCCGGATGGGTGCCAGATCAACATGGCTGCTGCCGCCTATCGAACGTTGTTTGGAATAGCCGACGCGCACCCGGCCCTGGTCGTCGATCAGATACAACGCGCTGGATGGCTCCAGCAACAACATCTGCTCAAACTGGGTTTCAATCTGTTCACGTTGAATGTGTTTTAATTTTCCCAGTTCCGGGTACATCAATGCCACGTTATGAGTGAACAGCAGGCCCTGTTGCTGACGTAACTCGTCGTTGTAAGCGCTGTGGGCAAAATGCACGGCTAAAGTAAAAATCGCCGCGATGAGTATGCAAAATCCAATTACCAGCGCGGTGATGCGGGCACGCAGGCTGTCTGCCAGCAGCCGCATCAGCTGTCAGCAAAGCGGTAACCGACTCCGCGCACGGTCAGCACGTATTGCGGATTGGCCGGATCGGCTTCGACCTTGGCACGTAACCGGTTGATATGGGTATTCACATTGTGCTCGTAAGATTCCAGCGTAGTGCCCCAAACTGCATCCAGCAGTTGCGCGCGCGAATAGACCCGGCCAGGGTTGTGCGCCATGAACAACAGCAGATCGAACTCCTTGGCGGTCAATGGGATGGGTCTGCCGGACAATCGGACTTCGTGGCGCATCGTATCGATCTCCAGACTGCCTGCGCGCACCATGGATTGATCATCCGGCGCTGCGACTCCCCGCATTTTTTCGGAGCGGCGCAGCAGCGCCTTGGCGCGTGCCTGCAATTCAGGAATGCTGAACGGCTTGCCCAGATAATCATCCGCGCCCAGTTCCAGCCCCACCACGCGATCGATTTCACTGGCCTTGGCGGTCAGCATCAAAATCGGCGTGTAATAACGGGGATCGGAACGCAACGCGCGACATACTTCCAGACCGTTCAACCCTGGCAACATCAAATCCAGCACGATCAGATCGAACATGCCGTTTCGTGCGAGTTCCAAGCCCGAAATTCCATCCGCTGCACACGTCACCTGCAGGCCCAAATCCTCCAGATGCAGGCGAATCAGATCGGCAATTTCAGCAGTGTCCTCCACCACCAGGGTGCGGCAATCATTGAGCATATCCATACCCTTTAGTCTGAGAAGAGCGCCCAACCTGACATCGAATACGCAAAATTTGTTATCAAAACGATATGTTCGCGCAACGCAGACGAGATTATCAGCCAGCAAACTGGGGTTGTCACTCAAAGCCAGCGGAGATGTATCATGCAACACAGCCAAGACACCATTGCGCACCCCGCCGCCGAACATCGCGCCTATCTTTATAACTTCGCCCTCAAACACGTAAGGGACTCACATCTGGCCGATGATCTGGTGCAGGAAACCTTGCTCGCCGCACTACAAAGCGCTAATGATTATGCGGGCCGTTCGACCTATCGGGTATGGCTAACCGGCATACTCAAACACAAAATGCTGGATGCATTTCGGGAGCGCGGGCGCCACCTGTGCCTGGAAGATGAAGCCGGCGACAACCTGCTGGAACACGATCCCGGCTCATTCAGCCTGCATCAGATAGCCGACAGCTTGCTGCCCAATCCACAAAAGGCCATGGAGATGCAGCAGTTGCTCCAGGGTGTGGACCAGGCGCTGCAAACCATGCCAAAAAGTATCTCGACAGTATTTTATGCCAGAGAAATCGAGGGTGAATCTGCGCAAACCGTATCGCGGCGCTTTGCGATCAGCGAAGCCAATGTCTGGGTACGCGTACATCGCGCACGCAAGGCAATGCAAACGTTTTTGACTGCGGTCGGCCTGGATGAACGCCGCCCGGTATCGGTTATGGCGCGCGGGCAATCGCAACCAGCGTTAGCAACTGTTTGAATGTTACATAGTCTTTTAGAGATTAGGCATTCAAGCGTTAGGCAACAAAAAACCCCCGACCGGCGGGGGTTTTTTGTTGGCGGGTGAAACTTAGCCCGCTTGGATATTAGAGGCTTGTTTGCCTTTAGGTCCGGTTGTTACTTCGAAGCTGACACGCTGATTTTCTTGCAGCGTTTTGAAGCCGTCTGCATTAATCGCCGAGAAGTGGGCGAATAAATCATCACCGCCATCATCGGGGGTAATGAATCCAAAACCTTTAGCGTCGTTAAACCATTTAACAGTACCTAATGCCATTTTCTTTTCCTAACTCATAAGTCGTTTGGGCGGTCGCCCGAGGTCTATCGAATCAAGAAAAAACAGGGCCAACTTAAAGTACCGCAATTTGGTGCTTGAATTCCATAGAACTCCGGTAAGACTACAGCATTTTCGACAGATGTGGGTTTATTTTTTTGTGCGCACCCGGAATTGCAGTCAAGTATAGAAAAAATTCTTTGAACTACCAGAATCGCCGCACTGGTTCAGCACCACCTGCAGACTAGATAGTGTCGTCACGAGATATGTTAAAGTGGTTTTTTACATAAACTGCGGTGGACGCGAATGGCTGAGGCCTATCAAAGACATGACATCTCCGATGCGGCGTGGGCTCTACTTGAGCCGCGATTGCTGGGGCGTAAAGGCGTGTGGGGCGGCATCGCACACGACAACCGACGATTTATCAATGCGGTATGTTGGATTTTGAGAACGGGTGCGCCATGGCGGGATTTACCGCCCTCGTACGGGGACTGGAAGAACACGCACCGAAGGTTCTGCCGATGGCGTGACAACGGAGCCTGGGAGGCATTGCTGGAGCAATTGATCGATGATCCTGATTACGAATGGCTGATGATTGATGCCAGCCATATCAAGGTTCATCCGCACGCCGCAGGTGCCCGTGGCGGCAATCAAGCCATGAGCCTTACAAAAGGGGGCTCAACACCAAGCTACATCTGGCCGTGGATGCGTTTGGTATGCCGATCCGAGTCATTGTTACGCAAGGTACCACAGCAGATTGCACGCAGGCTGCGCAATTGATTGAAGGACTCAGTGCCGGGCATCTGTTGGCTGACAAGGGCTACGACAGCGATGCCATCGTTGAGCAAGCCACCGCTCAAGGCATGAGCATCGTGATCCCGCCTCGCAAAAACAGAAAGGAGCAACGAAGCTATGACAAGCATCTTTACCGACACCGCCACCTCGTTGAGAACGCATTTCTGCATCTCAAACGCTGGCGAGGGATCGCTACGCGCTACGCCAAAAACGCCGCATCATTCCTGGCTGCAGTCCGCATACGCTGCCTTGCGCTTTGGCTCGCTATCTCGTGACGACACTATCTAGCGATTAACGAAAAATCTTCGTGTAGAATTCATGTTCGAAGTGGGGACGTAGCTCAGCTGGGAGAGCGTCGCGTTCGCAATGCGAAGGTCGGGAGTTCGATCCTCCTCGTCTCCACCACATACCCCATCCGCAATAATAATTTGTACCGTCTGATACCGGCACTCTAGCCCGTTGGACTAAAGAACCTGGATCAGTACACCGTTTAACCGCCGAGCAGAACGGCCAATAGCAAAGACAGATTTGGCCGGCCCTTCGCTGCTTAACAAATTGGCGTTGGTGTACTGACCCGTTGAAGCCAAGCAGAAAACTCAGGCTTTTGGTGCGTAGGCAAGACAATAGCCTTGTGGGCTGATTGCGCCTTCCACTACCTTGCAAGTACCTTTTGCCTTGGCAGTTTTACCGGGAATGTACTGAATGCAATTACTGCATTCCAGTTTTCCTTTGGGATGATCCTGATATTGCATGGCTGCCTGTGTTGCTTTGGCTGCTGCCGATGCGTCTTTGCTGGTAATGGCTGCAGGTACGACAGCGATACTTGCCAACAGAGCAGCACCTTTCAGGAAAGAACGGCGTGTGACTTTTTTGCTGTTTAACGTGTCCAACTTGACCTCCAGTAAGAAAGAAAAGCAAACCCATAAAATAGAATCCGACGTGGCATTCTATCGACAAAACCAGTAGCCAATAGACAATCCTGATATCGGCTACAGATCTATTCTAGTTCAGTTTAGAGGATCTCCAAAAATTGGACCGGTCTTCATCAATATGGTTGCACTTGGTAACCTGGCATTGCGCGTCAGTCTCAGCGAAGTGTCACGCGGTAACCTACGCGGGGAAAGTGCACGGCAACGCGTCCGCAATCCGGATGTTCACGAGATATCGCAATCGTGTCACGATCGACGGCAAGGACCTTACCCTCAACGGGTTGGTCGCCGCCATGCGTGATGGGTACAACGGTGACTTTCATGCCAGGACTCAGGCCTTGCGGATCATGTGGGTCGGATTTTTCCTGTGTTGCGGGTTCTGCCGCCTTCGCAATAGCCAGCGCCTCAACCGGTGTCATGGGTGTTGATTTGCCATGGCCGATCGCCTGCATGCGCTGCACCCAGGCGTTGAGCAGCGGGAATTCGGCCATAAACTCCGGTGCAGCTGCATAGCGTTCGCGCACGAACCAGACGAAGTACCAGGCGAGCAGGTCGGACATGCCCGGCTCACCACCCAGCATGAAATGCTGTCCGCTGGTCAGGCAGGCTTCCAGCCAGCCGAGTTGAGGACGCAGTTGGGCCAGCGTGTGCGGCAGATCAGCGGCTTCGTTTTTGAGATCGCCCTGTTCGCCCAGATAGAGCCGCGTTCGATCCGCAATCAGTGCCGCAGGCAGCTTGTCAGCAACCGGTGCGAAAGCCACACGGAACGCCAGCTCGAACATCGCGCCATCGGACCAGCGCGAGAGCGCGAAAGGCAGACCTGCGCCATTGTTTGGAAAAAAAGTCGGGGTCGGGACCCGGCGTTCCATCTCACGCAGAATGCATTGCGTATCGCAATAGATGTCGGCGCCAATTTGCATGACGGGAATGCGCCGGTAGCCGCCGGTCATGGCGAACAGTTCGGGCCGGTCCGGCAGGCGGTTTTGTTCGACAGAGCGCCAGGAGAGCTGCTTGAGCCCCATTCCGGTGCGAATTTTCTCGGAAACGGGGGAAGCGGGATAATGATGAATAATGATTTCAGTCACAGCGTTCATTCCTCAATTTGTATAGATTGCATGGCTATCGTCAAAATCATTCAGGCGGAATCACTCATTTCACGACGCCGGCTGTCTGTCCAAACAATATCGAGCGCGATGCGTCGGATACCACTGGCCGCTCGTTGATCTCTTGCGCCACCTGATAGGCGCGTTGCACAGCGGGGCGCGCCTGGATGGTCTCGAACCAGCGTTTGAGGTGCGGGAAATCTTCCAGCTTTTGGCCCTGGCGCTCGTATGGCACGACCCAGGGATAAATCGCCATATCTGCGATCGAATAGGCGTCAGCGACGAATTCTCGGTCGGCCAGGCGCTTGTCCAGTACGCCGTAGAGACGATTGGTTTCTTTAACGTAGCGCTCGATTGCATATGGGATTTTTTCCGGTGCGTATTGCACGAAATGGTGATTCTGCCCCGCCATCGGTCCGAGTCCGGCCATTTGCCAGTACAGCCATTGCATGACTTCGGTGCGGCCGCGAAGATCGGCAGGCAGGAATTTGCCGGTTTTCTCGGCCAGATATTGCAGAATGGCTCCAGACTCGAACACACTGATGGCGGCGCCGCCATCAGCAGGCGCATAGTCGATAATCGCCGGGATACGGTTATTCGGAGCGATGCTGAGAAAATCCGGCCGAAACTGATCACCTGCTCCAATGTTCACCGGCACGATACGGTAGGGTATTTCCGCTTCTTCCGCGTAGATCGTGATTTTGTGACCATTTGGCGTGGTCCAGTAATAAACGTCTATCATTTTCGCCTCCATTTCTGGTATCGCGTAAGCTATTTGGCTCTCGCAAAGACCAAATTCATGCCGGATAAATCCCTGCTGTTATTCGCC
Organism: Sulfuriferula multivorans; assembly: GCF_003851125.1. Taxonomy (GTDB): domain Bacteria; phylum Pseudomonadota; class Gammaproteobacteria; order Burkholderiales; family Sulfuriferulaceae; genus Sulfuriferula; species Sulfuriferula multivorans. The sequence goes on along the minus strand of NZ_BGOW01000014.1, from coordinate 21,418 downwards.
ATCGGTTGCGCCAAGCTGTTTTTCGATGCGATGCGCAAATACAGCCATTTCCTTTGCGGCCTGCTTGTCACCTTTTGCTTCAGCTACGGCGATGCCGTCATGGTATGCAGCCAGGGCTTCGGCAGGATGTCCGGATTCGACCAGCGCACGGCCCAATAATTTCCAGGCTGCGGAATATTTTGGATCCTGTACTACCGCCTGCTTCAGGTGCGTTGCAGCATTGGCAGGATCGCCGATCTTGAGATATTCATTACCGAGAGAGAAGCGCAGCAGGGCATTGTCCTTGCCAGCGGCAAGCATTTTTTCGAAGTTCAGTATGATGGGTGTGATCATGGTTATTTGCGCCAATAAGCCGGTGTGAATAACACCAGCAGGGTGAATAGTTCGAGTCGGCCTAGCAGCATGGTAAAGCTGCACACCCAGGTCTGGAAGTCGGTGAGGATGGCGTAGGTGGTGGCGGGCCCGACTTTATTCAGGCCCGGACCGGCGTTGTTGATGCAGGCGATGATGGCGGAAAACGCCGAGACGAAATCCAGCCCGCTGGCAACCAGCACCAGGGTGAGCGCGATGATGCTGATGATGTATAGCATGACCAGCGCCTGCACCCCGAACACGATCTGATTGCTGATCACGCTCTGGCGGAGTTTGACCGGCAGCAGAGCGTTGGGGTGGATTTGTTTTTCCAGTTCGCGCTTGCCCTGCTTGAGCATCAGCAGCGTGCGGATCATCTTGATGCCGCCGCCGGTGGAGCCGGCGCTGGCGGTGACGCAGCTGAGCAGCAGCATGGTGAGCGGGACGAATATCGGCCACAGGTTGAAATCGGTATTGGCGAAGCCGCAGTCGGTGGCGAGCGAGACCAGGTTGAAGCTGACGTAGCGCAGCGCAGTCAAGTAGTTGGCATAGGTGCCAACGTACCAGAGATAACCTGCCAGGCTGACGCAGGCGACGAAAACAAGGCCGAGCATCGGCAGCACTTCCGGGTCGGTGAGGTAGACGCGCAGCGAACGCCCGCTCAAGGCGAGGAAATGGGTGGCGAAATTCATCGCCGCCAGCAGCATGAAGACGATCAGCACGGCTTCGATGGCGGGCGAATTGAAATAACCGACGCTGGCGTCGTGGGTGGAAAAGCCGCCCAGCCCCATGGTGGCGAAGGCATGGCAGACGGCGTCGAACCAGCTCATGCCAGCCAGTTTGAGCGACACGATGCAGGCCACGGTAATGCCGCTGTATGCCAGCCACAGCGCCTTGGCGGTCTGGGCGATGCGCGGCGTGAGCTTGCTGTCTTTCATCGGCCCCGGCGTTTCAGCCTTGAACAGCTGGCGTCCGCCGACACCCAACAGCGGCAGCACCGCCACTGCCAGCACGATGATCCCCATGCCGCCGAGCCAGTTGAGCAGCGTGCGCCACAGGTTGATTGATTTGGGCAACTGATCCAGCCCGCTCAACACCGTTGCACCGGTGGTGGACAGGCCGGACATGGTTTCGAAATAGGCGTCGGTGAACGACAGGTGCGGCAGGTAAATCAGCAGCGGCAAGGTGGCAAACGCGGGCAGCACCGCCCACACCAGCACCACCAGCAGGTAGCCGTCGCGGATTTTCAATTCGCGGCGCAGGTGACGGGTGGAGAGCCAGAGCAGCAATCCGGCGGCGAAAGTAATCAGAATGGCGTCGTCATACGCACCGCGCGCAGCGTCATGGTAATAAAACGCTACGCCCCACGGCACCAGCATGGTGAAGGCAAACAGCAGCACCACCAGGCCGATGACATTGAGGATGGGGAAAACGCGCAACACTTATATGAACCCGAAGCCGACCTGGAACAGCTTTTCCACCTTGGGAATCATGCGCTTGTTGGGAACAAACAGGATGATGTGGTCCTCGGCCGCGATTTTCGTGTCGTGGTGCGCGATGATGACTTCTTCGCCCCGGATAATCGCGCCGACGGTAACGCCTTCAGGCCATTTCACTTCCTCGATGCGGCGATTCACCAGCTTGGAGGTCTTGCTGTCGCCGTGCACCACCGCTTCGAGCGCTTCGGCGGCACCCCGGCGCAGGCTGTGTACCACCGCCATGTCGCCGCGCCGCACATGCGACAACAGCGGCCCGATGGTGGCTTGCGCGGGCGACACGGCGATGTCGATTTCGCCGCCCTGCACCAGATCGACATAGCTGGCGCGGTTGATCAGCGCGATCACCTTGTGCGCGCCCATGCGCTTGGCTTGCAGCGACGCCATGATGTTGTCTTCGTCGTCGTTGGTGAGCGCGCAGAACACGTCCATGTCGTCGACATTTTCATCCTCGAGCAGCGTCTCGTCGGTGGCGTCGCCCACCAGGATCAGGGTGTTGTGCAGTTCGGCGGCGAGCCGCGCACCGTTATTTTTGTTATGGTCGATGAGCTTGACCTGATAGTCGTTTTCCAGCGCAGCGGCGAGACGGCGGCCGATATTACCGCCGCCGGCAATCATTACCCGGCTTACTTTTTTGTCGAGGCGACGCATTTCCTTCATCACGCTGCGGATGTTTTCGGTGGCCGCGATAAAAAACACTTCGTCGCCGGACTCAATCACCGTGTGGCCTTCCGGAATGATGGCGCGGTTGCCCCGGAAAATCGCCGCCACGCGTGCATCCAGCTTCGGCAAGTGTTTGCGTATGTCGCGCAATTCGTGCCCGACCAGCGGGCCGCCGTGATAGGCGCGCACTGCAACCAGGCGCACTTTTCCGGCGGCGAAATCCAGTACCTGCAATGCATCCGGATAGTCGATCAGGCGGCGCAGATAATTGGTGATTTCCTGTTCCGGGCTGATGGTGTAATCCACACACAGGTTCTCTGCCGAGAAGATTTGCGGGTGCTTGAGATAATCGGCTGCACGGATGCGCGCAATCTTGGTGGGAATGTTAAATAGCGATTCAGCCAGTTTGCAGGCCAGCATGTTGGTTTCATCGCTCTGCGTCACCGCCACCAGCATGTCGGCGTCTTCTGCTCCCGCTGCGCGCAGCACCGAGGGGTGTGAAGCGGAGCCCACCACGGTGCGCAGGTCGAGGCGGTCCTGCAGCAGGGCCAGCTTGTCCGCGTCGAGATCAACGATGGTCAGGTCGTTGGCTTCCGAGACCAGATTTTCCGCCAGCGTGGCACCGACCTGTCCGGCACCGAGAATGATGATTTTCAAAGACCGACCTTTTTGCCGGGCTTGATGCCGAGTTGTTTTAACTTCCGGTACAGATGGGTACGCTCCACCCCGGCATGCTCCGCAACGCGGCTCATGTTGCCTTCTTCCTGCGCAATCAGACGCTCGAAATAACTGCGCTCAAAAGCATCGCGCGCCTCGCGCAGTGGCAGCTCTATCGCGACCTCCACCGCTGCCGGTGGCGAAGTGCGCGGCGCCAACGGGCGCAGCGCATGCTGTACGGCTTCGGCGCTGATTTCGTCAGCGTCAGCGGTCATCAGCAGGGTATGAACAATATTATCCAGTTGCGGCAGATTACCCGGCCAGTCGGCGTTGCGCAGTGCATTCAATGCGGCGGTGCCAAACCGGCGCGGCGGCAGCTGGTTGGCTTCCACCAGCTGTGCCAGCATGTAGGCAGCAATGTCGGGAATGTCTTCACGGTGCTCGTGCAGACTGGGCACGCGGATGGTGAGTGCACCCAGCGCGTAATACAGGCGGCTATCGAATTCACCCTCGGCAGCACAGCGCGACAGGTCGTCGCTGCTTACGCATATCACCCGTACGTTATGCTTTTCCGCGCGTTCCAGCGCCAGCGCCAGACCTTTTTGCGCGAGCTTGCCAAGGTTGGCGACTTCCGGAATGTACAGCACCCCATCGCGCGCCTGTTGCAGCAAATCCAGCGGCGCATCCACCAGGCGGCTGGTGTCGTCCAGCTCAACCCAGTTGCTGTTGGCAGGTTGCAAAAAACGCGCGCAGATACGCGCTCCGCTGCCCGGCTCGGCCAGCAGCAACACCGGAGTCTTCAGGTTGGCGATACGGCTAAGCTGTTCTTTCAGATGCTGGATCAGCGCACCCCGCCCCAGCCCCGCCAGGCTCATGCTGGGCTGGGCGCGCGCTTCGCCGGGCTTGAGCACACGCTTGATGGTGGACAGTAATTTATGCAGCGCAATGGGCTTTTCCAGAAAGTCCGCCGCGCCCAGGCGCGTGGCTTCGACAGCGGTATCAATGGTGCCGTGGCCGGACATCATCACCACCGGCATGGTGAGCTGACCGTTGCCTGCCCACTCCTTGAGCAGGGTAATGCCGTCGGTATCGGGCATCCAGATATCCAGCAGCACCAGATCGGGCCGCGCTTTGTGACGCAATGCGCGCGCGGCGCCGGCATTTTCCGCCAGACTGATGTCGTAGCCTTCGTCGGTAAGGATTTCCGAAAGCAGTTCACGAATCCCCGGCTCGTCGTCCACTACCAAAATTTGACCGCTCATACGCTGGTCTCCAGGATAGGCGCGACGGGCAAGCGAATACAGACGCTGGCGCCGTGCGGTTTGATGTTCTCAATACGGATCATGCCGTGATGTTCCTCGATGATTTTCTTGACGATGGCCAAGCCCAGGCCGGTTCCCTTGGGTTTGGTGGTGGCGTAGGGCTCAAACAGGCGCTCCATGAGAGCGGGCGGGAAACCCGGTCCATTATCCGCAATACTGAATTGGACGCCGCTTTCGCTCTGCGTAGTCGTCAACACAATGTGTGGATCGTGTGAATCGGCCAGCGCATCCTGGGCGTTCTGCAGCAAATTATGAATGACCTGGCGCAACAGCTTGCGATCCCCCAGCACTTGCGGCAAATCCGCGGCCAAATTAAGCACCATACCCGGGCCAGGCTCGTACATGCTCAGCACTTCACGCACCAGTGCATTGAGTTCAATTGCCTCCAGTTGCACGGTCGGGGTGCGCGCGTATTCAGCGAAAGCATTGACCATTTCTTTCATCGCCGATACCTGGTTGACGATGGTCTGGGTCGAGCGTGTCAGCGTTTCGGCATCAGCGGCATCAAGCTTGCTGGCAAACTTGTGCTGGATGCGCTCGGCCGAGAGCTGAATCGGTGTCAGCGGATTTTTGATCTCGTGCGCCAGGCGCCGCGCCACTTCGCCCCAGGCCGCATCACGCTGCGCTTTGATCAGGTGGGTAATGTCGTCGAATACCAGCACATAACCGTTATCCACCCCGCTTGGGAGATGGGTGCCATGAACCAGCAAAGTACGCTTGTTGCCATCTGCACCATATTCAATCTGCTGGCGCCAGCTGATGTCGCCATGCAGCTTGAACTGTGCGGCGATCTCCCCGGCGAATTCGGCCAGTGCGGGCGCCCGGCTGCCCCATTGATAAAGTTGCGCGCCCCGCAACGTGCCAGCCGTCACGTCAAGTATCTGCTCGGCCAGCGGGTTGATGCTGCGCACCTGCAATTGCTCGTCGAATGCAACCACGCCCGAGGTCAGGTTGGCGAGTATGTTTTCCAGATAGGCGTGCGATTTTTCGATCTGCTCGCGGCTAACTTCGGCGGCATTGCGGGCCTCGGCCAGTTGCCGCGTCATGCGATTAAACGACTGGGTCAGGATGCCCAGCTCGTCGCGGCTATGCACCGGATGCATCTGGGTAAAATCCCCTTTGGCAACAGCGCGCGTGCCCTTGGCCAAAGCGCGCAACGGTGCGGCCATCTGCTCGCTGATAAGAAATGCCAGCGCTATCATTACCAGCAGCGCCAGCAGCATGATGAGCGTCAGCGTCAAGCCATACAGGCGTTTCAAACCCAACCGCGACAGCGATAACTCCTGATAATCCTGATATGCCGTGCGCACGGCTTCGGCATCCTTGGCCAGTTTTGGTGGCACCGGCTGCATCAGCTGCAGCACGCGAATATTTTCGGTGAACGACAGCAAATTGACCGGCACCACCACGCGCACCAACAGGCCGCGATTGGGAATGGATTCGATGCGCGAGTAGGGCTGTTGCTGGCGCACCTGCCACAGGATGGTATTGCCGGGTATCATCGGCAACATTCCGGCGCGCTCGTTACCGGCAAAGGCGATGATTTTGCCCCGTTCGCTAAACAAGGTGGCCTCCTGTACCCCGGACTGCTCGCGCAGGGTATTCAGCAAATGGATATGCGCGGCGGGTGGCTGATCAGCCAGCGCCAGCGCCATGGATTCGGCTTTTTTGGTGAGTTCGCGCTGCAGGTTGTCGAGCACCGCCTGCCCCAGATTGAGACCGCTGCCCAGGGCATTATCCACGCGCACATCGAACCAGGATTCGATGCTCTTGGACAGAAACTGCACCGATACGCCATACACGACGGCGCCCGGCAACAGCGCCATCAAGCCAAATACCAGCATCAAGCGCACGGTGAGCTTGGCACCAAACACGCCGTGTTTGATCTTGTGGCGCAGCTGGATGATCTGATAGCCCACCAGCACCAGCAACGCCGTTACCAGCGCACCGGTTACCGCCAGCAGATAGGGGAAATTGCGTGCGAACAGTTCGGTATTCGCGCTTGCGCTGGACAGCAGATAAACCAGTACGGCACCAATGCCGAACCCAAGCAGTACCAGATACTTCATCTACTTCTGCTCACGGCGACATACCCCATTCAAACGGAGCAGATTCAAGATCCCATTTACGCGAACTGATGGCATTGATTTGCAGCGGTTTGGGCAGTTGCGACACATCCATGCGCATGCTCAGAGTGGCCACATAACTGTAGCGCTTGTAGAGCAAACGCCGATCCAGCACGGGCCAGGCGCTGATTTCCCCCAATGCTGCGAGCGCATCTTCGAGCGTATCAAAACTAAGCTGCTGCGAACCCTCGCTCAGCAAGTACTGGCGCAACAGCGGATTATAGGTGAGCCGGGTATTGCGAGTGACTTTGGCGATTTCTTCGTTGAACCAGTACCAGCGTTGACGATGCAATTGGAATTCGGTAATGAAGTTAAGCGCAAGGCCTTTTTTGACAGCCTCCTCCAGGGTGGGGCCCAGCATGATGGTCAAATGTGCATTAAGTTGATATACCTCATCCATCAGCTTGAGTTCTGCGGATTTGATATGGATACCCTCGCTCGCCGCGCGTCCGGCAGGAGCGAACAGTATGAGTTGCATGAATAGCGCCAGCATCAGCAGCGCCAACCAGCTAGTTCTTGGCAAGCAGCGCATAAAAAAAACCATCGTGTTGTTCATCGGGTAGCAGCTGACCGGGGTTGATCCATTCACCTTCCAGATCCAGCTGGCTTGCATCATCATGCCGGTCAAGAAAGGCGTCCACCTGGCGCTGATTTTCTTCAGGGAAAATGGAACAGGTTGCGTACAGCAATTTACCACCGTGCGCCAGGCACCGCCAGAGCGCAGGCAGCATGGCGGCTTGCTGTGCCGCAAAATGCGCAATATCGTCCGGGCGCCGCAGCCATTTGATGTCCGGGTGACGGCGCACCACGCCCGATGCCGAGCAGGGTACGTCGGCGAGGATACGGTCGAACGGTTGACCATCCCACCAGGTGTCGGGCTGAGCGGCATCGCCACAGGCAAGCGTGGCCTTGAGCTGCAGGCGATCGAGATTTTCGCGCACGCGCTCCAGGCGAGCCATGTCGGAATCCAGCGCGGTGAGCGCCACATCGGCAGTTTCCAGAATATGTCCGGTCTTGCCCCCCGGTGCAGCACAGGCATCCAGCACGCGCAGGCCGTCGTGCAAATCCAGCAGCGGCGCAGCCAGCTGCGCGCCGGCATCCTGTACCGACACCCGTCCGGACGCAAAGCCTGGCAGTTGCGCCACCGCAACCGGCTGCACCAGTTGCAATGCAAATGCGCCGGTTTGCGTGGCTTCCACCCCCGCATCGCGCAGCAATTCCAGGTACGTCGCGGCACTGCCATGGTGCTGATTCACCCGCAGCGTCATCGGCGCATGCTGGTTGCCCGCTGTGAGTGCCGCTTGCCAGTGTTCCGGGTAGGCGACGCGCAGCTTGTCTATCCACCACTGCGGGTAATTCCAGCGCACGCTTTCCTTCCGGATCACCGCGGCACTCAACGCATCGGCCTGGCGCAGGTAATTGCGCAAAACGCCATTGACCAGCCCGCGCGCCCACGGCTGGATCGCGGCGGCGGCTTCCACGGCTTCGTTGACCACGGTATGCGTCGCATCCGGGCGGACGCGCAGCTGACGCAACCCCACCACCAGCAGCGCGGCGATCAGGCTGTCCTTGAGCGGATTACTCAGCAGCGCATCGCGCAGCGCCGCCAGCAACGCATACTCGCGCAAACTGCCGTAGCAGATGTCCTGTACGGTGGCGCGTCCCTCAACAGGCTGCTGCGCCAACACGCGATTGAGGTTCTGGCCTTTGTGCACCACGGCGTCCACAGCATAGGCGGCGCGTTTCAATAACTGGCGCAACGGTGGTTGATGGATAGGTTCAGACATATAAAATCAACCGGGTTAATCCCCACACGCCAAAGGCCGCTACCAGCAGTCCGGCTGCCAGCCGCACGCCCGGCTTGCGGGTGAGTGTTTGCAGACGCTGGGCGAACAACCCCATCGCCAAGAGATTGGGCAAGGTCCCCGCGCCAAACGCCAGCATCAACAGCGCGCCGTGTGCGGCACTGGCGGTGGCCAGCGCCGAGATCAGCACCGAATACACCAATCCGCACGGCAACCAGCCCCACACGGCGCCGGTAAAAAATGCCTGCGGCAGGGTACGCACCGGGATGAAGCGTTTCATCAGCGGTTGCAGCCGTGCCCACACCACGCTGCCCACCCGTTCCAGCGCCAGCACTGCGCGCGACAACCCCGCCAGATACAGTCCCAGCAGGATCAGCATGATATTGGCAACGCCATACAGTACGCGCTCGGCGGGCACGAATCTCTCCAGCAACAGAGTGCTTGCCCCGATTGCTCCGACAATCGCTCCGGCCAGCGCATAGCTGGTGATGCGCCCGAAATTGTAAGCCAGCAGCATGGGCAGTGCGGGGCGGCGCGTGGTCGAAGACAGCGACAGCGCGGTGACAATGCCGCCGCACATGCCCACGCAGTGCACCCCGCCCAGCAGGCCGACCAGGAATACCGAGACGTAGGAAATCTCAGGCACTGGCTGGCTCCGTCCATCCTTTAAAGCGGCGCAACAACCACAAACCCGGTAGTGCCATGAGCGTGCAGGTCAGGAAAAACAGCGTCCAGCCCATGGTTTCCGCCATCCACCCGGTCGGAGCGGACAGGATCACCCGCGGCACGCCCATCAGGCTGGACAGCAGCGCGTACTGGGTGGCAGTGAACCGTTTGTCGGTCATCGCCCCCATGAAACCGACAAACGCCGCCGTACCCAGCCCGCCGGTGAAATTCTCCACCGCGACCACCGCCGCCAGCCCGGAAAGGTGAGGGCCCAGGTGTGCCAGCAGGACAAAGCCGAAAGTGGACAGCATTTGCAGGATGCCGAACGTCCACAATGCCCGGTACATACCCATACGCAATATCCAGATGCCGCCCAACGTGCCGCCGAGGATGGTGGCCCAGAAGCCGAACAGTTTGACCACCGCGCCGATCTCGGTTTTGGTGAAGCCGAGATCCAGATAAAACGGCGTGGAAATGGCGGTAGCGAGGGTGTCGCCGAGCTTGTAGAACAGGATAAAGGCGAGGATCAGCCACGCTTCCTCGCGCTTGAAAAATTCCACGAAGGGTTCGATAACTGCACTTTTCAGCGTGCGCGGCGCGCCGGGAGCCAGCGCCGGTTCGCGCGCCAGTAGCGTGGTGATGATGCCCACCCCCATGAACGCCGCCATGAGTTGGTACATCACCGGGAAGCTCAGCAGGTCGGCCAGAATCAGTCCGCCGCCGCCCGCCAGCAGCATACCGATGCGATAACCGTTGACGAACAGCGCCGATCCGAAACCCAGTTCCGCGTCCTGCAGGCTTTCGCGCCGGTAGGCGTCGACAACGATGTCCTGCGAGGCGGAAAAGAACGTCACCAGCAGCGCTGCCAGAGCGACGCCCCACAGATTAGTCGCCGGATTGGACCAGCTCAATCCCACCAGTGCCGCCGCCAGAATTATCTGCATCAGCAGCAACCAGCCGCGCCGCCGCCCGAATAGCGGCAGGGTGAAACGATCGAACAGCGGCGCCCACAGGAATTTCAGCGTATACGGCAGCCCGATCAGCGACGCCGCGCCGATCGCAGCCAAACTCACTCCGGAATCCTTCAGCCACGCCTGCAATACCGAACCGGTGAGCAACAGCGGCAGCCCCGAGGTAAACCCCATCACCAGCGCCACCAGCATGCGGCCGCTAAAAATGGATTTGAGCGTTTCCTGCCAACTGGGCTTCGCTACCTGCTGAGTCATTGCGAGGATGCGTAGTCGATGATGAGGGGAGCGTGGTCGGAAAAACGCGCGCCCTTATACACGCTCGCGGCGCGCGCCTGCGCCGCAATGCCGGGCGTGGCAATCTGGTAATCAATGCGCCAGCCGACGTTGTTGGCCCAGGCCTGGCCGCGGTTGCTCCACCAGGTGTAGGCGTCACCGGTGGCATCCGGGCAGAGCATACGATGCACATCCACAAAACCGAGTTCATCCTGAACCTTGCTCATCCAGGCGCGCTCTTCAGGCAAAAATCCGGAATTTTTCTGGTTGGATTTCCAGTTTTTCAGGTCGATTTCCTTGTGGGCGATGTTCCAGTCACCGCACAGAATCACTTCGCGCCCGCAATTTTTAAGTTCAGCCAGGCGCGGGTAGAACCGCTCCAGGAAGCTGAATTTGACCTGTTGACGCTCATCTGAGCTGGAGCCGGACGGCAGGTACAGCGAAATCACGCTCAGATTGCCGAATTGCGCTTCAATGTAGCGCCCTTCCGCGTCGATGTCGGCAATGCCCAATCCTTCGATTACCGCATCCGGCTGCTTTTTGGCGTAGATGCCTACACCGCTATAGCCCTTTTTTTCCGCATAATGGAAGTAACCGAAGAAGCCGTCTGGCTGGAGCATTTCACGACGCATGTCGGTCATCTGTGCTTTCAGTTCCTGCACGCACACCACGTCGGCGTTTTGCGTGGCAAGCCAGTCGAAGAAGCCCTTGCTGCTGGCAGAGCGAATCCCGTTGAGGTTGGCGGTTATAATGCGCACGTGTTTATTTTCCAGAATTAACGAGCCCTAATCATGTCCGATTTCAGACAAGCGTTCCTATCTTTCGCCATTGAACAAAACGTATTGTGCTTCGGCGAATTCAAGACCAAGGCCGGGCGCATCAGTCCCTATTTCTTTAATGCCGGGCTATTTGCCGATGGCATGGCCTTGAAACAGCTTGGCGAATTTTACGCGAAAGCGATACGCGTTGCCGGAATCAAATTCGATGTGCTGTTCGGGCCCGCATATAAAGGCATTCCGCTGGCAGCGACCACGGTCGTCGCACTGGCCGCACAGGGGCAGAAAGTGCCGTACAGTTTCAACCGCAAAGAAGCCAAGGACCATGGAGAGGGCGGTACCATCGTCGGTGCGCCGCTGCACGGACGGGTGCTGATTATTGACGACGTGATCTCGGCAGGCACTTCGGTGCGCGAGTCGGTGGAGCTGATTCGCAGTCATGGCGCCACCCCGGCTGGTGTAGTCATCGCGCTGGATCGCATGGAACGCGGTCAAGGGACTTTGTCGGCGGTGCAGGAAGTGCAAGCGCAATACGGCATCCCGGTATTCGCCATTGCCAGCCTCGGCGACCTGCTGGCGTATTTGCATGATCACCCGAACATGGAACAGAATTTGCAGGCAGTGGCCCGTTACCGGGAAGTTTACGGTGTGACTTAAGAGAATAAAAAATGCGCGCTTTGCTTTGCATGATGATTTTTGGGTTGGCACTCCCCGCACAGGCTGCCATGTATAAATGGGTGGATGCGCAAGGCCGTACGCATTACGGCGATACCTTGCCGCAACAGGCCACCGGGCGTGCCAATGTAGAACTGGATAAACAGGGTCTGACGATCAAACAGAATGCCGGTGCGATGACACCGGAGCAACAACAATTGCGCGCCGCCGAGCAAGTGCGCCAGCAACAGGAATTGCAAGCCAAAACCGAACAGAAACGGCGTGACACTGCGCTGTTGAATACCTATACCTCTGCCGCGGATATCGATCTGGCGCGTGACCGCAGCCTGGAGTTGGTCAAGCTGTCCATCCAGAACAGCCAAAATCAATTAAGCCAACTGCGTGCCCAGCAAGCCCAGATCGATCAGCAAATCACGTTAAAAACGCAGGGCAAGCACCGCATCCCGGTACGCATCACAGAAGGCCATGATGCCAACGCGCGGGAAATTGCTCTGCTGGAAAGCGCGATTGCGCAAAAAAACAAGGAAATGGCCGATACCCGGGCCAGATTTGCTACAGACAAAGCGCGCTTTATCGAGCTGACTGGACCCCGCCGCTAATGGCGTAATGGCGCTGGAAAAACGCAGCTAAACGGTCAGCCATTCCGCCTCGCGCCAGTTATGGGTAACGTTCATACGCAGCAAGGGTCAGCGTTTCGAATCTGCGCCGCGCTCCAGCCTGTCATCATGCTCTCGCCGGTATTCGCCTTCGATCACGCCTGGCTCACTCTCCGCTGACTGTGGTGAGCCGCTTCCCGGCAATGGCAAGAACAACACCAGCACGGCTAACACGTCGCTGATTACTCCCGGGAAAATAAACAATGCGCCCGCAATCATGGTGCGACCACTATCTATCAGCGCGCGCAACGGAGAGCCTCCTGACTGCAGGGTCATGCTCATGCGCGCAAAAAATGCCATGCGCTCACCCACGATCAGCAACCATCCTGCCAACATGCCGGCTGCCAGCAAAACAATAATCCACCAGCCAATATAATGGTATATCTGGACCAGGGTATAAATCTCCAGCGCCGGGAAACTCAGCACTATAATCATGCCCAACAAGACGCGCATCGCTGAAACCTTCTAAATCCAAATATGGAAGCAATCGTTATCTTAACCAACCTGCCTACTGAAGACAGCGCTCAACGCCTGGCAAAACAGCTGGTGACAACAAAAATTGCCGCGTGTGTGAACATTATGCCACCCTGCCTGTCCACCTACCGGTGGCACGACACAATAGAAACCACAACCGAGGTGCCTGTACTGATTAAAACTCAGCGATGTCATTACGATGCAGTGGAACGAAGCATCCGCGCATGCCATCCCTATACGGTACCTGAAATCATCGCTCTACCCATCGTGGCTGGTCTGGCCGAATATCTGGGCTGGATCGCCACAGAAACTACCGGCAACCCATGATTGTCCAGATTAGGACATTCATGAAAATTTAAAGCGTGTATGCAGTAAGAATTTCGTGGATCTAAAAGACTTATTAATATTGCGTATATAAATACGCAACGCCTGGAGATTGAATAGATGCGCATTTTTGGTTTTTTGTTTTTGTTGTTTCTCGGTCTGGCCCAGGCAAACGCTGCAGACTTGCTGGAACCCGAGCAAGCGTTCCGATTCTCGGCGCAGCAGGCCGATGCCAACCATCTGGAAGTCCGCTACCAGATTGCGGATGGCTACTACATGTACCGCGAACGTTTCAAGTTCAGCCTGGATGGCGGCACACTCGGTACGCCTCAGTTCCCCGCCGGAAAAATGCACACGGATCCGACATTCGGCCAAGTGGAAACCTATCGCAACGAAATACGCGTCAAGTTGCCATTTACCCGTACCGGCAACGCGCAGAGCGTGAAGCTCAAGGCCGTGTCGCAAGGCTGTGCAGATGCGGGAGTGTGCTATACGCCGATGGATAGCGTGGCAACCATCAAACTCGCCGCTGCCGATCCCGCTTCTTCCCAGCCATCCACTACCGCACAGTCCGCTGGCATATTGTCCGGCCTGCGCAATCTGGGCGACCGGATCACCGGTAACGCGCAGCCTCAATTTCTGCCGCCGGACGAAGCCTTTAAATTGAGCCTGAATGCTGTCGACGCCCAGACCCTGAAAGCCAGCTTCACTCTGGCTCCCGATTATTATTTATACAAGGACAAGATCCACTTCACGGTAAAGTCACCCGCCGGGGTTAGTGTGGCCAATATCGCATTGCCTGCCGGTGACATTGAACAGGACCCCAACTTTGGTCGCCTTGAGGTTTATCATCATAATTTTAATGGCAACATCATCCTCAATCGCCCCGTCGGCAGTGCCGACAAGGTCGTGGTAGAAGCGAGTTATCAGGGATGCAGTGAAAAAGGCGTGTGCTATCCGCCGATCAGCAAAACCTTCACCCTGACCCTGCCTGCGGCTACCGCAGTTGGATCGGCCAACCCGGCGACGAATCTGGAACCCATCATGCCGCCGGCTGCGGCACCCTTGCCACCCGCAACGGCGACCACCTCGGTTGCGGCGGCGCCTGCAGCAGCCCCGCTATCAGAATCGTCGCAAATCGAACGCGTCCTCAAAGGCGGTCATTTCTGGACCATCATCGCCACGTTTTTCGGTGCCGGACTGTTGCTGTCGCTCACTCCATGCGTATTCCCGATGATCCCGATTCTGTCGGGCATTATCGCCGGACAGAAACGGGTCACGCGGCTTTCCGGGTTCATGCTGTCCCTCGCCTATGTACTGGGCATGGCCATTACCTATGCGCTGGCCGGAGTGGCGGCGGCCTTGTCCGGCACCTTGATCTCCAACGCGCTGCAGAACCCGATTGCGCTATCCATCGGCGCCAGCGTGTTCGTATTGCTGGCATTGTCCATGTTCGGGTTCTTTGAACTGCAGTTGCCCAGTTTCATCCAGAGCAAATTTTCCGATGCCAGCAATAAAGTCAAGGGCGGCAATTTCATTGGCGTGTTTGTCATGGGCGCGCTGTCGGCGCTGATTGTCGGTCCTTGCGTCGCACCGCCGCTGGCCGCTGCGCTGGCGTTCATCGCCCAGACCGGCAGCACGGTACTTGGCGGCTGGGCGTTGTTCTCGCTGGCAATCGGCATGGGCGTGCCGTTATTGCTGGTGGGTATTTCCGCCGGCACGTTATTGCCGCGCGCCGGCAGCTGGATGAACGCCGTGAAAAACTTCTTCGGCGTACTCATGCTGGCAATCGCCATCTGGTTGATTACCCCGCTGATACCGGCCTGGATTCAAATGTTGCTGTGGGCCACGCTGCTCATTGCTTCTGCCATGCACCTCAAGGCCATTGAACCCCTTGCTGTCAACGCCTCCGGCTGGCTACGCCTGTGGAAGGGCCTGGGCGTCATCACGCTGCTGGCTGGCGTAGCCCTCATTGTCGGCGTACTGGCTGGCGGACGCGATGTGTTGCAACCCCTGTCAGTATTCAGGGGCGGTGCGGCAAGCGCTGCACAGGCGACCGAATTGAAATTCACCCGGGTCAAAAACCTGGCTGAACTGGACAGCAAGATCAGTCAATCAAACGGAAAATTTGTCGTGCTGGATTTTTACGCCGACTGGTGCGTGTCATGTAAAGAAATGGAACATGGCACTTTTACCGATCCTAAAGTACAGGCCGCGCTCAAGGATGCGGTGTTGCTGCAGGCAGACGTCACCAACAATACCAGTGACGACAAGGCGTTGCTTAAACGCTTTGGCCTGTTCGGCCCACCCGGGCTGATCTTCTTTGATCGTAACGGCAAAGAAGTCGCTTACCGGGTAATCGGCTATCAGCCGCCCGCACAATTCCTGAATAGCCTGGACGCCGCTTTGCGCTGATCCCCATGAAAAAAAATCTCTCTCTTGTTTTATTCGTATTGATCGGCTTGCTGGCGCTGGGCGGTGGCTACTATGCGTACCAGCACAATCGGGCACAATCTGCGCCCGTGTCGACCGCTGTTGACAGCGGTGATGCTGCCGCCACGCTGTTCAAGGCCGGATTCAAGGATTTGGCCGGTATCCGTCAACCGCTGTCGCAATGGCGCGGCAAGGTGCTGGTGGTGAATTTCTGGGCCACCTGGTGCCCCCCGTGCCGCACGGAGATTCCGGAATTCATCAAGCTGCAAACCAAATACGGCGCACAGGGTGTGCAGTTTGTCGGTATCGCCATTGACGAGACGGCCAAGGTTCAGGCCTTCTCCGACCAAATGGGCATGAATTATCCGGTTTTGGTGGGCGACCTGGACGCGGTGGCCTTGTCTCAGGCGACCGGCAACCGCTTGGGCGGGCTGCCCTATACGCTCATTCTGGATCGCACCGGCAAGATCGTCGCCACCGAACTGGGCGGATTAAGTACTGCCAAACTCGAAGCCATACTGAAACCACTGCTGGCAACTCACTGAGCAGAAATACCTCGCCGCGTTAAAACATGCATTTGGCGGCATTTTCGTTAAACGTCTGGACAACTTCACCCAACTTGCGGCAAACTTGCGCCCATGAATTCCCAGCGCACACCCTCTGCCAAGCCCGCAAGCAAGGTTGAAACACCGCATATTCTGGTGCTGCACGGCCCGAATCTGAACCTGTTGGGGACGCGCGAACCCGAGCATTACGGCAGCACGACGCTCGCTGACATCGACGCACGTCTGGCTGCGCGTGCCAAGGCGGCCAAGGTTGCACTTGAATGCTGGCAAAGCAACAGCGAAGCGGCATTGATTGACCGCATTCACTCGGCCCGGCAGCACACCCGCTATATCATCATCAATCCGGCAGCTTTCACCCATACCAGCGTTGCACTACGCGATGCACTGGCCGCCGTGGCCATTCCTTTCATTGAAGTCCACCTGTCGAATGTATTTGCCCGTGAACCCTTCCGCCATCATTCGTATTTCAGCGATCTGGCGGTGGGCATCATCAGCGGACTCGGCGCGCAGGGATACGAACTGGCGCTCGACCATGCGCTCACCCAACTGACTATCAAGGCCTGAATATGGATCTGAGAAAACTTAAAAAACTGATCGACCTCGTGGAAGAGTCCGGCATTGCTGAGCTCGAAATCACCGAGGGCGAAGAAAAAGTCCGCATTACCCGTACCGCACAAAACACTCAGCCCATATACATGAGCAATATGCCGAGCTATGCACCTGCTCCGGCTGCACCTGTGGCACCCGCGGCAGCACCTCCTGTAGTAGCGGAGGCAGCCGCACCCGAGGGGCATATCGTCAAATCACCCATGGTCGGCACGTTCTACCGTTCGTCCAGTCCGGGAGCCAAATCTTTTGTGGAGGTTGGGCAAACAGTCTCCGCCGGCGAAACACTGTGCATCATCGAGGCGATGAAGCTGCTGAATGAAATCGAGGCCGACCAGGGCGGCATTATCAAGGCGATTCTGGTCGAGAACGGTCAGCCGGTGGAATACGGCGAGCCGATGTTTATTATTGGCTGACAAACCGGGCGGGATCAGCAGGATTTTAAGCAGCGCCGATAAACTCAATATCATTTGGCAGGATTAATTCGAAGGCGCTCCCTGCTCATCCTGCAACTATCCTGGTTATACGGCCCCATCATTTAACAGGCACTCCATGTTTGAAAAAATCCTCATCGCCAACCGTGGCGAAATCGCTCTGCGTATCCAGCGCGCCTGTCGCGAAATGGGTATCAAGACAGTCGCCGTTCACTCCGAAGCTGATGCCGACGCCAAATACGTCAAGCTTGCCGACGAATCGGTGTGTATCGGCCCTGCCGCCTCGGCGCTGAGCTATCTGAACGTGCCGGCAATTATCAGTGCAGCAGAACTCACCGATGCCGAAGCGATTCACCCCGGCTATGGTTTTCTGTCGGAAAATGCCGACTTTGCCGAACGCGTGGAATCTTCCGGCTTCGTGTTTATTGGCCCGCGCCCGGAAACCATCCGCCTGATGGGCGACAAGGTTTCTGCCAAAGACGCCATGAAAGCCTCCGGCGTGCCGTGCGTACCCGGCTCTGACGGCGCATTGCCGGACAATCCGGAAGAAATCATGCGCATCGCCAACCAGGTGGGTTACCCGATCATCATCAAGGCCGCCGGCGGCGGCGGCGGACGCGGGATGCGCGTGGTGCATAGCGATGGCGCGCTGCTCAACGCGGTCGCCATGACCCAGGCCGAAGCGCAAAGCGCTTTCGGCAATCCGGTGGTGTACATGGAACGCTACCTGCAAAAACCGCGGCACATTGAAATTCAGGTGCTGGCCGACGAGCACGGCCATGCCATCCACCTTGGCGAGCGCGACTGCTCGATGCAGCGCCGCCATCAGAAAATCCTCGAGGAAGCCCCGGCACCCGGCCTGGACCGCAAACTGCGCGACAAGATCGGCGAGCGCTGTGCAGCTGCCTGCCGCAAGATTGGCTACCGTGGCGCAGGCACGTTCGAGTTCCTGTACGAGGATGGCGAATTTTTCTTCATCGAGATGAACACCCGCGTGCAGGTCGAGCACCCGGTCACGGAGCTGATTACCGGCGTGGACATCGTGCAGGAGCAAATCCGAATTGCCGCTGGCGAAGAGCTGCGCTTCAAGCAAAAAGATATCGAGTTCCGCGGCCACGCCATCGAATGCCGCATCAATGCCGAGCACCCTTATACCTTCGTACCGTCACCCGGGCGTTTGACCGCCTATCACGTGCCCGGCGGACCAGGCATCCGGGTAGATTCGCATGTGTACCAGAACTACGTCGTGCCGCCGTATTACGACTCCATGATCGGCAAACTGCTGGCGCACGGCGCCACGCGCGAGCAAGCCATCGCACGAATGCGCACTGCATTGTTGGAAATGATAGTGGAAGGCATCAATACCAACATTCCGCTGCACCAGGATTTGATGTACGACGCCGCTTTTGTGGAAGGCGGCACCAGCATCCATTATCTTGAGCAAAAGCTCGCCAAACCATCCAGTACCTAGCCACCATGTCCTGGCAATCTGTCACCCTGGCCGCTACCGCAGACGAGGCAGAACGTTTGTCCGATGCGTTGATGGAAGCAGGAGCCCTGTCGGTGAGCATCGAAGACGCCGCGGCCGGTACTGCTACTGAAGCCCCCATTTTCGGCGAGCCGGGTATGCCCGTAGATGAACTATGGCGCGACAACAATGTGCTCGCGCTGTTTGCGCAAACTGCCGACGTGGCAGCGATCCTGGCGGAGGCCGCGCAAACCGCAGGCTTTACCATCCCCGCATACCGTATTGAGCAAGTCGCCGAACAGGACTGGGTACGACTTACCCAGGCTGAATTCGATCCGATCCGCATTTCCGAACGCCTGTGGATCATCCCCAGTTGGCACGCAGCCCCCGATAGCGCCGCCATTAACTTGAAACTCGATCCCGGCCTGGCTTTTGGCACCGGCTCGCACCCCACCACGCGCCTGTGCCTGCAATGGCTGGACAACCATATCGCGGGCGGTGAGCGCGTGCTGGATTACGGCTGCGGCTCCGGCATTCTGGCCATCGCCGCGCTGAAATTCGGCGCCGGCTACGCGTGCGGTGTGGACATCGATGCGCAGGCGGTTGCCACCGCACAGGACAATGCGTGCAACAACGCCGTGCAGGCGGATTTTTACCTGCCCGATGCCACCCCGACCACGCATGCCGATATTGTGGTCGCGAACATCCTCACCAACCCGTTGCTGGCACTTGCCCCGCTGCTCGCCAATGCCTGCCGAAATGGAGGGCGCATCGTATTGTCCGGCATTCTGGTCGAGCAGGTGGACAAGGTCATCGCCGCCTATACCGACTGGTTCGATATCCACCTGTGGCGCGCCGAAGATGGCTGGGCGTGTCTGGCCGGCACAAAACGAGCGTGAACATACTCACTACCTGCCCCGACTGCCATACCGTGTTTCGCGTCTCCGCGGAAGTCCTGGCGGCGCGCGACGGGCAGGTGCGTTGCGGGGTATGCAGCTGCGTATTTGATGCGCGCGAATATCTGACGCCGGAAGTCTACCCAAGCTTCCCGGCAGACATACCGCATGCCGAGACCAGCGTCTCACCCGAAGCTGAACTCTCGAACAGCCCGGATGAACAACCTGAAGCAGCGGAAATCAGCACTCCTGAAACAGACCTGCCGACCATATCGGCCGAAGAAATAACGCCTCCGGTTGAGGAGACTGCGAAATTTGAGGAACCTGAGTCTCTCGTCGAGGCACCGATTGAGGAAGCTGTTGAAACGCCCATCGTGGAGCCCGTTGTAGAGCCCGTTGTGGAACGGCAACAGGAATTTTCACAACCGTCCTTGGCCCCGGATTCCTCCACAGGCACCACCAACCTGGCGCGGCGCAAACGTATCCGCACCACGCTGCTCGGCACCGGCAGCATCCTGCTCGGCCTATTGCTGGCGGCGCAACTGGTCTATTTTTTGCGCACCCCGATCGCGGCCCGCCTACCCGCCGTCAAGCCCTGGCTGGTCACCGCATGTACGGCCCTTGATTGCAGCGTGCCGCTGCCGCGCGACACCGATGCCATCAAAATTTCCAGTTCCGACCTGCTGTCCGATCCCGCGCATCCGTCGCGTATCCAGGTCAGCTTGCTAATCGCCAATGAGGCGGGGTATGCCGAAGCCTATCCGCATATCGAACTCACCCTCACCGACACCCACGACGCCGCGCTGGCAAAGCGCATTTTTGCGCCGAACGAATACCTTCACGCCACCGCCAAAGAAACCGTCGGCATCAAGCCAGGTAGCGAGGCGAGCGTCGATTTATTGCTCGACATCGGCAATCTTCCCGCAACCGGTTACCGGGTACTGGTGTTTTATCCGTGATTGTCGCGTGGCCGTCGGTAGCGCACCGAACGAGATAACCCGCGTAGGGCGTCAATAAGCGAAGCGCATTGCGCCGGATGGTGACTTAAAAACATCCGGATGGATTAACGCAACTGGCGAACCCGTGTGAATGCGTAAATGCGGGAGTGGCTAGAAAAACAGAAGGCAGCATAATTTTGGTACACATCCGGCGCAATTCAATGATTGCGCCCTACGCGAGCTGCATGCCGGGTGGTGTGGAAGGTGCGGGTTAGAAGCCTGCCCTTACCTGATTAGGTTCAATCTTCATAGAACCACCCGTCCTCTTCCGACTGAGCCCACGCGTCTTGGTCACTTTCAAACTCCTCAATAAGCGGTTGCAGCACCTCTCTCTGATATTCATCATCGTAGGGGTCGCTATAGTCGCTAACGTCATCAATCGATTCCTCTTCCTGACGAACCAACATGGAGACAACACTAGGTGATGCGAGCACAGCCCAACTGTTTGAAGAGCGCTGAAGGCCCGTAGACTCATGGAGTCTGTATGGCAAGTTCCCTTGCTCTACGAGCAGCCGAAGCGAAATCGGTGTGCTCTTCGAGGACGCTTAGTTCTGCCATAAGAAACACCTCTTGCGCAGAGCACCAAACTTTCGTACCAGAGAAAGACCCATGAGCTCGCAAGAAAAACGCCAAAAGCTGGCGTCGTGCGGACGAGTACTGCTACTTTTTTCTTTTTCCACCATCATTTCGCGAGGGTGTAAATAATTTTGTGTAAACGGTCATTAGGCAGGAGACTGCCACCTCCAAAGGAAAACCATGACCAAACGCAAAGTAGTACAGCC
>NZ_BGOW01000013.1 GCF_003851125.1 Sulfuriferula multivorans | reverse complement strand
GCCAGATGGACGAAGCCACCCAGCAGAACGCCGCGTTAGTGGAACAGGCTGCGGCTGCAGCCGAAAGCCTGCAAGACCAGGCGGGCAAACTGGCGCAGGCGGTGAGCGTGTTCAATCTGGGTGAGGGAAGCCAGCAAGCGCGTCATGAACCGAGAGACATCCCGGTATTGCACGACCGGGTCAAACCCAAGCCCAAGGCAGCGCCGGCCAGAGCAGCGACCAAGCCGAAGAAGCTGGCTGCCGGTGGCGGGAGCAGCAGTGATGAGTGGGAAGAGTTCTGAATCTCGAAGCCGTCCTGTTTTGTCTGTGAATACAAGCAGGTCATAGTGTGGATACCCGACCGGCGTTCGCGCCGAACCGTGTTCTCTGGTAAATCATTGTTCGGTGCAACCGGCATGGCATTAAGGATAATCTCAGCATGAAGGCTGCATTGCAAAACAAGTCGGACCCCGACAAGATATTCGAATTCACGCCCCGCGATTTCGCCAGAGTGCGCGCCATGATTCACCGGAAAGCCGGGATATCGCTGAGCGAAAGCAAGCAGGAGATGGTCTACAGCCGTCTGGCGCGACGCCTGCGGGCAAAGGGGATGACCTCCTTCACGGAATACCTCGATGCGCTGGAAAGCGGGCGCAACGCCGACGAATGGGAGGCGTTCACCAATGCCCTGACCACCAATCTGACGTCATTCTTTCGTGAGGCGCACCATTTCCCGATACTGGCCGAGCATGCGCTAAAAATGCAGGGGCCTCTGACGATCTGGTGTTCGGCCAGCTCGACCGGGGAAGAACCCTATTCGATCGCCATGACGTTGTGCGAAGCCTTTGATACCCTCATCCCCCCCGTGACGATCGTGGCGACGGATATCGATACCAACGTGCTGGAGACCGCGGCACGTGGGGTTTATACCCTCGACAGGCTGGACAAGATGCCGAAGGAGCGCGCCCGACGGTTTTTTCAGAAAGGCAAAGGCGAGCGGGCTGGGCTGGTCAGAGTTCGACCCGAGCTGCGCCAGCTGGTATCGTTCAAGCAGCTCAATCTTTTGGGAAATGCATGGCCGATCACCGGGCCATTTGACGTTATTTTCTGCCGTAATGTAATGATTTATTTCGATAAGCCTACCCAGGGGAAAATTCTTGCGCGTTTTGCGCCTCTGATGAAGCCGCAAGGTTTATTATTTGCTGGGCACTCCGAAAATTTTCTGTACGCAACCGATGCGTTCAGACTGCGCGGCAAGACCGTTTACGAGCTGGATCATCGTCGCAACGCAGTTGGCATGAGAAATGACACATGAATCCTGCGCTTGAAGAGCAGTTGGCCACGAATGTTTATTACGACCGGACATTCGATTGTGAGGCCGCCAAGATATTGCCGGGCGAATACTACTTTACCCGCAAGGAGATGCTGATTGTCACGGTGCTGGGGTCCTGTGTGTCGGCGTGTATTCGTGATCGGGTTTCGGGCGTGGGCGGCATGAACCACTTCATGTTGCCGGACAGCGGGAATGACGCAGACAGTCCATTGTCCGCATCGATGCGTTATGGTGCCTATGCCATGGAAGTGCTGATCAACGAGCTGCTCAAAGCGGGTGCACGACGCGAAAACCTGGAAGCCAAGGTGTTCGGCGGTGGCAATGTGCTGCGCGGTTTTACCACCATCAACGTGGGAGAACGCAATGCCCAGTTTGTACGCGACTATCTGCGTGCCGAGAATGTGCGAATCACGGCCGAGGATCTGAACGATGTCCATCCGCGCAAGGTGTACTACTTTCCGCGTACCGGCAAGGTGCTGGTCAAGAAACTCAAACAACTCAACAACTACACGCTGGTGAAGCGCGAGCAGGACTATGCAAGTCGTCTCAAAACCAGTGAGGTAAGTGGCGATGTCGATCTTTTCTGATCGCCATGCGTGAACCCAGCAGGGCGATGCCCGGAAAGCAGGCAGCATGAAAATAAAAGTTCTGATCGTCGATGATTCGGCACTGATTCGCAGCGTGATGAGCGAGATCATCAATAGCCAGTGGGATATGGAAGTGGTGGGCGTGGCACCAGACCCCATAGTCGCGCGTGACCTGATCAAATTGACCAATCCCGATGTGCTCACGCTGGACGTGGAAATGCCGAAAATGGACGGCCTGGATTTCCTCGAAAAACTCATGCGGCTGCGCCCCATGCCGGTAGTCATGGTGTCGTCGCTGACCGAAAACGGATCGGAAATCACCATGCGTGCGCTGGAACTGGGTGCGGTGGATTTCGTGACCAAACCGAAGCTATCCATCCAGAGTGGCATGCGCGAGTATACGGACCTGATCGCGGAAAAAATTCGCACTGCGTCACGCGCCAAGATCAAACCCCGTTCGCTTATTTCTGGGGTGCATGCCTCAGAAGGGCCGCTGGCACCGATTCGCAACCCTCTGACCAGTAGCGAAAAACTCATTATTATTGGTGCGTCTACAGGCGGCACGGAGGCCATCAAGGAATTCCTCATGCAGATGCCCTCGGACTGCCCCGGCATCCTGATCACCCAGCACATGCCGGAGGGATTCACCCGCTCATTTGCAAACCGGCTCGACAAGCTGTGCAAGATATCCGTCAAGGAGGCAGAGGGAGACGAACGGATCCTGCCGGGGCATGCCTATATCGCACCGGGACATTCTCATTTGCTGCTTGCACGTAGCGGCGCAAACTACATCACCAAGCTCGATCAGGGGCCGCCGGTGAACCGGCACAGGCCTTCGGTGGATGTACTATTCAGGTCCGCAGCCATCAGTGCCGGAAAAAATGCGGTGGGCGTCATCCTCACCGGCATGGGCAAGGATGGCGCAGCAGGCATGCTGGAAATGAGAAATGCCGGCGCCTATAACTTTGCACAGGATGAATCAAGCTGCGTGGTATTCGGCATGCCGCGAGAGGCCATTGCCATGGGTGCCACGCATGAGGTGGGGCCGCTGCATGAGTTGCCAGGCAGAATGATGACTTATTTTGCAGCGCATTCGAGCCGCGCGTTGCGAGTCTGATCCGCATCAAAACCTGAGTTCCGTTCAAGTTTGATAAACAACTGCCGATAACCGTTTAAACGATTTATGAGAATTAATGGAGCATTTCATGGCTGATCCGAATACCAAATTTCTGGTTGTTGATGATTTTTCAACCATGCGTCGCATCGTGCGCAACCTGCTCAAAGAGCTTGGCTATTCCAATGTTGAAGAGGCCGAAGACGGCGTTGATGGACTGGCCAAATTAAGGGCTGGCAATTTTGATTTCGTAGTGTCCGACTGGAATATGCCCAACATGGATGGTCTCACCATGTTGCAGAATATCCGTGCAGATGCGGCGCTATCAAAGCTGCCGGTGCTGATGGTCACGGCCGAGGCAAAGAAGGAAAACATTATTGCTGCGGCGCAAGCTGGGGCAAACGGTTATGTGGTCAAGCCTTTCACCGCCGCTACGCTGGATGAGAAACTCTCCAAGATTTTCGAGAAACTCGAAAAAGTGGGAGCCTGATGTGACGACCCCGCTCCCACACGTGGCAATGGATGCTGTGGCTTGTCACGCCACCAATGCCGGCCCTGGCGCGCATGATGAGGTCATGGCGCGTATCGGCCAGATGACGCGCAGCCTGCACGAGAATTTGCGTGAACTTGGTTTCGACAAGGTTCTGGAAAAGGCGACGCATGATATTCCCGATGTCAGGGAACGACTGAACTATGTGGCACGCATGACCGAACAGGCAGCGCAACGTGTCCTGAATGCCACCGATGCTGCAATACCCATGCAGGAGAGGATAGATGCGGGTGCCAACGAAGTTCTGGATGGCTGGCAATCGATCCTCAAGGCGCCTTTCTCGGAGTCAAACTATCGCGACATGGCCACACTCACCATGCAGTGCCTGGTTGACATGCGCCACGATACCAGCGCAACCAAGCAACAACTTCTGGATATCATGATGGCACAGGATTTCCAGGATCTTACCGGACAGGTGATTCGCAAAGTGACCGAGCTCGCGCATCACCTGGAGCAGCAACTCGTGCAGCTGCTTATTGACTATGCTCCGCCTTCCGCTGAGGTGCGACGCGATGCTGGAAACGGACTACTGAATGGCCCGCAAATCAATCCTGTCGGGAATAGCGACGTAGTTGCTGACCAAAGCCAGGTGGACGATCTGCTGGATAGCCTGGGCTTTTGACCAGGCAAAAAAAGTTTTTTAACCCACAGAAGTCACATTGAGTATAGACAAGGCAAGAAAGAAAAGCAGAAATACACAAGGCAGGAAATGCATCAATGAAAAGTCTTGAATGGTGTTTTTTGCTTTCTTGTTGCATCGCGGTTAGATTGTATCCTTTTAGCAAAGACCAATTGCGGGCTATACCCTGTCTGGGTCTTTTGTTACCCAATACGATGTTTACTATCCATGTCTGAAATGAATATTGTCGTGCGCGAACCGCTGCTGGACGCCCAGCAGTGCGTAGTGGGATACATGCTTGCGTGGCAGCAGGCCGAAATCGATGCTTGCAGGTTCGCTGCAGAAAACCCTGAAAAACTGGCTGGATTGGTTGCCGAAATAATCAATAACGAGCAGGTTGCGTGGCGTCTCGGCAATCAAATTCTGTTTCTGGAAGCCGTACCGGCACTCATTCTTTCCGATGTGCTCTCTGCTTTGCCCGCTGAAAATATTGTGCTTGGAGTGGGCGCGGGCGATTGCGCAGAGCCTGGGGTATTTGCCGCGTTACAGGCACTGCGCAAGCGCGGTTTTGGCATTTCATTACACTGGCCGGACGCGATTGAACCAGACAAAACGCTCTTTTCCCTAGCTACCCACGTCGATATATCGAGTAGCAAGGCGGATTTTGCCGTGCAGGCCAAGCAATATGCGCTGATCAAAAACCTGCCTGTGCAAAAAGTGGCGCGGAATATTGCTAGCTGGCAGGATTACGACGCTTGCGTATCGCTGGGCTTTAATTTTCTAACCGGTCCTTTCCAGTTGATGTCCCGGCCGGACAGCGCATCTAAAGGACTGAATACCTCACAGATATTGATCGTACAGCTGCTGGAAATGGTCAGGAAGAACGCAGATGTTCGACAGATAGAACTGGTGCTAAAACGTGACCCCGTCATTTCCTACAAATTATTGCGCTATATCAATTCGGCAGGTTTTGGCCTGGGTTGTGAGATAGAGTCCCTGCGTCATGCAGTACAGGTGCTTGGCTATACTCCGCTGTATCGATGGCTTTCAGTTTTGCTGGCAACTGCCGGTACGAGCAAATCTGCGCAGCTGTTGATGCAGACAGCCATTATCCGAGGCCGATTTGCCGAATTGCTTGGCGACACTTTTCTGCCCAAGTCCGAGACAGAGAATCTGTTTGTTGCGGGCCTGTTCTCTTTGCTGGATCGATTGCTTAACATGCCGATGGGAGAAGTGCTCGATAAAATTCAGCTGCCTGAAGCAATGTCGCAGGCGTTGCTGACCCGTGAAGGAGTCTATGGCGATTTTCTGGCTCTGGCCGAGGCCTGTGAACGAGGGGCAGGATGCGCCGGGAGGCTGGCAGCCTCGTTACAGATTGACGCCACACAGGTCAGTCAGAAACATCTGCAAGCACTCGCGTGGGCGAAAAATATGGAAATGTAGGCAAAGTATTTTCAGTGATGTCTGGCATGGCGGACGATAGACCCATTTAGTCCTGGGCAGCCAAAATAGACAAGAACTGGCTTAATCAAAAAAAGGACAATCGAGGAATCATTGCAAAATTCCCGGTATTTCCAAGAGGCTCAAGGAGTCGGCGCATGGCGAAATACAACACTTCAAATTTACTTGAGTCAGTGGTCAGGCTGACTTCACTGCGCGACCAACATTCACTGGAAATCTGCCTGATCAAGACTTTGCAGGAACTCATTTCTGCAGGTCAAATCAGATTGTTCGAGATATCCATCGAATCCGGCAAAAAAACACTCAAGCTGCTGGTCGAGTTAGACGCCAAGCGAAGCTTGGAGTCGGAAACAGAAAATACGCTCCCGCATTGCGTCGAAGATGATGCTGATTTGATGAAATGCTATAGCACAGGGGAAAAACAGGTATCCGCCGATGATGGAAGTGGGGTGAGAGTTGTGCACCCGATAACCGGTTTGAATGGCGTCATCGGATTTTTGACAGTCCGGAATGGGGTCTATGTTGAAAAAGACCAGGCCGTGGCGGCCAGCTTTCTGCATATTTATCAAAATTATCTGCAACTGATCAATGACAACGAGCACGATACCCTGACCGGGTTGTTGAACCGAAAAACCTTTGACGAGCGCATCATGGCGGTCATGTCAGCGCGCCGCGCCGGTCGCCGCGCGTCGGATAGCAAGGAAGAGCAGTGTTGCCTGGCCATTCTTGATATCGATCACTTCAAGAAAGTGAATGATCAGTTCGGCCATCTGTACGGCGATGAAGTGTTGCTGCTGTTCGCGCAAATCATGACTCGTACCTTTCGCGATGACGATCAGCTTTTCCGCTATGGAGGAGAAGAATTTGTAGTGGTGCTTAAAAATGTCGGTTTGGACCTCGGCGTGACGGTACTGGAACGTTTCAGGAAAATGGTGGAGGCCTATCATTTTCCCCAGGTAGGGAATATCACGGCCAGTGTGGGCGTAGTGGCCATCAGTGAACAAGATTTGCCGACCACTATTATTGGTCAGGCGGATCAGGCGCTCTACTTTGCAAAGGAAAACGGACGCAACCAGGTATGCGCATACGAGAAATTGTTGCAGGCAGGCAAGTTGACCAGCGTGGCGCCTGCCGAAGGCGACATCGAATTGTTTTGACCTGACTACTCCTTATGGGACTTTGACTGCAGGCATTGTAATCTGGCCGGCCATCTCTATGCCCTGCTGAAACAGGCGCTCAAGCGGGGTGGCAAGATAAGGCAAGGCAAGACCGATGACGACAAATCCGATAGTCAGGGTGATAGGGAATCCGATACCGAACAGATTGAGTTGAGGCGCAGCGCGGGTCAGTATCCCCAGTGCAATATTGGTGATAAGCAGAGCCGCCACCATGGGTAGTGAGAGCTGCACACCGGCGCTGAAAATGATCCCCCCCCAGTCAGCTATCTGCTTGAATATCTGACCGCCCATGGGCGAAGCGGAAATGGGAAAAGTTGAGAAGCTGTGTGCCAGCACTGACAATAAAAGCAAATGACCGTTTACCGCCAGAAAAGCCAGCGTTGCCAATAATGACATGAATTGACTGATGAAGTTTGATTGTCCTTGCGACTGCGGGTCGAAAAAACTGGCAAAGCTCAGACCCATGGTCATGCCGGTAATTGCCCCGGCCATTTCCACACCGGCAAAAATGATACGCATCGCGAAGCCCATACCGAGGCCGATGATGAGTTGCTGCACGAGAATCAGAAGACCCGGGAAAGACATCGGGTCAACGGTGGGCAATGCTGGCAGGGTTGGCGCTACAATCAACGTGAGCATGACACCGATACCGATCTTTACCTGCACCGGTACGCTGGTATTTCCAAACACCGGGGCTACGGCAATCAACCCGAGAATCCGGGTAAGCGGCCATAGCAATGCCGCAATCCAGGTATTTAGCTCGGCGCTGGTAAGAGTAATCACTGTTTAAATTGGAAAATGTGCAGCCTGAATGCAGGTAATTTCGGCTATCCCGCCAGAGTGGGTATGCTGGTAAATATTTCACGCATGTAATCGAGCATGACGGACAGCATCCACGGCCCGGCTACGATCAGCGCCAGGAAAATTCCTACCAGTTTTGGAATGAACGACAGCGTCATTTCGTTGATCTGCGTCGCGGCCTGAAAAATACTGACGACCAGACCGATACTGAGTGCCACCAGCAGCATGGGTGCAGCAACCATGAGGGTGACTTCCATGGCATGGTGGCCTAGGGCCATGACACTTTCCGGGGTCATCTTTTTTTCCTTAGTAAAAACTTTGGGCGAGCGAGCCCAGCAACAGTTGCCAGCCGTCCACCAGAACAAACAGCATCAGTTTGAACGGTAACGCGACAATCGCCGGCGACACCATCATCATGCCCATGGACATGAGTACGCTCGCCACGACCATGTCGATGATCAGGAATGGAATGAAAATGGCGAAGCCAATCTGGAAGGCGGTTTTCAATTCGCTGGTGATGAATGAGGGGATCAGCACGCGCAGCGGCACGTCTTCCGGACCTTGCAAAGCCGGCCCATTGGAGAGTTTGACGAACAAGGCCAGATCGGCCTGGCGCGTCTGCTTCAGCATGAAAGTTTTCAATGGCGCCACGCCTTTGTCCAGCGCCTGGGTCATGGTGATTTTGTTCTCTGACAAGGGCTGGTATGCATCGGTATAAATCTTGTCAAATACCGGACCCATCACGAACAGCGTAAGAAACAGCGCGAGCCCCACCATCACCTGATTGGGGGGGGCAGACTGGGTGCCTAGCGCCTGGCGCAGCAAGGACAGCACGATAATGATGCGTGTGAAGCTGGTCATCATCAGCAAAGCGGCCGGCAGGAAAGACAACGCTGTCAGCAGCAGCAGGGTTTGCAGGCTCAGCGTGTAGGCCTGTCCGCCACCGGCGATGGGTGTGCTGGTGAATGCCTGTAAGCCGGCGGGATCTGCCGCAACCGCCAGCATGGGTACGCCCAGCAAAAGCACTGGCAACAGGTATTTCAGAATACGTAAAGCGGTATGGGCAAGCTGTCGCATGGTGTTGTGGGTGTGCCGGGAGTTACTGGGCATTGCGTTTTTCCATGGTTTGCTTGAGCCAGCCGGCGAAATTTTTCGCGGCTGGGCCGGCCATGGGTGCAGAGTTTTCCTGGCGCGCCATGGTGGCGAGGGCATTGACACGTCCGGGAGCTACGCCAATGACGATCCACTGATCCCCGGCTTCCACGACGAGCACCCGCTCGCGTCCGCCTACGCTGACGCCGCCCACGACTCTGATTACTGCACTACCGGCCGCGCGCGTCGCGCCGAAGCGCTTGAGTGCCCAGGCCAGGGCGGCCATCAGGCCAAGTACCAGAACCAGTCCCAGCAATACCTGAAATAGACTGCCCGCCGGGGCTGCGCCGGTTTCTACAGCTGCGTTGGCGTTGGAGGATAGCCACAAGCTGGCGGCTGGAATGAACGCGATACGTTTCATTTGTTGAGTTTACGAATTCGCTCGGACGGGGTGATGATATCGGTCAGGCGGATACCGAATTTGTCGTTTACCACGACGACTTCGCCTTGCGCGATCAGGCAGCCGTTGACCAGCACATCCATGGGCTCGCCCGCGAGTCCATCCAGCTCAACCACCGAACCTTGCGCCAGTTGCAGCAGGTTTTTAATTGCAATCTTGGTGCGCCCCAGTTCCACAGTGAGCTGGACCGGAATATCGAGAATGAAGTCGATATCGTTGTGGGTTTCGCCCTTGATGCCCTGGCCGGAGAATTCCTTGAAAATGGTCGGGCTTGCAGGCTGTGCTTGCAATGCGGCGGCTTCCGTTTCGGCCACGGCCTGCTCAGCCATGGCCGCACCCCAATCGTCTTCGACTATCGTCTGGGTATCTGCATTGTCAGCCATGCTGTTCTCCTTGATTGGATTCGTTTGTGCCCTGGGTCAGAAGCTTCTCGACGCGCAATGCATACTGGCCGTTGAGTATTCCGTAACTGCAATCCATTACCGGAACATCGTCGACTTTTGCGATGACAGTGTCTGGCATGTTGAACGGAATCACGTCTCCTGCCCGCATGTTCAGAATGTCGCCCAATGTCACCCTCGATGTACCCAGATCGGTGACGATCTCGACTTCCGCGATCTGGATCTGTTGCGTCATCAGGCGCGTCCAGCGCTTGTCTACTTCCATCGTCTCGCCTTGCAAGCTGCTGGTGAGGATGTCGCGGATGGGCTCGATCATCGAGTAAGGTGTGCAAAAATGCATTTCGCCGCTGGCCGGACCAAGCTCTACGGTGAAGGTGGTCGCCACCACCACTTCATTGGGAGTGGCGATGTTGGCAAACTGGGTGTTCATTTCCGAACGGATGAACTCGAATTCAACCGGGTAAACAAATTCCCAGGATTTGGCATAAGTTTCAAACACGATATTCAGGATGCGCTGAATGATGCGCTGTTCGGTCTGCGTGAAATCGCGCCCTTCGACACGTGTGTGAAAGCGCCCATCACCGCCAAACAGATTGTCTACCAGGAGAAACACCAGGCCCGGATCAAACACCATCAGGGCGGTGCCGCGCAATGGTTTCATCTGCACCAGATTAAGGTTGGTGGGCACCATCAGATTGCGAATGAATTCGCTGTACTTGGAAACACGTACCGGGCCCACCGACACTTCGGCGCTGCGCCGCAGGAAGCTGAACAGACCGATCCGGAACAGCCGCGCAAAACGTTCGTTGATGATTTCCAGCGTCGGCATCCTGCCGCGAACGATGCGTTCCTGGGTCGCCAGGTTGTAAGGGCGTACTGCCGAGGGATCGTCCGCTACCTGGACCTCATCCTGTTCGCCGGTGACGCCCTTGAGCAAGGCATCAACTTCTTCCTGGGAAAGAAAGCTATCCGACATGATTTTACTGAATCACGAATGAAGTGAAAAACACGCCGGTAACCGTCTGGGGCGTGCCTTTGGGTTCAAAGGGTTTGTTCACCTGCGCGATGATTTCCTGGGCAAGCTTGTTCTTGCCTTCCGGGGTCAGGATGTCAGCGGCTTTCTGGCTGGAAAGCAGTAATAGCAGGCGGCTGCGTACTTGCGGTAAATGCGATTTGATAATTTCAACCTGAGCATCATCCTTTACCTGCAGGGTAAAGGCAGTCTGCAGGAACTTATCGCTGTCTTCCGACTGCAGGTTGACGGTGAATGCCTCCATGTTGACGAATACAGGCGGCTTGGGTGGCTCGGCTTTGGCGTGTTGGGCGCTTTTCGGCTGGGTGAAAT
Organism: Sulfuriferula multivorans; assembly: GCF_003851125.1. GTDB lineage: Bacteria > Pseudomonadota > Gammaproteobacteria > Burkholderiales > Sulfuriferulaceae > Sulfuriferula > Sulfuriferula multivorans. The sequence goes on along the minus strand of NZ_BGOW01000013.1, from coordinate 111,146 downwards.
ACCAGGCGCCAGCACCACCACCGCCCAATACGAGCACGGCAATGCCCAGTATCAGAAACAGTGGTTTCTTCGATTTGACCGCAGGGGCTTCGGCATTTACTTCAGCTTTCGGCTCGGGTTTGGGTGGTGCTTTTGCCATTCTCGTTCCTCTAGTCCTGCATGAATATATCGGGTGTGTTCATTATTGAGAAAAAATACAAATTTAGATGCGAAGAAAAGAGGGGGGAAGTGGGCGCATATCCGTGTCTTTTGTCTTGTGCGTTGATGCGCTTATGCGAAAGTATCGACCGTGCCCAGACCGGTCACCCGTATTTGAGCGTGCCCGGACTGGATCGCGCTGTCGATTGCGCCGTCTGCATCGCGGAAACCCGGTGACGTATGCCGGGACGATCCGCCGCGAGCATCATGTTGATTGGGCATGCCGGCGCTCACTGTGCTTTGGCCTAACTGAATCCCGGCATCCCCCATCATTTCGCGCAGTTTCGGCAAAGCAGCTTCGAGGGCGTGACGAACATCAGGGTGTGCCGAAATAAACGTTGCATTGGCTTGGTCATTGGTGACATGCAATACCACTTGCAACGGTCCCAGATCTGGCGGATTGAGGGTGAGCGATGCGCTTTGCTGGGAGCCAGCCGCCATCCAGACGATTTTTTGTCCGAGTGCTTGATCCCATGCGGGTGTGCCTACTTTAGGCGTCAGCTTCTCACCTGGCAGTCCGGTGATCGCCTGTGCGATATTGACCGAAGCCTGTTGTAATGGCGCCAACCCAGCGGGAGTCGTATTCGGCGGAATATCCTGCAGTTTGGCGGGCTCGAGTTTTAAGGTCGCCGGATCAAGCGTCGGTTTTATTTCGCCTGCCTGTTTGGCCGGAGCAGTCAAAGCAATCTCTGGCTTGAGTGCGGGTGTATTTTCTGTCGATCCGTCCAGCTGCGCAGCAATCCTGGATTTCTGCAGGATGCTCTGTGCAGATCCGGTGCCTTTGCCAATGCCGATAGCAGCGGGGGCATCCGGTTCGGGCTGGGATACACCTGTGTTGACTGATTTTGCCGGCGCCTGGCTGAGATTGCCCACCAGCGCCATCAGGTCAACGGATACTGCCGGTGCAGCATTACTGTCTTTGTTATCTTTGCCGTCCTTGAGTTGAGCATCCGCTGTTTCTGCCGGTTTGGTTTCTTTGGTGCCAGGAGTTACGGTTGTGGTCGTGGCCTGTTGGTCCGGGACGCCCTTGTTGTCGGTTGTTTGATTACCCGAATTGTCCGCGCTGGCAGAGTCCCGCCGGTTCGCCATTTCGCCCGAGAGCACCTGGTTAAAAGGGACTTCTGCAGGGGCGTTACCGGCTTGTTTGGCTGCGGGTGCAGAACTGGTCTGGGCTTGCACGGAGCTTGTCGGAGTCATGGTCATCTTGTCCTACCGTTTGTAGAGCGTTTTCCGGGTGGCATGTTCGTCTGTGAGCTTCTGATCACGCCGTGTTTCGTACTGTTGAGCCTGCTTCTTGGCACGGTTGTCCAGCGCACCGAACGACATGCGTTTGCGTTCGCATTCCTGCCAGACGCTACGTGCCTTATCGGCAAGTTTTTGTGCTTCGCGTATGACTTCACGTTGTCCTGCGATGGCACTGTCCAGTTTTTCCAGAAACACGCGGAAATTATGGTATCCGGCTGCTGTTAAACCTGCCGACAGATCGGACTGGCAGCGGGCCGCGTAGTCGTCGCGGTATTGCAGCAGTAGCGCGAGCTTCTGTTCGGCTTCCTCGCAGGCGCGAATAGCCATACCCAGACGTTTCGCAGCCTCATCACTGTCTTTCGTGGCCAACTCAATGAGCGTATTGATTGTGGAATGGGTAGCCATGGTAGGGATTATATTTTTGTCTGCGTCCGGTCAATCACTCGAATAGAGCCGTAAGTTTCCCCAAGCTCTCGGTAATGCCGGCGCGTTCGGGAATGTTTTGCTGGAGAAATGACTCGATCCGTGGATGCAGCGCAATTGCCTCGTCCAGCACCGGATCGGTGCCGGCGGTGTAGGCCCCCACGCTGATCAGATCGCGGTTGCGTTCATAACGGGAGTAGAGCTGTTTCAAACGGCGGGTGAGCTGCTGGTGCTCCGGAGAGGTGATGGTGTGCATGGCCCGGCTGATGGATTGCTCGATATCGATGGCGGGGTAGTGCCCGCCTTCAGCCAGAGTGCGGCTGAGCACGATATGGCCATCGAGTATCGCGCGTGCGGCATCGGCAATCGGGTCCTGCTGGTCGTCGCCTTCGGTGAGCACGGTATAGAAGGCGGTAATCGAACCACCGCCGTCCTTGCCGTTACCGGCGCGCTCCACCAGTGCCGGCAACTTGGCGAATACGGACGGCGGGTAGCCCTTGGTGGCGGGCGGTTCGCCGATGGCCAGCGCGATCTCGCGTTGCGCCATGGCGTAGCGGGTGAGTGAATCCATGATCAGCAGCACGTGTTTGCCCTGATCGCGAAAATGTTCGGCAATGGCGGTGGCGTAGGCTGCGCCCTGCAGGCGCATCAGCGGTGGCGTGTCGGCAGGTGCGGCGACGACGACGGCGCGCGCCAGGCCTACCGCACCCAGAATCTGTTCGATGAATTCCTTGACCTCGCGGCCGCGTTCGCCAATCAAACCCACCACAATCACGTCTGCGCTGGTATAGCGAGCCATCATTCCCAGCAGCACGCTCTTGCCCACGCCGGATCCGGCAAACAAGCCCATGCGCTGGCCGCGCCCGACGGTCAGCATGCTGTTGATGGCGCGTACGCCGACATCGAGTATGTCGGTAATGGGTGCGCGGGACAGCGGATTGGCGGCGCGTACATTCAATGGCGCAGTGTGTTGGGCATGGAGGGGGCCAAGGCTGTCGAGCGGGCGGCCGGCGCCGTCCAGAACGCGGCCCAACAATTCATCACCCACCGGCAAGTGGCGCGTGCGGTCGCTGGGGCGCCGTCTGGGGTGGTTGACCTGGCCGGGGCGAGGCAGGCTTTGCACAACTTCAACGGGGAATACGCGCGTCCCTGGAACCAGGCCTTCGACATCGCTTTGCGGCATCAGAAACAGCCGCTCACCTTCGAATCCAACGACTTCGGCTTCCAGTTTGGAGCCATTGGGCAATGGCACGGTACAGGCACTCCCTACCGCCAGCTTCAGGCCTACGGCCTCCATCACCAGCCCGGCAACACGGGTGACGCGTCCCGATACCTGCATCGGTTCAGCGATCGCCAGCAACTCGCTGCAGTCGCGCAGATAGGCTTTCCAGCGCTGGCTGTGCGGCTTGGCTTGCATCATGAGGCAAGCCAGTCTGATTCCTTGCCCAAGGCAGCTGCAATGCGTTGCCAACGCGTCGACAGCGAGGCGTCGATCTGGTTGTTGGCAGTTTCCACGCGGCAACCGCCCGGTTCCAGTTGGGAATCTTCGGCCAAATACCAGCCGGTCTTGTCGAGTTCGCCCCCCATATGATTTCTGACCAGCAGCAGGTCGTTTGGATTGAGGTAGAGCCGAGCTGGCGGGTGCAAGGTTGGGAGATAATGAATGGCTTCGCTGACAATGGTGTTGATGAGTTCCGGGCGCACGTCCAGTGCCGTCTTGAGCATGGCCTTGGCGAGATCCAGCGCCAGATCCAATACCTCATTGGCGATCAACTCGTCTGCCTGCGCCACTTCGGCAGCAAAACTTGCGGCGATGCTGTGCAGGCGCGCTTGTTCTTCGGAGGCCTCGCTGCGACCAGCTGCTAAGCCGGCAGCGCGCCCTTCTTCCAGACCTGCTGCATAAGCTTCGAGCCGGGCGTGTTCGCGAATTTTGACGATCTCATCGACGGTGGGCAGGGAAATGGCGGGTGAATTGGCTGCTCCCGGTGTCCTCCGATCTTCGTCGAAAGACGCCATTTCCCAGCGCTGATAAGCCGATTGCTGCTCCTTGGGGACCACATTAGACATACGCGTCCTCGCCTTTTGCGCCAAGCATCAGCTGGCCTTCGTCGGCGAGGCGCCGCACGATCAGCAGGATTTCTTTTTGCTGAGCCTCGACTTCCGACAAACGCACCGGGCCCTTGGCTTCAAGGTCTTCACGCATCATTTCGGCGGCACGTTGCGACATGTTCTTGAATATTTTTTCGCGCAGTTCCGGGATCGCGCCTTTGAGCGCGACAATCAGCGCGTCCGACTGGACTTCGCGCAACAGCAACTGGATGCCGCGATCGTCGATATCCATGATGTTGTCGAACACAAACATCTCGTCCATGATCTTTTGCGCCATGTCATCGTCGTAGTTTTTCAGGCTTTCCATGACGGAGATTTCGGTTTCACCGTTCATGAAGTTGAGGATTTCCGCAGCGACGCGGATGCCTCCCATCGGTTTCTTCTTGAGGTTTTCGTTGCCGGAGAGCAGTTTGGTGAGCACGTCGTTGAGCTCGCGCAACGCTGCCGGTTGTACGCCATCCAGCGTCGCAATACGCAGCATCACGTCGTTGCGCAAGCGTTCGGTGAAATTCCTGAGTATTTCAGAGGACTGATCCCGTTCCAGATGAACCAGGATCGTGGCAATGATCTGCGGATGCTCGTTGTGGATGAGTTCCGCGACTGATTGAGCGTCCATCCATTTCAGGCTCTCGATGCCGCTGGCATCCCTGGCGCCGAGGATGCGGTTGAGCAGTGAGGCGGCTTTATCATCGCCCAGGGCTTTGGTTAGTACGCTGCGGATGTAGTCGTCCGAGTCGATGCCCAGCGATGAACTGCGCTCCGCTTCCTGGCAGAAATCACCGAGGACTGAGGCGACCCGTTCGTGGCCGATGGTTTTCATCATGGACATGGCCTGTCCCAGTTTCTGCACTTCGCGCGGGCCGAGGTATTTCATCACTTCCGCCGCCTCGTCCTGACCCAGTGCCAGCATCAGGATCGCCCCATTTTCTATGCCGACATCATTACTCATTGCCGTTCACCCAGGCCTTGACCACGTTTGCTACGATTTTCGGATCCTGTTTAGCCAGGCTCTTGGCTATTTCCAGGTTCTGCTGGTAAGCGAGAGCACCATGCGAAGTCATCTCGGTGAGTTCGCCGCTGGCAGACATATGAGATAGGTGCACCACATCATCCCCCGGAGCCCGCAGCGCTGCACGAGCATCCGCATCTGCGGATAACTTGCGCAGCATCGGCTTGAGCACACCGAAAAACAGGTAAAGCAGTACTGCGATGGCGATCAGGTATTTACCGGTATCCTTGGCGAGCTGAATATTTTCAGGCTGCTTCCACAAAGGCACATCGGGAATGACTTCCTTTTCAGCACCGGCAAATGGACTGTTGACCACATTCAGCGTATCGCCGCGTTGCTGGTTGTAGCCCATCGCCTCTTTAACCAGATCGGTAATCTGGGTTTTTTCAGCAGCCGAGAGTGGCCGGCTGATGACTTTGCCCGATTTGTCGACAGTGTCCCGGTAGTTGACGACGACCGCAACCGAAAGGCGCTTCAGGCCTCCCATAGGCTGTTGTACGTAACGCACGGTTTTATCGAGTTCGTAATTAACCGTAGACTCTTTTTGTGTGTTGGTGGCTGGTGTAGTGGGGGCAGCGCCTGGTGCTGTAGTGTTGGCAGCAGGCGCAGTAAGTGGCGCGGTTGCCGGAGCAGGGGGTTGATTGGACAGCGCGCCCGGAACGCCCGTTGCATTGGCGCTGCCACCATTCAGCGTTTCACTGGTCTGCTGGCTGCGTATCGACGCCGCGTCGGGAGTCTGGTTGGGTTTGTAGGTTTCAGCAGCCTGCTCGCTATGGGAAAAATCCACATCGGCAGTGGCTTCGGCGTGCACATTGCTGGCACCCACAATCGGTGTAATGATTGATTCAACGCGTTTGACGATGCTGCGCTGGAGGTCATGGATATATTTGAGCTGGCTGGGGTCGAGGCCGTTTGCGCCGACGCTCGCACTGGTATCGGAGAGCAGATTGCCGTTCTGGTCAACAATGGTCACATTCTTTGTCGGCAGTTCCGGCACGCTGCTGGCAACCAGGTGCACAATCGCGCTGACTTGCTGTTGATCCAGCACCCGGCCGGGTTGCAGATTGAGCAACACCGATGCGGTGGGTTTCTGTTGTTCGCGCACGAATACCGATGATTTCGGCAGAGCGAGCAGCACGCGTGCTGACAGTACCGCCGAGATAGATTCGATCGAACGCGCGAGTTCTCCTTCCAGCGCGCGCTGGAAGTTGACCTGTTCCAGAAATTGAGACACGCCGAGCTTCTGGTTTTCCATCAACTCGAAACCGACATTACCGCCTTTCGGCAAGCCTTGCGAAGCCAGTTTTAGACGCGCCTCGTAGACCTGATTGGCCGGTACCAGAATAGCTCCGCCGCCTTCGGCAAATTTGTAGGGCACATTCATCTGCTGCAGGGAAGCCACGATGGCGCCGCCATCGCGGTCGCTGAAATTGGAGAACAGCACGCGGTAATCCGGCTGCTGGCCCCACATCCACACACCGGCCATGATGGCGACGACCGCAGCAATGGCAAGCATCTGCAAAAACTTGCGTCCGCCTGGACCCTGCGTCAGTCCCATGAGTTTTGGCGCGAGTGCGACTTCGCCTGCTACTGACATGATGCATCTCCGCAATCGTTGGCGTGATGGAAAATCTGGGTGCTCTGGATGTTTTGATTCATGTTGCTTCCTCACCAATTCGGGGTGCTTGCCTCAGCATCGATTATCAGCATGGCGCAACATTTCAATTGATTGAATAGAGGACTATTTCCAGCGCTTATTCCGCTGAGGCCGCGGCGGTCAAGTGATAACGTGGCGGTGTAGAGAACCATAAACCTCTGCCTGAGAATGGGCAGAAGCCAAGACTTGATGGAGTGCGCGATGAAAACCGGGATGATCGATACCAGCAGGATAGAGGCGATGATGGTACAGCTGAAAGCCGCCGCCACGCGTCCTGAGGGAGTGGACACTACCCTCGCAGTCGGCAAGGGTGTGGGCAAGGTGGATTTTGCCGATGCCCTGAAATCGTCGCTCGATCAGGTCAACAATGTGCAGCAGCAATCAGAACAACTGGGCCAGCGTTTCGCCGCCGGCGACGACAAGGTGAACCTGTCGGACGTGATGATTTCCATGCAGAAAGCCAATATTTCGTTTCAGGCAACGATCCAGGTGCGCAATAAACTGATCTCTGCATACCATGAGATAATGAACATGCAGATTTGATCTGCACAGCAAGGAAAAAGGCAAAAATCAAGCCCAAGGAAGCGACTTGAATTTTGCATTTTACCTTGCTTTAAATCTCACCCCAATCCGGTAATTTTCGCGTTGCGTTCCCGCTCCAGGTGCATGATGTAGCGTTGTACTGCCGCCAGCATGGCCTTGGACAAATCGACGAACTGGCACCCCAGGCGGCGATTGGTTTTGCCGTTGAATAGCGTCAATTCCTGTGAATTCCTGATTTGCAGCGTGACCGTAACGATACCGAGGCCAGGCAGGTCGATATGGCAGTTTTCATATTCGCGCCCGATCGTGGTATCCAGTACTTTCTTGTCATCCAGTATCGCAATCCCGCCACAACTGATATCCACCAGCGGTGTCGTGTAGATGCCCCCACCGGCATCAGCGGGAAGCGGAATCCTGCACAGGATAGGATTGATGACTGGGGTATTGACGCGATAGTACTCGCGCCGCTGCAGCCGAATGAGATTAGCCGGAATGGGAATGCGCAGGGCAGGGCGATTCTCATGGATCGCAGTGTCTGCCTTCGCAACGGAAAACAGGATGCGTACCTTGTCGAGCGAGGCCTCGAAGGCGAGGTCGTCCGATTGGATAATCCGCTGATTCAATAATGCACTCGGCGCACAGTCAATAACCACCGTATTGCTCGCATCGTCCACTTCCAGTATCGAGGTAACGACCGCATCCGCGCCACCATTGACCAGCATGGTGATGAGTTGATGCTGGCCGCCTATGGCGCGTAACAAGGACACGATTTCACGATGGGAATGGACAAGATAAGGGCTCTGATTCTCAGTGCCGAAGTCTGGGTTGTCGATAGGCATTATGGTGATCGGCCTGAAAAATAATAAATAAGCGTAAGCGGATAGCTTGCAGTATGCCAATTAGTACGATGTATCGCTATTTTTGCGTTCCGTCTCAATCCGGTATAACCAGGCAAGTAACTCGGCAACGGCCCGATACAAGGCTGGCGGAATGTGCTGGTCGAGTTCAACCTGCATCAGCAAGGCGACCAGTTCTTTGGATTCATGCACAAAAACACCGTGCTCTTTAGCGCGTGCGATGATTTCCTGGGCGATCAGTCCATTGCCTTTGGCGACGACCCTGGGCGCCGCAGAACCGGTCTGATAGGCGAGGGCGACAGCACTCTGCAATGGTGTATTAGGCGCGCTCATCCTGTTTCACAATCAGGGAATCGAGTGGAATACCGGCAGCATTCATGGCATTGGAAAGTAGTGTGCCATGTGCACGGAGCGAGGCCGCCGCGGCTTCCGAGTCGGCGTGGATCTGAACCTGCACGTGTTCTCCGGTGAGTCGGATAGTCGCCGATACAGTGCCCAGAGTCGGCAGCTCGAAACGCACCTCGCTACGCCAGGACGGCTGCATCTCCCGGTTGCTGCCTTCTGGCGTGTCTTCGCCTACTTCCCATTCCATGGTTTGGCCGGGCCACGCTTCACCGCGCCATAGCACACGCTGCTGTTCCAGCGTATTCAATTGCTGATGAATCAGTTGCGACACTACGGTATTGTTTGTGTCGGACCTTGGCTGGGCAGCAGCAGGGTCTGCCGGCTGGGTAGGTGCAGCCTGCGCTTGCGGTTCGCGCATCAGGTCGGATAAGGCACGATTACCGTTGGCCCACTCGCGGACATGCGCCTCGTAGAACAGACCGCTGGTACTGATTGTGTCGTGTAACGCAACAGCGATCTGTTCAGTGTTCATGGCTGGAGTCGGGATCAATGCCGTTTTGCCGAGTACCGTGTTGGGCGCGCCATTCTGCTGCGCGGTCTGCAGCAGATTGTCGATGAGCCGGCCGGTGGCGCTGAGTGAAGTCGGTGCAGCGCCTGGCTGCGGCCCCAGCAGGAAGGTGAGCTGCGGCTCCCGGCTCATCAGAGTGAGATGCAGTAAATCGCCCGTGTGAGTGCCGGCTGGCAAGACCATGCGTGCCATGGTATCGGCAATGCGTACCAGAAAGCTGCCGTCGTCCAGGCGCGATAGAACCTTGCCCTGAAAGATCTGGCCTAATGTACTTTGTGCGAAGCGGTGGGATGCTTCCTCGCGCGTATCCGCGAGCGGCAACACCGGCATCAGCGCTTCGATCGGTACGATCGCTCGCGCGCCTGCCATTTCCGGCCGCACGGGGATCATGCTCAGCCCGCCTGATTCCTGCCGTAAGTCATGGAAAGCTTGCGTTCGGTGCTGGTGTTGTTCATCAGCGACGACAATTGCGCCATCCACGGCTCGGTGATGTTGCGTATCTCGCGATCATCCGCGAGAATTTTTTGAATGATATTAAATTTGCGTTCACGCATTTCCCCGCTCAGTGCAGAACGCGGTTCGCTTTTTTCAAGCGTGCGCACATGGCTGGCGCAGTTCGATTCCAGCGCTGCCAGGCGTTCCCAATCGCTGCTGCGCGCGGCAGTCAGCATTTGTTCCGTGATGTTCGCCACCGATTCATACACAGAAATGATTTCTTCACTATTCATCATTAAGAGTTACGCTCTCACAAAAGAATTAACACGCGGCATGAAATTGTCCTGGACCGTTGCGACTGGCGCGGCTTCAGTAGCGGTTGTGGTTCCGATGGCCTCCCAGGCTTCGCGTAACTGCCCGAGCAGGCCATCCACTTCATCAAGGATCGCAGGGTCGTTATTGAGGTTAGCCAGCAGCAGGCGGTTGCTCATGTACTCATACAGCGCATCCAGGCTGGTCGCGATTTCACCGCCGGCAGATTTGTCCAGGCTTGCGCGCAAGCCGCTGTCGATAATCGAGATTGCCTGGGAAATGGCCTTTCCCTTTGCTTCGATTTCGCCATTCTTCATTAGTTGCATGGCGCTGGCCACGGCGGTTTTAGCGCCGTCAAACAGCATGACAATGAGCTTGTGCGGGTTGGCCGCTACCACGCCGGTTTCAATGCCGACTTTTGCATAAGTGTTTGCACCGTTGCGTGCTGTTCCAAACATGTCAGTTCTCCCTTATGCGATCTTAGGTAAATTTGCGAGTTGCTGCGTTAAAAAGGTACTGGTGGTATTCATGCTGCTGATCATGGTGTCCAGTGCTGTGAATTGCGCGCGATAGCGCGCTTCAATAACTGTTAATCGCGCAGCCCACGCCTGTTGGTCGACATTCAGGCGTTTGATCGATGCATTGATGCCATCAGTGCTCGACGAAATGGAGCCATTCGAGGCAAGCATTGAGGTCGCGAGCGAATTAAACTGATAGGCATAACCGCGCGAGTAATTGACCGTGCCGCGCGCGCCAGTTGCGCCCCCGTTGATCTTGATTTGCAGGCCTTGCGAAGCGTCGCCGGTGGCGCCGGTGAGATATTGCCCGGAACCGATGGCTGCCACGCCGTTGATAGTGCCTGCGGTATCCACGCCATTGCTGACCACGGCAGTGCCGCCAAAGTTGAGGTTGGCTTGACCGTTTCCGCCAGTAATATTGGCGACGGACGCCGAGCCATAGCGATTGGAGGTGATCTTCAACACACCGGCCGATTGCGTCACAGTCACCGTTGAGCCTAAGGACGAGAACGCGTTTGTGCCATTGATTTGCGACTGTATTTGCGTTGCCAATGCCGCGGCACTGGCATAGCTGCCCGGAGCTATCGTCACGTTGGCGGTGACGCCGTCGACCAATACCTGCAAGGTGTCATTTGTGCCGGCCGTGATAGTGAGTCCGGCGGCAGCTGAAGCCGTGGCGTTACCTTGCGTGGCGAGTTGTGTGACATTTACGCTGTATGCGCCCGGTGCTGTCAGCGCACTAGCGCTTGAATAGCCAACCAGGCTGTCCGAGGTTTTACCTACGGCCGCGAACAACCCGGCGATATCACTGAAATTGCTGGTGAGCGCACTTTGCAGCTTGGTACTGTCAACAGCAAGCGTGCCGTCTTTTTGGAAGGTCACGCCGATCTGTGACAATAGCGTGTACGCGCTGCCCCCGCCCGCAACCGGAGTGGACAATACATTGCGGATCTGATTTTGCATCAGAGATACCGAGGCATCACCATTGAATAGCGCACCCTGTTTGGTGGTGGGGTTGTAAGCGGTTGCAGATGCCAGGGTCTGCGTGATGCTGTTGTAAGCCGTGACAAAAGCGTTCACTGCTTTGGTGACCGAGGCGGTGTCTTGCGCCACCGTAATGTTGGTGGGCGTGCCCACATTGGTCTTGGTCAGGTTGAGAGTAACGTCCTGGATCGCATCCGTGACGGTATTGGTGGTTTTAGTGACAGCAACGCCATCCAGCTTGAAATTGGCATTCTGGGCGGTGACGGTTTCAGCCAGCGCCTGTCCGGTGTTATTGGCCGGATCCTGGCTGAGCAGGCTGGAAAGTGTCGCATCGCCGGATACCGAAATTTTCATGCTGTTGCTGATCCCGGTGGTATTGTCGGTCAGCACCAGACGATTGGGCGCGGTGCTGCCATCGTTCACGATGGTGGCCGATACGCCGATATTGGCGCTGTTGATGGCATCACGGATTCCGGACAGCGAATTATTGCTGGCATCAATGGTGACGGTCTTGGTGCCCGCGCCATTGCTGGTGAAGCTGGCGCCGGTGTAGGTGCCATTGCTGAGCGTGCCGCCGGCAATCGTGCCGAAATCAAAGCTCAATGTGGTGACCGAACCGCTGCCAATGGTTGCGCTGGTGCTGGCCTGGCCTGCAGCAACCAGTTTTTGCGCTTGGGCGAGACTGGATACTTCCAGCGCATAGGTACCGGGTGTGGCACCGGAACTGGCGCTGGCCGTGGCAATGGTGGCATCCGCCAGGGTGGCGGTTACAGCCTGAAACTGGGTAGGACTGGATAATCCCTGCACCGCGCTCTGAAACTGCGATAGCGCGCTCTTGATCTGGGCATATCCGGAAAGCTGGGCCTGATAGCTCGCCACTTCGTTGTTAATCGCAGTGAGCGGCTGTTGTTCGATGGACATCAATTTGGTAACGATACCGTTAACGTCGAGTCCTGAACCTATGCCTGGTGTAGAGATTCCCATAATGTGTTTCCTTGTGTGAGCCTGAAGCTCAGGCCTTTTCCCGGATCAGGAGGCCTTGCAACTTGTCGAGTTCCTTGGCAATGGCGAGCACTTCCCTGGAAGGCGTTTGCCGTATGACGGTATTGGTCTCTGTATCCACAACCTTGACCAGGGTTCTACCGCTATCCTGATCAATACTGAATTCAATATTGCTGGCGACTGGTTTAAGAAATTTGTTAATCGCGTCGACTGAGCGTTTCAATTCGACTGCATCGACAGCGTCTGCTTTGGTTGGCGACTGTATTGCGACAGAGGCGGCGTTGTTTGGTACAGCGGGAATAGCTGATGTTGCGCCAGTCTGAGCTGATGCCGCTTGCCGGCTTGCCGGTGGTGTGATGGTCACCTGCGTAGTACTCGATATTTGACTGATGTCCATGTCTATTTCCATTTTAAGTGGGAAGATGGAAAGCGGTCTCCCGCCTTCCATCCGGGTTTACAGCAACCCGGTAGGGTTGCCTTTTACTGATTAACGCAACAGTGCCAGCACGCCGTTCGGCAGCGCGTTGGCTTGTGCCAGCATTGCCGTACCAGCTTGTTGCAGGATCTGGCCGCGGGTCAGGTTGGCGGTTTCTGCAGCAAAGTCGGTGTCCTGAATACGGCTGCGTGCAGCGGACAGATTTTCTGAAGAAGTCTGCAAGCTGCTTACTGCGGAAGCAAAACGATTCTGATAAGCACCTAAGGAAGCGCGTGAACTGTTCACGGTAGCAATGGCGCCATCAATTGCGGTCAAGGCAGTGAGGGAGCTGGCCGCAGTAGTCAAATCGACGCTGCTTACTGCCAATGTGGTAGTTGCCAGCGTACCCGCTGTTAAACCCGCGTATGCTGGATGAGCACCGCCGACAACGATACTTGCAGAAGAACTAAGCGTTATGGTGCTCTGTGTTGTTGCCGCCGTTAATCCAGTACGCGCAGTAGTCGCTGTTCCTGTTTGCGCGACTGTTATTTCACGACCATCAGCTGCGTTCAGGGTAACTAAACCAGCAGCATCCGCCGTTGCGGTTACTCCTGAAGTGCTTGAGACCAAATTAATGGCTGCAGCTACGGCTGTACCTTGCGCTGCCGCACTGCCACCCGCAGTAATAGCGCCGACACTTACACCATTAATCTTAAGATCGCCTGCCGTAATATTATCAGTAACTGCGGTAAATGCAGTAGCAGCAATACCAGTAACAGAGGTGGCATTTGCCGTGGCATTCACGCCGGACGAAGCGGCATTAATCGCAGCTGCAATCGAGAAAGCGCTGGCGGCGGTCTGGCCGGCGACTGTAGTGGCAGTAGATGCACCTATCGATGTGCCATTCAGGGTCAAATCGCCGGCTGCCAGTGCAGTCGTGGTGACACCTGAAGTTGCAGTTTGAGCACCCAGCGCAGAGGTACGGGCACTCGAAATCGATGCGATGGTAATCTGGTCGTTGGTGGAGTTGTTCGCACCCACCTGGAAATTCTGGGCGGTAAAGGAGCCATTCAGCAATTTCACGCCGTTGAAAGAAGAGGTTTGCGCAATACGATCATTTTCAGCAGACAGTTGCTGAAATTCGCTATTCAGCGCAGCACGATCTGAAGTGGAGTTGGTCGCGTTGGCTGATTGCACGGACAGATCACGCATGCGCTGCAGGTTATTAGTGATCTGGGACAAGTCGCCTTCAGCGGTCTGGGCCAGGGAAATGCCGTCGTTGGCGTTGCGGGCCGCCTGGTTGGAGCCGTTAATCTGCGAGGTCATCCGTTGGCTGATGGCGAGACCGGCAGCGTCGTCCTTGGCGCTGTTGATGCGCAAGCCCGAAGACAGGCGCTGCAAGGAAGTAGCCAGCGAAGATTGTGAAGTGGTCAGGTTGCGCTGAGCATTCAGTGAAGCGATGTTGGTGTTGATATATGAAGCCATTTTAGATCTCCTTAATTCCTGTGGTTTGATGGATCCGGCTCAAGTGCCGTCAACTTTGGTTTGACCTTGGTAAGGCCAGGCATTCAAACCGCCGTTATTTAACTTATCGGGACGCGTCTGCGAAATATTTAGGGTAAAACAAAATATTTATTTCGCCGGCATTGCCCGAACTTGAACCGCCTTTCCACGTTTCGGCAGGAATCAAAAAAATCTTTAATCTGAAAGCTGGATAAGTGATGCCACCCGGCTAATCTGCGGCAACAGCCCGATTCTTGCCGGCTTTCTTGGCTTGATACAGTGCTGCGTCGGCACGCTTTAACACCGCTTTTGGATCTTCATCGGGGGCGCTTAATGCGACACCGGCGCTGAAAGTGATCAGCAGGCGCTGGTTGTTGTGGATAAAGATGCGCTTGGTGAGTTCTTTTTTCAGGCGCGCCACGACCAGCATGGCATCCTCGATGGAAGTGTCTGGCAGTACGACCAGAAACTCCTCGCCGCCAAAGCGGCCGATGACATCCATGGTGCGCAGTGTCTCTTTGACGATTCTCACTACATGTATTAACGCCTCGTCGCCCGCGACATGACCATGGGCATCATTGAGCTGCTTGAAATCATCCATATCCAAGAGTGCGACGCAAAGCGGGGAATTGCGACGTTTGGCGCGCGCCTGCTCGCGTTCGAACACGTCATCCAGTCCGCGCCGGTTGAGGCTGCCGGTCAACTGGTCTTCGCGCGCGAGTTCGCTCATTTGCGCGAGTTGGGATTCCAGTTCGTGGATTTTTGCCTCGGCATCCAGTGCCTTCTGGCGCGCCGCCAGCATTTCATCGCGCGAATTCAGTGCGTCTGTCTGTACCGTGCGCGTATCGCGCATGACATCGTCCAATACTGAATTGAGTTCGTTGATGCTGCCGGCCTGGGCGATTTTTTGTGAATAGGTATCCATCTTTTCATGGTAATCGCCGGTGCTGGCGGCGACCGCATTCAAGCGATCAATGAAAATGGTGACCATGTTTCTGACTGTAATCTTGGCTTCAGCCAGACTGCTCTTCAGCGTGCCCTGTTTATAAATGACTTCCTTGAGGCTGCGCGTGGCGTCCTCCAGCGCATGGTGATTGATCGGACCGGCGATGAGCTTGTTCACCACATCGACCTGGCCGCGCATCCAGCTGTCTTCTTCCAGCAGATCGCGCACGTTATCGAGCAGGAGCCGGAACAGACGCAGCAGCAATTCCTGTTGTTCGGCGACGTCGCCGCTGCGCAGTTCGATACGGAAACACAATTGTTTCAGACGGCTTGCGGCATCGTTGAGTGCCTCTTCGGTTTGCGCTTCTTTTATTGCACTGGCCAGAGATTCGGATTCGGCAGCCAGTTCCGGCGTGCCGGCGAGAAGGGAAGCGACTCCCAAAGTCAGGGTGCGCGTGAGTAACTCACGTAGGAGCCGGACTTGTTGATTGTCGTCAGCGGGTAAATACACCGGCGCGCTGGCGATCGGAGGAGACTTCTTGATGCGTTTTTCTATGAGTTGTGAGAGACCTTCCCCATAATCCTGCCAATTACGGGTCTCCAGGGCGCGATTAAAGCGGGTGCCGAATTCAGCTGCCTCGCCGTGTGCGCGCACCAGATTCCTGGCAAAATCGGTGAGAACGGCTTCCGCATCAGGGTTTGCCGAGGCGCCGGCGATTTCATTGTAGGCAGTGCGATAAGCATCCGGAGTCGGCGCTGTACGTTGCAACGCCAGGCGACGGAAGGCTTCCCGGGCAATATCGGGGGCATTCTGTGGCGGTGCGGAGGAGTCTTTCATGGGGTCGCCGGCGTTGGTGCGGGATGGTTGCTGATTCTGAGCATATTAGGCGCGTTCAACTTTAACCAATCAGGCGATTAGTGGCTAAAATCTTCGCCATTTCAGGGTTTAACCCGATAAATCGATGTTTATCTAGGCCGGCAGGCAGCGCACCAGCAGGGCCGCTTTGTCCAGTGCCGCCAACGCCCGTTGAATGACCACGGCGCTGTTGTCCCGGCCACCCGCTTGTCGCTTCGACCACCAGGCGCGCGCTGGCGCACAGGCGCAACGCGCTTACCGGCACGCCATTACGCTGGCCGAATGCTACGGGTTGCCCCAGTTGATAGCGTAATGCCGCCGTGGCGTCGTTGCTATTCAGATCGGGATGGTCGCTGAGCTTGTCTTGCAGGCGCCGATAGACCAGGGCGGTTTCTTCCCGGTTTAACGGCCCGCTGCGAGCCGCGCTAGCAGGGCGATGAAGCAGGAACGGAAAAATCGTCGGGATATGATCCCAGCTTGCCGCCTCAATCAGGGGGCGGCGATCGATTAGCGGAACAGGGATGAGCTCAAAGTTCGGATCTCGGCTCAGCCGATGCTGAACAGCCTCTGCAAAGGACAGCAGGAAGCGTTTGACCGCTGCTTCCGGTATGGTGCGAAACATCCTTAATTCAGCCAGGGCGGCTTCCCAACGCAGTAACAATCCAAAATTGCTTGCGCTGTGATCGAGGATACCGGCGCTATCCCAATCATCCGGCCAGTCCGCTGCGGCGGAATAAGCCTGCAAGGCACGTGGCAACGGACGACTACGCAAACGTTGTGCGGCTGCAGACGGGATAAGCAGCGCGCCGGAGAAAGTCGGTCCGCTCAGAAATTTTGAGCCGGTCAAGGCTACCATGAAGCCATGCGCCAGATAGGCGCGCAGGGTTGCAGGTGCGAGGCGGAACTGGCATGCGTCGACCAGGATATCGAGCTTATCCGGCCAGCGGCGCTGCAGTGCGGAAATGCAGGCAACACTCGGCGCGATCAGACCGGTTTTGGAAACATCGGTGAGGATCAGCAGCACGCGTCGTCCCTGCTCGATCGCACTGGTCACCAGTGCTTCGATCTCTGCATCGACTGCTGTTGCCGGACGCGGAATGCCGTCGGTTTGACGAATCGGCACAGCCACCACTTCAATGGCACCGGTGCCGGTGATGGTCGTCCCTGCGCTGACTGAATCTCCCAGTGCAGTATGAACGCTGAAGTGGCGGCCAGCCAGCGCTGCCGGTACCCCGCTACCGGTTTCTTCCGGGTTCAGCATCAGCGCAAGCGTGGATGCAGAGGCGCCGCTGCTGATGAGCTGAGCCGCAATCAAGTGCAAGTCCGTGCCTGATGCGGCGAAAACAATGTCGAGGCCGGGCAGATCGCCTGCGCCACACAACTGGATCAGTTCCCGGCGCAGCCGATTCAGTTCGCGGGCATAGAGGGTGGCCGGCGGCTGCTTATCGGCAGTGCGGAGGAGACGGCTACGCAGTTCGTTCGCTGCGCCAAATCCCATCTCGGAGATGGTCGATGCCGTGGCGGATCCAAAACCCATCAGATCCGGATCGGGCTGCGGCGCGCAACCGTATTTGTTTAAAGCATGGCCGGGCGCCAGGATGATACGGGCATCGCCGCCTTCTACCAGAAGCTGTTGGGTAGAGGGAAACGGGAGCCGGTCATGGCGATTATTCACTGTCAAAATCAGGGCTGAGAGCTTGCATCGATCAACATCGCGCGAAAGGCATCGAACACTTTATGCATCTGTGGCTGTTTATAGGGAAACAGATCGACTGGATCCATCGCATGAACAATCATATTGCTGTCCACTTCAAAAATCAGCAATTCGCCCGTTGGTGTTTCCCCGCAGTCGATGCCGAGATAGTCCAGTCCCATGTGTTCGTGGATGGCGCGGAAAGCAGTGGCATGCCGGCTTGCGAAGTCGTCGTCGAAGCGGGTCATGAAGCGCGCTTCCTCGGCGCGTTTTTCTGCACTGTCAGTCATGCCGGCATTCAGGTAATGGATCATCCAGTGCTCGGATATCGCCATATGGCAAACGTACGGACGGCCGTGGATGAGGATAATGCGTGATTTTCTGAATAAACCATCCGGCCCGCGGTAGTCGACAAAGCGGGACACATAAAACGTGTTCATCGGTTGTGACTGCAGATAATCGCCGATCGCGGCCGGCGCATCGAGCTTGTCCAGCCCTTGCCCGGCATGCGAATCAACCGGACGCACAATAATCGGGAAATCGCCGTCTTCAAGGATGCCGGCCAGCGCCAGTTGCCCGCGTCCGACCTGTTCCAGGGTTTGCCGGTCGATGCGTACCGTAGCTGGAATGACGACCCCTGGCGCCGAGGCCAGCAGCGCGCAGGCGCCGTCACGCGATACGCCGGCGATGCGATCAGGCGTATTCAGCAGCGGACGCGGCCAGTCCTGGATCAGCTCGGCAACATATTGCAGCAAGGGGCGATTCTGATCGGATTCACCGACGGCGACGAACGCCACGTCGTGTTCCGGCAGCGCTGCAGGCAAGGGCAGGTGCGGCGCCACATACAGCATATCGAGCGCGATATCGGAGCCTTCCAGCAGAAATTCCAGCGGCGTATTGGCCATCAAATCGCCCGGCCCCATGATGGCAAGCAGACGGATAGCTGTCGCATCCTTCGCTGCCGGCATGTGATACAGCTGTTGCATCTCCAGCGCCTGAGACTGTACGGCGAGCGCGGCGGCGCGATTGCCTTTGAGTTGCAGGATCGTCGACAGGTCCAGCAAGGTATTCGCATCGTGCGGATGCGTTTCTGCGCGCTTCAGCAAACGCGTGCCCAGCGGACCCAGATCAGCGCCGGAAAAAGCCATTTGCATTAAAGTGGCCAGACCAATGAGCGGTTCGCAGCTTTCGCCATGATTAGGGGATGGTTGCGGAGATTCGTTATTCATTCTGATCCTGAGTCATGGCGTCTGGGTAAGTTCCTTGCCGAGTACAAGGGTTGCTTGTAGCAGCGCGTCGATGGCGCGGGTATCGGTGCGGTGATTGACAATCGCTGCGCGAATCGCGACATGGCCGTTGAGGGTGGTGGTAGACGGCGCGGCAATGCCGGATTCCTGTAATGCAGCAGCGAGCCGCGTATTAACCGTGTCGGCATGGTCGCTGCGGTAACGGAAACAGACGATGTTCAGTCCCACCGGCGCCATCAGCTCCAGCATCGGCATGGCCTCGATACGCTGCTTCATGTACTGGGCCAGCGCGCAGGTGCCGGAAATCACCTGGCCAATCTGCTCCGCACCGTAGACCTTGATGGTGAACCAGGTTTTCAGAGCCCTGAAACCGCGCGAAAGATCCGGCCCGAAATCGCACGGCCAGGGCGATCCGCCCGCCATGCCGCAGGCTTCGCGGCGCAGGTAGGCCGCAGGTGAGGCGAAGGTGTCGTAGTGCAGGGTACCGTCCCGCACCAGGATGAATCCGGCATCGTAGGGCACCTGCCCCCATTTATGAAAATCGAAGGCGATCGAGTCGGCACGCTCGATGCCGCGCAGGCGCGGTGCAATATCCGGGGCGAGCATGGCCAGCGCCCCGTACGCCCCGTCGACATGAAACCACAGCGCCTCCCGCTGAGCGATGTCTGCCAGCACGGCGAGATCATCGATGGCGCCAACATCGACCGTACCCGCCGTCGCGGCAATGAAAAACGGCGTGAAACCGGCGCTGCGATCCGCTGCGATGGCCCGTTCGAGTGCTGCGCTGTCTATCTGGTACTGGTCGTTCACCGGGATGATGCGCAAGGCGTCCATGCCGAGACCGGCAAGGTCCATTGCCTGCGCGATACAGCCGTGAGCCCCGGCGGAAGTATAAGCGGTGAGGCGCTTGCCGCTGGCAGCGACGCCGCTCTGACGCACCTCAGTGCCCAGCGCTGCGGTACGCGCCACCAGCACGCCGATCAGGTTGGCCATGGAGGTGCCGGTCACAAACAGGCCGCTGGCGCTTTCGGGAAAGCCGAACAGCTCGCGCATCCACTGCAATATCTGGCGTTCCACCTCGATGGGCATCTGGTCGCGTCCGCCCAGATTGGCGTTCAGCCCCGCCGCCAGCATTTCCGCCAGCATGCCCACCGGCGTGCCGCCGCCATGCACCCAGCCCATAAAGCCGGGATGCGCGTTGCCCACGGCATACGGCAGCACATCGTGCATGAAGTGTGCATGCACCGTGGCGAGATCGGCCGGTTGCGCGGGGAGCGTTTCGTGGAACAGATCGCGCACTGGCTGCGGAATCGGTTGCCATACCGGACGCTCCCGGATGTGCTCCAGGTAGTCCAGCATGTCGTCGAGCATGCGATGCCCCTGGGCGCGGAGTGTTTGCCAATCTGACGGGTCAAGCGAGTGTGGAGCAGCCCCGTGGCTATCTTCGTTCATGGTGAGTTAAGAAAATTCTGATCCGGACGGAAGGCATAGGTTACCTCAAATGCCCCATGAAGCGGCGCAGGGTGTGCGTTGGCGCGTCCTGGTTTGCCAACCGGATTTGTGGCAGCAAGCAGAGCAGTGAACCTGAAAAAATCAGTTAGCCACAGAGGGCACAGAGAACACAGAGAAAAGGCAACGCTTTAATTGCTGTTTTCGGCTCACCCATCGGGAGAAAAGCAAATCACGCCGAAGGCCGCTTCTTCTCCGTGTCCTCTGAGATCTCTGTGGCTTGAATTGCGATTTATAGGATTAACAGTGTCGTTTCCCGGGTTCTATGTGCGATAGCGCACTGCACATCCCGGGAAGGAAGGACAGACTATTTGAATAGTCCACGCAAGCTGTTCATCCAGGAGATTCGAAATGTCTGTTTCATCCGTTGCAACCAAGGAAGCCGTGCCTGTGTCGGCTCCTTCCTCTCCAAATGCTGACATCTGGACTCTGCTGGGGCTCGCCATGCTTGGCGTGCGACTGGTTCAAGGCTGGGTTTACTGGGCCGGCGCCACCAGGCGGCTGATCTATAGTACGGGCAAGCTGGATCCCGGTTCAAGCGGCTACATGGCGCACAAAATGAACGAAGCGATACCCGGTGCCATTTTTGGTAGCGGCGATGCGCTCAGCGCCCTGTTGCACCATCCCACCCTGCTGCATGTATCGATCATTATCTTCACGCTGGTCGAGTTGTTGGTCGGCCTGGGGCTGATTTTCGGTTTCATGACGCGATTTTTCGGCTTGATCAGCGTCGGTCTGGCGGTTTCATTGATGCTGATGTTCGGATGGCTGGGTTCCACCTGTGTCGACGAATGGACCATGGCTTCCAACAGCTTTGCCATGGGCCTGGGCATCATGATTGCCGGAGGCGGTAGCTGGTGGTCGCTGGATCACTGGGTGGCGAAAAAATGGCCCAGGCTCGCACGCCGCTCCTGGTTTCCCTGGTTATTCAGCGGCCCGCTGCCAGTCGTTTCGGTCACGCGTTTCGCACAGCTGTTCGGCATTCTCGCCATTGTCTTTGCCGTGGGTTTTTATGGATATCTGCGCGGTGCCGTGTTCAGCCCGCTGGTGGCACGGACTAACCCGAAACATCATCACCTTGCACTAACCAAGCCGGTACTTTCCTCGTCCGGTGTCCTGACGCTGCCCGCATACGTGGACGCTGGTCCTGACACTCAGGGCGCATACGTGATCCAGGTCTCCGTCGTTGACGAACACGGGCAAGCGCTGGAAACCTGGGACGGAAAGGCGCTGAGCGAATTGCCTAAAACCGGTTTTGCCAACGAATACAAATATTCGGTTTTCAAACCGACGCAGTATGGTTTCGTCGGCGTCCTTGGCGCGCGCGCCACGATCTCGCTGCCGCATCAGGGGACGTTGAAACTCGCGCCGGGGACTTACCAGGCGGTATTCCAGGGTATCGATGGGAAGCAGTGGAAGACCCATGTGGCGGTTGGCGCGTGAGCCTCCGGCGGATGGTCGCACCTTGCCCATATTTGTAGTCACCGAAGGAGGCTTCAAGCATGCCTGTACGCCAGACGGAGCAACATCGCACACAACGCATCGGCTGGTTGCGCGCCGCGGTATTGGGTGCGAACGACGGTATCGTTTCCACAGCGAGCCTGGTGCTCGGGGTCGCTTCCGCCCATGCGACGCATGGCAGCATCCTGGTCGCCGGCGTCGCGGGTCTGGTTGCGGGTTCCATGTCGATGGCAGCCGGTGAATATGTATCGGTCCATTCACAGGTAGACATCGAACAGGCCGAACTCAAGCTGGAGCGCAAGGAGCTTGAAACAGACGACAAGGGCGAGCACAAGGAACTGGCGGCGATCTACATCGGCCGCGGCCTCGACCCTGCGCTCGCGCAGCAGGTCGCGCAGCAACTCATGGCGCATGACGCACTCGGTGCGCATGCCCGCGACGAGCTGGGCATTACCGACACGCTCAGAGCGCGTCCAATACCGGCTGCGCTGGCGTCGGCTAGCTCTTTTTCTGGTGGTGCGGCCGTGCCGTTGCTGGTCATTGCGTTCGCTCCCCCGGCGAGTCTGATTCCGCTTGTCTCGGGCGCTTCACTGGTGTTGCTGGCGCTGCTGGGTGGGTTGGCAGCGTACGTGGGCGGTGCACGTGTGATGGCGGGCGTCCTGCGCGTCACGTTCTGGGGGGCACTGGCCATGGGGCTGACCGCAGGGGTGGGGGCAATGCTCCGTACTGTGGCGTGAACACGGCCAACACCACCGGATGCTCCGCAGTCTTTGCAAGCACACCGCACTCTAATCAGCCTTGGGCAATACCACCGGCAGCGGGTGTTTTCAACCTTT
Source organism: Sulfuriferula multivorans (assembly GCF_003851125.1). Taxonomy (GTDB): domain Bacteria; phylum Pseudomonadota; class Gammaproteobacteria; order Burkholderiales; family Sulfuriferulaceae; genus Sulfuriferula; species Sulfuriferula multivorans. The sequence continues at coordinate 88,476 of NZ_BGOW01000013.1, read as the reverse complement.
CCGCAAGAACGGTATTACCGCATGGCATTGTTTATTAATGGCTATTATTTTTTATGCGCCAGGAACAATTTTTGCAGCGGATAGTAAGGGCTTGGCATGATTTTCCGGTGAAGAAGTGATGCGAGGCAGTCAGCCTGCCACAAAGGTGCAATGGCTGTTGCGCATCATATCGGCGAAGCGCAGCAGGCGAGACTGGCATCCCCTCTCAAAGTTGAAGGAGATACAAGATGCAGATCGGCATGATGGGCCTGGGACGGATGGGCAGCAATATGGTGCGGCGGCTGATGCAGGGAGGGCAGCAATGCGTGGTGTACAACCGTCACGCCGAAGCCGTCGAGGCACTGCGCAGCCAGGGCGCTGTCGGCACGGTTTCGCTGGAGGATTTTGTCGCCCGCCTGACCCGGCCGCGCGCGGTCTGGCTGATGGTGCCTGCGACGGTCGTGGATGAGGTGCTGGCGCAACTGGTGCCGTTGCTTGAAGCGGACGACATCGTCATTGACGGTGGCAACTCGTATTACCGCGACGATATCCGGCGCGCGGCCGAATTGCAGCAGCATGGTCTGCATTATGTGGATGTGGGCACCAGCGGCGGCGTTGCCGGGCTGGAACGCGGCTACTGCCTGATGATCGGCGGCGAGAAAGACATCGTACAGCACCTTGATCCGGTGTTTGCCGCGCTTGCCCCCGGCGTGGGCACGGCCCCACCTACCCCCGGCCGGGACAAGCCCGGCGCCAGCGCCGAACAGGGCTACCTGCACTGCGGGCCGCACGGCGCCGGACACTTCGTCAAGATGGTTCATAACGGGATCGAATATGGTCTGATGGCAGCCTATGCCGAGGGCCTGAATATCCTGCGCAATGCCAACGCCGGCAAGCGCTCGCGCGACAGCGATGCCGAGACCACGCCGATGCGCAATCCGGAGTATTACCAGTATGAGCTGGACCTGCCCGAGATTACGGAAGTGTGGCGGCGCGGCAGCGTGGTGGCGTCATGGCTGCTCGATCTGACCGCGGCAGCACTGGTTGAAGATGCCGAGCTCGCCGGATTCTCGGGGCGTGTGTCGGATTCAGGCGAAGGGCGCTGGACGGCACTGGCAGCCATCGACGAAGGCGTGCCGACACCGGTCATCAGCGCGGCGCTATTCGAACGCTTTGCTTCGCGCGGCGACGCCGACTATGCCAACCGGGTGCTATCCGCAATGCGCAAGCAGTTTGGCGGGCACGATGAGAAGAAAGCGGGGCACTGAGATGGCCCATGCCCATACCCGCACCACTCCGGCTGATGCGCTGGTGATCTTCGGCGTGACCGGCGACCTCGCCCACAAGATGATTTTTCCGGCGCTCTATGCGATGGCGAAGCGCGGCGTGCTCAACGTGCTGGTAGTCGGCGTTGCCGGCTCGAAATGGAGCCTTGCGCAACTGCGCAAACAGGCAACAGACAGCATCAAGAAGGCCGGCAAGATCGATGACCGCGCCGCCTTCGACCATCTCCTTTCCCTGCTGCGCTATGTGGGCGGTGACTACAACGATCTGGGCACGTTCAAAGCGCTCAAGCAGGCGTTGGGCGATGCCCGGTGCCCGGCGCATTACCTCGCCATCCCGCCCGCGCTTTTCGCCACGGTGATTAAAGGACTCGGGGCTTCCGGCCTGGCTGATCAGGCGCGCGTCATTGTCGAAAAACCGTTCGGACGTGACCTGGCGTCGGCACGTGAGCTCAACCGCATCGCGCTGTCGGTGTTCGCAGAAGATGCGATCTTCCGTATCGACCACTATCTCGGGAAAGAGGCGATCATGAATATCCTCTATTTCCGTTTCGCCAATTCCTTCCTCGAACCGATCTGGAACCGCAACCACGTAGCGAGCGTGCAGATCACGCTGGCCGAGGATTTCGGCGTGAAGGGCCGTGGCGCATTTTACGAAAGCGCCGGTTGCCTGCGCGACGTCATCCAGAACCATCTGTTCCAGATTGTCGCGCTGCTGGCCATGGAGCCGCCCGCTTATCAGGGCTATGGCGCCGTGCACAGCGAGAAAGCCAAGGTGTTCCAGGCCATGCGCCCGCTGCAGCCGGACGACGTGGTGCGCGGCCAGTACGCCGGCTACCGCAAGGAGCCTGGCGTAGCGAAGGGATCGGACGTCGAGACGTTCTGCGCCGTGCGGCTGTACATCGACTCGTGGCGCTGGGCAGGTGTGCCGTGGTACCTGCGTTCCGGAAAATGCCTGGCGGCCACAGCGGTCGAGGTGCTGGTGGAGCTGAAGCCCCCACCGCAGAGGCTGTTCGACGATTCGGCGCCGCTGGCCGGGCGCGCCAATTATCTGCGCTTCCGGCTCTCTCCCAACGCTGCCGTCGCCCTCGCCGCGCGCGTCAAGCGCGCAGGCAATGAGTTCGTCGGCGACCAGCGCGAGCTTTACCTGCTGGATGAACAGCTGGGAGAGGAGACACCCTACGAGCGACTGCTGGGCGATGCCATGGCCGGCGACGGCGCGCTGTTCACCCGTGAAGACGCGGTGGAAGCCGCCTGGGCGGTGGTCGATCCGGTGCTTGAAACGCACCACCGGGCGCAGCCCTACAAGCCCGGCAGCTGGGGGCCGAAACAGGCTGATGCGCTGATTGCGGCAGACGGCAGCTGGCACAACCCGGTACCGGGAAAGGCGGCAAAATGACAGCGGCGAACGAAGTGGTGTTCCTGCTGGATGTGGACAATACCCTGCTCGATAACGATCGCATCATAGCCGACCTGAATGGTCACCTTGCGCATGAGTTCGGCGACGAGAACCGGGACCGGTATTGGGAAATTTTCGAAGCGCTGCGCGTTGAACTTGGCTATGCGGACTATCTGGGCGCCTTGCAACGCTACCGGGTTGGCGCCATGAACGATCCGCGTTTGCTGAGTATGTCTTCATTTCTGGTGGACTATCCGTTTGCAGCGCGCCTGTATCCCGACGCGCTCGACGTCATCGCCCATCTGCGCCATTGGGGAACGACGGTGATTCTGACGGATGGCGACGTGGTGTTCCAGCCGCGCAAGATACTGCGATCAGGATTGTGGGATGCGGTCGAGGGCCGGGTGCTGATTTACCTGCACAAGGAGCAAATGCTCGATGTCGTCGAGCAGCGTTACCCGGCCCGCCATTACGTCATGGTGGACGACAAGCTGCGCATTCTGGCGGCGATGAAAAAGCTCTGGGGGGATCGCCTGACCAGCGTCTTCCCGCGCCAGGGACACTACGCGCTCGACCCCGGGAATAGCGCCGCCTATCCACCCGCTGACATCACGATTGAGCGTATCGGCGAGCTCATCAATCACGATTTTTCCACTTTGCCAGACATCCAAAAAATGGATGGTGCGCGACAGGAGGCAATATGAAAGCCACACAACAATCGCATGATCTTGCAACGCAACTCGACCAGCTGTGCATCAATACCCTGCGCACGCTTTCCATCGACGCCGTGCAGCAGGCGCAGTCCGGGCATCCCGGTACGCCCATGGACGCAGCGCCGACGGCCTACTGTCTGTGGCAGCGTTTTCTGCGCTACGACCCGGAGGATCCCGACTGGCCGAACCGCGATCGCTTCGTGCTGTCGTCCGGTCACGCCTCGATGCTGCTGTATAGCCTGCTTTATCTGTGCGGGGTCAAGGCGATGAGCCCAAGCTATGAACAGGCCGGCGGTCTGGCGGTGACGCTCGACGATATCAAGCGTTTTCGTCAGGCCGGCAGCCGCTGTACCGGCCATCCCGAGTATGGCTGGACCTCCGGCGTGGAAACCACCACCGGGCCGCTTGGGCAAGGCGTGGCGACAAGCGTCGGCATGGCCAGCGCGGAACGCTGGCTGGCGGCCACGTATAACCGTCCCGGTTACGATCTGTTCGAGCACAAGGTGTATGCCCTGAGCGGCGATGGCGACATGATGGAAGGCGTCAGCAGCGAGGCCGCGTCCCTGGCCGGCCACCTTCAGCTTGCCAACCTGTGCTGGATTTACGACGACAACCACATCAGCATCGAAGGCACGACCGGTATCGCTTTCACCGAGGATGTGGCGGTGCGCTTTCTCGGCTACGGCTGGAATGTCACGCGCGTCGCCGATGCCAACGACCTGGAACAGTTGACGCGCGCCTACAACACTTTTCTCAATACCCGTGACCGTCCCACCCTGATCATCGTGCAGAGTCACATCGGCTATGGCGCACCGCACAAGCAGGACAGCAATGAAGCACACGGCGAGCCGCTCGGCGCGGAAGAGGTACGGCTGGCGAAGCAATTCTACGGCTGGGATCCTGATGCGCAGTTTTATGTGCCGGACGGCGTTCCGGAACATTTCCGCGAGCAGATGGGCCGCCGCGGTGCCAAGCTACACACAGCCTGGGAGAAACTGTTCGCCGCCTATCGCAAGCAGTACCCGGATCTCGCAGAACAGATCGATTGTATGCAGCGCCGTGACTTGCCCGCAGGCTGGGACAGCGCGCTGCCGGTATTTCCGGCCGATGCGAAGGGCATGGCGACGCGCGATTCGTCGGGTAAGGTGCTCAACGCCATCGCCGCAAAGATGCCGTGGCTGTTGGGCGGTTCGGCAGATTTGGCGCCGTCGACCAAGACGCATTTGAACTTCGAGTTTGCCGGCGATTTTCAGGCGCCTGGTGAGGCGGGCGAGGGGGGCAACTACGGCGGACGCAATTTCCACTACGGCGTGCGCGAGCATGCGATGTGCGCCATCACCAATGGGCTGAGCCTGTCGAATCTGCGCCCCTATGCCGCGAGTTTCCTGGTTTTCACCGACTACTGCCGCGGTGCGCTGAGGCTGGCCGCGATGATGGAGATTCCGGTCATCACCATCTGGACGCACGATTCGATCAGCATGGGCGAGGACGGCCCTACCCACCAGCCGGTCGAACAACTTGCTTCCTTGCGTGCAATGCCCGGCATGATGGTATTGCGCCCGGCGGATGCCAACGAAGTAGTGGAAGCGTGGCGGGTGATCATGCAACTCAAGGATCGCCCGGTGTGCCTGGTGTTGACGCGGCAGGCGCTGGCGACGCTGGACCGTAGCCAGTACGCATCGGCAAATGGCGTGGCGCGCGGCGCCTATGTGCTTGCCGACGCCCCGCACCAGCGCCCCGATGTGCTGCTGCTAGCGACCGGCAGCGAAGTCGCGCTGTGCATTGCAGCCTATGAGCAACTGAAGCTGGAGGGAATCAAGGCGCGCGTGGTCAGCATGCCGTCGTGGGAACTGTTCGAGAGCCAGGGCCGGGAATACCGCGACAGCGTGCTGCCGCCGGAGATTATCGCGCGCGTCGCCGTCGAAGCGGCATCCAGATTTGGTTGGGAACGCTATACCGGCTTTGATGGAAGCATTCTTGGCTTGGACAGCTTCGGATTATCTGCACCGATGAAAGTTGTTGCGCAGCACTTCGGGTTCGAGCCCGAACACGTTGTTGCCGCAGCCAGGGAACAACTGGCGCGCCACGCCGCGAAGAAGTGAGATTGGTCTGCACGCACGGGGGCCCTACGTTTCGACTGACGGCCAGATTTTCCGCTTTAAGTACGCCAGCGTACATACAATTTTTTATGTGCAAGGGACAATTTCCACGGTGATTGAAAGCTCATAAACAGACCGAAACGTGATGGGAGGTCTTGCGTTTCTGACTGCGTTTTACCGTGGATATTCTTGCGTATGGCTGATGCAGTGCCGAAACCGCATCATTATTGGTAATGTCGATATGCAAGCGTTTGATTTGATTGTGATTGGAAGCGGTGCTGCCGGATCTGTAGCCGCCAGGACGTGCCGCTCAGCGGGCTGGGCGGTGGCCGTGGTCGATTCGCTACCGTTTGGTGGAACCTGCGCATTGCGCGGCTGCGACCCCAAGAAAGTGCTGGTGGGTGCCGCCGACTTGCTCGACTGGTCGCGCAGGATGAACGAGAAACGCACTGTCAAAGGCGATCTGGAGATCGATTGGCCTGAGCTGATGCGATTCAAACACACCTTCACCGACCCGGCTCCCAAACAAGCAGAGCAGTCATTTGAACAGGCGGGAATCAAGTGCTTCCATGGAAGGGCCAAATTCATTGACCACAAAGCAATAGAAATCGAGGGTGAGAAACTTGAAGCCCGGTACTTCCTCATTGCCACCGGAGCAACGCCTGCCAGCCTGAAAATTCCCGGCGAAGACTACCTCATCGATAGCACCCGCTTTATGGAACTTGAGCAATTGCCGAACGACATCGTTTTCGTAGGCGGCGGATTCATTGCCATGGAGTTCGCGCATGTTGCAGTGCGTGCCGGTTCCCGGGTCACCGTGCTGCATCGTGGCGATCGCGTTCTCGAAGGCTTCGACCCGGACCTCGTATCCACGCTGGCCGGCGCAACAACCACCCTGGGTGTGTCTATTCACACGGCAACCTCGGTTGAAGCGATTGAAAAAGCAGCAAATGGCCGCTTAACGGTGCTTGCAAAACACCACGGCGTAAGCGTGTCGTTCGAATGCGACCTGGCCGTGCACGCGGCGGGCCGTATACCGGACCTGGATGAACTTGAACTGGATGCGGCGGGAGTATCAACAGAAAAGCGCGGCGTGGCAGTCAATGAATACCTGCAAAGCATCACCAACCCCGCTGTCTATGCGGGAGGTGACGCCGCCGCAACCGATGGGCTGCCACTTACACCTGTGGCTGGATACGACGGCAAGCTTATCGCCGCCAATTTGCTCGACGGCAATCATCTTCAGGCTGAATATCACTTGATCCCCAGTGTCGTATTTACCATCCCGCCGCTTGCTTCCGTCGGTTTGTCCGAACAGGCGGCAACCCAGCAGGGCTTGCATTTCCGCAAAAACATGATGGACACCGGCGGCTGGTATTCCTCACGCCGCGTTGCTGATAAAACCTCAGCGTTCAAAGTGCTGATTGAAGAAGGGAGCGAACGAATATTGGGCGCGCACCTGCTCGGCCCGGCGGCTGAGGAAACCATCAATCTGTTCACGCTGGCGATGCGCTTCGATATCAATGCCGAACAACTGAAACAGGTTCTGTTCGCCTATCCGAGCCACGCATCCGACATGAAATATATGCTTTGAAGTGTCACCAATTCGCAGTAATTCCAACCATATCAGAAGGAGTCAGTTAACAATGACCAGAACCACTGCCGCGGCGCGCGAACCCCTGCCATTGCAGGCGCAATACGATCTGCTGAGGCGCTATGTCGAGGTACGCACTCAAACCCTGAAACTCGCGGAGCCATTGAGTCCGGAGGATCAGATGGTGCAGTCCATGCCGGAAGCCAGTCCCACCAAATGGCACCTGGCGCACACCACATGGTTCTTCGAGACCTTCATTCTGGCGCCACATGTACGCGACTATGTGCCGTTCGATGCGAGCTACAAATTTCTGTTCAACTCTTATTACAAGCAGTTGGGACGCCATCCCGATCGCGCCATTCGCAGCGTTTTTTCGCGCCCTGAACTGTACGAGATTCTGCGCTATCGCAACCATGTGGATAACTGCATGCAGAAGATGTTCGAGGGTGAAGCCCCGGCTGATATTTTGCAAATGCTTGAGCTGGGATTGAATCACGAGCAACAGCATCAGGAGCTGATCGTTACTGATATCAAGCATGCATTCTGGACCAATCCGCTGCGGCCAAACTATCAGCCGGCCCAGATCAAGGCCTTTGATTCCCTGATAGTGCCATTGTCGTGGATCGCTTTCGAGGAAGACGTCCATGAGGTAGGCCATGATGGCTACAGCTTTGCATTCGATAATGAATTGCCGCGTCACCGCACTTATATCAAATCGTTTCGATTGGCTTCGCGGCTGGTTACCAACGCCGAATACCTGGAGTTCATGGACGATGGCGGTTACATGCGTCCGGAATTCTGGTTGTCCGATGCCTGGGATCACATCAATGCAAACGGCTGGACAGCGCCACTCTATTGGGAGCATGAAGATGATGCCTGGTATGTGTTCACCAGCCGGGGCAGGCTGCCATTAAATCCGAACGAACCGGTATGCCATGTCAGTTTCTACGAAGCCGATGCCTATGCACGCTGGGCAGGGGCGCGGTTACCGACGGAGTTTGAATGGGAAGTCGCGGCCAGCACGGTGAAAATTCGCGGGAATCTGCTGGAGAACGAAGCTTTCCACCCATGTCCGGCGCACGCCGATACGAATCTGCAGCAAATTTTCGGGGATGTTTGGGAATGGACCGCGAGTCCGTATGTTGCCTATCCGGGGTATCGCCCACCAGCCGGCCCGGTAGGCGAATACAACGGTAAATTCATGTGCAACCAGATGGTATTGCGTGGCGGCTCCTGCGTGACGCCTGCGTCGCATCTCCGTGCAACGTATCGTAATTTCTTTCCGGCCCAGGCGCGCTGGCAGTTTTCCGGAATCAGGTTGGCCGATGACAACATTTGAGCAAAGCTGCCTGTCCGGGATCGCAGCCGAGGTGCTGGAAGGGCTCTCCCGCCCTCACAGGGCGCTGCCGCCCAAGCTGTTTTATGACGAGCAGGGCTCTGCACTATTCGAACAGATTACCTGCCTGCCGGAGTATTATCCGACCCGCACCGAAGCGGCGATATTGACGGCCAACGCGGATGAAATCTGTTCCCGGATCGGAAGTGACGTTTCCGTGAGTGAACTCGGCGCCGGCACTGCGACCAAGACGCGCATTCTGCTGAATTCGTTGGTGCGCCTCCAGCACAGCGTGGACTATTTTCCTTTGGATGTATCGCATGCCGCTTTGCAACTGGCAAAAAACGAATTGAATGCGGACTTCGAGACGGTAAATGTCTACCCGCATGTCGGCGATTTCGAAGATTTGTCGTTTCTCGGTACTCACGCCTCGCCCCGTCTCGTTCTGTATATTGGTTCGAGTATCGGCAATCTTGAGCAGAGCGAGGCCATTGCGTTGCTTAAAAGCGTTGCCCGGCATTTGTCCCCCGGCGACCATTTATTGCTTGGAGTGGATCTGGTAAAAGATCGCGATGTCCTTGTCGCTGCTTACGATGATCAGGCGGGTATCACCGCAGCGTTCAACAAGAATCTTCTGTCCCGCATTAATCGTGAGCTGGGCGGCAACTTTGATACCGACGCGTTTCAGCATGTCGCTTTATGGAACGAGTCCGCGGCACGCGTCGAAATGCACCTGGAAAGCACTCACACGCAACAGGTCAGAATCGATGCCCTTGACCAGACATGGTCATTTTCCCGGGGCGAACGCATACATACGGAAAATAGCTATAAATATACAGTCGGGCGTTTGGAAAACATGATGCGTAGCGGCGGCTTCGAAGTCGAACACACCTGGACCGATCCACAAAGCTGGTTTGCCGTGAGCCTGGGCGTGATAACAGAGAGTTAAATTTCCTGCTTCTGCCGGTACCGAATGAACAGTGCTATCGATGCGTAAATGAAAACAAGTCCATTGGCGGGTAAGCCCGTCCCGTCGGCGTTGCTGATCAACGTGCCCAGACTCATCACGGCCTACTACACCGAGGCGCCAGACCCGTCTGTGCAGGCCCAACGGGTCGCATTCGGCACCTCGGGGCACCGTGGTTGCGCGTTCGAAAACAGCTTCAACGAGTGGCATGTGCTTGCCATCAGCCAGGCCATCTGCCAGTACCGCAAACAGCAGGGTATCAACGGACCGCTGTTTCTGGGGATCGACACGCATGCGTTGTCCGAACCGGCGTATGCCAGCGCGCTCGAAGTGCTGGCGGCCAACGGTGTGGAAGTCATGCTCGCGGAAAAGGATGAATACACGCCGACGCCGGTGATCTCGCACGCCATCCTCGCTTACAATCGCGGCCGCAAAAGCGGGCTGTCGGACGGCATTGTCATCACGCCTTCACACAATCCCCCCGATAATGGCGGCTTCAAGTACAACCCGTCCCACGGTGGACCGGCGGATAAAAATGTCACGGGATGGATCGAAGCCCACGCCAACGCATTTCTGGAAAACGGCTTGCAGGGCGTGAAAAGAATGCCTTTCGAGCAGGCGCTGCACGCCGCCACGACGCACCGGAACGACTATCTCAACGCTTACGTAAGCGATCTCGGCAACGTGCTCGACATGGATGCGATTCGCGGCGCGGACATCAGTCTGGGCGTGGACCCGCTGGGTGGCGCCGGGGTGCATTATTGGGGCCCGATCGCCGAGCGCTATGGGTTGAACCTGACGGTGGTGAACACAGCCGTTGATCCGACCTTCCGCTTCATGAGCGTCGACTGGGACGGCCGGATACGCATGGACCCGTCCTCGCCCTACGCCATGCAAAGTCTGATTGGCCTCAAGGATCGCTTCGACATCGCCCTCGCTTGCGATACCGATCATGACCGCCACGGGGTCGTCACGCGCAACGCGGGCTTGCTGCCGCCCAACCATTATCTTTCCGCCGCCATTTACTACCTGTTTCAGCATCGGCCGAAGTGGCGCAAGGATGCGGCGGTGGGCAAGACCGTCGTCAGCAGCCAGATGATCGATCGCGTCACGGCCAAGCTCGGCCGGAAACTCTATGAGGTGCCGGTCGGTTTCAAGTGGTTCGTGGATGGCCTGCTCGACGGTTCGCTCGGCTTTGGCGGCGAAGAAAGCGCCGGCGCCTCGTTTCTACGCCTGGATGGCAGCGTCTGGACCACAGACAAGGACGGCATGGTGCCGGCTTTGCTGGCGGCGGAGATCACCGCGCGCATGGGCCGCGACCCCGGCGAAATTTACCTTGAACTGACGCGCGAGTTCGGCGAGCCGGCTTACGATCGGGTTGAAGCACCCGCAAGCCCGCAGCAAAAACAACGGCTGGCGCAGCTCTCGCCACAGCAGATTGTGTCGACAGAATTGGCGGGTGAAAAAATCGAAACGATCCTCACCAACGCGCCGGGCAATGCTGCGTCTATCGGCGGCCTGAAAGTCATGACGGAAAGCGGCTGGTTTGCGGCGCGCCCGTCCGGCACCGAAGATGTCTACAAGGTCTATGCTGAAAGCTTTCGTGGCCAGGATCATCTGCGCCGTATCCTGGCAGAAGCGCAAACCATCGTCGATGCGGCGCTGACAGCGCCCGCGCAGTCGGCGGGATTGCCGCCATAACAAATTTAGGGAAGCTTATGAGCGAACAAGCGTGGGCCGGCCATCCGAAAGCGCGTCTTTTATCCAGGGACATCAAGGGATTCGACTCCCTGAGCGAACTGGCCCTGGACATGCGTTCGGCATGGAGTCATGGCGCTGATGACGTGTGGCGCCAGCTTGATCCGGCGCTCTGGGATCTGACCCGGAATCCGTGGGTGGTATTGCAGACGGTATCACGCGAGAAACTCCAGCGTGATTTGGCCGATCCGGCTTTCCGCAAAAACATTGACGATCTGGTGCAAGCCAGGCGCGAAGCGGCGGAAGCGCCTGCGTGGTTTCAGCAGACCTACCCGCAATCTGCACTCAACTGTGTCGCCTATTTCTGTATGGAATTCATGTTGAGCGAGGCCTTGCCCATTTACTCGGGCGGGCTGGGCAACGTGGCCGGCGATCAGCTCAAGGCCGCCAGCGATTTGGGCGTCCCGGTGATCGGCGTGGGACTGCTTTACCAGCAAGGCTATTTTCGCCAGATGATCGACAAGGAGGGCGCGCAACAGGCCATGTTTCCGTATAACGACCCCGGGCAGTTGCCGATCACGCCGTTGCGTAAACCGGACGGGGAGTGGTTACGGCTGGAGATCGCCTTGCCCGGTTACTCGGTCTGGCTGCGCGCCTGGCAAGTTCAGGTCGGCCGCGTGAAGCTGTACCTGCTGGACAGCAATGACGCCGCGAATTACCCCGCTCATCGCGGCATTACCAGCGAACTCTACGGCGGCGACTCGGAGCTGCGCCTGAAACAGGAAATGCTGCTCGGCATCGGCGGATGGCGGCTGCTCGCGGCGCTCGGCATCAAGCCGGAGGTCTGCCACTTGAATGAAGGGCATGCGGCCTTCGCGGTGCTGGAGCGCGCGCGCAGCTTTATGGTGGAAAGCGGGCGTACCTTCGAGGCTGCGCTGGCCGTCACCCGGGCAGGCAACCTGTTCACCACACACACGGCGGTGGCTGCCGGCTTTGATCGTTTCGCGCCGGCGCTGATCGAGCAATACCTTGCGGGTTATGCACACACGCAGCTCGGTATCACCCGCCACGATTTGCTGGCCTTGGGCCGTCAGAACCCGAACGACGCGTCGGAGCCTTTCAACATGGCTTATCTGGCGATTCGCGGCAGTGGGGCGGTGAATGGCGTGAGCCGCTTGCATGGAAAAGTGAGCCGGCATCTGTTCGAGCCGCTGTTTCCGCACTGGCCGACCGATGAAGTGCCGGTTGGACACGTGACCAACGGCGTCCATATGCCGACCTGGGATTCGGTGGAGGCCGATGATCTCTGGACCGAGTTGTGTGGAAAGGGGCGCTGGCTGGGTGCAACAGAAAACCTGGAGCGGGACATCCGCTGTGTCTCCGATGCCAGACTCTGGAAATTTCGTACCGACGCCAGCAAGTCTCTGGTCGAATACGCGCGCACACGATTGTCCCGGGAATTGGCTGCAGCCGGTGCATTACACAAGGAGGTCGAGGGTGCGAAGAATCTGTTTGATTGCAATACCTTGACGCTGGGTTTTGCACGCCGTTTTGCCAGTTACAAGCGGCCGAATCTGCTGCTGCACGACCCTGAGCGGTTGCTGCGCCTGCTGACTAATCCGCGTCGCCCGGTACAGCTCATCATCGCTGGCAAGGCCCATCCCGCAGACCGGGCAGGACAGGCACTGATTCAGCAATGGATGCATTTCATCCGGCGGCCCGAAGTGCGCCCGCACGCAGTCTTCCTCAGCGACTACGATATGGATTTGACTGAGCAGTTGGTGCAGGGCGTGGACGTCTGGCTCAACACGCCGCAACGCCCCTGGGAAGCGTGTGGCACCAGCGGCATGAAGGTGCTGGTCAATGGCGGCATCAACCTGTCTGAACTGGACGGCTGGTGGGCGGAAGCCTATACGCCGGAAGTAGGCTGGGCGTTGGGGGATGGGCAGGAACATGATAGCGATCCCGCCTGGGACGCCAGCGAAGCCGAAGCCCTGTATGACCTGCTCGAACATGAAGTGATTCCCGAGTTTTATACGCGTGATGAACAAGGTATTCCCAACGCCTGGGTGGCCCGCATGCGGGAAAGCATGGCGCAATTGACGCCGCGCTTTTCCACCAACCGCTCGGTGCGTGAATACACCGAGCAGCACTACCTCCCGGCTGCGTCTGCCTACCGGCAGCGGGCTGCCGATCAGGGCGCAATCGGTGTGGAGTTGGTGAATTGGCGGCATGCGCTGGAACAGAAATGGAACACACTTCGTTTCGGAGAAGTGAAGCTTGAAACCGACGCTGAGCAGCATGTATTCGAGGTGCAAATATATCTCGATGAGCTCGACCCGCAGGCCGTGCGGGTCGAACTTTATGCCAATGGCGTTAACGATGGCGCGGCGGAGCGCGTGGAGATGAAGTGCGTGCGGCAACTGGTGGGGGCAACCAACGGCTACGCCTACCGCGCAGGCGTACCCGCTGTGCGCCCGGCGGCGGACTATACGGTACGCCTGATAGCGCATCGCGATAACGTGGCGGTGCCGCTGGAAGATGCGCATATCCTGTGGCAGCAGTGATTGAATGTGAGTATGAAAATGCCTGAACGCCTGCTCCATGATGATCCGGTGCCATGCTTCCGGATCGATGAGCGCATGGTCAAGGTGGGTCGGCGTGGTTGACGGAGGCCGACTGAAAAGAGCGATTTCGATCGCGACGTTGTGTCTGGATATCGGTGGTGTCTTGCCGCTAATTTGAGGAGGTCTTATGTTGAAAGGTATTGTTTCAGGCGTTGCCTTAACGCTTGCCGTTGCACTGATCGGTGCCTACCTGCTGGTGAGTAGCGGATTTATCCCGGCCAACGCTGATGGGAAACCCATTTGGCTGGAAACCTGGATGGCCCATACATCGTTAAACGCGACACTGCGTCGCGAGGCTCCAAAAGGACCGAATCCGGTGGCGCTGACCGATCAGAATCTCATGAATGGCGTTCATCTGTTCGCACAGAATTGCGCCGTTTGCCATGGTTCCGCGAAGGGCGTTGCCGCACTTTCCCCGATAGCGAAAGGCGAGTATCCGCCGCCTCCGCAATTGGCGACCGATGGGGTGGAAGACGACCCGGAAGGGTATTCGTTCTGGAAGATCAAGCACGGCATACGCCTGACCGGGATGCCTTCGTTCGGATACTCCCTGAGCGACCAGGATATATGGACGCTTGCGCTGTTTCTGAAGCACATGGACAAACTGCCGCCCGCGGTACAGCAGACGTGGCTGAAGGTCCAGAATTGGCCTGACATAGCCGCGAATCCGGTGATTCAGAAATAGCTGTCTTCGCGTTTGGCGCCTGATCACCCCTGCCAACACAGGGCCCGCGCCTTATTCGTAAAACGCTGAAGTGGTTGTGGAGGATGCACGGTGAATAGGCTGTTATTCCAGCGCGACTGAAGCAGTCGTTGCCAACACGTCCGGTTCGAATCGCACAACGCTGAGGAATGCATCCATGTTGCCCGCAAGCACAAGTATCCTGACGATCAATGGCGGCTCGTCGAGCATCAAGTTCGCGTTGTATCAGATTGGCGAAGCGCTGGAGCGAAAGCTGGTTGGAAAAGTGGACCGCATCGGCTTGTCCGGGACGAATCTGACTTTCAACGATTCGTCCCAAGCCGAGCCAGGCAGTCGCAATATCGAAGCAGCCAATCACGGTTCGGCAGCGAATTTCCTGATCGACTGGCTCGAACAGCAGGTCGGTTTTACCTACATCCGGGGGGTGGGCCACCGCGTGGTGCACGGCATGCAACATACCGAGCCGGAGCGGGTCTCCCAGGCATTGCTGGATGAACTGCACCGCATCAGTCCGTACGACCCGGACCATCTTCCGCGCGAGATTGAACTGATCGAGGCGTTCCAGCGGCGTTATCCGCAACTGCCGCAAGTGGCGTGCTTCGACACGGCGTTCCACCATAGCTTGCCGCGCGTGGCGCAACTGTTGCCTATCCCGCGTCGTTTCGATGCCATGGGGATCCGGCGCTACGGGTTCCATGGGCTGTCCTATGCTTACCTGATGCGGGAACTCGCGCAGCTTGCCGGCAAGCAAACGGCCCAGGGCCGCGTGATCCTGGCGCACCTGGGTAACGGCGCGAGCCTGGCTGCGGTGCGCGACGGGTGCAGCATCGATACCAGCATGGGATTTACCCCGACCGGGGGTTTGACTATGGGCACCCGGACTGGCGACCTGGATCCCGGCGTGGCCTGGTACCTGATGCAGAGTGAAAATCTGACGCCCCAACAGTTCAACCATCTCATCAATCATGAATCCGGACTTCTCGGCGTGTCCGAGACCAGTTCCGACATGCGCGATTTGATGGAACACGAGGCGACCGACGTGCGCGCTGCGGAAGCGGTCGAACTGTTTTGCTACCAGGTAAAAAAATGGATCGGGGCCTACGCCGCGGCGCTGGGCGGGCTGGATACGCTGGTGTTCGCGGGCGGGATCGGCGAGAACGCGCCTGCAGTCCGCGCGCGCATCTGCGACGGGCTGGAATTTCTTGGCATCGAGATCGAGGAAAAGCGCAACGCGACGAATGCGGACGTGATTTCAGCGGCGACCAGCCGGGTCACTGTTCGCGTCATGCATACGGACGAGGAAGTGATGATCGCAAAATCAGTTTGTCACGTTTTGGATATACCCATTGAAAAGGAAGGAATCGCGTCATGAAAACCAATCCGCCCAAGCCTGCGGACACCCCGTTGTCGCCTGAAGTTCTGAACAAAATGGATGCCTACTGGCGCGCTGCCAATTACCTGTCGGTCGGCCAGATTTATTTGTACGATAACCCTTTGCTGAAGCGCCCACTGACGCTCGCAGATGTGAAACATATGCTGCTGGGACACTGGGGTACGACGCCCGGGCAGAACTTCATTTATGTGCACTTGAACCGGGTCATCAAGCAATACGACCTCAACATGATTTATGTTTCCGGCCCCGGACACGGCGGCCCGGCGGTCGTGGGCAACACCTATCTTGAAGGCACCTATAGCGAAATCTATCCCAATATCAGCCAGGACGAAGCGGGGCTGCAGAAGCTCTTTCTGCAATTCTCGTTTCCCGGCGGCATTCCCAGCCACGCCTCGCCTGAATGCCCGGGTTCGATCCACGAGGGCGGCGAGCTGGGCTATTCGCTCAGCCATTCGTTCGGAGCTGTGTTCGACAATCCCGATCTGGTTGTGGCCTGCGTTGTCGGCGACGGTGAGGCGGAAACCGGACCGTTGGCCACGGCCTGGCATTCCAACAAGTTTCTCGACCCGGCCACCGACGGTGCGGTGCTGCCGATCTTGCATCTCAACGGCTACAAGATTTCCAACCCGACGGTTCTCGCCCGCATTACCCACGAGGAGCTTGAGCAGTTGCTGCGCGGCTATGGCTGGACACCGCTGTTTGTCGAAGGGGATGAGCCCGCGCTGATGCACGCGGCGATGGCGGCAGCGCTCGACACGGCGGTGCAGCAGATCAAAGCGATCCAGCACAACGCGCGTGAGCACGGTGACCTCACGCGTCCGCGCTGGCCGATGATCGTCCTCAACTCACCCAAGGGCTGGACCGGACCGAAGGTGGTCGATGGGCTGCAGGTGGAAGGCACTTTCCGTGCGCACCAGGTGCCGCTCCACCCGAACACCCATCCCGAACACCTAAAACTGCTGGAAGATTGGCTCAAGAGCTATCGGCCCGAGCAACTCTTCGATGAGCACGGTCGCCTGAAACCGGAACTCGCCGAACTGGCGCCGAAAGGCGAACGGCGCATGGGCGCGAATCCTCACGCCAACGGTGGGATACTGCTGCGCGATCTGCGCATGCCCGATTTCCGCGACTACGCAGCCGATGTGCCGATGCCGGGCGCACCCGGCATCGGCGACACGCATGTGCTCGGACCTTTTCTGCGCGATGTGGCGAAGCTGAACGATGCGCAGCGCAATTTCCGCGTGTTTGGCCCGGACGAGACGATATCCAACGGCCTCGAGGCCTTGTTCGAAGTGACCCAACGTCAATGGGATGCTGCGACCATGCCGAACGACGAATTTCTCGCGCCGGCCGGTCGGGTGATGGAGATGCTCAGCGAGCACCAGTGCGAGGGCTGGCTTGAGGGCTATCTGCTCACCGGGCGGCACGGGCTGTTCAACTGTTACGAGGCGTTCATCCATATCGTCGATTCGATGTTCAACCAGCACGCCAAGTGGCTGAAGGTCACCGCGCAGTTGCCGTGGCGGCGCAAGATCGCCTCGCTCAACTACCTGCTGGCGTCCCACGTGTGGCGCCAGGATCACAACGGCTTTACCCACCAGGATCCCGGTTTCATCGACCATGTGGTGAACAAGAAGGCCGAGGTAGTGCGGGTTTACTTTCCGCCGGATGCAAACTGCCTGCTGTCGGTGATGGACCACTGTCTGCGCAGCCGCCAATACGTCAACGTTGTGGTCGCGGGCAAACACCCGGCGCCGCAGTGGCTGACCATGGACGCCGCCGTCAAGCACTGCACCCAGGGCATCGGCATCTGGCAGTGGGCCAGCAACGACCAGGCCGTCGCACCCGACGTGGTGATGGTCTGCTGTGGCGACGTGCCCACGCTGGAAACGCTGGCCGCTGTTTCCATCCTGCGCGAGCATCTGCCCGAGTTGAAAATCCGCGTAGTCAACGTCGTCGACCTGATGAAGCTGCAGCCGCCCAGCGAGCACCCGCACGGCTTGAGCGACACGGATTTCGACGAACTATTTACCCGGGACAAGCCGGTCATCTTTGCCTACCACGCCTACCCGTGGTTGATCCACCGGCTGACCTACCGTCGCACCAACCACCCCAACATCCACGTGCGCGGCTACAAGGAAGAAGGCACCATCACCACGCCGTTCGACATGACGGTGCTGAACGATCTGGATCGCTTCCACCTGGTGATGGATACCATCGACCGCCTGCCGCAAACCGGCGACAAGGGTGTCTATCTGAAGCAGCAACTCCAGGACAAGCTGATCGAGCACAAGCAGTACATCGACAAGCACGGCCAGGATATGCCGGAAATTCGCGACTGGAAGTGGCACAACGCAAAATGAATATTCAAGCACCTGGGGACATCGCGCAGCCCCCGGTTGCCGACGATAAGCGGCGGCTGGCGATGGATGAACGTAACGACACCCGGCCTCAGTCTGGGTCGGGCGGCCAAACCGCCCCTCTGCGCCTGTACTTGATTCGGCACGGCATTTCTCGCTTGGCATCGCATCGCTCAGCATACTGGCCTTCGACCCCACCAGCCCGACGTAGCGGTGATCGTATTGTGGAATGCGGCCGCCCGGCTGGGTGCGTTGCCGAACAGAACCAATCGGGATCTGCACTTAAGCTGATTTCGTTACCGAGTTCCAGCCTGATTTCCATTCGTTGGACAAGCGTTGTTCGACCTTCACCAAGGAGAAAAAAATGTTACGCAGCATGAATGATCTAGAGGATTACGCCATCCGCGCGACCGACGGCACCATTGGTCATGTGAAAGACTTCTATTTCGATGACCAGGCGTGGGTCATCCGTTATCTTGTTGTCGACACGGGTAGCTGGCTTTCGAGTCGAAAAGTGCTGATCTCGCCAATCGCGATCGGCCACCCGGACTGGACCGAAAAGGTGTTGCCCGTTTCAATTACCAAAGAGCAGGTGAAAAACAGTCCCGACATTGACACCGAGAAGCCAGTCTCGCGGCAGCACGAAATCGACTACTTCGGGTATTACGGCTATCCGTTTTACTGGGGTGGCGCCGGCATCTGGGGCGGTGGAATTTACCCGAACATGATGATGCCGGACTACGCCGGTTTCGAATCCAAACCGCTTGGCGAAGGTCCGGGAACGGACGAAGCTTACGCGCGCGCTGACACGGCACAGCACCAGCATGACGATCCCCATCTGCGCAGCTGTAAAGAGGTAATGGACTATCACATTGAGGCGACCGATGGGGACATCGGCCACGTACAGGGCATGCTCGTCGACGAGGAGACCTGGGCCATTCGATACATTATCGTGAACACCAGCAACTGGTGGCTCGGTCACCAGGTGCTCATCGCGCCGCAATGGATTCAGGACGTGAGCTGGTCCGACGCCACGGTCTCCGTCAACCTGACACGGCAAGCAGTGAAAGATGCTCCGCCGTACGACTCGGCGGCGCAACTGGATCGCGACCAGGAAATAGGCATCCATGAACATTATGGGCGTATCGGCTATTGGACGACGGAGACGAAACATGAAAACACCAAACCGGGTCGATAGCCACAAGCTGAAGCCGGCGACCGTAAATCCTGACCCGGTGCTGACGCCGGACGAGGCAACCGACCACATCATTGGCCCTGCGTCCGCAACGGTGAGCATCATCGAATACGGTGATTTTGAATGCCTGTTGTGCGGTCAGGCGCACGCGGCGATAAAAATCATACTCAATCATTTTGGTGAGCGTGTGCGATTCGCGTTTCGACATTATCCGCAGGTCGAGGCCCATCTCCATGCTGAACTCGCGGCCGAAGCGGCCGAAGCAGCCGGTGCTCAAGGATACTTCTGGCCATTCTACGAGGTGCTGTTCGAACACCAGGAACATTTAAAGGAAAAGCATCTCCGGCAGTATGCCCTGCAAATTGGTTTGGATCTGGAGCGTTACGACTATGAAATGAACGATCACGTCTACTTGCAGCGAGTGCAGGAACACGCCGAAGGAGGAAGGCATCTGGGAATACGCGTAACGCCGACATTCTATGTTAATGGCACACTCACGGATGTTTCCTTCGGCCTGCAACATCTTGAGAAGTCGGTAGAACAAGCTCTTCGCGTTGCGTGATGAATTAAATAGAGTTTGGTCGCTTGCGATCAAATCAGGCCGTGACCACATTTGAATCCAGCGTCGACCAGAGCGGCGATGCCGATTCGTCTCCCCGCGTAGGCCGCAACCGTTATTGCGCCGAATGTTTACGAAGCAATACTTCCGGTATGCCTGACTATCGTCGCCGGGCATCCGGGCGTCCCCTATTTCTTCACACTCAATTTGCTGCAATGTCACAGTAATGATCTGCTGACGCGGTATATTGAACGCTTCTCGGCAAGTCGTTCGCTCGGTATGAACCCGCATCTGGCAACGCCAGTTTTTTTGGAGCACTTTAGGACGCTGGCGCCAGGCGGAAGGAAAGCACCGGCGAAATTAGCTGCGCGTGCTAGATTGATAATAATAGGGAATATGCGGCGGGAACCATGAACAGTAAATCCGGCATTCCGAATCTCGGCACGGTTGTTTCGGTGCGCGGCAGCGTCGTGGACATGCGCTTCGATGAGCGATTGCCGCCCATCTACTCCTTGCTGCACGCGATGGAAGGCGTGATTGCCATCGAGGTGCTGTCCCAACTCGATGCGCATCGCGTGCGCGGGATTGCGCTGACCCCCACGCAAGGCCTCGCGCGCGGCATGCGGGTGGAAGACACTGGCGGGCCGTTGCAGGCGCCGGTCGGCAAGGAAATTCTCTCGCGCATGTTCGACGTCTTCGGCAACGCCATCGACCGCCAGCCGGCGCCGACGGATATCCAATGGCGCTCCGTCCATCGGGCGCCACCCCCGCTGGCGCGGCGCTCCACCAAGTCCGAGCTGTTCGAGACCGGCATCAAGGTCATCGATGTGCTGATGCCGCTGGAGCGCGGCGGCAAGGCGGGCCTGTTTGGCGGGGCAGGCGTGGGCAAGACGGTGCTGCTCACCGAGATGATTCACAACATGGTCGGGCAACACGAAGGTGTGAGTATTTTTTGCGGCATCGGCGAACGTTGCCGCGAAGGCGAGGAACTCTACCGCGACATGAATGCGGCGGGCGTGCTGCCGAACATGGTGATGGTGTTCGGCCAGATGAACGAACCGCCTGGCGCCCGTTTCCGCGTCGGCCATGCCGCGCTGACCATGGCCGAGTATTTTCGCGACGACGAGCATCGCGATGTGCTGCTGCTCATCGATAACATCTTTCGTTTCATCCAGGCCGGCATGGAGGTGTCCGGCCTGATGGGACAGATGCCGTCGCGCCTGGGTTATCAGCCGACCATGGGCACCGAGCTGTCGCAACTGGAAGAGCGCATCGCCAATACCGATACCGGCGCGATCACCTCGATCCAGGCAGTGTATGTGCCGGCGGACGATTTCACTGATCCGGCGGCGGTGCACACCTTTTCGCATCTTTCTGCGTCCATCGTGCTGTCGCGCAAACGCGCGAGCGAGGGGCTGTATCCGGCCATTGATCCGTTGCAGTCCAGTTCCAAGATGGCCACGCCCGGCGTCATCGGCGAGCGACATTATGCCCTCGCACAGGAAATCCGCCGCACGCTCGCGCAATACGCGGACCTGAAAGACATCATCGCAATGCTGGGCATGGAACAACTGTCGCCGGAGGACCGCAATGTGGTTGGCCGGGCCCGGCGACTGGAGCGTTTTCTCACCCAGCCGTTTTTCACTACCGAGCAATTTACCGGCCTGAAAGGCAGGCTCGTCAGCCTCAAGGACGCGCTGGACGGCTGTGAGCGCATCTTGCGTGACGAGTTCAAGGACGTCCCGGAGAGTGCGCTGTACATGATCGGTGCGATAGACGAGGCAAATGCCAAACGCGAACCTGACCCGCAAGCCGAGGTGGAACATGCAGCCATCACGCATGAATCTTAAAATCCTCCTGCCGTTCAAAATCTTCGCCGAGCGGACCGGCGTAGTGCGCGTCGTCGCGGAGACGCGCGCAGGCTCGTTCGGACTTTTGCCTCACCGGCTCGACTGCGTGGCGGCGCTCGCGCCGGGGATACTGGTTTACGAGACCGAGGCGGGAGGCGAGGTGTGCATGGCCGTCGATGAAGGCGTGCTGGTCAAAACCGGCGCCGACGTGCTGGTCTCCGTGCGTAACGCAATCGGGGGAACGGACCTCGGTAAACTGCGCGCAGCGGTTGAGCAGGAATTTCTGAATCTGGACGAACAGGAGAAGAGCGTGCGTTCGGTGCTGGCGAAACTGGAAAGCGGATTCATTCATCGCTTCGCGGCGTTTCATCATGAGTGAAAAGCCGAAAGCGAAATCCGCGGCGGGCGAGACCGAATTCAGCCATCAGGTGGGCGAGAAAGCGGCGCGCAAGCTCAAGGCGCAACGTCATGTCACGCAGACTGTCTGGTCCGGTCTGGGCATGATGGGCCTGGTTGGCTGGTCGGTGGCGGTGCCCACGCTGCTCGGCGCGGCACTCGGCGTCTGGCTGGACAGGCATTATCCGGGAGGGCATTCCTGGACACTCATGCTGCTGGCCATCGGCCTGGGTCTCGGTTGCTTTAATGCGTGGCACTGGGTGGCCAAGGAAGGCAGGGAAATACGCGAGCAGGAGGAGAATAACAATGAATGAAGGCTTGGGTCTGGCGTTCGCCCTGGTTGCAGGCGCTTTGCTCGGAGGATTTTTTTTCGGTGGTCTCTGGTGGACGGTTCGCAAAGCCGTTTCATCCAGACAACCGGCACTGTGGTTTCTCGGCAGCATGCTGCTGCGCACCGGCATTGTTCTGTCCGGGTTTTATTTTGTATCGGGGGGCGACTGGAAGCGATTGCTGGCGAGCCTGCTCGGGTTCATCATCGCGCGCCTGGTCGTGACGCGGCTCGCCCGACCAACGCAACTGCCAGGTCAACTGGCACGGAAAGCCGGTCATGCACCTTAGCCCGGACGAGATCATTTACTGGCAGCATGGGGTTTTCAAACTCAACGCCACGATCGCGTATACATGGGGGCTGATGGTCGTGCTGGCGCTCGGTTCAAAACTCGTCACGCGCAAGCTTTCCACGGGGCCGCAGCGTTCCCGCTGGCAGAATCTGCTGGAAATCATCGTCACCGGCATCAACCAGCAAATCGCAGAGGTCGGCCTGCGGCGGCCGCAGAAATATCTCGGCTTTCTCGGCACCCTGTTCCTGTTTGTCGCGATGGCGAGCCTGTTCACCATCATTCCCGGCTACGAGCCGCCGACCGGTTCGCTCTCTACTACCGCGGCGCTGGCGATCTGTGTGTTCGTGGCCGTGCCGCTGTTCGGCATCGAGGATCAGGGGCTGGGCGGATATTTGGGCGATTACCTGAAACCGACGGTTATCATGCTGCCGTTCAACATCATCAGCGAACTCTCGCGCACGCTGGCCCTGGCCGTCCGCCTGTTCGGCAACATGATGAGCGGGACGATGATCCTCGCCATTCTGCTGACCATCACACCCTTCGTTTTCCCGATTGCCATGAGTGCGCTCGGGCTGCTGACCGGCATGGTGCAAGCCTATATCTTCAGCATCCTGGCCACGGTTTACATCGCGGCCGCCACGCGTGCCCGCAAGCCGGAGCCAGGAACCGAATCATGAAACCGCTACGTCAACCAAGAAAGGACACGCCATGGATAGCATGACGCTGATCGCAATCGCTTCAATTGTCACTGCCGGACTGACCATCGCGCTGGGGAGTATCGGACCTGCGCTCGGCGAAGGGCGCGCGGTCGCCACGGCATTGAGTTCGCTGGCGCAGCAGCCCGATGCCGCAGCGACGATCACCCGCACCCTGTTTGTGGGCCTGGCCATGATCGAGTCGATCGCGATCTACTGTTTCGTGGTGTCGATGATCCTCATTTTCGCCAACCCGTTCTGGAGCCATGCCATCGCCCAGGTTGCAGGAAAGTAACTCATGGATACCTCATGCTGATCGACTGGTTTACCGTTCTGGCGCAAGTCATCAACTTCCTCATCCTGGTGTGGTTGTTGAAGCGCTTCCTGTACCGGCCCATTCTCGACGCCATCGACGCGCGCGAGAAGCGGATTGCTTCGGCCATGGCAGATGCCGACGCGAAAAAAACCGAAGCCGAACAGGAGCGCGACGCGTTTCAGCACAAGAACGAGGCATTCGACCAGCAGCGCGCCATGCTGTTGAGCCAGGCGACGGACGAGGCGAAAGCCGAACGTCTGCGGCTGCTCGACGCAGCGCGGCAGGAATCCGACAGCTTGCGCGCCAAGCGGCAGGAAGCACTGATCAGTGAACAGCAGGGTTTGAGCGAAGCGCTCACCCGTCGCGCACGGGAGGAAGTGTTTGCCATTGCACGCAAGACGCTGGCCGATCTCGCCGGGGAAACTTTGGAAGCGCGCATGGCCGACGTGTTCCTGCGCCGGTTGCGCGAGATGGACGATGCGGCGATGGCCGGGCTGAAGTCGGCCTTCGCCGCATCGTCCAGCCCGCTGCTGGTTCGTACTGCCTTTGCCCTGCCGCCACCACAGCGCGCCGCCATTGAAACTGCGCTCAGGGAAACCCTGGGCGGGAAGATGCAGGTGCAGTTCGAGACCGTGCCGGATCTGGTCAGCGGCATCGAGATCGGCAGCAATGGACACAAGCTGGCGTGGAGTATCACGGATTATCTCGCGTCGCTGGGAAAGGGCGTTGATGCATTGCTGAAAGCGCAACCCAAACCTGAAGTAAAAACCGGGCAAAACGCCAATGAAAATGGCGCCTGACAGCCTGCAGCGGGTATTCGACAGCGCCTTTGCGGGAATGCGCCATGCGCGGGAGGCCTTTGCGCCGCAGCTGGCGTCGCGGGAAGTGGGCACGATCACCAGCATCGCGACGGGCATCGCGAAAGTTTCCGGTCTCCCCGGCGTGGGGTTCGAGGAGGTGCTGAAATTCCCCGGCGATTTGTATGGCATCGCATTCAACGTCGATGAAGACGAAATCGGCGTTGTTCTGCTGGGCGACTACTGGCAGTTGCATGCCGGTGATGAAGTCGAACGCAGGGGGCACGTGATGGACGTGCCGGTGGGAGACCAATTGATTGGACGCATTATCAATCCAATGGGCCGCCCGCTGGACGGCATGGGGCCGGTGGTTTCCAGCGTGCGCCTGCCCATCGAACGCACGGCACCGCACATCATGGACCGCGCGCCGGTCACCGTGCCGTTGCAAACCGGCATCAAGGTCATCGATGCGCTCATTCCCATCGGGCGCGGCCAGCGCGAATTGATCATCGGCGACCGCCAGACCGGCAAGACCGCGATCGCGCTCAACACGATACTCAATCAACGCGGACAGAATGTGCTGTGCGTATATTGCGCCATCGGCCAGCGCGCGTCCGACGTGGCCAAAGTGGTCGATACCCTGCGTGAAAAAGGCGCGTTGGAATATACCATCGTGGTCGTCACCGAAGGCAACGATCCACCCGGCCTTACCTACATCGCACCCTATGCCGCGACCAGCATCGCTGAGCATTTCATGGCACAAGGCCGCGACGTGCTGGTGGTTTACGACGACCTCACGCATCATGCGCGCGCCTATCGCGAGCTGTCACTGTTGCTGCGCCGCCCGCCCGGACGGGAAGCTTTTCCCGGCGACATCTTTTACATCCACTCGCGGCTGCTGGAACGTGCAACGCACCTGCGCCCGGAACTCGGTGGCGGATCGCTGACTGCGCTGCCGGTTATCGAAACCGAAGCGCAGGACATTTCCGCCTATATTCCGACCAACCTGATTTCCATCACGGACGGACAGATTTACCTTTCGCCGTCGCTGTTCGAATTGGGCGTGCTGCCCGCGGTCGATGTCGGCAAATCCGTCTCGCGCGTCGGCGGCAAGGCGCAACGCGCGGCTTACCGTGCGGTGGCGGGCGATCTCAAGCTTGCCTATGCACAGTTCGAGGAGTTGGAAACTTTTGCCCGGTTTGGCGCCCGGCTGGATGAAAATACGCGCAAAATCATCGAGCATGGACGGCGCATTCGTGCCTGCCTCAAGCAGCCGGCATTCGCCCCGGTGTCCGTGGCCGCACAAATCGCCGTGCTGCTGGCGTTGACCGCGGAACTCTTCGACAACGTGCCGCTTGACCGGATGAGCGATGCCGAGCACGCCGTGCGCGAGGCGGCGGCGGACATCCCTGCCGAGGTGTGCGCGCGATTCGATACTGCCGAAAAATTAAGCAACGAAGATGGTGCAACGATTATCCAGATCGCCCGCAACGCACTCGCACGCTTTCAACCTCAGCCGGAACGCAAGGAAACAAAGTGAGCGAAACCGCCGCAAGCCTGCGCCACAAGATCGCCAGCGCTGGCGAGCTCGAAGCCGTGGTACGCACGATGAAGGCCATGGCCGCAGCCAGCATTGGGCAATACGAGAACGCGGTGCGCTCCCTGGATGAGTATTATCGGACGGTGCAACTGGGCCTGGTTGCGTGTTTCCGCCAGGGTGAACCCTGGGGTGCCGTGATGCCAGCGACGCAGAAAGAAAGCGGGTCGATTGGCGCGGTGGTGTTTGGTTCCGACCAGGGACTGGTGGGCCAATTCAATGAGGTGATGGCGGAGTTTGTCGTGAATGCGCTGGGAAAGCTGCCGGGTAAAAAGATGGTCTGGACGGTCGGCGAGCGCATTCAGTCGCGTCTCGCGGACACTGACTTGCTGCCGGGGGCAAGTTTCATCCTGCCGAATTCCATTGGCGCGATTACACCACTGGTGGGACAGATTCTGATCGAGATGGAAACGCGGCGTGAAAAGGGCGAAATATCGCAGGTTTACCTGTTTCATAACCGCCCCCAGTCCGGGGCGATTTATACCCCCGTGAGCCAACGGCTGCTGCCGCTGGACGCCGTGTGGCGGCGCGATCTGGCGACGCTGCGCTGGCCGACCGGAAATTTGCCCGAGGTCATGGGGGGCGGGCAGCAGACGCTGCTGGCGTTGGTTCGCGAATATCTTTTCGTCTCGCTGTTCAGGGCCTGCGCTGAATCCCTGGCAAGCGAAAACGCCAGTCGTCTGGCTGCGATGCAACGCGCTGAAAAAAACATCGACGAATTGCTGGAGGACCTGAACAGGACGTTTCACCGCCTGCGTCAGAGCGGCATCGACGAGGAATTATTCGACGTTGTGTCCGGCTTCGAAGCGCTGACCGGGACGAAATGATGATGAAAGGATCAGGATGAAAATCAATTCAGAGGATTTCCGGGTGCAGGAGGGCGACAAGGTCAAGCTCAAGAAGTGGCCGACGCTGGTGAAGCCCGTTTACCAGTCGAAGGCGCAGTATCAAACACTCCTGGCAGAGCACATTGAGCAATTGAGCGCGTTGCAACAACTGCAATACGCAGCCAATAGTTATGCCGTGCTGCTGATTTTTCAGGCGATGGACGCCGCCGGGAAAGACGGCGCCATCAAACATGTGATGTCCGGCATCAACCCGCAAGGCTGCCAGGTATTCAGTTTCAAACATCCGAGCGCTGCGGAATTGGAACACGATTTTCTCTGGCGCACTACCCAGTGTCTGCCGGAACGTGGCCGGATCGGCATCTTTAACCGGTCTTATTACGAAGAGGTGCTGATTGTTCGCGTGCATCCCGAGATTCTTCGCGGTGAAGGCCTGCCGGGTGAGTTGCTCGACGAGAAGACGGTCTGGGAGGAGAGGTATCGTTCCATTGTTGACCTGGAGAACCATCTCACCCGTAACGGCACGCGCATCATCAAGTTCTTTCTTCACCTGTCCAAGGAGGAACAGCGCAAGCGCTTCCTTGATCGCATCGATGAACCGGAAAAGAACTGGAAATTCAGCCTTGCCGACATTACCGAGAGGAAATTCTGGAACGATTACATGAAAGCCTATGAGGAATGCCTGAGCGCCACCAGCACGCGCAATGCGCCCTGGTATGTCGTTCCCGCCGACGACAAGGAGAACGCCCGGCTGATTATTTCCCGGATTATTCTCGATACTTTCAAGGCGCTCAAAATGCACTACCCCAAAACCGACGCAAAGCGCCGGCAGGAATTGCAGGCTATCCGCAAACAGCTTGCGAAGTAAGACTGATGCAGCAACAAATCTGGGGTATATGACAGCATTTCGCAACCGTCGGCATAGTTCGGCGCAGCAGGAATGGATGCTTCAAAAGCAGGTGTCTCCTGACTTCCTGTATCTGGCCGAGGCGCACCATACGGAATCAATGGGGTGCATGATGTTTCTTGAGAGCAAGGGCATGATGTTTCTTGAGAGCAAGGGCATGAGACAGGCTCCTGGGCAAGCCCAGTCTTCCATGGGGCTTTGGTCATGACCATATATCAGGCCCCATATCCAATGCGAGCCGCAAGGTCGTGCCTGCGTGCGGCGCGCTTTGGACGCTCAGCTCTGCCCCGATCAACTGTGCCTGCTCGCGTAGACCCACCAGGCCGTAGTGCCCGGGATGCGACGCGCTTGAATCGAACCCCACGCCATCGTCCTCGATGCTCAGTTCCAGACGCCGGTCAGCAGCATCACGCAGACTCACCCTCACCAGGCTGGCCATGGCGTGACACTCCACATTGCGCAGCGCCTCTTCAACGATGCGGAACAGTGTTTCGGCACGCTCGTCCGCGAGGCTTGCGGCGCGGGGTTCACTGCTGTAATCGACGACCAGGCCGGTGCGTTCGGAAAAGAGCTTGATGGCATCGGCCAGTGCCGCGCCCAGTCCGACATCGCGTACGGCGTTGAAACGCAATTGGGTGATGGCGGCGCGCGCCTCTTTCAGCCCCTGATGGGCCGCTTGCTCCGCGTGGACCAATTCGTCAGGCAATGCCGCGGGATCGTGGACATGCAGTTTCTTGAGCAGGCGAATCTCGGTGAGCATGGCCATCATCGAATGCGCGAGCGTATCGTGCAGGTCGCGCGCAATCTTCAGGCGTTCGCGCACCATCGCGGCGTAGCGTGTTTCCTTGGCTAGCCGCTCGACCTCGCGGGTGCGGGTGGCGACGCGTTGTTCGAGTTCTGAGCTGAGCGTGCGCAACTCGCCGCGTTCAAGCTGCAAGGCGCCCAGCACCTCCGCAAAAGCGGCCCCGACCCGCGCGACCTCGTCGATGCCGGAGGGCACCTCGACATGCTGCGCCTTGCCTCTGCCCACGTTCTGGACGGCCCGTGTCAAATCCGTCAAGCGTCGGGTCAGGCGGCGCGTGATCAGCACGCCGAACAGCGCGGCGGTACCGCCCAGCCCCAAAGAGCCCCACAATATCCGTAGCCACAGGGTATCGGCGCGTTGCCCCGCCCGATCCGCCGGCTCAATGAGTTGCACGCGCCAGCCCAGGGTGTGCAGCGCGCTGCCCACCCGTGGTTCGGTGCGGGTCACCAGAACGACCTGACCGCTCGCGAGACGCTCAAACGCGGGCACGGGGGAGTGAGTCCCGTCGCCTGTAACCACCTGCGCCGCATCGATCAAGTTGGTAGCATTGACCGGGGTGCTGTGCCAGCGCTTGCCTTGAAGCGCGTCGGGGCCGATCAGAACCACGCCTTTCCTGTCCAGCACCAATGCCTGGGCGGCATCGTGCAGATGCAGCGTCTCACGCAAGCCCTGTGCGTAGTTTCGTGCCCAGCGTAAACTCAATTGTGCGCCCAGCACGCCCACGGCGCGGCCGCGCGGATCTCGCACAGGGGTCGTCATATCGACAGTGCGCTGCGCTTCGCCGCCGGGCAGCGGAGGTCGCTTCTTGTCTACTGCTACGTCGCCGATCCAGGACTCTTTCAACCCCTGTGCGAACCCGGCACGTTCGGCGACGCTGCTCCCCTCGAGCAGGCCATCGCTGGCAGCCACGACCCGACCTTTTGCATCGGCAAGACCGATCCATGTAAATTCCGGGTAAGCCGATTGCAACTCGTCGAGCACCGCGCGCTGCGCACGCGGTGTATCGGTACCCAGGCCGGTTCCCAGCATGGCGGCCGTGGCGCGTACCGACTGCAGCCGCGAAGCAAGGGCCTGGTCGAGTCCGGCGCCTAATTGGTCGGCGCTCAATACCAACTGTCGGCTGTGTTGTTGCATCAGGCTCGTCCGGGCCATTCCCCCGAGCCACCACGCCGCGACCAGCGCGAAGACCAGGGACAGTGCGATGATCAGCCAGCCGAGTGCGCTAGCCAGGCTGCGTCGAGGGTCCAGATAGCGTAGCAGGCGCGGCATTCGGCGGCTTGATATCGTGGTAAGCATCACGGCATTATTGCAAGTGACAAAAGTAACTGCAAACTCATGACCTGTCGCACTCGCGAGCCGGCAAGGAATTCAGTAGACTCACCTACATGAAAAAGAAGCCTGCTCATTTTTGCGCAAGCCCCCAACGGCAAGGATCTTCAATGTGGACGAATTGATTCAACTGGTGGCGCAACGGGCGGGTATCTCTTCAGCGCAGGCGGCGCTGGCCGTCGCGGCGATGTTGAACTACCTCACCGTGCGTCTGCCCTCTCCGGTGGTCGGACGCATCCGCGAGCAATTGGGAGAAGCGCAACCCCATCGCAACCCCGACGGCGACCAGGGCGGCGGCAAATGACCGCGGCATCTCCTGACGAATCACCTCGCATTCGCGTGCTCGTCGTCGACGATCAGGCCCTGGTTCGCCGGGGGATGACGTTGATGCTCTCGGTCGAGCCGGACATGGAGGTGGTTGGCCAGGCGTCTGACGGCGAGGAAGCCGTCGAGATGGCGCAGCAGTTGCGCCCTGACGTGGTGCTGATGGATTTGCACATGCCGCGCAAGGGCGGCGTGGCCGCCACGCGCGAGATCGCGCTGTCGCTGCCGCGCACGCATGTACTGGTGCTGACCACGCTGGACGCTGAAGAAACGGTCTTCGAAGCCATCCGCGCCGGCGCCCAAGCCTATCTGTTGAAGGACGCGACCGAGGAGGAATTGCTGGAGACGGTGCGCGCGGTGCATCGCGGTGAATCCAGGCTGACCCCGCAGATCGCGCGCAAGGTCATGGATCAATTTCGTCGGCTTGCGCCGCTGTCCGAAGCTCAGCCGCCCGGTGCAACTTTGAGCCCGGCAGCGGCGCCGCGGCCGGCTCAAACCATCCCGCAAACCAAGGCGCAGGGTGTCATAACCGAGCTGCTCAACGACAAGGAAGAGAAGATCCTGCAACTCATCGCCGAGGGCAAGAGCAACAAGCAGATCGCCAACGCGGTGTTCCTGGCCGAGGGCACGATCAAGAACTACGTCAGCCGCATCATGGAAAAGCTTCATGCCAACACGCGCACCGAGTTGGCCGTAATGGCGGTGCGCCAGCGGCGCGGCGGCGATTGAGCCGTTCTATCCCGGATCGCGCGTGACCCATGGCTCTCTCGCAATGGCTCACACTGCACGGCCTGTTCAGCATCGCTGGACTGCTCGTGTACGTGGTGGTTTCCCATGTGCGGCAACAACGTCGCCATCCATCCGTCGCGATCGGGTGGGTGCTGTTCATGCTCCTGTTGCCCTACGCCGCGCTGCCGCTGTATCTGCTGTTCGGCACGCGCAAGCTCATCCGCGCCGGTCGTTCATCACTAGTCGCTCGCGCGGCCCGGCCGATTGACGATGAAGCTGCGTGGCCGGCCCAGGTAGCCGCCGCACTGGGACAGCCGCGTCCCGCAACGTACCGGGCCTTATGCGTCCACGCCGATGGTTCGGAGTCGCTGCGAGCGCTCCTGGAGATGATCGATGGCGCACGGCACACTCTCGATCTGTGTACCTTCATCCTCGGACGCGATGCGGCCGGTGCGGCGGTGAGCGCCCATCTGGTGGCCCAGGCACGCGCCGGGCTGCGGGTGCGGCTGCTGCTCGACGGGGTGGGCCGCATGCTGGGCGGGCGGCCCGACCTATCCGCATTGAGGCACGCGGGTGTGCAGGTCGAGCTCTTCGTGCCCCCATTGCACTCTCCCCTGAAAGGCCGCACCAATCTGCGCAACCACCGTAAGCTCGTAGTAGCCGACGCCGGTCACGCGGCCGAGCGACTGTGGTGCGGCGGACGTAATCTGTCCGCCGAGTATTTCGAAGGTCAGCCGAGCCACTCGGCGTGGCACGATCTGAGCTTCGATCTGCAAGGCCCGCTGGCCCGGCAAGCGGCCGATCTGTTCCAGCGCGACTGGGTGTTCGCGATGGGGGCCGAACTGCCAACCACTGGCGCGGCGGAGGCGGACGCCAAGGCTGTCCCAGTTGCAGCATCGGGTGAGCCTGCCGGGCAAGTCATCGCCTCGGGCCCTGACCAGGCCGACGACACCGTGCAGGCGCTGCTTGTCAGCGCGGCTTATCGTGCACGCACGCGCATACGGCTGGTCTCGCCCTATGTCGTACTCGACGACGCCTTGCTGATGGCACTCACGCTGGCGGCACGGCGCGGCGTGGAAGTGGAGTTGCTGTTGCCAGAGCGCTCCAACCATCGGCTCGCCGATATCGCGCGGCATCGTTCGTTGCGCGCTCTGGCCGGCGCGGGGGTACGCGTCTGGCTGGCGCCGCATATGCTGCATGCCAAAGCCGCCATCGTCGATGAGGTATTGGCAT
The DNA here is from genome assembly GCF_003851125.1 of Sulfuriferula multivorans. Taxonomy (GTDB): domain Bacteria; phylum Pseudomonadota; class Gammaproteobacteria; order Burkholderiales; family Sulfuriferulaceae; genus Sulfuriferula; species Sulfuriferula multivorans. The sequence goes on along the minus strand of NZ_BGOW01000013.1, from coordinate 56,128 downwards.
TGGTAGGCTCCGCCAACCTCGACAACCGCAGTCTGTTCATCAACTACGAGCTGATGGTGGCGTTTCATGACGCCGGCGATATTGCCCGTTACAGCGCGTGGCTCGATCTCGAACTTAGTACGGCCCGTCCATATGTGGCGCGGTCGCCCGGTCTGTGGCGCGACCTCGGCGAGGGGCTGGTGCTGTGGATCGGTTTCCAGCTCTGATAGTGTCCGGCCATGTCGGATAACCAAAGTCACACCGAAGTCGTCATCGTCGCGCGTTTCTTCCCGGTGCTGCGGCAACTCAACGGCCTCACTGCGGGCAGTGTTGGAATGGGTTGGAAACGCTTCGCAGTCTACAAGCGAAAGTGACCTTGGTCACTTGCAGGTCGTGACTTTCGGGCGCTGACTTCTGCCAGGCCGAGGCATAAAGTTCGAAGCGGACGCACGGACAAAGACACCGCCGCGATGTTCAAACCGATAGCTCAAATGAAAGGATACCCAATGAAATTTACCATTAGAAATGGACGTAAGGCCCGCTCCCTCGCGGCAACGATTTTTTTAGGTTCGGGTCTTTGCGCGTTAGGCATTCAGCACGCCGCCGCCACTGAGCCCCATCTGGAAAAGGCTATCCAGGACGGTAAAGCGCTCTATATCCATGAAACTTTCAGTGGCAATGGCAAGACCTGTCAAACCTGCCATGATAATGGTGGTGTTGGGGCGGGAAAATTGCCCAACGGCGCGGCAATCCCGAGCCTTTCCAATGCTGCGGCGATCTTTCCGCGTTTCAGTCCAAAGGTAAACAAGGTGATCGCACTGGAAGACCAGATCAGGGGTTGCATCGCAGGCGGACTCCAGGGGAAGCCGCCCGCTTACGGCAGCGAGCAACTGACTCAGCTTGTCAGTTATGTCACGTCTCTTTCGCAGGGTAAGCCGCTGGATATGGGTGGGAAGCCGCAGTAATGGGTATCTGGGGGTCGACGAGACTTGCGCCGCATTTTTAGGCACTCCAAAGTCGATATGCTTCTCTAATTAAAAAAGCGCTTTAGGTGTCTCAACAGCTAGGAACCTGTCGGATTTGAAGGGCCGTAGCGAAAAGGTTCAAGCAGGCAATCCGCACAGCGGATGTTCGCAAAATTCGGCTGGGCAAGGGTAGGTTTTGCAGGGGCGTGCTGGCTCGCTAGCGACAAAGTCGTCCGCTTGCGAGGAGCGCGCCCATGCCCCGCCTCCGGCCCCGGATGGCTTCGCCAAGGTCGTGTCGGCGGGGCAGAGCCGTTCTATTGGCCGTTGCACTTCAAACTTGAATCAGCGTCCGGCTGCCATGACCCACATGAAGGCCGGATGAATCCAAAAGAGAAAGCTCATGAGCGGAAACGCGTACTTTATCTACACAGTTGTACTGGCGGTGCTGTTCATAGGCATGCTGTTCTGGGCGTTTGGTAAAAAGCGCAAAAAACGCTTTGAGAAAGACGCGAAGATTCCTTTCCAGGACAAGCAATAAGATGGCAACGACACGCGCAACGGCGGATGCCTGGTACGATCCGCCGGCGCCCTGTGGTCACAATGTGCAATTGCTGCGGTTGTTGGGGCTGGCGGTCATGATCGGCATACTCGGTGCGCTGGTGCTGCAATATTTTCTCGGGCACGGCAAAGGCGAAACCGGAGCGGATTACTTGGAAGCCGTCGCCGTCGCCGGCGAAGTTCCTTGGCGCCCTTCGCAGTTGAAATCGGCGGCCTTCGGCTTTGGTCAAGCCGTTTTTGCATTGATGGCGCTTGGTCAAACGATAGAATTGGATGGACATCGCGGCCAAATGGAGCCTGTGAGCGCGTCCTGATGAAACATGCGCCACCCGCGCCGCATGCCGTCGGCCATCACGGCGACGACCGCTGGCTGCTGCTCTGGGCGGCGCTGATCGGCGCGCTGGCCGCGGTGGCCTTTCACGAGGGCATGGCCTTAACCGGGCATCTGGCTACCCAGCATCCTGGCAGCCTGGTCAGCGCTGCCGAAGCGCTTTCGCCGGTACCGGCGAAAGCGCATGTGTCCCGCAGGACACCGCGAAATGAGTGAGGCGCGACGACTGCCGCGCAACGTGCGCCTGCTGATGGCCTCACGTACGGTGCGCAGCGTCGGTCAGGGCGCCACTGTGGCCAGCTTCTCGCTCTACCTGCATGCACTGAACTACAGCGGTACAACGATCGGTACCATCCTGATGGCGGGCCTGCTGTTCGGTGCGCTGCTGACGTTGATCATCGGCCCGCTCAGCGACCGTTGCGGGAGCCGCGTCTTGCTGCTGGGCTACGAAGTCGCCGCTGCGATCGCCGCACTGGCGGCCGTCCTGTCTCACGTTGAGGCGGTGCTGATCGTCGCCGCCACTGTCGCCGGGTTCGGTCGTGGTGCCAACGGCGCTGCGGGGCCGTTCGCCCCGGCCGAACAGGCTTGGCTGGCGCGCGAGGTGGACGGCGCGGCGCGACAGCGCACCTTCACACTCAACGCCACGCTGGGGTTTCTCGGCATGGCCGCCGGTGCGGCGCTGGTGGCCTTGCCGGCGGTCATAGGACGCAGCTTTGCCGTTGTCGGCACCTACCGGTTGCTGTTCCTGCTGCCGCTGGCGGGTTCGCTGGTTTCGATCGCACTGCTCGCCAGCGCGCACGAGCCCGCCGCAGCGCGTCCCGCAGCCCAACCGGCGGACAATGGCCCGCGCACCGGTGCGAACCTCAACCGTGTGGAAAACCGACAACTGTGGCGGCTGGCGCTGACCAACGCCGTCAACGGACTGGCGATCGGCATCGTCGGCCCGCTGATGGCGTACTGGTTCGCGCAGCGCTTCGCCCAGAGCCCGGCGACGATCGGCCAGGCGCTGGCGGCCAGCTTCGTCCTCGCGGCGGTGGGCTCGATGTTGAGCGGTCGGCTCGCCCTGCGCTTCGGCGCGGTGCGCTCGATGCTATGGATGCGCCTGATTGGCGTGGTGCTGCTGATCGCAACGCCGTTCGCCCCGGTGTTCATCCTGGCGGCAGCGCTGTATGCGTTGCGTGCCGCGTTCAACCAAGGCACCACGGGCACGCGCCAAACAGTCGCCGCCAGCCTCACACGCGCCATGCGCCGCGGACTCGGCGCTAGCGTGCAAAACCTGTCGCTGCAGATACCGCGCGCTGTCGGACCGGTGCTTGGTGGCGCGTTCATCCACGCCGGCTATTTCATCACCCCATTCCTGCTCGCCGCTGCCCTGCAGACGCTGTATCTGGTGCTGTACTGGCACTTTTTCAACGCGCTCGACGCGAACATGGAAGTCGACCACTCATGAGAGCCGCATCCGCCATTGCTCGTTGCTGGACGGAAAGGCTCCATTGAAACTGGGCATGCCCTGAGCCGCTGGCGCACTCGGAGACTGCTTAGACGCCATTCGATACCTCACCACCTCATTGATTCCTGGCCGCGATGGCGTTTGGTTGAAAGATATTATCCGAGCCTTGTTAGATTTGTCTGGCCGACATTCTTGCGACGGCACCCATGACAGGTAGTCTCGGACGTTGACCGCCTCGTGCTTCCAACCAGCCCCGAGTGGATGCCCTCGGCCCACAGATAGGCCCAACGCGGCGCAAGTGACCTTGGTCACTTGCAGATCGTGACCGGGGACACGTCCAAGTCATGACTTTCGGGCGCTTACATCTGCCAGGCCGTGGCCTAAAGTTCGAGGCAAGATGTATGGTCAAAGACAGCATCGCGGCGTTCATACCCGATAGATCAAATGAATGAAAAGTTTCTGTTGATCGTTCATGGCGATGCGCAGGAGATCATGTAGGTGGATGAACTGTTCGCGACCTCCGGTCTGGCTTTGTTCGATCATCACTCCGTCGCTTGAACTGGCGCGTACCGGGCTCATCATCTGACGCAAACGCAGCAAACACCTTCCACATAAGCAATCTAAATTCATTTTGAAAGGAGCACCTAATGAAACGCACTCTCAAGCCCCTGACGGCAGCCGTCCTGATCGCCAGCGCACAACTCTCCGGTGTGGCGTTCGCACAGACCACGAAAGCACCCGCCGCGCCTGCGACGCAAGCAGCACCCGCCGCGGGATCCGAAGAACCGCAACAACATTTCGGTAGAGCCGTTGAGGCCTTCGCAAAGAAGGACTACAAGGTGTCGGCCAGCGAGATCCGCAAGGCGACCGGTTACATGCGCCTGGAAGCGGGGCGCGTCACCGGCAATGCCAGGCAGGAACTCAACAGCTCCGTGGCCGAACTCGACAAGCTTGCCGATTCCGTCGAGAAAGGCGCGGTCAAGGACGAGAAATCGATGGACATGGATTTCGCCAGAGCCAACCACGCACTCGCCTTGGCGCATCGTGCCGAAGCGGCTGAATCGTGGGCGCGCAAGGACTACAACAAGGCTGGCTCTGATCTCAAGGCGGCCGCTCGCGACCTGAAAAGCGCTGCGGGCTGGGCCGGCGCGAAAGCGAAGGCAGGCGCCTCCGGGGCGGTGGCTGATACCGAGGCACTGGGCGACAAACTCGCCACGGGCGCAACGTGGACGAGCGATGAAGTTGGCCGAGGTTTCGATGTGCTGGGGCATGCGCTGGACAAACTCGGACACAAGATCGGTGTGAAGTAACAGGCCGCGTCGCTGAAACATGGTTCGTGAATGTCTTTTGACAACCAGTAGCGATTAGGAGTGTGTCATGAACAAATCGGCAGCGACGGGATTCATTCTGTTGACAAGCTTGACTGTACTGGGTGGCGGCCAGGGCGAATGCCAGCTCTCGGGCGGACGCACCATCAATGCCACGTTTGGCCCATCATGATTTTTATGTTTTTTAACTGATTGGATGGTTTGAAGGAGCAACGCCATGCAGAACCTGGTCATTGAAACGCTGCCGGTCGTGCCGCATATCGTGTTCGGCATTTTTGACCTGGCGATACCGGACCTGATCTTCTGGGTTGCTGTCATCGTCGCTTTCTTCGCGGGCTGCTGGGCGCGCATACCGAACTTCATGACTCACGGCGCCACGCCGGAGGAGCGGGGCGCGGGCAAATGAACATCGACGAGAAGCTTCAAGGGTGGCTGAAATCGCACCTGACGCTTGAGGACGTGTTGCCGACGCAGATGCCGGTCTACGTGAATTCGATGGCGTACTTTTTCGGCACGATGACCCTGTCAGCGCTGATGGTCGTCATCGGGAGCGGAATCATCATCGCCATCTTCGGCCCCGGCTGGTGGCACGTATCGCCGACGGGTCACTTTTTCAACTCCGTCCATTTCTGGGGAGTGGAGGTGTTTTACTTCGGTCTGGTGCTGCATCTGCTCGCGAAGTTCTTCAAGGCCGCCTGGCGTGACGGGCGGTGGCGCACCTGGGTGATCGGCCTGGTGACCTTCGCAGTGACGATCTTTTCCGGGATCACGGGGACGCTGCTACAGCAGAACTGGGACGCCCAATGGAACGCCGTTCAGGGCAAGGATCCGATGAACGCCCTCGGCCTTGCCTGGATAAACGCGATGGATCCCGGACAACTGCTGACACTGCACGTTGCCTTGCTTCCCTTTCTTATCGTCCTCTTCGCGGCGATTCACATCGGTATCGTGCGCAGCGAAAGCCCGGTGCGCCCCATCGAGCGCAGTCGCAAGGAGGAGGTGCGATGAGCAAGCGATCAGAGGCGTATCTGAGCGGCGTGCCGATGGAGCGCTACGACATGATCCGCGAGGGGCTCATCGTCCTGAGCGTCGTGACGCTCGTGATCGTGCTTCTCGCCGCTTTTTTCGGAACACCCGACTACCCGACGGTCACGGCAAAGGAGGTTGCGACCAAGCAGCCGCTGCTCTTTCTCGATCGCTCACTCTCCTACTTTTCGGGGCAAAGCGGCCTTCAAACCTATGGCCCGCCCTACACGAAGGACGACCAGAATGCGCAGGCGGTGTTCGGATTCATCTCGCCGGCGCGCTGGGTCGGCGTCGTGAGTCCGGTCAACGCCCAGCAGGATCTGGCGATGAAGCCACTGGAACGCATTGCAGTGCTCAATCCGGAGGTGGCGACGGCCCTGGCTGCTTACAAGCAGGCCTCGCCCGATCAGCAGCAGAACTGGATCAAGAACTATGCTGTCGCCCTCAAGAAAGCCACCGACGACAACGGAAAGGTGATCCTCGCGCAGGGCGATTACGGTCCCGTCGCAGGCTTGATGAACGGGATGCTTAAGCTTGCGCGTGCCGGGCTGCTCGAACGGGCGCTCGACAGCAGCGCGCTCCTGCCCTACGACCTCAACAACACGAAGTCGCTCCTGTTCCTCGAGGGGCCCATCGAGAACAGGGTCGCGCAGCATCTCAACGAACTGGGCTCCCAGTGGGGGATGACGAACGAGATGGGACCCTACCCGGGGGCATGGTGGCTGTGGCCCTATGCCTTCCTCTACCAGCTACCCGGGATCGTGAACTCGCCAAATGCTGATCTGATCACGGGACTCATCATGGCCGCCGCCTTCTTCATCCTGATCTTCCTTCCCGTGATACCCGGCCTCAACCGGATCCCCTACCTGATCCCGGTCTACCGGCTCATCTGGCGGGACTGGTACAGGCGGTCGAAGGATTAATCGATGTATGCTGGAGGCGTCTTCGAATCGGAGCGCCCTATGACCATGTTGACCGAGTCTGAACTTGTCCCCATCGGCCTTGCCACCGCACAGGCCGAAGCCACACGCGAATCTTCGGCGAAACTCTGCGGCGAAACGCAAAATTTCATCAAGCTGGTGTTCAACCGACAGGGCGCACGAAGGCAGTCACGATGAAAACTACCGCCTCCCCGCAATCCGCGCTGCCCGATCTGCCGTCCACCGACCCCACGCAAGGTCTGTCCAGCACCGAGGCGCAGCGGCGGCTGGCGCAGTTTGGCGCCAATGCCATCGAGGACAAGCAGGTGCCGGCGTGGAAACAGCTTGCCGCCAAGTTTTGGTCGCCGGTGCCGTGGATGCTGGAGCTGGTGATCGTGCTGCAGGTGCTGCTGGAGCGGCAGCTGGAGGCGCTGGTGATCGCGGTGCTTTTAACGTTCAACGCTGTGGTGGCCTTTATGCAGGAGCGGCGTGCCAAGGATGCGCTGGCGCTGTTACGCAAGCGCTTGCACGTGAACGCGCGCGTGCTGCGCGATGGCCAATGGAGCCAGATTCCGGCCGAGCAGGTGGTGCCGGGCGATATCGTGCATGTGCGCGCAGGCGATCTGGTGCCGGCCGACCTGGTCCTGTTCGACGGCGCGGTAGCGCTGGACCAGGCCGCGCTCACCGGAGAGTCGCTGCCGGTCGATGCCGGCCCCGGCAAGCCGGCCTATACCGGCGCCATCGTGCGCCAGGGCGAGGCCACGGGCGAGGTCACCGCCACCGGCGCGCGCACCTTTTTCGGCCGCACGGCGGAACTGGTACGCACGTCCAACGCACCCAGCCACATGCAGCGCACCATCTTCGCCATTGTCAAGCGTCTGGTGATCTTCGACGCCGTGCTGGTCGTTTTGGTGGTGGCCTACGCCCTGCTGCACCACCTGCCGCTGCTGGACACCGCCGTGTTCGCGCTGATGCTGCTGGTGGCCTCGGTGCCGGTGGCGCTGCCGGCCACCTACACCTTGGCTACCGCGATCAGCAGCCTGCAGCTCGCGCACCAGGGCGTGCTGGTCACCCGCCTGCCGGCAGTGGAAGAGGCAGCGGCGATGGACACGCTGGTGTCGGACAAGACAGGAACGCTCACGCAAAACACCCTGACCCTGGCCGGTGCGACCGCGCTTGCTGCCGGCAGCGACGAACACGCCGTACTGCGCGCAGCGGCCCTGGCTAGCGACGACGCGACGCAAGACCCGCTGGATCTGGCCATCCTCGGCCCGGCGCGTGAGCAAAGCTTGCTCGCGGACACACCGGCGCGGCAGGTCTTCCTCCCCTTCGATCCGTCGACCCGGCGCAGCGAAGGTGTGTACACCGTGGACGGGGGCGAGTGGCACGCGGTCAAGGGCGCGGCCAACGTCATCGGCCCGTTGTGCAAGCTGGACGCCTCTCAGCAAGCGGCACTGGACGCCGCCGAGCGCCAGCTCGCTGCGAGCGGCGCGCGCGTGCTGGCGGTGGCCGCCGGCCCTGCAAACGCACTGCAACTGCTCGGCGTGGTGGGCCTGTCCGACCCGCCGCGCCCGGATGCCGGCGACCTGATTGCGCAACTCACGCAACTCGGTGTGCGTGTGTGCATGGCCACCGGCGACGCGCAGGAAACCGCGCGCGCCATCGGTGCCAAGCTAGGCCTGGGCTCGCGCGTGTGCGAGGCCAAGGGGCCTGCCGCGCAAAACCCCGAAGACTGTGATCTTTACGCCCGAGTACTGCCCGAGGACAAGCACGCCATCGTGCAGGCCTTGCAGCGCGCCGGACACGTCACCGGCATGACCGGTGACGGCGTCAACGACGCGCCGGCGCTGCGCCAGGCCGAGCTGGGCGTGGCCGTGGCCAGCGCCACCGATGTGGCCAAGGCCGCCGCCGGCGTGGTGCTGACCGACCCCGGCCTGGCGGGTGTGCTGACCGTGGTGCGCACCGGTCGCGAAGTGCATCGGCGCATGCTCACCTACACGCTGAACAAGACGCTCAAGACCTTCGAGATCGTGGTGTTCCTCACCCTTGGGCTGCTGCTCACCGGCAGCTTCGTGATCTCGGCCACGCTCATCGTGCTGCTGCTGTTCACCAACGACTTCGTCACCATGACCATCGCCACCGACCGCGTGCAGCCTGCGCCCAAACCGCAGCGCTGGGCAGTGCGGCGGCTGGTGGGCGCGGCTGGTGTGTTCGCCGTGTTGTCGCTGCTGTTCTCGTTCTCCATGTACTGGTGGACGCGCAGCACCCAGGGCCTGAGCCCGGTGCAGATGCAGACCGTGGTGTTCCTGCTGCTGGTGTTCACCAACCAGGCCAACATCTACGTGCTACGCACCGATGGACGGCTGTGGTCGTTCGCGCCAGGGCGCTGGATGGCGCTGGCCAGCGTGGGCGATGTCATATTGGTGAGCGGGCTGGCCGTGTTCGGCTGGCTGATGGCAGCGCTGCCAACCGCGCTGGTCGTGGGTCTGCTCATCGCCTGCGCGGTCTTCGCTCTGCTGCTGGATCAGGCCAAACGCTATGTCTTCCAGCGCTTTGCCATCGTCTGATTTTTGGAGGCTGCGCCTTGTCAACCACGTTTGTGGCTGATGACGCTTTTTCTGCTTTGTGTATGTCAACGCACAGAGCATTTTGCCGGGGCGGTGAATAATTGCCATAACCCGCCGTAACGATAGACGGCATTCAAAAAATCATGAGGTGAAGACCATGATGCGAAGTGATTGGATGGGAAGCTGGGGGAATGGTTACATGGGTGGGTGGGGCGGATTATGGATGATACTGGTCGTGATTTTAGTCATTGCCGGAATTGTTGCCGTCATTCGTAAAAGGTGATGGTCATCAGTCAATCGTAACTGGCCACGGCCCATACCGAAAATTGCGCGAAGCGCTTTTGTCCGACTCCCGTCGCGCCTTTTTCCAGGTACAGGGCCCAGGCCCAATCGGGCTCGAACAGGCTGGTGGTTGACGACCAGTAAATGTCCTGCACGTCGGCGAAAGGATGTCCGGGCGGCAAGGCCGGGCTGTGGACGGCGCAATCCACCAGCGCCTCCAGTTCGTTGATCGTGGGCAGCCGCCAGGTATTTCCCGCGCCTTGATGATTGAGCTCGGCCACCGCTGCCAATGCCTCGCGCCAGACCACCGGCTGCGATGTGAGGTTCGCGCTGCGGCGCCAGAGCAGACCGGTGAGACGATCCAGGACACCGGCTGTGTGTATTTCGAAGCGCGGTTCAGGCCACGCTGCACCGAAACGCCATTCGCCGTCCTGTCCCGTCCCGGCGCATGCAATGACTTTGCCGGCGGCGGCGTCGTAGCACAGGCTTTGGCCGGTGCGCGGGACAACACCCAGGCCTGCGCCGCGTACCGGCCAGAGCATGAAGGATTGATCTTTGCCGCCGTAAAACATGCGCGCGCCATCGAGCGCCACATACCAGGCGTGCGCCGGGCTGATGGCCGCCGTCGTCGCGCTCCAGTACCAGCCGTTGAACACATTGAGGAACGGGTGTCGCTCAGGCAGGGCAGGCAATCTTGTTTGCAGGCTGAGCAAGCTGCGCAATTCGCGGCGATTGGGCAGGCGCCAATCGTGCTGGCCGAAACGCTGTTCGCGGTTCATGCTTGCGACGAAATCCAGTGCTTCCTGCCAGGTGAGTGGAAACTCGGCGAGATTGGCATTACGACACCAGATCAGACCGGTCAGGCCATCCATGACCTCGTCGTTGCGCAAGTCAAAGCGCGGTTCCGGCCAGGGCTTGCCGACGGCAAACGATGCATCCTGACCGGAGCCTTCGCACGCAAGCTCGCGTCCATCGTCGGCATGGCAGGTGCGTTGGCCGGTATGCAGATAATGGCGAGTGGTCATGATTGCTCCAATGAACCTGGAAAATCTGTAAGGATTTTCTCGTTATAGGCACTTTCAGGATGAGTGTTCGAACGCACCAGTTTGATGATAGTACCCGGATCGAATGGTAGCGCGTGGTACAACTACCATGCGGTGCATGGATTGATTGCGGTAACCCCAAGCTTTGCTGGATGAACTTTAACTGGATGGAGGATGTTCAATCGAACCCGGATTTCAAATTTCGGTCTCGCCTCATCAGAGCCGGCCAAGAACAATAGCGCTCTTCACCTGGATATCAAGGAGATAAAAAATGGCAAAAATAGAACAGTTGGAACTGGAAGGACATCGTAGTGAAATCATTGCTGACGTGAAAAGTCTGGTCGAAAAATATCGTGCAATATTCGATTGGGATGTGCCTGAAATCGATCAAAACCTTGCGGATAAACTTATCCTGGCGGAAATGCGCAAGGCCGTAGATGATATCGAAAAGGAATTGCTGAACTGAATACAGACAATGGCAGAGCGAAACATTTGAACCAACGCGTCAGGCTGGGTCATTAGGCGGTTGTTGCATAAATTCCGGTTGAATTTATATAGTTAAAAGGAGCGCTAAAATGAAAGATCTTCCTCCACCACACGACCCCATCGAGGCAATGGGTGAGGCTTATGAAGCGTTATTGGAAAAGGCGTTACAGAAAGCGCATCAAAGCGGCTCCGCCGTCCACGACATGATGAGTGCGATTCGAGGCGATATCGCGGCCTTGAACAAGTTCAGTGATGACGAAGTCGTCCAGCTGGAAGAATATGTGAAACGGGATATGGTCGATGCTGCGTGGTATCTGGATAAGACCGGCAAGGAATTGAAAGATTGGCTGGGTTTTGATGTGGCGTTGATGAAGCACGAATTCTGGGAGCGGTTTTCCCAAGCTGCAGATCAGACCACGACGGCGCTATATCAATTAAAGCTGGAGGCGGAAATCGCCGAGTATCATAGCGGCGAACTGATTGGTTTAGGAACGCTGGTATGCGATCAGTGCGGTGAAAAACTGCATTTTCACAAACCAGGCCGCATTCCTCCTTGTCCCAAGTGTCACAGCGCGCACTTCCATCGGCAGCATATTGAATGATTTTGTCTGCAATTTCCAGGTCACACTCCCGACCAGGCAATCAAGAGAGATTGCCATGTTGTTGAGGGGGAACGGACTAACCGTCATCGAGAAAACGAGATGCGTCCGCTAGGCACTGCGTTACGGCGCTGGCGCATGCGCAGAATGCTTCAGCGTCATCCGATACCTCAGCACGTCTGGCAAAGTGTGACCCGGCGCATGTTGGTGTTGAGAGGGCTGGATGCGGTGCAAATGGCGCACCTGCGCGAGATGACGACATGGTTCCTGGATCAGAAATCAATCACCGGCGCTCAAGGCCTGGAGGTGACGCAGTCAATGAGAGTGGCGGTAGCCGCCCAGGCCTGTCTGTTGATTCTGAATCTGGGCGTGGAGCATTTCGACGGTTGGGTCGAGGTCATCCTCTATCCGGGCGCGTTTCGCGTTAAGCATGCACAGATGGATGCCATTGGCCTGGTCCGTAACGAAGCAAGCGTTTTAACCGGCGAGTCATGGTTGCGTGGCCCGGTGATTTTGTCCTGGGATGACGTCGAGCGGGATACCTATCGTTTTCAGGCCGGCCACAACGTCGTATTGCACGAGTTCGCACATAAGCTGGACGGTCTTACCGGTGTCACGAACGGCATGCCGCCATTGCGTCGCGGCATGAGCAGGAAACGATGGGCCGAGGCATTCAGTGAGGCCTACGATGCGCTGTGTCAGCAAGTGGCAGCAGGAGAATCCGGTTTTATCAATCCTTATGCCGCCACCAATCCGGCGGAGTTTTTTGCGGTGATGAGCGAGTATTTCTTTACCGCACCGGATATTTTGAAAAACTGTTGTCCGGCCGTCCACAAACAGCTCGCACTGTTTTACCAAACAGCTGCAGCGCATTGATATGCCTTGCTGAGGGGCGAGCGCTATTTGCTACTGGCTACCGTGTCCTGCAACGCGCGCAAGGTCCGGGTCTGGGTAATAAAAGTGCCCAGCCCCACGCCCGCCACGCACACCACCGCCAGCACCAGCGGCAGGTCGATGTGGGACAGGCCGTGCACGTGGAGGCCCGTGTCGATGCTCCAGTTAGCCAGGCTGGGGAACAGCAGGCCGAACACGCCCGCAGTCATATAGGCGGCGCCGCCCCACAGCAGGGTGCGTGCGGCCGTTGTCAGCGCCACCGCACGTATTGCCTGGGGAGAAAGCTTGCGGCTGGCTGCCATACGGCCGAACAGGGCACCCGCCACGGCTTGCACGATCAGGGTGCCCAGCCCGAACAGTGCGCCGGGTAACCAGCCCCAGGCGGCGCTGGGCATTGCAGGTGCCAGGGTGGTGTAGAGAATGAGGGCAAAGGCACCGAAGCCCCAGCCGGCGACAAAGCCGTGTAGCGCCGGCATCCAGCCAGTCATGCGGGTCCAGTGAATGGTTTCGGGCGTGTCATCCAGACGATCTTGCTGGCACTCACCGATCAGGTGCAGGTGCATGGCACGACGCTGGCGCAGCATCAGCCAGCCGCCGCCTGCCATCAACAGGCCGATGGGCACGAACAGGGCCTGGTTCAGCCAGTCATTCTGCATCCATTGCGACAGCCCCAGCCACGCCAATTCGCTGGCGATCGCGCGCTGCACAGTGAAAGTCAGCGAGAACAGCAGCCCGGCACGCAGACCCTTGCGGGTGGAGTAGCTACCGACCGCGTAGCTGAAGGTAATGGGCCAGGTGTGCTCGTCCGGCACCATGCCGTGGACCAGGCCCAGCAGTAATGCGGTGACCAGTGCGGCGGCAACGCCGGGGTGGGTGGGATTCCACAGATCGATAAATTCCATGATGCGCAGGATAGCACGCACGCTTTCAACCAGTGTGATGCAGCCGGAACAGTCGCCGCCACGCTGACTAGACATATGCCGTTATGTGTGACACCGCACAGACCGCGTCTGCATTTACGTCTAAATTTCATCCTGTCGGTCAGGTTGCGTGGTAATGCGGTATGCACCGCATTGATTGGCTTGGATACCAGTTCTTCAACTGAATCGTCATGTGGAAATTATCCCGTCTGACGATGGTGTCAATGCCGTACACGCTGAGTGACCTATAGAGAAAATTCATGCGCCGTTATGAAAATAACAGGGCTGGATACGGATTTTAATTGACACTGCGAGGAGAGAAAAATGTTGGGGACAATACTGCTGATTGTGGTGATCCTGATGCTGATTGGTGCATTCCCAAGCTGGCCACACAGCAGGGGATGGGGGTACGGTCCGAGCGGCGGATTGGGATTGATATTGATCATCCTGATCATCCTGCTGTTGCTGGGGCGGATATAACGCACTGGAACAGATTTGCCGAAAGGCGAATAAACACTCACAGGACGCGTCACCTGACCGTGAGTAAATTTTGTTTTTTTGTATTTATTTGGAGCGTCTGATCATGAAAATAATTAAATTCTTTTCCGCATTTTTCCTGAGTGTTGTGCTGGTTTCTTTCATGGGTTGCGCGTCTACCCAGACCAAGGAGAGCACCGGCGGCTATATCGACGACAGCGTGATTACAACCAAGGTCAAGGCAGCCATTTTTAATGAACCCACGCTCAAATCAACCGAAATCAATGTTGAAACGTTCAAGGGTGTAGTTCAATTGAGTGGTTTTGTGAACTCGCAGGCAGACATCAATCGTGCTGTAGAGGTAACACGCAAGGTCGAAGGCGTACGCTCCGTCAAGAATGACATGCGTCTCAAATAAGAGCGGTTGATTACACGCCACGCTGGATGCTGTCCGGCAGTGGCGTGCAAGTGCGCGCTGTGCTATCCATTTAGGCGATACCAAGGAGAATAATGATGCCATTGATTCAATTAGTGATTGTGTTGGTTGTCGTGGGAGTGGTGCTTTGGCTGATCAATACCTACATACCGATGGAAGCCACGATCAAGAAAATCCTGAATGTGGTGGTGATCATTGTGGTGATCCTTTGGTTGTTGAGCGTTTTCGGGGTACTGGGCTCCCTCTCGGGGGTTCGGATTGGGCGGTAAGTAAGACTGGAATCGTGGCCTGGCCTGAATCCGATAGACGCTTTCAACAAATCGGGGCCGGACCGGGTGGCGATTGATATAAACAGCAATTGTAAATCTGCAACTCATAGCAAACGCATCACTACTATTGCTTGTTGCGACCAGCAGGTTGCAGGCAATATTTTTTCACCACTGAAAGGAAATTCCATGAAACTGCGTACAAAACTCGCTCTTGGCCTGATCTCTACCGTGTTCGCAATCGGCGTCGCAACGGCTGCCAGCCATGAAGGGAAGATGCACAAGGAAAAACATGAGATGGGTTGTGATGGCATGGGCATGATGCAGGGTCAAATGATGAAGGACCCGGTCGCTATGGCCCACAAACACCTGACTGAGCTGAAAGCCAAACTTAAGTTGACCAAAGATCAGGAGCCTGCCTGGCAAGCATTCTCCGATAAGGTCGACGCACAAGCCAAAAACATGGCATCAATGCACGACAAGATGAAAGGGGATATGCAGAACATGCCCAAGACCATGCCTGATCGCATGGCGATGATGGCGGACATGATGAAAGAACGTGCGCAGAATATGGCCGCCATGGCAGATGCGGTAAAAGCTTTTTATAGCGAGCTCAAGCCGGAACAAAAAGACGAATTCGACAAAATGCACATGAGTCACATGCAATCCATGGATCACAAGAAATAATCTGTCAAATTGTTTGCGTCCGTGTATTGCTGACTGCTCGCGGGCGCAAGCTTCCGTATCAAATAAATATTTCTGGCTTCTTAATATTGAACGAATATGCAACGCGTCATATTCGGTTAGCCGTACGTGAAGATGTTTCAGCCATTTATCCAATCTTACCCTCAGCTTCAGACTGCCTGAGAATGTCAAGGCTTTTCAATTAAATATTTTTATATGTAAATAATGTGAGTTACCGAACAGAAATATTTCAAGCAACTAATATATTATTTCCATAAATCAGTTGGATCGGTATTCAAACTTCGAAGTGTGAGAAATTTCCCAATAAATCGAGGTTGGGGCTAGTAACGGCGAACTGTAGATTCGAATTCAACCGGGTTTGTCCATAGCGAGTAAACGATTTCCAGATGACGAATGCTTATTTCTTGCCCGATAACGAATTCGGGGGAAGCGAAATAGGGGTGCTGTGTCTGGATCGTGAGCTGCGTATTTTGTGGTTTACTCGAGCCACGCAAAGTATGTTTGGTTTATCCGGCTCTAGTCAGGGCAGGTTGCTCTGTGATGTTTCCCCGAATTTTGGAACCAATAATTTGATCAATGACGCTAGAATTGTTGCCAAAACAAGGCTGTCGCTTCAGCGGAATTTTACAATGCAAAACGGGCGCAGTTTTTTACGCCAGATTATTCCTCACGCTGGAAAAAATGACAATTCCTCCGGTATGGTAATTTTATTTATTGATATTAGTAAAAATAGACATACAGAAAATATGAATTTTAATGCTTGGCAGAAAACAGAATCATTGAAGTGGCATAAGCAAGAGCGAATTGCAGAATTGCGAACACTTACGATGAAATTGACTCTGGCGGAAGAGCACGAGCGCTATACTCTGGCTCAAGATATTCATAATGACTTGGGTGAGGTCCTGATGTCCACGAAGCTTAAGCTGAGGGCCTGCGAAAAAGAAAACTCGCCCCACATGTTTAAGCAGCGCGCTGCAGAACTGGAGTCTCTGCTTAATCAGGCATCTGGTTCCGTACACTCAATGATTTTTCAGCTATGCCCGCCTTTCCTGCACGAAATTGGCTTGGGGCCGGCCTTGGAATGGTTGGCTGAAGAATTACACCGTACCAGCGACCTGGAGATCACGGTGCAAAATGACGGCATGGACATGCCGCTGGATTTGCCGGTGGCGACTCTGTTGTTCCGCGCCGTGCGCGCAATCCTCGTTAGCGTCGCCACGCTCACTCAGAGCAGCCAGATTCTTTTATCAGCCAGGTGCCTGGATAATCGGCTACAACTGATACTTGACGATACGGGAAGCGGATTCGACTATCGGGCGATCTTGACCCAAGCTGGCGGATTCGAATTGAGCAGCATAGAGGAGCGATTGAATTACCTTTATGGCGGTATTGAAGTCGAAGACATGCCGGGTCGCACAAGGATGGTTTTATCAGCGCCGCTGGCGGGCGCTTCGGCATCCATTGCTCGGGAGTTCCGCCCATGACTATGCGCGTGTTATTGGTGGATGACCACAAGTTGCTGAGGGAGGCATTGCGCTACCTTTTGAATATGGAAGAAGATATCGAGGTGGTGGGAGAAGCGGGAAATGCGCGTGACGCGCTTGATGTCGCAGCGCGCGTAGACCCGAACATTGTGATCATGGATATTAGCATGCCAGGCATGGACGGCATCGAGGCTACCCGACAGTTGATTGCGCAACAACCCGGAGTGAAGGTGATCGCTTTGTCCGGTCATTCGGAATGGGACTTCGTTGATGAGATGCTCAATGCGGGTGCCTCGGGATATGTTTCCAAAGCAGCTCCAGGGAACGAGTTATTGAATGCGATACGTGCGGTACAGCGCAATGAGCCTTATTTTTGCCCGGAAGTTCTCATGATGCTTATGACTTCCATGGGGAAAGCCGAGGTCAGAGAAGAATTGGATAATTCATCTATCCTCACTTCGCGCGAACGTGATGTCCTGCGTCTGCTGGCGCAAGGCAAGCGCTCTTCCGAAATTGCTGATGTGCTCTATATTGCAGTGAGCACTGTGGATGTCCATCGCCGCAATATCATGAACAAGCTTGATTTACATAACGTTGCAGAACTTACTCAATACGCCATTCGTGCAGGCTATATAGCTTTATAAATACAATACTATAGAAGAGGGTCCTCATGCAGAGGTTATCTACCATCAAGAAGGTATATAAAATACCTTATTCCAAGTATGTCGGTGAAAGCTTCGTGGATATACAGTTGCTCTGAATGCAGTGAACTAAATTAGCTATATATTATTCTGGGTAAGGATCCACCGATGGAAATTCCGGTTCCGGATAGCCTGAGAAAGATGTTTTCGTCTGTCTGTTTCCCAGCTGAAAGCAAACGTGCGTTCCTGGTGCTGGACACAAACGGCACCATCAAATATGGCAGTCCCGAAGTGGGGAACTACCTGTGCAACGATAACAATAATCCGACCTTGCTGATCGGACAATCCGTGGCTGATATATTCCCGGCATTGCAGGGTGACCTGAGTTGGCCGGAATCGATCCGCAGCCACTATATTTTTTCTCCGGAATCTGACAATGGGTTTGAATTTGAATTTGTCGGATGGAACAGAAGGGAGGGCCGGGAAGTTCTTTTGAAGGCTTCCCTGGCGCCCCTGGAGATTGAGGACCGTCGCTTTTTTTTGCTTGAATTGTTTGTTTTGGCAAGCGAAGACAACAAACTGCATAAATTTCTGGAAGTCTCCGAATTCAATGGCGATGCAGTAGCCGTTACCACAGTGGACGAACTGATTGAATATGTGAACCCGGCATTTGAGGAACTGACTGGTTATCGGAAGGCCGCGATGGTGGGACGAACTCATGCTGTTTTGAATTCGGGGATGCAAGAGCCGCAATTCTTTGTGGACATGTGGAAAGCATTACGGGCGGGCAGGACATTTCGAGGCATTTTCGTGAATCGCCGGCAAAATGGCAGCATTTTTTATGAGGATAAGATCATTCGCCCTTACTACAATGCCCGCGGGAAAATGAGTCATTTTATAGCCAGCGGACGTGATGTCAGTGAGCGTATCCAGATCATGCATCGACTTGAGCATCTCGCCAACCATGATTGCCTGACCGGCTTGCCCAACCGCAATCTGTTTCTCGACAGATTGCGACAGGCAGAAGCACGTGGGTCACGCAATCATGAGGGATTTTCTGTTGTAGTAATGGACCTCGACCACTTCAAGGCAATCAATGACACGCTGGGGCATGCTGTGGGCGATGTGGTCTTGCAAACCGCCGCATGCAGGATCCGGCAGTGCTTGCGTGAAGAAGATACCGTTGCGCGTTTGGGAGGAGACGAGTTTTCGCTAATCCTGACAGAGATTTCCTCAACTCGGGATGTCATGAATGTGGTTGAAAAAATTGTTGTGCTGCTAAGTGAACCGTTAGCAATTGACGGCAGGGATATCCCCCTGCAGGCGAGTATCGGTATAGCAATCTATCCGGAGCACGGTGAGGATGGCCATACTTTGCTGAAACACGCCGATAATGCCATGTACCAGGCCAAGACAGCAGGGGGCAATGACTTTCAGATTTTCGAGGGCAAGGAGAAGGAGCATTTTATTTTTTCGCTGCAAAAAAAAATATAAATCAATATCAGGGGGTAAAAATGTCTGAACTCTGTGATCCGCAACAGAATTATATTCTTCACGCATTGAGTCCACATGAATTCGAGCGCATAACGCCCGAACTTGAATTGGTTTCAATGTCATCTGCAGAAGTTTTATATGAGGTGAACGAGAAACTGCAGTATGCCTATTTCCCTACCACAGCTACGGCGTCATTGCTCTGCGGCCTGGAAGATGGAACCTTGGTAGAAGTGGCTGTGGTAGGGAATGAAGGCATGCTCGGCGTTTCGGTCTTCATGGGCGGGGAGACGGCGCTTACCCAGGCAACCGTCCACTCGGCAGGTCATGGGTATCGTATCAGGGCAAAAGCTCTGCGCGAAGCGTTGGCTCGTAGCGGAGGGCGCCGAACCGGCAACTTGCAACAATTGTCTTTGCGTTACGCGCAGACGCTGATTGTTCAAATGGCTCAAACGACTGCGTGCAATCGGCGTCATTCGGTGGAGCAGCAACTATGCCGTTGGTTACTCCTGAATTTTGACCGTATGCATTCAAGCAGCTTGACGATGACGCAGGAATTGATTGCCAACATGCTCGGCGTGCGCCGCGAAAGCATCACCGAAGCCGCCAGAAAATTGCAACAGGCGGGCATATTGAGCTATCGTCGGGGACATATCGAGGTAACAAACAGAGAAGAACTTGAGACCCACGTGTGTGAGTGTTACAGCATATTGAAGAAAGAGTCCGAACGATTGCTTATAGACCTGCGTGCAGCCTGATCAGGCTGTCGCGTGTTGAATGTCTTCGTCAGCCTGCAGCGGCGAGCGCATACTCCCTCTGGACACGGGACAGTATTTTCCTGGCGGAGAGCGGTAGCTTCTCGCTCAGGAATAGAAGTGTGGCCTGAGCCGGCGGCATTTGCGTAGTACTGGGCCGAGATAATGCGAGTTTGCCGATTGCGTCAGTCAGGTCGCGCCCGAGAAGATCGTTCGTGGCTTTTTGCACCACGTTTTCGAGTAAAGCGTAATTCTCTGTCGGGATAAGATGGGAGTGACATTTGCATATGCGTTCCAAAGAGCCTTCATAGACACCCGGGTCCAGGTTGTCCATTGTGTAGGTGCACAGTCGCGAAAAATTCAATTGCTGGGACAACTCATTCCAGAACTCTTCAAGCCGGATCGCAGCATCGAGTTTGTTTTTTTGCCATAGCAAATTCACCTTTTCTCCGTAGACGCGCACGTTCTTGTGTTGCGACTGCGTTTCCCGCATCAGGCTTCCTATGTGTTTCTCGAACGCCTTCCATACAGGCATGCCGTCTGACATGAGGCTGGAAAGCAGAGATTCCGCGTCAAAAAACTTGATCTTACCCTCGCCTTTGGCGTTCTGGACAGAGTGACCCTGATGTTCCAGGCTGGCTATGAACGCCCGCCTGTGAGCCGGTGTCGCGATAACAATCGATGCAGCCCCGTCGTTTATGCCTGCACCGACAAACTGGGTCACTGCATTAACCAAAAAGGCCTCATCCCGACAAATCTGAGCGATATGATTTCCCGCTTCGGGGTGGGTCAGAAGATTTCTCCAGGGCATGAGATTTTCCAATACTCAAAGTGAACAAGCAGAGGACATATATCAAAAATCGATATTTTGCAAGATTTTAGCATATGAAATAAAATTCACCACTTATTTTCGGTTTTCTGAATACCTCAAAGCGGCTTCATTTCCTGTCAACTTTTGGCTGTCGGATTGACTTTCGAGAGCGGCACAGCCATGAGCCAATCCCATGAATTGCTGAGGTAGATCGTACCCCCGATAATGACGGGATTGACGATACCGAAACGACCTCCCACGTGGTATTTATGAATGAGCTCGCCACTTGAAGGGTTTAACGCATACAGGTATTCACCTGTCGACACATACAGTGCGCCCCTGTAATAGGTAGGTGCTCCCCGCCCCGAACCTGCTGCGCTGGCGTCCGGCACCTGCCATGTCCATTTCTGCTGGCCGGATTTCAGGTCATATGCCTGGATCACATTATTCACCGGTGTGCCCACATAGACGACGCCGTCATGAATCATGGGCACTCCCCCCTTGAATGCGGGCGGTTTAGCCCCGCGCCCCATGTTGGCCTGCCATAAGATTTTTCCAGTATCCGCGTCATACGTCACAATGCGCGTGTCCATGGTGGTCTTGCCATTCTGCTGTTTCGCATCCGCGACCGCGTCCATCACCACAACGCCATTGCTCACTGCAGGGGATACATCGCCGATTCCCGTATCCTCTGCGCCCTGAATGTTGGATTTCCAAAGCACTTTGCCGCTACGGGCATCCAGACAGAACACGCCGCCAGGCGATGACATGGCGACATACATTTTGCCGTCAACAATGGCGGGGCTAGACATATTGGCCATACCCTGGAGTTCGGTCTTCCAGACTGGTTTCCCTGTTCCGGCGTCGATAGCCTGCGCATAGCCATCACCGGTGGTGATATATATTTTTCCGTCGCTAAAAGTGGACGTGGGCATGGCCTCGCCGTTGGTACCATAGTGCCAGAGCAATTCCCCGGTCTTTGCAGAAAGGGCATAAATTCCATTGAAACTGATCCCCTCACCACGCGCAGCTGTCTTGGTTTTGGAGAACTTGGTTACGTTGGAAAAGTTGAATCCGACATTGCCCGCGGAAAGGAAGACCTTGCCCTGCGCTACGATGGGCGTACCCATCAAAGTATTGCCCACCGGGCTTGTGCGCCAGATGAGTTTGCCGGTGCGCGCATTCACCGCATAGGCGAACTGATCATCGCTCTCGGCGTAAATAATGCCGTTCGCGATAGATACACCCACTGCATTGCCATAGAACTGCGTCTGTGTCGAAGGACCGCGACGTTCGCCATAGACCTGGGTATCGAATGCATCTTTACGATCAAGCGGCCAGGATCGCGCTTCCGCAAATTTCCATTCGACGCCCTGCTTAAGCCAGGCTGGAGCGCCCGAAGAAAGTTCAAACGCGGCGTTATGGGCAGGATTGGCACCCAGAGACAGCCAGCTGTCGGGGAAGAATTTTCCATCATGCATGGAAGGCAGGTTTTCGGGGTGATATACACGGTCATAAGGACCGCCTTTTTCGACAGCCACTTCTGTCGATGAAGCGACCGTGCGGGTGGCATTTTCGACGTGCTGCGAATTTCCAGAGGCTTCATGCGAAGATGGCTGCGAACCGGTTGCGAATGCTTGGGTAGCAATCAGTAATGCGATCCAGGAGAGACGGGTATTCATGACGTTTGACCTTTTACTTTTGATGTCTGGGAATATTTATGCTCACAATTCGAAATAAGGCGAAATGTTTGATGCGCTGTTTATGGCTGGGGTTTTGAACCTGATTTTGGCTGAGTACGGCAGGTCATGTCAGGGGGCAGTGCTGCTGCGATAGTGCGTACCATCGCGATTATCTTTAGCAGGTTGCCGAAGGTGTGCGCAATTTTGCCGGATGGCGTTTCCCCGCTTTTTATGGCTGTCGAGTGCGGCGGGGTCTGGAGCCGGTGTTTCAACAGCACGCCAATCGACAAACCCACTCCTGCGCTAGCCAGCAGGACAGCAGGTATTGCCAGTTTCTGCCGAACATCCTCGTTAAAGCGCTTCATGTTGCGGCTAACGGCAAGCCGGCGCACAGCAATCTGCCGCTCTGCCAAGTCGATTTGTGCGGGTAGAGGAGCGTCATTGCCTGCCATGATCACCCTTTTCTGTCGTGTCGAATTGCTTGAGGCTACGCAAGGTAGCTGGCCATCCGAGATGGTGGCTTTGGCGAAGAATGGATCGATACAATAAGGCTGCCAGTGCCAGATTGACGAGAACCCCTAGCAGCATGGCGACGCTTGCCATCAAACCGACATGGATCAACCACAGAACCATCGCTCCCAGCAAGCACAGCCAGGCGCTGACCAACAACACCGCCACCACCACACCGGTCGCGATCATGCCGACCAGATTTTGCGCGGCGAATTTGGTTTCTAGCGCCGCGAGTTCGAGACGATCGTGCAGTAATCCGAGGAGTTCACGTCCCAATATTTTGACGTCGTCTATCAGACTCGCCGGCTTTGGGGATGCTTCGCTCGCGGATGGAATATCTCCAGCAGGGTTGGTCATGCCAGACGTTGCGGGATCAGCGGGCATTAATGAATTTGCTCAGCAGAAATCCTGCCGCAACCGCAATACCTACCGTGGCTAGCGGATTATCGCGTACATAATTGCGACAATTTTCAGTGATGCGTGTTTGCGCTTCTTTGAGCTGCTCACTTTTGACGCCAAATGTTTCTGCCGCATTTGCTGCTGCATCAGCCAGTTTGTCGACAGCCTGATGAGCGCCCGTAGCAACACGTTCGACGGCAGGACGCGTCGCATCAGTCACTTTGTCAATCGTGTGATGGGCACCGGCGCTAGCTTCATCAATGTTGCTGGTAAATGGCTTTCCCATAGTGCCGGGATTCGAACTCAAATTATTTACTGACGTTTCCATGAAATTCTCCTAGAAAATTAACCTGCAATTCAATTGATCACCAAACAATATTGATGTTTTCAATAGTGCATTAGTGCATAAAAAAATAAATTACGACGAGTACGATTGCGGGAACACCCAATATCCAGGCAATAAAATATTTACCCATAATGGTCTCCTTGATAATTTGAGAGTTACTACCTGCCATATTCATGGGAAGCGATGTCGGCGCATTCCGATGGGCTGGCAGGTAATATTTATTGCCTAATGCCAGTTTGCCAATTTCATAAGATAGGGGTGATCAAGTACTACAAGCTTTTCCCGGCTGAATAGGCCCTGTCGGATTTTCTGACGTGTTCTTCGCCTGTGGTGGAAATATCCTCTGCATGGGCATCTTTCATTATTTTCCGGACCAGCTTTGCCTCCTCGCTTCTATCCGTGTGCACGGAGATCAGGATATTCCCATCTTTCACCTTGGTTTCGTATTGCTTTGCCTCATATTCCGGCATGCCCATACCCACCAGAGCGCCGGCAATCCCGCCCAGAGCGGCACCCACGGCTGCACCGCTCAAAGCAGCCATGATGGGGCCCGCGGCAATAAAAGGCCCGACCCCCGGAATGGCTAAAGCGCCGATTCCTGCGAGTAAGCCCAGAACACCTCCGGCCAGTCCTCCTGCACTTCCACCGATCGTTGCGCCCTCAGGCGCCTTGGTATGGTGTTCGTGAGCAAAATCGCGACTTCCGGTACGGTCAGGCAACAGAACCGAAATGTCGGCGGTCGATACGCCGGCGTCTTTAAGATAGGTCACAATCGTTTCTGCCTGGACCAGGGTATTGGCAATGCATATCACAGCTTTTGACATGATGGACTCCTTGATAAATTGAAAAAACTTCAACTGCAATGTTATTTTTCAGTGTTATCACTCCCGGGCTTGCTAACGCCGTCAGGCGTTAAATGATATTTTCCAATTAGCTCCCTTAATCCAGAGCCTTCTGTTAGAGACGCTGGCTTTAAATCATTCACAGCCTCGCGAAAACGATGTTTCATAATGCAGTTTCTGATAGGCCAGAGTAATTTTTAAGATCGATCTGGCATTGGTTTGGTCTCGTGTCGACAAACTCTTGATTTTCTGACGAGGTTTATCAATACCGTTGTTATCCGCTATGGAGCGTTCCAGGGGTGTCGAGCTTGCGAACATCGAAGATTCAGTCGCCTGCCCCGTAACGGAAACGGTTATAAAACATATTGCAACTAAAGCCTTATATCTCATGGCAACCCTCCCTTTGTTCCACGTTGGCAACACGATTGATGCCAGGTTTCTTGTTAACAGCACAGGCACCGGAATCACTGCAATGGTGTAACCAAGATAAGATTCCCCATCCTCATTGTCTGTGCGTGAACGTACATAATCGCCAATGCGGTGCATTTGAAGACTCAATCAAGAAAATCGTGGAGGTTTGCGTGGCGACGCAAAGCGCGGGCTGCCTGGATGAGTGTGGTGTCGTTGTTGCCTTGAAGCGTGGGTTAATCTTGTCCGATCGGGCTCGCGGCGAGGCCAGCACCTGCGCGAGATATCATCTGGCAGCCTGTGCCGCCTCCCACGCGAGTAGCGCGGTTTTTCTGTCCGATCCCCAGCGATAGCTGCCGATTTCCCCACTTTCCCGGATGACGCGATGACAGGGAATAAGCAGGGCGATGCTGTTTTTGGCAATGGCCGTAGCGACGCTGCGGCGTGCCTTGGGAACGCCCGTCCTTTGCGCAAGCTGGGTGTAGGACACCATCTCGCCCGGAGCCACT
The DNA here is from genome assembly GCF_003851125.1 of Sulfuriferula multivorans. Taxonomy (GTDB): domain Bacteria; phylum Pseudomonadota; class Gammaproteobacteria; order Burkholderiales; family Sulfuriferulaceae; genus Sulfuriferula; species Sulfuriferula multivorans. The sequence continues at coordinate 31,018 of NZ_BGOW01000013.1, read as the reverse complement.
GACAGCAAGGCCTCCCACACCTTGATCTGAAAGTTGCTACCCCGCAACATCAAATGCAAGGCTTGCGTTGACGGACCGGCGTGGAAAATTTCGGCAGCAAGCTGTAACGCGCGTTGCCGATCCTGTATCAGGGTCGCAGCCGGCCAATCCTGTTGCAGGCCGGCCACCGCGTTTGCCATGGCAGCGTCCTCCACAAACCCGAGATGGCAGATACCGCGCGGTGTCCAGGCGATAAGCGCATTGCCAAATGGGGTGGGCGCTGCGCCGAACCCGATTTCCAGGCCCGCACCCCCGGTTTTTATCTCTCCCGGCGACATGGCTTCGCACGTCACCATCAAATCATGCAAGCGTCCAGGGCTCGACAAGCCGGTGTCCAGTGTGACGGACAGCACATCGGCTGATTCGCGTAATGCCTGCTTGGCATACTGCTTTGTGACGTATTGCAAAAACCGTTTGGGCGAGACGCCCGCCCATTCCGAGAACATTCTTTGCAGATGAAATTCGCTCAGCCCGAGACTGTCGGAAATTTCATTGAGCGTGGGTTGGCGTCGCGCATGGCTGCGGATAAAGGCAATGGCACGCGCGACTGTCTCATATTGCCGCGCCTGATCTGCAACGGTATTACGCATTGCCGGCTGCCCTGCGCGGCAACAGCGCTGCCGGATTAAAGCCGGTGACCAGGGCCGTGCCCACAATGACGATGCACGAACCGGCAATCATGCCCCAGGTAATGATTTCGCCCAGAAACAGGCTGCCCCACAGCATGCCGAAGACCGGAATCAGGAAGGTGACCGTGAGTGCGGAGGTCGCCCCGATGTCGCGGATCAGCCGGAAATAGAGCAGGAAGGCAATACCGGTACAGGCAATGCCCAGCGCGACGACTGCGAGCAGGACGCCGACGCTCGGCGATGCCGAAACCGCTGCAAAAGGAACGGCGGGCGCGATGACCAGCGTAGCCGCCCACATGCTGCCATGTGCGTTGGAAAAGCTGTCCACGGACTTTGCGGTCTTCGCATAGGTGGTGGCTATGCCATAGGAGAATGCGGCCAGAAGCGCGGCTGCAATGGCAATTCCGGCACCGCGTTGCGCGGTTAGATGATCAACACCGACCACCAGGCCAACGCCAATGATACCGAGCCCCAGTCCTAGCGCGGTGCGTCCGTTCAGCGCATGGCGCGACCATACTGCGCCGATTACCGCGCCCCATATGGGCGAGGTGGCATTCAGAATGGACATGGCCGAAGCCGAAAGCGTCTGCCCGGCAAACCCGAACAGCAGGAAAGGCAAGGCGCCGTTGAATATGCCCAGCATCAGGTAGTGGCGCCAGTGCTGTCTGGCGTTGAGCGGCTTGTGCAGAAATCCGGCCACGATAGTCAGAAATAGCGCAGCGAGGCCGACGCGGTACTCGATCAGAATCACCGGCCCCAGCACCGGCGCACCGATGCGTATGAACAGGAACGAGCCGCCCCAGATGGCGGCGAGGGTGATCAGTCGGATAAGGCTGGCGAGGTTCACGATGTGTCCAGGAAGTTATTCAGGTGCAGTATCGTTGAGTATGGACCGCGTTTCCACCCGATTCTTGCGGTATTGATAGCGTTTTGTAAGTGATTTGCCGATGCGTGCGCGACGTGAGCGAGATCGCCCATTATCGACTTTTTATCTTGGCGCCTGCCAGCAGTTATTGCTGACCTGATAGGCGGTGGTGAGTTGTTCGCTGTTGGGCTGCAGGATGTAACGCACGCCGATGACGTCGCTCATCTTGCGCCAGTAAATCGCCAGGGTATTTTTTTCGCCTGCGCCTACCACGTTGTGTAGCGCCACGACTTTCAGCGGACTACCGTACTGGGTATTAAAATTACTGGTAACAGTTACAAAATTGTTGAAAGAAGCGGCCATTTCCTGATCGAATTCCACCAGCTTGTCATTGCAAAAGATGAATACATAGCGCCGGCCTGCCGGGCTGTCTGATGAGTCATACGCCATCAGGGTGTCGCCGGCTTCAACGCTGTTTTCAAAATTCCACGATTTGAGCGTGGTTTTTAGTTGGTTGCGGGTCATGCCGCTTTTGAATTCACCGACTTCAAAGGCTAGGGCGGACTGACAGCAAGCAAGCAGGGTCAAGCTTAGCAGGGCGATTTTGGTATTCATGGTCTGTTCAGGCGTACGGAATTTTCCATGAGATTAACTTGACTGGGGGGTCAAGTCGAGTTGTACTCGTCACCAGCAGTCAAAATACCGCCGGAGGTCAATATTATGCGTATACGTTATTTATTAATGAGTATCGGTGCATTTTGCGCAATCGCTGCCGCATGCCTGCCCGCTGCCCAAGCCATGGGGACGCGGCCACAATCGGCGGCTGGACTGGGAACCGGCCAGATTGTTGCCACTGCCGGGATCCGTGGGCTGGATGAGGAAAAACTCAAGGCGGCGCAATATGATGCAGCGCAAGTCAACCAGATGGAATCGCAAACAGTGGGCGCCGATGCGGCACGCAGTTTTGCTGCGCAAGCCGGTCTGCACAGCCGGCCGATAGCATATTTGCCTGATCCAGCACAGGGCAACGGCATCTACCCGTAGCGCGATTATTCGTCGCTTTCCGTATCCAGATCAGGAATATGGCCGAACGCGATGCGCATCGGCGCGGCCTGCAGCGCATCGTGCGCAGCGCCAAAATACACGGCATTTTTGCCAAAGCGCGCATTGAGTTTGTCCACCGTGGCGTTGAGCTGGCTGCGCGCAATGCCGGTATCGAACAGTGACGGCGTGTGATGCGCCGCTTCCACCAGACGCGTGAGCGTGACACCGACCGCCAGCGGATCGTCGCGCATGACCGGTTTCTTCTTCCACAGCAGATCCAGGATGTCAGTCAGAGTGAGCGTATCCGAGCTGGGATCGAAGCTTATTTTCTCGTTCCAGGACGGGTAGCGCAGGTATTTCACCTTGATCTGCATCGCGCCTGCCAGCAATTCATGGCTGCGCAGGCGCATGGCGGTTTTTTGCAGCAGTTTGTGCAGTACCGAATGCGCGGTGTGGTCGTTGCGCATTGCCGGCGCCAGCACATGCGAATGTCCGATGCTGGCGCGCGCACTGGGTGCGGGCAGCAGCCATTCGCCGCGCAATTTGGCATGCATGCGCTCGCCTTCGATACTGCCCCATGCGCGCGCCAGCCGGGCCTTGTCGGCAGCCCACAAATCGCGCAGGGTGTGAATCCCGGCCTGTTTCAGCCGCTTTTCCATCTGTCGCCCGACGCCATTGATATCGCGCAGTTCCAGTGGATACAGGCAATCGGGCAGGTCGTTGAGTTCGATCACCGTCAGGCCGTCCGGCTTGCGCATGTTGGATGCCGTCTTCGCCAGAAACAGGTTGGGCGCAATGCCGATCGAACAGCGCAATTCCGTACCCACGGTGTTGTAAATGGTGCGCTTGATCTTGTGTGCCAGCGTTTCGGCATTGGCGCGCAAGCGCTGGCTGCCGGTCAGCTCGCAGTGCATTTCGTCGATGGAATAGACGGCTTCCACATGGGTACAGGATTCCACCGCAGCGACCAGTTGATGGTGATAGTCCACATACATGGAGGGGCGCGCCTGCACGACAAGGATACCCTTGCACAATTTGCGCGCCTCATGGATGGGCGTTCCGGTCCGGACGCCGAATGCCTTGGCTTCATAGCTTGCCGCGATGCAACAGGTGGTTTCCGCCACCACCGGCGCCACGCAGACGGGTTTGCCGCGCAGATCCGGCTCGGCCTGCTGTTCCGCAGAGGCAAAATAGGAATTGAAATCAACGTAGAGCGAATGGAGCATACGGTATAATTGCGGCTTTTGTACCGCACTGAAAGTAAAGGTTTAACGCATGAGTCTGAATCTGGTTCCCGTTGGCAAGGACGTTCCCAACGATTTTAACGTCATCATCGAAATCCCCATGCACGGCGATCCCATCAAGTATGAAGTAGACAAGGAAAGCGGCGCGATGTTCGTGGATCGTTTCATGTCCACCGCCATGCATTATCCCTGCAACTACGGCTATATTCCTCACACCCTGTCCGAAGACGGCGACCCGGTGGATGTGCTGGTCATGACCCCGGTGCCGCTGATTACCGGTGTGGTGGTGCGCTGCCGTACCATCGGCATGCTCAAGATGAGCGACGAAGCCGGCGTGGACGCCAAACTGCTGGCCGTGCCGGTAGATAAATTGTGCGGCATGTACAAAAACGTGCAAAAACCCGAGGATCTGCCTGCAATGTCCCTGGCCCAAATTGCCCATTTCTTTGAACATTACAAGGACCTGGAAGTCGGCAAGTGGGTCAAGGTGGAAGGCTGGGTTGATGCGGACGCAGCCAAGGCCGAAATCATGGCCGGCGTGGAACGCTACAACGCCGCTGCCGACAAGCCTGCATTTTAATCCGCCAGCGCCGCCTACCGGCGGCTCTTTTTTGGGGCGTGCCAGCATGAAAATCTGCATCATTTCCGACAGCCATGACAACCGTCGCCTGATGGCGCTCGCCGTAGAAGACGCGTTAAGCCGTGGTGCCGAAGCCGTGCTGCACTGCGGCGACGTGGTCGCACCTACTACATTGCGTGCGCTGCAAAAATTCGCGTTGCCGGTGCATGTCATCCACGGCAACAATACCGGCGACATGTTCAACCTGTCGCGCCTGGGGGCGGAGGAGGGCAGCGTCATTCGCTACCATGGCCAGGACGCCGAAATTGAATTGGGCGGGCGCAAGATTTTCATCGTCCACTATCCGCATTACGCGCGCGCCATGGCATGTACTGGCGATTACGACCTGGTCTGCTGCGGGCACGACCACCGTGCCGAAATCAGGCACGTGGATAACGTCAGTGGCAGCCAGAGCCTGATGCTCAATCCCGGCACGGTAGGCGGGGTCGGTGCGCCGCCCACCTACATCATGGGCGACCTGGAAACCATGCAGTTTGAAGTTTGCGACGTACCGGCAGCACCGAGTGAATTGACCAACCTGACGCGGGTTGCCTCACATACTTCGGAGAGCGGCGGGTAATCTCACGCCTGCCGCAAGCGCTGAAAAGCATCAAAAATGGTTGTTGATCACCACTTCGTTCATCGGCAATTGCCCGCCGCGCGGCCATGCTTCTTTGGTGGCCTTGCCGATTGCCGTCATCATGGTGATCACATGGTCCTGCGGCAAATTGATGAGTTTGCCCACTGCCTCGAAGTCGAAGCCGTCCATCGGGCACGAGTCGTAACCCATTTCTTTGGCCGCCAGCATCAGTGTCATGGCCGCGATGCCGCATGAGCGCATGGCCTCGTCGCGCTGCACCTGTTCCCGGCCGGCGTAATACTGACCGATGGCGGGAACCATGAACTCCTGTATCGGCTGCGCCGCATTGCGCCAATAGCGCGCGGTATCCTTTTCCCAGGATTTGGTGTCGGCGCACAGCACGATCAGCAAGGAGGCGTCGGTCACTTGCGCCTGATCCCAGGCCACGTTGCGGATTTCACTGCGCAGTTCGGGATCGCGCACCAGCACGAAGCGCCAGTTCTGGATATTGAATGCGGTGGGGGCGAGCATGGCCAGCGACAACAGCTTGTCGATTTCCGCTTCGGTCATGCGGTGGTCGGGATCATACGTCTTGAAGGAGCGGCGGGTTTCAATTGCGGTGGTGACATTCATATTGCTTTCTCCTTGGTTAAAAACGAATAATCCATAAAAAGGCGATTTATCCACGAAAAGCACGAAAGGCACGAAATTATTCAAAGAGATAACAAGCTGTGATCATCACCAAAAAGATGAATGATTTATTTCGTGCCTTTCGTGCTTTTCGTGGACTGACTATTTTTTCAGGATTATTTCTTTTTCATGAAAAACACGAATTCGGCATCGTTCTGTGCTGAAGACAGTAACTCGTTGCCGGTCTGCTTGGCGAAGGCCTGAAAATCCTTCACCGCCCCCGGGTCGGTGGCCGAGATTTTCAATATTTGTCCCGTACTCAACTCAGCCAGCGATTTTTTGGTACGCAGTATCGGTAGCGGGCAATTCAAACCGCGCGCATCCAGTTCTTTATCGAAGTTCATGTCGAATCTCCAGTCTAGAAATCGTTTTCGATTTTGAATGCATTGAAAATGATATCGGCGGCCTTATTTCTCGCGCCATGCGATACCGCATCCAGAATGTCGCCATCGCTCCAGCCAAGATCGCGCAGTTTCTGCAAATCGACTGCATTGACGGCTTCCGGGGTGGATACGGCTTTCAGCACCAGTAGCAACATCGCCTTGTCCTTGTCTGCCAAAGGTGCTTGCGCGGGATTCTGCTTGGTAAGGGCAACCTGTTCCGGCGTCAGGCCGCATTGGTTGATCAGCATGGCGGCGTTGAACCCGACACAGTAATCGCAGTGATTTTCCTGCGACACCAGCATGCGTACCATGGTCAGCAGCGGAAACCCCAGTGTGGGATGATTCATGTAGTAGCCAATTGATTGCCATTGCTGTTCGAGCATCCCGGGGCTGCTGCTGCTCATTTGCAAGGCATTCGGCACGCGTCCGAAAGCCTTTTCAATCTGACGGTAAATTTCAGCTACTTTGCCGGTTGCTTGATCGCTGGCTACGGTTTGAATGATAGGCATATTGCTTCTCCTTGAATTGACAACTCACGAATACATACCAACCATCCGGTATGTTGTTGCCCAAATAAAATCGCGCTGCGTGCGGCGATTTCACTGAGTCTGCTTATTCCTGGGCCTGGATCGTGGACCCAGGCTCAGAACGTAATCCTGCAATTGCGTTATACACAACCGGAAGGTCTTTACCGATTGCATGTTTTTGGCCACGCCCCAGCAGCCTTCCCAGGCCGACACAATAAACAGCGCAGCGGCTTCGCAATCGACATCGGCCCTGATCTGGCGCTGGCGCTGCCCGGTTTCCAGTGCGTTGCGTATGGCCTTTTGCCAGGCTTTGAGTATCAGAGTCAGGCGTGCCTTGAACGCCTCATCCAGCGGGCTCATTTCCTGCATCAGATTGTTCAGGGGGCAGCCCAGGCGGATGGTGTCATCGTTGGCATATTCGGCCTTGCGCTGCATGATATTCAGCAATTCAGTTACCGGTTGCTCCGCTTCGCGCAGCGGGCGGAATACCATTTCTTCCAGTCCCTCCCGGATCACCTCATCAATCACCGCGAGGCCGAGCGTATGCTTGGCAGGGAAATAGTGATACAGCGCGCCCTTGGTCAACCCCGTGTCGCCAAGAATATTGGCGATGCTCGCCGCCTGAAAACCGTTGCGGTGCATTTCGTCGAACGCGGCGTGCAAAATTTTGTCGCGTGTCAGATCGGATTGTTTGGTGTCCATGATCGAATCATACCAACCGGTATGGATGTGTCAAGAAATTTTTATTCTGGAAAATACCTGGACGGCTTTGCTTATTCCAGATGATATTTCTTAACCTTGTACCAAAGCGAGCGCTCGCTGATATCCAGAAGCCGCGCGGCCTTGGTTTTGTTGTCATCAGTGTTGTGCAATGCAGCGGCGATCATTTTGGCTTCAAGGGTTTCGATGGCGCAGTTTAATGACATGCCGTCAAAAGACAGATTATCCTGCAAGGGTGCTTTTTCTTTCGTCGCATTCGCTCCCAGCGGAAAATGAGTCATATCAAGCTGCTTTCCACCGCTCAGGACAATAGCGCGTTCCATTACGTTTCTCAGTTCCCGTACGTTACCCGGCCATGCGTATTGCTGTAGATTGGATAAGGCGTCTTCGGTGATTTTTGGCATCGAAGAGCTGCCTTTCGAAAATTCAGCAATAAAATAATGGATCAAAGCAGGTATATCTTCCTTGCGGTCGCGCAACGGAGGTAGTTCAAGCGAAAATACATTCACACGATAGTACAGGTCTTCCCGCAACCTGTTTTCGGCAATGGCAGCTTGAGGGTCTCTGTTGGTTGCAGCAATGATTCTGATATCAATCGGGATACTGCGATTACTACCCAAGCGCTCAATCACATTTTCCTGCAACACCCGAAGCAGTTTAGCCTGCAACGCGACAGGCATTTCTGCCAGCTCGTCCAGAAAAATCGTGCCTCCATGAGCCAGTTCAAACTTGCCAATGCGCTCTTTATGCGCGCCGGTAAACGCCCCTTTTTCATAGCCGAACAGTTCGCTTTCCAGCATGTCAGCTGGGATCGCCGCACAATTGATCGGTACAAATAACTTGTCGCGTCTGGGTGAAGCCCGGTGTATCGCACGTGCGACCAGCTCTTTGCCAGTGCCTGTTTCGCCGGTGATCAGCGCAGTTGTTTTATTGGGCGCCACCAGCCGTATCTGCTCGTAAACCTTGTGCATGGCAGGGCTTTCGCCGATAAATCCTTCCCATCCTTTTTCCAGCTCGCGGCGCAGAAAATCGTTTTGACGCAATATTCGTCCGGTCGCAAGTATCCGGTTGATCGACAACTCGAGCGCTTCCATATCGAAGGGGCGCAGGATGTAATCACATGCGCCCAGCTTCATTGATTCCACGGCGCTCTGTATCGTGCCGTGAGCTGTCATGATGATGAAGGGAACGTTATTACCCTGAGCGCGGAGCTGATTCAATAATTCGATACCATCCATCCCGGGCATGCGAAGGTCGCTGACGACAAGATCGACCGGCGTTTCCTGCAAGCTCTGCAGTGCTTCCATTCCATTACTGGCACATGAGATATCGTGCCCCATTTTTTGCAGCATGATTTCGAGGACGCGCAGCATTCGTGCTTCATCATCGACGATAAGGATTTGTTGTCCGGTCATGATTGTTCGCTCAATTTTCTCGGGATCGATATTCTGAATAATGCACCGCCCCACCGACTTTCGCTCACCGTGATATCTCCTCCATGCGCAGACACAATTTGCTGGACCACGGCCAGCCCCAATCCGATACCGCCTTCGCGTTTGTGGAAAAACGAGTCAAAAATTTTGTCACGTTCTTCTTTGGCAATGCCAGGGCCGTTGTCTGCAATTTCGATGATTATTTTTTCTGTTTCGCTGCGGCTGGTTACGGTTATTTTTCCATGCTCCGGCAGCACTTGCAGGGCATTCATAAGCAGGTTCAGGAATACCTGTGTCATCTGTTCGGCATCGCATTCGCAATAAGGATCAGAGGACTGCAATGACTCTTCAACCTGGATCATTTTTGTCTGGGTTTGTGCGGCCAGCATCAATATGCAATTGTGAATCTGCGTATGGACGTTAGTCAGCTGAAAACTGGGCAGGCGCGGGCGGGTGCCGTCCAGCATGGTTGAAACCAGACGGTTGAGCCTGTCCGTTTCGCTCTCGATGAAACCGATCAGTTCGCGTGCTTCATCGCTGATATTAGGTTCCCGTTTCAACATTTGTGATGATGATCGCAATATCCCTAACGGTGTCCTGATTTCGTGCGCCATGACCGCAGCCATTTCACCCATGACAGCGAAGCGTGATGCCCTGACCAGATGTTGTCTGGATTGATCGAGATCCTCAACCATTTGGACAAATGTAGTAGTAAGTTCTCCCACTTCGCCACTCGATACAGGAGGGGAGGGCGGAAGAGATTTCTCGTTAATAAACCGGCGCGTGAAGGCAGTGAGCGCCACGATGGGCCGGGCTATATTGTTCGCCACCCATAAGGAAATCCAGGTGGCAATCACGATGGTAGCCAGCAGGAAGCCGAGAAATATGATGGCCAGTCGGTGAATGGGCTGAAGTGCCTGATCAAGCGGCTGTATGACTATCGTTGTCCAATCCAGGCCGGAAAAATTTTCATAGCCGTGCGAACGGTCAAAACCAATAATGACACGGGATGTATGCAGGGGAGATCCGTCGACGATTTCGACACCGCTTTTGGGAATGTTGGACAGCCATGGCAGAAATTTTTTGCTCATCAGAAAGCCTTGCTGTCTCAATTCTCTGGACGCTGCGATGACTTTCCCGTTGTGGTCCATTATGGCGACCATACGACCATCTTTCGCCGCCTGGTCCAGAATCTGGAAGATTTGTGTCCAGTCGAAGGACAGCACAAGTTCTCCCAGATTGCCGCTGCCGAATTTCGACGGGATGCTGGAACGGATGTTCATTGTGCTGCCGTCCGGAACATCCAGGACAACGCGTCCGCCTGGCAATGTGGCATGCAACCAGGGCTGTTGCGCGACAGGTATAGTCCCGATGGCGGCCGCCTTGTTACTGGCAACAATCATGCCGCTCATGTCGGTGCAATACAAGTTGCGGTAAACGTTCTGGTAGCCGGTTTTCAGTTCGGTCAGAAAAGCGGACAGGCGTTTATCAATATCCTTTACGTAAATATCCTGCATGACCTCAAGATGGCTCCATGTGATCGCGTTTTGAAAACGTTCGAACAGCATCTTGTCGATATCTGCGGAAACAGTGGCTGCCTGTACCAGGAGCGTCTGCTCAATTTCAGCCTGCATGGCCTGTTGCGTTTTGACAAAGGCCAGGAAGGTCAGGGCGATAGCGGGCACCAGGCTAGCCAGCAGGAACGCCACAACGAGAGTTTTTCGTATTGTCACGAGAAAGAAAGCCGACTATGGGTTTGGTCGTTACTTAGGCTAAAGTATAAGCAAAGTGGTCACAATAACCGATTTTTTGTCTTACCTTGCAGGGAGATGGATGCTATGCGCCACAGGGCGTTTCGCGCAGCTTTAATTGTTTCTGTGGCGCTCACGCTGGGTTGTATCAATACGCGAGCTGAGCAACCAGTACCCACCGAGCCCCATCTGCAGCTGGAGCGCGGCTGGCAAATACCTGGAACCGGCTTCACCCTGGGTGGTTATGCCACTGAGGATTTCACGATAAAAAAGCATAAGTCCTGGGAATTAAACACGGAAGATCTCAGCCTGTTTGTGGGTTGGGAAGGCACCGGGAAACTCAAGTTTTTTTCCGAGCTGAGTCTGGAAGATGCGCTGGTCTTCAAGCGGCCGGGAAAATTTACTACCAGCCAGCGGTCTTTGGCATTCGAACGCGCCTATTTTGATTATGCGCAATCCGAGCTGCTGAATTTCCGCCTGGGGAAATTTCTGACGCCGGTCGGGCACTGGAATCTCATCCATGCGGATCCTCTGGTGTGGACCACTTCACGTCCCTTGGTCACGAATCGCCCTTTCCCTACTTATGCTACCGGCGCAATGATTTACGGGACCAGTACCGGATTGGGCAAGGAGGTGGATTATTCACTGTATGCCTCAAACGGACAGCAAATACGTGGCAATTCCAGTCAGGATCCATTTGACTCTGCGTACGGTTTGCATCTTTCATACGCTATGGGGGATTCCAGCCAGCTAGGATTCTCATATGCCAATTTCACTCAAAAAAGTGATGTCGGGGACAGAAAAAACCTGTTTGGTGTCGATTACCTCTGGTCGCGAGATCGTTATGAGCTAAGTGGTGAGGCGATCTATCGGCATTCCAGTCACGGCAGTTCATTAGATGAAAAGGGAATATTTATCCAGGCTGTTGTACCACTCTCCGAAAGGCTGTATGGCGTTGGCAGGTATGAATATTTTCGCCAGGCAGGGACGCTGCCCGGCGTGAATCTATGGGTTGCCGGGCTCGCGTTCCGCATTACACCGACATCCGTATTGAAAGCGGAATTTGTTCATGGGGTAAACAATCAGATCAACGCCCATGAAGGATTCCTGTCCTCGATTAGCGTGCTTTTCTAATCCGTGCGACCCGTCTCATTATTGCGCGCAACATTCATCCTGTTGATGTGGGGGGGATGCGCCATTTCCATCGGCTGGGCCGCTGAGGAACCTCTGGCTGTGATCGTGCAGGCCACCCAGTCCAAATTGAGCATGGGTAAAAGCGAATTGGCGGCGATATACCGACGAAAAAGGAATTATTGGGAGGACGGTACCAAAATTCAACCGGTCAATCTGCCGGCCGATAATCCGACCCGACGTGCGTTTTCAAAAGCTGTTCTGGGCTATGCGCCGGAAGAGTTGGAACAGTACTGGAATGACCGTTACTTTCACGGGGTATTGCCACCCTATGTGCTGTCCTCGGAAGAGGCGGTTCTCCGTTTCGTCGCCGAGACCCCAGGCGCCATTGGCTACGTACCCTATTGCGACGCCGACAAGCGGGTAACTGTTGTGCTGGTGATTAGTGCAAAAGGCCATGTAGGCGGATCAGCTGCCGATATTGCCTGTCCAAAATAGTTTTATCCCTTCCAATCCCGCAATATTTGGTTGCGAATTTTGCAGTCAGACATTATTTGCAGGCTTTTATTTCCCCGCTTTATTCCTTGAAGTCCTCCCCGGCTTTCTGATTATTCAATATTAAACATACGGATACGCATGTTTATCGACTTGCGTCCGGGTTTGGCACGTCTATTGCGCTGGTATTCCTGAAATCTGTTTTTGGGTCATGCCAAAACAATGGCAATCCTGGTAGGGCTGGTTCTGGAAGCATGCAATTGATCAGTCCGTGTGATTTTCAAACCTTAAAGTGGAGCTGTCTCTACTCATGCAACTACATCATTTGCCCGTAACACCCAGATACATACCTGTACCCAGTACGAGACCGCGGGTACTGATGTATTCCCATGACACATTCGGTCTCGGTCATTTACGGCGGAATCTGGCTATTGCCACCCATCTGTTGCGACGCAGCCAGCCTTTTTCTGCATTGCTGCTAACGGGTTCGCCTGTGGTGGAATCGTGGCCCATGCCTGCCGGTTTGCAAGTACAGGCGATGCCGCCCGTCGTCAAAACGGGTGCGGAAGAGTATGCGTCACGGGATAGCTCGTTCAGTTTTGCAACGGTAAAAGAACGTCGTGAAGCGGTGATTCTGGAGTCGGTTATCCGCTATCGTCCCGACGTATTCCTGATTGATCATGCGCCTGCCGGCATGAAAGGAGAGTTGCTGGAAGCGCTGGCATTCATCCGCGAAGAAATGCCGGCAACGCGTACTGTGCTCGGTTTACGCGACATTATCGACAGTGCGGAAACAGTGCGTAGCCAGTGGCGCGAGCAAAACGTCTATCAATTGCTTGAAACCGCTTACGATCACATCCTGGTGTATGGCAGCCGGCACTTGTTCGATCTGGTACGTGAATACGATATTCCCGGCTCCATTGCGGCCAAGATACGTTACTGCGGATACATTGCCCGTAACGACAGCAAAGTGATCTCCACATTGGGTGGTTTTCAGGGAGCCTCACCGGTATCCAGACGGCCGGTCGTTCTGGTCACTGCCGGCGGCGGCGGCGATGGCTACCCATTGCTAAGCGCCTATCTGCGTGCGCTGGATCGTATCCCGCACAATGTCGCGCAAAGCATCATCGTACCTGGCCCGCTCATGGCTGTAGAGGAACAGCGTGCACTTGAACTGGCCGCCGCACAACGGCCGGATGTGCGCATAATCCTGTTTACCACGGAACTGGCAGAATTGATCCGCAGCTCGGATCTGGTGGTGTCCATGGCGGGATATAACACTACCGCAGAGATTCTCGTCGCCAAAAAACCGGCCATTCTGGTGCCGCGTGGTGCGCCGCGCATGGAGCAACGTCTGCGCGCGACGCTGCTGAGCAATTTGGGTCTGGCGTGGGCCATACAGCCGGAGGAAGACCTGGTAACCCGCCTGGCAGATCTGGTTCTGGGCGCGCTGGCTGGCGCCAAGCCACCCCGTAATGACTGGAATGCTGTGGATCTTGGCGGGGTTCACCGGGTTGGCAGCACCCTCGACGATCTACTTGGCATCAACCGTATGTCCGCGATCGGAGCAACGCTATGACACAGACTGCAACCCGGACCATTGGCTACATGCTGAAGCGCTACCCACGCCTTTCGGAAACTTTTATTCTCAATGAGATGCGCGCGCTGGAGCGGCTGGGTACGCAACTGCATGTGTTCTCGCTGATGCGTCCGGAAGAGGCGCTGTCGCATCCGGCGGTGCAGGAACTGCAAGCGCCTGTCACCTATTTTCCCGAGGCCTGGGCAGCGAAAATCCCGGCTGTGGCCAAGGCGCATGCCGCGATGCTGTTGACGGCGCCGTTGCGTTATATGCACGCGGTCGGGCTGGCGTTTTGGTGGTCCATGCTGTCGCGCCGCCCGTTTAGCGTATGGAAGCAATTCCTGCGCTCCGGATACATGGCTGTTGCCTGTCGCCAGCAGCAGATCGAGCATCTGCATGCGCACTTTGCCAATGCGCCCGCCATCGTCGCCCGTCTGGTGAGCGTGATGTGCAATATTCCGTACAGCTTTACCACGCATGCCAAGGATCTTTACCTGACGCCGAAAAAAGTACTGCGCCGGCGCATTGATTCGGCAAGCTTTGTGCTGACCTGCACGCGCCACAATCTTGAATACCTGCAGAGTTTTCTGCCACAACAGGATTGGCACAAAATTCATCTGGTCTATCATGGTATAGACTTGGCTGCGTTCCCCTTTCCGACGGCTAACGCAAAGGCAGCAACAAGTGACGGGAACCGTGCTGCGAAGATTATCCCCATCGCCCTGTCGGTTCCGCTGATCTTGTCGGTCGGCCGTCTGGTGCCGAAAAAAGGGCTGAATGATCTGATTTCGGCTTGCCAGTTGATGAAAGCGCGCGGCGTCAAGTTTCGCTGTGCCATTGTGGGTGAGGGGCCGCTGCGCGGTGAACTGGAGAGCCAAATCAGCAAGCTTGGTCTGGAAGACACAGTGACCCTGCTCGGCGCGATGGCGCATGACCGGCTGGTTGCATTTTATGGTCAAGCCAGTGTATTTGCGCTCTCCCCGCAAGTCATGGAAGACGGCGACCGGGACGGGATTCCCAATGTCCTGGCAGAGGCCATGGCTGCCGGCTTGCCGGTGGTATCGACCTGTGTTTCCGGTATCCCCGAGTTGGTTGAGGATGGACACACCGGACTGCTGGTAGGACCCAAGGATCCGGCCGCCTTGGCCGATGCAATAGAACGCCTGTTAAACGATCCGGCCAAAAGCCAAAGCCTGGCTGTGGCAGCGCGCCGCAAAATGGAGGACAGCTTCGAATGCTGGGAGACCACCAAGGCCGTGCAAACCTTGCTTCAGGTAGGTGCACGCTGATGAAAATCGCCTATCTTTGTGCCGATCGCGGCATTCCTGTGCTGGGTGACAAGGGCGCCTCGGTCCATGTGCGCGAATTTGTTTCCGCCCTGGCCGGACTGGGGCATGAGGTGACGCTATTGTGCGCCAAACAGGGCACCGGGAATCCTTGTCCTCCGGTACGCATGATCGAGTTGCCCCCGGATGAAAGCGCGGACGAAATGGCGCTGGAAGCGGCGCAGCTCGGTATGGGAAATGAGGAAAAAGATCAGACTTTGCAGCGCGAACTCGGCAAGCTCGCCTGCGACCGCAAACTGGCTGCGCGCGTGCTGAGGGCGCTGGATCAGGCCGGTGTCCAGCCGGATCTGCTGTATGAGCGTTATGCGCTGTTTCACCGGGCAGGGGGACAGGTTGCGACCGCTCTGAATATTCCCTTGATGCTCGAAGTGAATGCGCCGCTGGCGGAAGAGCAGGAACGCTTCCGGGGGCTGCGTCTGAAAGCACTGGCGGATGCAACCGAGACTGAAACCCTGTGCCGTTCCGACCATGTCATCGCGGTGTCTGCAGCGGTCAGGGAACACGCGCTGGCGCGCGGCGCGTTGGGCGAGCGCGTCACCGTGTTGCCCAATGGGGTGGACACCAGCCGCTTTCATCCCGGCGTGGACGGCGGGCCGGTACGTGAGCGTTACGAACTCGACGGCAGACCGGTGATCGGGTTTATCGGCAGCCTGAAGCCGTGGCATGGCCTGGATTTTCTGCTCGATGCCTTTACCGACATCCTGACGCGCCGTCCCGATGCAGCCTTGCTGCTGGTGGGAGAGGGTCCCGCCCTGATCGATCTGCAGGCACGGGTAGCGCGCGATCAACTGCATGGACGGGTCATCCTCACCGGGCGTATCCCGCATGCCGATATTCCTGCTTACCTGGCCGCCATGGATATCACGGTGGCACCCTATACCGCGCAGGATGGTTTCTATTTCTCACCCCTGAAAGTGGTCGAATCCCTGGCCGCCGGGCGACCGGTTGTCGCTCCGCGGCTTGGTCAACTGACCGATCTGCTGCAGGACGGTGTGACGGGCCTGCTGTATCCGCCCGGCGATCGTGACATCTTCGTAAATCAGGTGATTGAATTGCTGAATGACGTACCCAGACTGCGAGCCATGAGTCATGCGGCAGCCGCGGCAGCGCGTGAAGATTTCGGTTGGGACAAGACGGCCTTGCGTGCCACTGAAATCATGATGCGTTTGCGCGCACCCCGCGCAGCCGGTAGCGGGCGATGACAGAAGTCGGTACAGCGGGACGCCGTAGGTTTTCGCTGTGGGATCTGCGTGGCTATTTGCGGCCGTATACAGCTGCGCTCAGTGCCGCTGGTTTATTCATGGCAGCGAAGGCTGTCGTGCTCTTGCTTGCGCCATGGCCCCTCAAGTTCATTATTGACAGTGTCATATTCCGGAAACCGCTGCCGCATGGATTGAGCGGATTTTTGCCTGACCCTAGCCATAGCCTTGCGCTGCTCAATACCCTGGGGATAGCCATGCTTGCGCTGGGTTTAATGGATGCAGCGCTCAGCTATTGGGGCAACCGATTGCTGTTGCGTACCGGACAGCACGCAATCTTCGACATACGGCGCGATCTGTTTGCCCACATGCAGCGGCTTTCCCTGTCCTTTCATCGCCGCCAGAAAAGCGGCGACATCATGGCCCGGCTGGGCGGCGACATCCAGACGCTGCAGGATTTCGTGGTGTCGGCGGGAACCAATCTGTCTGCGCATCTGCTGACCATGGTCGGAATGATCGTCGTCATGCTGATCGTTGACTGGCGCTTTGCGCTGGTGGTGATGGCGGTGGTGCCCTTGCTGCTGTTCATCATGCAGCGTTACAGCGCGCGCCTGCGGATTGCCTTCCGGCGTGCGCGCCAGAAAGAAGGTGAACTGTGGGGTAAAGTGCAGGAGATCATTGCCAATGTCCACGTTGTGCAAGCCTACGGCCGGGAAGCGCACGAGGATGAGCGCTTTGCCGAACAGGCCGAGAAAAGCCTGGATGCCACCCTGGAAGCGAGCGATTTGCAGGTGCAGTTCACACCATTGGTGGGTCTGGTGATGGCTCTGGCGACCGGGGCGGCGGTCTGGTATGGCGCTACCCGGGTGCTGGCGGGGAGCATTACGGCGGGCGAATTGCTGGTGTTTCTTGCCTACCTGCGCGGCATGGCTTCTCCGGTCCGGCAGTTTGCCAAGATAGCGGGTGTGGTCGGCAAATCTTCGGCAGCAGCGGAGCGTCTGGGCGAGGTATTCTCGGAAGCATCGGAAATCCGCGAAGCACCCGATGCGCTCATTCCATCTACCTGCAAAGGGCAATTGCAGTTTCGCTCGGTGAGTTTCGGCTACCATCCTGGCGATATGGTATTGCAGAATGTTTCATTCCACGTCAAACCGGGTCAGACGGTGGCACTCGTCGGAGCGACCGGTGCCGGCAAGAGCACATTGGTGAGTCTGATTCCGCGTTTCCATGATCCGCTCAGCGGCCAGATTATGCTGGACGGCCATGATCTGCGTGAACTGGCGCTGGATTTCGTGCGCAGCCAGGTCGCATTGGTATTGCAGGAAGCGCTGGTGTTCTCCGGCGCGATCTGGGAAAACATTGCCTACGGTCTGGCGGGCGCGGGTCGCGACGAGGCTATCGCCGCGGCGCAGGCGGCGGGTATTCACGAACTGGTCGAAGGTTTGCCAGACGGCTATGACACGTTGGTGGGAGAACGCGGGGCGACATTGTCCGGAGGGCAGCGCCAGTGTGTTTCGATCGCGCGGGCCATGCTACGCAATGCGCCTATCGTCATTCTGGACGAACCCACCAGCGGTCTGGATGCATTTACCGAGCGCATCGTGATGGAAGCTTTACGACGCCTCACCGTCGGCCGCACCACGCTCATCATCGCACATCGACTGGCAACGGTTACCGGCGCCGACGCCATCCTTGTGCTTGACCAGGGCCATGTTGTGCAAATGGGTACACACGAACAACTGCTAGCCCAGAGCGGGCGTTATTTCGATCTATGGAATAGCGGTCGCAGTGCTGTCGCACTTTCCAGTTGAGTCACACCAGGACGACAAACACAGATTTTGCACACAACAAAGAGAGGCCAAGAATAAGTATGCATATAAAAACAGGCGTCAGGATGTTGATTGCATTGGCGCCAGCCCTGATTGTTTTTCCTGCCAGCGCAGACCCCTGGATTCCTGCGGCGGGAACGGGAAAAGTCAAACCGGTACTGCGCCTATACCGTTCTGATCGTACGTTTTCTTCATCACACTTTGGCAGTGAAACGTTTCCCAGCACTTCAAAAATTTCCGAGACGCAACTTAAAGTAACCGGAGAACATGGCCTGGGAGACGGATGGGCGCTGCAATATGACTTGCGGGCGGCACAGGAGAGCAAGACCAAGACGAAAAAAAATACGAGCACGACCTACACAGCATCTGGTCTGCAGGATCAGGAGATTGGCCTGGTGCGCGGATTGAGACAAGGTAAGGTTTTTGCCGATGCCATTGCTTTGAACATTATCCTGCCTGCAGGATCGACCTCGAGCAATCCGCAGATGGGTGTGGGCCACACTGCGATAGAACCGGACTATCAATTCGGCATCAAGCACCAATTCGGCCAGCGGCTCGCCTATGGCAGTTTTTCCATCGGGCCGCGCATGTTTTTCAACAGCAGCGTGACGCAGTGGCGTGCTACCGCAGACGTGGGTACCCGGCTGTTTCAGAACGTGGACATCTTTGGTTCTCTGTTCTGCGCGCGGACCTTTGGCGTAAACACTGCACTTCCATCCAGCGAAAATCCGAACGCGTCGGAAGTGTATAACCTGCTCAGAGGCGGACTGGGGTTGCGCTTTTCACTGACCAGGAACATACGTCCGATCATCGAGTATGAGGCCGATCTGGCGGGTCAGGGCATCCACGCCGGCAATCGATGGGTGTTTGGCGTAGCCTGGCGTTACTGAGTGATTTCGCATCCGTTCAATTTGCTCAGGATCGGTATTCAATGAGATTGATGCTGGCTAGACACGGCGAAACAACCTGGAACCGGGACGGTCGCTATCAAGGGCACAGTAATCCGCCGCTCTCGGCGCGTGGAGAGGTGCAAGCACAGGCCCTTGCCGAGCGATTTGCAGCAAGCGATGAGATCAGCATCGTGGCGAGCCCATTAATGCGGGCTCAGGCAACGGCGCAGATTATTGCTACCCGGCTCAATCTCCCGGTTACCACCGATCACCGTCTGATGGAGCTTGCATACGGTGAATGGGAAGGGTTGCAACAGGCAACCGTCAAGCAGAAATGGCCCGAGCTGTTGCGCCAGTGGAAGCGCAACCCTGATCAAGTGACATTTCCCGGGGGAGAATCGCTCAGCGACATGCAACAGCGCGTGCAGTCATTTTTTGAGTATACGGCCGGCCAGTCTGGAACTATTCTGGCAATCACCCACGATGGTGTTGCCAGGATGGCGGTGCTGGAAGCGCTGGGCCAACCGCTTTCCGCATTTCGGAATATCCGCATCGAGAACGCTTCAATGACCACTTTCACTTTGGAAGATGGAAAATGCGCCATTGATGACATGAACGATGTGACACATCTCCTCGGTTTGGCCGGTGATGCATCCAGGGAACTACTCTAACCGGTATCAATCTCACTTTAGCCACCGGAATCCCGAATTAAGATATGCTGGATGCACCTTGTTGACTACACAACATCAGCATAAGCATTCGCTGCAATTCACCCCCTCTATTTCGGGATAAGAATTTTCAATTGAATTTACCCCGGCCTGCTGTGGATAGCCCGCGTGGTTCAGGGTAACATTCACCGCAGCTCAGAATTGTGCCTAAACAAGTTTATTTTTGGTGAAAAGACTGCTCAAGCGGCTTCTCGCAAATTCTAGTGTTGGCCGTAATCGGCAGACACTTTATCCGTTTGAATGGAGGAGACCTGATGACGGAAGTTGTAGCAACAAACGAGACCATCCTGGTCGTCGGTGGCGGCATATCCGGTATGACAGCTGCATTGGAAGCAGCAGAAACCGGCAAGAATGTGGTGTTGGTGGAGAAAAATCCGGCCATAGGTGGGCGTACTTCTCAGCTATACCGCTATTTTCCCAAGCTGTGTCATCCGATTTGCGGCCTGGAAATCAACCTGCGCCGGCTCAAGTCCAATCCGCGTATCCGTCTGCTGACCATGGCGGAGGTAACCGGCATCACCGGCGCCAAAGGCGACTACACCGCCACCATCAGAATCACGCCGCGTTATGTCAACGCCAACTGTACTGCCTGCGGTGATTGTGCCAAGGCAGTAGGCGCCGAGATACCCAACCCGTTCAATTATGGCCTGAACAAAATGAAGGCGGCTTATCTGCCCAATAAAATGGCTTATCCGATGCGCTTTGTGCTGGATAAATCCATTATCGGCACGCCGGATGCCGACAAGGCCAAGGCGGCATGCAAATATAACGCCATTGACCTCGATATGCAGGAAGAAACCGTGCAGATCAAAGCCGGTGCAGTGGTCTGGGCAACTGGCTGGCAACCCTACGACGCCAACAAGATTCAGCCTTACGGCTACGACCGCTTCAAGAATGTGATTACCAGCGTCGAGTTCGAGCGCCTGGCTGATCCGCATGGTCCCACCAGCGGCAAGATTTTGCGCCCGTCGGATGGCAAGGAAGCGAAGAATGTCGCTTTCATCCAGTGTGCCGGTTCGCGTGACGAAAATCACCTGCGCCACTGCTCGCGTATTTGCTGTATGGCCTCGCTCAAGCAGACCAACTATGTGGAGGAGCGGTATGGCAATGAGGGCAAGTCCACCATTTACTATATCGATATCCGCGCCATTGACCGTTTCGAGGATTTCTACGCCAAGGTGCAGGCCAATCCCAACGTCAGTTTCATCAAATCCAAAGTGGCCAAGGTCACCCAGGACGACGCCAGCGGGGATGTAATCCTGCACGGTGTGAACACCGAAGGCTATCACCGTTATGCTACCCCGCACGACCTGTGCGTACTGGCGGTAGGTATGGAACCGTCGGTGAAAGGCGCCAATATTCCAGCAGAAATTCTTGCCGATTCCAGCGGTTTTATCGAGGCTGATCCAGCCAACGGCGCGTTCTTTGGCGCAGGGTGTGCGTCCAACGCGCTGGATGTGAATCGCTCGGTGCAATCGGCCACAGCAGCGGCGTTGCGGGCGATTCAAGTGGTTAACAGAGTGGCAAAGGCGGAGGTTTAAAACATGGCCGTAGAGAAAAAAGTCGCCGCGTATATCTGCCAGGGTTGTGGTCTGGGCGAACGTCTGGATACGGATGCACTGGTCGATGTGGTTAAAAAAGAAGGCAAAATCCAGCAAGTCAAACCTCATCCCTTCCTGTGCAGCAGCGAAGGGGTGACGATGATCCAGAACGACATCGATAACGATGGCGTAAGCCATATCATGATCGGTGCGTGTTCGCGCCGCGCCAAGACCGATGCGTTCAACTTCCCCAGCGTCGCCATGTCCCGCGCCAACCTGCGCGAGGGTGTGATCTGGATTCGTCCCGATACTGAGGAAGCGCGTGAAACCACGCAGGAAATGGCGGAAGATTACTTGCGCATGGGCTGCGCCGAGATCAAGGCCATGCGTCAGCCTGAGGGCAACCCGAATACCGGCACCAGCAAGACATTACTGGTCGTTGGCGGCGGCATCACCGGCATGACCGCGGCGCTGGAGGCGGCCAAAACCGGCTATCCGGTGGTGCTGGTGGAAAAATCCGGTCAGCTCGGTGGCTGGGCAGCCAAATTGCATATGCGTGTGCCATCGCACGAGCCCTACAAAGCGCCAGTGGATAACGGCGTGGCAGGGATGGTGTCGGCAATCGAAGCCGATCCCAACATCAAGGTTTACCTGAATGCAACACTCGCCAAAACCAGTGGCGCGCCGGGACGTTTCCAGGCTGAAATTGCCACTGAATCCGGCAGCACAGCCACTGAAGACGTCGGTGCAATTGTTCAGGCGACGGGTTTCGAGCTTTATGACGCCAACAAGCTGCCCGAACTCGGTTATGGCGCATCGCCGAATGTCGTAGACCAGGGCGGTCTGGAACAGCTGGCACGGGAAGCGGCTGAACGCGGCGGGCCGATTCTGCGCCCATCCGATGGCCAACCGGTAAAATCAGTCGTGTTCGTGCAGTGCGCCGGTCAGCGTGACGCCAGCGGCACGCATCTGGCCTATTGTTCGGGCCATTGCTGCAATACCAGTATCAAACAGGCGATGTACTTCAAGGATGCCAACGCCGACATAGACACCACGGTGCTCTACACTGATCTGCGCACCCCTGGCAACGGTGAGGACTTTTATCGCAGCGCGCAGGAAAAGGGCGTGATTTTTACCAAGGGTAAAGTGGCTTCGGTGCAACCTGCCGGCAATACCTGCAAGGTGAATTTTCACGATCTGATCCTCGACGACCAGAACGCCAGCATCGAAAATGCAGATCTGGTGGTACTCGCCACCGGTCAAGTGCCTAACTCGGGCGTGAACATCGATTTCA
The DNA here is from genome assembly GCF_003851125.1 of Sulfuriferula multivorans. Lineage (GTDB taxonomy): Bacteria > Pseudomonadota > Gammaproteobacteria > Burkholderiales > Sulfuriferulaceae > Sulfuriferula > Sulfuriferula multivorans. The sequence goes on along the minus strand of NZ_BGOW01000013.1, from coordinate 8,462 downwards.
AGGCGGTGGAAGGCGAGGAAGCAGCCGCCGAGGTGGAGAAAAAAACCATCTCCATCCTCAACCTGGACTATCGCCAGGGAAAGGACGTGCCGCAGCTGAAATACGGCTTCACTGATTCCCACTTTATCTGCTTTCCCTACGAAACGCGTCGCACCGGTATCTACACGGCCGGCCCGGTTCGGCGTCCGATGGATATCGCTCAAGCCAAAGAGGACGCCACCGGCGCCACGCTGAAAGCAATCCAGGCGCTGGAAAACGCCGCCATCGGCAGCGCTGCGCACCCGCGCTCGGGCGACCTGTCCTACCCCTCGGTGCGGCTGGAAGGGTGTACCCAGTGCAAGCGTTGCACGGTAGAGTGCCCGTTCGGCGCGATTGACGAAGACGAAAAACGCTACCCGTTGTTCAACGAATCGCGCTGCCGCCGCTGCGGCACCTGCATGGGTGCCTGCCCGGTGCGGGTGATCTCTTTCGAGAACTACTCGGTGGACACGGTGGGCAGCCAGATCAAGGCGGTCAGCATCCCCGACGAATTCTCCGAGAAACCGCGCATCCTGGTGCTGGCGTGCGAGAACGACGCCTACCCGGCGATGGATATGGCGGCGATGAACCGCACTGAAACCAGTTCGTTCGTGCGCGTTGTGCCAGTGCGTTGCCTGGGTTCGGTCAATACCATCTGGATTACCGACGCACTCAACTCCGGTTATGACGGCGTGATGCTGATGGGCTGCAAGCACGGCGACGAGTACCAGTGTCATTTCGTGAAAGGTTCCGAACTGGCCAACTATCGCATGAGCAAAATTGACGACACCTTGAAGGGTTTCAACCTGGAAACCGACCGGGTACAGACCTACGAAGTGGCGATTACCGACATTGACCGCGTACCGAAGCTGATCAACGACTTCGAGAAACGCATGTTCGAAATCGGCATGAGCCCATTCAAAGGCTTCTAGGAGAACAGCGCGATGAGTAATTTAAGCAGTCAGGCCGCAGCCCAGTACAACAATAACTTCCTCAAGGAAGTCGAAGCCATGGTGGAGGAGGGCAACTGGGTCAAGATGTGTATGCAATGCGGCGTATGCTCCGGCTCCTGCCCCACCAATTTCCAGGCGGGATGGGATCATCCACCGCAGGAAATTTTCATGATGATCCGTGCCGGCAAGCGCGAGGAAGTACTGAACTCGCAATCCATGTGGATGTGTACCTCGTGCTACAACTGCATCGTGCGTTGTCCGCGCAAGCTACCGATTACCCACATCATGCACGGGCTCGCCAATTACGCGCACCGCCTCGGCCTCGCCCCGAAGAACCAGCCCACCCGCCATTTTGCCAAGCTGTTCTGGAACAACTGTATCCAGACCGGTCGTGTAAATGAGCTGAAACTTTCGCTGGGTTTGTATTTCAAGGATGGTTTCAAACAAGGGATTATCAATGGCCTGGCAATGAAGGATGTCGCTCTGGGTTTGTTAAAAGCCAAGCGGCTCAATCCGTTCGAATTGTTCAAGGCGCACGGTTGCAAAGATCAGAAGGGCATCCATGCCATGCTGAAAAAGGCGCACGAAATCGAAGAGCGCCGCAAGGCAATCAAAACGGCTTAAGGAGTATTGAAAATGGCCAAGAAAGAATACGCATTTTACCCAGGCTGCTCATCGCAGCGAGGTGCCTCGGCGTCCAACTACCTCAAATCCGTGGACTCGATGTGCAAAACCCTCGACATCAAGCTTACCGAAATCCCGGACTGGAATTGCTGCAGCGCGTCCATTGGTTATGCCGAAGGCGGCGAGTTGCCGCGCCATGTTTTGAATGCGCGCAATTTCGCGCTGGCCGAGCAAAACCTGCCGGGCCAGGAAATCGTCGCGACTTGTGCAGCCTGTTGGCTGGGTGCGCGCGAGACCAAGGAGCGCCTCGACGCCTCATCGCAACTGATGGCCGATACCAACGAAGCACTCAAGGAAGCCGGTCTCGAATACAAGGGCGAGTCCGACATCCGCCACATGGTCGAAGTGCTGATCGAAGATTTTGGTTACGATGAACTGAAAAAACCGGTCGTTAAATCACTGGAAGGCATCAAGTTTGCCGGTTATGTCGGTTGCCAGACCAACCGTCCGTTCGGTATCGTCGGCGAATCTTTCGAAAACCCCATGTACCTTGACAAGCTGGTGGAAATGGTGGGCGGCGAAGCCCTTACCGGCTACGACCAGAAAGTCACCTGCTGCGGCGGTGCGCTGGCTTTTTCCGAGCCGGACAAGGCCCAGGCGCAGATCAAGGACATCGTCGAGTCCGCCTACGACCACGGCGCTGAAATGATCGTTACGCCGTGTCCGCTATGCCAGGCCAACGTGGAAATTTATCAGGGTGCCATCAACAAGAAATACGGTAAAAAATTCAACATCCCGGTGATGTATTACAGCCAGTTGATGACCGTCGCTTATGGCGGTTCTGCCAAGGATGCGGGGCTGGATGGTCAAGTTATCCGCGCCACCAGGCTGGAAGAAATCGCAGCCAAGCGTTAAGCTTGTTCGAGCCGATTGATACAGGGGCGTTTGCCCCTGTTTTTGTTTATCAGGACAGGATGAATATGCACCAACCCAAAACCATGGACGAGCTGATCGACCTTGTCCATCAGGCCGTTTACGAAGTGGATGAACTGCGCGCCTGCATCGAGGACGAGCCCGAAGAAATGGAACGCTATCTGCCGTTTATCGACCAGCTCGACGTGCAATTGCGCAAGCTGTTCGATGACATGACTGCGGGGCGCTACAGTTGCCCTGCACAGACCGACCTCGATTTCATGCCATTGGTGCAGAAATGGGGACGCGATATTCCGTTCAAACCACTTTTAGTGGCTATTAATCAGGCACACCGGAACGGATTTCGCTCATAAGCGTCCTATTCGATAGAATATTCATTATCTATCGAATACAGGATCACGCATGCAGATCAATCCAGCCCAAGCACACCCCAGCGGTTTCGTTCATGACATGGATGAGGCTGCTTTGCGCCATGCCCAGCAGGCCACCGCACAGCAACTGGGACTGAATGTACACTTCAGCGACTCCCTGCGCAGCGATGGCTCGGCAGGGCCGGAAATGGCAGTCATTCCAGCCGGCTGGTTCGAGATGGGATCGCCCAGCCACGAGCCGGGTCACGAGCCGAGCGAAGCACCGCTTCATTATGTGCAGCTAAGCCGTGCTTTCGCGATCGGCCGTTACACCATCACCGCCGAGGAATGGCAGCGTTTCCGTGCCGCCTCAGGCTGGAGCCAGGTGCGCGAACTGATCCAGGCGCAAGGACGCGAGCCGGTAGTGAACATTCGCATGGCCGATGCATTGCTGTTTATCGACTGGCTTAATAGTGAGACTGGCCAGCTCTATCGTCTGCCTAGTGAAGCTGAATGGGAATATGCCGCACGTGCCGGTACGGATACGCCATTCCATTACGGCGATTACGCCAGCTGTCGGGAAGTGCTGTTCAAACCGATGTTTCCGTTTCCGGAAAAAACCAAAAAACGGCGCAGCTTCTTCGCGCAATGCGGTTCCATGATGTGGGCGATGGAAGTCGGTACCAAACCCGCCAACCTGTGGGGTTTACACGATATGCACGGCAACGTCTGGGAAATGACTGCCAGCCCCTGGCAGCCCGATTACCAGCAGGCGCCATCCGACGGTCATAGCCTGCCTGGACGCGGCAACAATAAGCGTATCGTGGTCAAGGGTGGTTCCTGGTTCGATCCGGCCACGGCTGCACGCAGCGCTGCGCGCAGATCACGGCTACGTGATGAGCTGGACGTCAATCTTGGATTCAGGCTGGTGCGGGAAATATAACCGCATATTTGTTTGCCTTGCGGTCATGGCTTGCTGAAATTCGGTTTTTTCAGGGCCCCGTAATTTTTTTGTCATCAAGGAACCATTTGTCAGATCGATATGTCTTTTGAATGGAAAAATAAAAATAATTCTCATTCATTAACTGGCGCATCATGATAAATACCCTTATTGCACCGTCCCGAGCCCGCCTGGCTGCTTTCTTTGCCGTGGCCGGACCGGGTCTGGTAGTGATGCTGGCCGACACGGATGCCGGTAGCGTGATTACCGCAGCGCAGAGCGGCGCGCAGTGGGGATATAAGCTGCTGGCCTTGCAGCTGCTGCTGATCCCGATTCTGTATCTGGTTCAGGAGCTGACTCTACGTTTGGGCCTTCTCACCGGGCGCGGTCATGGCGAGCTGATCAAGCAACACTTCGGGCGTGGCTGGGCGTGGCTGTCGGTATCCACTTTACTGGTGTCCTGCCTCGGTGCGCTGATTACCGAAATGAGCGGCATCGCCGGCGTTGGTTCACTCTACGGCATTCCAATCTGGGCGAGTGTGCTGGCGACGTTGGGATTCCTGCTCACTATGGTGATTTCCGGATCATACCGTTCGGTGGAACGTGTCGCGGTAGCCATTGGCCTGTTTGAACTGGCCTTTGTCTACGTTGCGATAGTGTCCCATCCGGATCCGGCAGAAGTGCTCCACGGACTCGCCAGCATGCCGCTGGCCGACCACGGCTATCTCTATCTGGTAGCGGCCAACATCGGTGCGGTGATCATGCCCTGGATGGTTTTCTACCAGCAGTCAGCCGTGGTGGACAAGGGTCTGAAACCGCATCATCTGCCGGCTGCGCGCTGGGACACGGCTATCGGAGCGGTCGTCGCCCAGGCCATCATGGCGGCGATTCTCATCGCCGTGGCGGCCACCTTCGGGCGCAGCGGCGGGGCGTCCCGGCTCGACACGGTGCAGCAAATCTCCCATGCCCTTACCCCCTACCTGGGCGTGGAAAATGGCCGCCTGATGTTCGCCCTGGGTATGCTTGGCGCCTCGCTGGTGGCGGCTATTGTGGTGTCGCTTACCGCCGCCTGGGGGCTGGGTGAAGTCACCGGCTACAAACACTCGCTGGAACATCATCCGCGCGAAGCACCGTGGTTCTATCTGGTGTTCGTAACGGTGCTGGTGGCAAGCGGTTTGTTGGTGAGTTCCGGTATTAATCTGGTCGATCTCAGCGTCGGTGTGGAGGTCATGAACGCCCTGTTGCTGCCAGTGGTGCTTGGCTTTCTCTACGCCCTGGCGCGACGCGCATTGCCACAGGGCAGCCAGCTTCGAGGCGCCTACGCGGTGGTCGTGGCGCTGACCATTACACTTACCGCCGGACTGGGTGTGTGGGGCGGATTAACCGGACTATTTGGCTGACTCAGGAAGCATCAGGAAGCCGTGAGCGCAGAGACGGATCGCCATCGGGGTTCAGATTGCATCATCACGGATTGACGCCGGTAACACTGCCGGCACCCAAGCTGCCGCTTGTAACGATAGTCTTGCCGTGAGCAGATTCCATGTCGGCACGGGTCACACAGAACCCACACGAGATGCCGGATATACGACTGCACGCAATTCCAACCAGCCAAATCTATCGATCAGGTTTCTTGCTTTTTGAGGGAGTCCGTATATGCCGGGTTAGACATGCGTTTACTCGCCGGCAGCCTGTTTAATACAATTTTCAAGGCGCTGTCTCCGGCTTTCCATAACTGACCTATCCGATCCACCATCATGGAAACGTCCTGGTGAAAACAGCGGATATTTCTCTCCACTTTTGAGTTTGAGAACTATGTAATAGAAGTTGACAAAAATGGACCTTTTTCCAATATAACCGATGCTGGTGTCGGTAATTTCACTGAAGCGGATCAATTTTTTCTTTATCCCAAACTTGTTTTTATCTTCCACAACAATGCGACGCATCTGGGGGTCGACGACAATGGTTTGTTTTCCACTCACCAGAAATGCGGAGATGCCGATGAGCAGCAGGAGTAGACCGCACAGAAATCCCGCCAGACTGTTTGTCATGCTCGAGCCATCGAAGTGACGGAAACCAATTACCAGGATTGTGCCAACCGCAATGCAAGCCAGCGAGAGCGCAGTCTGTTTGCCGGAATTGCTTTCAAATTTCCACGAATCCATAGAGAACCCTTTCACGCCAGTATGGAGTGTGTCCAACGTAGAGGTAACCGGACCTGCCGCGGCCTTCTGCGGCAGGTCCGGTTGACCGCCGGGTTGGGCGCGCACGATACTCACTTAAGCTTCTCTCGCTCCACTGCCTCGATAAACCCGATGATTGTGTCCCGGGGCATTCCTTTGGTGGGCACCAAAATGGTTTGCCCTCCATTGGATGCAACGGAAATGACCGCTTTGCGAGTGAAGAAATATGCAACGATAAGAGCGACCGCCACAAAGAGCAAACCCCCTAGAGCGTCGCCACGCTGAGTGAAAGCGCCGACGATGGCTATAGCCGCGAGGATGAGTAGCAATGGAAATGATCTTGTAATGAGACCACAAGACGCCACCGAATCAAGAGTGATGCTAATTAAGTTCGACCTTCCCCAAACTACAGAGTCGTAGCGCACCCGTTTTGTCGTGAGCACTAGAACATTGTAGTGGTCAAGTATTTTCAGACACAGCGATAGGTTGTTTTACTGCCATTTTGCGCTCGAAGGCGGCGGGAGACAGATAGCCCAGTGTTGAATGCAGCCGGGTGCAATTGTAGAAGCCAACGATGTAATCGGTAATGTCGTGTTTGGCCTCATCGAAATTGGCATAGTCGCGTTGCCACACACGCTCCATCTTCAAATTCAGGAAGAAACGCTCCATCACCGCATTGACGCTCCTATGTCAAGAAACGTTTGCTGCGGCCACCAAATCCGCGAGGATGAATGGATAGAGCTCTCTGACGATGTATCGTTTCAAGCAGCGATGGATTTCCTTGTTGGACAGGCCTTCTGCTGTTCGGCGTTCAACATAAGCGCGGGTTCGTGGCTCGCTTCTCATTCGAACCATGGCAATGGTCCACAACGCATTGTTGGCTGATCGGTCACCGCCTCGGTTTAATCGATGCCGTATCGTTTTTCCTGACGAGGCTTGTAAAGGGCTTACACCACAGAGTGTGGCAAGTGCTGCCTCGCTGTGTAATCGTTCCGGATTATCTCCGGCGACAGCGATCAATGCGGCAGCGGTTTGAGGCCCGACGCCAAACTGCTCCCGAAGGTGTGGCGCAGACTGGCTTGTCATCTGCTCTAATGCAGTATCAATCTCTTTCAACTCCGCCGCCAGCATTAACCAGCGCTTTGCCAACAAGCGTAGCGTTGTGGCTAACGTCTGTAAGAGCGTCGTTGAACCCAGGTGTCGAAGATGAGCGCATCCTGCAACGCATTGCTCAGGTTTGGCTTTCCAGAGTCGTTCACGGATGTCTTGTGGGGCACTGACCAATAGAGCTCTCAACTGATTGATTGTTTGCGTCTTGGCCTTGACTGCGCTTCGCCTGGCAACGGAAATAGTGCGCATAGCCTCTGCGGCGCCGGACTGGGACTTTGGAACAGCCGTCGCGGTGCCAGAAAGAACTGAGCGTGCCGCATTCTCAGCATCAGTCGGGTCGGACTTGCCTTGCAATCTGCGTTTAGCACGGTCAGGGCGATTCACTTCCAGCACCTCAATGCCTTGCCCGCGTAAAACGCGAGCAAGGCCTGCCCCATACGTGCCGGTACCTTCAACACCTGCACGCCGTACGCAACCCCATGAGCGCGCCCAGGCCAGTAGCTTCAGATAGCCAGCGGTGTTAGTTGGTGTCGCAAGTGTTCCAAGAAGCTTGCCCGCATGGCTAATGACTGCGGCAACGTGCATATCCAAATGCGTATCAACACCCAGAATCACTTCGTTTTGTATTAATTGATCGTCCATTTCGCACTCCTTATCCAAGGTAGGTGCATCACCAATCCCACTTGCCGGACAGGACACTCACGGTGCAATACAAAGCTCCTATTAGGTCACACGCATTGGGCCCGGCAACGCTCGGGGAACGCTTTGATCAAATCGACAGGTCAATGCAAAGGCAACTGGCCAATCCCAGCATGGGTCAGATTTGGCAGGCGTTCTTGACAATCATAGATTGAGTATCCCAGCAGTTGCCCTTGCGGCTCATGCTGCATCGAATACCGTTTTGGGCCAGCAAAGTCTGATATTCCCGGCTGGCATACTGACTCCCCCGATCTGAATGCAGCAACAGGCCAGCATCTGGACGCCGCTGTTGCAGCGCCATGGTCAATGCGGCGACCACCAGCGCGGTGGGCATGGTAGGGGCGGTTGCCCAACCCACCACTTTGCGCGCATATAAATCCAGTACGACCGCCAAATACAGCCATCCTGAGCGGGTGCGGATATAGGTCATGTCAGACACCCACGCCTGATTCGGCGCGGCCACTTCAAATTGACGATTCAACCCATTTCCGGCCACCGGCATGTCGTGTTTGCTATCGGTAGTGGCGACGAACTTGGGTTTCCAGACCGGACGGATGTTCGCTTCACGCATCAGGCTGCTCACCTGGTGCCGACCCATGGTCATGCCCTGCGCCTGCAACGCATGCACCAGGCGGCGGCTGCCATAGCACTGACC
>NZ_BGOW01000012.1 GCF_003851125.1 Sulfuriferula multivorans | reverse complement strand
ACCCTTGCCGTTCAGCTAACTCTTCCCCTTGCCGGGCGAGTAGAGGTCTTTCACCTCCAAGTAAGTGCGCCCTGCCGGGCGCACCAATAAAAAACCCCGCCGCAGCGGGGTTTTTTCAGCCATATCCAGACTTATTTTTTCATGTTTTCCGGGCCTTTGGCTTTCAGGCACTCGCTCATGAATTTTTTGTGCTCCGCGCCTTTCATGCCTTTGGAAGCAGTCGAGCATGCGCCCATGGCGTTTTTGGGTTTGGCGGCAGCGGCAGGCTCGCCTTTCGCCGGTGCAGCGGCGGCAGCAGGTGCTGACAGGCAACTCTTCATGAAGGCTTTGCGCTCGTCGCCTTTGAGTGACTTGGCTGCGGCATCTTTATTGCAAGCGCCCATTTTGGTTTGCTGTTCGGTTTTTGCCGATGCAGCGAACGGAGTAAAGGCAAGTGCTGCGGCCATAATCAGTGCGGTCATCAATTTATTCATGTCGTCTCCACGATTCGGTTAGGAAAAGCCAGCCACGGGTGTGACCTGAGCAGTATAACGAATCATGCTGCTGGATAGTTGACACGGCTACGCGTCCGATATCAGCCAGCTTCCCGTACAATACGCCAATGGAAACACACGCTTTTGCCGGTTTGACACCGGATCACGTGCTCGACGCAGTCGACAGCCTCGGCTTGCGCACCGATGGTCGTCTGCTCGCGCTCAACAGCTATGAAAACCGTGTGTATCAGGTCGGCATGGAGGACGGCGCGCCCATTGTCGCCAAATTCTACCGTCCGCAGCGCTGGAGCGACGTCGCGATACTGGAGGAGCACGCCTTTGTGAGCGATCTCGCGGGCCGCGAGATACCCGTCGTGCCGGCGCTGTCCATGCATGACCGCACACTGCACACCCACGCCGGCTTCCGTTTCAGCGTCTTCGCCAAGCACGGTGGCCGCGCCCCGGAGCTGGACAATCCCGCCACACTGGAGTGGCTGGGCCGCTTCATCGGCCGCATCCACGCGGTCGGCGCCATTGCCCCCTATCAGCACCGCCCCACGCTCGATATCGCCAGCTTTGGCGAGGAACCCAGCGCCTACCTGTTAAGCCACGACTTCATCCCGATTGAACTGGTTGAAGTCTATCGCGGCGTGGTGGCGCAGGCGCTGGACGGCGTGCGCCGTTGCTTCGACCGCGCCGGAGAAGTTGCCAGCCTGCGCCTGCACGGCGATTGTCACATCGGCAACGTGCTGTGGACGGACGCGGGGCCGCATTTCGTGGATTTCGACGACAGCCGCATGGGACCCGCGGTGCAGGACCTGTGGATGCTGCTGTCCGGCGAACGCGGCGAGATGACGCGACAGCTCGCCGACCTGCTGGCCGGCTACGAGGATTTCCACGATTTCGACCCGCGCGAACTGCATCTGATCGAAGCCCTGCGCACCTTGAGGCTGATCCACTACGCTGCCTGGATTGCCCGGCGCTGGGACGACCCGGCTTTCCCCGCCGCGTTCCCCTGGTTCAATACCCAGCGCTACTGGCAGGACCGTATCCTGGAACTGCGCGAGCAGATCGCTCTGATGGACGAGCCGCCGCTGTGGGTGGGGTGATTTCCAACAGCATGCGCCACAGACATCTCAGAAAGTCCGGAGCAAACATTGGATGCTTTTCTCTGAGTCCTCTGTGATCTCTGTGGCAAAACCCGTTTTCAGCACCAAGGAGTACCCCAATGCCCACCGATACCGAAATCATCGACGCCACCCGAACCTGGCTCGAAAAAGCCGTCATCGGCCTCAACCTCTGCCCATTCGCCAAGGCTGTCCACGTCAAACAGCAGATTCGTTATGTCGTGAGTGCGGCCACTACCCCTGAAGCGCTGCTCGAAGACTTGCTGGCTGAATTGCGTACGCTGCAGGACACCGACGCCGAGCAAACCGATACCACGTTGCTGATCCACCCATACGTGCTAGGTGATTTTCTCGACTACAACGATTTTCTCGACATCGCCGATGCCGCTGCTGCCGAGCCGGAATTCGACGACGCGTTCCAGATTGCCAGTTTCCATCCCCAATACCAGTTCGCCGATACGGCCCCGGGCGACATCGAGAACTACACCAACCGCTCGCCTTACCCGATGCTGCATCTGTTGCGCGAAGCCAGCGTGGAGCGCGCCGTGGCTGCCTTCCCGGAAGCCGAACAGATTTTTGAAAAGAATATGGAAACGCTCAATGCGCTGGGGCTTGAGAGATGGAACAAATTGGGGGTGGATAAGGCTTGAGCAGCTTTAGCCACAGAGATCACAGAGCACACAGAGAAAATCACCCCATCTGTTGGAGCACTGGAAACTCTGTGACCTCTGTGTTCTCTGTGGCAAATGAACCTGGAAAAAGCAGCTAGTCCACGAAAAACACGAAAAGCACGAAATAAATCAACAGATTATACAAACCGAGTCATTCACCCATTGGGTAACGATATACGGCTGGATATCTCTTTGAATATTTTCGTGCCTTTCGTGTTTTTCGTGGATCAATAGCCGTTTTTAGGATGAATTTTTCAAATAGCGCCCAGCCAGTCCAGCACCCCTAACCCTGCTGCACGCCCGCTGGCAAAACACGCGGTCAGCAAATAGCCACCGGTAGGCGCCTCCCAGTCGAGCATCTCACCCGCGCAAAATACGCCGGGCAGCGTGCGCAGCATCCCGTGCGCATCCAGCGCCTCGAACATCACGCCACCTGCGCTGCTGATCGCCTCGTCGAGCGGGCGCGGGGCGATCAGCCGTATCGGCAGGGCTTTGATGAGGGCGGCCAGACGCGCAGGATCGGCGAAATCTTCGGCACTGCCGATTTCACGCAGCAGCGCCATTTTGACGCCATGAATATTCACACGGCTGTGCAGGTGGCTGGACAACGAACGCGAACCGCGGGGGTGGGCGATTTCCCGGGTGAGGCGCGCCAGTTCCCAGCCGGGGGCAAGGTCGAGGTGGATCGTGGCTGGCCCGGTTGCGGCAATGGCGCCGCGCAGCCGCGCGGAAGCGGCGTAAATCAGCCCGCCTTCCAGCCCGGTGGCGGTCAGCATCAGTTCACCCTGTTTGCGGAATGGCGCACCAGCGGCAGCGGTGAAATTCAGCACCACGGACTTGATCGGCTGGCCGGCAAAGCGGGTGCGCAAGTGCTCGCTCCAGCCCACATCGAAGCCGCAGTTGGCGGGTTGCAGCGCGGCTACCGGCACGCCCTGCGCCTGGAGTATCGGCATCCAGGCGCCGTTCGAACCCAGTTTCGCCCAGCTGCCGCCGCCCAGCGCCAGCACCACGGCGTCTGCGCGGATCTGCCGTTCGCCGTCCGAAGTGGCAAAGCGCAGTGTGTTGTTTTCTGCCCAGCCCAGCCAGCGGTGCCGCACATGAAACATAACGCCGGATTCCCGCAGCCGATGCAACCAGGCGCGTAGCAGCGGCGCGGCTTTTTTGTCGGTGGGGAATACGCGCCCTGATGTACCCACGAAGGTGTCATGCCCCAGGGCATGCACCCAATCGCGCAAGGCTTGTGCGTCGAATCCTTGCAGCCACGGCGCAAGGTATTCGCGGCGCGCGCCATAGCGTGAAAGGAAGGTCTCGTGCGCTTCGGTATGGGTGAGGTTCAGACCGCCCTTACCCGCCAGCAGGAACTTGCGTCCCACTGAGGGCATGGCATCGTACACATCCACGCGCAAACCCCGTGCGGCCAGGGTTTCCGCAGCCATCAGCCCGGCCGGACCGCCGCCGATGATGGCAATCTGTCCGTCTGTTGGCATGGATCAGTCTGGCTTGTTCGGCGCATCGCTACGCCACGCAGACGCTTCAAACTCAAACGCGGCGTCGTCAAAAATCGAATCCAGCCGCCATACCACCCGATCTCGGTGCACAGCCAGCATCCAGGTCTGGTGTTCGCTAGGTGCATTGGCGGCAAAGGCGGCATGGCTCAACAGCGCTGCGCAGCCGCCATGATCCGGGTCGCGCACCGATTCATAGCGGATCATTTGTATCCCTGCCAGCCGTACCTGGTGCGCCAAATCCTGACACGGTTGATAGTCGCTGGAATGGGTCCAGCGCGCGCGGTGTACCAAAAACGGCGGCTGGCGCAGATCAATGGCCGTGCCGCGCAGCGGGGTCTTGAATACGGTTTGCGGCATGGGTTCGATGGCGTCCAGCGCGGGGCTGTCCAGCAGCAGGCGCCAACGCCAGTAACCGAGCTCGGCACAGGCGCTGCGGCGCTCGTCTGCGCCATAGAACACCCCGGGATCATTGGGCGCGCGAAAGCGTGATCCGGAAGGCAGCGGCGGGTAGCGAAACGGTGTGAACAGCAGCCAATGCAGCGCGCGCTGCGGTTGCGCAACGGGCGGCTTGGATTGCTCCAGCAAGCGCTCCAGCAGCGCCTGTTCATCCAGCGTATCCACCAGCACCATTGTAGATACCCGGTGTTGCGCCTCGACAGCGCGCCACACATCGAGCTCGATCTGGGTCGGGTTAAATTCGGCCACGATGGGCGTCGAGATAATGCACTACACGCACCAAGCCTTCGGTGCTCTCGATCAGGTCAATCGGGCGGGCATTGAGTGCAGCATTGTGGCCGGTGAGCCATTTTTGCGCGTTGTCGCCATGCCCGAGAATGGCGTCGAGCGAGCGAAACAGGCGCACGAACAGCAGAGCGAATTCCCATTCCTTGGCGCGGCTCGGGTTCAACGTGTAAGTGCCTGCACACAAGCGTGACACCGTGGCCCCGCTCACTCCCAGGATGCGCGCCAGCGTGGACTGCCTGAGTTGGAGCAGATTGAGGGTGCGTGTCACGGCTTTGGAAAGCGTGGCTCCAGCTTCGGGGAGTTGGGTAGGGTGAGTAGCGATCATGAATTCCTCCTTGTTCTGGAGAAATTTTATTCCTAAATATTTTCTTTGGAAAGGTTATTTTGTCTTTTTGAACACAATATCCCATACCCCATGCCCCAGCCGCAGCCCGCGCTGCTCGAATTTGGTCAATGGACGGTAGTCCGGCCGCGGGGCGTAGCCCTCAGCCGTGTTGGTGAGCGCTGGCTCGCCTGACAACACCTCCAGTATCTGGATGGCGTAGTCCTCCCAGTCGGTGGCGCAATGCAAATAACCGCCGGGGGCGAGCTTGCGGGTAATCAGAGCGACAAAATCGGGCTTGATCAGGCGGCGCTTGTTGTGACGTTTTTTGTGCCACGGGTCGGGGAAAAAAATGTGCACGCCGGCTAGGCTGCCATCGGGGATCATGTCGCGCAGCACTTCCACGGCGTCATGCTGGATGATGCGCAGGTTGGTGAGTGCGCGCTCCTGGATCTGGTTCAGCAGGCTGCCCACGCCAGGACTATGCACTTCGATGCCGAGGTAGTCGTTTTCAGGATGCGCACTGGCGATGGCCGCCGTAGCATCACCCATGCCGAAGCCAATTTCCAGAATTTTCGGTGCGTCGCGTCCAAACGCGACCGCGAGGTCCAGCGCCTGAACGGCATAAGGGATGCCATATACCGCTTTCAAACTGTCATGCGCACGCTGCTGGGCGACCGACATGCGCCCCTGGCGCAGCACAAAGCTGCGGATGGGGCGCCCGACCGGGCTGGTTTCGGCCATGGTTCAGGAACCGATCACGCCGCTGGTGGGCGAGGACGGGCTGGCGGTGTAGATTTTCTTCGGCATGCGCCCGGCCAGGTACGCCTCGCGCCCGGCCTGCACCGCCTTGTTCATGGCAGAGGCCATCAGCACCGGGTTTTGCGCCCCGGCGATGGCGGTGTTCATCAGCACCCCGGCACAACCCAGTTCCATCGCAATGGCCGCGTCTGACGCAGTACCCACGCCCGCATCCACGATCACCGGCACCCTGGCTTCATTGATGATGATTTGCAGATTCCAAGGGTTGAGGATGCCCATGCCCGAGCCGATCAGGGACGCCAGCGGCATCACCGCCACGCACCCCATCTGTTCCAGCTGTTTGGCGATGATGGGATCGTCGGAGGTATACACCATGACCTTGAAGCCTTCCTTGATGAGGATTTCGGCGGCCCGGATGGTCTCCACCACATTGGGATAGAGCGATTTCGGATCGCCCAGTACTTCCAGCTTGACCAGATCATGGCCGTCCAGCAGTTCGCGCGCCAGACGCAGCGTGCGTACAGCCTCATCGGCCGTGTAACAGCCGGCGGTGTTGGGCAGATAGGTATATTTCGACGGCGGTAGCGCATCCAGCAGATTAGGCTGGCTGGGGTCCTGGCCGAGGTTGGTGCGACGAATGGCCACGGTAACAATCTCGGCTCCGCTGGCTTCAACAGCCCGACGTGTTTCGTCGAAATCCTTGTATTTACCGGTGCCGACCAGCAAGCGGGATGAATAATCGCGACCTGCGATAGTTAAAGTGTCCATACGATTCTCGGAATCTCGAAAGTAGAGTTCAGGATGCGTCTGGCCCAGGCCAGACACGAAGATAGCAGGCTAACCGCCGCCGACCGCGACCACGATTTCCAGCTGGTCGCCGGATGCCAACGCCACCGTGTCGAACTGGCTACGCGGCACAATCTCGCCGTTGCGTTCGATGGCAATGCGTTTACCAGCCAATTCCAGATTGACGACCAGTTGGGCTACATTGAGCGGCTGCGAAAATTGTTTGGCAGCGCCATTAATAGTGAGTTCGATCAACTTCAAATACCCTTACAATTCAAGTATGATGCGTTTTCGATTTTACCATAGCGGGCGTCGTATAATGGTAATACCCTAGCTTCCCAAGCTAGAGCCGTGGGTTCGATTCCCATCGCCCGCTCCAAGAATTATCCCTAAAGTTCCAAAAACTGCCGCCGTAATACCTTACGACGGGTATGAACACCTCCATTCCCGTTACAGATGCATTCCGCCTCACGGCGTACCATAGCATTTGTCAGGGCAAATCCGCTGAAAGGCGGAGACGCAAAATTTCCGGTCTAAGGGGCTCAGGCGCTATGACAGCGGGGTTGCCAAATGCGGGGTTATCGCTCCCGCCATTCAGCATTGCATCGCCTATTTTGGTGATGCACCCGTTTGCGCCTGCCGCTCAGCCTGAAGGACATATGTCATGACGGACACGCTGCAACGCAATGTAGTAAATATCAATCAGTTTGACCGGTCGCGCAGAACGCTGACGGCCGCGGAGGCGCTTGAGCTACTGCATGCATGTCGCGATCAGGCCATTGAAGCCATCTGCCACGCCTGGCAGGGGAAAAACACGCAAGTGGAAGATAGCTTGCTGGCCAACGCCGATCAGTCCCCTACGCTGGAAACCCGCAACCTCTACTATGCTGCCCAGGGTATTGTGCATAACCGGGGCGATGCGCTGACGCTTGCCCTGCGCAAGCATTTTATTGAATCTTTCGATAGCCGTACCAGAGCCACCGGATCAAGCGGCAAAGAGACCAAACCCGGCATGTTGAGCATGGAACTGGCGCTGGTGGATGAGGAAGATTTCGAACAGTCACTGGCGCTTAGCAAAGCGGCCGCCCGTCTGCGGTTTGATTCCGTAGAGGAACTGGCAGCACTGGATCAACGCGTTTCTGCCCTGTTGCAGGATCCGCAAGCCAAGGATGAACGCAATCCCCTGGGCGCCAAAGCCATTTGCGTGGCGTTTCTTGCAGCCTGCGAACAGCTCGAAGTGAGTTCTCAAATCAAGCTGGTACTGCTGCAACAATTTGGACAAAGAATCGCGAGCGATCTGCCAAAAATATATCAGCGCCTGAACCAGTTTCTGGTCAGCAAGGATATCCTGCCATCGATTCGCGTCGGCCTGGCCGAGCATAAAAACCGCCCGCGTCATACTTCAGCCAAAACTGACGCGGCCGAAACCGAGAGCACAGACCAGCAAGATATATTCGCCCTGCTGCTGCAG
The DNA here is from genome assembly GCF_003851125.1 of Sulfuriferula multivorans. Lineage (GTDB taxonomy): Bacteria > Pseudomonadota > Gammaproteobacteria > Burkholderiales > Sulfuriferulaceae > Sulfuriferula > Sulfuriferula multivorans. Next base: position 28,411 of record NZ_BGOW01000012.1, on the reverse strand, counting down.
CAACTGATCGGAAAAGGGGCTGCGTCCGGGTCCGGCGGCATCTCACTCCCCCCGGGCACCGCGACAACTGCTTCACCCGCATCGGTAGCCAATCTGATCAATTCGCTCACCCAGCTGCAACATGGCGTGGTGGGTAGCGTACCCGTCAGCACCGTGTCGGGCTTCGATACCGGCTTGTTACAATCCGGCTCGGTCAATATTCTGCGCGATATCCGCACGGCCGGGCTGGTCAACATGAACAGCCAGGTGGATGCATTCACCATAGATATCGTTGCCATGCTGTTTGACTATATCTTCGATGACCGCACCATACCGGACAAGCTCAAGGCGCTGATTGGCCGCCTGCAGATCCCGGTATTGAAGGTGGCAATGCTGGACAAACAGTTTTTCTCGAAAAAATCGCACCCTGCACGCCGCCTGCTGGATGAGATTGCCGCCGCCTCTATCGGTTGGCACGAAACCGGCGAGTACAACACCCGCCTATTCGATAAACTCGACAGCATTGTGCAATCCATCCTGGCCGATTTCTCCGAAGACGTAGAAATCTTCGCCACCTTGCTTGACGACTTGCTGGATTTTTTGGTGGCTCATCAGTCTCAGACCGAGTCGGCTATCGAACAATCCGCACAAAACATGGAAGCCGCGGAACGGGCCGAAATTGCCAAAGTCGTCGTTGCCGACGAAATTCGACGCGTGTCAGAAGGCGTGCAGCTTCCTGAAGCTATCCGCGAATTTCTGGATGGCCCATGGCAACAGGTGCTGAGCCACGCCTTCACGGATCAGGGAGAACAGAGCCAGGTCTGGCAGACCAACCTGAAAACCATGCAAGACCTGGTATGGAGCGTTACGCCCAAGCGCAATACCGAAGACCGTTTATCGCTCGTTGTGATGTTGCCGGACCTGCTCAAACATCTGCGTGAAGGCATGAACAGCATCCAGATAGACCCCAAAGAGCGTGAAATCGTATTCTCGCGGCTGGTAACTTGCCATGCCTCTGCAGTCAAGGCAGGTTTGCAGCTACAGCAGGAATTGCACGCAGGCGAATTGCATGTATCCGCAGTCGCGGTGGTGAGTGAGGACGCAAATATTGCCGCAGCTGGCGCAGCTAACACGCCAGCGCCGGTCGCTGGCGAGCGCTTTGATCTCGATGCCGCCGACGACATGATCGATGATGAATATACCGATCTTGCACGCAGCCTTAAAAAAGGCGACTGGCTGGAGTTTTACAATGATGATGGCAGCATACGCGTGGCGCGACTGTCCTGGGTAAGCTCGATGCGCGGCATTTATCTGTTTACCAATAACGAGGGGATGGATGCCCTCACGATTGCCTTGTCGCGTCTGGCTGCCCGATTGCGCGCCAAGGAAGCACACGTCGTCCAGGCCGCGCCACTGACTGAGCGTGCAGTCGAGAAATTGATTCACAAGCTGCAAAATAACGCAGCCTGAAGCCTGCTCAAACAGCCAGCGGAAACACCCTCACGCTGGACTGGCTTGAACATTTTCCACGACGACCAGCCCTACCGGAAACTCTGTGAGCACTTGCGCCACGGACAAGGTCCATCCTGATCCACGCTGATGGAGCCCCAGGACTTTCCCTGTGAAGGCGCATGTGTATTGCTTATCCGGCCGATGAAAGGGAATATCCACGGTCGTATCCCCCCAGATTTTTTCTCCAAGCGGAATCATCCCGGCCTCACCCAGAAGCCGCACGAAAAAGCGTGGCGCCAGCGTAATGACTGCACGCCCCTCGCTTATGCGCGCATAGGCGCACACATGTCCGGCATGTTCGCCCCTGACGGCTAGCGGCAAATATTTTCCGTGCTGAAACACCTCCGGCCAGCGCGTCCGCAGCGTCAATGCCGTGCTGATGACCAGCAATTTAGCGCGGCCGCCCTCCAGCGTGTCGCACAGCGCCCTTGCCCCGGCACTGCGTTGCTGCGGGGTCTGTGCAGCAAGCCTGTGCAGTGCATCGAGCATGGTTTGCCGACGCCCGAAATCAACCGGTCGGCGATTGTCGGGATCCACCAGACTGAAATCCCATACTTCGCAACCCTGATACACATCCGGTACACCCGGTACGGTCAGCTTGATCAACGTCTGCGACAGACTATTGAACATTCCCATCCATGCAATACGCCGCTGCAGAGACAGAAAGTTTGCCAGAAAAGCACTCTCGGGCGGCGCATTAATCAGCGCATTCGCAAACGCCACGATGGCTTCTTCATATGCCGCATTGGGATTTATCCAGCTGGTATGCTCTTTGGCTTCGCGCATTGCCTTGACCAGATATTCCGTCAAACGGGCATTAAAATTCGCCATTTCATTTGCATCCGGTTCGCCCGGTGGCCAGATACCCAGCAAGGTCTGATAGATGAAATATTCGTCATTGGGCGTAGGCACCAGCATTCCATCCACCAGGCGCTTGAGACCACTATTGGCATGACTCCAGTGGCGCAACGCCAGGCGCCAGACCGCTGGTATTTCAGACAGCACATTGAGGCGGGCACGCACGTCTTCGCTGCGTTTGGTGTCATGTGTGGAAGTTGCCAGCATTGCATGCGGCCAATGATCTGCACGTACCAGATTGGCGCGATGGAAGGCGGTGCGCGTCACGCCGAATTGACGCGGATCGCCGCCGACTTCGTTGAGCGACAGCAAACGGTGATAAATATAGGCACTGGTGTCTTCCAGCCCTTTCGCCATGACCGGGCTGGTGAATTGCTGGAACTTCATCGCAAAGGCGAGTACCTGCTCGTAGTAGGCCAGTGCCTTGCCTTCTGCTGCGGCAAGCGTGAGCACGTCACGCAGGAAATCGAAGATGCTGGTATCCGCTGCCGCGCTTCTGCGCTTGGCCGCTGCGGTTGCCTGCTCGACGTTATGACGATCTTCTGCGGTGACTTCGCGGGCGCTGATGTAACCTCGATAAACGGGAAAACAGGCAACTATTTCAGCCAATGCTAAACGTAATCCATTCAGCGTGTAATCGCAGGTCTGACGATCGGCCTCGGCAATTTTCGAGAGCAGATTGGCCAATACGTTCAACTCGCCCGACAGGGCGGTTTTCATGATGAGCTTCTTGGAGCGGTAGAGCAGATCACCGAAATGAACAGGCTCTCCGATGAAGCCATTATACAGGCGCTCCATGCGCTCGGCGGCGCTGGTCACCACAAAGAGGCCATTGAGGAGATTGGTGAATTCGTAACCCGTTGTGCCATGTACCGGCCAACTGGCGCGCAAACGCTCATGGACTGCCAGGATTTTTTCCACCACCAGATAAGGGGCATGCCCCACACGATTGCATTGTTCAACCAGCTTGGAAAAATAGGCTTCCGGATCGTACAAGCCATCCGGATGATCCAGGCGCAAGCCATCCAGCTTGCCTTCCTGAACCAGACGTAACAACAGCTGATGGGTCGCATCGAAGACCTCGTCGTTCTCCATGCGCAACCCGGCCAGATCGTTGATATCGAAAAAGCGCCGGTAATTGATTTCGTCCGAGGCCACGCGCCAGAATGTCAGCCGGTAAGCTTGTGCCTCAATCAGGCGATGGAGATGATCGAAACTGGACGACTCTCCTGCCGTGCCATTGAATAGCTGGATATTTTCTTCCAGAAACCAGGCAATATCTGAGGATCGTTCAACCAGCCCGGCAAGATGGTGCTTATGCACTTCCTTGTCACGCCTGCGCTCAACCTGACGTTCGGGGCTGCTTTCATCATGTGGCGGGAGATTGCGGAACGCCGTGACCAGGCTCTGGTATTCCATTAGCATGGGATGGTCCTGGCCCAGGCGTGCGCTCAAGGAATCCATGCGATAAGTCAGGATTTGCGGATATTGCGCGGGATCCACCGGAAAATGGTGCTCGAAATAATAAATAACGAACTCACCGCGTTGCGCGTCGAAGCGCAGTTGTAATTCGGCATTATCCAGCACCGCACCATAGCGGTTACCCAGCACCGGCAACAGCACCTTGCCGTGCAATTCGGCCTTGGCCGGCTTCCAGTCGATATCGAAGAATCCGGCATGTGCCGATGCCTGACCGTTTTCCAGCACATCCAGCCACCACACGTTATCGCCACCCTGCACACCCATATGGTTCGGCACGATATCCAGCACCTGTCCCATGCCATGCTCGGCGAGAACCGTGCAAAGCTGTTCAAATTCTTCGTACGTCCCAATCTCGGGATTCAACGTGTTGTGATCGATGATGTCATAACCATGGCTGCTACCCGGACGCGCCTTGAGATAAGGCGAGGCATACAGATGGGAGATACCCAGCGCGCTCAGGTAGGGAACGATCTCGCGCGCCTGATTAAAGGTGAAATCACGGTTGAATTGCAGACGATAAGTGGACAGCGGAATACGTGGTGCAGAGGGAGGAGGCATGTCCAACTGGTGCGACGCCGCCGTTCCCGCTTTGGCCCGTTCGGCGTTCAGGGCATCGACCATGCGCTTCACGCGCGGATCGTCGCGCCATTCCTCCAGATTGACGGTCAGGCGCCGCCGCCAACTCGGATAGATATCGCTGCCCGCACCGGGCAAATTAACCTGTTCCATCTGGCCGAAAATATCGTCCAGATGGATCATCATCACTTGCGCCGGCGTTCTGGCGAGAAAGCGGTGGATGGCGCTCGCCAGTTCCAGCGACATGTCCGGATTCGCTACGGGATGCAGGCTGCTGCCTTCCTCCAGCAAGCCCTCGCGTTCCAGCGCGATCAGCAGGGCGGCGCGATCATGCGAGCGTGCAATGATTTGCTGCTGGCGAACATTGTCATCAGGAAACAGCCCCAGTGTCGCGCGCAGGTCGATATCGCGCCCATCCCAGTAGCCGCGCAGCGTGGGCAGGTCGTGCGTCGTCACCGTCACCAGCGACTGCGCCGGATAGTCGGCGGGCGGCATAAATCCGCCCTGTGCATCGCGCGAAAAAAACAGCACGCGATAAGAAAGGATGCCGGCCTGCTGCAATCTTTCACGCAAACTATCCGGCACGGTACCGAGATCCTCGCCAATGACCAGGCATTGGTTGCGCTGGCTTTCCAGCATCAGGATGCCCAGCAGGTCATCGAACGGATAGCTCACATAGCTGCCGGCAACAGCGCCCGCACCATTGTCATGCGGAATCCAGAACAGTCGCATCAGCCCCATCACATGGTCAATGCGCAACGCCCCCATGTGGCGCATGTTGGCGCGCAGCGTAGCAATGAATGGCGCATAGGCGGTCTCCTGCAAACGCCCCGGTATCCATGGCGGCAAACCCCAATCCTGCCCGTTCAGATTAAAGTCATCGGGGGGCGCCCCGACGCCGACACCGAGCGCATAACAGTCCTGGTTCGCCCAGGCTTCTGCGCCGCCGCGATCGACGCTGACAGCCAGATCGCCATATAACCCTACCCCCAGATCAAAGGTCAGCGATGCCTTGCCGGCCGCATCGAGCTGCAGATCCGCCAGCCATTGCAGGTATTCGTAATACTCGAGTTCCTCCACATGGTCTTGTGCGAAGGCAGTGACCATCGGCGCGGCAGGCTCGCGGTAGGCCTCCGGCCATACCGGCCAACCCCATACGCTGGCGTCATGTCCCTGGAAATGCGCCTGCAAGGCCTCGAACAATGCATGGCGCCGCAGGGCTGCGCCCCCCTCAGCCTGAAAAACGCGAAACTGCTGCCCGCGTTCGCTATTTCCTTTCAAATGGCGTGCGCGGAAATGCCGATACAGGTACGTCAGCAGCGCGAGCTTGATGGCTGTGATTTGCGGATAATCCACCAACTCTTCCGAACGCAGCGCGCGCAGGCGTGCCTGAAACACTTCATCGGCCACCATGGCGCGCGCTTCCTCGCACTCGGCGAAGTCCGCTACCGCTTCCACGTCGAGGTACAGGATATTCAGGAACAGGCGGCTGGAAGGACTGTACGGACTGACATGGGCGGGGTTGCCGGGGAACAGCGCATGCAAGGGATTGAGCCCGACAATATCCATGCCGGACTCGCCGGCCAGTTCAACCATCAGACGTAAATCGGTAAAGTCGCCGATACCCCAGTTGCGCTGCGAGCGTACGCCGTAAAGCTGCAGGGCGGGTCCATGAATTCGGCGGCCATCGGCAAGTGCCGGGGGCTGATAACTGGTAGCGGGCACCCCAATGAGTGTCATGCCGGGCTCTACGCCATCTGGCGTGCGCACCGCCAGCTGATGGTAGCCCGCTGGCGGGCACGCCGGCAGCCGCAACAGGCCACGTTGATACAGCTCACCATCAATCAGCCTGCTGCTGGTTATTTCCAGCCCGGACGGCTGGAATGTTCCCTCTTCACGCCCACCATTTTCGCGCGTCAATATCCATCGATGGGCTTTATCCGCGTGCGCAGCCGGAAACGTAACCGCCACTGCCGGCGCACCGTCTGTATCGCGCACCACCAGTACCGGCGGCAGCAGACGTCGCCATGGGCGCGCTTCGTGCTCGGCCAGGATGACGGACAGATCACCGTCCAGTTCCACTCCCATCGCGCCGAGCAAGGCGCGTTGCGTCGTTGTGCTGGTATGACGGATGTTGCCCCATATATCGAAATATTCGGAAGCAATGCCATACAGGTCAGCGAGCTGCGTCAGCGCATCGGGCTGCGTCATGGGATCGCTTCCTCGATGAACCAGGCGGCACTCCAGGCGGGGATGCGACCGGAGGCCAAGATTGCCGGCAAATCAGGCTGACTGAGATATAGCGGCGCGCCGGCAAAATGCAGCGCCCCTTCCACTGCGACGCCGCCCAGATTGGCCAGCAAGGTCAGCCCGCTGCCATCACCCAGGCGCCAGCGCACGGTCAGACCCGACACCCCGACCAATTCGAATTCAGCACCCGCGCCCGTGCCCGGCAAACGCGGTACAACATGGTCGCGCCGCAGCCCCAGCAGTTTGCGGTAATGCTCAAGCCAGGCCTTGTGTTGCGGCGCACCCAGACTCTCCCAGTCAAGCTTGCTGCGTTCAAATGTAAGCGGATCGTTGGGGTCAGGAATCCGCGCACGTGCTGCGCCGTCGGCGAATTCACGGAAACCGGCGAATTCGCGCCGCCTGCCTTCAGTGACGGCATTGGCCAGATCACCCTGAAAATCGCAGAAGAACTGGAACGGTGTGGCCGCTGCAAACTCCTCGCCCATGAACAGCATGGGCGGCGATGGCGCCAGCAGCAGCACCGCTAGCGCGACTTGCAGCGGCTCGGGTTGCGCAAGCAGGGCAATGCGTTCGCCGTATGCGCGATTCCCCACCTGGTCATGGGTCTGGCTGAAATTGATAAATGCGCCGGGCGACAGGTGTCTGCTCGACTCTCCGCGCTGCCGACCTGCGCGGAAGAGCGACGGCTCACCCTGGAAAGCGAAACCCTCAGCCAGGCAGCGCGCCAGATGGCGCGTTGGCTGATCGGCATAATCGGCATAGTAACCATCGCGTTCGCCGGTCAGCAAAATATGCAGGGCATGGTGAATATCGTCGTTCCACTGTGCGGTAATGGCGCCTTGCTGGAGATAGCGCGCTGCATTGGCATCGTTTTCCAGAACGAGATGCACCTGCCGGGTACGTCCCGGCCCGGCGTGTATGGCTGCCGCCAGCTCTTTCAGAATGTCTGGGCGGGTATCGTCGACAATGGCGTGCACCGCATCCAGCCGCAAGCCGTCAAAGTGATATTCTTCCAGCCAGTAGAGCGCGTTGTGGATAAAAAAATCACGCACCACGCGACTGCCTTCACCATCAAAATTGATCGCTGCTCCCCACGGGGTGTGGTGGCGCTCGCTAAAGAATTGCGGTGCATAGGCATGCAGATAATTGCCGTCCGGTCCGAAGTGGTTGTACACCACGTCGAGCAGCACCATCAACCCCTTTACATGGGCCGCCTGGATCAGTGTCTTGAGCTCGTCCGGCGTACCGTAACTGCTGTCCGGCGCAAAGGGCAGCACACCATCGTAACCCCAGTTGCGACGCCCCGGAAAATCCGCCACCGGCATCAGCTCGATCGCGCTGACGCCTAACGCGGCGAGGTAATCCAGATGCTGTATTGCAGCGGTGAAGCTGCCTTCCCGGGTAAAGCATCCCACATGCATTTCGTAGATCACAGCCGAGTGCCATGGGCGCCCATGCCAATTCCGGTCCTGCCACTCGAAGGCCGCAGCATCGACTATCCGGCTAGGGCCATGAACATCCTGGGGGTTTGCACGCGAGGCCGGGTCTGGCACGTTTAACCCGCCATCGATACGATAGCGATATAGCATTCCCGGACTTGCCTGTGCCGGGGTCAATTCGAGCTGAAACCAGCCATCATCGAGCCGAGTCATTGGCACAACGCTGTTCTCGCCCGGGTGTTTTTCCAGACATAACTCGACCAGCTCCGCCGCAGGCGCCCATAAACGAAAACGCACGTGGCTATCCGGGAGCACGCTGGCGCCGAATGGCATTTCATGCATGCGTTTCATGGGATCAGCGCCTGTTTCATTACCACCAGCGACCGCCCGCCGACGGGGTAACCTTGCCCAGCCTTATAACGCACAATCTCCGGCGTACCCGTTGCATTGATGGTGTCGAGCAGCACATCCCAATAGTAATGTCCGTCGAATTCCGGTAGCGTAAAAGCGATGTCTTCATGGTGCGCATTGATCAGCATCAACAGATTGTCGTCTGTCAGGACACGCCCGCGATCATCGGTTTCGAGCAGCGTATCGCCTGCAAAATAAACGCCCAGACAGCGCGAAAACGCCTGTGCCCAGTCGCTCTCGCTCATTTCGAACCCCTCCGGATTGAGCCAGACGATGTCTTTTACTTCGCCGCCGCGAATCGGACGTCCATGAAAGAAATAGCGCCGCCTCAGCAATGGATGCGCTTTGCGCAGGCTGATAATGTAGCGGGTGAATTCCAGCAAATCCTGATCCTGTGGCTTCAGATTCCACGCTAGCCAGCTGATCTCGTTGTCCTGACAATACGCATTGTTGTTGCCATGCTGGGTGCGCCCCATCTCGTCGCCGGCAACCAGCATCGGAACGCCTTGGGAAAACAGCAGCGTGGCCAGAAAATTGCGTTTCTGACGGGCACGCAAGGCGTTGATTTCCGGATCGTCGGTTTCTCCTTCGACGCCGCAATTCCAGGAATTGTTATTGTCGCTACCATCGCGATTATTTTCTTGATTGATCTCGTTATGCTTGTCGTTATAACTCACCAGGTCATGCAGGGTAAATCCATCGTGCGCGCTGATGAAATTGATACTGGCATGCGGCCGGCGCCCGCTGCGTTCATACAGGTCGCTGGACCCGGTCAGGCGTTGCGCCAATTCTCCGATCTGCCCCCCATCGCCCTTCCAGTAAGCACGGATATTGTCGCGGTAACGATCATTCCATTCCGCCCAGCCGATGGGAAAATTACCCACTTGATAACCGCCTTCACCCAGATCCCAGGGTTCGGCAATCAGCTTGACCGTACCGAGCACCGGGTCCTGGCTGATCGTGTCGAAAAACGTGCCGAGCCGGTCCACTTCATGCAGCTCGCGCGCCAGTGCGGAAGCCAGGTCGAAGCGAAAGCCATCCACGTGCATTTCCTGCACCCAGTAGCGCAGACTGTCCATGAGCAACTGGAGTACGCGCGGGTGGCGCATATCGAGGGTGTTGCCGCAACCCGTGTAGTCCATGTAATAGCGCCGATCATCCTCCACCAGGCGATAGTAGGAGGAATTGTCGATACCCCGAAAAGACAGCGTCGGCCCCAGATGGTTACCTTCAGCAGTGTGGTTGTAGACCACGTCAAGAATGACCTCCATGCCTGCAGAATGAAGCGTTTTCACCATGGTTTTGAATTCGCTTACGTGTCCGCTGGCCGAGTAACGTGAATCCGGTGCCATAAAACCGATGGAGTTATAGCCCCAGTAGTTTCTCAGTCCGCGCTCGACCAGATGTCGATCGTCGAGAAAAGCGTGCACCGGCATCAGCTCCACCGTTGTGACGCCCAAACGCTTGAGATGCTCTATGGGAGGCTCCATGGAGAGGCCCGCGTAGGTGCCGCGAAACTGGGCGGGGACGTCCGGATGCTGCATGGTGAATCCCTTGACGTGCATCTCGTAGATCACCATATCGTGCCAGGGAATACACGGGGGTTTGTCGTTGCCCCAGGTGAAGGCCTGATCGATCACCCGGCACTTCGGCATCCCGATGGCGTTGTCGCGACGGTCGAAAGACAGGTCAGCGTGCTTGCTGCCAATGCGATAGCCGAAATGGGCATCGCTCCAGTTTGGCGTGCCCACGATATCCTTGGCGTAGGGTTCAATCAGCAATTTATGCGGGTTGAAGCGATGCCCTTCCTGCGGACGATAGGGACCATGCACCCGATAACCGTAAAGCAGGCCGGGGCGCGCCTCGGGCAGATAGCAATGCCAGATCAGGTCGCTGCGCTCTTTCAGTTCGATACGCTGCACCTCGCGCCGTCCTTTGGGATCAAAAATACACAACTCGACTTTTTCGGCATGTTCGGAAAAAAGGGCAAAATTCACCCCTTCGCCGTCCCAGCTTGCGCCACGCGGATTAGGTCGGCCTGGCCACACCGCAGTGATGGGCTTACTCATGAATATCCTCCAGAAGAATTGCCTTTGATAGCCTGTACAAAATTATTCATCTCAAGAATATCGACTGGCGCTCAGCTCATCACCTCTGGACACTACGACCAGCCCTGATTCGGAAACATGGTAGCGCGCCCTATCGGCATCACTGTCATAACCAATCTGCGTCCCCGCAGCAATGGTGTTATAGCGATCCACGATAACCCGGCGCAGCCTGGCGCCCTTACGGATGATGGTGTAGTCCATAATGATGCAGTCTTCCAGCTCCACATCCTCTTCTATCATTACTTCACGCCTGACGATGGAATTGCGGATCGAACCGCCCTTGATGATCGCACCGGCCCCGATCAGGCTGTTCTTGATTTTCCCGTCAATAATTTTGGAGCTGGGGCCCTGGTAACCGCTCGAAAAAATTCGCCATTTTGGATTGAAGATGTTGAAGCGTGGCTCCAGCCCCAACAAATCCATGTGGGCCGCGTAGTAGGCCTCAATCGTACCGACATCGCGCCAGTACGCCGGCTCCTCGTAAGCGTGTATGCCGGGAACGCGGTTGGTGGAAAAATCATAGGCATAAACTTTATGACTGCGTATCAGGCGCGGCAGAATATGGCGTCCAAAATCATTCTCGCCACGCTCACTTGATTCCAGTAAAGCCTGTTTGAGCACCTCGGTATTAAACAGATAATTTCCCATGCTGCCGTAGGCGCAATTCGACCTTCCTGGCATGGGCACAGGCTGTTCGGGTTTTTCAATGAAATCGCTGACGCGCCCGTCATCATCGGCAGTAATGACGCCAAATGATGATGCCAGACCCAGCGGAATGGGGATGGCTGCCACGCTGACATCAGCACCATTGCGCTGGTGAAAGCCCACCATTTGCCGCACGTCCATACGGTAGATATGGTCCGCACCAAATACCGCGACCATATCCGGCTCCCTGCTGCCGATCAGATTAAGGTTCTGGTAAACCGCATCTGCCGTCCCCTGAAACCATTCGGGTCCTTCCCGCATCTGTGGCGGCACGACGGTAACGAACTGGTCAGGAATCGCGTTCGACAGAGTCCACGCATGATTGACGTGTTCGATGAGCGATTGCGACTTGTATTGCACCAGCAGATAGATCGAGTGGATGCCTGAGTTCACCAGGTTGCTCAATACGAAATCCACAATACGGAAACGCCCACCAAATGGCACAGAGGGTTTGGAGCGAACAGCCGTCAGCGGGTACAAGCGCGAGCCTTCACCACCAGCCAGTACAAGAGCCAGAATGGTGGGGTTTGAATTCATTTGCTTTCCTTGAGTTTGGTTTCCAATGCGGCCTGCGTTTGCCTGGGCATGTGTAGGCTCTGTTCGTCCATCATCGGTGCGCGACTACTTTCGTCCATCAAAATATTCTTTGTCTGTTACGGATTTTTTCGAGTTCGTTGGCCACCATCGTTCCAGCAGTTCCGCAGCCCGGTGCTGACTGCCGATTCCGAATGCCAGTGCAAGGGCCAGCACCAACCCCGCCAGCAGGATCAAAAAGGTCAGCCGTACCAGCTCAGTGGCTACCTGCACCTGCTCAAGCGCGATCAACACCACAAACACCATGATTGCGTAACGTGCCAGCCGCCCCAGCATCTCGGCATCCGTAAGCCCCACGTTCTTGCCATACGTGGTGATGGCGTTGTCGATGAAGCGGGAAAAATATGCGCCGAAAACCAGTACCAGCACCGCCACCATTACCTTGGGAACGAACATGGCGATACGCCCGACGAGTTCGGTTACCAGAGCCAAGCCCAAACTATTGAAGGCAATCATCAGCGCGGTCAGGATGACCAGCCAGTAGACCAGCACGCCAAGAATATCAATGGTGTCCGTCTTGGCCCCGCCTTGCTGCAAAAAGCTGTCGATACCGGCCCGTTCGGTTACTACATTGAAATTGATCGATTTGAGGCCTTTCACCACTGCCAGCTGGATTGCCTTGGCAAGCAGCCATCCACCCAGCAAGATGATGACAGCGATGATCAGCTTGGGCAGAAACTCGCCCAGCTGGATAAGAAATGCCCGTACCGGTTCCAGTACTATACTTACCTGTTCCATAATGCTCTCCTGGTTGTATTGAGCGCTATCGTCCAGCGCCTAAAATCTGTCAAAGCACCCGACCCAAAGCACCCTGCACACCATTTAGCGGCCTATCCAACAGTTCCAGAATGCCATGCAGCGGAATGCTCGCCCAATCCGGGCGGTGATCCAGTTCGTAGCGCAGCTCATAAAACGCCTTTTCCAGCAGGAACAGATCAAGCATGCTGCGCAGGGATTGCGGTGTCGCATACAGGTTTGCACCGCGCACAGCTGCCTCGTAAGCGGCGAGGAACACACGCCCAACCTCTGCCTCCCACGCTTGCACGTAAGGCTCCAGCGCTCCCAGGTCCTCGGGTCGCTCCGCGCCAACTTGCGCGAGCGCAGAATAGGCTGCGTAATTGAACGATCGCAGCATGCCCGCCACGTCCCTCAATGGCGAGTGTTTCTGGCTGCGCTCGGCGATCGGGCGCGCCGGCTCGCCTTCAAAATCGATGAACACGAAGTCGTTCTGGGTGAGCAGCACCTGCCCAAGATGAAAATCGCCGTGGTAACGTATCTTGATCGCCTGTATCGATTCCCTGGCAATGGCTGCAAGACGTTCCGCGATGGCACTGCGCCGTTCAAGCAACTGGTCGACAGTGTTTCGCACAGGCTCGGGCAGAACATCGCGGCGGTGCTCCAGGCTCGCCAGCGTCGTCTCCATCTCCGCATGCACCCGTTGATTCCAGGCTGCGAGATCGGCTGCGGCAACCGGTTCCGGATCGAAAGCCGGATTGCCCGTAGCCAGGGCCAGCGCTTGGTGCAACTCCCCGGTACGCTGGCCGAGCGTACGCATCAGCACCAGATAGGCGCCATGCGCTTGCTCTGGCGGCCCTGGAGGGACCGCAGTCGCGCAACACTCTTCGAGGAAACGCTCCAGGTAACCTACGGTGTAGCTCCAGCAATCCCCCTGATTTTCGACATAGCCCTGCAGCAAGGCCAGCGTCATGGCTTTGCCGTCATTGGCGACATACTCCACTGCGCCTGCCACCGGAACCGCATTGGGAAATTTCGCCACTTCGGTGAGAAAACGCCCCATTTCCAGTTCCGGATTCGTCCCCACCTGCAAGTGCCGGTAGCCTTTCAAAAATAGCTGCTCACCCAGCACCACCGCAGTATTGCTGCCCTGTGCCCCTGGTGTCCGTACTGCCAATGTGGCCGCTTCTGTCCCGGCGAGCGTGGAAAAGGCTGCGGTAGGCGAGAAGTGAATACTGCCTTGCACGCATGCCAGGGTCTCCCGGGTGCCGATGGCCAGCACCAGCGCACGGCAAAACATCTCGTCGGCGAACGCATCGGCCAGAATGCCGACGCGGGCCTGCTGGCGCACTTTGGCCACGGCGACCGGCAGCATCGTGCGCAGACGCTCCTCGCTGCCGTTCTCCCAGCCCAGCGCAAGCGGCAAGAAACAATCCTGTGTCGCGCCGGCCGCATTTTCCACCCGGAACATGGCGATCAGCCATTGGGCATCTCCGCTGCCCCATTCAGCATGGTCGAGCAGTGCCGCACGTCGCACTGCTTCGCCCTTGGCTCCGTACCAGCGTTGTGAGGCGACGAAGCGCGGCAGCGCGTCGTCTTCAAGCTGGCTACGCACTTTTTCCGCCATGGCGATGCGCCACGGCACCACGCGATCGCGGAAGAAGCTACGCCAGCCATCGAACAGCACCAGCATCGGCAATTCCTCGGGGGGCAGGCGTTCCTCGTGCCATGCCGGTACCTGCTCACCGCTGGTCAGCCGGAACCAGTAGAAACTGTGCCCGGGCAAGGTGAGAAAATAGGGTAATTCACCAACCGGCGGAAAGGCCGCGCGCCCCATCAATTCCACCGGCACGTATCCCTTGTAGGCAGACAGATCGAGTTCGACCGGTTGCGCAGCGCGCGACAGGTTGGACACGCAAAGGATGATGTCGTCCTGGTAGATCCTGAAATAGGCGAGTATTTTACGATTGCCAGGGTGTAAAAAAACCAGTTCGCCGCGTCCGAATGCCTGGTGGTTTTTGCGCACTGCCAATACCCGCTGCATCCAGTTCAGCAGGGAAGCACGCTCGCGCACCTGCGCCTCGACATTGACGGCCTCATAACCGTATATCGGGTCCATGATGGGCGGCAGATACAGACGCTGCGGATCGGCATGCGAGAAGCCGGCATTGCGATCCGGGCTCCATTGCATGGGCGTGCGCACGCCATTGCGATCCCCCAGGAAGAAATTGTCCCCCATGCCGATCTCGTCGCCGTAATAGATAATGGGTGAGCCCGGCATGGACAGCAGCAAACCATTCATCAGGCGGATTTTGTCGGATTCGTTGTCCATCAGTGGCGCCAGCCGGCGCCGGATGCCGACATTCACGCGCGCGCGCGGATCGCTGGCATACATCTGGTACATGTAGTCGCGTTCCTTGTCGGTGACCATCTCCAGAGTCAGCTCGTCGTGATTGCGCAAAAAAATGGACCATTGGCAGGTCGCCGGAATATCCGGCGTCTGGCGCATGATTTCCACGATGGGATGGCGGTCTTCCTGGGCGATGGCCATATACATGCGCGGCATCAGAGGGAAATGATAGGCCATATGGCATTCATCGCCTTCGCCGAAGTAATCGCGCACATCTTCCGGCCACTGATTGGCTTCGGCAAGAAACACGCGATTCTGGTAATGCTCATCGATCACGGCGCGCATTTGCTTGATCACGGCATGCGTTTCGGGCAGGTTTTCGTTTTGGGTGCCCTCGCGAACACACAGATAGGGAATCGCATCCAGCCGCACACCGTCCACCCCCTGGTCGAGCCAGAAACGCATCAGCTTGATGACTGCCTTCACTACCTGCGGGTTATTGTGGTTGAGGTCGGGCTGATGGGAGAAGAAACGATGCCAGTAATACGCCTGCGCTTCTTCATCCCAGGTCCAGTTGGATTTCTCCGCATCGGTAAAGATGATGCGCGTCTCGGGAAATTTCAGGTTGCTATCGCTCCACACGTAAAAATCACGTTTGCTGGAACCGGCAGGTGCCCGGCGTGCCGCCTGAAACCATGGATGCTGATCCGAGGTGTGGTTAATGACCAGCTCGGTGATGACCTTGAGGCCGCGTCGATGGGCTTCCTTCACGAACTGCTTGAAATCGGCCATGGAGCCATAGTCGGGATGGACATTGTGATAATCGGAGATGTCATACCCGTCGTCGCGCATTGGAGACGGGTAGAAGGGAAGCAGCCAGAGCGTGTTCACCCCCAAATTCTGGAGATAATCGAGCTTCTGGATCAGTCCGCCAAAATCGCCGATACCATTATTGTCGCTGTCAAAAAAAGCCTTGACGTGCAGTTCGTAAATCACCGCATCTTTATACCAGAGCGGATCCTGCATCCATTGCGTAGTATCCCCGGGCGTTTTTTTTACCTTGCTGGATTTTTTTTCGCTCATGGTCATTTCTTACAGAAAATAATCGAAGTCGCGCTCGGTACGTACACGACGACGCAGCCTGAAAATATGCGCAGGTGCCACATGAGGCTTGATTTCAACGTAATTACGCGCGCCATTCCATAAAAAGCGCGCGTCGGTCAGCAGATCATGCACCTGATAGGAGTGCTGCGCGTCCAACCTCAATTCTTCCAGCGGCAATGTCACCCAGCCGGACTGGGTATGATGCGGATCCAGATTGGCAATCACCAGGATGACTTCCTTGTTGTCCGGTGTTGTTTTGGTGTAACAAATCAGGCTGTCATTATCGACATCAAGAAAATTCAGACGGTGATCCTGTTGCAGTGCGGGACTTTCCCGGCGTATGCGGTTCACCCGTGCAATAAAATCTTTCAGGCTGTCAGCGCGGTCAATATCCCAATGGCGCACTGCGTATTTTTCGGAATTGAAATATTCTTCCGCGCCTGCATCGCGAGGCGTTGCTTCCATCAACTCGTAAGCCGGTCCGTAGATGCCATAACTCGCCCCCAGCGTCGCGGCCAGCACCAGACGCACCATAAATGCAGGCCGTCCGCCAAATTGCAAATACTCGGGAAGGATATCGGGCGTATTCGGCCACAGGTTGGGGCGGAAATATTCGCGCACTTCAGTGCGGGTAAGTTCGCTGAAATAGGTCTCGATTTCGCTTTTCGTGTTGCGCCACGGGAAATAGTTATAGGACTGACTGAAGCCGAGTTTGGCAAGGCGATAAATCATTTTCGGACGGGTAAACGCTTCTGCCAGAAAAATTGTTTCAGGATGATCGCGCTGCACCTCGCCAATCAGCCATTCCCAAAACGGAAACGGCTTGGTGTGCGGATTGTCGACCCGGAATATGCTCACTCCCTGACTGATCCAGAACCGGAACACATCCAGCAATTCCTGCCATAACCCGGTCCAGGCAACGGTTTCGAAATTGAACGGATAAATATCCTCATATTTCTTGGGCGGATTCTCGGCATATTGAATGCTGCCGTCCGGCCGGTGGCGAAACCATTCCGGATGTTCATGCACATAGGGATGGTCGGGCGAGCACTGGAAGGCGATATCCAGCGCAATGTCGATACCCAGCTCACGCGCTGTGCTCACCAGGCTGCGAAAATCGTCCAGGGTGCCCAATTGCGCATGAACCGCTTTATGTCCGCCATCGGCCGCACCGATCGCCCACGGACTGCCCGGATCTGCCGGGTCTGCCTGCAGCGTATTATTCGGGCCTTTGCGCTTGGTCAGGCCAATAGGATGAATGGGCGGCAGGTACACCACGTCGAACCCCATCGCGGCCACGTCAGGCAATCGTTTTTCGCATTCCGCAAAAGTACCGTGACGCATGCCGGCGCCCAGGCATGAGCGTGGAAATAACTCATACCACGTGCTGTAAAGCGCTTTGACACGCTCCGCCCGAACCGGCAATTCAAGGGGGTAATGCGTGGCCAGACTACGCTCCGGATAATGTGCCATCAGGCTTGCCAAGCTTTCAGTCAGCGCCAGCAGTTTGCCTGCATCCGGATTGGCTGCCTCCATCTCTCCCGCATAGCGATGCAGTTGCGTCTGATCCTCGCCGGTCGCACGTTGCGCTGCCTCGCCAATCAGCTTTGCACCGACCTGAAGCGCCACCGCGATATCCTGAGCATCCTGACGACGCACCAATTCATGTTGCCAGGAAAGGAAATGATCGACCCAGGCGGTAACGCTGTAGAAATACAAACCCAGCCCGGTAATCGGAAATGAAGCGCCCCAGCGGTCACTGCCGAGCGGCTCCATGGAAATTTCGTGCGAGTCGGTTTCCGCTTCGTGCCGGTAACGCAACACGCATCTCAGTGCATCGTGTCCGTCGGTGAAGGCGTCTGCCTCGACTTCTACTGTCTGGCCAATAACGCGTTTGATGGGGAAGCGTCCGGCATCGATTTCCGGTTGCACGTTTTCGATGACCACGCGCTGCCTGCCATCCAGTTTGGCCAGGCTTTTCACGCATTGCCCCCCTGCTTGAAGTACAGCACGCCAAGAGGCGGAAGACGCAAGGTGAGCGAATGGTACATATCACCCGCAGCCACCGGCGCTGCCTCCCTGCCGCCGAAGTTGCCCACGCCGCTGCCGCCATATAGCTCGGCATCACTGTTGAGCACCTCTTGCCAGTAACCGCCGACGGGTACACCAATCTGATAGTTTTCGCGCACGACGGGGGTAAAATTGCATACCACCAATAACATGTCTTCCGGGTTGTTTGCGTGGCGCACAAAGCTCAACACGCTATTTTCCCCGTCGTTGCAATCCATCCATTGAAAGCCGTCCGGGCTGAAATCCTGCTGATACAGTGCCGGTTCACTTCGATAGAAGCGATTGAGATCCTCGACCCAGCGCTGTAACCCGGCGTGATGCGGATACTGCAGCACCGACCATTCCAGGCTTTCCTCATGCTGCCATTCGCGCTTCTGCCCGAACTCGCAACCCATGAACAGCAACTTTTTGCCAGGATGTCCCCACATATAGCCATACAACGCGCGCAAATTGGCGAACTGCTGCCATTCGTCGCCGGGCATTTTTCCGATGAGCGAACCCTTGCCGTGCACCACCTCATCGTGTGAAAAAGGCAGCACGAAGTTTTCCGAGAAGGCATACCAGATGCTGAAAATAAGCTGCGCGTGATGGTATTTGCGGTGGATCGGATCCTGGGAAAAATAGGCCAGCGTGTCGTGCATCCAGCCCATATTCCATTTCATCCCGAACCCCAAACCACCGGTATAGGTGGGACGCGACACCATGGGCCAGGCAGTGGATTCTTCAGCGAATGTCTGCGTATCAGGATAATCGCGGTAGACCGCTGCATTCAGATCGCGTAAAAAAGTGACCGCGTCCAGATTTTCGCGGCCGCCATAACGATTGGGAATCCATTCACCCTCCTTGCGGCCATAGTCCAGGTAGAGCATCGATGCCACGGCGTCCACACGCAGGCCGTCGATATGATATTTATCCAGCCAGAACAGGGCGCTGCTGGCCAGAAATGCACGCACCTCATGCCTGCCGTAATTGAAAATCGAACTATGCCAGTCCGGGTGATAACCCTGACGCGGATCGGCATGTTCGAACAGAAATGTTCCGTCGAAATGCCCGAGACCGTGCGCATCATCGGGAAAATGCGAAGGCACCCAGTCGAGAATGACGCCAATGCCCTGCTGGTGCAGAGCATCCACCAGAAACATGAAATCCTGCGGCGTACCATAACGCGCAGTGGGCGCGAAATAACCCGTGGTCTGATAGCCCCATGAGCCATAGAAAGGATGCTCTGTCACCGGCATGAATTCGACATGGGTAAAATTCATGTCAGCGACATAATTCGGCAACCACTCTGCCATTTCACGATAGGTGAGGGAACGGTCGCCCTCTTCCGGCACCCTGCGCCAGGAGCCCAGATGTATTTCGTAGATGGTTGTAGCTGCATCCAGCCGGTTTTTTTCACCGCGCTGCGCCATCCATGCTGCATCACCCCACGCATAATCCAGATTCCACACGCGCGAAGCCGTTAACGGTGGCGCTTCCCAGTACGGCGCGAAGGGATCGCCCTTGTCAGCCATGTTCCCGTCGGCGGAAACAATACGGTATTTATAACTTGCTCCGTTCCTGACATCGGCAATGAAGCCTTCCCAAATACCCGACCCGTCATTGCGCAGACGCAGCGCATTCAGGCTGGCATCCCATTGGTTGAATTCACCGATCACCGAGACCGCAGATGCATTGGGCGCCCAAACCGCGAACCAGATACCGGGTACGCCATCCACGGCCATCGCGTGCGAGCCCAGTTTTTCATACAAGCGAAAATGGCTGCCTTGTTTAAACAGATAGATGTCATGATCTGTCAGTGCAGCGGTGGGCAGAAATACTGCTTCAGCATGATTTGCTAGTAACGACATTGGCACACCCTCGTTGGATGAGTTCCTTTTAACCATATAGGACAATTTGACTAATACATAGTCCGAAAACATTTAATGCCATGAATTTCTGATTGGATTTAGCGTTTATCCCTCGTATAGCCGGCATCCAGGCCTACCCACATTTTTTTCTTGTGGGTGTCAAAATGACCATGGATTGAAAATGAGGGAGTTTCAGGAATTTGCATGGAAACACTTAAGGCTGAGAATTTAATTGGCAATTTGAAATGCTCCTATTCAGCAATGGTATCGATAGACGGTCTCGCGGTATGTGCGGTTGGACACAAACAGGAAATGAAACCGGAACCGGATCCCGAAAGCACTGCTTGTAACGCCTGCCTGCACTCACTACACTTTCAACGAATAACCGATCACCATGTCATGTCCGACTTCGCTCAGCACCTGATCCATTGGCAACAAATTCACGGCCGCCATCACTTGCCCTGGCAGAACACTCACGACGCCTATCGCATCTGGCTGTCAGAAATCATGTTGCAGCAGACCCAGGTCAACACAGTGATTCCGTATTACCTGCGTTTTCTGGAACGTTTCCCCGACTTGACTCGGCTCGCCGAAGCCTCCCAGGATGAAGTGCTCGAGCTATGGAGCGGACTCGGCTATTACTCGCGCGGACGTAACCTGCATGGTGCAGCGCAGCGGGTGTGCGAGCGGCATGGCGGTGCATTTCCCGCGCGGATCGAGGATATCGTCGCCTTGCCGGGAATCGGACGCTCCACTGCAAGCGCAATCGCTGTTTTTGCTTTCGGCGCGCGCAGCGCCATTCTCGACGGCAATGTAAAGCGTGTCCTGACACGCCATTTCGGCATCACCGGTTATCCCGGAGAAAAAAAAGTGGAAACCAGCTTGTGGCAACTGGCCGAATCCTTGCTGCCCGCCCACAACGTGGCGACCTATACCCAGGCGCTCATGGATCTGGGTGCCACGGTATGCACACGTTCCCGCACTGCGTGTGACCATTGCCCGGTCAGCACCAGTTGCGTAGCACGCGCTTCGAATCAGGTGGCTTGTTTGCCCACGCCACGCTCCAGGAAAACCACACCGCAAAAGGCCACCCACATGCTCATCCTGCGCCATGCAGGCGAAATTCTGCTGGAAAAGCGCCCACCCAGCGGCATCTGGGGCGGGCTGTGGAGCCTGCCGGAAGCGGATATGGATACCGATATCGCGACGCATTGCCGTACCCGCTTCGGCATGGAAACGACCGCCGCGGGAAGCTTGCCCGAACTCAAACACAGCTTCACCCATTTCCGCCTGCGCATCGCACCCCAGTTGCTCGACGTCACCCGCTTGCTCCCCCGCGCCGAGCAAACCGGGCAATTATGGCTGGCGCCGCGCGCTGCGCTCAACGCCGCAATTCCCACTCCCGTGCGCAAATTGCTGCAACAGCTGGTCGCGCTGGAAACGCCCGCATGATCTGGCTGCAATTCATTCTGTGCATGGCGCTGATTGGCTTTGCCGGTACCAAACTGTCACGCTACGGTGACATCATCGCCGACAAGACCGGAATGGGCGGTACCTGGGTCGGCCTGGTACTGATGGCTTCGGTCACCTCCCTGCCGGAACTCATCACCGGCATCAGCGCGGTCACCGTGGCTGATGCGCCCAACATCGCCATCGGCAACGTGCTGGGCAGTTGCGTGTTCAACCTGGCTTTTCTGGTGGTGGTGGATTTCCTGTACCGGGGCGAATCGGTGTATACCCGCGCCAGCCAGGGGCATATCCTGTCAGCCGGCTTTGGCGTGGTGCTGCTCGGCTTTGTCAGCTTCAGCCTGTTGCTGGGCGGCAAAGCGCCGGCACTCGGGCACGTGGGGCTGTATTCACCCATCATCGTGCTGATTTACCTGTCGGCGATGCGCACCGTATACCGCTACGAACAAAGGCAAATGGCCGAATATATGGAAGAGCGCGCCGAACGTTACCCGCACATCACGCTGCGCCAGGCGGCGCTGCGCTACGCCGCAGCGGCCGCGGTAGTGGTGGTGATGGGCCTGTGGTTGCCGTTCCTTGGGCGCGACATCGCGGCCCAAATGGGCTGGGGGCAATCCTTCGTCGGCACCTTGCTGGTGGCACTCGCTACTACCGTGCCGGAAATGGTAGTGACCATCAGCGCTGTGCGTATCGGCGCGCTGGATATGGCGGTGGCCAACCTGCTCGGCAGCAACCTGTTCAATCTGCTGCTGATCGCGGTGGATGATGTGCTGTTTACGGACGGGCCGATCCTCGCCCATGTTTCACCCATGCACCTGGCCACCGCCCTGTCCGCCATCACCATGACCGGTGCCGCCATTGTCGGCCTGCTCTATCGCCCGGCTGAGCGGCTATTCAAAAGAGTTGGCTGGGTGAGCCTGTTTTTGTTCAGCGTCTATCTTTTAAACTCCTACGTGATATTTATCCATGGCGAATAGCGCTCAATCCACCGCACAGACTATTCCCCTCTGGCACGCCCTTTCCGTCGAGGAAGCAGCGCGTGCGCTGGATGTCGATTTTGTGCGCGGCCTCACCGCTGCCGAAGCGGGTGCCCGCCTGCAACGCCATGGCCCAAACGCGTTGCCCGAAGCCAAAAGGCGCCCGGCATGGCGTATCTTCCTCGACCAGTTCGCGGACTTCATGATCCTGGTGCTGCTCGCCGCCGCCGCAATTACCGGCGTGATCGGCGATCCCGAGGACACCATCGCCATCGCGGTCATCATCCTGCTCAACGCGGTCATCGGCTTCATCCAGGAATACCGTGCGGAAAAAGCCATGGCGGCATTGAAAAAACTGGCCGCGGCGACAACCCGGGTACGGCGCAACGGGCGGGTGCTGGAAATTCCCACCGAAGCACTGGTACCGGGCGATCTCGTGCTGCTGGAAGCGGGCAACCTGGTACCGGCGGACCTGCGCCTGCTGGAAGCGGCGCGGCTCAAGATGATGGAGGCGGCACTCACCGGCGAATCCCACGCCGTGGAGAAAACCGCCGAACCGTTGCCTGGACGCGAACTGCCACTCCCCGACCGGTACAACATGGCGTACAAGGGCACAGTGGTGTCTTACGGACGCGGCGCAGGGATAGTGGTGGCCACCGGGCTCGCCACCGAACTGGGGAAAATCGCCACGCTGCTGGCCGGCGCGGAGGAAGTAAAAACCCCGCTGCAAAAACGTCTGGCGCGCTTCGGCAGCCGGCTTGCCGTGGCGGTACTGGCTATCTGCGCGATCATTTTCGTCGCCGGCATCCTGCGCGGCGAAGCGGCAGTACTGATGTTCCTGACCGCCGTGAGTCTTGCGGTGGCCGCCATTCCCGAAGCCCTGCCGGCGGTGGTGACCATTTCGCTCGCCCTGGGGGCCTACCGCATGGTGAAGCAACACGCATTGATCCGACGCCTGCCGGCGGTGGAAACCCTGGGTTCCATCACCATCATCTGCTCCGACAAAACCGGCACCCTCACCCAGAATCGTATGCACGCCGAGGCATTTTACGCCGACGGGGTGCACCAACCGCCGCCAAGCGAACCCACACAACCCTGGACCCGGCTCTATCGGGCACTGGCGCTGTGCAACGACGCCGGCTACACCAAGGCTGGCCACCCCAGCGGCGACCCCACCGAAGTAGCGCTGCTGGAAGCAGCCGAGTGCGCTGGCGCGATCAAGGCCGAACTGGAGTGGCAGCTACCGCGCGTGGCCGAGCTGCCTTTCGATTCCGAGCGCAAGCTGATGACTACGCTGCATCGCGACGGCGACGGTGTGACCGCTTACTGCAAGGGCGCGCCGGAGGCGCTGCTGGCGCGCTGTACCAAACAACTGACCGGCGCCGGTGAAGTATTGCTGCAGTCCGCAACACTATTAGCCATCGCCGACGCGATGGCGTCGGAAGGGCTACGCGTGCTGGCTGTGGCCTGCCGCCGCTTCGCTGCGTTGCCGGAAACGCTTGAAGGCGTGGAGCAGGAACTGGTTTTTCTCGGCTTCACCGGGCTGATGGATCCGCCCCGGCGCGAAGCGAAACAGGCGGTGGCGGAATGCAAGTCGGCGGGCATCACGCCGGTGATGATCACCGGCGACCACCCCGCCACCGCTCGCGCCATTGCCCAACGTCTGGCGATCATCGAAGACGGCGCGGCGGTCATGACCGGCGTTGAGCTCGCCGCGCTTACCGACGCCGCATTCGCGCAAAAAGTGCGGGAGATACGGGTCTATGCCCGTGTCGATCCGGCGCAGAAAATCCGCATTGTGCAAGCCTTGCAGGCCCATGGCGAATTCGTTGCCATGACCGGGGACGGGGTGAACGACGCGCCGGCGCTGCGGCGCGCCGACATCGGCGTGGCCATGGGCCGCGGCGGCACCGACGTGGCGCGTGAGGCAGCACATATGGTGCTGCTGGACGATAATTTCGCCACCATCGTCCACGCGGTCCGGGAAGGGCGGCGCATCTTCGACAACATCCGCAAGTTCATCAAATACGCCATGACCGGCAATTCCGGCGAGATCTGGGTGATCTTCCTCGCCCCATTCCTGGGCCTGCCGATCCCGCTGCTGCCCATTCACATTTTATGGATCAATCTGGTCACCGACGGCCTGCCCGGCCTCGCCCTGGCCAGGGAACCCGCAGAGCACGGCATTATGCAACGCCCGCCACGCCCTCCCGCCGAGAGCATTTTCGCCCACGGCATGTGGCAGCATATCCTGTGGGTAGGCCTGCTGATAGGCGCTGTATCACTGCTGACCCAGGCCTGGGCCTATTACACCGGCTCAGCCCACTGGCAAAGCATGGTGTTCACCGTGCTCACCCTGTCGCAACTCGGCCACGTGCTCGCCATCCGTGCGGAGCGGGCCTCCCTGTTTTCCATCGGCGTGTTCTCGAACCGTCTGCTGCTCGCCGCAGTCGCCCTGACTTTCCTGCTGCAAATGGCCACCCTTTATGTCCCCGTGCTCAATAGCATATTCAAGACCCAGCCACTCAGTGCAGCCGAACTCGTGCTCTGCCTCGCCCTCTCCACCATTGTGTTCTGGGGGGTGGAACTGGAAAAATGGGCGATACGGCAAGGCTGGTTGTACCAGAATGCACGAGAAGACCAGCCTCGACACCCACCGGTTGGTTCTGCCTAGATGGACCGTGCATCCAACAGGAAGGCGTCACCATGAATATCATCGATACCCACTGCCATCTGGACGCCGCCGAATTCGACACCGACCGCGACACGGTGGCAGCTCAGGCCTGGTCGGCAGGCGTTAAAACCATTGTTGTTCCCGCAGTGCAGTACACCAACTTCAGCGCCGTACTGGCTGCCTGCCAGCGCTATCCCGGCTGCGTGCCGGCGCTGGGGCTGCATCCGATGTACATCCACGCACATCTGCCGGAACATCTCATCTTGTTGCGCGCCGCCATTGAGCGGCAGCGCCCCGTGGCAATAGGCGAAATCGGGCTGGATTTTTTCGTGCCGGATCTGGACGCGGCGACGCAGGAATACTTCTTCACCGAACAGCTTAAAATCGCCCGTGATTTCGACCTGCCGGTATTACTCCATAGCCGTCGCGCCAACGATCAGGTATTGAAACAATTGCGTCGCTTCGGTATCCGGCGCGGCATCGCTCACGCCTTCAGCGGTAGTCGTCAGCAAGCCGAAGCGTTCATCCGGCAAGGGTTCAAACTGGGCTTCGGAGGCGCGATGACTTATACTCGGGCCTCGAATTTGCGTCGTCTTGCCGCCGAGTTGCCGCCGGAAGCTCTCGTGCTGGAAACCGACGCGCCGGATATGGCGCCAGCCTGGCTACACTCGAAACGCAATGGCCCTGAGCAACTCCCGCGCATTGCCGCTGTACTAGCCGAGCTGCGCGGCATCACGCCGGATATGGTCATGCATATCACTTCCAAAAACGCCTGCGCCGTCTTGTCCCTTCAACTGGAAACGATTTCTCAACATGGAAGCACATAATTTCTTTCTCACCCTCGCTGTTTTATTGCTGGCCGCACGGTTCTTATCCGAGCTGGCGATACGCATCGGTGTTCCGGCAGTAATCGGCGAACTCGCCGCCGGCCTCATCATCGGCCCGTCCTTGCTCGGACTGGTCAGCCCGGACGCCACCATGAAGCTGCTGGCGGAGATCGGCATTATCCTGCTGCTGTTCGAAGTGGGTATGGATACCGACGTGTTCCGCCTCGCCAAGGCTGGCTCCAAACCCATCGTCGTGGCTATCGCCGGCGTGGTATTTCCGTTCGGGTTCGGTTACCTGGTCAGCCACGCAATGTTTGGCATGTCTTTGCTGGCCAGCCTGTTCATCGGCGGCACCCTGACCGCCACCAGTATCGGCATCACCGTGCGCGTGCTGACCGATCTAGGCCGCCGCAACAGTGATGAAGCGCAAATCGTCATTGGCGCTGCGGTACTGGATGACATCGTCGGTGTCATCCTGCTCGCTTTCCTCTACCAGTTTGCGGTATCCGGAGAAATGTCACTGGCGGCGACCGGCAAGGTCGGCGCTTACATCGTCCTGTTCATGCTGCTGTCCCCGTTCGCGGCCAAACTTATGGCTTTCATCATCGGCCATTTCGATCGCCGCAGCAGTTCGCCGGGACTATTGCTGACCATGGCGTTGAGCCTGATCATGCTGTTCAGCTATCTGGCGCATGCCATTGGCGCGCCCGAGATCATGGGTGGATTCGCAGCCGGTATCGCCATGGGGCAACACTTCCGCGTCACCCTGACCGAACGGCTGCGCATCCCGTTCTCCGCTTACCTGAACCGGATTTTCGCTCCCAGCCCGGAGCTGTCTCATCGCCTGGAGAGCCAGATGCGGCCGTTGATCCATACCTTCACGCCGCTGTTCTTTGTGATGGTCGGCATCTCGCTCAACCTCAAACAGGTGGACTGGTCGTCGGCCTTCGTCTGGGGTCTGTCTGTCGCGCTGCTGGTGGTCGCCGTTGCCGGCAAGCTGGTTTCCGGCTTTCTGATCAAGGAACCACGTCTGCAGCAGGCGGTTATTGGCCTGTCCATGATCCCGCGCGGTGAAGTGGGTCTTATTTTCGCCCAGATCGGTTTTGCCAATGGCATTCTGGATGCGCAAGTCTATGCGGCGCTGCTGATTGTGATCGCATTGACCACCGTGGTGCCGCCGTTCATCATCAAACGGATATATCAACGCAATGACACGGCTACGGCCATCGATACACAGGTGAGTAAATGACCGCATTGCCACAATTCGAACGCACCCACATCCTGCTTGGCGACGCCGGCCTGCAACTGCTTGCCGGCAAACACATCTTTGTCGCAGGGCTGGGCGGCGTCGGATCTTATTGCGTGGAAGCGCTGGCACGCGCAGGCGTGGGCAAGCTCACACTGGTGGATCATGATGTGGTCGCCACCAGCAATATCAACCGCCAATTACCTGCGCTGCTTTCCGCGGTGGGGCAATCCAAGGCGGAATTAATGCAGTCGCGCATCATGGATATCAATCCGGCCTGCCAAGTGGTCATCCACCGGGTATTTCTGACGCCGGAAAACGTCAGCGCATACGTGCCGCAGGAGGTTGATTATGTGATTGACTGCATCGACTCGCTTAATTGCAAAGTGGCCTTGGTGCAGAGTAGCTTGCAACGCGGCTTGCTCGTTGCTTCCAGCATGGGAGCAGGAAACCGTCTCGACCCTTCCAGAATCAGGCTTGCGGATATCAGCAAGACCGAGATGTGCCCATTGGCTCGCATCATGCGTAAGCGACTGCAGCGGCACGGCATCAAAAATGGGATCTTAACGGTATTTTCCGATGAAGCGCCCAGCGCGCCATTGCCACCACAACCAGTAGATGGTCCTGGCCGTCCGCGTGCTATCAACGGCACCATCAGCTACATGCCGGCACTATTCGGTCTGATGCTCGCCGGAGAAGTGCTTCGTCGCCTACTTCTGGAGACAAAGACTTCAGCAATCGCCACGCAGGAGGGTTAAACACTCTTCATTGACTCTGCTGATCTATTGCGTGTTGTTGCGCCTGGCTTTGCTGCTGCACGGTTTGCTCCACTGCTTTTGCACGCTGCAATTCATCTCGCTGCATATCGAATAAGCGCGAATCGCTTGGTGTCTTCGGCAACGGTGGCTGCGATGGCTTCTGCTGACCACAGGCGGCCAGCCAGAATGCCAACGCAGCCCCTACCAATATGTACGCATCATCTACCCCCCGTTAGCACCAAAACGCCATCGCGTTAATTCTACGCCCGTATGATTCCAGCTGCGAACTGCGCGCATCTGCGAAGCAAACAGTTGAGTTTTAAATCCGGTAGATTGCATTGCCTTAAAGTAAAAAACCCTCAGGTTTTCACCTGAGGGTTTTTTGGTATAGAAGTCTGACGATGACCTACTTTCACATGGGTAATCCACACTATCATCG
>NZ_BGOW01000011.1 GCF_003851125.1 Sulfuriferula multivorans | reverse complement strand
AGGCCGCGTTAAATCGGTTCACGATCATGTTCGATGAGCGCATGCCGCAGCTTTAAACGATTTCCCGTTTACACAAAATCGCGGATACCCCCGATTTTATAGTGGGTAGCCGGTCACCATTCTCGATCAACATCACCCGTGCAGATGTGTCTACGCCGTAGTCTACTTCGACTTGTGTTGATGGAGGCTGCTGTCGGAGCGTCAATCTCGGCATGGGGTAGTTATTCGAGAATCATGCGAAGTCTCGCGTCGTTATTTCTGCTATTCGGATTTGAGCCTGTCGGATGTGTCCGTCGCTTCTCGAAGCAGCCATTCAGACGACATCATTTCGAATTGTTCAAACCCTGTCGAAGATAGACCTTGGCTCTAGATGCGGCAGCTACCCAATGACAGCCATCTCAGTCGCCATGTTCTCCACCCCACCCACCATCATGGTCATCGCGACCTCGCTGATGATCACCATCATCACGATGATCATGTCCTCTCCGATAGCCATCATCATGGCCTCCGTAAGGCACAACATAGCAACCGCTCAGACCAATCACCATTAAGCTCAAGATCAGCAGTAGTTTTTTCATGATCCATCCTTTTATTAAAACAGTTGATCCGCCACTGCTTGAAGTCTGCGAACCTGGAAGCATCTACTATGGTGGAATGCGTTGCGCCCATCCGTCCCGAACGGATGTTCAACCGCCTGGCGCCGCATGAGCGATCAGTGTGACCGTGTCATGGCTGACAAAAAAGGATATTGGCCACCTTTTTTCGGTGGTTACGTCCTCATTAACGGGCGCCTTTGTGATCTTTTTGACCGTCATTTTTATGCCGGCCAGCTACCTCGCGTTCTTCCGCCTTCTGTTTTTGCTTGTTCACTTCTTCTAAAGGAGAAGGATGAGTCTGTCCCGGTTTCTGATGCTGATCTTTGGTTTGCTTAGTCATGACAGTCTCCTGGTAAATAGTTTGTCAGTCGCGTCGCATCCGGCGTCGACCAGAATTTAAAATACTCCTGCCTCACCTCAAACACTGTACGGTAGCCAACATAGGATGTCATCGTTGTGGGGCAGCGCAAACTGAAGCGCCCCTTTGGCACGAGGCAGGCGCGCAGCTAACCCTTGCAAGTAAACCAAATTTCAACAACAATCCATGCCGGTACTTTCACCACAACAACCGGGAGCTATCAAAATGAACCGTAAAGAACTGATTGACGCTTTGGCAGGCAAGACTGGCAGCACCAAGGCTGACGCTGACCGTAACATTGCTGCGCTGATCGAAATCGTCACTGCCACGCTGAAGAAAGGCGACAATGTTGCCTTGGTCGGCTTTGGTACATTTGAAGTCCGCAAGCGTGCAGCGCGTACCGGCCGCAATCCTGCTACCGGCGCCGAGCTCAAGATCAAGGCATCGAAAGCGCCTGCCTTCAAGGCGGGTGCCACACTGAAAGCAGCGGTGAACGGCAGCAAGAAGTAATCACCATAAAGACCGGCGATCACCCGCCGGTCTTGTAACAGAGCCTGTGAAACAAGTCCTCTGACCCCCAACCATGGGGCGCCGTAACCACTACCACGTCTATGTGATCGAACTGTCGAAAGACGTTCTTTACGAAGGCCGCTTCAAAAAATCCAACCCCGGTTATGTCACGGGCAAACCCTGCGTTTATGTCGGCATGACCGGATTGGACCCCGACGTGCGCTTCGACAAACATAAGGCAGGTATCCAGTCCAATCGATACGTCAAACAATTCGGCTTGCGCCTGTTGCCGGATCTCTACGAAGTTTACAACCCGATGCCCTATGAGGGGGCTCGCGACATGGAAGTGGAGTTGGCGATCGGCCTGCGTGAGGCCGGCTATGGGGTTTGGCAGGCGTAAGTCAGCGAACCCACTGCCGCATTGGTTATCGACGCACTGTTATTGGTTGGCACCCCTTCAATTCGCAAGCGCAACGGCAAGATTGCAGCACACTTCATTCCCGCCCGCATCTTATCTACAAACGAGGTGCACCTGCTTGCGTCCTCGGCCTGGCGAATAGCATCTTCAAACTTGATGCTAGCGTGAATTGATAGCCAAAATTTGCCAATCAAATCAAATCAAATCCGTATTTGCTATAGTAATTCAGGGTCTCACGATAATCTCAACGGAATCGAATATGGGAAAAAATACCCCGCCTGATAAAAATGCTGATTTCCGCATGATCTTCGATGCGATTTCCGATGCGATTTTTATAGTTGATTCCACTGGCCAGATACTCAATGCAAATCTGACTGCGACCTTACGATATGGCTACAGTACAGATGAGTTGATGCAGATGAATGTTTCTGACCTGGCTGCCCCGCAACTGAGGGATGAAATCTTGCCCCGGCTGCATAAAGCCCTGGACTCTGCCGAACAGTTCGAGTGGATACACCGGTGCAAAAACGGTAACGAACTGCAGGTGGAAATCTATTCCTCCCCCATCATTTACCTGGGTGAACGAGCCATTCTTTCCAGTGTGCGCGACATCAGCCGGCGCAAAAAACTTGA
Source organism: Sulfuriferula multivorans (assembly GCF_003851125.1). Lineage (GTDB taxonomy): Bacteria > Pseudomonadota > Gammaproteobacteria > Burkholderiales > Sulfuriferulaceae > Sulfuriferula > Sulfuriferula multivorans. The sequence continues at coordinate 44,475 of NZ_BGOW01000011.1, read as the reverse complement.
GTCCAGGCTTCAAGATAAAACGCACATGCTTGAGCGGATTCTGGAAACTGAACCGGGCACGGTCTATATTTTCGATCTGCCAGAACAGAAAAATATCTATGTCAACCGGCACTGGCTTACTGCCTTCGGCTATACGCATGAAGAGGCGCAGGCAATGGGCAGCGAAGTGCTTCAACTTTTCCACCCTGACGACTTGCCCGCTATCTCCGCAAAGCATGCCGCATGGAAAGATGCCTCGAATGAAGAAATCCGCTCTATCGAATACCGCATCCGGGATAAACAGGGTGTTTGGCACTGGCTGCATAGTCGGGAAACCCCATTTACCCGGGATGAGCATGGACAAGTAAACCAGATTCTCGGAATTGCACATGACATCACCCGGCGCAAACACATGGAAACCCTGCTTGACGGGCAGAAGCAGATCCTGGAGATGATCGCCACCGGAACCCCTTTGCCGGATACGCTGACCGCACTGGTGCGGCTGATCGAGGCACAATCACCGGGAATGCTGGGTTCCATACTTCTGCTCGACGCGGACGGTATTCACGTTCGGCATGGCGCAGCGCCGAGCCTGCCGGCGGAATTTGTGGCGGCGGTGGATGGGCAACCGATCGGACCATGCGCCGGATCGTGCGGCACAGCCGCCTACCGCAAGCAAGCAGTGTTCGTGGCGGAAATTGCCACCGATCCGCTTTGGGCTGCTTACAAGGCGGCGGCGTTGCCCCACGGATTGCACGCCTGCTGGTCCACGCCGATTTTCGACAAGCAGCAACGCGTACTCGGCACCTTCGCGATGTATTACCGCCAGCCCGGCCTGCCGCAACCCGAGCATCTGCGGCTCATCGACACCGCCACGCATACTGCTGCCATCGCCATCATCCACCATCGAACAGAAACTGCGTTGAAGGCGGGTAAAGAACGGCTGCGTAAACTGATTGACGGACTTGGCCCGGAAACATTCCTGGGCCTGATGACAACAGACGGGACATTGATCGAAGCCAACCGATTGGCGCTGGCAGCAGGCGGGTTAAAACCCGCCGATGTACTGGGAAAGCCGTTTGAACACACCTACTGGTGGTCTTACTCCGAGTCTGTTCAGCAACAGCTGCGCGCCGCCATCGAACGCGCCGCTTTGGGTGAAAGTTCGCGCTATGACGTGCAGGTACGCGCAGCTGAAAATCAGTTCATCATCATTGATTTCTCCCTGCATCCGCTGCGCGACGAGACCGGCAAGGTCGAGTTTCTCGTCCCGTCGGCCAATGTCATTACCGAACGCAAGCGGGCGGAGGTTGCGCTACAGGAAAGCGAGGCTCGTTACCGTTTGCTGTTCGAGTATACGCCAAGCGGTATCGTCATCGCCGATCCTGAGAGTTACTATCTCGACGCCAATGAGAGCATGTGCCGAATGCTCGGCTATACACGCGACGAATTAATTGGTTTGCACGCCTCGGATATCGTTTTTCAGGCCGAGATTCAGTATATCGAACCCGCGTTGCAGGCGATCAAAACCGAAAACCATTACCTGCGCGAGTGGCGGCTTCGCCGCAAGGACGGTTCCACCTTTGCGGCGGAGGTGACTGCCACCACAATGCCTGATGGCAACCTGCTTGGGATCATACGCGACATCACCGAACGCAAGCTTGCCGAGGCCCAGGTGCTGCGATTAACCCAGCTGTACGCCGCACTGAGTCAATGCAACCAGGCCATCGTGCGCTGTGCCTGCGAGGCAGAGTTGTTGCCACAAGTCTGCCGTGACGCGGTCGTTTTCGGCGGCATGAAAATGGCGTGGATCGGCATGCTGGATGAAGCAAGCAAACTGATCAAACCAGTGGCTTCATTCGGTATCGGCATTGAATTTCTGGAAGGGATCGAAGTCTCGGTGGATGCGAATAAACCAAGCGGACTTGGCCCGACCGGTACTGCCATGCGTGGAAACAAACCTTACTGGTGTCAGGACTTTCACCAGGACCCCGCTACCGCCGCCTGGCGTAATGGTGGTGCAAAATTCGGCTGGCGTGCCATGGCTTCGCTGCCATTGCATCGAAACGGCGTCGCTGTGGGCGCATTCATTCTGTATTCCGATACAGTCAATGCATTCGATAAGGCGGCTCAGGATCTTTTGGTTGAAATGGCGATGGATATCGGCTTTGCGCTGGATCGCTTCGACAACGAGGCTGAACGCAGGCGGGAGCAGGATCAGTTGCGCAAGCTGTCGCAGACAGTCGAGCAAAGCCCCAACGTCATCCTTATCACTGACCTCGATGCAAGGATTGAGTACGTCAACACGGCCTTTGTCAAAACGACCGGGTACAGCTCCGACGAGGTCATCGGAAAAAACCCGCGCCTGTTGAAATCCGGCAAGACGCCGCGCACAACCTACGACAGCATGTGGGATTGTCTGAATCGCGGGGAAAGCTGGCAAGGAGAGCTCTTCAATAAGCGCAAGGACGGCACCGAATACATCGAGTCTGTGTACATTTCGCCTATGCGTGAAGACTCAGGACAGATCACTCACTACCTGGGCATCAAGGAAGATATCACCGAACGAAAGTACGCCGAGGAACGTATTCAGTATCTGGCCAATTTCGATGTGCTCACCGGCCTGCCCAACCGCATCCAGCTGGCCGAACATCTCAAATATGCGCTGAGTCTGGCGAAGCGCAGTAACGGATATTTGGCGCTGATGTTCATTGATCTTGACCGTTTCAAGGATATCAATGACACGCTTGGTCACAGTATTGGCGATGCTTTTTTGATCGAAGCCGCCAGACGCTTGCAATCGGTTCTGCGTGAAGAAGATACGGCATCCCGCATGGGTGGTGACGAATTTATTCTGATGTTGCCGGGTTGTGATGCGGTAGGCGCAGCGCAAGTGGCGCAGAAGTTACTGCATGCCATCTCCGAGCCCTACCTGATAAATCTATATGACCTGGTCATAACCGCATCGATCGGCATCGCCCTCTATCCTTATGATGGTGTGGATCTGGAAACACTGTCTAAAAGCGCCGATACGGCCATGTATCGCGCCAAACAGGATGGCCGCAATGGATATTGTTTCTTTACCGCAGAAATGCAGGCGCGCACGACCCGCAATCTGCAATTGATCAATGCGTTGCGCCACGCATTGGAACGAGACCAACTCCAGGTTTATTACCAGCCGCAAGTGTCCATGCGAGATCCGCATATCACCGGCGCAGAAGCCTTGCTACGCTGGCAACATCCGGAATTTGGCATGATCTCACCGGAGGAATTCATCCCCGCTGCTGAAGATAGCGGATTGATTTTAACCATTGGAGAATGGGTGCTGCGTACCGCTGTACAACAGCTAAAACAGTGGATAGACAACGGCCAGGAGCCCATGATCATTTCAGTCAATCTGTCGGCAGTGCAGTTCCGTCACCCAGGCTTGCCCGATCTGGTGACGAACATTCTCAATGAAGCACAATTACCTGCGCAATATCTGGAGCTGGAACTGACAGAAGGCGTAGCGATGCAGGATCCGCCGGGAGCGATCGCGATGATGAACAAGTTGCATGAACGCGGCATCCGCATGTCGATAGATGATTTCGGCACGGGCTATTCGTCACTGAGCTACCTGAAAAAATTCAAGGTATACAAACTCAAGATCGACCAGTCTTTTGTACGCGACATCAGTACCGACCTTGAAGACAAAGCCATTGTTGCGGCGATTATCAGCATGGCAAAAAGCCTGGGCCTGCAAACCATTGCTGAAGGCGTCGAGACAGCCGAGCAACTCGAGTTCTTGAGCGCACAGGGCTGCGATGAGGTACAGGGCTATTTTTACAGCAAGCCGTTGCCGGCAGCACAGTTTGCAGCCTTCGCTGAAAATGCAAAGTTGGCATTGATCAAATTATGAGTTTCACCGATCGACGATTGGCCGATAAAAAATGTCCAATGCCAAACAATCTCCTCTCTGCTGGTTAATACTCCCATAGCGCCAATTTCCCCGATCGGCCTCTCTCCGTCCCGGCTTCACCACGCAGAATAATCTCCTGTGAGTAATAACTGTCCCACCTACGCAGCACCGATGCTCGTTCAATAACGAAGTTTAGACAGCGCACCGGACCTGTGCTTGCCCCGCCGTACCTGCACCTGAAGAGAGCGCCCTATCCTCTTCATCACATAAATAACTTACAAAAACATTAAAAAACAATAAATTAAAACAATTCTTGAGCTGGCATATTGCTTGCGTTACCAAGAGAGAACAATGTGATTTATAGAAATGCCGTGAGCATCCACGGCCTGAGCAGAGTACGACTATGCATGAATCTACAACCATATTGTCTAAACCGCCCGCATTCAACGAAATGCTCTCCCCGGAAGGCGAAGTGCGCGATCAATACAGGGATGTAACTGGTCAGCTATTTTCCATGCCTCTGGAAGCCCTATCTCTGAAACAACGCGAAGCCGAGGTGCTGTTTCGTCGACTGGGAATTACCTTTGCCGTTTATGGGCAGGACGCAGGCGCTGAACGCCTGATTCCGTTCGACGTTATTCCACGCATATTCAGTGCCAGCGAATGGGGTCTCCTGGCGCGCGGCCTGAAGCAGCGGGTGCGCGCACTTAACGCTTTTTTACACGATATTTATCACGGCCAGGAAATCATCAAAGCAGGTTTGATTCCCGCCCATCAGATACTGAAAAACAGCCAGTATCAGCCGGAAATGCAAGGTATCGATTTGCCTAATCAGGTCTATGCACACATTGCCGGCATTGATCTGGTGCGTGTGGCAGAAAACGACTTTTATGTACTGGAAGACAATCTGCGCACGCCTTCTGGCGTGTCATACATGCTGGAAAACCGCAATACCATGATGCGGCTGTTTCCCGATCTGTTTGCCAGCCATACCGTCGCCCCGGTCGACCACTATCCGCAAATGCTGCTCGACACCCTGATCGAGGCGGCTCCCCCCAATGTGGATCAACCAGTAATTGTTGTGATGACACCTGGAGCCAACAACAGCGCCTACTTCGAACACGCTTTCCTCGCCAGTCAAATGGGGGTGGAACTGGTGGAAGGCAAGGATTTGTTTGTCCATGCAGGCAAGGTCTACATGCATACCACCGAGGGTCCGCAGCAAATACACGTCATTTATCGACGTGTGGATGATGATTTTCTCGATCCGCTGGTTTTCCGCCCCGATTCGATGCTGGGCGTTCCCGGTCTGATGAGTGCTTACCGCGGTGGAGGGGTAGTACTGGCCAACGCTGTCGGCACTGGCGTGGCCGATGACAAGTCAACTTACCTGTATGTGCCGGCCATGATCGAATTTTATCTGGGAGAAAAACCCATTCTGTCCAACGTACCCACCTGGCGTCTGAGCGAACCGGAAGATCTCAAATACGTGCTCGCCCACTTGCCCGAGCTCGTAGTGAAAGAAGTACAAGGCTCGGGAGGCTACGGCATGCTGGTCGGTCCGACCAGCACTCCCGATGAAATTGTTGCATACCGCGAACGGATTCTGGCCAGCCCTGCCAGCTTTATCGCCCAACCAACTTTGGCGCTATCCACCTGCCCTACCCTGGTAGAGGCCGGTATCGCCCCACGCCACGTGGATTTGCGCCCATTCGTACTGTCCGGCAAGGAAATCCGTCTGGTGCCGGGAGGGCTCACCCGTGTGGCATTGACCGAGGGATCGCTGGTCGTCAACTCATCCCAGGGCGGTGGCACCAAGGATACCTGGATATTGGAGGATTAAACCATGTTGTCACGAACCGCAGATCACCTGTTCTGGATGGCGCGCTACATCGAGCGTGCCGAAAATACCGCTCGCGTACTGGATGTCACGCATAGCACCTCGTTGCTCCCGGACGATTCCGCTGGCGCAGAAGCCAACTTGTGGTATGCCCCCCTCAACATTTCTGGCTGTGCCGCCGACTATACTGCCAAATATGGCGGATTGGCAGAATCGGTTTCGGTAACACGCTTTATCGCACTGGATCCGGACAACCCGGCCAGCATCTACACCAGTCTGATGCTGGCCCGGGAAAACGCACGCGCTGTTCGCGGTGCAATCACCGGAGAAATGTGGGAAATCATTAACGCCACCTGGCTGGAACTCAACCGCATGTCACCTACCCTCAGTGGCAATCGTCTGACACCATTTTTCGACTGGGTGAAAGAACGCTCACACCTGTTTCGCGGGGTGACTCTGGGGACCATTCTCAAAGACGATGCTCTCAACTTCATCCGCCTCGGCACCTTTCTGGAGCGAGCGGACAATACCGCGCGCATTCTCGACGTCAAGTACCACATTCTGCTGCCCAGCGTGCAGGATGTCGGCGGCGCAGCAGATTATTACCAGTGGGGTGCGCTGTTGCGTTCGGTCAGTGCACTTGAGGCATATCGTAAAATATACCGCGATGTGATTTCACCGCAACGCGTTGCCGAGCTATTGGTACTGCGCGCCGACATGCCGCGTTCGCTGCACGCCTGCCTGAACGAAGTGGATTCCACTCTGGAAATCATCAACGGCTCGACCGGACGCGAAGCTCGCCGCTGCGCGGGCGAACTACATGCATCCCTGCATTTCAATCTCATTGAAAATATCTTCGCCGAAGGATTGCATGAGTATCTGACCGACTTTCTCGGGCGGATCGATGTCCTCGCGAAGGAAATTCGCAGCGCATATCTGGCGCGCCGCGACGAATCAGTTGCGCCGTTTCCCATACGCCAGATGGCTCAAGTACAGTAAAAGATACCCCATGACAGCACCGCTTCCTTCATGACTTACTGTGTCGCACTCAAGCTCAACGCCGGGCTGGTTTTTGCTTCGGATTCCCGCACCAACGCGGGGGTGGATCAAATCGCCAGATTCAAGAAAATGCGCAGTTTCGTCAACAACGGCGACTGCGTCATCGTCATCCTCAGCTCGGGTAATTTGTCCATCACCCAGAGCGCGATCAATTTGCTCGAGCAACGGGGGCGGCGAAATGAATTGCAGAATTTGTGGAATGCCCAATCCATGTTTGACGTAGCCATGCTACTGGGAGACTGCCTGCGAGAGGTACGCGAACGCGATGGTCCCTTCCTGCTCGAAGGGAATGTTGCGGCTGGTGCCAATTTCATCATCGGTGGTCAAGTAAGAGGCGAACCGCCACGCTTGTTCCTGATGTACGACGAGGGCAATTTTATCGAGGCCACCGACGAAACCCCTTACTTCCAGATCGGCGAAACCAAATACGGCAAACCCATCATTGATCGCGTCATTCATGCCGAAACGCCCCTGATGGATGCCATCAAGTGCGTACTGGTATCGTTTGACTCGACCATGCGCAGCAATATCTCGGTAGGACTGCCGATTGACCTGGCATGCTATGCGCGCAACAGCTTTAATCTGGATCGCGTACATCACATCACCGATAGCGACAGCTATTTTTCCCAGATCAGCCAGCGCTGGAGCGAAGGCCTGCGCGGCGTATTCGCTTCGCTCCCCGACCCCGATTGGGAAATCGCGCCAGACACCCGCGACAGCTTCTCCCTACCGCCTCCCTGATATGACCATACGCGTTGCTCTGCATCATCACAGCCATTACCGCTTCGATCGCCCGGTCATGGTGTTTCCTCATGAAATCCGGCTTAAACCTGCTGCGCATAACCGTACTCCCATTTCGGCATATTCGCTTAAGGTGCAGCCAGCCAAACACTTTATTCACTGGCAGCAAGACGCCTACGGTAATTTCGTTGCCCGCCTCACCTTCCCTGAGCCAACACGCGAACTCGAAGTGACGGTGGACCTGGTGGCGGACATGACGGTAATCAATCCGTTCGATTTTTTTGTCGAGCCATGGGCAGAGCATTACCCGTTTCAGTACCCGGCCGAGCTTAAATCAGAACTGACGCCGTTTCTGCAGACTGACGCTGCGGGCCCAGCTCTGGCGCAATGGCTAGACGAACTCCGTCGTGCCCTGCCTGCCGAGATGGGCATTACCAATTTTCTGGTCCACGCGAATCAACGCATACAGCGCAGCGTTTCCTATCTCATCCGCATGGAGGCAGGCGTACAAACCTGCGAGGAAACACTCTCCAAAGGTTCCGGCTCATGTCGCGACAGCGCCTGGCTGCTGGTACAAGTGTTACGCCATCTGGGCATTGCCGCACGCTTTGTATCGGGTTATCTGATTCAGCTTGCCGCCGATGAAAAACCGCTCGACGGCCCGGCCGGACCCAGCGCCGATTTCACCGACCTGCACGCCTGGTGCGAAGCCTATATCCCTGGCGCCGGCTGGGTCGGACTGGACGCCACCTCGGGCCTGCTCGCCGGAGAAGGCCATATACCACTGGCCGCCACCGCACAACCTGCCTCCGCAGCGCCCATCAACGGCCTCACCGGCATCTGCGAATCGCAGCTCGACGTGAGCATGACGGTCACCCGTATCCACGAAGACCCGCGCGTGACCAAACCCTACACCGACGCACAGTGGCAGGCGGCAAACGCGCTCGGGCTGCAGATTGACGCCGAATTGAAAAAAGGCGATGTGCGCCTCACCCAGGGGGGCGAGCCAACCTTTGTCTCGATCGACAACATGGACGGCGCGGAATGGAACATCGCCGCGCTGGGCGAAGAAAAATGGACACTTGCCAACGCCCTGATGCGCCGCCTGCAAACACGCTTTGCTCCCGGCAGCGTGCTGCACTTCGGCCAAGGCAAATGGTATCCGGGCGAACCGCTGCCACGCTGGGCTCTGACGGTCTATTGGCGCACGGATGGCACCCCACTCTGGCACAAGCCGGCACTTGTCGCCGAGGCCAGCAAAACTATCAGCCTCGATGCACTCAAAAACTTCGCCACCCACCTTGCCCAGCGGCTTGGGCTCAACCCAGGCTATATTATCCCGGCGTATGAAGACCCGTGGCAGGCGCTGGACATGGAAAGCCGCTTGCCTGCCAACCTCGACCCACACACGGCTGACCTCACCCAACCCGATGCGCGTAACCGTCTCGCTAAACAGCTACGCGCCGGACTGGCAGAGGTTGTCGGCTACGTGCTGCCGCTTAAAGCCGGTACCGCCGTAGCGCCGCAATGGCGTTCCAGCCGCTGGCCGTTACGTCAGGATCGACTGTATCTGGTGGCAGGCGATTCCGCGCTGGGTTACCGGCTGCCGCTAGATAGCCTGCCGTGGCTGGCGCCAGAAGATTTTGAAGTCGAGTTGGCTCCCGACCCATTTTCCGAGCACGTCCCGCTGCCGGAATCTCCACCCGCTCCCAAGACAACCGCCGCCACAGCCATCGACGAATCCCCGAATGCGCGCGAAGTCATCCACACGGCGCTGGCGCTGCAAGTACGCGACGGTCTGTTGCACGTTTTCATGCCGCCCACCACCACGATTGAATCCTGGCTAGCCTTGGTCGCTGCGTTGGAACACTGCGCTGAAGCACTTAACCAGCCCATTCGCCTGGAAGGTTACGCGCCTCCGCGCGACCCGCGTTTGTTGTCGCTGTCAGTCACACCCGACCCGGGCGTCATCGAGGTCAACATCCACCCCGCTGCCGATTGGCCAACGCTGATGGAACGTACCCAGACACTGTATGAGGATGCACGCCAGACCCGGCTGGGCAGCGAAAAATTCATGCTTGATGGTCGCCACACCGGTACCGGCGGCGGCAACCACGTCACGCTGGGAGGCGCTACAGCGGCAGACAGCCCATTTCTGCGTCGGCCGGACCTGCTGAAAAGCCTGATTACTTACTGGCAGCAACATCCGGCCATGTCCTACCTGTTTTCCGGACAGTTCATCGGCCCCACCAGCCAGGCGCCACGAGTGGACGAAGCGCGTGATGACAACCTGTACGAACTGGAAATCGCGTTCCAGCAAATGGATGCCAGGCTCACTCCCGGTAAAGAAAGCGACCAGCCCTGGCTGGTGGACAGGCTGTTGCGCAATTTATTGATTGACCTGACCGGCAACACGCACCGCGCGGAATTCTGCATCGACAAGCTTTACGCGCCGGATTCTGTTACCGGGCGGCTGGGGCTGGTGGAATTACGCGCGTTTGAGATGCCGCCCCATTACCGTATGAGTCTGGTGCAATCGCTATTGCTGCGGGCGCTTGTAGCCCGGTTCTGGAAAACACCTTATCAAGGCAAGCTGGTGTACTGGGATACTGCGCTGCATGACCGCTTCATGCTGCCGTATTTCATCGAGCAGGACATGCGCGACATCAGCCGCGACCTGCGCGCAGCAGGTTATGCATTCGAAGACGCCTGGTTTGCGCCGTTCATCGAGTTCCGCTTTCCACGCTACGGCAGCGTGGCCTATGAGGGTATACAGCTGGAGCTGCGCCAGGCCATCGAGCCGTGGCATGTGCTGGGCGAAGAAATGGCCGCGGGCGGCATGGCACGCTATGTGGACTCATCGGCAGAACGGATGCAGGTCAAGGTGAGCGGCATGACCGACAGCCGCCATCAGGTAGCGTGCAATGGCCGTCCGCTACCGCTGCATCCGACTGGCGTGCCCGGTGAATTCGTTGCTGCAGTACGCTTCAAGGCGTGGGCACCGCCGTCTGCATTGCACCCCGCCATTGGTATTCATGCGCCCTTGGTATTCGATGTGGTGGACAGCTGGAATGGCCGTGCCATCGGCGGTTGCACCTACCATGTCAGCCACCCCGGCGGGCGCAACTACGACACTTTTCCGGTCAATGCCAATGAGGCTGAGGCGCGCCGCCGAGCGCGTTTCTGGGATCACGGCCACAGCACCGGGGCAATGGTAATCAAACCCGAAGCACTCAATCCGCGCTTTCCCATGACCCTGGATTTGCGCTGGCAACCCAGGTAGCCGCAGGAACAGATATGCTCAACTCAAGCCACCGCCCGCGCTTTGGCGACAAGCAAAACTCCGCGTTCTTTGAAGCATACCTCCCACGTCTATTGGAAGCGCGCGACCGCAGTGGCCTGACCGAAATGATCGGCGGCATCGAAGCGCTGATGATGACCGTAGAACCGGGCAATGCGCTTGAATACATCGCCGAGCTGGCGCTGATGACGCCCTATCATTATCTGGTCACGCTGGACAGCCCAAAACATCTCACACACGTGTTGCGCATCGATATGAATGCGCCAGACATCCTGTTGCGCGAGGTAAAAGATCCGGGCTACAGCGATATTTTCCGCAGCCTGAATGACTTGTACCCGGTGGGTGCACGGCGCCCGCACAGCCGTTATCTGGGCGAAATCCTGCTCACGTCCAACCGTCACGAAGTCGTTGCACAGCAACAGGAGCGTGAGTTTCGCTTCTTTCCCATCGGCCAGCTCGCCGAACTGGATTTGCCGCTCAATGTGAGCCTGTCCAAGCCCTCACCCTATACCCAGAACATGGTGGGCTATATGGAGCGAGCTGCGGACGGTATCCGCGTCTATCAGCATGGTGAATGCGTCATCCTTGGCAGCGCGCAGGCGGCCTACGAACGCGGCAAGGAGATGCAGGAACGGATCGGCATCAAAGACCTCATTCTGCCTATCGACCATCTTGCCACCCGCGTGTACAGTCAGAACCGCGAGGCCGCTTTGCTTGAATACCTGGCGCTGTCAAGCTACTACTACTGGGGCAGCTACGATATCGGGGATCAGAACTCCTCCACCAACGTCACCAAAAACGTGCGCGGCGCACCCGAATCCGCAAGCCCGGCCAAGGTGTTCACCGCCAACAATCACCCCTACTGCGTCAACCACCTGGATAAACTGCCCAGCCCCACCGAAACTTTCGTGCGCAACTATGGCCCACGCCTGCACCACATGGCGCTTGCGGTAAAAGATGGCCAGCATGACGGCAAGGAGCATATTGATTTTGTCGTGGAAGCAATCACTGCCCAGGGCAAAGGCTTTCTGCTCGACACCGTCGGCTCACGCGAGGAAGGTCTCAAGCAAATCTTCTCTTCCGCGTCGGATTTTTCCGCACTGATTATCGAATACGTACAACGTTTTGGCGACTTTCAAGGCTTCTTCGCACGCGACAATGTCGCGTTATTAACGTTTGCGGCGGGGCTGGAAGAAGGCGTGCGGGAGGCGAGTTGATACAGGAGATACATCCTCATAATAATGCGGGGTCGCCATGATCAGGTTAAAATTCGACATAGAACTTGGCTACGAAATCGCCGGATCCACGAGCGATTTCATCTTTAACATTCATGCTGCGCAAACGGCCCATCAATCAGTAGCCAACGAGCAGCTTTATCTCAGCCAGCCTGTAACACCGGTGATCTATACCGATCTGACCTATGGCACGCGTTATATGCGACTGCAAACCGCCCCTGGCCCGTTGACCGTACGCTACGAGGCGACCGTTGATATCGCCCATTATTTCGAGTCGCCCGAAAACCTTGCGGAAGTACCAATTTCGCAACTGCCGTCGGAGGTACTGCCGTATATTTACCCGAGTCGCTACTGCCAGTCTGACCGGCTGGGGAAGCTGGCAACCTGGGAATTCGCGCATTTCCAACCCGGCTATCCGCGGGTGCAGGCGATACAGGATTGGGTGCGCCGGCGCACGTCATTTTTGTCAGGAAGCTCGAACAGCAACACCTCGGCAACCGATACCCTTATCGAGCAGGCGGGGATATGCCGTGACTTCGCCCATCTGATGATAGCGTTGTGCCGGGCGATGAATATCCCTGCACGCTTCGTCACGGGAATCGATTATGGCGCAGACCCAAAATTAGGGCCGACCGATTTTCATGCCTTCGTCGAAGTTTTTCTCAGTAAGCGCTGGTATTCCTTTGATCCCAGCGGCATTTCACCACCGATGGGTCTGGTCAGGCTCGGTACCGGGCGGGACGCAGCCGATGCTTCTTTCGCTACGGTGTTCGGCTCGGTCAAATCAATTGCGCCAGTGATCAACATTGCGGCGATAGACGACCCCGCCAATGGCTATACACTGCCACGGCATTGCACGGACGTCCTGTCCAGCACAGAGCCTATCCATACGCAATGATTCCCAACGAACGAAATGCCTGACCAGGCGTTTTGGACAGCCTTAACTGAACTCGATCAGAACCGGCAGCAGTATTCTGTGATGATGTTCCCGCATCGAGGCCTCCTGTCACTCATGGAAACTTGCCGCCATATTTTCAGCTTTCCGGTTTGATTCGAAAGTGCAGACGCATCCATAAATCGCATAGAATCTGCATAATGATCCAAAATACAGGCAATGACGTTAATCCTATTCGCCACTTCATCTGATGACTGATAGCGAATTTTACCGCAGCTTATTGCGAGCCTACATCGACAGTGCGAACGATGGCATTTTCGTGCTGTGTGATGAGATGAAGTTTCATGTCGCCAACCCCCTACTCCAATCCTGGCTTGGCGTATCCGAGGAAAGCCTGACCGAGCATGGGCGCCGTCGGCCGATCACCGATTTCATTGGCAATGAAGAAAACCGGCAGCTATTTTCACGCCATTTTAGAGTGGCGCTGACGGGGCAGCCGGTTCGTTTTGAATGTTTCATCCAACCTGCAAGCACTGTCCCTAGATGGATTGAAATCAGCCTGAACAAAGTCAATCTGGATGCCGGCGACATGTTCATCGGTGTGGCACGCGACATCACCGAAAAGAAAAAAACCGCAGAATTGATCTGGCAGCAAGCCAACTTCGATTCCCTGACCGGGCTCGCCAATCGCCATATGTTCCAGGATCGTCTGGAGCAGGATATCAAAAAAGCATATCGCGCCAATCTGCCGCTGGCGTTGATGGTCCTCGATCTGGATCGTTTCAAAGAAGTAAACGACTCTCTTGGACACGACGTGGGTGACCTTTTGCTCAAGGCGGCGGCGCAGCGTTTGATCAGCTGCGTGCGTGAAGCGGATACCGTGGCCCGCCTGGGTGGAGACGAGTTCACGGTCATTCTGGGCGAACTGAACGATGTTGATTGCGTGGAGCGGATTGCCCTGACCATCCTGCAAAAACTTTCCGAACCGTTTCATCTGGGCGATCAAGTGGTCTACCTGTCGACCAGCATCGGCATCACGTTCTATCCACAAGACGCTACCAGCTTTGACGAACTACTCAAGAACGCCGATCAAGCCATGTATGCGGCCAAGCATCAGGGTCGCAACCGTTGCAGCTACTATGCTCCGTTCATGCAGGAAGCAGTGCAGACCCGGATGCGGCTGGCCAACGATTTGCGCTCTGCATTGAGCGCTCTGAACGACTCGTTCCGGCTGTTTTACCAGCCTATCGTGGATCTGGCCACCGGCACCACCCATAAGGCGGAAGCATTGATCCGCTGGCAGCATCCCACGCGCGGCCTCATCCATCCCATGGAATTTATTCCAATAGCCGAGGAAACCCAAATGATCCTCGAAATCGGCGACTGGGTATTCCGCGATGCAGCGCGTCAGGCCGCACGCTGGCGTCTATCCCACCATGCTGCATTCCAGATCAGCATCAATGTTTCGCCAGTACAGATTCACAACATGGCCAATGCCCGCAATTGGCCAGATTACTTGCAGACTCTCGGCTTGCCGGGACAAAGCATCGTGGTGGAAATTACCGAGGGGCTATTGCTGGATGCCAGTATCGGCGTCACTGAAAAATTGCGCGCATTCCACGAAGCTGGCATGGAAGTCTCCCTTGACGATTTCGGCACCGGTTACTCGTCGCTCTGTTACCTCAAAAAGTTCAACATCGACAACATCAAGATTGACCAATCCTTCGTGCGCAATCTTGCTCCAGATTCCGATGGCATGGTGCTGTGCGAGGCCATGATCGCCATGGCGCACAAACTTGGCTTGAAGGTGATTGCAGAAGGTGTGGAAACCCCGGAGCAACGCGAGCTTTTGGCAGCCGCGGGTTGCGACTACGGCCAGGGCTACCTGTTTTCCATACCGGTGCCAGCCGAAGATTTCGAGGCCTTACTAAACAGGCAATTCAAGTAGACGGACATTTTCTGGTACCCAAAAAAACTGATCCGCGCAGGTAAACAGACAATGAGCCATGTTCAACCACCCAGTTGTTGATACACCGAGTTAGCCACTTTCAATAAAGTGGTGCGCGGCAAATCTCCTGACAACGCATAGCCCCAATCCAGATCAACCCAATAAAACGTGGCGATGCCGTCCTGCTCGGCAAAACGGAACGCGGTTTCCGGCGTGGGTTGCGCCATGTTGCGCAGATACAAGGTAATACGCTGACCCGCCGGGTTTTCATACATGAATTGCGCCGCCGGCTTATTGACTTCGCCGGGTAGCAGGCGACCCCCTACCAGCTTGAATCCAGTGCTGGCCAGATCGGGGACCTTGAGTTGGCGTCCCAGCCGCTTGGACAACCAGGTCACCAGTTGCTGTTCCTGGGCCGAATAGATTTCAACCGGGCGGCGCACATCCGGCACAAAGGCAATATGGGCCACCGCCGCCTGATGCACAAAGCGCGGCAAATCCATCTGACTTCCGTTTAATGCCATATTTGTTGAGCCACCTGAAGCGTGGCCCAGGTATTGCCAGGTACCGGCACTGCCTAGCGCCAGTCCGATCAATGCCGATGCGGCAATGCTCGCTCCCCTGGTCCACGCGGAACCGGTCTGGGGCTGGGCGAGGAGTCGTACCGGTATGGGCTCGGTCAATACCGGGTCGTAATGGGCATGCAACGCCTGACGCTGCGCGCGCATCCCGGCGACACGTTCAGCGACAAGCGGATCGGATGCGATGAGTGCCTCGACTTGCGGGCACCGCTGAGCATCCAGCTGCCCATCGACATAAGCCATCAGATCATCCAGCGTAACAGGCTGTACATGTGCCTTCATTTCACTACCTTTAATCCAACTTTGTGCTCATAAGATATTGAGCCATCCATGAATTCCATTAGCCGTTGCCGCGCACGCGCCAGACGCGACATCACTGTGCCAATCGGGATATCGAGTGCCTTGGCGGTCT
The DNA here is from genome assembly GCF_003851125.1 of Sulfuriferula multivorans. GTDB lineage: Bacteria > Pseudomonadota > Gammaproteobacteria > Burkholderiales > Sulfuriferulaceae > Sulfuriferula > Sulfuriferula multivorans. The sequence continues at coordinate 28,586 of NZ_BGOW01000011.1, read as the reverse complement.
GGGCATAGCTGAAATCTTCGAGTGCCACCAGCAACAATACTTCGCGCAATTCAGGAGAGAGCCGGGTCACGGCAGCCGCAATGTCCAGCCCTTCCAGCCGCTCCGACTGGGTGGCGCGCGTGGCGATCTCCGGCATATCGTCGAGCGTGACATGCGATGTGCGGTTTTTAAGCTGCGTCACCTGGCTCACGAACAGGTTATGCATGATGGAAAACAGCCAGGGGCGCAGATCCGAGCCGATTCGCCACAAGTGCCACTTGGCATAGGCGCGTTCCAGCGTGTCCTGTACCAGGTCATCGGCGTCGTCCGGACGGCCTCCGGTCAGCGCACGGGCGTAGCGGCGCAGGCTGGGGATATGGTCGATGATCGGATGTTTGAATAACGGCATAGGCTCAAACGCTACTTCAAAAAATAGTTCGCAACAGCAGCTGATTTATTCTACATATACGGCCGGTTAAGGCAGTTTATTCCATCCATAAACGGAAATTTTCCTGTTTCCGGAATTTCAAAACAATATTGGAACAGGCGAATAAAACGCAGCGTGCGACTGTATACGTCAGGGTAGCACTCATGTCGACCCACCCAACAGAAGGAGCACCCATCATGCTGAAAAAAATCCTGTCCGCATCTGCCGTCAGTCTCGCCATTGCCTCGTCCGCACTGGCCGCGCCCGCAGACGACGCCAAGGCCCACTTCAACGCCATTGCTGCCGGCGATGTGTCTGCCATCATGCAGCAATACGGGGCGCAGCCCGTACTGGAATGGGTCGGCGGCCCGCTGGACGGCACCTATGTCGGTGCCGACAAGGTACGCGAAGTCTGGGGAAAATTCACCAAAGGCAACCCGAACCTCAAAGTCAGCGCCGACAAGGTGGAAGAGTCCGCGAATCCGAAAGGCGCTACCGTCACTGCCAATGTCGTGTTCCAGGGACAGAGCGCGATCAAGGTGCGCTATGTGCTGACCTACCGCGACGGCAAGATCGTCGACGAAATCTGGCAAATCGATCCGAAACTGGTGGCTTACTGATCAGGCAAGCTGCCGCTCTAACGCAAGCAGCCCCGCCAGTTTTTATTCCCACAGCCATAGTCACTTAGTGCCGGACGCCTTGTCCAAATAGACTTCTCCCCGGCTTCCCGGATTTAAGGAATCTCAAATGCTCTCATTCAAATCCATGCTCTTCAACAGTTTTCATGCACTCGTTTTTTCCGCTGCGGTTGCGCTATCCCAGTCGGCTCTGGCACAGGAAACGCTATACGTTTACGGTCCAGGTGGCCCCGCCCCGGCCATGAAGGAAGCCGCCGCTGCTTTTGAAAAAACCTCGGGCGTAAAAGTCGAAGTCAGCGCCGGCCCCACACCTAAATGGCTGGACAAGGCGAAGACCGACGCCGACCTGATTTTCAGCGGCTCGGAGACGATGATGACCGATTTTGTCTATGCCCTGGACGGCCAGCTTTCCCATCAGCAAGTCACGCCTTTGTACCTGCGTCCGTTGTCCATCCTGGTGCGGCCCGGCAACCCCAAACACATCAAGGACGTGAAAGACATTCTCAAGCCTGGCGTGAAAGTGCTGGTGGTGAATGGTGCAGGACAGAATGGTGTCTGGGAAGACATGGCCGGGCGCAAGGGCGATATCAACACCGTCCGCGCGCTACGCCGCAATATCGTCGCCTATTCCAAAAACAGCGCCGAAGCCAGACAGACCTGGATAGACGACAAGGACATCGACGTCTGGCTGATCTGGAATATCTGGCAGGTTTCCAACCCGAAATTGGCCGACATCGTGCCGGTTGAGCGCGACTACGCCATCTATCGCGATACCGGTATCGCCATCACCAAGCGCGCTGAAAACAAACCTTCAGCCAAGGCTTTTGCCAGCTTCCTGGAATCCCCTGCAGGCGCAAAAATATTCGCCAAATGGGGTTGGGAAACCGGCCGCAAGTAAACCATCCCGGCAACTGCGAGGTGCCGGCCTTGCGAATAGGCCGGGCCGGGAACATGCTTTTCCAATAGGGATTTTATAGGAGAGCCTAAAGGTATTTCACCACCTGTTTCACCTGCGCATCGTCCGGGTTCTGGCTGACCTGAAAACCGAGCGAGCGCATCATCTCCAGCATCTTCTCATTGCTGTACAGCACCTCGCCTTCCACGCGTTTCAAACCTTTCTGCCGGGCCACGTCGAACAGGCTGTGCAGCAGCTTGCGTCCGATTCCCCGATGTTGCCAGGCGTCGGCCACGACCAGCGCAAATTCGCAGGATTCGCCGTCCGGATTGGTGATGTAGCGGGCAATGGCCAATTCCACTTCGCGGCCGTTTTCCGCGCTGGAGACGAGCAGTGCCATCTCGCGGTCGTAGTCGATCTGGGTGAAACGTGCCAGCGCGCTGGGGGAGAGCTCCTGCAGGGTGTCCATGAAGCGGAAATATTTGGTTTCATGGGACAGGCCGCGCACGAATGCCTGCTCCATTTCCGCGTCTTCCGGGCGAATCGGGCGGATAGTCAGATTGGTACCGTCCGGCAGTTGCCAGTGGCTGACCAGCTGCGTCGGGTAGGGGCAGATCGCCATATGCGCGTAAGGATCCGCCACCGGCGGCCGCGGCCCGATCACGATGCGCGCATCGGCAGCCAGCGCACCGTGCTCGTCCAGGATCAGCGGATTGATGTCCATCTCCTCCAGCCAGGGCAGCTCGCACACCATCTCCGACACCCGCAACAGCACGCTCTCCAGCGCTTCCATATTGACTGGCGGCAGGTGCCGGAACGCGCCGAGCAGGCGCGCGACGCGGGTGGAAGCGATCATGTTGCGGGCTAGGTAAGCATTGAGGGGCGGCAGCTGCACCGCGCGGTCGGCCAGCACTTCCACTGCGGTGCCGCCGGCGCCGAAAGTGATCACCGGGCCGAATACAGGATCGCGGATCACGCCCACCAGCAACTCGCGGCCATTGGGTTTGATCACCATGGGCTCGATCAGCACGCCCTCGATGCGCGCACCCGGCCGGGCTGCTTCCACCGTGGCGATCAGCTCATGGTAGGCCGAGCGCAAGGCGCTGGCGTTGTTCAGATTGAGCCGCACACCCCCGGCATCGGTCTTGTGGGTGATATCGGGGGAAAGGATTTTCATCGCGATGGGAAAGCCCAGTTGCTCGGCAATCTGCAGGGCCTCGTTGGGCGAGCGCGCCAGCAGCGCCTGCGCCACCGGAATGTGGAAAGCCGCCAGCAGCGCCTTGGACTCCATCTCGCTCAATACGCGGCGGCGCTCGGACAAGGCGTTCTCGATCAGCAAGCGTGCACCTTCCACGTCCGGCTCAAGGTGGTGGGAAAGCGGTCCGGAGGTTTGCAACAGCAGCTTCTGGTTCGCGTAATGGGCAGAGATGCAGGCGAACACGTCCACCCCCGGCTCCGGCGTGCGGAAATTGGGAATACCCGCCGCAGTCAAGGCCCGCCGTCCTTCGGCGATCTGCGTTTCGCCCATCCAGCAGGCCAGCACCGGCTTTCTGGTGGACGCTGCTGCCTCGATCACGGCCTCGGCCACTTCCAAAGGATGCGTCATGGCCTGCGGGGTGAGAATCACGAATACGCCGTCCACACCGGGGTCTTCCAGACAGGCGCGCATCGCCGCGCGATAGCGCCCGGCATCGGCGTCGCCGATCACATCCACCGGATTGCCGTGAGACCAGGTGGCGGGAAGCACCGCATCCAGCCGGGTCATGGTTTCCGGCGCCAGTTCAGCCAGCCGGACGCCGCGCTCCGCCACCCGGTCCGCTGCCATCACGCCCGGTCCGCCGCCGTTGGTGACGATGGCCAGACGGTTGCCCTGGCTGCGCAGGTGTCCGGCCAGCGCCTTGGCCGCGGCGAACAGCTGCACGATGGTATCCACCCGTACTACACCGGCGCGAGCCAGCGCGGCATCGAACACGTCGTCGGCGCCAACCAGCGCTCCGCTATGGGACTGCGCGGCGCGCGAGCCGCTCTGGTGACGCCCGGATTTCACCACGATTACCGGCTTGACGCGCGCGGCCGCGCGCAGACCGCTCATGAAACCGCGCGCGTTACGGATGCCCTCGATGTAGAGCAGCACGCTGTCGGTCAAGGGATCAGCCACCAGATAGTCGAGGATCTCGCCGAAATCCAGATCGGCGGAAATGCCCACGGAAACCACGGTGGAAAAGCCCACGCCATTGGGTTTGGCCCAGTCGAGAATGGCAGTACAAATCGCCCCGGACTGCGAGACCAGCGCCAGATTGCCGGAGTTGGCACCGCCGCGGCTGAAGGTCACGTCGAGCCCGATACTGGGGCGCATGATGCCCAGGCAATTCGGCCCGATCAGCCGCAGCCCGTGGCGCTGTGCATTTTGCTGCATGGCCGCTTCAAGCGCCTTGCCTTGCGCGCCACCCTCGCTGAAGCCGGCGGACATCACCACCGCCGCGCGCACGCCACGACGTCCGGCGATTTCCACCAGATCCGGTACGCTGGCGGCAGGCGTGGCGATCACCACCAGGTCGACCTGCTCGGGGATATCGGCGAGGCTGGCATAGCAGGGCTGCCCCTGAACTTCCGTGTATTTCGGGTTGGCGGCGTAGATTTTGCCGCGGAAACCGGCTTGCAGCATGTTCTGGAACACGATGCCGCCGATCGACTCCAGCTTGGTGCTGGCACCGATCACGGCGACCGAACGCGGGCTGAACAGGGGGGTGAGGTAATGACTCGCCATAACTTGACCCGATCGTTACAAAGTATTTGCAATGTAGCATCCATTGGTTACAACATGATCATTCTTGCTACCAACCGAACGAGACCAAGCCTGTGTTCACCGCCATCATCTCCCATCCCGCTTGCGCCAGACACGACATGGGGCCGTACCACCCGGAGTGCCCGGAGCGGCTCACTGCTATCCAGGATCAGCTCATCGCCGCCCGGCTGCATGATTTTCTGCGCTATTACGATGCGCCGCGCGCCACCCGGGAACAGTTGTTGCGGGTGCACACGGCGGCGCATCTGGACCGGATAGAGGCCAGTGCGCCTGCCGCCGGGCTGACCAGGCTTGACCCCGACACCGCGATGAACCCCTATTCACTGGAAGCGGCCCTGCGTGCGGCGGGCGCGGCAGTCATGGCTACCGATATGGTGATGCGGGGCGAGGTGGACAACGCCTTCTGCAAGGTACGCCCGCCCGGCCACCACGCCACTCGCGACCAGGCCATGGGCTTCTGCATTTTCAACAACGTTGCTGTCGGCGTCGCCCATGCCCTCGCGCAACACGGCTTGCAGCGCGTGGCCATCGTCGACTTCGATGTGCACCACGGCAACGGCACCGAGGACATTTTCCACGACGACCCGCGCGTCATGTTGTGCTCCACTTTCCAGCATCCGTTCTACCCGCACAGCGGCGCGGGTTCCGGCAACGAACACATCATCAACGTGCCGCTGCCGGCAGGCACGGATGGCGCCGGATTCCGCGCGGCCTTCATGGCACGGTGCCTGCCTGCGCTGGAACAATTTGCGCCGGAAATGGTGTTCATTTCCGCCGGCTTTGACGCCCACCGTGAGGACGACATGGCGATGCTGAATCTCACCGAGGCAGATTACACATGGGTGACGCAACAGGTGAAAGCCATCGCGCAGAAATACGCCCATGGCCGCATCGTTTCCACCCTTGAGGGCGGTTATGCCCTGCCCGCACTGGGTCGCAGTGCCGCCGCCCATATCCGGGTACTGGCAGGACTATGAGTCCGGCACCAATTCAAACCCATCATCCCGGAATCCGGGCTATATTGTAGAAACCCGATACCCTATCGCAATCAATAAGGAAGCAACATGGATACGCGCGAGGAAATACAAAAAGTTCTGGATGGTCTTGCCCAGCAACGTGACGAACTGATAGTCCAGGCCCATCTGGCCAAGCTGGAAGCCATGGAAGAATGGGAAAGCATGGAAGGCAAACTGACGCAGCTGCGTGCCAGGGCCAGCCTGGTGGGCGACTCCGCAGAAGACACCGCCAGGAACGTCAAGACTGCTGCCAAGCAGTTAGCGGATGAAATTGCCCTTGGTTACGACAGGATACGCAAACTGTTTTGAAGGCTGCTTGATCCTGGAAAAAAAACGTTAACCACGCAAAGCACGGGAAAACGAGAAGGCACAATTTAAGTCCCTCCCCAGGCTTGATTTTTGCCTTTTGCCTTTTGCCTTTTGCCTTTTGCCTTTTGCCTTTTGCCTTTTGCCTTTTGCCTTTTGCCTTCCGGATCAACCGGCGGCGTAAGCAATCACCCAATAGCGTGCGAATTTACCCATCGCCATATACAGCGCGGCCTGCCACGGATTGAGGCGTAACCAGCCGGCAGCCAGGCATAACGCATCGCCGATCAAGGGCGCCCAGGCAAGCAGCAATGCCGGTGTGCCGTAACGGCGCACCTTCTCCACGTGTTTGAGTCGTTTGGTTTGCGGCACCAGCCAGCCCATGCCGAAGCTCACCATACCGCCCAGCGTGTTGCCCAGGGTGGCAATGCCAAGAGCCGTCCACATCGTTGACGGATAGGCTTTAAGCAGCGCGAACAGCACCGCCTCCGAGCCCCCCGGCAATAGCGTGGCCGCGAGAAAGCTGCTGACAAATAATGAAATCAGGCTGGCGGTTTCAGTCATTCCGAAACATTCAGGATTGCAGTTTTCAGAAGCGTCTGCAGAGAGCAAATAGCGTCATTCGATTGGCGCTGAAATTGACGTAAGGATCGTAGGCCACGCGCACAAACCAGGGCGCGTAATCGTAAGTCACGGCGATACCGCTTCCCTCAACGTCGTCGCCTGCCGTGTTCCTCCCGCTTTTGTAGGACAGATCAATTGTAAACCGCTGCTTTTCGGCAAACCTGCGACGTGCTATCAAGTGGGTGACGCGTTGCCCAGTGCCGAGCCGGTCATCCTTGACCATAAATAGCGACAGTACTGTATTACTGATCGCGCGCGTACCGATACCGAGCGTGATGGCATCGTTCGGATCGAAGTTGAGATTGTAGTAATCGCGCAGATTGGTACGGCCAAAGCCGACAATGGCAAAGGTGTCGCCGCCGATTTCCGCATTCGCCGAGCCGCCCAGAAATCCGTGCGAGGCCACCTGAACGGAAAGAACCAGACGCGCTGCATCCAAGTCAACGTGCCTCTCGTAACCGGCACGAGCTTGTTGAAACCCAAGCCGGTCGCGGTAATAACCAATCCAGCCAACATTGTCACCATAATCGGCGCGCAGGTTGAGGTCAGCCGCATTATTGCCGTCGCTGATACGGTAAAAAGCGGGGGTGAGCTTGAACGCCAGCGACGGCTCGCCTCCTCCGGCCGCGGGTTGCGCCAATACATTTGTTACCAGCAGCATGGCCGCCGCAGGCAGGATGGAAAAATGAATTTTCATACGACACATAGCACGCCTTGCCGTTCGCTCACTCGATTTCATTCCGGCAAAATCAATTATCCCGCCAGACCCTTTTTCAGCAATTCGGCCACCATCTCGTTCAAACCCATCTGGCGCGTTTGCGCCAGAGCCTGGATCTGTTGCACCAGTTCACTGTTGAGTTTCACTGCAAACGGCACCAGCCCCTGCGCCTGATCCAGCTTGCGCTGTTCGCGCCGATCCGGCATGGCCCCGGCTTCACCGCCGAAACGGCCGGGGATTCCGGCCTGTTTCATCTGGCTGTTGATTTTCAGTCCCTGGTTTTTGTACAGGTCGGTTTTTTTCATGGTGCGAGTCCTTCATCAATTGAGGCGCTTATTCTACGCGTGAAGGCAGTAGTACAAGAATGATATAATTTGCCGTTTTTCAGCACCTTATACAAACATCATGGAAGCAGAACGCCTCAATCAGATCGATGCCACCCTGACCGACCTGGTGCGCCGCACCGCCGAACTTCGGGGGTATCTTTGACTTCGATACCAAGTTAGGCCGCCTCGAGGAAGTCAACGTGCTGGCTGAAGACCCGGCCATCTGGAACGACCAGAAACGTGCCCAGGAACTGGGCCGCGAGAAGAAATCGCTGGAAAATGTGGTGCTCACGCTGCAAAGCCTGGACCAGGGTTTGCGCGATGCGCGCGACCTGTTCGAGATGGCGCGCGAGGAAAACGATGACGCCACGCTGGAAGCGGTAGGCGACGATACGGCAAAGCTGGAACAAACCGTGGAAACCATGGAATTTCGCCGCATGTTCGCCAACCCGATGGACCCCGCCAACTGCTTCATTGACATTCAATCCGGCGCGGGCGGCACCGAGGCGTGCGACTGGGCATCGATGCTGCTGCGCCAGTATCTGCGTTACTGCGAGCGCAAAGGCTTCAAGACCGAGGTGATGGAAGTCTCCGACGGCGACGTGGCCGGTATCAAATCGGCCAGCATCAAGGTGGATGGTGAATACGCCTACGGCTTTTTGCGCAGCGAAACCGGCGTGCACCGGCTGGTGCGCAAATCGCCGTTCGACTCATCCGGCGGCCGCCATACCTCATTCGCCAGCGTGTTCGTCTACCCCGAGGTGGACGATTCCATCGAGGTCGATATCAACCCGGCCGATCTGCGTGTCGACACCTACCGCGCCTCGGGTGCAGGCGGCCAGCACATCAACAAGACCGATTCTGCGGTGCGCATCACGCACATCCCCACCGGCATCGTGGTGCAGTGCCAGAACGACCGCTCCCAGCACAAGAACCGCGCCGAGGCCATGTCCATGCTGAAATCGCGCATGTACGAAGCCGAGCTGCGCAAACGCCAGGCCGAGCAGGACAAGCTCGAAGCCGGCAAATCCGACGTCGGCTGGGGTCACCAGATCCGCTCCTACGTGCTCGACCAGTCGCGCATCAAGGATTTGCGTACCAACGTGGAAATTTCCAATACCCAGAAAGTGCTGGACGGCGATCTGGATGAGTTCATTCAAGCCAGTTTGAAACAAGGCGTTTAACCATGACCGATACCACGCAACCAATTCCGCAAGACGACAACCAGATCATCACCGAGCGGCGCGCCAAGTTGGCGCAGTTGCGCGAATCCGGCGTGGCGTTTCCCAACGATTTTGAACGTCGCGATTACGCCGCCAGGATCCACGCAGCGCATGGTGAAAAAACCAAGGAAGACCTCGAAGCCGCGCCGGTGGAAGTGCAGTTCGCCGGGCGCATGATGCTGAAGCGCGTGATGGGCAAGGCCAGCTTTGCGACCTTGCAAGACATGGGCGGGCGTTTGCAGATTTATGTTGCCAACGATATTACCGGCGAAGCCACGCACGAGGCATTCAAGCATTGGGACCTGGGCGATTTTATCGGCGCCACCGGCGTGCTGTTCAAGACCAAGACCGGCGAGTTGTCGGTGCGTGCCACATCGGTGCGCCTGCTGTCGAAATCCTTGCGCCCCCTGCCGGAAAAATTCCACGGCTTGAGCGATCAGGAACAGAAATACCGCCAGCGCTATCTTGATTTGATTACCAACGAGGATGCACGCCGAGTATTTGCAACGCGTTCGAAAATCGTGCAGACCATCCGCAATTTCATGACCGGTCACGATTTTCTGGAAGTGGAAACGCCGATGATGCACCCCATTCCCGGTGGCGCGGCGGCCAAGCCGTTCACCACGCACCACAATGCTCTGGACATGGAACTGTTCCTGCGCATTGCGCCGGAACTGTATCTGAAGCGGCTGGTGGTGGGCGGCTTCGAGAAGGTGTTCGAAATCAACCGCAACTTCCGCAACGAGGGCCTCTCCACACGTCACAATCCTGAATTCACCATGATGGAATTCTATGAGGCGTATCGGGATTACCGCTACCTGATGGACTTCACCGAAACGCTGCTGCGCGAAACGGCGCGTGCCGCCACCGGCAGCGAGCAGGTCAACTACAACGGCCAGATCATTGACCTGGGCCAGCCGTTCGACCGCCTCACCATCGTCGATGCGGTGCGCAAATACCATCCCGAATTCAGCGTCGAGCAACTCAACGACCGCGCCTGGCTGGCCGCATGGTTCAAGGCCAACAAGGCCAAGTTCCGCGAATCCGATGGGCTGGGCGGCTTGCAGTTGACGTTCTTTGAGGAAACCACCGAGACCTTGCTGATCCAGCCGACTTTCATCATCGACTACCCGGCGGAAGTGTCCCCGCTGGCGCGCCGTTCCGACAGCCAGCCGGATATCACCGAGCGCTTCGAGTTGTTCATCACCGGACGCGAACTGGCCAACGGCTTCTCCGAATTGAACGACCCAGAAGATCAGGCCGAACGCTTCATGGAACAAGTGCGCAACAAGGAAGCCGGCGACGAGGAAGCCATGCACTACGACGCCGACTATATCCGCGCGCTGGAGTATGGCCTGCCCCCCACCGGCGGCTGCGGCATCGGCATCGACCGGCTGGTGATGCTGCTAACGGACAGCCAGAGCATCCGCGACGTGATTCTGTTCCCGCAGATGCGGCCGGAATAACCGACTTTACTTCACTCCGGGCTTGAGCTTCCAGATTTCGCGGTTGTATTCCAGCATGGTACGGTCGGTGGAGAAGAAGCCACTGGAAGCGGTATTGAGGATGCTCATGCGCGTCCAGCGTGCAGTATCCTGCCAGGCCAGCGAAACCTGCTCCTGTGCATCCACATAACTGTGAAAATCCGCCAGCGTCTTCCATGGGTCGTGAGGGCTTAGCAGCGCATCCAGAATCATGTCGAAGATGTGTGGCTCGTTAGGGTTGAAATGGCCTGAACGCAGCAGCCTGAGCACGTCGTGTAGGTCATTATCCTCGTCGACATAGCGTGATGGCTGATAATGGTGGCCCAAGGCATCAACTTCATTGGCTTTGAGTCCGAACAGGAAGAAATTTTCTGCGCCCACCGCATCCAGGATTTCGATGTTTGCACCGTCGTAGGTGCCAATGGTGGCAGCACCGTTCATCATGAACTTCATGTTGCCGGTACCGGAAGCCTCTTTTCCCGCGGTGGAAATCTGCTCGGAAAGATCCGTCGCCGGGGCAATGATCTCCATACTGGATACCCGGTAATTGGGCAGAAACGCAAGTTTCAGGCGCCCGTTAACGTCGGGGTCGCTATTCACCACGGCAGCCACATTATTGACCAGCTTGATGATGCGTTTGGCCATGACATAGCCTGGCGCAGCCTTGCCGCCTATCAGTACGCAGCGATTGGTCCAGTTTTCCAGGCGCCCATTTTTGATGCGCAGGTAGAGATGGATCACGTGCAGTACATTGAGCAACTGACGCTTGTATTCGTGAATACGCTTGACCTGCACATCGAATAACGCCGTTGGATCAAAATCCACATCGCACTCGGCTTTGACGAGAGCAGCCAGACGTTGCTTGTTGGATAATTTAACTTCTCGCCAACGCGTATGAAAGGCCTCATGGTGAACCTCGGCATAGGATTTCAGTTGTTCCAGCTGGCTCAAATCCGCCACCCAGCCATCACCGATCGTTTCGCTAATCAACGCAGTCATGCCGGGGTTGGCATAAGCCACCCAACGGCGCGGCGTCACACCGTTGGTCTTGTTGTTGAATTTCTCCGGCCACAATTGATAGAAATCCTGAAACAAGCCGTCGCGCAGCAACTTCGAATGCAAGGCCGCCACACCATTGACCGAAAAACTGCCCACGATTGCCAGCCACGCCATGCGCACGTAGCGCTGACTGCCATCTTCGATAATGGACATTCGCTGCTGTCGTTCGATATCGCCGGGCCATTTGAGTGATACCTGACGCAGAAAACGTGCGTTGATTTCGTAAATGATTTCCAGCAATCTCGGCAGCAAGCGCTCGAATAGGTTCAACGGCCATTTCTCCAGCGCTTCCGGCAGCAGGGTGTGATTGGTATAAGCCATGCAGCGCGTGGTAATTGACCAGGACTGTTCCCAGCTCAGGTTTTTTTCATCCATCAGGATGCGCATCAGTTCGGCCACCGCGATGGTCGGGTGTGTGTCGTTCATCTGGAACACATTTTCAGCTGCAAAATCGCGGTAATCACGCGCCTCATGGTGCTCCCATACGCGCATGGCGTCCTTGATACTGGCCGAAGCCAGGAAATACTGCTGACGCAGACGCAGCTCCTTGCCATTTTCGCTGGTGTCATTGGGATAGAGCACCATGGAAATATGCTCGGCATTATTCTTCGCCTGCACCGCTTCGGTGTAGCTCCCGGCATTGAATTCACCCAGATTGAATTCCTCGGTAGCTGCCGCCTTCCATAAGCGCAAGGTATTCACTGTTTTGTTGCGATAGCCGGAAATAGGCATATCGAATGGAATCGCCAGCACGTCTTGTGTATCCACCCAGCGTGCGCGTTGATTGCCATGGTCATCCCGGTAGTGCTCGCTACGTCCGCCGAAATGCACGCGCTGGCCATATTCACTGCGCTCAATCTCCCAGGGATTGCCATTGCGCAACCAGCGATCCGGCTCTTCCACCTGATAACCGTTGTCAATATGCTGGCGGAACATGCCGTATTCATAGCGCAGGCCATATCCCATTACCGGCAATTGCAGCGTCGCACAGCTATCCATGAAGCACGCCGCCAGACGCCCCAAGCCTCCGTTGCCCAGGCCTGCATCGGGCTCCTGATCAACAATGTCTTCCAGCTGCTCGCTAATATCCAGCATGGCTTTATGGGTTTCATCTTTAATGCCAAGATTCAGCAGATGATTACCCAGGGCCCGTCCGATCAGAAATTCCAGAGATAAGTAATAGGCACGCCGGCTGCCTGGCTGCAACTGACGATCCCAGGTGTTGCGCCAGTCCACCATCAGACGGTCACGCAGCGTGTACGCAAGGGACTCGTATGCATAGAATGGCTCGCATCCCTGAAAGCGTCCCAGATGGTAAGACAGATAACGCTGAAAGTCGGCGCCAATAGCCTTGGCATTGTGAGCCAGAGGTTTGAGCTGAACCGGACGATAAACGTTTTTGGGGGTAAAACCTGGCATGGATGGGGCTCCTTGATTAATTGGCCTGTTTGTTGATTTTGCACATTGGCAGAGTGGCTAGTTCTACAAAAGTGCCGGATACGGGTTCGCATTTAGTACGTATTCAACGTCTGCTCCATGCCCGAACGTTGTTATAGCCCGTGTTGTGATTATTGCTGATTGATCCGATTACAGGATCAATGAGTTCCAACTGTATTTTATTTTGCATGGCTTTTCAAAATTATTGCTCGCAGGCTTGCATGGCATACTGGCTTATGATACAAATAAGAACGTTTCTCATTTATAAAAATTTATGCATACCTCGCTTGATCATCTGTTTCCAAATCAAAGTGGCACGATTGAAACCATCGATGCCGGTCCCGAGTTGGGACGGCGTATGGCCGCGCTGGGACTGCGCCCCGGACGACGTATAGAAGTGGTGCGCACGGCGCCGCTCAAAGGCCCGATGCAAATTCGTATTGGTCACACCGAGTTGATGATACGACGCATCGACGCTGCCAAAATCTGCGTCAATCTGGTTGCCTGACGCCCCGCCATCATGAAACGTATCGCTCTTTTGGGCATGCCCAACACGGGTAAATCCACTTTTTTTAACCGCCTGACCGGCGCTGGCGCACGTGTTGGCAACTGGCCGGGCATCACGGTTGACCTGCTGGCCGCCAAAATTCTGCTGGGCGGCAACATGGTGGAGGTGGTGGATTTGCCGGGCATTTACAATCTGCACGGCTTTTCTGACGACGAGCAGGTGGTGCGGCATTTTCTTGAATCCCAGGTCGTCAATGGTCTGGTGGTGATTCTCAATGCCGCCCAGCTGGATCGGCAACTGGCGCTGCTGCTTCAGCTCAAGGCACTCAAGCTACCGATGACGCTGGTTCTGAATATGTCGGACGAGGCCAAACAACTGGGGGTCAAAATTGATCTCGCCGAGCTTGCGCGCAACCTCGATATGGCAGTCACGCTGATCAGCGCAAAATATGGTCAGGGTTTCGAGTCGGCACGTCATGCCATCGAACAAATTGTGCAACACAATCCGGCAGCACGCCTGGCCGATACCGAGGGTCTCAGTCAGGATGACCGCATCGAGGTCGAGCTTGACCGGATTGTCAGTGGCTCGGTCAGCACGCCGATTACGCTGTCGCCCGGTATCACGCGCCGTCTGGACCGGGTCTTGCTGCATCCCTGGCTGGGCCTGCCCTTGTTTTTTATTACCGTGTTTTTGCTGTTCCAGCTGGTTTACGGCATTGGCACGCCCTTGCAGGATGGCATGAACTGGGGGCTGGAGCATATCAAGACCGGCCTGTTGCAACCCGCACTGGTTCACGCACCGTTACCCCTGCAGAGTTTCATTCAGGATGGCTTGTTCGATGGTATCGGCACCGTGTTGAGCTTCCTGCCCATCATCGTCGTGTTCTTCATGTTCATGGCGATTATCGAAGACAGCGGCTATCTGGCGCGTGCTGCCTACCTGATGGATGCGGTCATGGCCAGGCTGGGGCTGGATGGGCGCTCGTTCGTGATGCAACTAATGGGCTTTGGCTGCAATGTCCCCGCCCTGATGGGCACGCGGGTGATGCGCTCTCGCGCCTTGCGCCTGCTGACCATGCTGGTGATTCCGTTCTCGCTATGCTCGGCCCGCTTGCAAGTATTCCTGTTTTTCACCACCGCCATTTTCGCGCCACGCGCGGCTGCGATGGTGATGTTTTCGTTGTATCTGATGAGTTTTTTGATGGCTTTCCTCACCGCGCTGGTGTGGCGCGGCAAATACCGCAGCGTGGAACCGCTATTGCTGGAACTTCCACCTTACCGATTTCCCACCTTCAAACAACTCATCGCTCAAGGTTGGCAGCAGTCGCAGCATTTTTTGAAAGGTGCCTCGGGTTACATCGTCGGCGGGGTCATTGTGGTGTGGGCATTAACGCACTATCCATTCAACGTCCCGCCCGCCAGCCCCGCTACCCTGGCCGGTCAATTGGCCGATTTCATGGCGCCACTGTTTCAGCCATTGGGTATCGACCGATTGTTATCGGTGGCGCTGCTGTTCGGCTTCATCGCCAAAGAAATCGTGATCGGTGCTCTGGCGGTAATTTATGGCGCCGGCCAGTCCAATCTGGCGGGTATCATCGCCGGCAAACTGGATTGGGTACAGGCGTATAGTTTCATGCTGTTCACACTGATTTATACGCCGTGCCTGTCCACCGTGGCGGTGCTCAAGCAGGAGTCGAAAAGCTGGTGGTTTACCGTGCTGGCAGTCGCCTGGCCACTCGGCCTGGCCTGGCTGGTGAGCTTTATTTTCTACCAGAGCGCGCGCGCTTTGGGCTGGTAATGCCATAGCAGCCACAACGTGGCAGCAGGCCGATCCGGACAGAACAAAGTCATTGCCCGGAACGGATCAGGTGGCGTTATTCGGCCTCATCCATCCATGCCAGCTGTATCGCTTCAAGTATCTTTTCACTGGATTTATCCGGCGCATCGTCAAACCCGGGCAATTCAGTCACCCAGCGGTGCAGGTCGGTGAAACGCACGTATTGCGGGTCAACATCCGGATGGTTTTCCAGCAATTCAATAGCAATATCCAGGGTGTCTGTCCACTTCATGTCAATGCCCTTCCTTGACCATGTTGATGGTGTACTTGGGAATCTCGACGACCAGGTCGGCTTGATTCACCTTTGCCTGGCAGGACAGTCGCGATTGGGGTTCCAGACCCCATGCCTTGTCCAGCATATCGTCTTCCAGCTCATCCGATGGTGCCAGTGAATTAAAGCCTTCACGAACGATGACATGGCAGGTAGTGCAAGCGCAGGATTTTTCACACGCATGCTCGATTTCCACTCCATTGGCCAGCAAGGTGTCACAGATGGAGACGCCGGACTCGGCTTCGATCACCGCACCTTCCGGACAAAGCTCCACGTGGGGCAGAACAATTATTTTTGGCATATCAATAACCGGTTGTTTAATTAAATCGCGTCAAGACGCTGGCCTGTCAATGCCTCCCGCACACTCACATCCATGCGCCGTGCAGCAAAATCATGGGTAGCGGCATTGAGCGCTTCGGCTGCATCCTTGATGGCACGAGGGTCTGAACCGTCGAGTCTGCCTTGCAGTGTGCGCATGGCTGCTTCAATCGCATTACGCTCATCTGCTGTCAACAACTCCGCAGCATTTTCATCCAGGGCTGTTTGTGTCGCGTCCATCAGGCGTTGTGCGTCCACTCGCGCTTCCTGTAGCGCACGCATCTGCATGTCATCTTTGGCATGTGTGTAGGAATCGCGCAGCATCCGGGTGATATCTTCGTCAGCCAGACCATATGCGGGTTTGACCGTGACCGAGGCCTGCACGCCACTTTTCAGCTCCTGTGCCGAAACCG
Source organism: Sulfuriferula multivorans (assembly GCF_003851125.1). Lineage (GTDB taxonomy): Bacteria > Pseudomonadota > Gammaproteobacteria > Burkholderiales > Sulfuriferulaceae > Sulfuriferula > Sulfuriferula multivorans. The sequence continues at coordinate 12,302 of NZ_BGOW01000011.1, read as the reverse complement.
ACAGCAGGCCGTCGGCATCCACCTGAAAGGTCACACGGATACGCGCCGCCCCGGCCACCATCGGCGGGATGCCGCGCAGTTCGAATTTCGCCAATGAGCGGCAATCGGACACCAGTTCACGTTCGCCCTGCAACACGTGAATGCTCATCGCGGTCTGGCCATCCTTGTAGGTCGTGAATTCCTGTCCGCGTGCAGCGGGGATGGTGGTGTTGCGCGGCACGATTTTTTCCACCAGGCCGCCCATGGTCTCAATCCCCAGTGACAGCGGAATGACGTCCAGCAGCAGCCAGTCATCTTCTCCACGGTTGCCAGCGAGTACATTGGCCTGAATGGCTGCGCCCAGCGCGACCACCTTGTCCGGATCCAGATTAGTCAGTGGGGTCTGCTGGAAAAATTCGGCAACGGCCGCCTGGATACGCGGCATCCGTGTCGAGCCGCCCACCATGACTACCCCTTTAATCTCGTCCACGCTCAAACCGGCGTCGCGCAAGGCCTTACGCGTGGGTGCCAAGGTCTTGTTGACCAGGCTTTGGGTAATCTCGTGAAACGTTGTGGCGTTCAGCATCAGATCAACGGTTTCGCCGGTCGACAGCACGGCTGTGATACTGACTTCACGGTGTTCGGACAAGGACTCCTTGGCCTCGCGTGCCTTGGTCAACAATAGCCGGGTGTCTTTTGCATCCAGCGCGGCCAAACGCGATTTCTCCAGTATCCAGCAGAACACGCGCTGATCAAAGTCGTCTCCACCCAGTGCCGAGTCGCCATTGGTGGCCAGCACTTCAAATACGCCTTGCGACAAGCGCAGGATGGAGATATCGAAAGTGCCCCCACCCAGGTCATATACGGCGTAGATGCCTTCAGCGGCATTATCCAGACCGTAGGCAATGGCGGCTGCCGTGGGCTCATTGAGTAACCGCAATACATTCAGGCCGGCGAGCTTGGCGGCATCTTTTGTGGCCTGGCGCTGGGCATCGTCAAAATACGCCGGTACGGTAATCACCACACCGCTCAACTCACCGCCCAGCGAACGTTCGGCACGATCGCGCAATACGCGTAAAATTTCGGCCGATGCCTCAACCGGGCTTTTTACTCCGGCAGCGGTCCTGAACTGCACCATGCCCGGCGCATCGACAAAATGATAAGGGAAGCTGCCTGCATCAGTAATGTCGGCGAGCCCGCGTCCCATAAATCGTTTCACCGATACAAGGGTATTGTGCGGATCGATACTTTGCGCGCATTGGGCAGCGTAACCCACCACAGGTGCAGCCGTGGCTGAGTAACGTACCACGGATGGCAACAACGCCCGCCCATCTTCGTCATTCAGCACAACGGATACGCTGTTACGCACGCTGGCGACAAGTGAATTAGTGGTACCCAGATCAATGCCTGCAGCCAGACGATGCTGGTGTGGCTCGGTACTCATGCCAGGTTCGGAAATTTGCAGAAGAGCCATCAGGTTTCGAGTGCTTCGTAGGTGTCGTGGATTTCTACGACCAGTTTGTCCATGAATTTGAGCTTGCGCACGCTCTGCGCAGCACCGAGGTAATCGTGTTGCTCATCCAGCTGCCGAGCCAGTACGGCACGCAATTGCTGGGCGGTATCGGTAATCTCCGCCTCAATGGTTTGCAGGGCTGCCACATCTGCTGCCTCGCGCGCTTCCTGCATGCCTTCCCGCCATTCCATTTGCTGCATCAGGAAGTCACCTGGCATCGCAGTATCGCGCTCAGCCAGCGCGTCTATGCCTTGCAGTTGCAGCAGATACTGGGCACGGTTGAGCGGCGATTTCAGCGCCTGATAGGCTTCATTGACGCGGGTTGACCATTGCATTGAAGCGCGTTGTTCAGCCGCTGACAAATGTGTGAACTTGTCCGGATGAACCTGGCTTTGCAATGCACGGTAGGCTTGTTCGAGCGCGGCTGAGTCCAGTGCAAAACCTGGAACCAGCCCGAACAACTCGAAATGGTTACGATTGAAGTCAAACTGCATGATAGGCTCGCTGGGAATAATGCCCGGCGCGCAGCTCAGACGTTAAAGCTTTCGCCGCAGCCACAGGCGTCTTTGACGTTGGGGTTATTGAATTTGAAACCTTCGTTCAGGCCTTCGCGCACAAAATCAAGCTCGGTGCCATCCAGATACTGCAGGCTTTTCGGATCAATCAGGACGGTCACGCCGTGGCTTTCAAAGCGCAGATCCTCTTCTCCGGCCTGATCGGCAAATTCCATCTTGTAAGCCAGTCCGGAACAACCGCTGGTACGCACACCCAAGCGCAAGCCCACGCCCTTGCCACGCTTGGCAATAAAGTTGGAGACATGCTTGGCAGCGCGTTCAGTCAGGGTAATCGCCATAATGAACCTCTTCTGGGTTTAACCGTAGCTGGCAGCAGCTTGTGTGCTGCCGTGTTTGCTCTTGTAATCTTCCACCGCTGCCTTGATGGCGTCCTCGGCCAGGATGGAGCAATGGATCTTAACCGGCGGTAGCGCCAGCTCTTCAGCAATGGCGGTGTTTTTGATTTCCATCGCCTGATCCAGTGTCTTGCCTTTGACCCATTCGGTCACCAGCGAACTGGAGGCTATCGCCGAACCGCAACCGTAGGTTTTGAATTTGGCATCTTCGATGATGCCGTCCTTGCCCACCTTAATCTGCAACTTCATCACGTCGCCACAGGCCGGGGCGCCCACCATACCGGTGCCGATATCTTCATCGCCTTTGCCAAAAGAACCCACATTGCGGGGATTTTCGTAGTGATCGAGTACTTTATCGCTGTATGCCATGATCGTTCTCCTTCAGTAAAATTAGTGTGCTGCCCACTTCACGGTTTCGAGATCAATGCCTTCCTTGTGCATCTCCCACAATGGGGAAAGTTCACGGAGCTTGCCGATTTTCTGGTGCAACAATTCAATTGCGAAATCGATGTCCTGTTCGGTCGTGAAGCGACCTACCGAAAAACGAATCGAGCTATGCGCCAGTTCATCGGAACGTCCCAGCGCACGCAATACATAAGATGGCTCCAAACTGGCTGAAGTACAAGCCGATCCAGATGACACGGCCAGATCCTTGATTGCCATCAGCAGCGATTCGCCTTCGACGAAATTAAAGCTGATATTGAGATTGTGCGGCACGCGATGTTCCATATCGCCATTGACATGGACCTCTTCGATGTCGGACAAGCCCTTCAACAGGCGATCACGCAACATGCGGATACGCTCGTTTTCTGCAGCCATTTCTTCGCGAGCTATACGGAATGCTTCGCCCATACCGACAATCTGGTGCGTCGCCAAGGTACCGGAACGCATACCGCGCTCATGTCCACCGCCGTGCATTTGCGCTTCGATGCGCACGCGTGGTTTGCGTCGTACATATAGTGCACCAATGCCTTTAGGACCGTAGGTCTTATGTGCCGAAAACGACATCAAATCCACCTTGAGCTTGGCCAGGTCAATCTCTACCTTGCCAGTAGCCTGAGCGGAATCCACATGAAAAATAATACCCTTGTCACGACAGATTTCGCCAATGGCAGGAATGTCCTGTATTACCCCAATTTCGTTGTTCACATACATCACGGACACCAGGATGGTATCCGGGCGAATCGCCGCCTTGAATTTTTCCAGATCGAGCAGGCCATTGGGTTCCGGGGTGAGATACGTCACCTCATAGCCTTCACGCTCCAGTTCGCGCATGGTATCGAGAACCGCCTTGTGCTCGGTACGCACGGTAATCAGGTGCTTACCCTTGCCCTTATAGAAATGTGCCGCGCCCTTGAGTGCCAGATTGATGGCCTCTGTGGCACCGGAAGTCCACACGATCTCTTTTGGATCGGCATTAACCAGTTTGGCTACTTCCTCGCGCGCATTTTCCACAGCTTTTTCGGCATCCCAGCCAAACGCATGGGAACGGCTGGCCGGATTGCCAAACTGCTCGGTCAGGTATGGGATCATCTTCTGCGCCACACGCGGGTCAACCGGCGTAGTCGCTGAGTAATCCAGGTAAATCGGCATCTTTGACATCACTAACTCCATTGTTCAATCTGTATCGCGTCAGGCCGCGACACTTATTTTTTCGCGTCCACGACGGTGGTCATGCACCACATTTGCAGATGGTAACCTGCCTGATTGCTGCGCCACCAGATTCTCCAGCGTCACTTCCGCCAGATAGTCCTGAATACGCCTGTTCAAATTCGTCCATAGTTCGTGGGTCATGCAGCGCTGGTCGTCCTGACAATTTTCCAGGCCGCCACACTGCGTCGCATCAATCGGCTCATCTACAGCCTGAATTATTTGCGCCACGGTTATTTCACCCAGCGGTCTTGCTACCAGGTAACCGCCTCCCGGGCCGCGTACACTTTCCACCAGCGTGCGCCGTCTTAATTTGCCGAACAGCTGTTCCAGATAAGACAGCGATATTTTTTGCCGCTCACTGATACTGGCCAGCGCCACCGGTCCGTGACCGTTATGCAACGCCAAATCGATCATGGCGGTTACTGCGAATCTTCCTTTGGTCGTCAAGCGCATTTGCGTTGCCTCACTCGTATAACTATTGATAAGACAATACAATACCCGATTAATTCAGTCAACTATTTTATTGAGGTAGGCGGCGTCGAATTGCGCGTCTGTTTTGCAGGTTGCCGGCGGCTCCGCCCCCATTTTTTCCAGCTGCTGCAAAATCCATGCGATACGCTCATCGGTAACCGTGGAGTGATTAATCAAGCCATGCACTGCCTTGACCATAGGATCATTCATATCCGCACTAATGGCGTAAGCGGAGAAACCCAATTTACGGGCAATCAGCTCATCTGGTTTGGCTTGATTCTCGTCCAGAATACGCGCAGGTATCCCTACGGCAGTAGCGCCCACAGGCACATCTTTTACCACCACGGCGTTGGAACCGATCTTGGCGCCTTCGCCTATCGTGAGCGGCCCCAATATCTTGGCCCCCGCCCCCACCACCACGCCCTTCTCCAGAGTGGGATGACGCTTGCCTTTATTCCACGAAGTGCCACCCAGGGTCACACCATGATACAAGGTGCAGTCATCGCCTATTTCTGCGGTTTCACCAATGACCACCCCCATACCGTGATCAATAAACACTCGTCGGCCGATGATAGCGCCGGGATGAATTTCGATACCGGTCACACTGCGTGCCAAGTACGCGATGAAACGTGCCAGCCACTTGAAGTTCGCACGCCATAATCGCGCTGCCAGGCGATGCGCCAATATCGCATGAATGCCGGGGTACGTTGTGAGAATTTCCCACTTGGAGCGGGCCGCAGGATCGCGCTCGAACACCACCAAAATGTCTTCACGCAGCTTGCTAAACATGGCTCATGCAAACCTTCTCAACATAAATCAAAAGTATCTTATACCCAACTAATTCAGTCAACTTTACGCATCGCCTTAACTATCCCCATCAGAAAATGAAGCTCTTCTTTTTCTAGCCGGGTACGCGAATACAGTCTGCGCAAGCGCGTCATCAGGCGCCGGGGTGCCGCTGGATTCAGAAAACCTGCCGAAATCAGGGTAAGCTCAAGCTCGCGGTAAAACAGTTCAATCTCTTCGTGCTGCGCCAATTCCGGCGTGTCCGCGGGTGGCATGGTCAAATCCGGCAAGGCACAGCGCAGCTCGTAAGACAAAACCTGTACGGCAGACGCCAAATTTAATGAGCTATAGTCTGGGTTGGACGGGATATGGGTAAGTAATTGACAGCGGTCCAACTCAGCATTCGTCAAGCCCGACATTTCAGTCCCGAACACCAGGGCAACCGGCTGAAGAGCTGCCTGCTTCAGCAGAATCGGTGCCACGTCGCGTGCGCTAAGCATTTCATGCGACAAATCTCGTCGCCGAGCCGTGCATCCAACGGCAAATACGCTACCGTTCAGGGCTTCGTCCAGTGACGAGCAAACATGTGCATTATCGAGCACATCCTGCGCTCCGGATGACATGGCGTGGGCAACCGGATCCGGAAATTGCTTGGGATTCACCAGGCGCAGGTCGCTCAGCCCCATTGTTTTCATCGCTCGCGCTGCCGAGCCAATATTGCCGGGATGGCTGGTATGGCTCAGTACAATCCGTACATTATTTAGTAAAAAAGTTTTATTCAACGCGCACTTACCTTTAAAATGGAGGCTGTTTCCACGCTCATTGACATATCAACATGCATCCCATGCTCACCACCGCGGTGAAAGCCGCTCGCCGAGCCGCCGGCATTATCAACCGCGCGTCCCAGGATATTGACGCACTCACGGTCAAACACAAGAATCACAATGATTACGTTACGGAGGTGGATCGTGCTGCGGAACAAGCCATTATCGACGTACTGCTGACCGCCTACCCCAACCATGCGATTTTAGCAGAAGAGAGCGGCGCGCAAGGCAGTTCCGAATACCAATGGGTGATCGATCCGCTGGATGGCACGACCAATTTCCTGCATGGATTTCCGCAATATTGCGTATCCATCGCGCTGTTGCATAAAGGCCAGCTGAATCAGGCCGTGGTATACGATCCCAGCCGCAATGACCTGTTTACCGCTTCGCGTGGTCAAGGCGCCTATTTGAATGAACGCCGCATTCGCGTGTCCAATCGACTGAAGCTGGCGGATTCCCTGATTGGCACTGGCTTTCCGTATCGGGATTTCAGCCATCTCGATGCTTATATGGCCATGTTCCGGGACATGCTGCAAAAAACCTCCGGCGTACGGCGGCCTGGCTCGGCTGCACTGGATCTGGCTTATGTTGCTGCCGGGCGACTGGATGGCTTTTGGGAAATCGGTCTGAACAAATGGGATATTGCCGCCGGCTGTCTGCTCATTCAGGAAGCAGGAGGTTTGGTGGGAGATTTCAATGGCGACGATAGTTACATAGATACCGGCAATGTCGTCGCCGGCAATCCGAAAATTTTCGCCCAGTTACTGCAAACCCTGGCGCCTCACCTGACAACGGCATTAAAGTAAGTCGCAGCTGGCCCGCCTCGTTATTTTTACGGCGCTGGGATAGAATTTGATTTTTTGAAGCAGAAAATAATAAATGTCACTCATCGTACAGAAATACGGCGGAACCTCAGTCGGCAGCGTCGAGCGCATCAAGCAGGTAGCCGAACGCGTCGCCAAATTCAAAATGCTCGGGCACCAAGTCGTGGTTGTGTTATCCGCCATGAGTGGGGAAACCAATCGACTGATCAAACTGGCACACGATGTTCAATCGCAACCCGACGCACGCGAACTGGACGTATTGGTCTCCACTGGCGAGCAAGTCACAATAGCCCTGCTCGCCATGGCGCTCAAGGATCTTGGCCTCAAAGCCAAGAGCTACACCGGCGCGCAAGTGCGCATCCTCACTGACAGCTCCTATACCAAAGCGCGCATCCTGAATATTGACGAGCAACACCTGCGCTCCGACCTTCAGGCTGGAAATGTCATTGTTGTGGCGGGTTTCCAGGGTGTCGATGAACACGGCAACATCACGACGCTGGGTCGCGGTGGTTCTGACACCACGGGCGTGGCGCTGGCTGCTGCACTGAAGGCTGACGAGTGCCAGATCTACACCGATGTCGATGGCGTATACACGACTGATCCGCGCATCGTGCCAGAAGCACGGCGTCTCAAGACGATCACTTTTGAAGAGATGCTGGAAATGGCCAGCCTGGGATCGAAAGTGCTGCAAATCCGCTCAGTCGAGTTCGCCGGAAAATACAAAGTCAAATTGCGTGTGCTATCCAGCTTTCAGGAAGAAGGCGAAGGCACGCTCATCACATTCGAGGAAGATGACAACATGGAACAAGCCATTATCTCCGGCATCGCCTTCAACCGCGACGAAGCCAAAATTACCGTGCTTGGCGTGCCAGACACCCCTGGCGTTGCATATCAAATCCTGGGACCTGTCGCAGACGCAAACATTGATGTTGACATGATCATCCAGAACGTAGGCGCTAACAACACCACGGATTTCACTTTTACTGTGCATCGCAATGACTATGTACGCACATTGCAAATGCTACGCGACTTGCAAGCGAAAATCGGTGCCCGCGAAGTGACCGGTGACGACAAAATTGCCAAGGTCTCCATCGTCGGTGTTGGCATGCGCTCGCATGTAGGCATTGCCAGCAGCATGTTCAAAACTCTGGCCGAAGAAAGCATCAACATCCAGATGATCTCCACATCCGAGATCAAGATTTCCGTCGTCATTGATGAAAAATATCTGGAACTGGCCGTGCGCGTTCTGCATAAGGCTTTCGGGTTGGAAAAAGCCGCATAAATTTGACCGGTGACGCGCAAGAAGCTATCATTGCGCGCTGTCTCAAACGGAGAGATGGCCGAGTGGTCGAAGGTACTCCCCTGCTAAGGGAGCGTAGGGTTTATAGCCTTACCGAGGGTTCGAATCCCTCTCTCTCCGCCAGAACTTATGTTAAAATGTCACGCTTCAAAGCGCCCGTAGCTCAGCTGGATAGAGTACTTGGCTACGAACCAAGGGGTCGCACGTTCGAATCGTGCCGGGCGCACCATTAATGAAATGAAAAGGGCTGCATTTCTGCAGCCCTTTTCATTTCCTCTCCAATAACACTCAAGCCATTTATTGAGTCAGCCAAAACCGCAGACGGCGAGTTACCGTACGACGTACGCCCAAGGCGTCTAACCGGAAGCCAATCAACAACAGGGGGAGCTAAGCAAATCCGCTGTGTAGCAACGTCTCCAATTCTTCGGGTGGTACAGGCATGGAGAACAGATAGCCTTGAGCATAGTCGCAGCCGGCTGCTGCCAACAACTGCCGGTGCCCCGCTGTTTCTACACCCTCCGCGATGACCTGCAGTCCAAGCTTGTGTGCCATCACAATGATGGCTTCCGATAACGCCATGTCGCTTGGATCGGTTTCCAGATTGTGAATGAAGGACTGGTCGATCTTCAGATAATCGATGTGAAATTTTTTGAGGTAGGAAAGGGATGAATAGCCCGTACCGAAATCATCGATGGCAACCTGAATATCGGCATCACGAAACTTGAGCAATTTGTCGATAACGCCTGAATCCGCATGCAAAAGCAGGCCTTCAGTAATTTCTACTACTATATTTTTCCCGGAAAGCTCGAGCGTTTGTAAATATGTAAGCCAGGTATCAATGTGATTGCCCTCATCACGGAACTGGACCGGTGACACATTGACGCTGACCTGGAAATCTTCGCGGCCTTGGACAGCCCAGCGTTTCGCCCAAAGGGCCGACTCCCGGAACACCCAGTTACCAATTTCAATAATGAGGCCCGTTTCTTCGGCCAACGGAATAAATTCCATTGGACTAATCATTCCCCGCTGGGGATGCTCCCAGCGCAACAGCGCTTCCGCCTTATGGATGCATCCAGTCGACAGATCCAGAATCGGCTGAAAAAAAACCCTGAACTGATTAGCCGCTAACGCCACACGCAAATCCTTGATGAGTTTCAGCCGGGTTTGCGCCGCCTCTTGCAAGGAATGAGTGAAATAGCTGAATCGATTGCGCCCCTCGTATTTGGCAACGTACATGGCCTGATCGGCATTCCTGACCAGTTGCTCCGCTTCTTCAGCATCGAAAGGGTAAATGGTGATGCCGAGACTGGCGGATACATAGACTATTTCACTACCCAAAATGTAAGGCTCGGAGAGTTTTTGTATTATATTTTGAGCGATATTTTCAATGGGGCTGGTATCCGGGAGCTGCGACAAAATCACCATAAACTCATCCCCGCCCAGACGAGCCACCGTATCCGATTCACGCACACACTCATTGATCCTGCGAGCTGCGGCTTTCAGCAGCATATCGCCAATATCATGCCCCAGTGTATCGTTGACCTCTTTGAAGAGGTCAAGGTCGATGAAGAGCAAAGCCAATAAAAAATCGGCACGATGTGCGGTCTTGATTTCCTGTTCTAAACGCTCACGGAACATGCGCCGGTTAGGCAAATCGGTGAGCGAGTCATAGTTGGCCTGCTTCCATATCAGCTCTTCATTCTGCTTGCGCTCGCTGATATCAGAGGAAATGGCCACATACCTGTAAACCGATCCGTCCTTGTTGCGGATGGCGTTAATGGTTAGCCACTCTGGGAATACCTCGCCATTTTTACGCTGATCCCATATTTCTCCCTGCCAATAACCGCTAGTGTTAATCGAGTGCCACATCTCTTGGTAAAAAGCTTCGTTATGGCGGCCAGAACTGAGAATCTTTGCATTCTTGCCGCGCACCTCTTCAAAGTTGTATCCGGTCACTTGTGAAAAGGCAGGATTGATGGCGATGATCCTGTTTTTTGCATCAGCGATCATCATTGCCTCGGCACTGTTTTGATACACCAGCGAGGCGAGTTGCTGCTCATCTTCAAAATGCTTGCGATCAATGGCGATACCGGCCAGATTCGCTGCATTCTCTATCAATTCAATATCTGAATCCGTAGGAGCACATTTTGTACGATGATAGATCGAGAAGGTGCCAAGCACCTTGCCTGAAGCAGAGCGGATCGCCTGCGACCAGGATGAAACGAGTCCGGCCTTGGCGGCGAGTTCTTTAAAGGATTTCCAATAAGGATGTGTCTGGATATCCTCCACGATGACACGGCTACCGGTGTAGACAGTTGTGCCACAGGAAGCTGCACCAGGGCCGATTTCTATCCCGTTCATGGCGGTGTTGAAATAGTCCGGCAAACTGGGGGCAGCGCCTGTCATGAGATATTTTCCCAAGTCATCGAGCACCAGTATGGAACATATCATGGTGGGGTCATCGGCCTCCACACCACTCACCACGGTATTCAGGATATCCGCAAGTGGCGCGCCTTTGGCCAGGAGTTCCAGTGCGCGATTGCGTAGGCGCTCGTGGTTTTCCATCTGCTTGCGCGCGGTAATATCCTCCACCAGCGCTATGACATAGTCTAGGCTGCCATCCGCCTTGCGAACTGCACGCGCAGCGCGGTGAGTATGAATAATGCTGCCATCCTTGCGGAGGAAGCGATTATCTATCGTGTGTTCGTCGGATTCACCACTCCGCAAGCGATCCAGCAAAATCAGGTTGGCAGGCAGGTCGTCAGGATGAGTCAGGTCAGACCAGTTCAGGCACAATAATTCTTCACGCGAGTAGCCCAGCATTGCACACATGGCATCATTGACCTCCAACCAGCCAGTCTCTGGGCTAGTGGCGGCCATCCCAACCATGGAGCGCTCGAAGTAGGCACGGAAATGTTGTTCACTTTGATAGAGCGCTTGCACTGCTTCACTACGCTGTTTTTCGCGATCGAAATTATCCAAGGCAAAGGAAATATCACACACCATCTCGCCAAACAAAGTGACAGTTTCCTGATCGAAAGCCTGCGCATTCTGATGGTAAACAGCCAGTACTGCAATCGGTTTGCCAGCACGCGTGATCGGGAAAAAGCCCCCGGATTTCCAGCCATATTTATAAGCACGAGCATGCCAGGGTGCCGTGATTTCATTCGTCTGGAAGTCTGTTAGCACCACATTACGATTTTCGCGGAATGCAATTGCGAAAGGGCCTCGGCCTTCGGGCATGTCCTCTTTCGTGGAAATGACGATGCCATTCAGATATTCTGCACCGCTGCCGTAACTCGCCACTGACTTGATTAGGTCACCCGTCTCATTCTGCTGTCCAATCCAGGACATTCTCATGCCCCCCATGTCCACCGCTACCCTGCATACCAGCGGAAACAAATCGGATTCGTCGCGCACCCGCACAATGGCTTGATTGACTTCACTGAGTGCTTTATAGAGTTGCATCAAGCGTTCAATGCGTGCCTGCGCGGCGATGTCGTTTGTAAAAAACTTGGACTCGTGCATTACTTCCATTCTTGGCATCTATCGGCAATTTGCAGATTTCGCTATTTATTGATGAGTGAATTGATCAATCATGCAGTCACCACGATGGTCAGACGTCTTGGTACCTGTAATCGGGCACGTGCCATCGGGCCTGCACATACAAGGGTTTACGGCTCCCCATAATCATTTCTTAAACCGAATTTTTAAGCGAGCAGTCAGACCGGCGGAGAGGAGGAGATACTAAGAATGGGAGGCGTCGTGATCGAGTAGGGGACGGAGTTGCCCCCGTCGCCCTCTCACACCACCGTACGTGCGGTTCCGCATACGGCGGTTCATTAAACATGCTGGAAGCGTCGCTGAGTGTCCAGCAACGAAACCAACCCCAGTACGTCAAAGAAGCGTTTTGGATAGGCCGCGTTCATGTGGCTCGCTCCGGCGTTCCAGGGGGTATCCGCGATTTTGTGTAAACGGGAAATCGTTTAAAGCTGCGGCATGCGCTCATCGAACATGATCGTGAACCGATTTAACGCGGCCT
>NZ_BGOW01000010.1 GCF_003851125.1 Sulfuriferula multivorans | reverse complement strand
ACGCTTCCAGCATGTTTAATGAACCGCCGTATGCGGAACCGCACGTACGGTGGTGTGAGAGGGCGACGGGGGCAACTCCGTCCCCTACTCGATCTGGCCCAAACCAATCTGCCGCGCTTGGATGATTAATACCATTTACTTCACCTGCCAGCCCACTAAAATAGGCGCACCATAAACCTGCAACACCCAACAACGCATTGAGGAGCTCACGAGATGATGAATCGCCGCGAATTTTTACAGATCCTTGCCGTCGCCGCTGCGTCCGGCATGGCGATTGACAACAAACAGGCACTGGCCGGAAATGCACCTTCCAGCTTTTACGATCTGCCAAAATTCGGCAACGTATCGCTGATGCACATGACCGATTGCCATGCACAATTGCTGCCGATTTATTTCCGTGAGCCGGACGTCAATATTGGAGTGGGTACTGCAGTCGGCCAGCCTCCGCATCTGGTGGGTGAATACTTTCTCAAGCATTACGGCATCCGGCCCGGCACGCGTGAAGCGCATGCCTTTACCTATCTCGATTTCGCCGCTGCCGCGCGCACTTACGGCAAGGTGGGGGGATTTTCCCACCTGAAAACGCTGGTGGATAAAGTACGCGCCTCGCGCCCCGGCTCGCTGCTGCTGGATGGCGGCGATACCTGGCAAGGCTCCGCCACCTCGCTGTGGACCAAGGGCCAAGACATGGTGGATGCAGCCAAGCTGCTCGGCGTCAACGTCATGACCGGCCACTGGGAATTCACTTATGGTGCCGAGCGTGTCAAACATGTTGTCGATAACGATTTCAAGGGGCACATTGATTTTGTTGCCCAGAATATCAAAACCAACGACTTCGGCGACCAGGTGTTCAAGCCGTATGTGATCAAAACCATGAACGGCGTGCAGGTGGCCATTATCGGCCAGGCTTTCCCCTACACGCCGATTGCCAACCCGCGCTACATGGTGCCGGACTGGAGCTTCGGCATCAACGACGATGACATGCAGAAAATCGTCAACGAGACACGCGCCAAAGGTGCCCAAGTGGTCGTGGTTCTGTCCCACAACGGTATGGACGTTGACCTGAAAATGGCGTCTCGTGTGACCGGCATCGACGCAATTTTCGGCGGCCACACCCACGATGGCATCCCCTTCCCATCCCAGGTCAAGAATGCCAAGGGCACCACGCTGGTGACCAATGCCGGCTCCAATGGAAAATTCCTTGGGGTAATGGATTTTGATGTGAAAAACGGCAAGATCGCTGGCTGGAAATATCGCCTGCTTCCGGTTTTCTCCAACCTGATCGAACCGGACGCAAAAATGGATGCGCTCATCAAAAAAGTGCGTGCGCCATACATTGCCAAACTGGATGAAAAACTCGCAGTGACCGAAGAACTCCTGTATCGCCGCGGTAACTTCAACGGCACCTTCGACCAGCTTATCCTGGATGCGCTGATGACGGTCAAAGGCTCGGATGCAGCTTTCTCTCCCGGCTTCCGCTGGGGAACTACCCTGCTGTCCGGAGATATCATCACCATGGACCACCTGATGGATCAGACGGCCATCACCTACCCGTCCACCACGCTCAACGAAATGACCGGTGCAACCATCAAGAGCATCATGGAAGATGTCTGCGACAATCTGTTCAACGCCGACCCCTACTATCAGCAGGGTGGAGACATGGTACGCGTTGGCGGTATTCAGTACACCGTCGCACCCAACAATAAGATTGGCAATCGCATCAGCAACATGACTTTGAAAGGCAAGCCGGTCATGGCCAATAAGAAATACAAGGTCGCCGGCTGGGCGCCGGTGGGTGAAGGTGTATCCGGCACTCCGATCTGGGATGTGGTGGCTGAATATTTGCGTGACATCAAGGTGGTCAAGCCACGCACGCTGAATGAGCCGAAAATTGTCGGCATCGGCAAAAACCCGGGTATCGCTCCCAATCTCATCTGAGTTTTCCTGACCCAAAAAAGGCCGCCATGTGCGGCCTTTTTTGTTTTCAACCGGTTACACGTGAATTTATGCTGTATCCGGGCTAAAATGTGCCGATTCAATTGAACCTGTGTCTCTCCACGAAAAACTACCCATGAAAAGTAGCGAAATCCGTCAACGCTTCCTCGATTTTTTTGCCCGTCACGGACACACGCCAGTCGCTTCCAGTCCTTTGGTGCCGGGCAACGATCCCACTCTGTTATTCACCAATGCGGGCATGGTGCAATTCAAGGACGTTTTCCTTGGGCGCGAAACCCGGCCTTATGTACGTGCAGTCAGTTCGCAACGCTGCGTGCGCGCTGGTGGTAAACATAATGACCTGGATAACGTCGGCTACACTGCGCGCCACCACACCTTCTTCGAAATGCTGGGCAACTTCAGCTTTGGTGATTATTTCAAACGCAATGCCATCCATTTTGCCTGGGAGTTTCTTACCCAGGAACTGGGCATTGCCAAGGATAAATTATGGGTGACGGTCTACCATACCGACGACGAAGCGCACACCATCTGGACAACGGAAATCGGCGTGCCGGATGAGCGCGTCATTCGCATTGGCGACAAACCCGCCGGCGGCTCGGACAACTTCTGGCAAATGGGTGACACCGGTCCGTGCGGTCCATGCACCGAGATTTTCTATGACCACGGCGCCGAAGTCGCTGGCGGCCCCCCCGGCTCAGCGGAAGAAGACGGTGATCGCTATATCGAAATCTGGAATCTGGTATTCATGCAGTTCAACCGCGACGAGACCGGCACGTTGCATCCTCTGCCCAAACCATCTGTGGATACGGGTATGGGCCTGGAACGCATCTCGGCGGTCATGCAACACGTCCACAGCAATTATGAAATCGACTTGTTCCAGGCTTTGATTCACGCTGCGGCACGCGTTACCGGCAGCACGGATTTAACCGACAATTCGCTCAAAGTGATTGCTGATCACATTCGCGCCTGTGCTTTCCTCATCACCGACGGCATCATTCCCGGCAACGAGGGACGCGGCTATGTGCTGCGCCGCATCATCCGCCGCGCCATTCGCCACGGCTACCGGCTAGGTCAGAAGCAGCCCTTCTTTCATTTGCTGGTGGCTGATCTGGCGGTAGCGATGGACGCGGCCTATCCGGAACTGGTCGCCGCACAGACCCGGGTGACTGCTGTACTCAAACAGGAAGAAGATCGCTTTGCAGAAACCCTGGAACACGGCATGGGTATCCTTGAACAGGCGCTACAGTCAGGCAGCAAAGTACTCGACGGCGCCACCGCATTCAAGCTCTATGATACCTATGGCTTCCCTCTGGATTTGACCGCCGATTTAGGACGCGAGCGCTGCTTTACCATAGACACGGCCGGTTTTGATGCGGCCATGGAGGCGCAACGCAAGCGTGCGCGCGCCGCCAGCAAATTCTCCATGCAGGTCGGCATGCGCTTCGACGGCCAGCCTACAGAATTCCATGGTTACGACACACTGAGCCTGGAGAGTCGCATTGTTGCCTTATATCGGGAAGGCAGTCCGGTGGATAGTATCAGCGCCGGTGAAACAGCGATCATCGTGCTCGACCGCACCCCGTTCTATGCTGAATCTGGCGGCCAGGTGGGCGACAGTGGCGAGCTACGCAGCAGCGCCAGCGTATTTGTGGTGGATGACACCCAAAAGATACAGCCTGACGTGTTCGGCCACACCGGCCTGCTCCAATCGGGCACTTTCAAACTCGGCGATACGGTCACCGCACAAGTGGATGCTGAAGCCCGCAGCCGTGCCGCCTGCAACCACTCCGCCACACATCTCCTGCATGCTGCGTTACGTCAGGTCCTCGGCACTCACGTCACCCAAAAAGGCTCGCTGGTGGATGCCGCCCGCACACGCTTTGACTTCGCACACAGCGAAGCTGTCGGCACAGTCCAGTTACAGCAGATCGAAGAGCTGGTGAACCGGGAAATCCGCCGCAATGTCGTCGTCGAAACGCAATTGATGAGCTACGATGCAGCGATCGCCCACGGCGCCATGGCATTGTTCGGCGAAAAATACGGCGATCAGGTGCGGGTCATCGGTATGGGTGAATTTTCCACAGAACTGTGCGGCGGCACGCACGTGAGCCGCAGTGGTGACATTGGCTTGTTCAGGATCGTATCCGAATCCGGGGTGGCTGCAGGCATTCGCCGCATCGAGGCCGTCACCGGGCCCGCAGCATTAGCCGTGACACAAGCCCAGCATCAGCAAATTCTGGAGGTAGCCGCACTGCTCAAAGCCCCACCACAAGAGTTACAGCAAAAAATCGCGCAGATTGTAGATAACGTCAAACATCTGGAAAAAGAACTTGATCGCCTTAAATCCAGACTGGCCGCAGCACAAGGTGATGACCTTATCAGCCAGGCTACCGAGGTGGGCGGAACGAAAGTACTTGCTGCAATACTGGAAGGCGCCGATGTCAAAACGCTGCGTGAAACCGTGGACAAACTCAAGGACAAGCTCAAATCGTGCGCTGTGGTATTGGGCAGCACCACTGACGGGCGGGTGACGCTGATTGCCGGGGTAAGCGCCGATCTGACCAGCAAAGTGAAAGCGGGCGACTTAGCCAACTTTGTAGCCAGCCAGGTAGGCGGAAAGGGCGGCGGACGTCCCGATATGGCTCAGGCCGGTGGCACCGAACCCGCACTTTTGCCTGCCGCCTTGCAGTCCGTTGCGGGCTGGGTGGCACAACGTTTGTGATGCATAGGTTCATTTCTCTGCATATCGGTTAACTTTTCGACATATTGGCCGGTGACCAAACCACTGAATTAGCGGCTCTACGGAATGCAGCCCGCAAACAGTGTACTTGGCACAGCAGGATGGAGTGGCACACATTTTGCATAGATAACAACTGCAATCTCAGCAGAAACACTAGTCGGAGTTAATATTCATGTTCAACATTCTGTCCATGCTGCGTAAAAACAGCGCCGAATCCGATCCTCTGGAAAGCGAGAAGACGATCACGCGCTGGATAAACGACTTGCCGGCGGGTAATGTTTTGAACGCGCATGAACAAGTGTTGCAAAAAGTTGCCGAATTCAACGCCCAGACCGCCCCATACAGCAAGGAACGTCTAGCCGTACTCTTGTCGCTTGACGAGTATGCGCGTGCGCTTCAAACGTCCCTGAGCCAGCAATATCTGCGCAATCCGCGTATGTCGCGCGTGATGGAAAGTCGTTTGTGGCACGCTGTCTACAAGTTTTACTGGGAAGTAGCGCGTGCCTATCATGGCTTCATCATGAGTTACGTTTCCAACCCGGCGGGCAATCTGCTGCAGACGTCCATACCCCTGCTTACCTTGCGCACCGTGCATAACCTGGGAAACGTGTTCAAGTGGCACTACTTCCGCTATGAGAAACCAGCCGACAAGCTTTGGCTGAGACTGCACAACCTGTATCGCGTGGCAGAATTTGAAGGTTTCAGCAAAACAGAACTCACTCTGTATCCAGCAAGCAGTGAAACCACCCGCTGCATGGATC
This sequence comes from Sulfuriferula multivorans, assembly GCF_003851125.1. Taxonomy (GTDB): domain Bacteria; phylum Pseudomonadota; class Gammaproteobacteria; order Burkholderiales; family Sulfuriferulaceae; genus Sulfuriferula; species Sulfuriferula multivorans. The sequence continues at coordinate 129,979 of NZ_BGOW01000010.1, read as the reverse complement.
AATACACTCGCATCCTGTTGCTGGGGCAACTGGACACCAGCGCGCTATACCCGAAACAAATCGAAATGGCGGATCAATGGCTCAACCAATGGTCTCACCTGATCGAGCAGGATTCACAATTCAAACCCGATACCCATACGCTTTATGTCGCACAGTCCGATGATGTGGGCGCACGCCGCATACGCAACACGGAATTTTCAGAATCCTGCCGCTTTATGGCAACCGCCAGGCTGCATGAAAAAATACAGCAAACGCGGAGCGCGCTGCAGAATGGAAAATCGCCCGCGTTATTAGGCCTGGGTGAGGATTGCCGTCTACCGGACTGCTTTGAAATACTCGATTACGCAGAACGCCAATGGAGCCCTCTCGACAAGCGTGAACAGCGCAAAAGCCCGCGTACACCGGCCAAGAAAATCATTGATGTGGTACATGGATTCAACGAGATCTGCGCGGTGGTCAAACAGGGTAAAAACGGTGCAGATGCGCTCCATGAAATGGATGAAGAACTCAAATATGACGAGATGATCGACATGAAACTGTATGGTTTTGTGACCGAATCCACACGTACACGCAATCGCCATTCTTCGCCCGCACCGAGCGAGAATACTCCGCCTCACGAACGCTGGGTGATGGAAGATATGAGCGAACATGGGCTGGGGGCCAGCGTACCTGCCGATTCCAACGACTGGGTGCGCCTGGGCAGCATGGTCACCCTTAAAGTCGAACGCGATGCTGAATGGAAAATCGGCGTGATGCGACGCTTGTTGCATGCCGAAGATGGCTTGCTCCAGGTCGGGATTGAAGTGCTTAGCAACGCGCCGCAAATGTTGTTGCTTCGTCCTCAGACAAACAATGCATTACAGGGTTATAGCGTGAGCAATCTGGACACGACGGATGCAACGTTGCCGGTACCGGTAATATTTATCACGCTGACCGACAGCGGCCAGGGAGAGCTGCTGTTGGAGGCTGCGCAATACACCTCCGGACGCAGCTTCCAGTCCGGCACAGGCACGAAGAAAAACATGATTCGCCTGCGCGACGTGATCGAAAAAGGCGACGGCTGGATGCGTGTTGCTGTCGATATTGCCAAAGACGAAAGTCCGACCTAAGCGCGCAATTCCAAAACCTGTACCAGCCATGCGCGAATGGCGTCGATTTCTGCCTCGCATACGCTGTGCGCCATTGGATATACTTGCCATGTCACGTCAAAACCACAACTAACCAGTTTTTGTCGGCTAAGCTCTGCAAGTTGTAATGGCACTACACTATCATGCATGCCATGCGCCATAAAAACCGGAATAGTGTGGATATCTACTGCACAACGCGCGCTAAAGTCGGCCATGAGCGGCAGGTAAGCAGATAACGCCATCACCCCTCCCAGCGCCTTTCCGCGCGCCAGCCCAGCGTATAGCGCCAGCGCACCTCCTTGGGAAAACCCGGCGACAATGATCTGCGATAACGCGATGCCGCGTCCCTGCTCATGCTCAATCATGCTGTCAACTGTCCGGCTGGATTGCGCCAGCCCTGCCTCATCTTCATCCATATCCAGCCCGCTGCGACGGATGTCATACCAGGCCGGCATCACATAGCCACCATTGACAGTCACCGGACGCTCGGGCGCATGGGGTAATATAAAACGCACACCGGGAAGACTGAGCATCTGCACCACTGGCAAAAAATCATGCCCATCGGCACCCAGCCCATGCAGCCAGATCACACTGGCCCGGACAGCCTGATTGCCGGCAACGAATTCCAGAGGCGCCAGCGTTGTCATGCTGTCGGTGTCTCGGGCTCTACCAGCCCATCAAAATCTGCCAACACATAATCCTGGGTGTCTTTGAGTGGCGCACGCAGGCGGATCAGGTGGCGCCGCCCCTGGCTCACCAGGCGCCACTGGCCACCCTGCCGACTGATACCGGCCGGAATCAGCACGCAGCGGCGCCGCCCGTGAGGGCCTGTCATGGACAAATACAATGCGTCCACCATCTGCCCGGCCAAATTTACGTTAATGCTCTCCAGCTTGACCGGCACTGCATTTTCCGCCAGCCGACGAATGCCAATTTCAGTCCAGCCCGATTCATGCCGGCGGATACGACACACTACGCCTACCAAAAAACGGCGGTCAAAGTTGATCCCGATCAAGCTATTGATTGCCACTGACACACCATCCGACGTATTCAGGGAAATACCCACGCCTTCCACCCCCTCGTCGCGTACACGACAGCGCTGCAAATTTTGAAAATTGTGGGGCCGCCGCGCCACATGGCGATCAATCCGGCTACGGATATCGTCAAAACCAAGAAACAGTTCGGTCTGTTTTCCAATTATCTGGCGCGGATGCTGTCGCATGGGCGGCGTTCCGGACCAGTCGTTGACTACCCTGCGCCACAATACCTGACGCCAGCCATCCTGATCCTCCATATCCGCCTGATCTTGCCCGGCATGCATGGCAGCCAACATTAAGCCGGTACCCCAATAGCGATAACTGCCCGGTTCGTTAAGCATGGCCAGCGGCCTGGGCGGATCGCCCGCTTTCAGGTTGACGCCATAGCGATGTTTTTCGGATATCAGCGTGCGTTCCAGCAGAACGCTCTTGCTCCAGCGGACGATCCATTCGTCTATCTGTTCAATCTCGTGCGGCTGCAGTGTATCGGGTCGCAGGCTATGCAGCATTTGCGGGCGCAGATACAAAGTTTCGCAGCTGGTATCAGCATGCTCCATGCCCGGCAATGGCATCAGCGCACGGGCAAACCCGTATTTTTCGGCGACCGCATAGAGCCTGTGCAGGCGCGCCCAGAAATAAGGCGGAATTACCTGGTAGCGCAACCACAACCATTTCATCTGCATCGCATGATGATAGAGCGCCCGTTGGGTAAGCAAGGGCAACAACGCATCCAGTCTGGATTCCGGATGGCTGATCAGGTAAGTAACGCTTTGCAGATGAATTTCACTCATCTCTTCCCAATAGCCACTGATGGTCGCCAGAAAGCCGCCGCTCACACTGGAAACGTAAGGAGGCAAGGCCAGATAATGCTGCGTCAAACGATTGATGATGGGTGCAGAGAAACTGTCCTGGTAGAGCAGGCTCTCAATATTGGGACGATTCCATTCCACATTCTTTTTTCGCGCCGCTACCAGCGTTTGGATCAGATGCTCGACGGACTCGCAAATTTCATGGGCGGTATAGTTTTCCAGGTCAACCTTGACCGGTGCAGCCAGCCCGTCTCCCGCCGCGGGAAACAGCTTGGCAACAAACGGGAGGCTGCGGATATCCACAGACGAATTTTAGCTGTTAAAACGCCGCGACAGTTCCAGAACGCGCAGACCAGCGCTGGTATCCTGTTTGCCAGCCTGCTTGATGGCTTCTGCAAATCCGGCAAAAAATGCCGGCAATGCCTTCACCACAAGCGCCTTGCGCAGGCGGCTCACACCCTGGATCGGCCATTCTGCACGGCAGTTGGCCTCGGGGGCAGCCACGCATATTTTCATGCTCCAGGCGGGCTGGTGAATCTTCCATTCGTGTTGACGTACCACCATCTGGTGCGCCAACGGTGTTTCCACGCCCACATAAGGACCATGGAACTCCACCTGCATCGCTGCACACAGCCCCTCCAGCGCATGATCGAGGTGGGTGAGCGCGTCATCCAGCGCAGGATTAATTGCAATGCTTTGCAAACGGCTTTGTTCCACCAATAATGCGATAAAATCTTTCATAACGTTTTGCCAAAATTATAGAATCCATACACGCCAAAATTACGCGCAGACTGACGCAAATACTATCACATCAGGCAACCCATGCATGCAGCGCTACCCGCACGGCTGGCAATCTGGCACAATCGGAACAGAATGCCGATAATGTAAAGAGGGAACGACGTGAACTTACAAAATAAAGGCACCAAACCCAGTCTGTTGATCGTGGATGACGACCCGCTCATCACCGATACGCTCAATTTTGTATTGTCCAAGGATTTTGAAGTTTTCGTGGCGGATTCGCGCAATCAGGTCAAAAGCCTGCTGACCCAGCTCGACGCTCCGCCGCAACTCGCCCTGGTGGACCTCGGTCTGCCCCCACTACCGCACAAGCCGGATGAAGGTTTCCAGCTTATCAGCGACCTACTCGGGTACTCCCCCGGCATCAAAATCCTGGTGCTGTCCGGACAGAATGACGAAACCAACGCACGTCATGCGCGCGCCTTGGGGGCAATCGATTTCGTCGGCAAACCGTGCGAACCGGAGCAGATCAAATCACTGCTGTTCAATGCCTTGCTTATCCAGGATGCGGAGCGCACCGCGGAAACCGAAGCGCCGGCTGCGGAAAATCTCATCGTCGGTACCAGCTTCAACCTCGATCGTCTGCGCCAGCAGATCACCCAATACGCCAACGCCCCGTTTCCAGTATTGATCGAAGGCGAATCCGGCAGCGGCAAGGAACTCGTCGCCGCCAGCCTGCACAAGCTTTCCAGCCGTTCTGCAAAACCTTATCTGGCGCTCAACTGCGCCGCCATTTCACCGACCCTGGTTGAGCCGACTTTGTTCGGTTACTGCAAGGGAGCATTCACCGGCGCCACCAGCAACCGCTCCGGATATTTTGAAGACGCCTGCGACGGCACGCTGTTTCTGGACGAAATCGGCGAGTTGCCGATGGAGTTGCAGGCCAAGCTGCTGCGCGTGCTCGAAAATGGCGAATTCCAGCGCGTGGGTGAAACCCAGTCACGCTTTTCCAATGCGCGGGTGGTAACCGCCACCAATCGCGACCTGCGCCAGGAGATCAAAGCCGGGCGCTTTCGTGCCGACCTCTATCACCGCCTCTCGGTGTTTGGCATTGCCGTGCCGCCGTTGCGCGAACTGGGCGAGGACAAAGTGCGTCTGCTCGAGCACTTCCGCGAATTCTATGCGCGCGAGGCACGCGTCAAACCGTTCACTCTGGATAGTCACGCCCGCCAGATGTGGGAGGAATATCACTTCCCTGGCAACGTACGTGAACTGCGCAACATCGTTATTCGCCTGACCACGAAGTGTGCCGGCCAGAATGTGACCGCAGCACAACTGGAAACCGAACTGGATACCGATACCGCTTTCCCGACCGAGATTCCGCTACCGAACGACGGCAAGGCGCTCTACGATACCGCGCGCAAACATCTGCAAACGCTGGCCAATTTCAGTCTCGACCAGACCATGAAACAGTGGGAAAAAAGCTACGTCGAGGCCGCACTCAACCTCACCCACGGCAACCTCTCGCAAGCAGCAAAAATCCTCGGCATCAATCGCACCACGCTGTACAGCCGGATGCAGACGTATACTAACGAAGTGTGAAATCGCCGGCTCAAAACCGTAAGCCCTTGCCACGGAGGGCACAGAGTACACAGAGAAAACCAGAAAAATTTCGCATCCCGCCATTCTCTGTACTCTCCGTGTCCTCCGAGGCTGAAGTTTTCAAGGACAACCCGCCCCCATGTACCACGAATTTTTCGGCCTGAAAGAAGCCCCGTTCCGCATCACGCCGGACACGGGGTTTTTCTTTTCCGGCGGGGAGCGCGGCGCGATTCTGCAGGGACTGGTGTACGCCATCCGTCAGGGTGAAGGCATTATCAAGGTCACCGGCGAAGTGGGTAGCGGAAAGACCATGTTGTGCTGGATGCTGGAACAACATTTACCTGACGATATTGAAACCGTTTATCTGGCCAACCCCAATGTCAGGCCGGAGGACGTGCTGCCGTCCATCCTCGCCGAACTGGAACTGGCGCGCCTGGCGGATGCCAGCCGGGCCGAACATCTGCGCACGCTTAACGATTATCTGCTGGCTCGGCACGATGCAGGCAAACAGGTCGTCATGTTTGTCGAAGAAGCGCAGGGCATGACGCTGGATACGCTGGAAGAAATTCGTCTGCTGTCCAATCTGGAAACCGAGCGCGAAAAGCTGCTGCAAATCGTCCTGTTCGGCCAGCCCGAACTGGATGTAAAACTCGCCGACCCACGCATCCGCCAGTTGCGCGAACGCATTACCACTGCCATTACCTTAACGCCGTTCACCCCCGATGATATCCGCGCCTATCTGGCGTTCCGCCTCACTACTGCGGGATATCGCGGACCCGATCTGTTTGACCGGCGTGTGGTACGCAAAATCGCGCATGCATCACGCGGTCTGACCCGGCGCGTCAACATACTGGCTGATAAAAGCCTGCTTGCCGCCTATACTGACAACACCCGCACTATCCTGCCACGCCACATCCGCGTCGCCCTGCGGGATAGCGCCTTTAATGATGAGGCCAACCCACCACAACGCTGGCTATTACCTGCCATCGCCATGGGCGTGATGGTCGCAGTACTCGCCGGTTTTTACTGGCTGTCAAAACCCGCTGCGGCACCGGCGCTCCTGGCTCCATCCAAACCAACGCAAACGACACCACCCCCCACCAGCCAATCAAGCCCGGCAGTCGTCACGACCAAAACCTCCGCTGATCCATTCGAGCAGCGTGTCGCTGCCACCCACGACTGGCTGATGCAGCAGCCGGCAGATACCTATACGATCCAGCTTTCCCTGCTGCATAACCCGAACGAGTTCGCGGCCTATCTCAGAGAAGGATCCGGTTTGGCGCAGGATCAGCTGCGAATTTTCCGCAGTCAGGCTCAAGGCCACCCCAGTTGGACCGTTATTTACGGAAGCTACCCTACTCGACAAGCTGCTAACCGGGCATTGTTGAGCCTGCCGGAGGTGGTGCGCAAACGCCACCCCTACCTGAGAACGGCAGGAGGAATACGCAATGAAACCCGGCAAATTCAACAAGTTGGCGAACAGTCGTGATACCATTTCTGAAAAGAACCGGATGAGAGGGATACCAGTGCTGGAAGGTTCAGGCAAGATAACGAATATTGCGCGATGGAAGTGGCTACCAATACTCGCTACCTTCATGCTCGCGGGTTGCGTGCCCCAGGCCGTGATCCAGCCTTCGCAAGGACATATCCAGCAATCGTCGCAGCCAGCTGCACGGCAGGCCGACATCCCGCCGCTGGTCAGGACGGTGCCCTATCTGCCATCGCCAAAGACCGAGGTCCGCGAGCCCACCTACACGATCGTGGTGGATAACGTAGCGGTGAAAGATTTGCTGTTTTCTCTGGCGCGGGATACCAAAAAGAATATCGACATCGGCACCGGCATTTCCGGCAATGTCACGTTGAACGCCGTGAACGAACCGCTATCCGCCATCCTCGAACGCATTGCGCGACAGACCAACATCCGCTACCGGATGGACGGCAACACCTTGTCGATCATGCCGGATACGCCTTATTTGAAAACCTACAAAGTCAATTACGTCAATCTTTCGCGCAATGCCACCTCCAGCATCGGCGTGGCGGCGCAGATTGCCAGTACCGGTAGCGGCGCCGTCGGTACGGCCGCGAGTGGCAGCACTCAAGGCGGCAACAGCTCCTCCACTACGGTAGATAGCCAATCCAATAACAACTTCTGGGATGTACTGACGGAAAACTTGCGCGCCATCCTGACCTCAACTCGCGCATCCACCCAACGTGCCGAGGATAAGGCAGCCCGCCTTGATGCGGAGCGCAATGCCCGCGCCGACAGGCTGGAACAGGCACAAGCTGTGGCGCGGGCAGGCGCCTCAGCCACCACCCTGTACAAGGAAGTATTCAACAACACCTCTTCATCACTGTTAAATGACAGCAAAAACGATGTGATCGTCAACCCGGTCGCCGGCACTGTCAGCATACTGGGCAATGAGCGCCAGCAACAGGTCGTCAAGCAATATCTCGACAGGGTAGGCCAGTCTTCGCAGCGCCAGGTGCTGATCGAAGCGACCATCGTCGAGGTCAACCTCAATGATCAGTATCACGCAGGTATCGATTGGTCCCAAATGGCCAATGCCGGCAACGGGCTTTTCGTCACCACCCCGGCCAGTCCCAACAATCTGGCGGGCGCACTCCAGCCATTCATTAATATCGGTTACCGGGGACCAAACATAACCGGCGCCATCAACCTGCTGGAATCTTTCGGCAATGTGCGGGTTCTATCCAGCCCCAAACTCATGGCGCTGAACAACCAGACCGCGCTGCTCAAGGTCGTGGATAACCTGGTCTATTTCAACGTACAGGCCCAGCAAGGCACCTTGTCCTCAACCGGCACGCCGCTGCAACCCACCACTTTCACCACCACTGCCAAGACGGTGCCGGTGGGACTGGTAATGAGCCTGACCCCGCAGATTTCCGAAAACGGCATGGTCACGCTGGATGTACGCCCCACCATCTCGCGCAAGATCAGCGATGTGAGCGACCCCAATCCCGGTTTGCCTGCTGCGACCCCAAACAAAATCCCGGTGATCCAGGTGCGCGAAATGGAATCGGTGTTGCAAATCCGCAGCGGCCAGACCGTGATTCTCGGCGGCCTGATGCAGGATGACAGCGATCGTGCCCGCGACGGCATTCCGGTATTGTCGCGCCCGGAAGGTATCGGTGCCTTGTTCGGCCAGCAGGAACGCAATATCCGGCAGACAGAGCTGGTGATTTTCCTGCGTCCCACGGTCATTACCAATCCTTCGCTGGACAGCGACGAACTCAAGTTCTATAAACGCTACCTGCCCAGCGCCAATGCGACGCCAGGGCAATGGCACAACGGCGCAGACGCCGCCGGAGATCCTCAGTGAGCCTGCTGCTCAAAGCCTTGAAACAGGCCGGCGACAAGTCTGCGGGGGGCGGGGCGCGCAATCCGTCCGCGACACTGGCCGATTCGTTGTCGCTTGAACCCATCAGCGGACCTGCATCTGACGGCATCCCTTACGCCGGCAGGGAAAATGCCGCGCCCAGGTTCAACTCGGCCCAGGCTGCCTGGTACACGCCATGGCTGTCGGGCCAGCGTTCAATAGTGCCGGTAATTGCGGTGTTAGCCGCCTTGTTCATGCTGATTTACGGTGCGTTCGTCTATTGGCAGATCCGTACGCCACCCGCGCAGGCGATTGCGGTGACGCAGCGCAGCGCTGCGCCTGCCCCCCTCTCGCCCGCTGCCGCGCCCACCCCGCCCGCCGCTGTCTCCAGCCAGGCGCCCGTTTCCGCCTTGCCCGAAATCCAGCCCACCATACAGCCTGCACCTGCCGCCGTACCCACCCCCCCGGTCAAGACCGACCCCATACCGCAGTGGGGTAGCGGCGACGTGATACGCGATACCTTGCCCGCCGAGCATAAACAGACAGCGGTGACTCCACGCGCCACCTATAAACCGCTGCCATTTGCAATGCAGACGGAGCGCATTAATCCGCAACTTCAGGACGCCTATCAGGCATACCAGGCCGGGCGCACGCGCGAAGCGCGCAGCCTGTATCTGCAAATTCCTGACGGCGAGCGCAATGTGGATGTGCAACTCGGCCTGGCCGCCATCGCCCTACGCGACAACAATACCCCTGCGGCTGCCCATTATTACCAGCGCGTGCTGGAGCTTGATCCGCGCAACATCACTGCCAACAGCGCTTTGATCAACATGTTGGGCGACGCCGATCCGAACGCTTCGGAGCAGCGCCTGAAAACACTCATCGCCAGCCAGCCGTCAGCACAATTGTATTTTTCGCTGGGTAACCTGTATGCCGGGCAAGTGCGTTGGCCGGATGCCGAGCAAGCATACTTCGAAGCGTATCAAAAGAATCCTGCCAATGCCGATTACGCCTACAATCTCGCGGTCAGTCTGGAACATATCAATCAAAGCAAACCCGCACTCAATTACTACCAAAAGGCGCGCGACCTGATGCAGCCGGGCAATGTCCAGTTTGACCCGGTACGCCTGGATGCGCGCATCAACCAACTCAAAGCGCGGCAGGAATAAGTTGGCGGAAGCACGCAAAACTCTGCGTCTGGGTGAAATGCTGGTGCAGCAAGGGCTGATCACCCTGGACCAGCTGCGCATCACGCTCAAGGAACAGCAACACACCAACCTGCCGCTCGGACGCCTGCTGGTCAAGCTCGGTTTCATCACCGAGGCCGTAATCCGCGACCAGCTCGCCCACACCATCGGCCAAACCAGCCTCGATCTCGCCAATGTGGTGGCCGACCCGGAAGCGCTCAAGCTGATCTCGGAAGATTTCGCGCGCCGCCATCACCTGCTGCCCATCGCGTTTGATGCGCTGCGTCAGGTACTGGTCGTCGCCATTACCGACATGTTTAATGTGGTGGCGCTGGATCACCTGCGCGCACTGCTGGGCGCGGGTGTCGAGGTGGATACGGTGCTGTCGGGCGAAGCGCAGCTACTCGAGGCGATCGATAATTTCTACGGCTTCGAGCTGTCGGTGGACGGCATCCTGCGCGAAATCGAAACCGGCGAGGTGGACTATCAGAGCCTTGCCATGGACACCGAGGAATATACTCAGCCAGTGGTGCGGCTGGTCGGTTCGCTGCTGGTGGACGCGGTCAAGCGCGGCGCATCGGACATCCACTTCGAGCCGGAGCAAGCGTTCCTGCGCATCCGCTACCGTATCGACGGCGTACTGGAGCAGGTGCGCTCCCTGCACAAGAGTTACTGGCCCGGCATCGCGGTCCGCCTCAAGGTCATCTCCGGCATGAATATCGCCGAAAATCGCGCCCCGCAGGACGGGCGGCTGTCGCTCACCCTGCACGGGCGACCGATTGATTTCCGTGTTTCCAGCCAGCCCACCATCCACGGCGAGAACATTGTGCTGCGCGTGCTGGACCGGGAAAAATCCATTATCCCGCTGGCTAACATGGATCTGCCAGCCGACACCTACACTTCGTTACAGGCCATGATGGCGCGGCCGGAAGGCATACTCATCATCACCGGCCCGACCGGCTCCGGCAAGACGACTACACTGTATTCGCTGCTCACTCACCGCAATGACGAAACCGTCAACATCATGACCCTGGAAGACCCGGTGGAATACCCGGTCACGCTGATGCGCCAGACCTCGGTCAATGAAACGCTCAAGCTGGATTTCGCCAACGGCATCCGCTCCATCATGCGCCAGGACCCGGATATCATTCTGGTGGGCGAGATTCGCGACCGCGACACCGCGGAGATGGCATTCCGCGCCGCCATGACCGGTCACCAGGTATTCACCACCCTGCATACCAACTCCGCACTGGGCGCATTTCCGCGCCTGCTGGACATTGGCATCGTCCCCGACATCATGGCCGGCAATATCATCGGTGTGGTGGCGCAGCGCCTGGTGCGCGTGTTGTGCCCGCACTGCCGGGCGGCATACATACCCGACGTCAACGAACAAAACCTGCTGGGCTGGCGAGCCAATGATCATGCGCCGATTTATCGCGCCGTGGGTTGCCCGGCCTGCAATAACAAAGGCTATCGCGGACGCATGGCATTAATGGAACTGTTACGCATGGATAGCGAACTCGACGACCTGGTCGGGCGCCGCGCCAGTCACCGCGAAATCCACAACGCAGCCGTGGAACGGGGCTACCGCAGCCTGGCCCTGGACGGTATCAGCCGCGTGCTGGAAGGCAAGACCAGCCTGGCCGAAGTATCGCGCGTGGTTGATTTGACGCAACGTTTATTGACTAAAAAGCCCTAGTCCCATGCCCTACTTCAGTTACCGCGCTATTGACCAGCTAGGCCGCAGCAATCGCGGCAGCCTGTCTGCGGCCAACGAAGTCGATCTGGAATTGCGCTTGCGCCGCATGGGCCTGGATCTGGTCACGCTGCGCCAGATGGACAGCCGCGCCAGCAGCTTTGCCCGGGGCGCAGCCAGCCGCCGCGACCTGATCACCTTCTGCTTCCACCTCGAACAAATCAGCCGCGCCGGCATTCCCATTCTGGACGGTGTGCGCGACCTGCGCGACAGCATGGACAACCCGCGTTTCCGCGACATACTCACCGCACTGCTGGAGGACATGGAAGGCGGCAGACTGATGTCGCAGGCGCTGGCTGCACACCCGGCGGTGTTCGATACCGTCATCGTCAATCTGGTCAAGGCGGGCGAACAGACCGGCCTGATGCGTGAAGTATTTGAAAACCTCGGCAGCAGCCTCAAGCGCCAGGATGAACTCGCCGCGCAAACCAAACGCCTGCTGATCTACCCGGCCATTGTTCTGAGCATGGTAGGCATCATCATCCTGCTGCTGTTGCTGTTCCTGGTGCCGCAGATTGCCGATCTGATCAAGAACATGGGCGTCGCCCTGCCCATCCAGACCCGCGTGCTGCTATGGCTATCCCAGGCTCTGCGCAACTGGTGGCCGTTGTTCCTGATCCTGCCCGCGGCGCTCGGCAGCGCCCTGTTCGTCACCCTGCGCGCCAGCGAACGCGCACGCTTCATTGCCGACGACGTCAAACTGCGTCTGCCGGTAATCGGCCCCATCCTGCAAAAAATTGCGTTGGCGCGCTTCAGCAATTTCTTTGCGCTGATGTACCGTTCCGGCATCACCATACTCGACGCCCTGCGTGCCGGCGAAGATATCGCCGCCAATCGGGTGATCGCGGATGCTATCCGTCGCGCCTCGGCGCGCATCGGTAATGGCGAGGGGCTGACCGAAAGCTTCCAGAGCCTGAGTGTGTTCCCGCCACTGGTGATCCGCATGTTGCGTGTTGGCGAAACCACCGGCGCGCTGGATAGCGCGCTGGAAAACGTGAGCTATTTCTATACCCGCGAAGTTTCCGAATCCATCGATAAATCCCTGAAAATACTGGAACCGGCATTGACTGTGGTACTCGGTCTGGTCATGGCAGTCATCGTCGGCTCGGTGCTGTTGCCGATGTACGATGTGATCGGCAACTTGAAGCTATGATATTCACCTCGCAACTGCTGGTTTATGTGTGCGCCTGGAATATCACGGTCGCCTGCCGGCGTGCCGGCAAACTGCGCCTGATCGGACAATTCGACGCTGACGAAGGCGGACGGCGCGCCTTTGCCGCCACGCTGCAAATATTTAAAGGCAGCCCGGTATCGGTGATGGTGGATAGCGTGGACGAGGACTACCGCCTGGAAACGCTGCCCCACGTCATCGGCAGTGCGCGGCGCGAGATGCTGGAACGCCGCCTGCGCCAGGTCAGCCGCAATGCACTGTTTAGCGCCGCCTGGCCGCAAGGTCGCGAAACCAGCGGACGCCATGATGATCGTTACCTGTTCATCATCCTGAGTAATCACGATGCGGTACGCCCATGGCTGGATTTGCTGCACCAGCATGGCGTGCATCTGGCGGAGCTGACCGTATTGCCCGCCATCAGCCACGTCTTGTTGCAGCGTATCGGACCCGCCGAGCCCCATGTCCTGCTCGTATCCGAGCATAGCGGCGGCTTGCGCCTGTCTTATTTCGAACATGGCAATCTGCGTTTCTCGCGTCTTACCGCACCGGAAAGCACCGATGGCCGCGCTCCGGATATCGCCAGCGAGATCAACAAAACCGATCTGTATCTGAACAGTCAGCGCCTGATGCCGCGTGACGCGCAGCTTGCGGTATATGTTCTCGATCCGGGAAACAGTTACACCAGCCTGTGCCGCGATATCAACAACGAGAACAAAAATCTCATCAGCCAGACAGTCGGTTCCGCCGCATTGGCAAAACAGGCCGGCGTGGACGAGTCGCTGCTCCACAAGACGGTAGATGTGACGTATCTGGCCGTATTGGGGCGCAGACGCGCAGCGGTCAATTTGGCTCCTGCCACCTATACCCGCGGTTATGCGCATTTGCTGTTGCGGCATAGACTTTACACGGCGGCTTTTGCCGTGCTAGTGACCACACTCGCCTTGAGCGGCTATCTTTTCGCACGCCAGCATGATCTCGAACAGCAACGCCTGATCACCCAGGATCGCATCCAGAAACAAGCCGGCCTGTATCGCGCAGTACAACTGGCGCTTCCGCAAGCGCCCACGTCGCCGCAAAACCTGAAACGTGTTGTCGAGACCGCACGCGCGTTGTATGCCGCACCTCGACCCATGAGCGATTTCGCCCGTGTCAGCCAGGCGCTGGAGGCGGTTCCCGAGATTGCAGTCCTGCGCCTGCACTGGATCGATCACGACGGCGCCGATAGCACCACACCGCAACCTTCTGCCACAGGAAAAACGACCGTTCCGGTTTTGCGCGCCTTGTATTTCGAAGGCGAAGTCACTCCCTTCCAGGGTGACTATAAAGCTGCATTAGCCAGCATCGAACATTTTGCCGCCACCTTGCGCAGCGACCCCGGCGTTGCCGAAGTACAAACTCTGGCTTTGCCGATAAACACCGACCCGACTACCACGCTGGATGAATCCCTGCGCACCGGCAGCAACGCGCCGAACGCGCGTTTCAAGCTCAAACTGCTCATGAGACCAACGCAATGAAAGTAGTGCTGGAAAATCTCAAAGCTGCGCGTCTGGCGCTACTCGCATTGTTGATGGCCGTCGTGCTGGGCGTGTTGCTGGTGCACTACGCGCTGCAAGCCGAACAGGCCGCCCAGCAACGCCTGGGACAGTTGCAAATGGCGCTCAACGAAGCGCAGCGCAAGCTGTCGCAATCCGGCAGCGAAAAAGACCTGGTGCAGCAATACCTGGACGCCTACCACGCCCTGCAAACACGCGGCTTTATCGGCCCCGATCAACGCCTTGCATGGCGCGACGCACTGGCCGATGCCGGGCGCCGTCTCGCCATCCGCGACCTGAAGTTCAGCATCGGCCCGCAGCAAGCCTACACCGGCGTGGTGCCGGTCGATGTCGGCACGATGGTATTGCATGAAGCGCCTGTCCATCTGACCGGCCAGCTATTCGACGAAAACGATCTGGCGCGGCTGATCGACCTCCTGGCCAGTCAACCCAACGGCATTCTGGGTGTGCGCGACTGCGAACTGAAGCGCGGCAGTATTCAACTGCCCAGCCCGGGCGACCCGCAACTGCAAACGCAATGCAGCTTCGCCTGGTATACCTTGAGCCCCAGCTTACCCGGCGGGAGTGCACCATGAAGAAGTATGTCTTCAGTCTGCTGCTGTTCGGCCTGGTGAGTCCGGCATACGCCACCAGCCTGTCAGGACGCCTGTTCTACACCCCGGCCCAGCGCGCCCAGATCGAGGCCGGGCGCAATCGCGGCACACCCTCCCCTGCAGACACCGTCCCCGACGCGGGAGATACGGTCTACAACGGCTATGTGGCGCGCAGCGACGGCAGCACCACCTTCTGGATAAACGGCCAACCGCGCCGAATGCAGCCTGCGTCAGGTACGCCGGGCAAGCTCAAGCTGCCCGCCATCCCGGCGCTCAAACCGGGCCAGGAATTCAACACCCAGTATGGCCGGATACTCGAACCCTACGAGCGCCCGGCTCCCGCAGTGCCAACCGTGCAATCCGCCGTTCCCGCCGCACGTAAAACGCAACGCAGCCCGTTGCCGGACGGCGATGACGCACCCGGCGACTCATCCAATGAGGGCGACTCGGCCCAGCCGCCCGCCGCCAGCGAACACTAATCATGCGCACCCCGCCCTCCCTGCCCAGGCAGCAACGCGGCGCTTTGCTGATCCTGCTGGTGATTGCGCTGGGCGTCCTCGCGATAACCCTGTTCGTCGGCATGCTGTCGAGTTCGGCAATACAGAATGAGCGGGACAAGAAGACCGCAGCCGCGCTGGCGGAGGCGAAGACAGCGTTGATCGGGTGGTCAGCTTCGCGTTCAAGCAATACTAGTAATTACACACCCGGACAACTCCCCTGTCCTGAAGATTTGAGTCTTATAGGCTCGCCCAATGAAGGAACAGCTGCCAGTTCATGTACGCTTCCCGCAATTGGTCGCCTACCATGGAAGACCTTGAAAGTGGGAGACATTCGCGATGGTTACGATGAAAAATTATGGTACGTCATTTCCAATGGCTTCCGCGTCCCTCCTATCAATAGCGGCGTTTCTCAAGCACAGCTGACAGTTGATGGCGTGCCAAATAGCGCTGTAGCTATTATTTTCTCACCAGGGCCGCCTCTTTCCGGGCAGGTGCGTCCCATTCCAACAGCCACCTCACCGCCGCTCATCAGTAATTACCTGGAAGGCAGCAACAATGACGGTGACAATCAATTCGTGACCCAGGGTCCAGCAGGCACTTTCAACGATAAATTACTAGCCGTGACACATCACGACCTGTTTTCCGTGGTGGAACGGCGCATCGCCAATACCATCATTGGCACCACTAGCACGCCCATCATGGGCTTGCGCTATTATTATGCAAACAATTTACCCTCTCCGGCTTACCCTTCCAGCCCTCTTGATTACGATCAATTAAATTTCGACACCTACACAAAAAACATGCTGATCAACAATCGCTGGGACACCGTGGTGAGCTATACAACCCCCAACAGCAATTTGGCGCAACTTGTTTTGCCGCTTTACTGTACCGCCAGCACAGCATCCGGGCAGACAGGCATTATTACCTGTCTCTAATTATGTCCAAGTCAGCCCCCGTTCTCTCGTTTCCGCTACTATCCGCACGAGGCTTTACGCTCATCGAAATGGCTATCGTGCTGATTATTCTCACGCTAGTCGTTGGTGGCGCGCTGGTGCCGCTCGGCGCCCAGATTGAGCAGCGCCAGCGGGCTGAAACTCAAAGAACACTGGATGAAATCAGAGAAGCCCTGATTGGCTATACGTTGACTCACGGCGTGTTGCCCTGCCCATCCACTGTCTCTGCTGGAATACCGGATGGCAACGCAAACCTGAATACGAAATGCGGGCTTTCTACGTATGGCATTGCAACAGGCTATATTCCCTGGGTTACGTTAGGTGTAAATAACAAGGACGCCTGGAATAATTTAATCCGGTACGCAGTCGCTACAAAATTTGCCGATACCAGCAACCCCTTTACGCTGGATACCACATCACTTAACTCAACTAATACGATCACTATTCAGACTCGCGATACAACCGGAACAATAGTCACGATCAGCTCAACAATACCGGCGACTGTGTTTTCGCTAGGCAAGAATGGTTACGGTGCGCTGAGTGCCGATTTCATTGCCCAAAGCAGTGTGCCAGCCAGCAATCTGGACGAAAACCAGAATATAACCTCTGGTTCTCTCACCTACTTTAGCCGCACTCCAGCCCCAGCTGGCACAGCCGCGACAGTCGGCGGTGAATTCGACGACATGGTTGTCTGGATTTCCCCCAACATCCTCTACAATCGCATGGTCGCTGCCGGCAAGTTGCCATAGGTTTTACTGCGGCTGATTGCCCAGCGTAAACCTTCACGGTTACTTATCAGCTGCATCACGCAGCCCTTGTGCACCATATCCAAACAGATATAATTGCCTCATGAAACCTGTGCAATTCCTCGGTGACTCCCTTAAAAGTCTGCGCGATTTCCCGGGCGACGCAAGGCAGGATGCGGGACGTCAGTTGGACAAGGTACAGCGCGGCAAGCAAGCGGATGATTTCAAACCGATGCCGTCAATTGGCAAAGGGGTCGAAGAAATACGAATATGGGATGACGCAGGCACGTTCCGGGTGATTTACACGGCACGTCTGACCGATGCGGTGTATGTTCTTCATGCTTTTCAGAAGAAGACGCAAGCCACATCGAAACGAGATATCGACATCGCGAAGGTGCGCTTCGCCCAACTGATGAGAGGTGAGAAATGAGCAAGCCCAAGACCGAAAGCTACGCCAGCGTGTGGGATGCGATTGCCGATACGCCCGAGGAAGCGGCGAACTTGCGGGTTCGCTCCGAACTGATGGACAAGATCACCGCGCTCATTGAAGAAAACGGCTGGACGCAGGTTGAGGCGGCGAAACGTTGCGGTGTGACTCAACCGCGCATCAGCGATTTGCAGCGTGGCCGTATTTCGCGTTTCTCGCTCGATGCGCTGGTGAACATCGCTACCGCACTCGGCTGCCGTGTGCATGTCGAGCTTGAGGCGGCTTGAGCTTTCCGAAACTCTGCAACGCGTAGGGCGCAATAACCGAAGGGCATTGCGCCGCATGAGTCAATCTACATAACCCACGCCATCCTCATCCCCGCCCGCCCAGTCTCGCGGATAAACGCCTTCCGACACCAGCCGGTGAAACGTCGAGTAAGGCCAATCCGCTACGCGTTTGACCAGGCCGTGTTTCAGCGGATTGATATGCACATAGTCCATGTGCGCCCGAAAGTCCGCCTCGTCCCGGATCAGGTGTTCCCAATAGCGCCGCTGCCAGATACCCCGCTCACCGCGTGCGGCGCGCGCCTTAGATAGCCTCTCGGTACGGGGAAGCGCCTTGGAAAACCCCATCTTGATCAAGCGCCATCGCGTCGCGAAATCCGCATCCCCGGGCGGCAGTTCAATCACGCAATGCAAGTGATCTGGCAATACCACCCAGCCGTGAATCCGGAACGGATGACGTTTTCGTACCGAACGAACCACCTCGCGCAGCACATCGACATGCTGGGTCAGCAAGTCATTGCCGTACCGTTGCAGCAGGTTGACGGTGAAAAAAAAGTGCCGCCCGGATGCCAGGCGCGACGATAATCAGGCATGCCGGCAGTATCGCGGGGTGAGACATGCGGCGCAATGCCCTTCGGTTATTGCGCCCTACCGGACTTAGGTTTTACTGCGACTGATTGCTCAGCGTAAAGCATACTTCACCATCCCGATTACTCGCCAGCCGCAGCATGTAGCCAAGTTGTGCCGCTTGCTTCCCAGCCTGGTACAGGCCTATCCCCAGACCATGTTCCGAACCTACCGGGGCATCGAACAGATGCGCCGCCACCGCATCGGGTGCCGCCTCGCCACTATCACATACGCTCAACGTGATCTGCTCCGCGCATTCCAGACGCACGCTGATGCTGACCGATTTATCTTCCTGGCGCTTGCGTAGCGCGTTGCCAAGCAAATTGTCGAGCACGCTGTCGAACAGGTCCTGCGGCAGTGAACAGCCGAGGGCGGCAGGATGCATGACGAATTCGATGTTGTCGCGCGCATAGTGCTGCAGCACGCGTTCCCACCACAGGGCGGCGCCGATCAGGCTGTCGTCGGCCTGCTGCGGGGCTTTTAACTTGTCCAGGGTGCCTTGCAGGCGTTGGGTCATTTGCGGCAACTGGCGCTGCATCAGGGCTTGCAGTGCTTCGGCTTGTTCCGGGTCGCTGTTCTGCGCGGCGGCCACCAGGGTCTTCATGGATTGCAGCAGATTCTTGACATCATGCGTGAGGCGCGCGCCGGTCTCATAAATCGCCTGGGTGTAAGCGTTGTGCTGCAATTTCTGCTCGCGCAATTTGGCCTGATAAAAATAACCGAGCAACTGCGACAGCAGACTGGCATGAATTTGCAGCGCAGGTGAAATCGGGCGTTGGGTGTACCAGTGGAGTTCCAGTCCGTGGTAAGTGAAGTTGAGCACATGCGCTGTCTGCGTGCCAAAATTGCTGCTGCTTTTGGCAGTGGCCCAGCTTCCGCCTGCCAGCCAGGGCAGGTCGTCGAGACTGGCCACCGCAGCGCGGATAAATGCCTCGGGGTCGTGCTGATATTCTGCCTGCCGCGCGAGGTGCTGTATCCATTGTTCGAACGGCAGCCCGACCGATAACAGGTATCGCGATAGCAACTGGCTCAGCCCGCCAAACCCGGCGCGCGGATTCCACAGCCAGCTCAGCACCACCAGCAGCATGGCCATTGCAATCAGCATCTCGGCCAGCGCGATCAGATAATCGGTTTGCGTCACCGCAACCACCGCAAAGCTGCCCAGCACCAACACCAGCACCATCAGGAACAACATCAAGCCGTAGAACAAATCCACCACGCTGATCTGCTGCACCTGTCGTGCACCGGGACGAATCAGCACGATCGCCAGCGGCAGTGGAATCAGCCCGTAACGCACGACGACCGCCACTGCCGAGTGCAACTGATTGGTACTGAATACGTGCGGCATGACCCAGGCCAGCAACAGGGCGAGCAGGTAGGTCAGCGCCAGCAGATAAACCAGGCGCTGGGGGCGCGACTCGACGCTGGTGGCATTGGAACCCACCAGGCCGATCAATACCGCCACCCACAACGCCAGTATCCACCAGCTCCAGAACACCAGCAGCATCGCCGCAGCGAAAATCAGCGCGGCAATACGGGGATCCAGCTTCTTGTCTCCGCCAACCAGGGGTTGCCAGAGCAGAAACAAACCGTAATGCGCAAGCAAAAAGGGGCGGGTCCAGTAAGCGTCGTTACCGAACACCACAGAAAAATGCAGCATCAGCAACATCAATCCAAGCCAGAGGTTGGGATGGATGTCGGGCAGCTGAGTGGCGAGGCGGAAACGCGTCGACACGGGCTTTGCGGCTTGTTCAGTCAATTAGCGACACCATAATCTTGAGACCATTCATCCTGAAAATCGCAATTCAAGCCACAGAGGGCACAGAGAATATTTACGGCAGCCAATCGTTATGCGTGTTGGGCGACAAAACACCCCTCCCTGCGAACCCCAGCGCCTCTGTGAACTCGTGTTCTCTGTGGCTAACTGATTTTTTCATGTTATGCATGATTGTTCCGGCTCCATTCTCGCATTCCGGCAGTATCGCGGGGTGAGGCGTTCGGCGCAAGCCCGCTAGTTATTGCGCCCTACCGGGCTTGCGAGCGGCCCGTGTCGGGCGAGGGGTTAGGGGTTCTGCATAAGTATCCACGTAAGTGTCGATGAGCTTCCGAATCATGCGCTGATACTGCGTGTGGTGTTTTGAAGCCTCGGACTTGAAAAAGTCGACACTTTTCTTGCTTAAAGCAATGGTGACCTTTACCCCTTCTTCGCGGAACGCCAGTTCTTCCGGCGGGGGGAGAAAGTCCCGCACAACCTTGGCCTCGATAGGCTCGCTGGTGTATTTGATTTTAGCGGAACCCGCTTTACTCGTTTTCGTGCTCATAAATTGCCTTTCCTTTCCGCCAATAGCCGGCGCCAAAGATGCGAATAACGCCGCCACGATAAGTAAAACGGACCGTGAGAATGCCTCCGTTAACCTCGCCGAAGCAAAAATAACGCTGCCCGCTTTTGCTGTGTGCAAGGTCTTCCGCTATGACCCGGTTGTGATCGGCAAAAGCATACTGGGCCAAAGAAAACGATACCCCGTGTCTGCTCTGGTTTTCTGCATCCTTGTCTGCATCCCACTCAAACCGGGTCTTCTTCATGGGTTCATGACTAGCACAGGACAACAGTTGTTGCCATATAAACGTATGGGGAAAAGGTGGCGTTGAGCCTGCTATCCGGGATAGCGCGTAGGGCACAATAACCGAAAAGCATGCACCCTACTTGGACTGGAATGATGGGTTGGGCTTGGACAGTTAGCCACCTTCGACGGTGCCATCTTTAATCTTGTTCAATTGGATACGTGCTTGATGAAGGAGTTCATTAAGCTGGCTTACCTGGGAATATAAATTCCCGTGAGTTTCATTGGCAAGCCTTCGTCCCATCTCCTGAACAACGACAAACAGATCAGACAATTCGTCAATTGTTTCACGCCTTTCACCTTCCCTTGTTCCGTTCCCTGACATGGTGGCCACCCTTTCCTGAATGAGGCACAGCCGTTGTGCCACAAAGAAAATTAGAAATCGGATTCGCTATTTATAAAATAGCATATGTGCATGGCGTAGCGCCCATGCATGCCAACCGAAGCCTCTTCTCCAGCGCGTAGGGCAATTGAGTTATGCGGCAACCTCAACAGGAACCTCCCAACCAGGGAAAACCAGCACTGCGGGATGGCACTTGAGGGCGCGGGCAAGAACCTTGGCGCGCTCGACGCCGAGATTAACCCGGCCGTTCTCAATCGCGGAAATGGTGGCTTGAGGAATGCCCGTGAGTTCGGAAAGCTGACTTTGGCTCAGTTCCTGGAGTTCGCGCAGGATACGGACGGATTCACCGACAGAAACTTCCACTCGTTTCTTGGCAGGACGATAATTCTTCATATCAGGGCCTCCGGTAATCATGGGCAGTAACTTGAACAACCTGAATCAGCAGCACGCCGGCAGCAACCTTATAAATCACTCTCCATTGGAGCCCGAGCCGGGAAGAGCGGTGCCCCTTCCACTCACCGGACAGTGCCTCGTCGTGAAACCCCGTGATCACTCGTAATCCGGGTGGACCCGAAAGCCGGGCAATGTCTTTCCATTTCTCGTACCTCTTGAGTACATCAATAGGCACGCTGCCCGAAAGCTGTTTGTCGACCCGGCGGTGTTCTTCGATTCGCCACATATCATATTATGTATATCCTACATATGGTATGTCAACAGACATGGGGCGCATACAGCATATCGTTCGCGAGTCGACGTTGAACGGTTGTCATGCCTTACCCTTGAAAAACCGCCAGGCATTCGGCGCAATGCCCTTCGATTATTGCGCCCTACCGGGCTGAGCGTCCGGCTGAATACCGGGTTGGGACTATAAGTCGCGAGGAGACAGCCCCGTATGCTTTGCGATGCGAGCCAACATCCTGGGACCAATCTCTTCACCATCGTGAAAGGCAAACACATAGTCGGTGAATCCAGGACGGCTAAGCGTTCTGTGAGAACCTGACTGGCGTTTGATTTCCCAGCCGAGTCGCAACAAGGCAGAGAGAACTCGCTTTGCTTTGGCCGAGGGCCACTGGCTCATGCAGCAACAGGGATGGAAATATTAATTGCGATCGCCCGGCTTTCGCCATGCTCAAGACGCTCTGCGATAACGCGGAGTGCGAGCGCCTCGGCCTTGGACATGGCTTCCTGAGCGTTAGCGCCATAAGCCAGGACGCCTGGCAGCTCTGGCACCTCAGCCAGCCAACGTCCGTCATCTTCCTGTTCGTGCACTATAGTGAAATTCATGATCCTGCTTCCGACGTTTTTGCTCAAGGCGATATTCTACGCCCGGGTGATCTAAACCCCCAACGCTGCCCATAACCGGCAGCGCGTAGGGCGCAATAACCGAAGGGCATTGCGCCGCATGTCAATCGGTGTAATTCACCCCGGCCTCGTCCCCGCCCGCCCAGTCCTGCGGATAGACGCCTTTCTCCACCAGCCGGTGAAACGTCGAGTAAGGCCAACAATCCGCCACGCGTTTGACCAGGCCGTGTTTCAGCGGGTTGATATGTACGTAATCCATGTGCGCCCGAAAATCCGCCTCGTCCCGGATCAGGTGTTCCCAATAGCGCCGCTGCCAGATGCCCCGCTCACCGCGTGCGGCGCGCACCTTCGATAGTCTCTCGGTACGGGGGAGCGCCTTGGAAAATCCCATCTTGATCAAGTGCCAGCGCGTCGCGAAATCCGCATCCTGCGGCGGCAGTTCAATCACGCAATGCAAATGATCGGGTAATACCACCCAGCCGTGAATCAGGAACGGATAACGTGTTCGTACCGAATGAACCACCTCGCGCAGCATATCGACATGCCGTGTCAGCAAGTCATTGCCGTGCCGTTGCAGCAGGTTGACGGTGAAAAAATAAGTGCCGCCCGGATGCCAGGCGCGACGATAATCAGGCATGTCGGCAGTATCGCGGCGTGAGACATGCGGCGCAATGCCCGTTGGTTATTGCGCCCTACCGGGCTAATCATCTTTCTCGGCGTGATGCCTGCCTGAACAGTAGTAGCAACGCGACTCCATCTGACCATCCTCGGTTTCCCAGTAATCGAGCTCACCCACAATTGACTCGACTCCACAAATGTCGCATGTGGCTGGAATATCGTCGCTTTCCTCGTTACCACAGAACGTGCATTTAAAGCCTGTTGTCGATTGATCGTTGACAACGAGTGTTGGGTTTCCACAGCTTGGGCACTCTAACCGTACGACAGTGGTGTCTCCCGAACTGTAGTGCGGCGTGTTTGCATCTTCGATTTCTTCGGCTTCCTTGATTGCCTCACGAAGTCGAAACTCATACTCGTTGGATAGAACGGTGAAGGTAGCAATAATGCGCTTTGGAATAGAGGACGCAATATCAACATTTGTGTACTCATTGATGAATTCCATTAATGATCGAAACAGTCGTCCGATCGTTGTTCGGACTTCTGGCACATCCATTGAGAACTTGTGGTGCTCAATGTCGTTCCGAAGGCGCTTTAGCCACTCAAGATCTGCCCGAAACGCTTTGCTGAGAGCGTCGGCAGATTCGTTGTTGATGAAATTGACAGCGTCCCACAGCGTAATCGTCTTTGTTCGGTCAAGCTTCTGCGAAAAAGGATCTTTGTAGATGAGAAGAGGGTGTTTCTCCGCAACGTGATACTTGAAGATCAATTCGACAAAGTGCGACATGTGAAGAACAGCGAACTTGTACGCCTTGTGTTCTCCGCTTTCACCTTCCTCGTACTTGCCCAACGCTTCGGCGAGGCTGTCGAGAGCATTTTCCAGAAGATCAAGCTGGTGCGTAGCCATATTTTAAGTATCTAACGGCTGTAGAAAAACTACTTGAGAGGTCGGGTAACCTTGTTCTCTGGGGTCGCTTGACCCTTCCCCAGTCCATGATTGTTGAATACAGCGCATTTTGAGAGGTTGGATTTTTCTCATCGCAGGTCCAATTTTTCATCAGAGGGTTTTTAACGCATTCTATCACCCCAAACCTTATCGGCATGGTCTCTGGATGACTGCGCTTAGCAGGGGAATGGGCTGGATGATACGTTAGATTTTTGACAATTTTTCGCCACACCTGTCGAGAACTCGGCAATCGCACCCATCCGTACAGAGCTTGCCTTAAAAATACAAATAAATTCACTTTAAAAACAGCCTGTTAAAAACATCATGGCCGCCACAATATGGCGTGATTCTTGCAGGGAAATTTATCACCCATCATATAGCCGGGATATATACCAATGAAAAACATGCAAAAACAGAACGGATTCACACTGATCGAGATCGCCATCGTGCTGGTGATCATCGGCCTTTTGCTGGGAGGCGTAATGAAAGGCCAGGAGTTGATCAATAGCGCGAAGGTAAAAAACCTCGCGACTGACTTCAGGAACATTCCCGTGTTCATCTACGGCTATCAGGACAAATTCAAGGCGCTGCCAGGGGATGATGCCGGGGCGGTCGCTCATGTAGGTGGCACCTTGGCCACCACACCAGCAAACTCACAGGGCAACGGCTTGATCGACGGCAACTGGAATAGCACCACTACCACAGACGAGTCTTACCTGTTCTGGCAGCATATTCGCCTTGCTGGTCTGGCTCCAGGCTCAACAATAACTGGTGCCACTGACTACATACCCAGAAACGCAGTGGGCGGACAAATCGGAATAACCAACGCGGCCAATTCCCCGATTACTGGGTTAAAAGGGTCGTACATCATCTGTTCAGACGGAATATCCGGAAAATTCGCCAAACAACTTGATACCACTATGGATGACGGCAATACTGCCACTGGTTCCATGATGGTAACTGCAACTGGTACCACTACTGGCGGAACGCCGATTCCCACTACGGGCACCGGAGGTATTGTTGACGACACTACTTACCTGGTGTGCATGGGCGTTTAATACAAGTAAACCAGTGTGACTCAAGCCCGCTTCGGCGGGCTTTTTTATTGCAGTCCCTCGTAGAAGTGCGCATAAATTGTAGCCCTCCAACGCATTCCTCCGTGTTCTCCGTGGCTAAATGCTTTTCCAGACTTACTTGGTCACCCCTGCAACAATCGTATCTCCGCCGCCGCCAGATTTTCGGGTATCCCGCGCAGCACCAGCACATCGCCCGCCAGCACTTGCGTTTCCGGGTGCGGGTCGAGGCCGCGAATATTGCGGCGGCGCACGACGATGACTTCCACGCCCAGTTCCAGCACGCCGGTTTCGTCCAGGGTTTTGCCGGCCGCCGCCGCCTGCTCGGTAATCAGCACCGACAGCAGGCGCGGCTGGGCGATTTCCGACAGCTCCGCCTCCTCGTCGGTCGCGCCGCGGAAGAATCCGCGCAGCAATCCATAGCGCTGTTCGCGCACGCCGCGCAGTTTTTTCAGCACGCGGGTAAGCGGCACGCCGAGCAGCAGCAGGGCGTGGGAAGCCAGCATCAGCGAGCCTTCCAGCACCTCCGGCACGACTTCGGCGGCGCCCGCCTGTTTCAGCGCATTCAGATCGGTGTCGTCCACGGTGCGCACGATCACCGGCAGGTCGGGGCGCAGCTCCTGCACCACGGCGAGGATTTTCATCGCCGCCGGCAGGTTGGCGAAGGAGACCACCAGCGCGCGTGCGCGATTCAACCCGACGGCCTTGAGCACTTCGCGCCGCGCCGCGTCGCCGAACACCACGTTCTCGCCCGCTGCAGCCGCCGCCTTGACGCGGGTGGTGTCGACGTCCAGCGCAATGTAGGGGATGTCCTCGGATTCCAGCAGGCGCGCCAGGCTTTGCCCGCTGCGGCCATAACCGCAAATGATCAGGTGCGCGTCGGCAGCAAAACTTTTCACTGCGATGTCGTGCAGTTCCCTGGCACGGCCCGCCCATTCGCCGCCGCACAAGCGCCCGGTGATGGTATCGGTATACTGGATAATGACGGGCGCGATCATCATCGACAGCACCACCGCGGCCAGCACGATTTGCAGGGCGGCGCCCTGAATCAGGTTCAGGCTCCCCGCCTGCGCCAGCAGCACGAACCCGAATTCGCCGCCCTGCGCGAGGCCCAGCGCGGTGCGCATGGCCACAGGCGACTCGTTGCCGAACAGGCGCCCCAGCCCCCACACCAGCGCGGCCTTGAACAACACCAGCGCGGCCAGCACCAGCACCACCCAGCCCAGATACGCCCACACTGCACGCAAATCCAGCAGCATGCCGATGGTGACGAAAAACAGGCCGAGCAGCACATCGCGGAACGGCTTGATGTCGTCTTCCACCTGATAGCGAAACTCGGTTTCCGAGATCAGCATGCCCGCCAGGAATGCGCCCAGCGCCAGCGACAATCCGGCCTGGTCGGTGAGGTAGGCCAGCCCGAGGGTGATGAGCAGCACGTTGAGCATGAACAGCTCGGAGGATTTGTGACCGGCCACCATGCTGAACCAGGGGCGCATCAATTTTTGCCCGACGAACAGCAGCACGAACAGCACCACGGCGGCTTTGGCGCTCGCCCAGCCCAGATCCACCCACAGGTTTTCGCTGCCTGCCGCCAGTGTCGGCGTCAGGATCAGCAGCGGCACCACGGCCAGGTCCTGAAACAGCAGCACGGCGATCATCTGGCGGCCATGCTGGGATTGCAGTTCCAGCCGCTCTGCCAGCATCTTGCTGACAATGGCGGTGGACGACATCGCCAGCGCACCGCCCAGCGCCAGTCCGGCCGCCCACGGCAACCCGGCTCCCCAGGCCACTGCCATCACCAGCAAAATGGACACCATGACCTGCGCGCCGCCAAATCCGAATACCGTGGTGCGGATGGCTTTCAGCTTGGGCAGGCTGAACTCCAGGCCGATGCTGAACATCATGAACACCACGCCGAATTCGGCCAGATGGCGCGTTTCCTGGCTGTCGGGTATCCAGCTGAAGGCGTGCGGACTCACCAGGATACCCACCAGAAGGTAGCCCAGCATGGAGGGTAGGCGTAACGCGCGAAACAGCGCCGAAACGATCACGGCGGCAGCGAGCAGAATCAGGACGAAGCCCAGGGTAGTATGCATAGCCTCAA
Organism: Sulfuriferula multivorans; assembly: GCF_003851125.1. GTDB lineage: Bacteria > Pseudomonadota > Gammaproteobacteria > Burkholderiales > Sulfuriferulaceae > Sulfuriferula > Sulfuriferula multivorans. The sequence continues at coordinate 102,527 of NZ_BGOW01000010.1, read as the reverse complement.
GATTAGGGGCTACGCGCAACTACCGCAATAGCGGGGGCGTCTTGTATACTCCACCAGTATTCGAAACGTCGCCAAAACAACATAATGACCGTCATGCACGATACCTCTCCGCCCAAATTCGACCATGCCGCCGCCCTGACGCTGGCGCGCCGCGTACTCAGCATCGAGGCGGACGCGGTGCAAGCCATGCGCGATCGCCTGGACAGCAGCTTCACTGCAGCCATGACGTTGATCCTGGCGTGCCGGGGACGCGTGGTAGTCAGCGGCATGGGCAAGTCCGGGCACGTCGGCAACAAGATTGCCGCCACCCTGGCCAGTACCGGCACGCCGGCTTTTTTCGTGCATCCGGGCGAAGCCAGCCATGGCGACCTGGGCATGATCACCGCTGAAGACGTGTGCATCGCATTGTCCAATTCCGGCGAGAGCGCCGAACTCACCAGCATCGTGCCGCTGATCAAACGGCGCGGCGCGCGCCTCATTTCCATGACCGGCAACCCCAACTCCACGCTGGCGCGCGAAGCCGACGTGCACCTCGACGCCAGCGTGGCGCAGGAGGCCTGCCCGCTCAACCTCGCCCCGACCGCCAGCACCACCGCGGCGCTGGCACTCGGCGATGCGCTGGCGGTCGCTTTGCTGGAGGCACGCGGTTTCAGCGCCGACGACTTCGCACGCACCCACCCCGGCGGTTCGCTGGGGCGCAAGCTGCTGGTGCACGTGCGCGATGTGATGCATGCGGGCGATGCGCTGCCGCATGTAACTGCCAATGCCTTGTTACCGGAGGCACTGCTGGAAATGACCCGCAAGGGACTGGGCATGACGGCGGTGGAAGACGACAACGGCCGGTTGATCGGCATCCTGACCGACGGCGATTTGCGCCGCGTGCTGGAAAAAGCCATCGACATCCGCATCACCCCCATCCATCAGGTGATGTCCGCCAACCCGCGCAGCATCGGCGCCGATGCGCTGGCCGTCGCCGCGGTGGAAAAAATGCAAAGCCACAACATCAACGGCATGCTGGTGGTGGATGAGGATAACCGGCTCATTGGCGCACTCAACATGCTCGACCTGCTGCGCGCAGGCGTGGTCTGATGCAAAAACATACCCTGGATATCGCACACCAACGCGCCCAGCCAATCAAGCTGGCGATCTTCGATATAGACGGCGTGATGACCGATGGCAGCCTGTTTTTTGACGATGACGGACGCGAATACAAGGCTTTCAATTCGCTCGATGGTCACGGCCTGAAAATGCTCAAAAGCACCGGTGTGGATACCGCCATCATCACCGGGCGCAGTTCGCAAGTGGTGACCCACCGTGCGCACAACTTGGGCATCGCTCATGTATACCAGGGTGTGGACAACAAACTGGAGGCCTACCTGCATCTGCTGGAGAAATTGGGCCTGTCGGCAGCACAAACCGCCTATATGGGCGATGACGTCATCGATCTGCCGGTGCTGATCCGCTGCGGCCTAGCCATCACGGTGCCGGCAGCGCCGGCCGTGGTCAAGCAGCATGCGCATTTCACCACCCTGTTGGGCGGCGGTTGCGGCGCGGTGCGCGAAGCCTGCGAATTCATCATGCAGGCACAGGATACTTACGCACAAGTCATCGCCCATTACCTGCAATGAATTATCGTGCTGCCTTCTGGTTTCCCATTGGTCTACTTGCAGCCCTGGCGGGTCTCTCGCTCTGGCTGCAATACGCGCTGCAGGCACCCAATGCCGGAACCCCCCTTACCCGTAAACACATTGCCGATTATATTGTGGAGAATTTCAATGCCACGCGTACCGACCTCGCCGGCAAGCCGGAAAATACGCTAAGTGCGCGCAAAACCGAACATTTTCTTGACGACGATACCACGCAACTGGAAGCGCCCGACTTTACTGCATTCGACAAACAAGGCGGCACCGTGAATGTACGATCCGCACATGGGTTTGTGTCCAGCAAGGGCGACATCATCATCTTTACCGGCAAAGTGATACTGGTGCGCGACCTGCACGATGCACAAGGCCCGCTTACCCTGACCACGGAATACCTCAAGGTGATACCCAAGCAGCACCTGATGCTGTCCAATCGCCCTACCGTGGTACAAGGAAAAAATATCCTCATCCATGCCGGCGCCCTGCAATTGAATAGTCAAACCCGCGAACTGCTACTCTCTCATCACGTCAAAACCCACTATGAACCCATCCATTAAATCTCCGTTCGCAGCCGTATTGCTGCTGCTGACCCTGCTTCTGGCGGGTGGTCCTGCGCTGGCCGAAAAGGCCGACCGCAGCAAACCCGTCAACATCGAAGCAGACAGCGTCACCGTGGATGATCTGCGCAAGGTCAGCGTTTATCTCGGCAATGTAGTGCTGGTGCAAGGCACCATGACCTTGCACGCCGACAAGATTGTGGTGCATCAGGATGCGGAGGGCTTCAACAGCGCCACCGCCTATGGCAACCCGGTCAGTTTCCGCCAGAAGCGCGATGGTGTGGATGAATATATCGAGGGCTATGCCGATCGCATGCAATACGATGGCAAACTCGGCACGCTGCAGCTATTTGACAACGCCCATCTCAAGCGCGGCGCCGACGATTTACGCGGCAGCTATATCTCCTACAATTCCAATACGGAATTTTTTGAAGTCAAAGGCGGCAACAATACCGCCGGCTCACCGTCCGGCCGCAAGGGCAGGGTAAGCGCGGTAATCCAGCCGAAACCTGCCAAACCTGGCCCGGCAGCCCCCGCTACAGTACCGCTGCCACCCAAACCGACCAATGGCATACAGAAGAACCCATGAGCGAACTCAAGGCAGAACACCTCAGAAAGAGCTACCAGTCGCGCCTGGTAGTCAAGGATGTATCACTGGAAGTGCACAGCGGCGAAGTCGTCGGCCTGCTCGGCCCCAACGGGGCCGGCAAGACCACCTGTTTTTACATGATCGTCGGCCTGGTACGGCTGGATGCCGGACATATCAGCCTGGACGACAATAATCTGGGCGCCATGCCGATCCACCGCCGCGCCGCATTGGGCTTGAGCTATCTGCCTCAGGAAGCGTCCATTTTCCGCAAGCTCACGGTGGCGGAAAATATCCGCGCCATCCTCGAGCTCAAGAATTATTCCGAAGCCGAGATCGATACCCATCTCGACAACCTGCTCGAAGACCTGCACGTCACCCATCTGCGCGACGCCCCCGCCATCAGCCTGTCCGGCGGCGAACGGCGGCGCGTGGAAATTGCCCGCGCGCTGGCGATGAATCCGCGCTTCATCCTGCTCGACGAACCCTTCGCGGGGATTGATCCGATTGCCGTGCTGGATATCCAGAAACTGATCCGCTTTCTGACCGAGCGCGACATTGGCGTCCTGATCACCGACCACAACGTGCGTGAAACGCTGGGCATCTGCGACCGCGCCTACATTATCAACGAAGGTACCGTGATGGCTGCTGGCAAGCCCGATGAAATCATTTACAATGAAAATGTAAGAAAGGTTTATCTGGGCGAGCATTTCCGCCTGTGATCTCCGCTTTCCTCAAGTAAACAGCAACTATTCCGTAGATAATCTTAATAGTACGCAGCAGGCTTGGGACCTGATACCCAATCATGAAACACAGTTTACAACTCAAGCTATCACAGCATCTCACGTTGACGCCACAGCTGCAGCAGTCTATCCGGCTGTTGCAATTGTCCACGCTTGAGCTGAACCAGGAGCTGGAGCAAATGCTCCAGGACAACCCGTTGCTGGAGCGCGTGGACAATCTGGATGACGGTGAAACCCATATCAACGGCAGCGATCCCGAGCTGCGCAGCGAAGCGCCTACCGAAACCAGCAGCGTGGCCGACAATACTCCGGAGCCGGAAACACGCGAACTAGGCGACATGGACTGGGAAAGCGAGGGCAATTACGGTACGCCCGATGACGACGACGAAGACCGCGATTATCAGCAACCCTCCCTGGAGGCCACTTCGCTGCGCGACCATCTGTCCTGGCAGCTGAATCTCACCCCCTTGTCGGAGCGCGACAAGCGCCTGGTGCTGCTGTTGATCGATGCGTTGGACGATGGCGGCTATCTGACCCAAAGCCTGCAGGACATTCTCGAAATGCTGCCGCCCGAACTGGAAATCGAGCTCGACGACCTGCAGATCGCGCTTAAAAACCTACAAAATCTCGAGCCCACCGGCATCGGCGCGCGCAACCTGTCGGAATGCCTGACTCTGCAATTGCTGGCGCTGCCGGAGGATACGCCGCATCGCGATTGTGCGCTGACCATAGCCAGCACGCATTTGAACGAGCTGGGATCGCGCGACTATAGCGGGCTGAAACGCAAGCTGCATTGCGATGATGATGAGCTACGCGTGGCACGCGACCTGATTACGCATCTCAATCCCAAACCGGGGGCGTGCTTTGGCGAATCGGATACGCGCTACATCGTGCCGGATGTCATTGTGAAAAAAGTCAAAGGTCTGTGGGTGGCGAGCCTCAACCCCGACGCCATGCCCAAACTGCGCATCAACCGCATGTACGCTGACATTCTGTCGCGCAACCGCGATAGCAGCCATCAGCACCTGGCCAGCCAGATGCAGGAAGCCAAATGGCTGATCAAGAACGTCATGCAACGTTTCGACACCATCCTTAAAGTATCGCAAAGCATTATTGACCGCCAGCGCCATTTTTTCGAGCACGGCGAAGTGGCCATGCGCCCTCTGGTGTTACGCGAGATTGCCGAGGTCGTGGAACTGCACGAATCCACCATTTCACGCGTCACCACGCAAAAATTCATGATGACGCCGCGTGGCATTTATGAACTTAAATACTTTTTCGGCAGTCATGTCAGTACCGAGACCGGCGGCGCCTGCTCTGCCACCGCCATCCGCGCGCTGATCAAACAGCTGGTCGCCGCTGAAAACAGCAAGAAACCCTTATCCGACGGACAGATTGCAGACCTGCTCGGCCAGCAAGGCATCGTGGTGGCACGCCGCACCATTGCCAAATACCGGGAGTCCCTGCAAATATCGCCCGCCAGTCAGCGCAAGTCGCTTTAACCGCATGAAAGGAACAACATGAACCTCACCATCACCGGTCATCATCTGGAAATCACCCCCGCCATTCGCAGCTATGTTGTCTCCAAAATGGATAAAGTCAAACGTCACTTCGATCATGTCATCGACATCAACGTCATCATGACTGTGGAGAAACTCAAACATATCGTGGAAGCCAACGTTCACCTGCGCGGCAAGGATATTTTCGTGCAGGCCGAAGATGCCGACATGTATGCAGCGATTGACGGCCTCACCGACAAACTCGACCGCCAGGTAGTCAGGCACAAGGAAAAACACGGCGATGTCCATCAGGCGCAAGGTGCCGTCAAACATCAAGCTTCTGACATACCCGAATAACCGGACAACATGAATCTGATTCTCCCGCTGCTGCCACCTTCACACATCCAGCTGGATGTAGAGGTCAGCAGCAAAAAGCGCCTGTTCGAATACATCGCTGCGCTGTTTGAAACAAGTATCGCGCTGCCGCACGCTACGATTTTCGACAGCCTGCTGGCGCGCGAGAAACTCGGCTCAACCGCACTCGGCCATGGCATTGCCATCCCGCATGGCCGCATCAAGGGCCTCAAACAGGCCAGTGGTGCACTGCTGCGCCTGCGTACACCGGTTGAATTTGATGCCCCTGACAATGCACCCGTCACCATCCTGTTCACCCTGCTGGTCCCCGTGCAGGCCAATGACCAGCATCTGCAAATCCTCGGCGAACTGGCACAAATGTTCAGTGACAGGCACTTGCTCGAAGCCTTGGTGACGGCTCCCGATGCGGCGTCCGTGCATGCTTTGATCGCAGCCTGGAGCGCCTGATGATAGCCTCGATTCCGGTCAGCCGGATGTATGAGGCGATGCGCCAGACTCTGGAACTCCACTGGCTATCCGGAAAACAGGGCGGCGAGCGGCTATTGGCTAGCGACACCGTGCAGAAGCCCTCGCTGGCACTGGTTGGCCATCTCAATTTCGTCCATCCGAACCGCGTGCAGGTTCTTGGCTGTGCGGAAATGGACTATCTCCGCAGCCTCGACAAGGATGCCATGGCCCAGGCCATCCGCAGCCTGTTTTCCACCGAGCTGGCCGCGATTATTGTGGCCAATGGCGAACCGGTGCCGCCGGATCTGCTGGCAACTTCCAGAGCCAGCCAGACGCCCTTGTTTACCTCACCACAACCCAGTCCGCAACTCATGCCGGTACTGTCTCACTACCTTACCCAGGTATTGGCTGAATCCACCAGCGTGCACGGGGTCATGCTCGAAGTCATCGGCATCGGCGTAATGATTACCGGCGACGCGGCAGTGGGCAAAAGCGAGCTGGCGCTGGAGCTGATCACACGCGGCCACCGCCTGATCGCGGACGACATGGTGGACATGTACAAAGTCGCGCCCGAAACGCTTGAAACCCATTGCCCGCCGCTGTTGCAGGATTTTCTTGAAGTGCGCGGCCTGGGCATTCTCAACATCCGCACCCTGTTCGGCGACACGGCCGTCAAGCTGCAAAAAAACCTCAAGCTCATCGTGCACCTGAAAGCCCCTGAAGAAGACGGGAGTGAAAATATTTCACGCCTCGACATGCATGCATCCAGCGAAGTCATCCTTGGCGTCACCGTGCCCAAGGTACGCATCCCGGTTGCCGCCGGGCGCAATCTGGCAGTCCTGGTGGAAGTTGCGGCGCGCAATCACATCCTGCGCATGCGCGGCATCAACAGTGCCGAGCAGTTCGTCACCCGCCAGCAACAGTTCATGGACGATAACCCATGATGCACCTGGTATTGATCAGCGGCCTGTCCGGTTCCGGCAAGAGTATTGCGCTGAATGTACTGGAAGACGCAGGCTATTATTGCATCGACAACCTGCCCGCCAATCTGTTGCCTGAAACCATCCAATTCCTGTCCGAACATGGATACGACAAGGCGGGCATCAGCGTCGATGCACGCAGCGGCGAATCGTTCCTGGAGCTGCCCGGCCTGGTCACCGAATTGCGCAAGCAGGTGGACTTGCGCGTGATTTTTCTTGAATCCAAAATTGAAACGCTGGTGCGGCGTTTTTCTGAAACGCGGCGCCGCCATCCGCTTAGCAGCGACACGCGTTCGCTGCGCGAGGCGATCGTGCACGAGCGCGACCTGCTCGGCGACATTGCCGAACTCGGCCAACGCATCGACACCAGCGATCTTTCCACCAACAGCCTGCGCGCCTGGATCAAGGATATTATCGCGCTGGAAAATGCCAGCTTCACGCTACTTTTCGCTTCGTTCGGTTTCAAGCACGGCATCCCGCTCGATGCCGACCTGGTATTCGACGTACGCTGCCTGCCCAATCCGCACTACGACCCTAAACTGCGCCCGCAAACCGGACGCGACGCCGATGTCATCGCATTCCTTGATGGCGTGCCCGCGGTCTCCGACATGCTTGCCGACATTCGCGCCTATGTAGCCAAATGGCTGCCCTGCTACATTTCCGACAACCGCGCCTATCTCACCGTCGCCATCGGTTGCACCGGCGGCCAGCATCGTTCGGTGTATTTTGCCGAGCATCTTGCCGCGCATTTTGTCGCCACCCAGCAAACCCTGGTACGCCATCGGGAGCTGGCTTGAAATATCATCACCTGTTGCGCCCCGGCGACTGGATGGTGCTGGCAGCGGGCGGCGTCACCGTCGCCAGCCTGGCGCTCGCATTCTGGTTTGGCGCGCCCGGGCAGCGTCTGGTCATCAAACGCGGCGGCCACCTGTTTCTGGAAACCTCGCTCAACCATCCGCGCACTATCGATGTGCCCGGCCCGCTGGGCACCACCCGCGTCGAGATCGAAGACAAGCGCGCGCGGGTATTGTCCGACCCCGGCCCGCGCCAGCTGTGCGTGCATCAGGGCTGGTTGAGCCGTGCCGGGCAGGCCGCCATCTGCCTGCCCAATCAGGTCAGTGTGGAAATCACAGGACGCGTCAAAAGCTATGACAGCCTCAACTATTAAGCTGAATGCCAGCCCGGAGGATCACCGCATCGCGCGCATGGCGGCGCTGGCGATCGGGCTGACCCTGATGGAAGCAGCGCTGCCCTCCCCGCTGCCCGGCGTCAAACCCGGATTGGCGAACATCGTCACCTTACTGGTACTGAAACAGCATGGCATGCGCACCGCAGCGTGGGTATCGGCGTTGCGGGTGGTGGCAGGCAGCCTGTTGTTGGGCAGCTTCCTGACGCCCGGATTTTTTCTCAGCGCAGGCGGCGCAATGGCCAGCCTGGCCGTGCTGTGGCTGGCGCAGCGCCTGCCTGAACAGCTGTTCGGCGCGGTCAGCCTGAGCATACTTGCCGCTTTTGCACATATCGCCGGGCAAATGGCGATCGTTTATTTCTGGCTGATCCCCACATCGGGCGTGCTCTACCTTACGCCTGTATTCGCCGCTGCCGCACTGGTATTCGGCCTGGTCAACGGGCTGGTTGCAGCGCACCTGCTGGCGACGCCGCTCCCGGCCACCGTCTCCGAGGAGCCCGCATGAATCCCCCACGTACCGTCACGCTCGCCCTGACCGGCGCCTCAGGCATGCCTTACGGCCTGCGTCTGCTGGAATGTCTGCTGCAAGCAGATGTACAGGTTTACCTGCTGACTTCCAGCGCCGCACATATCGTCGCCAAACAGGAGCTGGATCTCACGCTGCCCGCACGCGCCGCCGAACTGGAGTCTTTTCTCGGCCAGCGCTATCACGCCCAACCCGGTCAGCTGCGCGCATTCGGCCGCGAGGAATGGTTTGCGCCGGTCGCCTCCGGCTCGAATCCGGCGGATGCCATGGTAGTTTGCCCGTGCACCATGGGCACACTCGCAGCCATTGCCCAGGGGCTGGCCGACAACCTCATCGAGCGCGCTGCCGACGTGGCCATCAAGGAACAGCGCAAACTTATCCTGGTACCGCGCGAAACGCCCTATTCCGCATTGCATCTGGAAAACATGCTGAAGCTGGCCCGGCTCGGTGCGATCATCCTGCCGCCCAATCCCGGCTTCTATCACCATCCCGGGAGTGTTGAGGATCTGGTTGATTTCGTGGTGGCGCGCATCCTCGACCATCTCCATATTACGCACGAACTGATGCCGCGCTGGGGAGACGCGAAGGGTGATCCGGCTTGAATTGGTTAAAGAAAAATCTGCCGCTTATATTTGATCGGATACATAACGTGCAAACCCTGGAAATTCCGATTTTCACACTGAATACGGTGCTCTATCCCGACAGTCTGTTGCCGCTGAAAATTTTTGAGCAGCGCTACATGGACATGGCCAAAGCCTGCATGAAAGACCATCTGCCGTTTGGTGTGTGTCTGATTCAGGCCGGTGAAGAAGTCGGTGCGCCGGCGACCCCCCATGCCGTCGGCACGCTGGCGCGCATCATCAACTGGGATATGCCGCAGTTGGGGATATTGCAGATTACCGCACGCGGCGAACAGCGTTTTCTGATCGAAGACAGCAAGGTCGGTGCGAATGGCCTGATCAGCGCTCAAGTCAGCGTATTGTCCCAGGAAACCGCCCAGTCGATACCGGCCGAATATGCTGCCTGCCAGGATGTGTTGCGGCACATTATTGAAGAACTGGGCGAATCACACTTTACCCCATTGCAAATGGACAATGCCACCTGGGTTGGCTATCGCCTGGCGGAGGCCCTGCCGATCAAGTCCTCCGCCAGGCAGGATTTGCTGGAAATGAACGACGGCATGACGCGTCTGAAAATTTTGCTGGAATTTCTCAAACGCCAGGGATTGGCGGAACGATAAGCTGCCCGGAAATTCTGAAACCGGCCCGCTACGGGCCGGTTTCAGTTTCGCAATAAACGGACTATTTTTTCAGTTGCGGCTGGTCGATGTAACGAACGTCTTTGGTGGAGAGCGGAAGCGGGTTGATATATTTGTACCCGCGTCCTTCCCAGTAGGCGATTTCGGGAAATCCTGCCGGCACCACGGTAATGAAACCGTGCATGTCCTCGGCATTGAAGCCGGCAGCATGCATGGCGTTATTGCACATCTTGAACTCCACCCCGTCTTTCGCCAGTTCCGCCATCTTGTCTACAATGCCCTGGTATTTTTCGTAATTTTCCTTCGCAAACGCGCGCAACTCGGGGCCATGGGTCACCACCACGACCTTGCCATGCGTGACCTTCTGGGTATTCTTGATATAGTTGTAAAGAAGATTCAGCTTCTGCGGGTCATCGTAGTTGACGTCGAACACCGTGTCGGTGACCGGCATCGCGTGCATGTCTACCTTGGCGGTGCCGTAGGGCGCAAACGCTTCAGCAAAAACCTGTTGCCCAGGCACCAGGGCAAATGTTGCGGCGACAGCCACGCCGATCAGTCTGATTTTCATTTTTTATGTCTCCTTCTCTGTTATGGATGCGCAACTTGCATCGGCCCGGCCGCGCACTATTGCCGGGTTTCCTGCCGCCATGAACGGCGGTTGTTCGCAGCAGCATGCGCCTGATCATACGCCCACTCCCCCGCTTTGGGCTGGCCTGTCATGGCCCGTTTACTGCAGGCTCTCCGCCTTGCGGTCGCGGTTCAGCAAATCGTCGACGACGGCGCGCGGCGCCACACCTTCGTAGAGCACCCGGCACACCGCATGGGTAATGGGCATGTCGACGCCCAGCGTGGTGGCCAGCCTGCCCACTTCGCGTGCGGTGGTAACGCCTTCCGCGATGTGTCCGAGGGCCCGCAAGATGGCTTCCAGGCTCTCGCCAGCGGCCAGGCGCAAGCCAAGCTGACGGTTGCGCGACAGGTCGCCGGTACAGGTCAGAATCAGATCGCCCATGCCGGTGAGTCCCATGAAGGTTTCCATGCGGCCGCCCAACGCCAGACCGAGGCGGCTGATTTCAGCCACACCACGGGTAATCAACGCGGCGCGGGCGTTATGTCCGAAATGCAATCCATCGGAAATGCCGGCGGCGATGGCGATGACATTCTTCAATGCGCCGCCCAGTTCGACGCCGATCACGTCATTGCTGGTATACACGCGCAGACGGCCACCGTGCAACGCAGCGGCCGCTTCACGCAATGCTGACGCATCGTTTGTTGCCAGGGTGAGCGCAGTAGGCAAACCGGCGGCGACTTCCTGGGCAAAGCTGGGGCCGGATAATACGCCGCGCGCCACCTCATCGGGCAGCTCTTCCTGCGCGACCTGGTGCGGCAGTTTCATGGTGCCCGCTTCAAAGCCTTTGCATACCCAGACCAGCGGCGCGCGCTGATCAAGTGCTGACAATTGCTTCAACACACTGCGAAATGCACCGCTGGGCGTTGCGACCAGAACCAGCTCCGCGTGCGCCAACGCAGCGGGCAGATCGTTGTTGAGACCAAGCTGATCCGGTAACGTCACGCCGGGCAGGTAGCGCGGATTGCTGCGTGTCGCATTCATGCTGGCGATCTGATCGGCATCGCGTGCCCACAGCGTGACTGCATGACGGGAAGCCAGCACCACCGCCAGCGCGGTACCCCAGGCACCGGCGCCGAGGACGGTGATGTTCATACCCCCCACACCTGGCTGAGTTTAATGTAACCGCTACTATTGTTGGGCAGCAGCACTCGCACCCAGCCACTTGGCAGGGTTTCCTGCCATTCCAGCATGACACCTTTTTCGGCCCGCGCGGTAATGGGCGCACTATCCTCCGCAGCGCTGCGTATTTCGGCCTGCGCAGCTTTCACCACCAGCATATGTTTGCTGGTAGCAGCCAGCTGGCCGGCCTCTATCCAGGCCAGCGCGCCGCTGCTATCGCGCACTTTCAGCCAGTTGTCCACGCTCACGACCACCTCCACCGGATAGCCGCGGCCGACGACGAACAGTTTCTTGGCCATGCTGGAAGGTGCATCGTACAAAATCGCGGCCGGCACAGAAACCGAACGATAATCGAGCGCCTGCGCGGGCAGCGCAAACAGCGCAGACAGGGCGAATATCAGGCGCAGTCGTTTCATATCAGTTGAGCGGCGTGCCCGGGGCCGGAGCCTGCTGTTGCTGCATGTACATGGCTTCGAAATTGACCGGATTGAGGATAACGGGGGGGAATCCGGCACGGCTCACTACATCGGAAATGGTCTCGCGCAAATACGGGAACACGATATTCGGGCAGCCTATGCCCAGTACTGCATCCATCTGATCGGCGGGCACGTTTTCGATGCGAAAAATTCCTGCCTGGGCAGCCTCTACCAGGAACATGACCTTCTCGCTGAGCTTGGCGGTAATGGTGGCGGTGAGCACGACTTCGAACACGCCCTCCCCCACGTTGCTGTTCTGTGTGGCAAGCTGCACATCGATCTGCGGCGCTTCGCGCTCGAGAAAAATTTGCGGCGCGTTGGGCACCTCCACCGACATGTCCTTGACGTAGAGTTTTTCGATCCCGAAAACGGGTTGCTGCTGGTCTTGCTCGCTCATTTGGATTTCCTGATGTTCAAAAAGCTGATTTTAACCCGCTCGGGCTGCATTTGTGTGACCGGTTTACAGGCAACATGTTCGATAGCAGTTGAATCTTTACCGCAGCGCTGTTGTCTGCTGCTTCGGCAGCCATGAAACGTCTCGACGCTAAGGAATAAAATATGGATTGGAACCACGAACTCCTCGACAGTATCGTCTGGCTCGGCAAGGCGTTTGCCATCAGCATGCTGGGCATGACTGTAAGCGTTGCGCTGCTCGGCATCTTCACGGTCTGGGGACGGCAGTTCCGCCGCCTCACCTGGGCGTTTTTCAGCCCGAAACGCAGCTTGTTGCCGCTCGCCGGCCTGACGCTGATTGTGCTGATGACGCTGTTTTCCGTGCGCATGAACGTGCTGTTTTCGTTCTGGTACAACGGTTTTTATACCGCCATGCAGAAACTCGATGCCAAGGCGTTCTGGTTCATGCTGCTGGTGTTCGCGGTACTGGCGGCGGTGCACGTGACGCGCACGCTGTTCAACTTTTATCTGCGCCAGGCTTTCCTGATTCACTGGCGCGCGTGGCTGACCGACAATCTGGTCGAACGCTGGCTGGCGCATCAAGGCTACCATCGTAGCCAATATGTGCCCAATGCCCCCGACAATCCGGACCAGCGTATCCAGCAGGACGTGGAGAGTTTTGTCAGCGGCTCGCTCAACCTGTCGATGGGCCTGCTCGACGCGGTGGTCTCGCTGTTTGCGTTCACTGTCATTCTGTGGGGGCTGTCGGGTGCACTGGCGTTGTTTGGGGTCGAGATTCCTCGCGCCATGGTTTTCCTGGTCTATCTCTATGTGATTGTGGCCACGGTGTTTGCGGTATGGATCGGGCGTCCGCTGATCCGCCTCAGCTTTCTCAGCGAACAGCTTAACGCCAACTTCCGCTATGCATTGATCCGCCTGCGCGAATACGGCGAGAGCATCGCATTTTTTCGCGGTGAAACCGTGGAGCGCGGCAATCTGCTAACGCGCTTTGCCAGCGTGATCCAGAATATGTGGGCGATCGTTTATCGCTCGCTCAAATTCCAGGGCTTCAATCTCGCCATCAGCCAGGCCGCCGTGGTGTTTCCGTTCATCGTGCAGGCACCGCGCCTGCTTGCAGGCAAGATCACCCTGGGCGACATGATGCAGACTGCACAGGCGTTCGGTCAGGTGCAGGATGCGCTGTCCTTCCTGCGCAGTTCGTACGACGAATTCGCCGGCTACCGTGCCGTACTCATTCGTCTCACCGGCTTTCTCGACAGCATGGATGCCGCCGCCTTGCTCCCTTCCGCACACATCGTACCCAGCCAGCACAGCGTTACCATTGAAGCGCTCACCGTACGCACCCCTGCACAAATTGCGCTGGTGGAAAACCTCAACCTCAGCCTGACCGCCAATACCGCGCTGCTGATACGCGGCCGCTCCGGCATCGGCAAAACCACCCTGTTACGCGCGGTCGCGGGTCTGTGGCCTTATGTGGACGGCAGCGTGACGCGCCCGGTTGAACAACAGGCGCTGTTCCTGCCGCAAAAACCCTACCTGCCGCTCGGCACCCTGCGCGGTGCTCTGTATTACCCGGCAAGCCCACTGATGGGCAATCAGGCCGCCCATGTGCTGCAGCAATGTCATCTCGGCCACCTTGCCAGCCGGCTCGATGAAACTGCCGACTGGGGCAGCATCCTGTCGCTGGGCGAACAGCAACGCCTGGCCATCGGCCGCGCACTGTTGAGCCAGCCGCAGGTGGTGTTCCTCGACGAAGCCAGCTCTGCCATGGACGAAGGCCTGGAACACGCCATGTACCGACTCCTGCGTCAGGTGCTGCCCAAATCCATTCTGGTCAGCGTAGGACACCGCAGTAGTTTGCTGGAATTTCACACCCAGGAATTGACGCTGCTGGGCAACGGAAAATGGCAGTTGAGTGCTTTGGTGTAGCGAATTACAAGCTGGCGATAGTGCGATGGCCAGGCAGTGGGGATTGGCGCGCAAATCGCTTATCATTGACCGATGGAAAAAAGCCGCATGCCACACCCGCCATCCCGGCCAGAGCAGACCTCCTCCCCCACGCTGGAGGCCAAGGTCGCGTTCCTGGGACGGCCGGGCGCTTACCCTGAGGCGCCCGCGCGGGTGGAAGCGGTGGAGACCCACATGTCCTGGGTCTTCCTCACCGATACCCATGCTTACAAGCTGAAGAAACCGGTGCGCTACGACTACCTGGACTTCAGCACCGTTGAGGCGCGCCGCCTGGACTGCGAGCAGGAGGTGCGGCTCAACCGCCGTCTGGCTGCCGATGTCTATCTGGGCGTGATCCCACTGGTACTCGACGCGGGGGGCTGCTTGAGCGTCGGCGGGCCGGGGGAGGCGGTGGACTGGCTGGTGCAGATGCGACGGTTGCCTGCGCAACGCATGCTTGATCATCTGATCCGCAACGGGACGGTCAAACCAGCGGAAATCAGCCTGCTGGCTCGCCGGCTCGCGCGCTTCTACGCCGCAGCGGCGGCTGATGCCATCACGCCTGAGGCGTATCGACAGCACCTGGCCAAGCGCATCAAAGCTAATCTGCGGGAGCTCACCAGCGCGGAATTCGGACTGGACAAAGACGTGCCGGAGCGTCTCGCCCGCTTCCAGCTCGGCTTCCTGGAAACCCACACCGGGCTGTTCGATAGCCGCGTGCGCCAGGGCCGCATCGTCGAGGGCCACGGTGATCTCAGGCCGGAGCACGTGTGCCTGTTGCCCGAACCGGTCGTCATCGATTGTCTGGAGTTCAACCGCGAATACCGCATCCTCGATCCGGCGGACGAACTAGGCTATCTGGCTCTGGAGTGCGAGCGGCTGCACGCGCCGGAAGTGGGCCGCTGGCTGCTGGAAAGTTATACCGAAGCGAGTGGCGACGTCCCGCCCGCCGCCCTGCTCCATTTCTACCAGAGCTGGCGGGCGGTCTTGCGTGCCACGCTCGCCATCTGGCACCTGCGCGATGACGGGCGCCACCCCCACAAAAAATGGGTGGAAACCACCATGGAATACCTGGAACTGGCGCAGCGGCATGCGGCAGCGGCAGCAAGCTGACGCTAGGCACCTGCCAGCAGTTCGACCAGCGAACCCCCGCTGTGCAGGCGCCGGATGGCCTCGGCGAACAGGGGGGCGGACGCCAGCACCTCCACCCGGCTACCCAGCAGCGCCGGCGGCAGCCGGAACGGGGGGATGGCGTCGGTGACCAGTACCTTGTCCAGCGCCGGGTCGGCCAACACCTGGCCCGCCGCGCCGACGAACACGCCGTGGCTGACTGCGGCATACACCCGCTTCGCCCCCAGCGCCTTGCAGGCGGCGGCTGCCCGCGCCAGGGTGGTGCCGGTACTGATCAGGTCGTCGATGATGATGGCCGTCCTGCCGCCTACCTCGCCGACCACGGCCGCGCCGGAAACCACGCCTTCGCTGCGGCTCTTCTCCATGAAGGTTGAAGCAACGGGTCGGCCGAGCGCACGGGCCAGGGCCTGACGGAAGGCTTCCGCCCGCTTCACCCCGCCCACGTCCGGCGAAACCACCACAACAGCTTCGTCCTGCAGCCGTGCCGCGAACCAGGCCACGAACAGCCCGCTGGCTTCCAAGTGTTCGGCCGGGATGCGGAAGGCATTCTGGTAGGCGGCCGGATTGTGCACGTCCAGGGTCAGCACCCGGTCCGTGCCCAGCGTTTCGAACAGCTGGGCCACATAGCGGCTGCTGACCGGGTCGCGCGACTTGCTCCTGCGGTCCTTGCGGGCATAGGCCAGATAGGGGCAGACGGCGGTGACCCGCGCAGCGGAAGCGTCCTTCACTGCGCCAATAAAAAACAGCAGGCGGACCAGCTTGTCGTTGACGCTCATGCCCGGCTCTCCGTAGAGCGACTGGATCACATACACATCCTTGCCGCGCACGTTTTCCAGCGGCCTGGCCTTGTGTTCGCCGTCCTCGAACTCGCGTTCCTCATGCGCGCAAAGCGCTACCCCAAGATCCTTGGCCACCCGCTCGCCGTATGGGCGGCTGGTATCAAGGGCAAACAGGCAAAGATCATCCAGAGTCATCGAACTGTCTCCTCGCTTTTCGCGGGTGATGGCGTAATTTTCATAATGTGCCAGACTGAATCATAGAGTATGTCCATACGAAAGGAGAGGCCATGGAACCCAAGGAATGTTTTTTCCAGGAACAATTCGGCCACTGCTGGATGGAGGACAGCCAGTGGCTGTTCCAGGCGCTGGACGTGCGCGAACAGCCGCTGGGCGAACCCGTCAAGGTCGAACTGGGAGAGTTGCTTTTCCATCATGATGAAGACGAAGAACTGCATTAGGACGCGTTACGCCGCCCGGGAGCCTGCCGGGCTTGAAGTATCGTAGCGAAATGGTTCAAGCAGGCAATCCGCATCGCGGATGTTCGCAAAATTTGCGCCTGGTCAAGGAACGCTTCCTGGCTGCGGCAGGAAGCGACACAGTCACACTGAAGGAAGGGAAATCATCATGGCCATTGGAGAACTCTGCAACCGCGAAGTCATTATCGTAGCGCCGGAAACCACGATCGGCGAAGCGGCCCGGCTCATGCGCCAGCACCATGTCGGCGACGTGGTCGTGGTCACGGAAAAAGATGGGCGCCGCAAACCGGTCGGCATCGTGACCGACCGTGATGTGGTAGTGGAAGTGGTCGCCACCGGACTTGATCCCGCCACGCTCACCGTGGGAGACATCATGGTGCCGGACTTGGCGACCGTGCAGGAAAAAACCGGCGTGTTCGAGGCCATCCGCTACATGCGTGACCAGGGAGTGCGCCGCATGCCGGTGGTGGGTGAGGATGGCAGCCTGGTCGGCATCCTGGCGCTGGACGATCTGCTCGAACTGCTGGCGGAGGAACTGGGGGCGCTCTCCCGTCTGGTGACGCGCGAGCAGGGCAAGGAAGTCAAGGATCGGCACTGATCGTCAAAATGGCGGCAATGTTGGCATGGTTGACCGGCGTATTGCCCCACCTGTTGCGTCAGGCGGCCGCGTCGGCTTCCTCCAGTTGCGCCAGTATCCGGCGGCGTGCGCTATCGCGCAATTGCAACGCGGCCTGCCAGTCACTCCCTGCAGCCGATAACGGCGCGCCGACCTGCACCTGGAGTGCGCTGTAATGCGGCCGTAATGCTTCGCCGCGCAGCAGGGTACGGGTGCCGGTCAGAGTGACCGGTACCACGGGCGTGCCAGCGCGTGCGGCGACGACGAACGCGCCGAGTCGGAACGGCAGCAGCCCCGGCTGGATCTGGAAGGTACCTTCGGGGAAGAAGACCAGGGATTCGCCAGCGCGCGCGCGCTCCTCCAGGCCGCGTGCATCCTCCACGCTGCGCACGCTGTCGAAACGCTCGACAAAAGCGCTGCCGAGCCGGCGCAGCGGAATGCCGGCGGCCGGCTTGCGCAGCAACTCCTGTTTGGACACATAGGCGAATCGGGCCGGCAGCACCGCGGTGAGGATGAGCGCATCCAGGTAGCTGGCGTGGTTGGCCACCACGATTACCGGGCCGCGGCCGGCGAGGTAGTGCAATCCCTGCACCCGCGGCGTCAGGCCGGTCAGCGCCAGCGCAAGGCGCGCGCTCGCCCTGGCGCTGCGGCGGCGCAGCGCCAGGGTAGGGGCCAGCACGATCAACAGCCAGGCGAGGGGCACGATGGCGACGAAAACCATCCAGGCCCAGGCGCTCCACGCCGACTCGGCGCCACGCCGCAGCAGGCGGCCAGTCTGTGCCACGGCTCCGGCCCAGGCCAGCCGCACCAGTTGCCGCCACGGCGCGCGCTGCGCGCTGATCAATTCGCCGCGTTCGTAGCGTTCGCGGCAAGCGGCGCGGCGAATCTTGCCGCTGGAGGTCTTCAGCACGGTGCGCGGCGGCGCCAGCACGATGTCGTCGGCCGGCATGCCGATCAGGTCGACGGCGAGGCGATTGATCTCTGCCAGTATCCGGCTGCGTTCCTCGGATGCAACCGGCGCACGCGTCTCGGCCAGCACCACCAGCCGCTCCGTGCCTTGGTTCGCGTCGGTCGCCGGGAACACCGCCACACCGCCACGGCGCACGCCGCGCACCTGGCTCACCGCCTCTTCCAGTTCCTGCGGATGAATGTTGTGCCCGCCGCGGATGATGATGTCCTTCTCGCGCCCGGTAAGATAGAGCTCGCCTGCTGCGAGATAGCCCAGGTCGCCGCTGTTGAGCCACGGCCCGTCGAATAGGCGCGCCGTCGCCTCGTGGTTGTGGAAATAGCCGCCTGTCGCGGATGGCCCGCGAAACTGCACGCGTCCCTGCGTGCGTTCGGGCAGTTCGCCTCCGTCGCCATCGACAATGCGGATGTCGTGGCCGGGCAGCGGCAGGCCGCAGGAAACGATGCGCAGCGCGTGCGCATCGTCCATCAGCGCGGCACGGGCGATCCCTGCGGTCGACAGCGCGCCGCGGTCCACGCGGTCGATCAGCGGACCGCGGCCGGGCGGCGGAAACGCCAGCCCCACGGAGGATTCCGCCAGGCCGTAGACCGGCGTCATGGCATCGGGACGGAAGCCGAAGCGGGCGAAGCGCGCGGCGAAATGCGCGATCGTCTCGGGGCTGACCGGCTCGGCGCCGTTGTAGGCCAGCCGCCAGCAGCTCAGGTCGAGGCCATCAAGGTCGCGATCATCGAGCCTGTTGGCGCACAGTTCATAGGCGAAATTGGGCGCCGCCGAGACGGTGGCGCGATGCTGGTGGATGGCCCACAACCAGCGCCCCGGCCGGCCAAGGAAGGCGAGCGGCGACATCAACACCAGCCGGAATCCGGCGCTGAGGCTGCCCATGCAGGCGCCGATCAGCCCCATGTCGTGGTACAGCGGCAGCCAGGACACGAAAATGTCGGCAGCGGTAACCCCCGAGGCGCGCTCCATCGCGCGCAGGTTGGCGAGCAGGTTGGCGTGGGTCAGCACCACCCCCTTGGGGTTGCCGGTACTGCCGGAGGTGTATTGCAGCAAGGCGATATCCTGCGCGTCCACGCGCGGCAAGGGTGGCACCGCGCCGGGAAGGGACAGATCCGCGACGGTCGCGACGGCGCGCAACGAGGCGCACTGCGCACGCAGCAGGTGGCCGAGCAGCTTGGCACGGTCGTCGGTGACGAACATGGCGGCCTCGGCATTGGCGACGATGCCGGCGATACGCCGCATGTGATCCTCGATTTGCGCAGGACGCGCCGGCGGGTACAGCGGCACCGGCACGCAGCCGGCGTAGAGCGCGCCATAAAATGCGGCGAAAAACCCGCGTCCGGTGGGGAGCATAATGGCGACCCGGTCGCCAGCACCTGAACCCGAGGCGACCCGGCCTCCTTCGCCCAGGCCATGGGCGAGCAGCCCGGCAGCCAGCGCCTGAGCTTCTGCCTGCAGCATGCGATAGCTGATGTCCTCGCTGCGCTCGTCCTCGACATAGAGCGTGATGTGCGTCCGCTCGCCGTGCATCGCGACATGCCAGTCGAGCATCTCGATCAGCGTGGCGGCAGTTTGCGGCGCAGGCTCGACCCCTACCGCAGCCGTCGCCGGTATCTCGGCCGGAGCGGGCGCCCCGCTAGCGGCAGCACCCGCCATTTGCCGCAGCAGATCGCGCGGTGTTTCAGCCTCGGCGAACGCTGCCTCGCCAAGCCTGACGCCCAGTTCGCGCTCGATGCGGGCGAGCAGTTCCACGCGCGCCAGGCTGTCCAGGCCGAAATCGCGCTCCAGCGCATGATCCAGACCCAGGCGGTCGATGCCATTCGCTCCCGGCCGCAGTTCGTGCGCAAGACCGCGTACGATGTCGAGCAGTTGCGGCGTCTCGGCGTGGTTGGAAATCGTCATGTCTGCCTCCATCATGCCTGTTTTATAGCGCATGGTGCCGCACCCAGCAGCCACAGGCCGAGCGCCTTGGCGCGTGGGTCGGCATGCCGCCATCCGCTCATGCTGCCTCCTGGCGTTGCGCGAGCAGCAGGTCGATCACCCGCCACAGCCGCCACAGGTCGGGCAGATCCTCGCTCCAGAAACGCCACGACAGCAGATGCGGAATACTCAGGTCCACATGCCCGAGCACACGATGGATGATAAACGCCGTGGCCTGTCCCTTTGGCGCGGCGGCGGCGAGCGCCAGGCTTTCCGTATAGGGAATGAGATTGTCATTTTTTCCGTGCACCAGGATGAGCCGCGCCTTGAGTCGCTTCAGATCGTGACGCGACAGGTCGAGGCGCGCGATGTCCGTGCGCATGGCCGCCGGCAGTTGCGCCAGCAGTTCCGGAAAGCGTGCGGGATCGCTGTTGGCTGCCAGCGCATACACCGCCCGGCCAGCGGCGCTCAACTGCGCGGCGAGCGGCGTCAGGTCGGCGTGGGGATCCCGGGTGCGCCACGTCACCATGCGGTCGAATACCGCGCCGTCGCGCTGGTCCGCCAGGTAGCCCAGGCTGGAATAGAGCAGCACCATTTTGCCGGTGTCGTCCGGGGTAATGTGGTGCCACTTGCCCGCATGCTCGAACCAGCCGGTGGTGAAGAAGCGCATTGCGCGCGGCAAGTCATAGTAACCCCCCACACCCACAATGAAGCGCACCTGCTCGCGGATGTCGGGTTGCAGCGCGGCGAGCAGCGTGGGGCCGACTGCATAGCTGAAGGCAAACATACCGGCGCGGCCGCCGGGGGCAAGTTCGGGGCGGCTGACCAGGTAGGCGAACGCATCCGCGATCTCGCGCGCGTCCGCGGGGCGGATGCGCAATTCCCGAAAACCGGCAAGGTCGGGCACCAGCACCGCAAAGCCGGCGCGCGCCAGGGTCGCAGCGAAAGCGGTGAGGCGCGGGTCGTCCTTGCCCTGCGGCACCGCGCCGGGCACCACCACGATGGCCGCGCGCGGACAGTGCTTGCCGCGCGCGGCCGCATCCCGTGGTTCAACAGCGGCCCGGGAGACACAACCGCCCAGCGAACCCGGCAGGTACAGGTCGGCGTGGTGCAAGCGCCCCGACACCGTGTAGGAAATGCTGCGCCGCAGCGGCGCAGCGGTGGTCTGCTTGAGCCGTGAAGGGCCTTGCGCCGCAGCAAAATCCTGCAGCACCAGCGCGGCTTCGTAGTAGCGCTGCGGCGCGCATCCCGCCAGCAGGACGAGCAGCGCCACGGCCAGCACGCCGCGCGCCAGCCAGGGGGGCGCTTGCCGGCCCTGGCTGCGCTCAGGCATCGCAGGCTCGGGGGGCGGCGCTGGCGGAGGCGGCGTGCTCCTGTTTCAGCTCTCTGCGCAGAATCTTGCCGATGGCGGACTTGGGCAGCTTGTCACGAAATTCCACCTGCTTGGGCACCTTGTACGCGGTCAGGTTCGCCTTGCAGTGTGCAATCACTGCGGCGGCGGTGAGCGCCGCATCCTTCT
Source organism: Sulfuriferula multivorans (assembly GCF_003851125.1). GTDB lineage: Bacteria > Pseudomonadota > Gammaproteobacteria > Burkholderiales > Sulfuriferulaceae > Sulfuriferula > Sulfuriferula multivorans. Next base: position 80,738 of record NZ_BGOW01000010.1, on the reverse strand, counting down.
TCACCACAAAGACCTTGACCGCCGCGCCGCTCTTCTCATCCGGGACGCCCACCGCGCCCACTTCCTTGACGCCGGGATGCATCATCACCACCTCCTCGACCTCGTTGGGGTAGACCTTGAAGCCCGACACCACGATCACGTCCTTGCAGCGGTCGATGAAGCGGATGACGCCGTGCGCGTCCATCACGCCCATGTCCCCGGTACGCAGCCAGCCGTCGGTGCCGAGGACGCGGGCGGTTTCTTCCGGCATGTTCCAGTAGCCGCGCATCACTTGCGGCCCCTGCACGCAGAGTTCGCCCTCCTCGCCCAGCGGCAGCTCGCGCCCCGCCTCGTCCCGCATCGTCACCCGGGTGGAGGGGATCGGCATGCCGATCTTGCCGCTGAACGCCTTGGCGTCGAGCGGATTGGCGCAGACGATGGGGGAGGCCTCGGTCAGGCCATAGCCCTCGATCAGCGCCACTCCCATCGTCTGCTGCCAGCGCTCCGCCACCGCGCGCTGCACCGCCATGCCTCCCGCCACCGCCACCTTGAGCGCACCGGCGTTGGCCTGCTTCACTTTGTCGAAGCCGGGCGCGTTGAGCAGCATATTGAACAGGGTGTTGACGCCGACGATGGCGGTGAAGCGGGTGTTGCGCAGTTCCCGCACGAAGCGCGGAATGTCGCGCGGATTGGTGATGAGGACGTCGTTCGCGCCCCACTTCACAAACAGCAGCAGGTTGGCCGTGAGCGCGAAGATATGGTAGAGCGGCAGCGGCGTGATGATGACCTCCTCGCCTTCCTTGAGCGTGCCGCCGATCCAGGCCGAGGTCTGCTCCACGTTGGCCAGCAGGTTGCCGTGGGTCAGCATCGCGCCCTTGGCTACGCCGGTTGTCCCGCCGGTATATTGCAGAAAGGCGATGTCCGCGTGCGTGAGCGGCACATCGCTCAGCGTGTGGCGCGCGCCGAGTTTCAACGCGGTGTTGAAGGCCACCGCGCCCGGCAGGCTCCAGCGCGGCACCATGCGCTTGATCCGCTTGATGACGAAGTTGACCAGGCACGCCTTGACCGGCGGGAACAGGTCGCCTACCCGGGTGGTGATCACGTGGCGCACGGCGGTTGCCGCGACGACCTCCTGCAAGGTATGCGCGAAGTTCTCCAGCACCACCACGGCCACCGCACCGGAGTCGGCCAGCTGATGCTGCAGTTCGCGCGCGGTGTAGAGCGGATTGACGTTGACCACCACCATGCCGGCGCGCAGCGCGCCGAACAGCACCACCGGGTATTGCAGCAGGTTGGGCAGCATGATGGCCACCCGCTCGCCCTTGCGCAATCCGGCCACCTGCTGCAAGTAGGCGCCGAAATCCCGGGACAGGCGATCGAGTTCGCCATAGCTCAGGGTGACACCCATGTTGGTGAAGGCGGGGCGCTCGCGGAACCGCCCGCAACTCTGTTCGAGCATGTCCTTGAGCGAAGCGAAGCGGAAGATGTCGACTTCCGCCGGAACGCCTCGGGGGTAGTGCTGCAGCCAGACGGCTTCCATTCGGGTCTCCTTTACCGGGCCTGCGGGATTTCCCGTGCCCGAGTCACTACTCTAAGGTTATAGCCCGGATGGCTTGAACTGGTTGCCTGATGTGGATGGCCCCCGCTTCCGCGATCAGCAGGTCGCGGGCAGGGATGGTGTCTGGTTGGTCAGGCCGGTTCCAGCGTGACAAAGTCAATCTATCAAGGCGCCGCAGCAGGCGCTTCAGGACCGGCAGGCTGCTTGATTGCGGTTGAGTCGCCCAACCCTGCCCGTGTTGGCGGCGGAGCAGGCTGGGTCGATGCCGGGTGGCGTTCGGCCCGGTCAATCTCGGCGCGGACACGCGGCAAGCATTGCGGATATTCGCGTTGCACAAAATCAATCAACGCCTCGCGCACCCGACAACACAAATCCCATCGACGCGATGCGTCGGCAGCGCTGATCAGAGCCCGAATCTGCATGCCATGTTCGTTGCTGTCGACTACCTGGATCATTGACACGCGCTGATCCCATTCCGGTGCTGCCTTGCATACGCGTATCAGTTCTGCCCGCAACGGTGCGAGCGGCAAGCGGTAATCGAGCCACAAAAATACCGTACCGAGCAATTGCGATGTGCTACGTGTCCAGTTCTCGAACGGATGTTCAATGACCCATTGCAGCGGCACAACCAGGCGCCGCTCATCCCATATTTTCACCACCACGTAAGTCGAGGTAATTTCCTCGATACGGCCCCATTCATTTTCCATGATGACCACATCGTCGAGACGGATGGGCTGCGTCAACGCGATTTGCAGGCCGGCAATAAGATTGCCCAGCACCGGGCGAGCGGCGAGACCCGCGGCAATGCCGGCAACCCCTGCCGACGCCAGCAGACTGCCGCCGATCTGCCGCATGCCCGGCAACACCATCAGCGCCGAAGCCAGCCCGATCAGCAGCACAAAAAACATCACCGTGCGCGCCAGCACCCGCGTCTGGGTTTGTATTTGCCGCGCATGCATATTGTCGCTGGTATCCGTCGGGTGGAGCCGTATCACGGCTTCTCCCACCCCGGCAATGGCGCGCATCACCAGCCAGGTGATTGACAGCGTCAATGACATCGCCACAAGGTCACTGAAAATCTGTTGATGGCGCAATCCGTCGAGCGCCGCAGGCAGGGCCAGTTTCACGGCAAGCAAGGGCAGCACCAGCTTGGCTGGACAGGCCGTGTAATCCACTACCACGCTGCTCACGGTGTTAGAGCGCGTGAGACGGCGCAACATCGCATAAATGACCGCATAAGCAATCAACGCCAGCACCACAACGCCCATCGTCACCAATGCGAAAGTCAGCCACGGATAGGCCTGGACGTCCTTTAATAAATAAGCCAGCTGCATTTTTCCCCCTATTTTTCCAGATGGGTAAGAAATTAGTGTGGCAGATAGCCGGGTGGTTCCCGACAAGGCGGATTGGATAGCGAGGGCCGGCTATTTCTTATCCCGATAGGCGCGCACGTCAAGCGTGTCGGCAAGGCGTCCCGAAAACTGCCGCCGCCCCTTCAGGCAGGTTCCAGCTTGGCGTACTCCAGCGCCAGCCACTTCATCCCGTTCGCGCCGCCGAAGTTGATCTGCACCCGCATGTCGTCGCCCTGCCCTTCCACGTTGACCACTACGCCGACGCCGAATTTGGCGTGGCGCACGTTCATGCCGATGCGCCAGGGCGAGGTGTTGCTGCGCACACTGGATGCGGGTGCCACGTAGCTGTCATAGCCAGCCGGGGCGGCTGCATTGCGCCGGGTGTTGACCAGCTTCAGCAGTGCCGGCGGCAGTTCGCCGATAAAGCGCGAAACGATGCCATAGCGCGTTTGCCCGTGCAGCATGCGGCTTTGCGCATGGCTTAAATACAGCCTGCGGCGCGCGCGGGTGATCGCCACATACATCAGGCGGCGTTCTTCCTCGATGCCGTCCTGCTCGTTCATGGACTGCTCGTGCGGGAACAGGCCCTCTTCCAGTCCGCCCAGAAACACCGCATGGAATTCCAGTCCCTTGGCGGCGTGCACAGTCATCAATTGCAGCGCATCGGTGCCCGCACCGGCCTGGTGGTCGCCCGCTTCCAGCGCAGCGTGAGCAAGAAAGCTCGCCAGCGGACCGCCGACCTCGTCGAGCTCGGCCATCGCTTCCGGATCGTTGGCGAATACGGTCGCGGCGTTGATCAGTTCGTTCAGGTTTTCCAGCCGGTCGGCGCCTTCTTTTTCGGCCAGGTAATGCGCCGCCAGGCCGCTGGCATGCAGCATGTGCTCGATCACTTCCGGCAACGGCAGCCCTTGCGTGCCCTCCTGCATGGCCAGCATCAAGGCGACGAAGCCGGGCAAGCCTTTGGCGCTGTCTTTGCTGGCGTCGGCCTTGGCGCGCGCGGCCTGCCACAGGCTCGTCCCGCCAGCCTGGGCGGCGTCGGCCAATTGTTCCAGCGTGCGCGCGCCGATGCCGCGGGTGGGGAAATTGACCACGCGGCTGAACGCGCCGTCGTCGTCCGGGTTGGCCAGCAGGCGCAAATAGGCCAGCGCATGCTTGACCTCCTGGCGCTCGAAAAATCGCAGCCCGCCGTACACGCGATACGGCACCCCGGCGCTGAACAGAGCGTGCTCCAGCACCCGCGATTGCGCGTTGGAGCGATACAGCAGCGCCATGTCCACCAGCGCCGTGCCTTCGCGTTGCAGCGCCTTGACTTCCTCGACGATGAAGCCGGCTTCTTCCTGATCGGAATACGCCTCGAACACGCGGATCGGCTCGCCGCTGCCTTCCGCTGTCCACAGGTTTTTTCCCAGCCGCGACTGGTTCTGCGTGATCAGCGCGTTGGCGGCGTCGAGAATGTTGCCGTGGCTGCGGTAGTTCTGCTCCAGCTTGATCACGTTGTCGCCGGCATAATCGCGCTGGAATTCGTTCATGTTGCCGGTATGCGCGCCACGGAAGGCATAGATCGACTGGTCGTCGTCGCCCACCGCCATCAGCACCGATTGCGCCCCGGCGAACTGCTTCAGCCAGCGGTATTGCAGGCGGTTGGTGTCCTGAAACTCGTCCACCAGGATGTGGCGAAAGCGCTCCTGATAATGCGCGCGCAGCACGTCGTTGCGGGCCAGCAGCTCGTAGGAACGCAGCAGCAGTTCCGGGAAATCGACCACGCCCTCGCGGTTGCACTGCTCGTCGTAGGCGGCGTAAAACTCCACCAGGCGCCGCGTGTAAGGATCGAACACCTCGATCTGCTGCGGGCGCAGGCCGGCTTCCTTGTTGCCGCTGATGAAGTACTGCACCTTCTTCGGCTCGAACTTCTCGGTGTCCACATTGAGCGACTTGAGCAGGCGCTTGACCGCGGAGAGCTGATCGGCCGTATCCAGTATCTGGAACAGCTGCGGCAGCCCCGCCTCGCGGTGGTGGGTGCGCAGCAGGCGATTGGACAGACCGTGAAAAGTGCCCACCCACATGCCGCGCGTGTTGATCGGCAGCATCGCGGTCAGGCGTGTCAGCATCTCCTTCGCCGCCTTGTTGGTAAAGGTCACCGCCAGGATGCCCAGCGGCGAGACCTGCCCGGTCTGAATCAGCCAGGCGATGCGCGTGGTGAGCACGCGCGTCTTGCCGCTGCCGGCCCCGGCCAGAATCAGCGCCGACTGGCCCGGCAGGGTCACGGCGGCAAGTTGCTCGGGGTTGAGCCCGTCGAGTAGGGAGGTCATGTTAAACTTTCAGATGGCGATTATTCTAAAAAATTCGCCCAGCGCTGTTATTCAGGGCGCGCTGAGCACACTTTTCAGATTCATTCGGTAACAAAGGATTATATATGCCCAAGCAACTCGGCTGCTTTATAAAAGAAGCGCGCAGCCATATCGAAGAATGGGATGCAGAATCCGCCCATGAAAATCTGCAAGCCGGCGACGTGCTGGTGGTGGACGTGCGCGAAGCCGACGAATTCGCACAAGGCCACGTACACGGTGCCATCAACATTCCGCGCGGCCTGCTCGAAGGCGCCGCCGACCCGAGCTACAAGCATCGCGACCCGCGCCTGTGCAACGCCCGCGACAAAACCATCCTGCTCTACTGCCAGGCCGGCGGGCGCTCGGCGATGGCGACCTGGGTGCTGAAGCAGATGGGTTTTGAGCATGTCTACAATATGGCCGGCGGACTGGAATGCTGGGAAGCCGAAGGCCTGGAACTGGAGTCATAACATGCTGCACATTCTGTATTTCGGCCATCTGGTCGATGCGCTCGGCAGCGCCTCCGAGGATTTCGAACTGCCGTCATCCCAGACCACCGTGGCGAGCCTGTGCGCTGCCCTGGCACAGCGCGGCGCTGTCTGGCACAGCGCTCTGATCGACAACAAGTCACTCAAGATCACCGTCAATAAACAGTTTGTGGACGCTGACAGCCAGCTCAAGGACGGCGACGAAGTCGCCTTCGTCGCTTTCATGGTGGGCTAATAATGGGCGCAGGGATGGGCATGGCGTCGGACCAGCAATGGCTGCAACTGGCGCTGACCGGACTCATGGTTGCGTTGCTGCCGCTGAGTTACGCCTGGGTCAAGGGCCGCCGCGATCGCTACCGCCAGCTGGTGTGGCTAACCCTGTTCCTCACCTTCGATCTGATCCTGTTCGGCGGCTTCACCCGGCTCACCGACTCCGGCCTGGGTTGCCCGGACTGGCCAGGCTGTTACGGTACTGCCAATCCATTTTTAGCCCATGCCAACATCCACGCTGCCGAGGCGCTGATGCCGAGCGGGCCGGTGACCTGGGCCAAGGCCTGGATCGAGATGATCCATCGCTACCTGGCAATGATGGTGGGCGTACTGATTATCGCGCTGATGGGGCTGGCGTGGTTCAAACGGCGCGAGCTGCGCCAATCGCCATGGCCGGCCACCGCGCTGTTCATACTGGTGTGCGTGCAGGGCGCATTCGGCGCGTGGACGGTGACGCTCAAACTGCAGCCGGTGATCGTCACCCTGCACCTGCTGCTCGGGTTGACCCTGCTCGGGTCGCTGGCCTGGCTGGCCGCGCGCAGCCAGCCGGCAGCCTCACACGATGCCGCAGCCAACCGGCTCAGCCCGTGGATCGCGCTCGGCATTGTATTGCTCGCAGTGCAGATCGCACTGGGCGGCTGGGTGAGCACCAACTACGCGGTACTCGCCTGCACCGATTTCCCGTTATGCAACGGCCAGCTGATCCCGACTATGGACTTCCGGCACGGCTTCACGCTGTGGCGCGCGCTCGGCAAAACCGCCAGCGGCGCGCTCCTCAGCCACGACGCACTGGTCGCCATCCACTGGACCCACCGCGTGTTCGCTGTCGTCGTCATCGCCTATCTGAGCTGGCTCGGCCTGCGCGCCCGCCGCAGCCTGACGCTGACCCGGCCCGCCCTCATACTCCTGGCGCTGATCGCCCTGCAATTCGCCAGCGGGCTATCCAACATTTTGCTGCAATGGCCGCTGCCTATCGCCGTCGCCCACAACGGCGGCGCAGCGGCGCTGCTGGTGACGCTGGTGTTCATGCTGACGCGGAGCGGGCCTGATACTAACCAGAAAGTTTAAGTGCGCACTGGAAACAACCAATTGACTCGCCACACTACAACCCAGTTGAGCAACTCCGTAATCCTCTTCGCAAAAACCGATTTTAGTCAGTTCTCAGCACGGTAAACCCTCGAGTAAAAGGTTCGCCGGAAAATTGACCCTGTCAAAGCTCTGGCAGCTCAGTCTGGTTGTTGCGCAGCAGCGCGAAGAATTTATCGGCCGACATCGGTTTGGCGAAATAATAGCCCTGATATTCCCCGCATTCGAGGGAATCCAGAAATGCCAGTTGCCCTCCGGTTTCCACGCCTTCTGCAATGGTCAGCACGTTCAGGCTGCGCGCCATGGCGATCACGGCAGTGACAATGGCAGCATCGTCCGGGTCGACGTTGATGTCACGTACGAAAGACTGGTCGATCTTGAGCTTGTGCACCGGAAAACGTTTCAGGTAGCTCAGGCTGGAATAACCAGTGCCAAAATCGTCAACGGACAGACGCACCCCCATCTTGTGCAGCTTCTCCAGGGTGATGATGGATTTTTCTGCTTGATGCATGATAGTGCTCTCGGTAATTTCCAGTTCCAGAAAGCATGGATTCAACCCGGTGTCTGCCAGCGCTTGCGTAATTGTTTCCAATAGATTGGCCTGTCTGAACTGGCGCGGCGAAATGTTTACCGCTACCGAGATAGGTGCGCATCCCGTGTCTTGCCAAGCCTTGTTTTGCGCGCAGGCAGTGTGCAGAACCCATTCTCCGATGGGCATGATCAAACCGGTTTCCTCTGCCAGAGGGATAAAACGTGCCGGCGCAATGGATCCCAATTGTTCATCGTGCCACCGAATCAAAGCTTCCGCGCCGATAATGCGCCCGCTTCGGATATCCACCTGGGGTTGATAATCCAGTGTGAACTTCTGGTGAGCCAAAGCGTACCGCAGGCGGCCTTCCAGTTCCAGGCGCTCAGTGGTATGGGCATTCATCTCCGCTACGAAAAAGTGGTGAGCATCGCCTCCGTTCTGTTTGGCTTGGTACATGGCAATGTCGGCATTTTTCAATAGATCGTCAATTTCTTCCACATCGGTCGGATAAACGCTAATTCCGATGCTGGCACTGACAAATATTTCCCGACCATCAACTAACAATGGCTGGGCCAAGGCATCCCGGATTTTCTGAGCGGCAGCGGTAATTTGTGACGCATCATGCACTCCTTCGAGAACGACGGTAAATTCGTCCCCACCGAGGCGCGCGATAGTGTCCACATCACGCAAGAAATGCTTCAGGCGTTCCGCCACCCCTTGCAACACGCGATCTCCAACGGAGTGTCCCAGAGTGTCGTTGATTTCCTTGAAGCGATCCAGATCAATGAACATCACCGCCATCAGAGTCTCGTTGCGCTTGGCGCGCCCCATGGCCTGCTCCAATCGATCGCGGAACATATTGCGATTTGGCAGCCCGGTCAGTACATCGTACTGGGCCAGATAAGAAAGACGTTCCTCCGCCTCTTTGCGGACATCCAGCATGACGTTGAACTGGTTGGCAACATCGGCGATTTCTTCCGGCCCATCCACCGCGACGCGGGTATCAAGTTGCCCTTGTGCGATAGCCTTGGCAGCATCGGAAATGGCGCGTATTGGCCGTTCTATTCGTCGGCTGAAAAAATATGCCAATGCCGCGACGACCAGCATAATGGCCAAACCGATCACTGTATTACGCAAGGCATAGTTGCTGACGCTGGAAGACAGCGCATCACTTGGAATGCCGGCGGCGGTGAACCAGTCCGTGCCTCGGATGGTGGTAAAGCCGTAAAGGCGGCTGACATGGTCCACGCCAGTGACCTCGGCCTCACCGGTTTTACGCGCGAGTATGATCTCGACGATGGGGGTGCCGCGGATGTTTTTCCCTACCCATTTTTCCGGGTCTTTGGAGCGGGCAATCACCATGCCTGCGGAATCCATGATGCCGATCATGGTGCCCGCGGGCAGCGCCGCGTTACGCACGACCGGGGTAAAATTCACCAAGTCGATGGGCAGCGCGAGCACGCCCTTGATCACTCCATATTTATCGTGCAGCGGCAAGGCCATCACCGCCACCCATTTGCCGGTGATGGGGCCGATAAAGGGCTTCCCCAACACCAGCCGGTTTTCGCCCATGGCGCGCTGGAACCACTCGGTATGAGCGACGGATGCCTGTTTTCCTGCTGGTTGGATGACCGCCGAACAGATAACCTTACCCGAGGTATTAATCACGCCGATGTTGGCATACTTTGGATTCAAGTCATGCAATTCCGCAAAGACGGGATCGCAATGCTGTGGATCAACGTCGCGTACCAGAGGACGCCGGGCAATGCGCTGCATCAATTCTACTGCATCGTTGAGGAAATGTTCCGTGTCGGAGGCTGTGATCTGTGCCAGCGCCAGGCTCGCTGCATTGACTTGCTGCGCGTTTTTTTTCGTATCTTGATACAGGTTATAGCTGAGCAAGGCGACCAGGGGAACGACGACTGCGAATACCAGCGCGAACAAATGCGCGCGAACCGACCAATGTCTTGTCATGGAGCGTCTCGCTGGGGTCGCGTTGGTTTGGTTCATCGGAAGTTACGCATCGCAATCGCCAGGAACAACAGTTGTTGTTCAATCATGTCGATGGGATATTTTGATGACGGTGGTTTCATGCATGCATCTTTCTTCGAAGGACCCGGGTAGGTAATCAACCGCGGAACAGCTTGCCTTGAATGAAAAATAACACTCAAGGGTTAACAAACAACCTTCGCCTGCTGCAGAACCGACCTACAGCGAGAAATCTCATAGCTGTCTTTTTTAGTTAAAATCGGCCATTCACACATCATCCGGGTAATCTGCATACCACCCATCGAACGTTTACTACAAACTCGTACCTCCCTATGACAAAACCGGGCGAACCCGGCTTTTATTGCGACACACCATTTGCAAATTGCGCTGTTATGAGGCTTTTTTCTTGGCAGCGATCATGTCTTCGATTATCGGCCCGAGGATCAGCTCCATCGAGTAACCCATCTTGCTGCCAGGTACCACCAGGGTGTTGGCGCGCGACATGAAGGAGTTGGGGATCATGTTGATCAGGTAGGGGAAGTCCACACCTTTGGGGTGGCTGAAACGGATGATGACCAGGCTCTCGTCCGGCGTGGGGATGTCGCGCGCGATGAACGGGTTGGAGGTATCCACCGTGGGCACGCGCTGGAAATTGACATGGGTATGGGAGAACTGCGGGGTGATGTAGTTCACGTAGTCGGGCATGCGGCGCATGATGGTGTCGACGATGACTTCGGCGGAGTAGCCGCGTTCGGCCGCGTCGCGGTGAATTTTCTGGATCCATTCCAGGTTGACCACCGGCACCACGCCCACGCCCAGATCCACATATTTCGATACATCCACCTTGCCATGTGAAACCAGGCCGTGCAGGCCTTCGTAAAACAGCAGGTCGGTACCGGAAGGTACATCTTCCCACGGCGTGAACTCACCGGCGGATAGCTTGGTGCCGAGACGCTGGTTGTGCTGTGCCGCTTCTTCATCGCTATGCAGGTAATACCGTTTTTTGCCCTTGCCGTTCTTGCCGTAGCTTTTGAACAGTTCTTCCAGCTTGTCGAAATGGTTGGATTCCGGGCCGAAATGGCTGAAATGGTTGTTGCCGGCAGCTTCGGCTTTTTTCATCGCCGCCTTGAATTCCGTACGGCTGAGGGCATGAAAGCTGTCGCCTTCGATCACTGCGGCGCTGATGTTCTCGCGGTGGAAAATGTGCTCGAACGCGCGCTTGACGGTGGTGGTACCTGCGCCGGAAGAACCGGTCACGGCGATAACGGGGTGTTTCTTGGACATGATGCGCTCCAGTTAAGAACTATGAAAAAAGCCGAATATAATCGCGGCAGTATAGCTTTTAAGCTGTCCCGCTGTCCACGCACCGCCAGTTCGGCAGGGTATAATCGGACTTTTGCCAGCGCCGTTTATCGCATCTCATGGAAGCCCAATACCAACCCCAGAAAATCGAAGCGGACGCCCAGCGCCGCTGGATTGAATCCGCCGCGTTCAAGGCTGTCGAGACTTCCGACAAGCCCAAGTACTACTGCCTGTCGATGTTCCCCTACCCTTCCGGCAAGCTGCACATGGGGCACGTGCGCAACTACACCATCGGCGATGTGCTGGCGCGTTTCCACCGCATGCAGGGCTATAACGTGATGCAGCCGATGGGCTGGGATGCGTTCGGCCTGCCTGCGGAAAACGCCGCGCTGAAAAACGGCGTGCCGCCTGCCGCATGGACCTACGCCAACATCGATCACATGCGCACCCAGCTGAAGAGCCTCGGCCTGGCGATCGACTGGGAGCGCGAACTCGCCACCTGCAAGCCCGAGTATTACCGCTGGGAGCAGTGGCTGTTCACGCGCCTGTTCGAAAAAGGCGTGATCTACAAGAAAACCGCTTCGGTCAACTGGGATCCGGTGGACAACACCGTGCTCGCCAACGAGCAGGTCATCGATGGACGCGGCTGGCGTTCCGGCGCGCTGGTGGAAAAGCGCGACATCCCGATGTACTTCATGCGCATCACCGCCTACGCTGATGAACTGCTGAGCGGCCTGGATACTCTGCCGGACTGGCCGGAGCAGGTCAAAACCATGCAGCGCAACTGGATCGGCAAAAGTTTCGGCTGCGAAGTGCATTTCCCCTACGACGCTGCAAGCATCGGCGAGCCCGGCGTGCTCAAGGTCTACACCACGCGTCCGGATACGCTGATGGGCGCAACCTATGTGGCGGTTGCCGCCGAACATGCGCTCGCCGCCCGCGCCGCTGCCGGCAATCCGGCGCTGGCCGAGTTCATCGCCGAATGCAAACGCGGCGGCGTGGCCGAAGCCGACATCGCCACGCAAGCCAAGAAAGGCATGGACACCGGCCTGTTCGTCACCCATCCGCTGTCCGGCGAAAAACTCCCGGTATGGGTCGCCAATTACGTGCTGATGGGTTATGGCGAAGGCGCAGTGATGGCGGTACCGGCGCACGACGAGCGCGATTTTGAGTTTGCGCAGAATTACAAAGACCAACTACCAGCTATCAAACCAGTTGTAATTCCAGAAGGTTACGAACTGTTATCAGAGCATACGATCGCTAGCTATAACAACACAGGTAATATTCATTTAGTCCCTCCTGTTGTGCATGGAGCGCAAGACAAGAAGAGTTTGATATTTGATTGGCAAAAATGGGAACCTTGTTTTACCAACCACGGCACGTTGTTCAATTCCGGCAAATACGACGGTCTGGATTTCGATGCTGCGCTGGAAGCCATCGCTGCCGACTTGCAGGCCAAAGGGCTGGGCAGCAAACGCACCCAGTTCCGCCTGCGCGACTGGGGCATCTCGCGCCAGCGCTACTGGGGCTGCCCGATCCCGATCATTCACTGCGCCACCTGCGGCGATGTGCCGGTGCCCGACGACCAGTTGCCGGTGGTGCTGCCGGAAGATGTGGTAGTCACCGGCGCGGGCTCGCCGCTGGCGAAAATGCCCGAGTTTTACCAATGCGCCTGCCCGAAATGCGGCCAGCCGGCGCGGCGCGAAACCGACACCATGGACACCTTCGTCGAGTCGAGCTGGTATTACGCGCGCTACGCCAGCTACGATTGCGGCAACGCCATGCTGGATGCGCGTGCCGACAAATGGCTGCCGGTGGATCAGTACATCGGCGGCATTGAACACGCCATTCTGCATCTGCTGTATGCGCGCTTTTTCCACAAGCTGATGCGCGATGAGGGCCTGGTGCAATCGAGCGAACCGTTTACGCGCCTGCTCACCCAGGGCATGGTCATCGCGCCGACCTTTTACCGCGACGCCGGCGACGGCAAAAAGGACTGGATCAATCCGACCGAGGTGGACGTGCGCATGGATGAGCGCGGCCGTCCGCTGGATGCCGTGCTCAAGGCCGACGGCCTGCCGGTGGTCATCGGCGGCACCGAAAAAATGGCCAAATCAAAAAACAACGGCGTCGATCCGCAACTGCTGATCGACAGCTACGGTGCGGATACCGCGCGTCTGTTCATGATGTTTGCCGCGCCGCCGGAGCAAAGCCTGGAATGGTCGGATGCAGGCGTGGAAGGTGCATTCCGCTTTTTGAAACGGCTGTGGAAGCTGGTGCATGATCACGTCAGCACCGGGGTAGTGCCAGCCTATACCGGCGGTGAATTATCCGCCGAACTGAAAGCGCTGCGATTCCAGCTGCACAGTGCAATCAAAAAAATCAGCGATGATTACGGCCGGCGCCAGACGTTCAACACCGCCATCGCCGCAGTCATGGAATTGCTCAATGCATTGAGTAAAATGACTGATGCCAGTTCGGCTGCACACAGCGTGGCGCAGGAAGTACTGGAAGGCGCAGTGCTGATGCTCACGCCCATCGTGCCGCATGCATGCGAAGCGTTGTGGACAGCACTGCAACCGGGCACCCGGTTACTCGATCAGGCCTGGCCGAAAGTGGACGAATCCGCGCTGGAGCAGGATGAAATCACCCTGGTGCTGCAAGTCAATGGCAAGCTGCGCGGCGAGATCACAGTCGCCAAATCCACCAGCCGCGAGGTCATCGAACAACTGGCGCTGGCGCACGAGGCAGCACAAAAATTCATGGCCGGGCAAGCTCCGAAAAAAGTGGTGGTGGTTCCGGGACGACTGGTCAATATCGTAGTCTGAACTCAATTGGAGACAACATGAAAAACATTCTTCCCGGCCGGCTATGGCTGGTGGTCCTTAGCGTCATATTCATCGCCGGCTGCGGCTTTCATCTGCGCGGGCAAATAGAACTGCCATATCGATCCGTTTACGTGCAGGGCGGGCAGGATGGATTGGCGGCTGCGCTGCAAGCCGCCTTGCGCCTCGGCCATGCCGGTCGCCTGGCGCCCAGTGCGGAAAAGGCGGAAAGCGTGATCGATATCATGTCGGTGCAGAACAGCAAGGTGATCGTGGCCCTGTCCGGCATCGGCCGGGTGCGCGAATTCCAGCTGCAATACCGCGTGCAATACCAGCTCATCACGCCCAAGGGCAAAGTTATCCTGGCGCCCGCCAGTCTGTTGCTGGCGCGCGACATGACTTATAACGATGCCCAGGTTCTAGCCAAGGCCGCAGAAGAGCAACTGCTTTACCGCGACATGCAGAAAGACGCTGCACAGCAGATCATGCAGCGTATCGCCAGCGCCAAATAAGCATGCGCGTCAAGGCGGAGCAACTCGCCCAGCACCTGGCACGCGGCCTCCAGCCGCTTTATACGGTATACGGCGACGAGCCGCTGCTGGCGCTGGAGGCCGCGGACATGGTGCGTGCGAGCGCCCGTTCCGCTGGCTACAGCGAACGTGAAGTGCACACCGTGGAAGGCCGTTTCAACTGGAACGACCTGCTTTCCGCCGGCGACAATCTCTCCCTGTTCGGCAGCCTGCGCTTGGCCGATATCCGCATTCCCTCCGGCAAGCCCGGTCTGGAAGGCGGCAAGGCCCTGCAAGCCTATTGCGCCAGGCTGCCTGCAGACACCATCACGCTCATCACGCTGCCCAAGCTCGACCGCCAGTCCACCAACGCCAAATGGTTCACTGCGCTGGATGCCAGCGGTGTCGTGGTCGGCGTGAACCCGGTAACCATCGACCAACTGCCGCGCTGGATCGGTACGCGGCTGGCCGCGCAAAACCTGCAAGCCGATAGCCAGACGCTGCGTTTTCTGACCGAACGTGTGGAAGGTAACCTGCTCGCCGCCCAACAGGAAATCCGCAAGCTTGCGCTGCTGTTTCCGCCCGGCAACATCACTTTCGAGAACGTGCGCGAAGCCGTGCTCGATGTGGCGCGTTACGATGTTTTCAAGCTTTCCGATGCGCTGCTGGCGGGCGATGTGCCGCGCCTGATGCGCATGCTCGACGGCCTGCGCAATGAAGGTGAAACGCCGGTGCTGATCCTGTGGACTCTCACCCGTGAACTGCGCATCCTGACCCGCATCAAGGCCGGCCACGCCAGCGGCCAGCCCGCCGCCCAACTGATGCGCGAAGCCGGGGTATGGGAGTCGCGCCAAGCGCTGGTGGACAAGGCGCTCGCCCGCGTCAGTCTGGCCACGCTCACCCAGGCGCTGCACGATGCCGCCGCGATAGACCGCACCATCAAAGGTTTGCAAAGCGGCGATGTGTGGGATGCGCTCGGTCAACTGGCGTTGAAAATCGCGCCGCCAACCAGATCCGCGCGTCTCTCCCCTGCCCATTAGTAGAGGTCAATCACATGCCTGACACGAGCCGGTTTCCCTCCGCACATGAGTTCCATCTCAGCCTGCGCGTCGCCGATCTGGAACACAGCACGAAATTTTATACTGCGTTTTTCGGCGTCGAGCCGAAAGACCGTACGGCCCGATTCAGCACCTTCATCGTGCCGCATCTGCACCTGAACATGGTGCTGCTGGTGAATGACCGGGGCGAGGCACTGGACACCTATAGCCTGTATCATCTGGGGCTGGGCGTGGCCGACAAGGCTGCGGTGATTGCGGCTGCCCACAGCGCCCGGCAAGCCGGCGCCGAAATCGTCAAACCGCCGCGCACCACCTGGCGCGGCACACCGCTGCATGAACTGTGGCTGCGCGACCCGAGTGGCTATCTGATCGAGATTTATGCGCGGCTCACCCCGGGGGAACTGGCGCAGATGCCTGCCGATCAGGAACCCGTATTTTTGCTTGAGTGAGCCATCATCCTAAAAACGGCTATTGGTCCAAGAAAAACACGAAAGGCACGAAATGAGGTAAGCAGGCATTTCGCCGTTAGACCAAAGCTCGCAAAATATTCAACGAAATATCAGGCCGTAGATCGTTACCCGATGGGTGAATGACCAAGCCTGTACAAGCTATTGATTTATTTCGTGCCTTTCGTGTTTTTCGTGGACTAACTGCTTTTCCATAATCATTCAGCGGTCACTGCGCAGCCCCTGCCCAAGTCACCCAAGCACCGTATTGCGGTTCCGGGTTAAAATCCGGGTTCGACATTTACCTCTGGATTTGATATGTACATCAAAACCTACATGCAGGATATGGGACGTGCTGCCCGCGCCGCTTCGCGCGCTGTAGCTCGCGCCGATACCAATACCAAAAACAAGGCGCTCACCGTCATGGCGCAAGCCATCCAGCGCGACGCCGACAAACTGCTCGCCGCCAATGCCGAGGATATGGCCGCTGCGCGTGCCCAGGGGCTGGACGAGGCGTTACTCGACCGCCTGGCGCTGAATGCCAAATCAGTGGCCGGCATGGTGGAAGGTCTGTTGCAAATCGCCGCATTGCCCGACCCGGTAGGCGAAATCAGCGACCTCAAATACCGCCCTTCCGGCATCCAGGTGGGCAAAATGCGCGTGCCGCTGGGGGTGATCGGGATCATTTATGAAGCGCGGCCCAATGTGACCGCCGATGCCGCCGGGCTGTGCCTGAAATCCGGCAACGCCGCCATCCTGCGCGGCGGTTCCGAAGCAATCCGCTCCAACCAGGCGATTGCCGCCTGCGTGCGCGAAGGACTCGCCGCCGCCGGATTGCCGGAAACTACAGTCCAGGTCATCGAAACCACCGATCGCGCAGCAGTGGGCGAACTCATTACCATGAGGGATTATGTAGACGTGATCGTGCCGCGCGGCGGCAAGGGGTTGATCGAGCGCCTGATGAACGATGCACGCATTCCGGTGATCAAGCATTTGCATGGCGTGTGCCATGTGTATATCGACGACCGCGCCGACCCCGACAAGGCGGTGCGCATTGCCGACAACGCCAAAACCAGCCGTTATGGCACCTGCAATACGACGGAAACGCTGCTGGTGGCTCAAGGAGTAGCAACCACGGTATTGCCAAAGATCGCCGCCATCTACGCCGCCAAGGGCGTGGAAATGCGCGGCTGCGAGGCATCGCGCCGGATTGTGGCGATGAATGCGGCGACGGATGAGGACTGGGTCACCGAATATCTCGCCCCCATCATCTCCATCCGCGTGGTGGACGGCATGGACACGGCAATTGAGCACATCAACACGTATGGTTCGCAGCATACCGATGCGATTGTCACCGAGGACTACACGCGCGCGCGCCGCTTCCTGCGCGAAGTGGATTCCAGCAGCGTGATGGTGAACGCCTCCACCCGTTTCGCCGACGGCTTCGAATACGGCCTGGGTGCTGAAATCGGCATTTCCACCGACAAAATCCACGCGCGCGGGCCGGTCGGACTGGAAGGGCTGACTTCGCAGAAATGGGTGGTGCTGGGCGATGGCCATGTGCGCGAATAAAAACCCAAAGCACTTCATGCCACGGAGGACACAGAGCTCACAGAGAACAGCTGCCTACATCACGCTCGGTGCCCTCTGTGCTCTCTGTGGCAAATCGCCTTTAGATGCATAGCCTCACGCACAGCCATTGAAACCCATCGGCATTTTCGGCGGCACTTTCGACCCGATCCACTTCGGTCATTTACGTCTGGCGGAGGAAATGGCCGAGGCGCTGGAACTCGCCACGGTGCATTTCATCCCGGCGGGTACACCGCCGCATCGCACTCGTCCGCGCACCGACGCGCATCACCGGCTGCAGATGGTGCAGCTGGCAATTGCCGGCAATCCGCGTTTTGTGCTGGACAACCGCGAAGTCGGGTTGCCGCGTTTGTCTTTCACGGTGGAGACGCTCGCCTCATTGCGTGACGAACTGGGCACCACACAGCCCTTGTGCCTGCTGCTGGGTGCTGATGCGTTCCTGGGCTTGACCACCTGGCACCGCTGGCAGGACTTGTTCGCACTGGCGCACATCGCAGTGGCGCATCGTCCCGGCTTTCCGCAAAGCACCTGGAAAGACGCCATGCCCGAGGTGCTGCGCGCCGAACTGGAAGCGCGCATGGCGCACCCGCAAGACCTGACCAGCGCTGCGGCGGGGCTGCTGGTTACGCGTCCGATCACCGCGCTGGATATCTCCGCCACGCACATCCGTGACACTTTGCGTGCCGCACGCAGCCCACGTTATTTGCTGCCTAACGTGGTTCTCGACTATATTCAGGCCAACCAACTATATTTACCGGAAAATTAATGGATATCAACGAAATCACTGCTGCAGTCGTCGACGCACTGGAAGACATCAAAGGCCAGGACATTGTGGTACTCGACACCAGCCAACTCACTGCCATGTTTGAGCGCATGGTCATCGCCAGCGCAGATTCCACGCGTCAAACCAAGGCACTGGCACACAACGTGCAGGAAAAACTCAAGGAAAAAGGCATCCCCGACCAGGGCATTGAAGGCATGGAGTCAGGTGAGTGGGTGCTACTCGATCTGGGCAGTGTCGTCGTGCATGTGATGCAACCTGCCGTACGCCAGTACTACAACCTGGAAGAACTCTGGAGCGCGGCGCAGGATCAGCGCAATAAACGCAACGCAGCCGGCTGAACCTTTCCATGAAGCTGCGCATCATCGCGGTGGGACAGAAAATGCCGGCGTGGATCGAGACCGGGTTTGCCGAATATGCCAAGCGCATGCCGCGCGAGAACAGCATCGAGCTGATTGAACTCAAGCCGGAGAAACGCGCCGGCGGCAAGACCGATGAGCAGATCAAGGAAGCCGAGCGCGACCGTATCCTCGCTGCGCTGCCGCGAGACGCCACAGCGTGGGCACTGGATGAGCATGGCAGTCAGCTCACCACACTGGAACTGGCCGACGCGCTGCGTGAATGGCAAGGCGCCGGGCGCGACACGGCTTTCGTCATAGGGGGCGCTGACGGCTTGCATCAAGATATCAAGCAACGTGCCGATAAACTGGTTGCGCTGTCACGCTTTACCCTGCCGCACGGACTGGTGCGGGTGATGCTGGCGGAACAGCTATATCGCGCCTGGAGCGTGACACAAAACCACCCTTACCACCGGGAATAAGACCTAACATGGCGCATATTGATTCACGCATTTATCTCGCCTCCCGTTCGCCGCGCCGCCGCGAGTTGCTGCGTCAGATTGGCGTGCGTCACGAAGTGTTGCTGTTACGTGAATCCGGCGGCCGCCTCGACGTCAATGAAACACCGCGACCTGGCGAATCGCCACAGGATTATGCACAGCGCATCGCATGCGCCAAGGCCGACGTTGGCTGGCAGCGCGTCATAGAACGCCATATTCCGCACTATCCAGTACTCGGCGCTGACACCACGGTAATCCTGGATGACGAAATTCTCGGCAAGCCACTGGGCCTGAATGCGGCGATTGACATGCTGGGCAAACTGGCTGGTCGCAGTCATCAGGTTGTCACTGCGGTCTCAGTGACATATGAAGATCGATGCGAGGCGCTACTGAGCACGTCGACAGTCAAATTCAAACCGCTCAGCGAACGTGAAATTCTCGCCTATACCAGTAGCGGCGAGCCCTTTGACAAGGCGGGAGGATATGCCATACAGGGGCGCGCAGCGACTTTCATTGAACATCTGGAGGGCAGCTATTCCGGCGTAATGGGCCTGCCGCTGTTTGAAACAGCGCAGCTGCTGGAACGCTTCAACATGAAATTTTTCGAATAAGCCCCAAGGTAAACGCGCATCATGAGTGAAGAAATTCTCATCAACGTTACCCCCCAGGAGACCCGCGTCGCAGTGATGCATCTGGGTGTAGTGCAGGAACTCCACATCGAGCGCATCAGTCAGCTTGGCCTGGTCGGCAACATTTACTTCGGCAAGGTGTGCCGGGTATTGCCGGGGATGCAGTCCGCATTTATCGACATCGGCCTGGAACGTGCCGCGTTTCTGCATGTCGCCGATATCTGGGAAGAACGCCATGCCGGGGGCGAGGAACGCCCGATTGAGCGCATTCTGTTCGAAGGGCAGGGTGTGCTGGTTCAAGTCATCAAGGATCCGATCGGCACCAAGGGCGCGCGACTGTCTACCCAAGTGAGTTTTGCCGGGCGCTTTCTGGTGTATCTCCCGCAGGAAACGCACATCGGCATCTCGCAAAAAATCGAAGATGAAGCCGAACGCGAATCGCTGCGCCAGAAGCTGCAACAGTTGTTGCCAGAGGATGAACACGGCGGTTTTATCATCCGCACCATGGCGGAACAGGCTGAAGAACGCGAATTGCAGGCGGATATTGAATACTTGCGCAAATTGTGGGCAGATATTCAACAGCAGGCTCGAACCGCGCCATTGAAATCGCTGCTGTATCAGGAACTGAATCTGTCGCTGCGCGTGTTGCGTGATTTTGCCAACGATGAAACCGACCGTATTCTGGTGGATTCACGCGAAACCTATCAGAAGATGATGAGTTTTGCCGAGAATTATAGTGGTGGCGTGGTCGATAAACTCAACCATTATGCCGCCGAACGCCCGCTGTTTGACTTGTATGCCATTGAAGATGAGATCGAAAAAGCGTTGGCGCGACGTGTGGATCTGAAATCCGGTGGCTATCTGATTATCGACCAGACCGAAGCGCTGACCACTGTGGACGTAAACACCGGCGGTTTCGTCGGTGTACGCAATTTCGACGATACCATTTTCAAGACCAACCTGGAGGCCGCGCAATCCATCGCGCGTCAATTGCGGCTGCGCAACCTGGGCGGCATCATCATCGTCGACTTTATCGACATGGATAATCACGGTCACCGCAACGAAGTATTTTCCGAATTCAAGAAGGCGCTGGCACGCGACCATACGCGCATGACGGTGAATGATTTTTCATCGCTGGGTCTGGTGGAAATGACGCGCAAGCGTACCCGCGAAAGCCTGGCTCATGTGTTGTGTCAGCCCTGCCCAACCTGCCAGGGACGCGGCGAAGTCAAAACTGCACAAACCGTGTGCTATGAGATCCTGCGCGAAATTGTGCGCGAGGCACGCCAGTTCAATGCGCGCGAATTCAGGATACTGGCATCACAGCAAGTGATCGATCAGTTCCTGGATGAAGAATCGCAAAGCCTGGCGCAACTCGGCGATTTCATCGGCAAGCCGGTATCGCTACAGGTAGAAAGCTTGTATACCCAGGAACAATACGACGTGATTCTGATTTAAATACCTGCCCGGTCAGGCAGACCCGCCTTGAATCAAGCGCAGGCGCCCCTCTGGAGCCGCCGATTCCGGCTGCGCTTCCTGTGCCCCGGGTGCTTGCACAAGTTCAAGCTCATGTTCAAGCAAGCCAATCAGAAACACCAGGTCCTGGTAAGTCTGGTGACTGAATCCCATACGCTCACCGCCCCGGTTATCGTACAACAAACCTTCCAGATACGTCCGGCAGGCGCTAGTCGGCCACAGTCTGGCTGTGCATTCCAGCACATGGGGGAACGACAGTATGCCTACAGAATCAGCTTCACTCTCCGGGCTGTTTTGCCATTGCGGCGCAACAAGATTGAAACGCCCCCTGAACCTCATCTGCGCCAGTTCAAATTCCGCCCGCTGGCCGTTATCGCGATACAGATCGAAGAGCAGGTACCACACAGCTGGGTGGCTGCGCTCATGGCTGGCAATATGTTCCGTCAACAACGTCATGGCGCGTTCGGGATAGCCAAGGTGCACGAACACAGCAGCCTCTTCGGTGATTTGATTTACCGTCGACACCAGGAAATCATCTTCCTTGCGACCTGACTGCGACGCGAACCGCTCAGTGGTTGCACGCCGAGGTGTATCGACGCCTGGCTGAGCCTGCCCGTCGATGTCGCCGCTAATGGGCTGTCGAGCTTCCGGCTTCTCCCAGAAGGCTTCCGTCCAGGGATCGGTGATGTTAACAGCAACGGCATCAGGCAATACATCAGTAACGACCGGGGGATTTGAACGACGCTGCCTGCGTAGTAAATACAGACCCGCAGCGCCCGCGGTCAACGCACCCACCAGATACATATACCAGGCTGGCCAACTCGCCGAATCTTGTTTCAATGACCCGGAAGGTAATGCTGCAGGCATGGGGGCGGCTGTCATGGCAGCAATTTGTTTGCGGAGTATCGCCACGGTCGCCCTAGTTTCGGCCAATTGCTTTTGCAACGCAACCATATCATCTTGCAAAGCATCTGCCTGAACAAGCCTGGCGCCGTTATCAAGCGGTTGTGCAGTCTGGCTGGCATCGGATATCTGCCCGCGCTGCCCCGGCCAAGCACTCAGGCTGGTGCTGATGTGCAAAGCAAAGTGATCGCCCGAGCTTGCCGGGGCATGACCAGCGGATATTGGAACAGCTTTCCGAGGCGCCGCCGAGATGGTTTTTTCTGCCTGCTTCGCGGTATTGTTCACAGACAGTAACCGGGAAGAGCGATGCCGCGCAGCCACATCCTTATGCTCACGCCTGGAGGATGGCATGACCGCAGCATTACTTCCCTCACGCACCACCGGTTGCTTCGCTATAGAGGCGGCTGCCGTCACGGGTGCAAAGCTGGATTCTTCAGCCAAATTCGGAACGACGTCTATCAGTACAGTGTAATCGCGACGCAACGAGTTATCACACACCGACTCCAGGCTGAAATCCAGCACCGGATCGTTGACAGGGTAAGCGGTGGTCAACAGCAAATACTTACCCTGCGCGCCTTGTACAAGCTTGACAACGGCACGCCTGAGCGTGGGCAAGTCGGCGCCACCTTGGTGCGGCCCTTGCACCAAACGGAAGCACTCTTCCCCTCCAGCCATCTCGGACGAATCCGCCAATACGGGGACCTTCACACGCAGGGGCTGGCCAATACCGGAACGTACCTGCGCCGGCCCAAGGCCGAGCGCATGACCGGACAGACTGAATGACCCGATACCCATACCCAGCAAGGCCGCAGCCAACAAGCGCGGGGCCAGATATTTAGGCTGTGGATATTTATCCCGTCTCATGCAACTGCCTGCACTATATGCAATGAGGGAGGGGAAGCCGTCTTCACTGCACTGCCCGCATGGCGTGAAAATGTCCGGAGAATCGAATTGATTTCCTGATGCTGTTTTCCCAGGTCGTCGAATTGCTGTTTTAACTCTGCGACTTTGGCCTGCAGGTTATCCAGATTGTCGTGCACCTTGCGTATGTTATCGACGCGCAGTTCCAGCTGGGTTTTATGGTCACGGATGCGCATTACCAGCGGATCCAGCGTCCGGCGCAGCCATGCATCGGCTTCCAGGCGCGCCATCTCGAATACGGTGCGTGCCTCGGACACCAGGCTTTGATAAAACTTGCTCACCATAAAACGCTTTTCCAGCATCAAATTAAGGGGGTCACGGCAAAACATCTCGGTACTCTGGGCCAGACTCGCCAGACGCTGGCGATGCCGATCCATATCCAGTTTGGGCGGATTCAATTGCGGGAATCCATGCTGCTCCTCAAAACGCCGGTAGGCCGAGTCAAGTAATTCCAGAATAGTGGCGGCGGCTTTGTCTACTTTGGCAAATTGCGTGTTGATGCGTCCGAACAGATTATTCATCCCCCGGGTAAGGCTGACGGTGGTCCAGCTTTCATCCAGATTTTCGCGGCTTTTTTCCAGCATGGCATTTAACACATCACCGGATAGCTCGGACAATAATGCACGCCCCTGTTGCTGTACCAGGTTACGGGTAATCTTGAAATTCAGCGCTACCGCATCATAACCGCGCTTTTCAATTACCAGTTTGTCGCGCAGCTTGGTGACCACTTCGCGGTTTTTCCCGGTGAAACCACTCAGTTGCTCAGCATCGCTTTTAACCGATTTAAGTCTGGACAATACCCCATCACGCGAGGCCTCCAGCATGGTCTGCACCTCGCGATTCACCGACTGGTGCAGCAGTGCCTGACGCGAGGGTATGATTTTGTCGGCAAGTAAAGCCTCCAGCCTGGCAATTCCGGAACGCTCCAGAAGCACCTGATCATCGCGAATTTTTCCAACCAGCGCTTTCTGCGCGGAAACCGCAAATACTTGATGGCGTGGAATTCTAAGCTGCTCGGCGGTTTGGTCTATCTGGCGCTGGATGATGGCGTCGATTTCAGCTTCCGATTTGAGCTCGTCCCAAAGCATGTCAATCTTGTTGAGTACCGCGATATGGTGGTGCACACGGCGATACACCGTGTTTTCCCAGATATCCAGATCGGAACGTGTCACCCCAGTATCGGTGGCCAGCAAGAAAAACACGCCGTGAGCATTAGGAATCGCGCTAAGGGTCAATTCGGGTTCGCTGCCCAACGCATTAAGGCCTGGCGTATCCAGAATAGTCAGCCCACCTTGTAACAGCGGATGCGGGAAATTGATCTGGGCATAACGCCAGGCCGGCACTTCCACCTTGCCGTCAGACGCACCCGTGCGTGCCAGCTCGGCATCATCTTTATCGCATAAGCCCATGGCACGCGCCTCGGGGATCGGCACGCGTTTGACTTCCGCCAGCGAGCGCAAGGCTGCACTCAGCTGCATGGCGTTGGAAGGATCGAGGCTGATCGTGCTCCACTCTATGGGCAATCGTTTGAGCGTGGCGATGCTGTCATCGCGCAAGCGCGTCTCGATTGGCAACAAGCGCACATACGGCTTGCTGTCGGCATCGTGGAAGATTTCCGTCGGGCACATGGTGGTGCGGCCCGCATCCGAGGGCAAAAGGCGCTGTTTGAGGTCGGCAAAAAAAAGCGCGTTGATGAGTTCCGATTTACCCCGCGAAAATTCGGCCACAAATGCCAGCACCAGCCGGTCCTGCTTCAGGGACTCCGCCAGATCATAGAGGCGCAAGGTCTGCTCTGCATCGATATCTGCATAGCGGTCCAGCCAGCCGCGGTAAGCGTCCAATGAACCGAGTATCGCCGCGCGACGTTGTTGATAATTCACGACTTCCTGCTCAAGCCGATTTGCCATGTCTACATTCCCATTTGTTCTAGTTTTTGAATGGTCTCGTCATCCAGCGCCGCAATTTTCAGTATTTTTCGGCGGCTCTTTTCTCCACCCTGAATCTGGACGTTCCTCACTGATATATCGAGTGTTTTGGCAATAAATGCGCACAGGGCAGCATTTGCCTTTCCGTCAATAGCGGCTGCGGCAACGCGAACCTTGAGCGCATTATCATGAATACCTGCAATTTCCGTGGTTTTTGCTCCTGGTTGAACATGCAGCAAAATCTGTGCCGATTCACCACTTATTTTCAACCAGGTCGGAAGCACGGCATCGCGCCGTTACATCATGCTACGCGCCACGCCTTCCAGCCAGGCGAGCGGCAGCATGATGATAAGCTGACACACCAGCAGAAAAGCCAGCGGGGAAAGATCAAAATTGGCAATCGGTGGAATCAGGCGACGGAACGGACGCAGCAGCGGTGCTGCCAGCGCCGCAAATACCGGCATCAAGGGCGATAAGGGATTCACCATGGACAATACAGCCATCACCAACACCAGGCCAATCAGGGTATAGATACCCAGACTAGCCAAACGCACGACCGCCAACAACAGGAACGCCGGCAACACTTTGCTTCCTGCCACCAGGAACGGGTAGCCGTCCAGGCCATATAGCGCCAGCAGCAATATAAATTCCAGCACCAGAGCCAGCAGCAGTGTGCCCATGTCCACTCCGAACAAGCCTGGGATGACCCGCCGCAACGGACGTACGGCAAAATCGGTGAGCTTGATCACGAACTGGGCAAACGGGTTATGGAATGGAACACGCACCCATTGCATATAAAAACGCAGCAATAGGGCGATCAAAAACAGATTCACAAGGTTTTGCAGCAAAAACTGCAAGGCTTGGTTCAACATAGTCATTTACCGTGAAAACACGCTGTTATTGTTACATTTTCCAAACGCCTGCGGCGGCTTATTATTGCAGGGCATCGCCCAGCTCGATAGATCGCTCGGCGGCAGCATGGATAGCGCTGATAATGGCAGCCTTGACTCCTGCTTCATCCATACGCTGCAAGGCGCGCTCGGTGGTACCTGCCTTGGAAGTGACGCGTGCACGCAGCGTCGCAGCATCTTCCGGGCTCCCGGCAGCCAGCTGCGCAGACCCCAGCATGGTTTCCAGTGCCAGCTGGCGTGCGGCAGCACTGCTCAGTCCGAGTTCCAGCGCTGCCTGTTGCATGGCTTCGATAAAATAAAATACATAGGCCGGGCCACTGCCGGAAACCGCTGTGACCGCATCCATCAACGCTTCATCTTCCACCCACAACACACTGCCTGCAGATTTAAGAATGTCTTCTGCCATCTGGCGCTGAGGCGACTGCACTGCAGGCAAAGCGTACAAAGCCGTGACACCCGCCCCGATCATGGCTGGAGTATTCGGCATGGTGCGCACCACATTGGAGTAACCCATTAGCCACGCCGATAAAGTGCGTGCACGCACCCCGGCGGCAATCGACACCACCAGCTGCGTGGCGAGCAAAGGCGACAATGCCTGCGCCACCCCTTTGAGCTGTTGTGGCTTGACTGCCAGTACCACGGTATCCGCAATGACGGCTTCCGGGCCCAACTCTGCATAGGTGCTCACCTGATAATCAGCCGCCAACCGCGCGCGCGCCTCGGCATTGTGTTCGACCACCGATATCTGCCGAGCTGAGTGTCCTTGACGCAACAGGCCCGCGATCAGAGCGGTGGCCATGTTGCCGCCGCCAATAAACGTAATGCGCATTCCCACTCCCGATAAGTTAATTTATTATCTGACGCCCGCCAAAAATAGCTGAACCCACACGCACCAGGGTTGCTCCTTCGGCTATGGCGGCTTCCATATCGTCCGACATGCCCATGGATAGCGTATCGAGCGGAACATCCAGGCCATCCCGCAATTGTCGCAGCAAGCGGAACTGTGCATGTTGCTGATCCGCGCTTTTACTGGGTGCCGGAATCGCCATCAGACCACGCAAATGCAGGCGCGGCAGTTGCGCTACCGCATGCACGAGTGCCGGCAAATCCGCCGGTGATACGCCGCTTTTGCTGGGTTCGCCACTGACATTTACTTGTACGCACACATTCAGCGGAGGCTGCATAGCAATCCGGGCATCGTTCAGACGCTGTGCAATGATGGCACGATCCACGCTGTGCACCCAATCAAAATGCTCAGCCACCGCACGTGTTTTATTGCGTTGCAATGGCCCGATGAAATGCCAGGTTAAAGATAAGTCAGCCAGTGCCGCTATTTTGACTAGCGCTTCCTGTACGTAGCTCTCACCGAACGCCTGCTGCCCGGCAGCTGCCGCTGCGCGTATCGCGTCGATGCCGAAAGTTTTGCTGACTGCCAGCAATTCGACCGTATCCGGCTTCCGCCCGGCAGCGCATGCCGCCGCGGCAATCCGTGCGTGCACGGCTTGCAAAGCGCTTTTTAGTGTGTCCATAATGGCTCGAAAATCATCGCGGAATTATAACAAATGGAAATCTCCGAACTGCTCGCCTTTGCTGTCAAGAACAAAGCCTCCGATCTGCATCTGTCAGCCGGCCTGCCGCCGATGATACGGGTACACGGCGACATCCGCCGCATCAATCTGCCAGCCCTGGATCACAATACGGTGCACGACATGGTGTACGACATCATGAACGATGGCCAGCGCAAAACCTATGAAGAATCGCTGGAGGTGGACTTTTCCTTCGAAGTCCCTACATTGGCACGCTTTCGCGTCAACGCTTTCAACCAGAACCGGGGCTCGGGTGCCGTGTTCCGTACCATTCCCAGCAAGGTACTGACACTGGAAGAACTTAACGCACCCAAAATTTTCAAGGAAATTTCCGACCAGCCGCGCGGCATCGTGCTGGTCACCGGTCCCACCGGTTCGGGCAAATCCACCACGCTTGCTGCCATGGTGGACTACGTCAATGAAACCCAGTTCGGCCATATCCTGACCGTCGAGGACCCGATTGAATTTGTCCACCAGAGCAAAAAATGCGTGATCAACCAGCGTGAAGTAGGGCCGCACACGCATAGCTTCTCCAACGCCCTGCGCTCGGCGCTGCGCGAAGATCCGGACGTGATCCTGGTGGGCGAGATGCGTGACCTGGAAACCATCCGTCTGGCGCTCACCGCTGCCGAGACCGGGCACCTGGTGTTCGGTACGCTGCATACCAGTTCTGCAGCCAAAACCATCGACCGTATTGTGGACGTGTTTCCGGCAGCAGAAAAAGAAATGGTGCGTTCCATGCTGTCCGAATCGATCCGCGCGGTCATCGCGCAAACCCTGCTCAAAACCAAGGATGGCAATGGCCGTGTGGCTGCGCATGAAATCATGATCGGCACCCCCGCCATCCGCAACCTGATCCGCGAGAACAAGATTGCGCAGATGTATTCCTCCATCCAGACCGGGCAAAACGTCGGCATGCAAACTCTCGATCAGTGCCTGCAGGATCTGGTACGGCGCAACACGGTTTCAGTAGGTGAAGCGCGTTCCCGCGCCTCGAACAAAGACATGTTTGCCGGATAAACAACCCTGGATATAAATTTATGGACGCCCTCAAAGCCTTGCACGATCTGCTGCGCCTGATGCTCAGCAAAAAAGCCTCGGATTTATTCATCACCGCGGGCTTTCCTCCCGCCATCAAGGTGGACGGCAAGATAGCGCCCGTATCCAACCAGACCCTTACCCCCGCGCATACACGCGAGTTTGCACGGGCATTGATGAATGATCGCCAGTGGGCGGACTTTGAAGCAACCCACGAAAGCAACTTTGCCATTTCCCCGCCGGAAATCGGCCGTTTTCGTGTCAATGCATTTGTCCAGCAGGCACGTGTTGGCCTGGTGTTGCGGACTATCACCACCAGGATTCCCAAGTTCGAGGAACTCAACCTGCCGCCGGTACTCAAGGATGTGGCCATGGTCAAGCGCGGCCTGGTGATTTTTGTCGGCGGCACCGGTTCGGGCAAATCCACTTCGCTCGCGGCGATGGTCGGCTACCGCAATGAGAACGCCCAGGATCACATCATTACCATCGAAGACCCGGTGGAGTATGTTCACGAACACAAGAAATCCATCATCACCCAGCGTGAGGTCGGCGTGGATACCGATAACTGGTTTTCGGCATTGAAAAACACTCTGCGTCAGGCGCCCGACGTGATCCTGATCGGTGAGGTGCGTGACCGGGAAACCATGGAATATGCCATTGCTTTCGCTGAAACCGGCCACCTGTGCCTGACCACGCTGCACGCCAACAGCGCCAACCAGGCGCTGGACCGTATCATCAACTTCTTCCCGGATGATCGCCGCCAGCAATTGCTGATGGATTTGTCGCTGAATCTCAAGTCGTTTATCTCACAACGCCTGATCGCCAAAAAAGGTACCCCGGGGCGTGTCGCAGCGGTCGAGATTTTGCTCAACTCCCCGTTGATTTCAGAACTGATTTTCAAAGGCGAGGTTCACGAGATCAAGGAGATCATGTCAAAGTCGCGCGAATTGGGCATGCAGACTTTCGATCACTCGCTGTTCGACCTCTACGAAGCGGGCATGATCAGCTATGAGGATGCGCTGCGCAACGCCGACTCCCTCAATGACCTCAGGTTGAAGATCAAACTGCAAGGTCAGGAATCCAGAGAGCGCGACATCATGTCGGGACTGGATCACCTCGATATCGTATAGCCAGCCGCGGTTTTCAATCCCTCGCAGCAGGTTTTTGCGGCGATACTACCTCGCCATTCATGGGTATTGCTGCCAAAGGCGGGCATTGGTAGCCTGCTATAACAAATATTTGCCACAAATCGTGCGGCAACCCAGGTGCTTCATACAAGCGAAATGCTGCAATACAAGACCTGGCAGAATATCCAAGGATTAACGGGCAATTTTTAATGCTTCAGGCTTTGCACGACGAATAAGGAATCATCACATTGGCATTGGGAAAATTTACGTTTTCCGGCGTTCGGGCACGCGTACTGCTCCTGGTGGCCCTGGCAGTTGCGCCATGGCTGGCGATCACCATTTATCATGCCATTGAAGAACGCGGCGTTGCGATTGACGCAGCGCAGGAAAATACTCTACGACTGGCGCGCCTTGTTTCCTTCGAGCAGAGGGAAACCATTACCCATTCCAGCGCGCTGCTGCAGGCATTATCCACTTTGCCGGAAATCAAGAATGGTGCGCCGACTGTTTGCCAGCAACGCCTTTCCGGCATGTTCGAGGGCGACCAGCACTATACCAATATCGGTGTACTAGACGCACGTGGCACATTGCTGTGCGATGCTCTCGCAACCCAGGGATCGCACTGGTTCGGCGATCGCGACTGGTTCCAGCAAGCACTTAAAACCCGGCAATTATTCATCAGCAGCCTAATGATCGGGCGGATCACCGGGAAAACCGTTCTCGTCATCGCCCAGCCAATATTCAATGAAAATGGTACGGTGATGCGGGTTGCATGGACGTCCATCAATATCGAATGGTTTCAGCACGCACTGAAACAGCTCAATCTGCCGGAAGGTACGACCGTCAGCGTGATGGACGTCAATGGCATCATTATGGCGCAACACCCGGATGTGGAAAAGTACATTGGCAAGCTTAATCCATTGGCGCCACTGGTTCAGGGCATTCTGGCACAGAAAAAAGAAGGCCTCGGCCGGGCCAAGGGAGCCGACGGCATCACCCGGCTATTTGCCTACCATCGTTTGCTCGAAAATCCCAAGATGGGCTCAATTTACGTCAGCGTCACCACCCCCACGGATATCCTGTTTGCCAAAAGTGGCCGCGTATTTGCAAGAGATCTGGGCATTCTTGGGTTGACAATTGCGCTGATATTCATCCTGACATGGTTTGGTACCGACATTCTGGTGCTGCGCAAAATGAAGGCGCTGATCCAATCCGCCAAGCGGATTGCGCAGGGGGATTTCAGCGCCCGCACGCAACTCGCCCAGGGCACAGACGAATTAAGCGAATTGGCCAGTGTCTTCGACAACATGGCCCAATCACTGGAGCTGCTGTTCCAGCAAAGCCAACACATCATGGAGGTTACTCCGGAGGCCATCATTGTCTCCAACAGCAGCGGAAAAATCGTGATGGCCAATGCTCAGACCGAAAGGCTTTTCGGCTATAACCGTGATGAGATGATAGGCCAAGCGATCGAAATCCTGGTACCGGAACGCTTGCGCGCCGGTCACACCGTTCACCGCGGCGCGTATATGGCGACGGCGGCACCCGGCGTAAGAGCAATGGGGGAAAGGCGGGAACTGTTCGCCCGAAGAAAGGACGGTACCGAATTTCCGACAGAAATCAGCCTGGGCTCTTTAAAAACGGAAAATGGCTATTTTGTGATTAGCGCAGTACGCGACGTCAGCGAGCGCAAACAATTCGAGACGCAAATATTACACCAGGCGACCCATGATTCGCTCACCAGCCTGCCCAACCGCATCCTGTTCCACGACATCCTGGCTCATGCCATGGCGCATGCCCTGCGCACGGAAAAGCTGCTGGCGGTGCTGTTTCTCGATCTGGATGGGTTCAAAAACATTAACGACAACCTCGGCCATGAATACGGCGACATGCTACTGAAGGAAATTGCGCAGCGGTTGACCGCGACGCTGCGCAAGGATGATCTGGTGGCGCGCGACGATGACCTGATCGCCCGCCAGGGCGGGGACGAATTCACCATCCTGCTGCAAGGCATCTCGGTCGTGGATAACATTATCCAGATCGCGGAGAAAATACTTGCCGCGGTTTCCCGTCCCTTCATTGTAGACAGCCATGAAATGCATGTGACGGCGAGCATCGGCATCACCATATTTCCGTTTGACGACACCGACATCCAGAGTCTGTTACGCAACGCCGACACCGCCATGTATCACGCCAAGGAAAACGGCAAAAACAATTTCCAGTTTTACACAGCGGCAATGAACGCGGTCGTCCATGATCGCATGGAAATCGAAAACGGGCTGCGCCATGCACTGGCAAAGGGCGAACTGGTGTTGCACTACCAGCCACAGGTGGATATTGCGAGCGGAAAAATGATCGCCGTGGAGGCGCTGGTGCGCTGGGCGCATCCTGAAAAGGGCCTGATCCCGCCCGACAAATTCATACCGGTCGCGGAAGAAAGCGGACTTATCGTGCCCATCGGAGAATGGGTATTACGCACTGCCTGCCGGCAAAACAAAGCCTGGCAGAATATGGGACTGCCGCATATCCGCATGGCGGTGAACCTGTCTGCACGCCAGTTCCGGCAGCCTCATCTGCTGACGGTCGTGGCCAAAGCCATGGAAGATGCCGGCCTTGATCCCAATTCAGACAGCCTGGAACTGGAAGTGACCGAAAGCGTCGTCATGAAAGACCTGGAAGGAACCATCAGCACGCTCAACAAACTCCATGCAATGGGGGTTCGACTTTCCATTGACGATTTCGGCACCGGTTATTCCAGCCTGAGCTATCTGAAACGCTTTCCGATCAATACGCTCAAAATCGACCAGTCCTTTGTCCGCGACATCACCACGGATGCCGACGATGCAGCCATTGCCTCCACCATCGTCACTTTGGGACACAGCCTGAAATTACGGATAATTGCCGAGGGCGTGGAAACCGCGCAACAACTAGCGTTATTGCGTGAGATGAAATGCGATGAAATGCAGGGCTATTATTTCAGCAAACCGCTGGAGGCCGCGGAACTGGAAAAACTGCTGCGTGAGGAACGGCGCCTGTCCGGCTAATCCCGCTTATTTGCGCGCCGATCCAGCTACCACTTTATATTCAAACAGGCGGCACTCCAGCGCGCCGTTGAACAACGGCGTGCGCTTGCTCGCCGCGAGCCGGATCAGTTTGGGCAGCTGCATGTCGGCTGACAGGATGTACGCATTCCAGCCGGCGCATTTGCGTTTCAGCCAGTCGCCCAGCTTGGGATAAAATTCCGCCAACTCGGCCTGTTCACCGATACGGACACCGTACGGTGGATTGGTGACGATGGTCCCGGATTCAGCCGGAGCCGGGACTTCCAGCACGTTGCCCTGCTTCAGCTGTACCACACCGGAGAGCCCGGCTGCTTCGAGGTTGACCTGTGCATCGCGCAGCGAATCGCCGAACAGGTCACGACCGAAAATCGCTTGCGGCTCTGCCGGGCGCTGCGCCGCGACGGCAGCGTCGCGCAACTTGTTCCAGACCACTGCATCGAAATTGCTGAGCTTCATGAAGCCGAAGCTGCGTCGGCTGCCCGGCGCGATATTCAATGCCATCAACGCGGCCTCCATCAGGATGGTGCCACTGCCGCACATCGGGTCGAACAATGGCGTGCCGGGTTGCCAGCCGGACAACATCAGCATGCCTGCCGCCAGATTCTCGTTCAGCGGTGCAGCACCCGCCTGCTTACGCAGGCCGCGCTTGAACAGAGAATCGCCCGACGTGTCCAGATAAAGGGTGCAGGTATCGCTGGTCAAAAAGGCATAAATGCGCACATCGGGTTCACGGATATCGACGTTGGGGCGCTCGCCGGTGGCCTCGCGGAAACGATCGCATACCGCATCCTTGATGCGCAGGGTAGTGAATTCCAGACTTTTCAGCGGTGATTTCTGCGCTGTCATTTTCACCACGATGGTGCGGTCCACGCTGAAAAAATCCGGCCAGTTGAAGGACAGCGCGCCCTGGTAGACGTCTTCTTCATCGCGGTACTCGCCGCCGCCTACTCGCCACAGCACCCGGCTGGCAATACGCGAATGCAGGTTGACGCGATAGCACAGCGTGAAATCGCCGGCAAAGGCGACGCCCCCGTATCCACCGGCAACATCCTGCGCGCCCAGCCCGGTTAATTCCTGGGCCAGCAAAGCTTCCAGGCCGCGTGGGCAAGGGGCGAAAAATCGTTGGTTTTTCTTGTCCATAACGCTCAAGGTTTCAGTACCACTAAAAACACCACAATAAACAGGATTAGCACCGGTACTTCATTGAACCAGCGATAGAAGACATGGCTCAACCGGTTGCGGTTTTCGGCAAACACTTTGACCAGATGGCCGCAATACAGGTGATAGACAACCAGCACAGCCACCAGAGCAAGCTTGATTTCCAGCCAGGTACCCGCAAAACCGTAACCCAGCCAGAGCCATGTGCCGAATAGCAGCGCCAGTACGCCAAGCGGCGTCATGAAGCGATACAGTTTGCGCTCCATCAGCTTGAAGCGCTCCGACGTGGCGGTGTCACTAACCATGGCATGGTTGACGAATAATCTCGGCAAGTAAAACAGTCCGGCAAACCAGCTGGTCACAAAAATGATGTGCAATGCCTTAATCCACAGCATGTATCTATCCGAATGAAAATGAATCTGAATCCCGCCGGCATTGTCTTTGCCGAAACACGGCGGGCATTTGACTGGATCGGCACCGTGCCCGAAGCGTTCATCATACAAGCATGGAGTGATGCCCCAGAAAATCAGCAGCCAGGTATATTACTCCAGGCTGGAAGGACTGGTGGCACCGCCGCTCAAGGATTGGTCATCGCGGATGATTTCCATATAGCCTTCCATCTCGCGTTTGTAGTAAACATAGTCCATCTCCGGTGCCGCACCACCCAGGCGGGTGATGACCGCGGAAATCTGGCCGCGATGATGGGTCTGGTGATTCATCATGTGGGTGAGCACATCGCGCATCCACATCGAGCGTGCCTCGCCTTCGGATGACACATAATCCAGCTGGCCATCAAACCAGTCCTCCGGACAGCCCTCCAGCCACAGCGTGAGTTCTTCGGCTTGGCGCTGGGTAGCCTCGATCAACTGGTCCCAGTCCGGATACGTGAGTTGCCGGAAATCGACTGCCACAACTTCTCCGCGCAACCGCGCCAGCCACAACCGGTTGACCAGCATGATGTGATCCACCGTGTGGTGGATAGTGCCGAAAAACAGGCCTTGCGGGCTTTGCAGCAAGGCGCGGTCAATACCGCCCAATGCCGCGAACAAACGATCATTCGCCCACTGCTGGTAATCCGACAGCACCCCGAAATAGCTTTTCCACGAATACCGATTTTGCATGATCAACCTTTTTTGATGAGTGCCTTATCCAGACGACTGCGCAGCTTGACGAAATCGAGTGAACCGATGGTTTGTTCAACAATATTTCCATCTTTGTCGATCAAATATGAGGTAGGGGTAAGCTTTACATCCTCAAACTGATGCGCCAGATTACCCTGCACATCCAGCGCCACCGGAAACGGCAAGCCGCGCTGCTGCTTGAACCGGAGCACATAACTGGGCGGGTCGTAACTCATGGCGACCGCGATCACTTCGAAACCCTTGTCATGATATTGATTGTAGGTTTCCACGATATGCGGCATTTCTTCCACGCAACCAGGGCAAGTGGTCGCCCAGAAATTTACCAGCACCATTTTCCCATGCAGGCTTTGCATGGATATCTTCTTGCCGGTGAGGTCGGTAAATGTCACTTGCGGCGCCGGAGTTTTTTGCGTCAATCCGAGGTACAGTGCGGCTGCAAGTGCGCCGAGCACTACAGTAATCAACACATACTTGTGATATCGTTTATTGCTCATCTGCCTCTTTCCATCCAGAAATCGTCATGCACAGGATTGTCATGTTTTTCGCTGCCCTTGTCATTAGCACCATCGCTGCAGCAAACAAGCTGATTGGCCGTACCGACAGCCAAGCCAGCAGCAGTTTGAAAAAAACGCTGGCGCAAGGTTCCATGAATTGCGTAAACCAGTCCTGCAAAACCCGCGGTTCTATAAATAATCGACCCAACGGGATGGCGGCATACTGATGGCAAAAGTCCTGTTCATACTCACCGCCGCCAACGAGCTCACACTCAAAAACGGTGATCGTATCCCGACCGGTTTCTGGGCGCAGGAATTTGTTCCGCCGCACCATATTTTTCTCGAACACGGGCATACGATCGACATTGCCACCCCCAGGGGAAAACCTGCCGCGCTGGATGAAAACTGTTTTGCACCGGCATTTCACCACCACGACACCGGCCGTATCGCCAACCTGCGCGAACAATTGTCCGAGATCGAGGCTTGGCACACTCCATTATCGCTGGAACGACTGGCGCTGGCAGGCGCCAAATATGATGCGCTATTTTTCCCCGGCGGATATGGTCCGATGGCCGATTTGATTTGTTCCGAAGCCGCAGGCAACCTGGTCAAACGCATCCTGGCCAGCGGCGGCCTGATCGGCGCAGTAAGCCATGGGCCAGCAGGGTTGGTCATGGCACAACAGGGTGGAAACTGGTTATTTGCAGGTTATCAGATGACCTGCTTCAGCCCACAGGAAGAACAGCTCGCCGGACTCGCCGACACGCTGCCCGAATTGCTGCCTGAACGCCTCGCCAGGCTGGGCGGGGAATTGTATTTTGGCGCACCGGACAGCGAGCATGTCGTCATCGACCGCCAGCTCCATACCGGCCAGAACCCGGCTTCAGTCGAAAAACTGGCTTTTGCCATGGCGCGACGACTCAAAAAAATGGGCAGCCTGGACAAAGATGCTTGCGGCACCCCGTGCTCCTGATTCAAATTGCGTTTAATTCTCCCGCTGCGCCAGCCTGGACAGGCATTATTCCAAGGCATCCCCCTTGATCAATCCCGCTTCGTGTAACGCATCATAAACAATCTCCACGGCATTGCTGAACACCGGCATGCCGCCGACGATCGCCGCCGTCTCGCATACGCCATATAACTCGCCCGGCCCTGCTCCCGCCTTCAATGCACCCCGCACATGCAGCTGGGCGGCTTGCGTGTGCCCCAGTGCCAGCAGCATGGCGAAATGCACCAGCTGCTGGGTCTTCCGATCGAGTGGATTGTCATGGATGAGCGATGCACGAAGGGATTCAACGGCGTCGATTGAGGCTTCACGGCCGGCGAGTTTGGCCAGCGCGCTACGTTTCCTGACGTTATCCGGGACAAAACCGAGCAGGTCGCGATAGCGTTTTTCGATTTCTGTGGCACTCATCCCAGTACCCGTCCTGTTTCCTGCCATTCCATATATTCCGGCGCTACGAGGCCTTGCTGACGCATCAGCAGGTCGATCTGCCCGAGATGGTAGGTATGATGCCCCAATACAGACCACAAAAAACCGATGCCGGTATAGTGCCTGCCGGTAAAGACGAATTCTTTTTCCAGCACCGCTGGCGTCAAGGCATGCAGATTTTCCAGATTAACGGCGTGCGTGGCACGATAAGCATCAATCAGCGCAGGGCCATCGGGCATGTTTTCCAATGTGCTGGACTTGCCCGGCAATGGCATGGTGGCCGTAGCCGGCAGGCTCGCCAATTGCCCAAACCAATGACTCTCGGCATTGATCAGATGCCTCGCCAGAGCGCTGATGGTGATTTTATTGATCCGGGTGCCAAGAAAAAGTGTTTCAGAGTCGATGGGTATAGCGCTCCACTGCGCGTCGCTCAGCATGCCCAGATAATCAAAAGTATGGATAACTTCCTGATCGAATAAGGATATAAAACGTTTTAATTCATTCATGACGAACCTCCAGTAATAAATACCACGTAATGCCCTGAAAAATACGTTTGCCAAAGCCCATGGTTGTAAGTCCGACTCTATCGATGTTCGAATAGTTTCATATCTCCGTCTGGAAGAAAGCGCAGCCAAGCCACGCGTAACTTTAAGAAAGCCGGAAAAAGTAAAGGGTTATTTGGCCGCCTGGTTACTGATAAAATGGCGCTTTAGCAATCGCCGTGCTGCTCATGGATACCCCCCGCCTTCGCGAAATTCCCTACAACTACACTTCGTTTTCCGACCGCGAAATTGTCATCCGTCTGCTGGGAAAAGAAGCCTGGGAGATCCTCAACCAATTGCGCGGCGAACGCCGTACCGGACGCTCGGCGCGCATGCTATTCGAGGTACTGGGCGATATCTGGGTGGTGTCGCGCAACCCCTATTTGCAGGATGACCTGCTTGCCAACCCCAAACGCCAGGCGGCATTGATCGATGCGCTGAATCATCGCTTGAATGAAATCGACATGCGCCGGCAGGACAATCCACTGGTTGCGCCGCTGCTGGACGCCGCACGCCGGGCCGTGGCCAATTTCCAGTCGGATTTTGCCCATACGCGCCAGTTGCGCCGCGACACACTGAAAAAACTGAGCCGCCACACGCGCAAGGACAACATCCAGTTCGACGGCCTGGCACGCGTTTCCCACGTCACCGACGCCACCGACTGGCGCGTGGAATATCCCTTCGTTGTTCTCAACCCGGACAGCGAAGCGGAAATCGCCCATCTGGTCAAAGGCTGCATCGAACTGGGGCTGACCATCATCCCGCGCGGCGGCGGCACCGGCTACACCGGCGGCGCGATTCCGCTCACGCCTGATTCTGCTGTCATCAACACGGAAAAACTGGAGGCTTTGTCCACGGTCGAAATGACGCGCCTGCCCGGCGTGGATCGTGACTACGCCACCCTCCACTGCGGCGCCGGGGTGGTGACACGGCGGGTGATGGATGCGGCGGATGCGGCGGGCTTCGTGTTCGCGGTCGACCCGACCTCGGCCGACGCCTCCTGCATCGGCGGCAACGTGGCGATGAACGCCGGCGGCAAGAAGGCCGTGCTGTGGGGCACGGCGCTGGACAATCTGGTGTCGTGGCGCATGGTGACACCGGATGCGGAATGGCTGGAAGTCACCCGCCTCGATCACAACCTGGGCAAGATTCACGATGCCGCGACGGCGCGTTTCGAGATCCGGCGCTACGACATTGACGGCACAGCCGAGATCGCCAGACCGGAAATCCTGGAAATCCCCGGCCAGCACTTCCGCAAGGTGGGGCTGGGCAAGGACGTCACCGACAAGTTCCTGGCCGGTCTGCCCGGCATCCAGAAGGAAGGCTGCGACGGCATCATCACTTCCGCCCGCTTCATCCTGCACAAGCTGCCCGCTTTCACGCGCACGGTGTGCCTGGAGTTTTTCGGCCAGGTGCGCGATGCCGTGCCTGCCATCGTCGAAGTCAAAAATTATCTGGACGCCCACCCTCACGCCATCCTCGCCGGACTGGAACATCTGGACGCGCGTTACATCAAGGCAGTCGGCTACGCCACCAAGGCCCACCGCCACGAACGCCCGAAAATGATCCTGCTGGCCGACGTGGTGTCGGATGACGAGGCCGCTTGCGGCGAAGCGGCTTCGCACATTGTCCAGCTCGCCAATACGCGCGGCGGCGAGGGTTTCATCGCCGTGACTGCCGAAGCGCGCAAGAAATTCTGGCTGGATCGCGCCCGCACCGCCGCCATCGCCGCCCACACCAACGCCTTCAAGATCAACGAGGACGTGGTGATTCCGCTGCACCGGCTGGCGGATTATTCCGACGGCGTGGAACGCATCAACATCGAGCTTTCCATTGCCAACAAGCTGAAATTGCTGGATGCACTGGAACCGTTTTTCCGCGCCGAACTGCCGCTGTTCCAGGATGAGGATACGGTGGCCGACTCGCAAATGACCGAGGAACGCCGCAGCCGCGCGCTGGCCTTGCTGGAAAAAACCCGTATGCGCTGGCGCTGGCTGCTGGACCATCTGGACGCGCCGCCCGCCAGCGCGGGTCTCGCCATCATCAATACCGATCTGGTCGCATCCAACGGTCACGCCACGGTGTTCCAGGCCTTGCAGGACCACACCCTGCGCGTGTCGTGGAAACGCGAAGTGCGCAAGGAACTGCAGCGCATTTTTGTCGGCCGCGAATACCAGCCGATACTGGATGCCAGCGACCGCCTGCACAAACAAATCCTGAAAAGCCGCGTGTTCGTGGCGCTGCACATGCATGCCGGAGACGGCAACGTGCACACCAACCTGCCGGTCAATTCCGACGACTACACCATGTTGCAGGAAGCCAACGCCGCTGTGGCGCGCATCATGCATCTGGCGCGGGACCTGGGCGGCGTGATTTCGGGCGAGCACGGCATCGGTCTCACCAAGCTGGAATATCTGGAAGACGAAGCGATCCAGAGTTTCGTGCGCTACAAGCACAAAATTGATCCGGAAGGCCGCTTCAACAAGGGCAAGCTGATGCCCGGCGCGGATCTTCGCAACGCTTACACTCCCAGCTTCTCGCTGCTGGAAACCGAGTCGCTGATCATGGAGCAATCCGAGATCGGTGAGATCGCCGACTCGATCAAGGACTGCCTGCGCTGCGGCAAGTGCAAGCCGGTATGCAACACGCATATTCCGCGCGCCAATCTGCTGTATAGCCCGCGCAACAAGATTCTTGCGACTTCGCTGCTGATCGAGGCTTTCCTGTATGAAGAGCAGACCCGGCGCGGCGTTTCCATCCAGCACTTCGACGAATTCGGCGATGTGGCCGACCACTGCACCGTATGCCACAAGTGCCTGAACCCTTGCCCGGTCAACATCGACTTCGGCGACGTTTCCATCGCCATGCGCAACTTCCTGCGCAAGCAGGGCAAGAAAAAGTTCAACCCCGGCACGACGGCGTCGATGTTCTTCCTCAACGCCACCGATCCGGCTACCATCAAACTCACCCGCAAGGTGATGATAGCCTGGGGTTATCAGGCGCAGCGCTGGGCTTACCAGGGCGCGAAAAAACTTGGCCTGATCAAGACACAAACCAGCCATCCCCCCTCCACTCTGGGCACCGCCCCGGTTCGTGCACAGGTCATCCACTTTATCAACAAACCCATGCCTGGCGGCCTGCCCAAAAAAACCTCGCGCGCGCTACTGGGACTGGAAGACGCCAGCATCGTGCCGGTAATCCGCAACCCGGCCAAACTCAGCGAGGATTCCGACGCGGTGTTCTACTTCCCGGGTTGCGGCTCGGAGCGGCTGTTCTCGCAAGTGGGACTGGCGACGCAGGCCATGCTGTTCGAACTCGGCACGCAAACCGTGTTGCCGCCCGGCTATCTGTGCTGCGGATATCCACAGACCTCCAGCGGGCAGGCGGACAAGGGCGACGCCATCACCACGGAAAACCGCGTACTGTTCCATCGTGTGGCCAATACCCTCAACTACCTCGACATCAAGACCGTGATCGTGTCCTGCGGCACCTGCATGGATCAGTTGCTGAAGTACCAGTTCGAGAAAATCTTCCCCGGTTGCCGCTTGCTGGACATCCACGAATACCTGCTGGAGAAGGGTGTAAAACTGGAAGGCGTGAACGGCACGCGCTACATGTACCACGACCCGTGCCACACGCCGATGAAGACCTATCAGCCGCTGAAAGTAGTGAACCAGTTAATGGGTGAAGAGGTGAAGCTGAGCGAGCGCTGCTGTGGCGAATCCGGCACGCTGGCGGTGTCGCGCCCGGATATTTCCACTCAAATCCGCTTCCGCAAGGAAGAAGAAATCCGCAAGGTGGCCGGACAACTGCGCACCGAATCGGGTGAAGCTGCTGCGGTGAAAATCCTCACCTCATGTCCGTCGTGCCTGCAGGGCTTGTCCCGCTACGATGACGACGCTGCCACCTCGGCAGACTACATCGTGGTGGAAATGGCCAGACACCTGCTGGGGCCGGACTGGATGGAGAGTTACATAGAGAAAGCCAGCAACGGCGGCATCGAACGGGTGTTGCTGTAATCCTGATCCGGCGGTGTCAGGACTGCGTGGCAAGCGCAGCCCTGCGCAGGTGACGATTGAGCCAGAGCGGTATCAGGCCAAGCAGTATGCCACCCACCGCCACCACTCTGCTGGTGGTATTGAAAGCCGGCAGACTGTCTATCCCGACAAACCAGAGAAAGCCTGCGCTGGTTAATGGCCAGAACACCAGGAAGGTCAGGTTGTAAGCATTTTTTGGCTGATTGCTCCACACATGCCAGGCGCACGCAAAACACGCCAGCCCGTAATAAAAAGCCGCCTGAAAGCCGATGGCATTGACCGAATCCTGAATGATCTGGTTGACGCTGGGTATGCCCGAAGCCAGCAACAGCAGCAACAGGCCAAAACCGGCAATCACCAGGGTGGCTATCCACGGCGTATTCCAGGACGGATGCAGACGCGCATAACGCGGGTGCAGCATGTAGTCGCGGCTTTGCGCGAACAGCGTACGGCTGAACTGCAGTATGGAAGTTTCCAGCGTGCCCACGGTACTCAACATGACCGCCAGCACCGCTATGTAGCTCCAGGGTTTGGGAAACAGTTTTTCGGCAATGGCAAGCACCACATTCGTGCCCGATGCCTGGATTTCCTGATCGCTCAACACCAGGAGTGTTGCCATGGCAAACAGGATAAACAGCGCCAGCACCACCAGCATGGCCAGCAGCGAACTCAGTCCCGCCACCCGTGAACCATTGCGCGTTTCTTCATTGAGATTGACGGTCACGTCCCAGCCCCAAAAAAAGAATAGCGCCGTCAATGCGCCCAGGGTGAAAAGGTGGGGAGTGAAGCCAGCCGGGCTGAATGATGTCAGCGATAGATGATGCGCGGGGTGGCCACCGTATTGCAGCCACGCCGCGATTAAAATAACCAGCACGATGCCCAGTTCCACCAGCGTCATCACCACCTGCACATAGCTGGTCAGTTTGATGCCTTTGATAATCACGGCGCTAACCACCACCAGCCAGGCAGCAGCAACCAGCGTTACGCTGCCCGTGCTGTTTGCCAGATTGGGCGCGAGCAGCGCCAATGTGGCAGTGGCTGCGGGGATGGTACCGGATACCATGAACACGGCCGATGCAACCAGCAGTGCCCAACCGGAAAGAAATCCCAGTATCGGATTAAAGACACTGCTGAGCCAGGCATAGGACGCGCCGGCATTGGTATCCAGGCGGTTCAGATACATATAGGCAAACGTCACGCCGAACATGATCAGCCCACAATACAACAGGCTGGCTGGCGACAGGATGCCTACCGCAGCGATCAGCGTCGCGCTGGTGGCGGCAATGGAAAATACCGGCGCGGTACCCGCCACACCCATGATGGTGGATTCCGCCAGACCCAGTGCGTTTTTTTCGAGACCGGATGCTGCGTTCATGTGCCTCCAAAGCGTAAAATGATAAAAATATTCAACCTGTCCGTACATGGGGATTATGGCCCTACAAGAGAACGCAAACCGGCCGGATATGGTTGACACGCCAGATACTAACTCGCCCGGCAGGCGCCTCCGCTTATTCCAATTCGCAATAGAAAGGAGATCAAGGCGGCGAGGATGAGGCGACGAAGACAGTACAATCAGTACGGCTAGGAGCCGAAGACGAAGCCAACGCGGTTATCGTTTTTATTGCGAATTGGAATTACTACTCAGGAATGAATACAATGGAAAATTGCGAGCTATGCACCCAGCCTGGTGGCGAGTTGTTGTGGCGCGATGATTTTTGCCGTGTGGTACTGATCGACGACGTGGACTATCCCGGCTTTTGCCGGGTGATCCTGAATGCCCATGTCAAGGAAATGACCGACCTTACCGAAGCGCAGCAGCTGCGGCTGTTACGCGTGGTGCTTGCTACCGAATCCGCGCTGCGCGAAACGCTCAAGCCCGCCAAGATCAATCTCGCCAGTCTGGGTAACATGACACCGCACCTGCATTGGCACGTCATTCCGCGCTTTACCAGCGACCGTCATTTTCCCAACCCGATCTGGGGGGTGCCGCAACGCGAGTCGCGTCCACAGGGCCAACTCAATCTGATCGCCGGCATTTTGAAATCCGCTTTGGCGCAGCGTCTGTAACCGGCCAAAACACCCCCCGCTGGCAGCGCGGGAAAACAACCATCAAGCCGCTGGCGGCGCCATCACTCGACTGGATGGAAAACACGCAGCAAAACAGCTGCCTTTACCAACCTGGCTGTCAATCATCAGGCGCGCCTGATGGCGGGTAAGCACATGCTTGACGATAGCCAGACCAAGACCGGTGCCACCCGTTTCACGCGAGCGGCCACGGTCGACTCGATAGAAGCGCTCGGTAAGGCGCGGGATA
This sequence comes from Sulfuriferula multivorans, assembly GCF_003851125.1. Lineage (GTDB taxonomy): Bacteria > Pseudomonadota > Gammaproteobacteria > Burkholderiales > Sulfuriferulaceae > Sulfuriferula > Sulfuriferula multivorans. The sequence continues at coordinate 37,114 of NZ_BGOW01000010.1, read as the reverse complement.
TGGTGCGGTTCAATACCGTCTCCGGTATCGGTCACGCTGAAACATACTTCACCGCCGCGCGCAGCCCAGCGCAAGGTGATATTGCCATCCTTGGGGGTATAACGCACCGCATTGCTGACCAGATTGCCGAAAGCGCTGCGCAGTTCGTCGGGGTTACCCATAACCCAGCGGTCAATATCGATGAACAGCTCGATATGGTGGCGTTCGCCGCTCAGGCTCTGTGCATCCTGAAATAATGACTGCGCCAGCGCGGGCACATTGATGGGTGTTTCCTGCAGACGGTTTTGCGGACTCTCCAGGCGCGACAGGGTAAGCAGATCTTCCACCAGCATGCGCATGCGCTCGGTCTGTTGCTGCATCAAATCGCTGTAGCGGCGGAAATCCACCGGATTGATGTGCTCCATGTCGGCGAAGGTTTCCAGGAAACCACCTACCACGGTGAGCGGTGTGCGCAGTTCGTGCGACACGTTGGCGACAAAATCACGGCGCATCGAGTCGACCAGTTCGATCTGTGTAATGTCTCTGGAAATCAGCATCTTGCGCTTGTCGCCAAACGGCACCAGTTGAACCGATAGCGTCACATCGCGACTGGCAGGCGATTTCATGATGAGTGGTTCGCTGTAATCGTGTCCCGCCAGATATTCATGAAACGGGGCCTGCCGAATCAGGTAGCCAATGAACTGACCGCGGTCGGCCGCATTATCCAGGCTGAAATGCTTGCTGGCTGCAGGGTTGAACCAATCGATCTGATCAGTATCGTTCAGCATTACGATACCGTCCGGGATGGCCTGTGCGGCATGCTCGAAACGATCGAGCAGCGCAGACAATTTGGTGGTGCTGCGTTTTTGCCGGCGCAGCAGGCGCTCCAGGCCGTAGAAGATATCATCCCACGCGCCATACGCCCGGGGGATACCGCCGCGTTCTCCCCGCTCCAGCCAGCGGATCAACGCAGCCATCTGCCGCAAGTTGTACACCAGATAACCGAGCACGCCCAGCACGAGCAGGGCAATACCCGTCGATACGTTGAATAATAGCGCAGCCAGCAAGGCTGCAAAAAGGATTCCGCCCAGCATCAGGGCTGGACGCCACCAGAAATCAAACAAGGGGATCCCCGCCGCTTAAAGGGGGTTAATTATGCTTGAAATCATGTACGGCAGGGCGTGCAATAAAATCACGCAGGCTGCGCTGACAGGCGATAGCCTGCCCCGCGCACCGTATCGATCAAGGTTTCATGCCGGGTAGGCTCCAATGCCAGACGCAAACGGCGGATATGAACATCCACAGTGCGCTCCTCCACAAACACATGGTCGCCCCATACCTGATCGAGCAACTGTGAACGCGAGTACACGCGTTCCGGATGGGTCATCAAAAAGTGCAACAGGCGAAATTCGGTCGGGCCCAGTTCTACCGGGGTTCCGTTGCCGGTGACGCGATGACTCACCGGATCCAGGCTCAGCCCCCGTATCTCCACTTTGTCCTCGGTCATCTGCGGCGCGCGGCGGCGCAACACGGCCTTGATACGCGCCGACAATTCGCGCGGTGAAAACGGCTTGGTAATGTAGTCGTCGGCGCCGGTTTCCAGGCCGAGCACTTTGTCGCGCTCTTCGCCACGGGCAGTGAGCATGATGATGGGCACATTTTTCATGCGCCCGTCCGCGCGAAATTTTCGGGCGAGGTCGATCCCGCTCATGCCGGGTAGCATCCAGTCCAGCAGCACCAGATCAGGCAAGCTGTGCTTCACCATACCTGTCGCCATCTCGGCCGAATCCGCGCACAGCACGCTATGACCGGCCTGTGTCAGATTGAATTTTACCAGTTCTTGAATTCCGGGCTCGTCCTCCACCAGCAATATCGTCGCAGCCATGTTCGCTCCCATTTGATTATTCAATAGTAATGCATGTTATGACAGCTCTGTGACAAACTCGTGACAATACCGGATAACGCATCGCCTTTTGTTTCACCCCCGTGTCGGTTATGATTCTGGCTGTTTTCTCTGATTGTTTTCGCGCCATGGACAACTCCACCCACTTTGGTTTCAAGACGGTTGCCGAATCCGATAAGGCCACCAAGGTCGCCGATGTTTTTCATTCCGTCGCGCAGCGTTACGACGTCATGAACGACCTGATGTCGGTTGGGCTGCATCGGGCCTGGAAGCGTTTCACTGTCGAGACTTCAGGCGTCAGGCCAGGCAATCGCGTACTTGACGTGGCAGGCGGTACCGCCGACCTTACCCGGCTATTTTTGAAAAAAGTGGGTAGTTCAGGCCAGGTCTGGCTCACCGACATCAACAGTTCGATGCTCAGCGTGGGGCGCGACCGCATGCTGGACGAAGGACAGGCGGTACCGGTGGCACAGTGCGACGGCGAAAAACTGCCGTTCCCGGACAACTATTTCGACTGCGTAAGCGTAGCGTTCGGTCTGCGCAACATGACCCACAAAGACCTCGCGCTGGCCGACATGTATCGTGTGCTGCGCCCGGGCGGACGGCTGCTTGTGCTGGAATTCTCCAAGATATGGAAACCGCTGGCGCCGCTTTACGACGCCTACTCGTTCAAGCTGCTGCCGTTCATGGGCAAGCTGGTCGCCAAAGACGTAGACAGCTACCAATATCTGGCTGAATCCATCCGCATGCATCCTGGTCAGGAGGAACTCAAGGCCATGATGGAACACGCCGGATTTGCCAAAGTTGACTACTACAACCTGAGCGGCGGTGTGGTCGCCTTGCACAAAGGCTACAAGTTTTAATGCTATCCAGCCTGGCTGCCAGTGCGGGCTTGCCGCTGCTCAACCACCTGTTGCACGGTGCACCTTGGGCGCGCCAGCGCCTGCTGGCCTGGGCCGGCCATACCGTCAGCATCAAGCTATTCCCGCTACGCCTCACTCTGACAGTCACAGCAGCGGGTACGTTCGCTGCGGCCGAGGCCGACGCAGCGCCCGACGCCCATATCGAGCTTAGCCCAGTGCAGGCGGCACGCCTGGCAATGAAAGATCCGGCAGCGTTCCGCAACGTGGTCATTGATGGTGATGCGCAGTTTGCCGCGACCCTGGGCAGCATTTTCCGAGAACTGGATTGGGATGCGGAGGCGGATATGGCGCGTGTGGTGGGCGACGTTGCCGCACATCGCCTTGTGCATAGCGCACGCAGCCTGCATGCGTGGCAACGTCACGCCATGGATAGCGCGCAACAATCACTGGTCGAATATGCCACCGAGGAACGCCCGCTGCTCGCTAAACGCCGTCACATCGCTACTTTTATTGATGACGTCGATGCAGTGCGTGACGACACCGCGCGTCTGGAAAAACGCTTGCAACTGTTCGCCGCGCGCCGCAACGTAAACTAATGCGAATTTTACGACTGATTACCATCATCTGGGTCGCGCTGCGCTTTGGCCTGGACGAGTTTTTTCTCGGCCACGAGCGCGTACGTGCACTGCGCTGGCTGGTCAAAACCACGTTGTTCTGGCGCAACCTGTCCGAACCGCGCGCGGTGCGGCTGCGCCGCGCGCTGGAAGCGCTCGGTCCGATTTTCGTTAAATTCGGCCAGATGCTGTCCACCCGCCGCGACCTGATGCCGCCGGACATTGCCGATGAACTGGCGCGCCTGCAGGACCGTGTGCCGCCCTTCCCTGCCGAGGAGGTCCGCACTACTTTGCAACGCGTCTACGGCAGGCCGGTGGAGCAGGTGTTCGCGCAATTCGAGGCCGAGCCGGTGGCGAGCGCCTCTATGGCGCAGGTGCATTTTGCAGTGTTGCAGGACGGCACCGAGGCCGCCGTCAAAGTGCTGCGTCCCGGCATCGGCGCGGTGATCGAGCACGACCTCGGCCTGCTGGAAGCCGGCGCCCTGCTGGTGGAAAAACTCTTCGCCGATGGCCCGCGCCTGCACCCGCGCGAAGTGGTGGGGGAGTTCCGCAAAACCCTCACCGACGAGCTCGACCTGATGCGCGAGGCCTCCAACTGCTCGCAGTTGCGGCGCAATTTCGAAGACTCCGAGCTGCTCATCGTGCCGGAAGTTTATTGGGATTATTGCGAGCCCGAGGTGATGGTGATGGAGCGCATGAAAGGCGTGCCCATCAGCCAGATCGACACGCTGCGCGCGATGGGCGTGGTCATCCCCAAGCTCGCTATGGCAGGGGTGGAAATCTTTTTCACCCAGGTATTTCGTGACGCCTTTTTCCATGCCGACATGCATCCCGGCAATATCCAGGTCAATGCGCGCGGACAATATATCGCGCTTGATTTCGGCATTATGGGCACGCTCACCGAAGTCGATAAAAACTATCTGGCGCAAAACTTTCTGGCATTTTTCCAGCGCGACTATCGTGCCGTGGCACAGGCTCATGTGGACGCAGGCTGGACCCCCTCCGACACCCGCGTGGACGAATTCGAAGCCGCCATCCGCGCTGTGTGCGAGCCGGTATTCGACCGGCCATTGAAGGAAATCTCCTTCGGCAAGGTGCTGCTGCGTCTGTTCCAGACCTCGCGCCGTTTCAATATGGAAATCCAGCCGCAGTTGGTGCTGCTACAGAAAACCCTGCTCAACATCGAAGGCCTGGGGCGCCAGCTCGACCCTGACCTGGATTTGTGGAAAACCGCCAAACCGTTTCTGGAACGCTGGATGAGCGAGCAGATCGGCTGGCGCGGTGCGATCAAAGCATTACGTCAGGAAGGGCCGCGCTGGGCCGTGTTGCTGCCGCAACTGCCTCGGCTCGCACACGCCTATCTTTCGCGCGGCGATAGCTCCATTGAAGCGCTCTCGCACCAACTGGCCAAGGTACAGATCCGTTTGGGCAATCTTCTGGCCGTTATCACGCTGCTGCTTGTTATTTTGGCCGCTCTGGTCGGTTATATCCTGTTATCGCATTAAACTGAGCGCGGAATTAACGTCATGCTGATCTGGTTTGTAATGCTGTACCTACTCATCTCCATCGGCATCGGCCTGTACGCCGCAACCCGCGTGCATAGCGCCAAGGACTATGCCGTCGCCGGACGCTCGCTGCCGCTGTATATCGTCACCGCCACCGTGTTTGCCACCTGGTTCGGCTCGGAAACGGTGCTCGGCACCTCCGCCACCTTCCTGCAGGATGGCCTCAGAGGTATCGTCGCCGACCCGTTCGGCGCCAGCATGTGTCTGGTGCTGGTCGGACTGTTTTTTGCACGCAAGCTGTACCGCATGAACCTGCTCACCATCGGCGATTATTACCGCCAGCGGTATGGCAGGACGGTCGAACTGCTGACCAGTCTGGCGATTGTGGCGTCTTACCTGGGCTGGGTTTCGGCGCAGATCACCGCATTGGGGCTGGTGTTCTCGCTGCTCAGCCACGGCAGCATCAGCGCGCACGACGGCATGATCATCGGCGCCGGCATCGTGCTGGTGTACACCCTGTTCGGCGGCATGTGGTCGGTGGCCCTCACCGATTTTTTCCAGATGATCATCATCGTTGTCGGCATGCTTTACATCGGCTGGGTGGTAAGCGGCTACGCTGGCGGCGCCGGCAACGTGGTCAGCCACGCGCAGGAGGCGGGCAAATTCCAGTTCTGGCCCAGGCTGGAAACGCGCGACATACTGGCTTTCGTCGCCGCCTGGGTGACTATGATGTTCGGCTCGATTCCGCAACAGGACGTATTCCAGCGCGTGATGTCGGCCAAATCGGAAAACATCGCGGTGACGGGGGCGGTGCTGGGCGGCAGCCTGTATTTCCTGTTCGCCTTTATCCCCATCTTCCTGGCCTACTCCGCACTGCTGATTGACCCGGCTTCGGTCAACGCACTGCTGGGCACAGACCCGCAGCACATCCTGCCCGACCTGATCCTCAACCACACGCCGGTGTTCGCCCAGGTCATGTTCTTCGGCGCGCTGCTGTCCGCGATCATGAGCACCGCCAGCGGCACCTTGCTGGCGCCGTCGGTAACTTTTACAGAGAACATCATCAAACCCTTTATCGACCATCTCAGCGACCGCCACCTGCTGTGGGCAATGCGTGCCGTAGTGGTCGGCTTTGCCTGCATCGTCACGCTATTCGCGCTCAACTCCAACGCCAGCATCTACAAGATGGTAGAGAACGCCTACAAGGTCACCCTGGTAGCAGCCTTCGTCCCGCTGGTGTTCGGCCTGTACTGGAAACGTGCCAACACCCAGGGCGCGCTATTCGCCATCGCGCTGGGCGTGTCGTCGTGGCTGCTGCTGGAAATCTTCCACCCGGACGGCCTGTGGCCGCCGCAATTATTGGGCTTGCTGATGAGTTTGGCGGGAATGCTGGCGGGGTCTTTGATCAGCCATAAGCGCCGCGTTTGAGCGTCAGGGATTTGTCAGGAGTTTTTACAGTCTCGCGTGGATACTTGCCAGAATAGCAACTGGAGCTAACATTGTTAACCATTAACATTATGTAGTTAAACAAGATTTAATTTCTAATTAATTGAGGCATGAATAATGCTTGACGTATAAGCGAGAGCTGCACAACGCAATTCGTGCCTGACTCAAAATTAATTCTTTTAATAATTTGGCAGGGAGTTTGTCATGAAAAATCTGAAAATTTACAATCTGGCCGCTTCGGTTGCATTGGCAACTTGTATGTTTGCGGCAGGGAGCGCATCTGCTACGGTTATCTCGCTAGCGAACCAAAATTTCGAAACTGGCACCCTAAGCGGCTGGACAGCCCTAGGGAGTGTCTTTGCGACCCCGTCCACAAGTGTGACGACGTATGACGGTACAGTCTGGACTATCGGTGCCGCCGGCACCACAATGGCCCAACTCAATAGCAATGGTGCCGGGATATCCAGCATTGAGGCCGCTTTGGGCCTCGCTAGCGGCTCACTTAATGCATACAACACCAATTCGAGTGGCGGTTCCCTGACGGACGGAGCAGCGATCTATCAAGGTTTCAACGCCAACAGTGGTGACAGCATTGGGATGGCTTGGGATTATGTAGCGCGCGACTATATTCCTTACAACGACCCGTCCTTTGCGATCATCATCAACCCGGACGGGACGCCCGTGATCGACGTGCTGGCCAGCATTCACGGTCTAGGTATTGCTGTTGGCACTTCTGGCCATTCAGGCTGGCAAACCTATAGCAAAACCCTGACACAGACTGGCGCGTATAAAATCGCATTTGTTACTACAAATGACAAGGACACAATTCTGGATTCGGCCCTCTTCCTGGACAATGTGGCAGGGACGTGCAATCCGACTTGTCCACCGCCTATCTCTTCTTCGGTTCCCGAACCTGCCTCACTGGCGCTGCTGGGTATCGGCCTTGCCGGTCTGGGTGTAATGCGCCGTCGCAAACAGATGGCTTGACCTGTCGGATTACTTGACTGCAAAACGGCGGCCTTGGCCGCCGTTTCTATTTTCGGTACCCTCCCAAGCAACAACTCTCCCATTCGTTTCCTTTTTCTGCATTAAATCTCTCTTGGAAACACGCCAATACTGGTGACGTGTCATTTACCAGCACACCAACGTGCAATCTTTGATCGCTATTGAAAATTGCCTAATTGGGTAGGGGACTGCCTTGCGTGCGGTGAGGGCTTCGATAAGCCCGAAGCGTCGCACTTGGTCGTCAGAAGTTTGTCAGTAACTTTTACAGTCTCGCTTAGGAACTTTACAGACTAGTTGCTGGAGCCCACACCGTTAATATTTAACATGCTGTAGTTAAATGGTATTTTATAACTATCCTCTCTGTTGGCATGGGTAATGCTTTACAGTGACCGTAAGCAGCACGATAGCAATTAGGGAAATGCTAGTAATCGTGTCTGACCCCATTAATTTTAATTTCAGGAGCTACATTATGAGAAAAACCGTACTAGCCAGCGCACTTGCCGCATCGGCCATGTTCATGGTAGCAAGCGCCAGCGCAGCCCCGCTTATTGTCAACAGCGCGATCAGCAATATTTCCAGTGCTTTTGACAGCGTGATCACAGGCACCGGGTCAACAGTCACGACTTCGCAAGTCGTCAGTGGCCAAAGCTCGTACAACTACACTGATAAAAACGGCAATGCGGCAACCGTCTCGGTTACCCGTACCAGTAATGGTTCGGCTGCAATTCCATCCGGAAGCTACGGCATTCTTTCCGGAGCTATCTGGGACATTAGTCCATCCGCTACAGGCGCTGATCCGATTCCCGGTTTTAACTCTGGTTTAACCTTTACTTTCAGCTCGCCAGTAAACGCGTTTGGCTTTGAAATTGGCGACTGGGCAACTTGCTGTACTGGCACCGTCCGTGATGCCAATGTAGTGTCCACCTATGGCGTACCGGCGACCGGCTCGGGTCTGTGGATTGCGTTTGACGGGGGTGCTGCCACTTTGCCAGCCAACGCCCTGAGTGCTAATGACAACCCCGGGATTCCTGCGGGAGATGGCTACAACAATTTCATCGGCGCAATCGACTCGTCCGGCTTCTTCTCCAAGGTAACCTTCTTTGGTGATGGTTTCGGCGAGTACTTGGTTGCTGGCGGCACCCTGCGCTTTGCCTCCGTACCGAAAGGCTCTGTTGGTAATGGTACCGTCCCCGAACCCGCTTCCTTGGCACTTCTCGGCATCGGCTTGGCCGGTCTTGCAGCCGCGCGTCGTCGCAAACAAGCTGCTTAATCTGTCAGATTCCTTGACAGCAAAACGGCGGCCTTGGCCGCCGTTTTTTATTGCCCGTATGACATCACACCCGCTACCCGATTAACGCAAATACCCCTCATGCTCCAGCTTGAGCAAAATCCGCTGCACCGCTTCGTCCACACTCAAGTCCGTGGTATCGATCGACAACTCTGGCCGCTCGGGAACCTCATAGGGGTCGGACACCCCGGTGAATTCCTTGATCAACCCCGCCCGCGCTTTGGCATATAGTCCCTTGCGGTCGCGCAATTCACAGGTTTCGATAGGCGTGGCGACAAAGACTTCCAGGAAGCCGCCCAGGGGTTCAATCATGGCGCGCACATCGCGGCGCGTATTGCGATAAGGTGCAATCGGCGCGCAGATGGCGATACCGCGGTTCTTGGTGATTTCCGACGCCACGTAACCGATGCGGAGCACATTGATGTTGCGATGCTCGCGCGAGAAGCCAAGCTCAGCTGACAGATGACGACGCACGATATCGCCATCCAGCAGGGTGACCGAACGCCCGCCCATTTCCATCAGGCGCGTGCCCAGTGCACGCGCGATGGTGGATTTTCCCGCTCCGGACAGGCCGGTGAAAAACACGGTGAAGCCCTGACGGTCACGCGGCGGGTAACTACGGCGCATCTCTGCCAATACTTCGGGGAAGGTGTACCAATCCGGAATGTTCACGCCCGCTTGCAACCTGCGCTGAATTTCTGCGCCGGTCAGGGTCAGCGCACGCGCGCCTTTGGGGAGTTCTTCCAGAGGCATGAACTGGGCGCGCTCTTCCACGTACACCATGCGCGGAAACGGGATCAGACCCACGCCGATTTCAGTGATGTGGTCGGCGACGCGCTGATAGTCCTCGTGCTGCACGATGTCGGTACCACGCCGATGCTGCCCGTGTGCGTCGTGTTCACCGCCCACAATCAGATGCGAGCAGCCGTAATTGCGCTGGATGATGGCGCGCGCGAGGGTATCGCGCACACCGCCGTCGCGGACATACACCGGCGACAATGCCAACTGGCTGGTGGCCGAAGGAAAACGGCCGATCACGGCCTGATAGCTCCGCACCAAGGCAAAATAATCCGCGCTCTCTACCGGATCGCCGCCTGCCATGGGATGGATCAGCAGGTTGGCCTCATTCTGTACTGCAGCACGCAAAATAAACTCGTACTGGGCACGCTGCAATTGAGTACGCGCGGGATAAGCAATCACATTGCGCCAGCCAAGCCGCGTGAAGCCGGCTCGCAATTCGGCCGGGGTGAGACGCAATGCCATGAAATCGTGGCGCAGCGGCAACGACAGACCTTCGACCGCACCGCCAACATACCATTTTGGCGGGGCATCGGCGGCGCGGCCCAACTGCTCGGCTTCAAGCTCGATATCCGCCTGCCAGATCTCGTTCACCATGACCACTGCCAGCATGAAGCCTTCAGGGTCGCGCAATGCCAGTGGTTCTCCGAGTTTCAGGCTGCGCGCCAGCGTCTCGTGGATTTGCAATACAACCGGGAGTGCCCAGGCACGGCCATCGGCAAGGCGCATGGAGTGCAGCACGCTCAGATAATCGGCTTGCCCGAGATAGCCGGTAAGCGGCGCATAGCCCCCATTCAGCAACAATTCCAGATCGCATTGTTGACGCCAGTTCAAATCCAGTGACGGCAGGTGGAACGCATCACGCTTGAGCTCCAGGGCACGCGTGCTGCTCACCAACAAATTCACCAACTCGCCGCCGTAAGGCGTGATCAACTGCTCCACAGCATCTCCCTCAATTCTTTTCGAATATCGTATAAAAGCGATTTACAAACACTTCCAGTTCCACTTCGGGCAGGTGGTTAATACCCGCCGCACCGCGACGCCCCCCGCCCGTGGCAAAGCTACTGCATAGCACACCCGCGCAAGCCTTGGTCGTCTGCGGTGCACGTACGCTCACCACATAGCCGCCACCGGGTTTGTGGGTCAACACGGCATGGGCGCGTTCGGGATAATCGGTTGCCAGACGGTTACCGAACACACCGGATACGCGTCGGCTCCAGGTCGCATCGGGTAACAAGTAAACGGCACCGCTACTGCGAACTTGAATTGGCTGCACGGCGTGGGCTCGGGCCATGTCCTCGGCGTACCCATCACGCAGTACCTGGTAAGCGGGTTCAGTCTGGATAAGCTCGAATGGATCGGTGTATGTATGCACGATACGATAAAGCTCTATCGGCGCGTAAAACAAATCCGCCAGTGTGTCGCCGTAGCCGTTGTAGTTGATGCATTCACCCAGACTGCGCAGGTCATCCAGCTGTGCTTCGCTCAAATTCAGCGGGGCGGCCGCTGCACGCGCGGCGCCGGCCATGTTGTCGCCAAACGCTGCAACCAACGCCCAGATCAACTGACTACCGCCCAGATAGCGGTTCACCAGTAGACTGGTACAAACATTGGCGTCGGTATCGATATACGCATCCAGATGCGGATGCTGGGGGATGTCGCCGGGAATATGGTGGTCGAAATAGCGCACATGCGCGCCCGTTGCGAGCAGGGCAACAAGCGCCGCATGGTTTTTGCTCATGGCAATATCGAGCACGGTAATCTCATCACCTGCCGCCGCGCTCACCTGCGCAAGCAGCCCGATATCGCGCTTCACCCCGCTAATCAGGGTGGCCTCCAGCGGCTGTGCCAAACGCAACTGGTGCAAAGCACAAATGCCGTCCGCATCACCATTGAATACATCAAAATACTGTGTCACGTTTTGCCGTCCCCCTGGCTTATTCTGGAACCGTTACAGCAGCGCTATATCATACCTGCTTCTGCTACCATCACCTCATGTCTCACACCACTTCACCTTCAAGCTTGACCCGCCTGATGCGGCTCGGTGCGCTGCTGCTATATGTGCTGCTGATTGGTTACGGCAGCCTCTATCCATTCAGCGGCTGGCGTGCGTCTCTGAATGGCAGCTTGGCGTTCCTGTCAGCACCCTGGCCGCACCATATTACCCGTACCGACCTGATTACCAACATCCTGGCCTATCTGCCATTGGGTTACCTGCTCGCAGCCTGGCTACGCCTGTATCTGTCGCGCTGGCGCACCGTGTTATGGGCAATCCTGGCCACCTCGCTGTTCAGCCTGCTGATGGAATGGTCGCAGACTTTCCTGCCTGGCCGCATCGCAGCAACACAGGACATTGCGGCCAATGTGACGGGTGCCATGGTAGGCGTGATGCTTTACCGTCTGCTGCAGGAAAGCAAATGGCCGGGGCATCTGCTGCCCGGCTGGCGCGGACGCTGGCTGGCGCCTGGACTGTGGAGCAATTTCGGTCTGCTCATGCTGGCACTATGGGGATTATCGCAACTGAGCCTGGATGTTCCCTCATTGGTGGCGGGCAATCTGAAAACCCATTTTGTGCCATTTTGGGAGATTCCCGGAAATGATGGCTACCGGTTTCATTTATTACATGCGCTGATATTTGGCTTGGAAGGGGCTCTGGCGAGCTTGCTAATTGCCAGCCTGATGCGCCATCCGCCCAGGAAACTATCCGGATGGGCCGCAATTTTTGGATTTGTCCTGGTGTGCAAATTGCTCGCCGCAGCGCTGCTGTTAAAAGGCTGGGTACTGCCGCGACTCTTGTCTGCCGAGATGGTGAGCGGCATGGTGCTGGCGGCGCTGCTGATTTTCTGGGCAAGGCGCGAACCCGCTGGTTTACATGCGCAGTTTTTGGCCTTGCTGCTGACGCTGGCCGGGGCATTGCAGTTCCTGCTGCACAGCAACGCAATGCGCGCTTTTTCTGGCGGCAGCGGGGCCATCCCCCTCAACATTACCGCGCTTGCAGCCTGGGTTGCACTGGTGTGGCCGGCATTGGTATTGATACTACTGTGGCTGCACCCGAGGCCGCTTGCGCGCAGAGTGCCGTAAATGGGGCCTCTCGCGCACTGCTATCCAGGCCCACAGCAGGAAAAACAATAACGTCATTCGCGGTGCATCAAACAGGCTGTCCGCTACACCCACAGTCAGGAATGCCACCAACGCCGCTGCCAACGCGGGTGCCGGAAACTCGGGTTCGCGCCAGCGCCGCACTAATGCAACGCAGGCATAAATCACCATCGCAGCAAACAGCGCGAGTCCAAGTCCTCCCTGCTCGAAATACAGTTGCAGCCACAAATCCATGAAATGCCAGCGTAAATGGTTGTCGGCGGCAAAAAACCAGTGGTCCATGCCAGCACTAAAGCTGCCGTTTTTCACCAATTCGTGTCCGGCCTCGTCGCGCAGGGACACATCATCAACATCCAGCAGCGTGCCAGGGTTCGGGTTGTAAAAACTCATTTTTACACTGCGTTGTGCATACCAGGGATGCCTGGAGAATTTGGCAGTATCCACCTCCAGTACAAAGTGCCGCCATTGTCCGCCGGTATTGCCGACATGCACGCTCTGCCATACACAAGCAGCTGAATTTTGCATCCATTTCTCGCACACCGGCACGTTCAAATCCGCCCGATCCTGACGTGAACGTGCGGCAAAACTCAATCGATAATGCCGATCCGCGCGCACGGCGACGATTTGTTCAAAATACAACGCATCGCCCCCGCTCAGTTCCAGCCAGGTATTGTCTTTTTGCGTAACAAACTGATAGTTCGAAGGCCGCACGTTCTGCTCATTGCGCCAAAAATAGGTCTCCGGGTAGCGTCCCAATCCCATGCCGAATAGCTGCGTGCCGATGCCGCTATCCATCATATCGATCGCTTCTTGCCAATGCGCAGCGCGGATGCCGGCATCCTGCTGCGTGACGGCTAAGCGACTCTGCATGAAGCGGCCTTCCAGCACCGGCCAGGCAATCCCGCCCAGCACCAGCAGCAGTGCCAACCCACCCAGAATCTGACTGCTACGCACGGATGCCTTACGGCGCATCAATAATCCCAAGCCCAGTACCGCCATGCTCAGTGCCAGTGCCACATAGCCGCCGCGGGCGTAAGTCACCAGCAGCGCATACACACCCAGCGCAAACACGCCCACACCGAACAAGCGCGACAGCGCACGCCGGCTGCGCAAAGTCCACCACACCACGAACGGCAGCGCGGTGGCGAAGTAAGCTTCAATATATGCGCCCCCGATGTGCATCCCGGAGAACATGCCCGCCACGCGATAGTCGCCACTGAAATTGAGCAACCCGGTAAATGCGGCGCGTTCCCAAAGCACCGAAATTCCACCGGCCAGCACGCCCAGCGTCACACCCAACGTGAGCAAGCGCTGACTTCGTACGGCATTCTGATTCAATCCCATACGCAGCAATGGCAACAATAGCAATATCCACAGCAGGCCTTTGGCGACGCGCAACGCATTGTAGTGGCTGTTGTAATTGCTGAATGAATTGGCATCCAGCGCGGGAAATGGATACATACCAACAAGCGCCGCAGTCACCACCGATAGCGTAAACAATGCCAGTAGCAACCATGCGGCGGCACTCAGGTTCCATACCAGTCTGCCGCTATTGCGGCGCCAGCCCACCACAGCAAACGTGACAAGTATCAGGCAATCAAACTCATCGAAGAAAAACCGGCCTGTGAAGGGTGCCAAATCAAGCACCGGCAGCATCGCCGGCACCGCTACCAACCAAGCCCGCGGCCAGCGCCACAACAATGCTGCATACGCCAGCAGGGCGCCACCCAGCCAGAGGCTGCCCAAGGGATAGCGCAATACCACCCATACCAGAATGCCGACACTCACCAGGGCCAATGGATTGATGCCTCCGCGACTATCTGGATATTGAGCGAGCGATTCTGGGTGGGTGTTGTCTGCTGTTGGCGCAGCATGTGTCTGTTGCCGCGCGGTACGGTGCCGGGCAGTTGTGTTCAAGGCGTTCATCCAGACCAGCACGCGATACCCTGCCGCCGCTGCCAGCGCGGCCAACATGACATTGGTCGGGTCGGAGTGTTGCGTGGACTGGAACAGCTTGCTGAATTCAACAGCCGCTGCGATCAGTGCGGCAAGCAATGCCGGTACCGTTGCCCCCATCCGGCGCACCGCTCCTAATTGCCATAAAAATGCCAGCACACCGAGCGGTGAATAAGCGGCCAGTACCATCAGCAAACTGGAGAGTGCCAGAGCCTCTGAAGTGTAATAGTGATAATAGAACGGCAGGAAGTGCACTTCGGGCAGCCGCGCCAAACCATTATGCCAGCCCAGCCAGCCGGAAAGATGATCGTTTTGCAGGACCACCACGGCGATCAGATAAAACGGCAACGCGAGCGCTGCCAACCATCGAATCTGCAGCCGTACCTGGGCGGTGAAAGCATGCGCCAGCAGGCGCTGGTACACGACTGCCCCCAGCCCCATGCCCAGCGCGCGGGTCAATACCGACGCGCCTTGCGAGATACCCGACTCCAGAAACAATTGCGTAATCTCGATCAGCATACCCAGCAGTGCACCCGCGCTCATCGCGACCAGCACCCGCGCTGCCTTCGGCCCGCGCAGCCAACGCGCCATCAATGCGCCAAGCGGCGCCACGACGAGGGCTTCCTCCGCCAATCTGGCAACACAGCGCAGTGCGTCACTGCACACAACAGGTGACACGAACCAACTGTCACGGCCCGTGGCAAGCCGCGTGGCGAGTTCATTCGACGCTATCACAAAATCGTATGGGAACAGACTCAGCGCCAGATAGCTGAGCAGATACAACACAAACGCCGCGGTCAACGCCGCATCCCCCCCTTCACTCAGACGCGAGAAACGGTGTGCAATGGCCTCGCCGGCCAGCAACCATAACCCCGTACCCAGCACGCTGCCAATAACTTCAGCGACGATGTCATTGAGCGAAACAGTACGCGGCGGAAAGTACATTTGAGTAAATTCAATACCCACCGCCAATGCTATGCATACCGTCAGGGCAACGATGCTCGCCGCCCAATAACCTGCACTGCTACGCGGACGCTGTGCCCACATCAGCAGGAACGCCAGTGGCATATACAGCACCAGGTTTGCGACCCAGTCAGCGCGTGAAATAGTATCCATCGCCAGCCAGGGAATCGCACCGAAATGCTGTAATGCCTGATCCCATGGCACATCATGAAAATCCAGCGGTACCAGACTGCCGTAGATCACGAAGCACAGGTAGGCCAGTGCCGCATATGTGACCGATATGCTGCGCGCGGGCTTGTTGTTCATGAATCCTCCATTATTTTCGGCGTGGCCGTGCCAGCAGCAGCGGCACGCTGGCAGACGGCTGCGCGCTCGACAGTGCGCCCACATCCTCCGGATTGCGGCGTTGTCCGGCATAGTCGCGCGTCAATTCGGGTAGCGCGGCCAGGCGTGCAGCAGACACACGCAGCCGGCGTATTGGCGTGACATCCAACTCAGGCGGCGCTGCGTCCGGGCGCCGCAGATACAGCTCGGCACTGGCATAGTCCTGCGCCAGATTACCTGCATCTACGAGGCCTGCCACGGCCCGGCCAGCGAAGATCAAATTATGCGTGAATGTCAGTTCTGCCACCGGCGTATCCGGCAGATGCAGCAAGCGTACGCCGTCACCGCTGGCGACAATGGTGTTGTAGGCAATCACGATATTTTTCGGAATGTCGTGATGCGGCTGGATATGCACTGCGTCGCCCGCCGGGTTGACGAAGATATTGTTGTACAGCGCAATATTGCCTTCCCCCTGAAACAGGGCTTCGGTCGGGTTGTCATAGAAAAAATTGGCGTAAATCAGGTAGCGATCATTTACGCCGTTGCCCGTAAGCGGCCAATGCCCAACCAGCACATTGGGGCGCGCCAACTGGCCACTACTGGCATTCTTTGCCTTGCTGAACACGTTGTGGCGGATAATGGTCTGCCGGGCTGTGGCAGGCATTCCGGGCACGCTGGCGCGGACGATCTGGTGTTTGATTTGCAGGTTGTAGCCTAGCGTGTCGGCGATATAGTTATATTCGATCACACCGCCGACAAACGCGTCGCTGCCATCCGAATTGCCGAGGTACATTCCAGTACCCGCGCCGAGAATCACATTGTCGCGAATCACCCAGTCCCACGCCGGACATTTGGTGGAGATGCCTACGGTTTGCTGGTTATTGCCATGCCCCTGAATCAGCAAGTTGGTCAGCGTAATATGATGCGCAAAATGCGCATGACCTTCGGCTCGCACGCCGTCCACCGGCAGGTTACCGCCGTCGAGGACCAGATCACGGATTTCAACATAAGCAGAATCCACGATGCTCACTGTGTTGGCGCCGGAACGGGCATGAAACACCGCGCGCGCCGGTGCAACTGGCCCGGCAATGACAATGGGACGGTTGGGCAGGCCGACCAGCTGATGTACCGGCAGACCGTTCGTATAATCGCCTGCTGCGAGTTGCAGCCGATCGCCAGGCTTCAGGGTCTGTATCAGTGCGTGATAATTGGCAGGATTGGCGCTGATTATTCGTGCTTCAGCCGTAACGCCGCTCCCAACCCAGAGGATGAATATCACCTGCCACACAAAGCGCCAGGCCGTCTTCACGATGTTAATCCGGCAAGCCGGCAAGTTTCTGTTCAAGCTGGCGTACCAGGGCATTGACGTTCTGCCGGCTGGTGTCGATTACCACGTCGGCCACTTCGCGATACAACGGGTCGCGCTCGGTGTACAACTCGCGCAAGCGCGCCTTGGGGTCGGCCGTTTGCAATAACGGACGATTGCGGTCATGGCGCGTACGTTGCCATAATTCCTCCACCGCACCGCGCAGATATACGACCGTGCCGCGCGACTTCAACAAGGCTCGGGTTTGCGCACTCAATACTGCTCCACCCCCTGTGGCCAACACCACGTTGTCGAGGCTGCTCAATTCGTCAATGACAGCTTCTTCACGCCTGCGAAAACCCGCCTCACCTTCTACTTCGAATATCACCGGAATCGTTACGCCATTGCGGCGTACCAGCTCATGGTCGGAATCATAAAAGCATTTATCGAGGTGTCTGGCCAGCAACTTGCCTACTGTCGTTTTTCCGGCACCCATCAGGCCGACCAGAATAATATTGGTATGTTTATCAGTCATGGCAGGATTGTAGCGAAAGCTGACGCTGCTACCTAGTCTGGCCATTTGAACGGACGAAAAAAAGCGGGCTATGCCCGCTTTTTTTAATGGATGAGATTTTAACGCAATTCCATATTATCCTTGATAATGCGTGGAGTGAGGAATATCAGCAATTCCATTTTGCTATTCTGCTTGTTCGTCGTTTTGAACAAATTCCCTAATACCGGAATATCTCCCAGCAATGGCACCTTATTGGTATCATTCCGGGTAGTTTGTTCGAAGATACCTCCCAGAACTGCCGTTTCACCGTTCTTCAAGCGCACCTGCGTTTTAACCCGTTTGGTATCTATGGCAGGCTGCCCCGCCACGCTGATCCCCTGAGCATCTTTCTGCACTTCGACATTCAAGATCACTGAATCGTTGTTCAGGATTTGGGGGTTAACCAGCAGACACAGAAAAGCATCCTTAAATGTCACTGTGGGCGGGGAGTTCGCGGTGCCAGGGGTAATGTAGGGAATCTGCGTGCCCTGCAGGATGACCGCAGGTCTCTGGTTGGAAGTCACTACACGCGGATTGGAGATGATCTTGCCGCGATTGTCCGCTTCCAGTGCGGACAACTCGAGGCTCACCAAATTGCCGCTGCCCAGATTGATCAGCGACAGCCCAAGCGTGCCAGTCACACCAGCCGCACCCGGCAGATTCACATTAGGAAAATTAAAATTAAATGGCGCCGCGCCATTTACACCGGAGGTTATTCCATTCGCCGCGTTAGCTGCGCTATTGGAAACACCCACGCTGTCGCCTGGGCGGCCATGCTGGACACCAAAGCGCACGCCCAATTGACGGCTGAACCCGTCATCCGCCACCACCACACGCGCTTCGATCATCACCTGTTTGGCAGGAATATCGATCAATTTGAGCAATTCGCGTACTTCATCCTGTTTGCTGGGCGTATCACTGACTATCAGACTGTTGGTCTGCGGCTCGGATGAGGCGCTACCACGAGCGGAAAGTATCCGGCTCACTCCGCCCGCTGAACCAGGTGCTGTGGTTGGTGCGGCCGTAGTTGTCACTGGGGTTGCCTTGACGCCTTGAGCTTGCGCCGAACATGACACATCTTCTCCGTTATCGCCCGGTGCCGCGGCCTGCCCTTGCAATACCCGGGCAGCTTGCTCGGCACGCATGTAGTTCAGCTCGTAGCTGCGCACTACCAGCGGTTCCAGTGCCTGGGTAGCCTGACGCGACTCCAGTTCGGCTTTTTCTTTGGCAACCAGCTCATCCTTGGGCGCGATCCAGATCACATTACCATTGACGCGCTTGTCCAGACCTTTGCTTTGCATGATGATGTCGAGAGCCTGATCCCAGGGCACGTCTTTCAGGCGCAGGGTAAGGTTACCGTTCACCGTGTCACTGGTGATGATGTTAAGCCCGGTAAAATCGGCAATCACTTGCAGCACCGAGCGCACCTCAACGTTCTGGAAGTTGAGGGAAAGCTTGTCGCCGGTATACTTGGGCTTGCCTGAGCCGGTTTTACCGGATTCTTCCTGTTTGGCACGTACTTCGATGGTGAACTGGTTGTCGGCCTGATAAGCGGAGTACTCGTAGTCGCCTTTGGGCTCCACTACCATGCGCACATTGCCACCGTTGCTCTGGGTTTCAATATATTTTACGGGTGTTGCGAAATCATTGACATCAAGACGGCGTTGCAGGCTGCGCGGCGCGTCTGTATTAAGGAAATCCACAACCAGCTGTTGACCCTGCTTGCGAATATCGATGCCGGTGGTGGTGTCGGATAATGTCGCGACGATGCGCCCTTCTCCGCTTGACCCACGGTGAAAGTCAATGTCGCGCACACTATGCTTGGCGGCGCTTGGCGAGCCTTCAGCGAAACGCGGCGTTTCATTGCTGGTAATCTGATTATTGGATGCTTGCAGGGTGATGAACAGATCATTACCCTCCATGCGTGTGGTGTATTGGGCAGCCTTGGACAGGTTCAACACCAGGCGAGTACGGTCTCCAGCTTGCACGATATTGATATCGCGCAGCGCGCCCTGTCCGACATTGACGGTATTTTTACCAAGACCATTGCTGGCTCCGGCCAGATCAAGCACGACACGCGGCGGGTTGTTGATGGCAAAGCCAGCAGGACTGGCTTTAAGGGGCTGCTTTAAACCCACCTTAATCAGAAGCTTGCCATCTTCCAGCGTGGAATAATCAAGCGACTGTACGCTGTTGGCGTCGCTTCCCGCGGCACGTACTGTCTGCATACCCATGGCCAGGAATAAGGCGACGGCGATACATGCAAGTAATTGTTGGTATAAATGAGCCAGTTTGTTTTTCATGGTAGACCTCATGTTTACTGTTCCTGCAGGGTAAGGTTGCTTTCGCGCTCTGCCCAGTCGCCTGCGCTGTCCTGCACGATTTCTTTTATTTTCACGGTGGTGTCATTCACTGCGGTAACCAGACCAAAATTTTGCCCCATGTGGTTGCCGCTATGAACCCGGTAAATTGCGTTGTCCGGCGCCTTGATAATTGCAAATGTCTGGCCTTTTTGCTTGAGTACCCCTACCATTTTCAGGCTTTCCAATGCGTAAGCTTCAAGTGGCTCTTTGGGACGATTCATATCCGGCTGCAGTCCGCCGCCACCTTGAGATAGCTTGAGTTTGCGCGGCTTGAACGGGTCGGGAAGGTCAAATGCCGCATAGGTAAACGGCTGATAAGGCTTGACCTCAGGCAATGGCTCAACCTTGCCGCGCAGATTGTTGCCCGAGTTTTTGACAAACTGTTCCAGGTCTTCATAGCCATTACCGCCGCATGCGGCGAGGCTCAATAACAGGATAATGGAAACGAGCCGTTTCATTTTTTAGCTGCTCCCTTGGCGCCTTTTTTTTGCGCCGCAATTTCGTCATCGTCCAGATAACGATAGGTTTTCACGACGGCATTCATGGATAAGGCACCGTCTTTTTCCGGACTGATTTCAATATCATGCAAGGTAACGATACGCGGTAGTTGCGCGATGTCGCTGGCAAAGGCGCCAAGATCATGATAACTGCCGGTAAGGCGCACACTGATTGGTAATTCGGCGTAGAAATCACCGATTTTTTCTGTGCCCGGCTTGAATAACTCAAATTGCAGGCCACGCCCCAGCCCTGCCTGGTTAATGTCGGTCAGTAGCGCATCCATCTCGGACTTGTTGGGTAACTGTTTGAGCAGCGCGCCGAACGAGCGCTCTATGTCCTTGAGTTGCTGTTTGTAAGCATCAAGGTTAATAGCCTGACGCTTTTTGTTCATGTAAGTGTCGCGCAGGGACATCTCTTCCTGCTTGGCAGTATTTAATGCATCGAGTTGCCCACTCCAGCCAAACCAGTAGCCGGCGAAAACAATCGCCACAAACAGCACCGCCAGAAGAACCGCCTTAACGCTCATCTGCGCATTGGCAAGATCCTTCAGGTTGAGATTATTCAGGTCATCTAGAGTCATGATTTACCGCCATTTTTTGCTTGGGCATCGGCGCTGCTCTGTGGCTGTTTCTGCTGCACATTGAGGTTGAATTCATTGGCACGCAAACCTTGTACGGTCGCGGCATGAATTTCAATCAATGCCGGCGATTCCAGCCATGGCGATGACTCCAGATTGCGCATCAGGCTGGAAACGCGCGCACTGGACTGGGCATACCCTTGCAGATTGATGGTATTACCGGTCTGCTTGATGGATTTCAGGTAAAGCCCCTCTGGCAATAACCGCACCAACTGGTCAAGCAAATGCACTTCGTTGGATCTGTTGGTTTGCAAAGTCTCTACCGCCTGCTTTCGGGCAAGCAACGACTGCGTCTGCTCCTTGAGCCCCTTGATCTCAACAATATCCTTGTCGAGTTTGGCGATTTCGACTTTCAAATATTCATTACGCTTTGCCTGGGTCTGTTGGCGAGCATCCAGCGCCAGATAACCCAAAATAACGATGGCGATACCAAACAGGGCGACTGACCCCAGCAACAGATTGAACTGGCGTTGGCGTGCCGCGCGCTTGACTTCACGATGCGGGAGAAGGTTGATGCGTATCATGCTGGGTCAAACCTCCTCATCGCCAGCCCGCAGGCAACTATCAGTGCAGGCGCGTCGAGCGCAAGCCGGCCCGGCTGTACTTTGTTTGAAACAGCCATATTGGCAAATGGATTGGCGACCATGGTGCTGGCCTGGGTACGCCCGGCAACCTTTTCATCCAGACCGGGGATGGCTGCACAACCGCCTGCAAGGACTATGTGATCAACCTTGCTATACGGTGTGGAAGTAAAGAATAACTGCAGCGCGCGGCTGATTTCCAGCGCTACAGTATCGGTAAACGGCTCCAGCACTTCTGGCTCATAACTTTCCGGCAAGTTACCACCACGCTTGGCTTTTTCTGCTTCTTCAATTGACATGCCATAGCGGCGCTGGATTTCCTGTGTCAGCTGATTACCGCCAAATGATTGTTCGCGCTGGTACATCATTTGCCCATCCACAAATACCATGATATGCATGGTTGCCGCACCGATATCGATCAGCGCAACAGTTTGCCCGCGCCCTTCGTCGGGCAACATGTGCGTCATGGCTTCGTACGCTGTCTGGCTGGCATTGGATTCCATATCCATTACCAGCACTTTCAGCCCGGCAGCTTCAGCTGCGGCCACGCGATCCTCTACCTTTTCCTTGCGGCTGGCGGCAAGCAACACTTCCACCTCGCCCGGATTATTCGGTGCCGAGCCCAGTATCTGGAAATCCAGATTCACCTCATCCAGCGCGAACGGAATGGACTGGTTGGCTTCAGCTTCAACCTGCGATTCCAGTTCTTGCTCGGGCAGGTCTGCGGGCAGGATAATTTTCTTGGTAATGACTGCAGCAGCGGGCAGCGCAAGCGCAACATGTTTTGCGCGGCTACCCATGTCTTTCCAGGCGCGCCGGATAGCATCAGCCACTTCGTCAAGCTTGGCGATATTCCCATCGACCACAGCATCTTTGGGCAATGGCTCAATCGTATAGCGCTCGATACGATACAGACCCCTCCCTGCATCGCTGACTTCCACCATCTTAATGGCGCTGGTGCTGATATCAACGCCAATCAGAGGGGGAGACTTCGCTTTGAAGAAATCGAACTGCAATGGAAATCCCTTTTTTAATGTAATAGTTAGGAACTAAATACACAATTCACGTTAAATGCTAACAACAAGTTTATATGCTGTAAAGGTTTTTACACTTTCCACAATCCACACCAGGCCCACGACAAGCGTGTTTTAACTTGCCTACTGATAACGCCTATAATGTCGGGAACTTTAGATTCCTCACCCAAGATTTTTTACTGATACCAAAATGTTCAAATCTCGTTGGCACTATCTCATTGCTGCACTGGTTACTTTTTTTCTGCTCATCGCCGCTTTGGGAGTCCTTGCTGCAGTATTGATTTATCCCAACTTACCCAGCCTGGATAGCCTTACCGATTACCGCCCCAAAGTGCCGATGCGGGTCTACACTGCGGATAATTCTCTGATTGCCGAATTCGGCGAGGAGCGGCGCGCCGTGGTCAGCCTCTCCAATATTCCTCATTTTGTCCCGCAGGCCATTCTGGCTGCAGAAGATGAGCGTTTTTATCAGCACGGCGGCGTGGATACCTTAGGCATTTTGCGCGCAGCGTTAAGTAACGTGATGTCGGGCGGCGCGAAAGAAGGAGCTTCCACCATCACCATGCAGGTGGCACGAAATTTCTTTCTGACTCGCGAAAAAACTTTCGCCCGTAAATTGAATGAGGCGCTGCTCTCAATCAAGATTGAGCATGCCTTGTCCAAGGATCAGATTCTCACTCTGTATATCAATCAGATTTACCTTGGTCAGCGTGCCTATGGTTTTGGCGCCGCTTCCTATGCCTATTTCGGCAAACCATTGCAGAAAGTCACTATTGCCGAGGCGGCGATGCTGGCCGGATTGCCCAAGGCGCCGTCACGCTACAACCCGGTGGTCAACTTTGAGCGTGCGCGTCAGCGTCAGTTGTACGTACTTAACCGTATGCATGTACTCAAATATATTGATGACGCCCAATACGAGCAAGCCAAAAACCAGCATCTGGTGATCCGCAGCGGGCCGCTGAGTACAAAAAACGTCAGCGCAGATTATGTGGCCGAGATGGTGCGACAGGCCATGTACGATCGCTACCAGGATGCCATCTACACCAGCGGAATGAAGGTTTATACGACAATACGCAAACGCGATCAGGATGCCGCCGACCAGGCGTTGTGGCAGGGCGTAATGGATTACGATCAACGCCACGGCTATCGCGGTGTGGAGGGGACTGTCCAGATACCCGAAGACAACCAGAATATTGAAACCACGCTGGATGATGCCTTGCAGAATTCGGTTGTCATCCATAATTTGCAACCCGCTGTGGTGCTGGAAGCGAGCCCCAAACTGGTACGCGCTTACAGCAAGGATTCCGGCATGATTACCATCACCGGCGCCGGACTCAAATTTGCCCAGCGCGCACTTACTGGCGGTCTCCCGTCCAAGCTTGATATCCGACGCGGGGCATTGATCCGGGTAGAGAAAGATGCCAAGACCAACGCCTGGCGGATTGTTCAGATACCCACCGTGGAGGCCGCATTTATCTCTATCGATCCAAAAACCGGCGCGATTCTGTCACTGGTCGGAGGCTTCGACTACAACCTTAATAAGTTCAACCACGTTACCCAGGCATGGCGCCAGCCTGGCTCCAGTTTCAAACCCTTCATTTACTCTGCCGCACTGGAAAAAGGCTTTACCGCCGCCACCCTGGTGGATGATGCACCCCTTACAATCCCGGCTGCGCAGGCCGGCGGCGTGGAGTGGTCTCCAAAAGACTACGAAGATACCTATTCCGGCATAGTCAGCGTACGTCAGGCGCTGACCAAATCCCTTAATCTACCTACCATTCGAATCCTGCAGGCGATCGGTCCTAATTACGCGCGCGACTACACAAAACGTTTCGGTTTCGACCCTGCGCGCCAGCCCCCTTATCTCACCCTGGCGCTCGGCGCCGGTTCGGTCACGCCACTACAGATGGCGAGGGGCTATACCGCGTTTGCCAATGGCGGACGCTTAGCCACCCCCTATCTGATTACCCGCGTTGTAGATCAGCAAGGGCGGATACTAAGCCAGACCGTGCCGGAAAAACCGCACCAGGTGATCGACCCGCGCAACGCATTTATCATGACCAGTCTGATGCAAAGTGTGGTGCGGCGTGGCACTGCAGCACGCGCCATGCAGCTGGGACGTACCGATCTGGCGGGTAAAACGGGCACCACCAACGATCAGGTCGATGCATGGTTTAGCGGCTACCAACCCAGCGTAGTGGGGGTTGCCTGGATCGGCTTTGACCAACCACGTACTCTCGGCAGAGGTGAAACCGGGGCCCAGGCCGCGCTGCCGATCTGGATGAAATACATGGGAACGGTATTGCGTGATGTACCACAAACCGGTTACGCGGTGCCCAGTGGCATTGTCACCGCCACCATCAATCCGCTCACTGGTCTGCCAGTCGCGAACGGCGAGACGGGCTACAACGAATATTTTTATCAGGAGACCGTACCAGTGCTCACCACCGCCCCTGCCATTCCAGAGGCAGTGCCTGCTACACCGGAGCCCCCTCAACCGGACACCCCACAACCTGACTCCAGCCCGGTGTTTTAGACATCATGAGTAATCGACGCAATCAATTGCGTGAGCGCCTGGCGCAACTTGCTGCGCAATTAATGGCCGAGCATGGCATTCAGGATTACGGGCTGGCCAAACGCAAGGCTGCGCGTCAGCTGGGCGTGGAAGATGGCTATAACTTGCCAGGCAATCAGGAAATCGAACTGGCGCTCAAATCGTACCAGGCGCTCTACCATAGCGAATCCCACCCGGCGCGGCTACGGGAGTTGCGTGAGATCGCGCTGGATACCATGCGCATGCTCACCGATTATCATCCCTATTTAACCGGTTCGGTGCTCAATGGCACGGCCGGACCGCACTCTGATATCAATCTTCAGCTCTATACCGACAACGAAAAAGAATTCGAGCTGTATCTGATGCAACGCAACATCCCCTTTAAACAGGGACAACGTCAGATACACCGGCAGGGGGGGGCAAAAAACATCCCCAGTTTCACACTTAACCTGGATACGGCGGATGTGGAAATCGCCATTTATCCTGAAGACGAGTTGCGCAGTGTTCCCCGCGGTCAAGCTGACGGCCGTACGCCAAAACGCGCCAAATTGTCACAAGTACAGGCACTGTTAGACGACGTAACGCCCGCTTTACCCGCCATTGAATAGCCCAATATTGGGCATTCCCGTATTCAGACGCCCCCCTCACAAAACATGTCAAGAAATCCGACATACAGTTGAGATCACGACGCCGCACCGCTAGACTCTTGCCCCGAAGGGATTGTTTGAGTTTCCTAAACACCGTGCCTGGGCAAAACAATTCGCCATTTTTTACAACTGGCACGTATCCTGCGTAGCCATTCTGAAAAAACAATATAACCAATAAACAATCGGCACCTCACAATACAAACGGGACAACCCAAAGGTGACAAGCACAACATGATTCGATTTTTCCGACATTACATACCCGCCCATTTGATATTAATAATGGGGCTGGACCTTGCCGTCATGGTCGCTTCGATCTATCTAGGCATCTCCGTGCGTTTCATCGAGAACAGCGGCGACCTGCCTGCTTCACTCGGCCCGATATTCCCTAAAGCCAGCTCGTTTGCCCTGGTGATGATGTTGATCATGACCGTATTCGGCATGTATAGCGGCGAATGGATGGCGGGTGCGCGTGCCGTTGCCGTCCGCATGATTGCCAGTTTCGCAATGGGTTTCGTGGTCATGAGCCTGCTGTTTTATTTGTTCCCGGACATGCTGCTGGGACGCGGCGCATTCCTGTTTTCTCTGCTGTTTGCCCTGATCGGTATAACGCTTACCCGCATTGCATTCGTTAAATGGTCTAATCTCGACACCTTCAAGAAACGTGTCCTGGTGCTGGGGAGTGGCAGCCGTGCCGCCAAGGTGGATCAACTGATCAAGTCGATGTCATCGGCCCGCAGCCTGCAAATAGTGGGTTATCTCCCCTTGCAGGGCAACCACCATTATGTAGAGCATGCGCGCGTATTGCATGACACCACCAGCCTCGGCGAAATCGTCACCAAATACAATATCCATGAAATCGTCATTGCGGTACGCGACCGCCGTGATGGCGGTCTGCCAGTGAGCGAATTACTGGAATGCAAGTTGCGCGGCATCAATGTCATTGAGCTATCCTCATTCTTCGAGCGCGAAAATGGTCAACTGCAACTGGAATCACTTAACGCCAGCTGGATCATCCTATCCGAAGGCTTCAAGCAGGGACTCGCGCGCGACACCATCAAACGCATTTTCGATCTGGTGGTGAGTCTCGTCATCATGCTGATTTCACTGCCCGCCATGGCACTGACTGCACTGGCAATTTATCTGGAAAGCGGCGGCCCGGTACTCTATCGTCAGGAACGCGTAGGTCAACATGGCAAGCCATTCACCATCTTGAAATTTCGCAGCATGCGTCCCGATGCAGAACAGGACGGCAAACCGCGTTGGGCGAACAAGGATGACGATCGCACCACACGTACCGGACGTTTTATTCGGCGCGTGCGTCTTGATGAACTGCCGCAACTATTTAACGTATTCATGGGACATATGAGCTTTGTTGGCCCGCGGCCCGAGCGTCCCTATTTCGTCGATGAATTGACCCGGCAGATTCCCTATTACAACAGCCGTCACACCGTCAAACCCGGCATTACCGGCTGGGCGCAGGTGTGTTACGCGTATGGCGCCAGCGTTGAGGATGCGGTGGAAAAGCTGCAATATGATTTGTACTATGTCAAAAACCATACCCTGTTCCTTGACATGATGGTCCTGTTTCAGACAGTACAGGTTGTACTCTGGGGCAAAGGTCAGTAAACCCGCCGCTGTCGCCCACATGAATGCCACCCTGATCAGCTACGGTTTTGCATCGGTTGCGTTTGTAGCACTGAGCGCGATGGCAGTATCGAGACGCGGAGCCAATCGCACCGGCATGTTTATGGCTGCCAGCGTGATAAGCGCATTGTGGGCTGGACTCGCAGCGCTGGACGCTTACCATGGCCAGCACATCTCCTCGCTCACCGCAATTACAGAACTGTTGCGCGATGCCGCATGGCTTTATTTCCTTCTTGACCTGGTGAACCAGCGCCAGGGCATGCAGCCTAAAACCATGTCCATTCTGCGCGTGGCCGGCTATGTCATGCTGGCATACTGCGCGCTGCTAATAGTACGTATCGTGGCGGATTCGTTGAGTATTTTTCCGGGCCTCGTTGATCTACCGATACTGGATACACTACTCGGCGGCGCAGTAAGCCGGGTTATCCTGGCAGTGCTTGGCATGGCATTGGTGGAACAGCTATTCCGCAGTACCCGCAGCGAGGACCGCTGGGGCATCAAATACCTGTGCTTTGGTCTGGGCGGCATGCTGGTCTATGACTTTTACCTATACTCCGACGCCATGCTGTTTCAACATATTGACGCGGAAATCTGGGCTGGACGCGGAATTGTGAATGCATTGTCGGTGCCGCTGATCGCCATTTCCGCCAAACGCAATCCCAACTGGGATCTGCGCGTCACCGTATCCCGACGACTGTTTTTCCATACGGCAGCCCTGCTCGGTGCAGGCGTATACCTGCTGATCATGGCAGGCGCAGGCTATTACATCCGCACCTTTGGCGGAGAATGGAGCAGTATCCTGCAGGCGGCATTCCTGTTCGGTGCGTTCGTGATCCTGCTGTCGGTTCTATTTTCCGGCACACTGCGGGCACGGGTGCGGGTATTTTTGAGCAAGCATTTTTTTAGTTACACCTACGACTATCGCGATGAATGGCTCAATTTCACCCGCATCCTGTCGCAGGGTGACCCCGGCGAACAGCTATGCACGCGCGCCATCCAGGCCGTTGCGGGATTGGTGGAGAGCCAGTCGGGCGCCTTGTGGCTAACGCGCGAACCTCATCGCTTCACCCGCATAGTTAGCTGGAATCTGCACCACGCCGATGGCGAAGAACCTGTCGATGGCGCCTTGGCTGAGTTTCTTACCCAGCGCGAATGGGTAATCAATCTGGATGAATATCGCAGCCAGCCCGAGCTCTACGAAGGCCTGCAGCTGCCTGCCTGGATCAATGCCATCCCTGATGCCTGGCTGCTAGCGCCACTACTGGTGCGCGACAAACTGATCGGATTCATGATTATCGGTCGCTCATTGGGAAAAATCCCATTCAACTGGGAAGTCAGCGATCTGATCAAGACCGCCGCGCGCCAAGCCGCTGCCAACCTGGCCCAGATGGAGGCCGCGGAAGCCCTTACCGTTGCGCGTCAGTTCGAATCGTTCAACCGCATGGCGGCGTTTGTCGTGCACGACCTGAAAAACCTCATCGCACAGCAATCCCTGCTGGTGTCCAATGCCGGGAAATACAAGCACAACCCGGAGTTCGTGGACGACATGATCAGCACCGTGGAAAGCTCGGTGGCGCGCATGGATCGCCTGCTGCAACAACTCAAGGGCGGCCAGCCGGCAGTGCTGACCGAGCAGAAAATCGAGCTGGGCGGATTGCTTTCCGAAATTATTGGCGAGAAACATGTCTACCGGCTTAAACCCGTGCTGCAGATAGATGTCGCTTCCATCGAAGTCAATGCCGATCACGAACGCCTCAAACGCGTGCTCGGCCACATCCTGCAAAATGCGCTAGAGGCCACCCCCTACGATGGGCATATTGAGGTACATCTGTCGCTCCAGGACGACGATGCGGTGATAGACATTACCGATACCGGTTGCGGTATGGATGACGCCTTCATCCGCGAACGCCTGTTCCGCCCGTTCGATTCCACCAAAGGCTCCGGCATGGGCATTGGCGCCTACGAATGCCGCGAATATATTCTCGAACTGGGCGGCAGAATCGACGTGACCAGCACACCCGGGCAGGGGACTACTTTCAACATCCATATCCCCGCAGAAAACACGCGGCGAGAAACAGGCAATTTGACTCAAGGAGAAATCGCGTGAGCGATAACAAACCCACACTACTCGTAGTCGAGGACGACCCGGGGTTGCAAAAGCAGCTACGCTGGAGCCTGGATGGGTATGACATACAACTGGCGGCCGACCGTGAAGCCGCTCTCAATCAGATCCGTCGCTTCGAGCCGGCCGTGGTATTGCTCGATCTCGGCCTGCCACCGTTTCCCGACAGTGCCGAGGAAGGACTCGCTACTTTGCAACAAATCGTAGCCATCGCACCCTCCACCAAGGTAATCGTTGTAACGGGCAATCAGGATCGCGTCAATGCCGTCAAAGCCATCAGCCTTGGCGCCTATGATTTTTACCAGAAGCCATTCGATCCGCAAATTCTGGACATGATCATTGCGCGCGCGTTTCGCGTGCACGGTCTGGAGCAAGAGAACCGCGTACTCCAGCAACAAAGGCCTGGCGAAGTCATGCACGGCATTATCACCAGCGCACCGGTCATGGTCCGTGTATGTCGTACTGTGGAAAAAGTCGCCCCCTCCGACGCAACCGTATTGCTGCTGGGTGAATCCGGTACCGGCAAAGAAGTGCTGGCACGTGCTTTGCACCGGCTCTCCAACCGGGCCAGTGAACGTTTTGTCGCCATCAACTGCGCAGCCATACCCGAGGCCTTACTCGAATCCGAGCTGTTCGGCTATGAAAAGGGCGCATTCACCGGAGCTGCAAAACAGACTATCGGAAAAATCGAATACGCCAGCAAAGGCACCCTGTTCCTCGATGAAATCGGCGACTTGCCGCAACCTCTGCAGGCCAAGTTATTGCGTTTCCTGCAGGAGCGCGTCATCGAGCGCCTGGGCGGACGTGGCGAAATCCCGGTCGATGTGCGGGTGATCGGGGCCACCCACCAGAATCTTGAAAACCTGATCCAGGCAGGCAGCTTTCGCCAGGATTTATACTACCGCCTGAGTGAAATCAGCGTGACGATCCCGCCACTACGGGAGCGTCAGGGTGACGCCGCCCTGCTCGCCCATGCCTTCCTGGAAAAATTCAGCACTCAGCAAAACCGCACCCTGAAAGGCTTCACAGCCGACGCCATTGAAACCATCGAAGCCCACCCCTGGCCAGGCAACGTACGCGAAATGGAGAATGTCATCAAGCGCGCAGTCATCATGGCCGAGGGCACGCAGATCACCGCCCAGGATCTGGGCTTGAAAGCTGGTGGCGCCGAATCCGAACCGCTCAACCTGCGCCAGGTTCGTGAAGAAGCCGATCGTCGCGCAGTGATCCGAGCCCTGGGGCGTACCAATGGCAATATCGTGCAGGCTGCGGAGCTATTGGGCGTTAGCCGGCCAACCTTGTATGACTTGATCAACCGTTGCGGCCTGAAATAAATTTTCCGTGACTATCAACCAGATGGCCGATAACGCCATTTGTTGCGGCGTGGTAGCATGATCTGCAAATCTTGAAGGGAAACATGGATATGTTGCGGCTGGACTTGCTGTTGTTATTTATGCGCCTTGTCTTACCGCAACACTGAGGCCGGCTGATTTGGCTGCACTATTCAGACAATTCCTGCAGCCGGCCGCCATGATACCCACCACCAATAGTTAAAAAAACAATACCCCAGGAGATTGACGTGCCCTCTATATCCCGCCTTCATATTGCATTGCTGCTGACCCTATTCGCTACAGCAGCTTGCGGCGATTCCACATCAAAATACCTGTCCGAGGCCAAACAATTACAAGCAAAGGGCGACGACAAAGCCGCCATCATTCAGCTCAAGAACGTCCTGCAAAAAGATGACAAAAACGCCGAGGCACGCTATCTGCTGGGTACTGCCTATAACCGCAGCGGCGATTACGCCTCGGCGGAAAAAGAG
Source organism: Sulfuriferula multivorans (assembly GCF_003851125.1). GTDB lineage: Bacteria > Pseudomonadota > Gammaproteobacteria > Burkholderiales > Sulfuriferulaceae > Sulfuriferula > Sulfuriferula multivorans. The sequence goes on along the minus strand of NZ_BGOW01000010.1, from coordinate 5,610 downwards.
CTGCGTCGCGCGCGCGACGCCGGGTACTCCCCGGACAAGGTAGTGGTTGCGCTGGCCGAAGCGCTGCAGGGACAAGGTGCTTACCAGCGGGTGATTGAGGAAATCACCCTGCCTCAGGGTGCTTCCGGGCCGCTCCAGGCGCAGATCCTCGTTGCCCGCGGCAACGCGGAATTGGGTCTGAATGAACCCGACAAAGCCGGAAAACTGTTCAACGAAGCGCTCAAAGCGGCACCCAGCTCTGCTTCGGCGCATTTGGGACTGGCACGCATCGCCGCCGCCAAAGGCAGCCTGGATAGCGCCCTCGGCGAAATCGAGAATGCCTTGAAGCTGGCGCCCACGGACCGGGACGCCTGGCTAATGAAAGCGGATCTGCTGCGCCTGAAAAACCAACCCGAAGCCGCGCTTGCTGCCTACCGCGAGGCGATCAAAAGCGATCCAACCAACTCCGCTGCCCACCTCAGCATTGCCTCCATTTATCTGGCGAGCAATAAATTCGCGGAAGCCCGGCAGGAAATCGAAGCGGCGCGCAAACTCAACCCCAACAACCTTTCCGTGCGCTATATGCAGGCGCTGGTGGATTTCCGTGGTGGCAAGCTCGACGCAGCGCGCGACAACCTGCAGGAGGTGCTGAAATCTGCGCCAGAATACCCGCCTGCTCTGCTACTGTCTGCCGCAGTCAACTATGCGCAGGGCTCCTACGAACAGGCCGCAAGCCAGCTCGGCAAGGTGCTGGAAAAAGCCCCTGCCAACGCTTATGCGCGCAAGTTGCTGGCCGCCACCCAGGCCAAACTGGGCCAGAGTGCGCAGGCACTGGCAACCTTGCAACCACTCAAACCGGAGGAATCGAACGACCCCCAGCTGCTGGCGCTGGCCGGTGACCTCTATCTGCACACCAATAATTTCACCAAAGCCAACCAGCTTCTGGAAAAAGCCGCCTCCATCGACCCCAAGAGCGCCTCCATCCGCACCGGCTTGGGCGTGAGCCGTCTCGCCAGTGGCGACACCGACCGCGCGCTGGCCGACCTCGAATCCGCCGCGACCCTGGATACTGGAGCCGGCGCGCACAAAGCCGACACGCTGCTGATCCTGACGCTGATGCGTGACAAAAAGTACGACCGCGCCCTGCAAGCCATCGCCGATCTGGACAAAAAGCAGCCCAACAGCCCAATCACCTACAATTTGCGTGGCGGCGCGTATCTGGGCAAAAAAGACCTGAGCAACGCACGCAAGAGTTTCGAGCAGGCGCTGGCAATCAATCCGGATTTTTTTCCGGCGGCTGCCAATCTTGCGCAACTCGACCTGCAGGCAAACAACCCAGCCGCCGCACGCAAGCGCTTCGAGACGCTGCTCCAGCACGATGCCAACAATGCCCAGGCTATGCTTGCACTGGCCCAGCTATCCGCCCGGGCAGGACAGGAAAAGGACTACCTGAGCTGGCTGGAACGGGCTGCCAAGACTGCGCCCGATGCGCTGCAGCCGCGTCTGCTGCTGGCCGATTACTACCTGCGTAAAAACGACTTCTCCAAAGCCCTGGTGCTGGCCAGAGAAGCCCGCACTGCCAATCCCGGTAACCCGGCCGCACTGGATATGCTCGGCAACGCCCAACTGGCGGCAGGCGATAAAGACAACGCTCTCGCCAGCTTCCAGAAACTGGCCGAAATGGCGCCGCAATCCCCCGCGGTTCAGGTTCGGATCGCCAATGCACAGCTGGCGCTCAAACAAACCGATAAAGCGCGCGCTGCGCTCAATCGTGCACTCCAGATCAAGCCTGATTTCCTTGATGCCCAGACCGCACTGATTGCCCTCGACATTCAGGGCAAACACTACGATCAGGCCATCCAGATGGCACACAAGGTACAACAGCAACTGCCGCGTGCCCCTGTTGGTTGGGTGTTGGAAGGCGATACACTGCTGATGCAAAAACAGCCCGCACTGGCACTGCAAAAATACGAAACCGCCTGGCGCCTGCAAAACAGTGGTCCGCTGGCCGTTAAACTCCACAACGCCAAAGTGCTTTCCGGCAAAGCCGCTGAGGCGGATGCCGGGCTGCTTGTCTGGCTCAAGGCGCACCCCGATGATGCCGCAAGCCGCGCCTATTTAGCGCAGAGCGCCATGGAGCGCGGCAACTACAAACTAGCCAATACCAACTACGCCACATTGCTGGAAAAATCCCCCAACAACATTTTGATCCTCAACAACTACGCATGGAGCCTGCAGCGCGCCGGCGACGCAAGAGCATTGGATTATGCCGAACGCGCCTACAAGCTTGCCCCCGACAATACCGCCGTTATGGATACACTAGCCGAAATATTGATGACCCGCGGGCAAACCGGGCGCGCCATACAACTATTCCGGCAGGCGTTGTCGAAGTCACCTGACAGCACTGAAATCGAGTACCACTACATCCAGGCACTGGCAAAATCCGGCGACACTGCTCGTGCACGTAGTGAACTGGAACGCCTGCTCGCTAGCGGTGCCGCATTTTCACACGAGTCTGAGGCGCGTACGCTACTCAAGCAACTGCAAGGCAAGACAAATTAACTACCGAGATTCAAGAATCTTTTCAGGGAACGAACATGTTACTTAAACCATTCCAGTCGGCTTTGATCCTTGCATTATTAACCACGTCCACCTTGCAAGGCTGCGACCATAACGCCAACCTGACCGAGCAGCAACTCATCCAGCGCGCAAAGGATTTTGAGGACAAAGGCGATCTAAAGACAGGCGTGATTGAACTGAAAAATGCACTTCAGAAAAATCCCAACAGCCCGCAAGCCAGGCTGCTACTCGGAGAAATTTACCTGAAAGCCGGCATGGGTGCGGAAGCCGAAAACGAACTTCAAAAAGCTCAAAAACTGGGTGTACGCCAGGAAACCATCAAACCCCTTCTGGGCGAAGCCTTGATGTTGATGGGAAAATACGATCGAGTACTGGCCGAAATTCAACCGGGCGACACAACTTCCAAACCCAACCTGGCACGCATTTATCAAATGCGCGGCGAAGCCTTGCTCAGGACAGGAAAATTGCAGGAGGCGTGTAATCTGTTTCAGCAATCACTCGATACCGATACGAGTAATCCATCGACTTATTGGGGGCTAGCGCAATGCGCGGTGGCAAATAAAGACATGAGCAAAGCCAAAGCCTTGCTCGATACCGCACTCAAGATCAATGACAGACAGGCCAAGACCTGGATATTTATTGGTGATTTGGAACAACTCAATAAAAATACGCAAGGTGCGCTGACTGCTTATAGCAGCGCGCTGAAAATCGAACCGGATAATCTGGAAGCACTACAAAACCGCGCCCTCATCAATATCACGCTCGGACAATTGGACACGGCTCGAAGAGATATTGAGAGCATACGCAAGATAGCGCCAAACTCGCTGCTTTCCAAATACACACAAGCTTTATTGGCCTTTAAACAAAATAAATACCCGGAAGCACGCGATGCACTACAAGAAGCGCTCCAAATCGCCCCGGACCATCTACCCAGTCTGCTGCTTTCCAGTGCTGTGAACTATGCTCTGGGTTCTTACGAACAAACTGCAAACCAACTTGGCAAAGTCCTCGAACGAACACCCGGCAACGCATATGCCCTCAAGCTGCTAGCTGTCACGCAATCCAAACTCGGCCAGAACAAACAAGCACTCATTACCTTGCAGCCGCTTAATCCAGAACAGTCAAATGACCCACAATTATTGGCGCTGGTGAGTGGTATTTATCTACAGGAACAGGAATACACGAAAGCGAAACAACTCCTGGAGAAAGCCGCCGCAATTGACCCAAAAAATGCTGCTATTCGTACCGGTTTAGGAGTAAGTCTCCTAGCCAGCGGCGAAACAGAACGCGCGTTAGCAGACTTGGGATCCGCCGCTGCGCTGGATAGCGGCACCGGCCCCGGTGCACGCGATGCAGACACGCTGCTGATCCTAAGCCTGATACGCGACAAACAGTATGATCGCGCACTGCTAGCCATCGCAGCGCTGGACAAAAAACAACCTAATAATCCGACCACCTACAATTTGCGTGGCGGCGCCTATCTGGGCAAAAATGACGTGGTCAATGCGCGCAAGAGTTTCGAACAGGCACTGGTGATCAAACCTGATTTCTTCCCTGCAGCAGAAAATTTAGCGCAACTTGATATACAGGCGAACAACCCTGCCGCAGCGCGCAAACGCTTTGAAAGCATCCTGAGCATTGATAAAAACAACTTACAAGCCATGATGGCCCTGGCAGAGCTGGCCTCCATCAATAAACAGGAAAATGCCTACGTCGGTTGGTTGGAAAAAGCTTCCAAAGCACACCCCGAAGCCATCCCACCCCGTGCCGCACTCACCCAGTATTACCTGACCAAGAATCAACCCCAGAAAGCATTGGCCTTAGCAAAAGAGGCGGTTAATGCTAATCCTAACAATCCAGGGGCACTCAATTTGCTGGGCGCCACACAACTGACTACCAATGATATAACCAACGCCATCGTTACTTTCACTAAGCTAACGAGAATGGACGAGCAATCTCCAGATGCCTACTTGCATCTAGCGTTTGCCCAAATTGCCAACAAGAACCTGACAGATGCCAGAACAAGCTTACAGAAAGCTCTACAACTCCAACCGAACCGGTCGCAAACTCTGGATACACTGCTCCGTTTGAATCTGACCGAAAACAAACTCGAAGCAGCTTTGCAGATTGCCCGCCAAATTCAGACTCTACAACCCAAATCCCCATTGGGATTCGACCGTGAAGGCGATATTCAGACTGCCCAGAAACATTTTCCTCAAGCAATCAAGGCTTATGAGCAAGCGCTGGATAAAGGTGCCGGATCGACCGAATTCATCAAGCTAAACCGTGTCTACGTTCTTGTTGGCAAAAACGCGCTTGCCGGGCAACTCCTCAACGCCTGGCTCAAACAGCATCCCAGCGACAACGTGGTGCGAGCCTACGCTGCCGAGTACTACATTTTTCGTGGCCAAAATAAGGAGGCCATCGCCCAGTACCAGGAAATCCAGCGGCAGTCCCCAAATAACGCACTCGTTCTGAATAACCTGGCTGGCTTATACGAGCGCGAACAAGACAATAGAGCACTGGCTACGGCCGAGCAGGCCTTGAAACTTGCCCCAGACAGCCCAGCCATTCAGGACACCCTGGGCTGGATTCTGGTAAAGCAGGGGCAAGCCCCGCGCGGTCTGGAATTGCTGAGCAAAGCCGTTGCCAAGGCACCCAAAGTGGCATCCTTCCGCTACCACCACGCCGCAGCGCTGGTCCGTACCGGAGACAAGACCCAGGCTCGGAAAGAATTGGAACAATTACTCGCCGACACCCAGAAATTCCCCGAGGCAGAAGCGGCCAAAGCGTTGCTCAAGAGTCTCTGAACAGGCCTGGATTTCCAACTGGAGCACGCCCAGATAGAGCCCGCGAGTTCAAATCCCAAGTGCAACGCTTGATTAAACCCTCGTGTGGGCGAGATGCGATAGCATCCGAGCCCCTCGACCGCTAAGTCAAAATTGCCTGGAAGGACCCTTCACGCATCAGGCTGCTCACCTGGTGCCGACCCATGGTCATGCCCTGCGCCTGCAACGCATGCACCAGGCGGCGGCTGCCATAGCACTGACC